>JBKPOC010000096.1:0-56470 GCA_046732935.1 Acidobacteriota bacterium | reverse complement strand
ACGGTCATTTCGGCGGTGCCGCGCAACTTGGCGATAGTTATTAAGCAGATCGGTGAACAGAAGACCGCGTAGGATTTTGAGGAGGATAGAAAGGTAATCATGGCAGCAACACGCGAAGACGTAATCGAATTTTTGAAAAGTATGACGCTCCTGGAGGCTTCACAGCTCGTGAAAGACCTGGAAGAGACCTTCGGAGTTTCGGCGGCGGCAGCAGCAGTAGCGGCAGCTCCGGCGGCTAGTGGCGGTGGCGGTGAGGCAGCAGCCGCGGCGGAAGAGAAGACCGAGTTTGACGTGATCCTGCAAGCCATCGGCGGCAACAAGATCAACGTGATCAAGGTCGTCCGCGAGGTTACTGCCCTTGGTCTGAAGGAAGCCAAGGATCTGGTCGAGGCCGCCCCCAAAGCAGTCAAGGAAGGCGTTTCGAAAGAAGAAGCCGAAACCATCAAGCAGAAGTTGTCCGATGCGGGTGCAACGGTTGAGGTCAAGTAACGCGAATTGACACTTGATTCGCGTATCTTGACAGGGCATTATCAACTGGTTAACTTAGGGGAGTATTGGAGGCGCTGGCGTTACTCCCAAAAAATCTGACGGAAAGATCCGCCGCTTTTGCGAAGAAGCGGTCAGGGCATTGTGCGCTCTGACCGCCTTTCGCCGTCTCCGGGGTTTAGGGTATCGGTAATTTACTAAGGAATCTCACATGTCAGCTAATCTGCTTCATACAATCAACACAGGCTTAGGACGGCGAACGAGTCAGGCGCCCGAGCGCGTCGACTTCTCGAAAATCGCGACCGCCGTCCGGATTCCAAACCTGATCGAGATTCAACGCGAGTCGTACAACCGCTTTCTGCAAATGGACCTGCTGCCCGAAGAGCGCGAGGGCACGGGCCTGCAAGCGGTCTTTCAGTCGGTCTTTCCAATCTCCGACTTTCGCGGCACCGCGACGCTCGATTTCGTCGAGTACCAGATTGGTAACTGGCAGTGTAAATGCGGCCGGCTTGAAGGTCTCAACTACCTGCGCTCGAACTGTAAGAACTGCGGCTCCACCATCAAGGTGAACCCGCTCGCCGCCGGCGACACGCTCTGTCACCGCTGCGGCACGTTCAACTTCGTTCGCCCGCAACTGTGCGAAAACTGCGGGGAGCCCGTCGGTCTGAAACACAAGCACGATCAGCAGGAGTGCCAGGAACGCGGCATGAGCTACAGCGTGCCTCTGAAGGTCAAGATCCGGCTCACCGTCTTCGACAAGGATCCCGACACCGAGGTCCTGTCGATTCGCGACATCAAGGAAGAGGAAGTCTTCTTCGGCGAAATCCCGTTGATGACTGACAACGGCACTTTCATCATCAACGGCACGGAACGCGTCATCGTTTCGCAGCTTCATCGCTCGCCGGGCGTGTTCTTCAAACGCGGCGCCATCTACGTCGCCAAGATCATTCCGTATCGCGGCTCGTGGGTCGAGTTCGAGTACGACCAGAAGAACCTGCTTTACGTCCGCGTCGGCAAGCGCAAGTTCCTGGCGTCGATCTTCCTGCGCGCGCTCGGTCTCTGGTTCAACCAGAAAACCGATTTGAAGGGACTCCGCACCGATTCGCAATTGGAAGACGCAGTGAAGAATGCTTCGTTCACCGACGAAGACATGTTGCGAGCCGTCTACATCACCGACCAGATTCGTCTTCAAGAGGGACATCTGTTCGTCCAGGTGCCAGAACACGGATCGACGAACCTTGTCGGCATGAAGGTCGACTACGACATCAAGGGCAAGAGCGGCGACCCGATTGTCCGCAGCGGCAAGAAGGTCACCTCCAGCGCTCTCGAACAGTTGCGCAAAGCGGGCACGAGCGAAGTCGAGATCGATTCCTCGCAGCTCGAAGGCGCGTTTGCTCTCGCCGACATCGTGAACACCGAGAGCGGCGAGATCATTATCGAAGCCAACAACGAAATCACGCCGGCGAAATTGCAGGAGATCATCGAAGCCGGAATCACCAGCTTCTCCGTGTTCTTCCCCGAGCGCGACGACGTTGGCCCGGTGCTCTCGTTGACACTCAAGAAAGACGTCATCACCAAACCAGTCGACGCGCTGCTCGAGATTTATCGCAAGATGCGCCCGGGCGATCCGCCGACTGTGCAAACTGCTTACCGTCTGCTCGAAGCGATGTTCTTCGATCCGCGGAAGTTTGACTTCTCGCGCGTCGGCCGTCTGAAGTTCAACATCAAGATGGGCAAGCCGGAACGCGATCGCATCGACGATCCGCTACTGTCAGCGCACGACTTCTACGAAGTGGTCGAGTACGTGCTGAAGATGCGCAAGAACCCGTCTGAGTACCAGGCGGACGACATCGATCACCTGGGAAATCGCCGCGTCCGCGCCGTTGGCGAGTTGCTCGAAAACCAGTTCCGCATCGGTCTGGAACGAATGGAACGCGCCATCAAGGAGAAGATGTCGATCCACCAGGAAATGCAGACGACGATGCCGCGCGATCTAATCAACGCCAAGCCGGTGACGGCGGCGGTGCGCGAGTTCTTCGGATCGAGCCAGTTGTCGCAGTTCATGGACCAGACGAACCCGCTGTCGGAGATCACGCACAAACGTCGTCTCTCGGCACTGGGGCCGGGCGGTCTCTCGCGTGAACGCGCGGGGTTCGAAGTCCGCGACGTACACCCGACGCACTACGGCCGCATTTGTCCTATCGAGACGCCTGAAGGTCCGAACATCGGTCTGATCTCGAGTCTGTCGTGCTTCGCGCGCATCAACGAGTTCGGCTTTATCGAGGCTCCGTATCGCAAAGTGATTGACGGGCGCGTGGTCGAATACGTGCGCGTCATCAACGGCGGCGACACGAAGTTGAAGCCCGGCGATCACATACCGCAGGACGAAGTCGAGAAGGCGAACAAGAAGCTCGGCGCCGAAGCTCGGAAGGCTGAGTTCGAGCCGTGGCCGTTCTACCTGACTGCGTGGGAGGAAGACAAACACGTCGTCGGCCAGGCCAACATCGAGCTTGACGAAGAAGGCAACATCGTCAACGAGCGCAACGCCGCGCGAAAAGCGGGCGAGTTCATTCTCGCTCTGCGCAAAGACATCGAGTACGTCGACGTCTCGCCGAAGCAGCTCGTCTCCGTCGCCGCGTCGTTGATTCCGTTCCTCGAGAACGACGACGCGAACCGGGCGTTGATGGGTTCGAACATGCAGCGCCAGTCAGTGCCGTTGCTGCGTGCGGAAGCTCCGTATATCGGCACCGGCATGGAGAAGGTGACTGCGCGCGACTCCGGCGCGGTCGTTGCTGCCAAGCGCGACGGCGTCGTCGACTACGTCGACTCGGAGCGCATCATCGTCAAGGCTGATCACAACGTCGACGGCACGATCTCGCGCGAGGTTACCGCCGACATCTACACGTTGATCAAATTCAAGCGTTCGAACCAGAACACCTGTATCAATCAACGCCCGATAGTTCACGTCGGCGAACGCGTGGAAAAAGGCCAGGTAATCGCCGATGGTCCCTGCACGGACCGCGGCGAACTCGCGCTCGGACGCAACGTGCTCGTCGCGTTCATGCCGTGGCGCGGTTACAACTTCGAAGACGCGATCCTCGTCTCCGAGCGCCTCGTCAAAGAGGACTACTACACTTCGATCCACATCGAAGAGCTCGAAATCGAAGCGCGCGACACGAAACTCGGTCCGGAGGAGATCACGCGCGACATCCCGAACGTCGGCGAGAACATGCTTCGCGATCTTGACGAGAGCGGCATCATTCGCATCGGCGCTCAGGTGAAACCGGGATCGATCCTGGTCGGCAAAGTCACGCCGAAAGGCGAGACCCAACTGACCGCGGAAGAGAAACTCCTGCGAGCCATCTTCGGCGAGAAGGCCGGCGACGTTAAAGACGCGTCGCTCGTCAGCCCGCCGGGAATCGACGGCACCGTCGTCGACGTGCAGGTCTTCACGCGTAAGGGCCAGGAAAAAGACCAACGTTCGCTGTCGATCGAACAGGACGAAGAAGATCGCCTGCGGCGCGACCTCGAGGACGAGATTCGTATCTTGCGCGAACAGCGTGACGAGCGAATCTACGAACTGCTCGAAGGCCGCAAGCTGTCAGCCGATCTGACCGTCAACAAAGAAGTGCTGATCGAAAAGAACATTCCGATCACGCGCGAGATGCTGCGTGCAGTCGAACCGAAAGCGCTGCGCAAAGTACAACTCGCTTCGTCGCGTCTCGACATCGGCGCGGAAATCAAGGAGTACGAGGACCGCACTGAACGCCAGATCAAGATCCTTTCGGACATCTACGAAGAGAAGATCGCGAAGCTGCGACAGGGCGACGAGCTTTCACCGGGCGTCATCAAGATGGTGAAAGTCTTCATCGCCATGAAGCGCAAGCTCTCCGTCGGCGACAAGATGGCGGGAAGGCACGGTAATAAAGGCGTCATCGCTCGGATTCTTCCCGAGGAAGACATGCCTTACCTGCCTGACGGTACACCGGTCGAGATCGTACTCAATCCGTTGGGCGTGCCGTCGCGCATGAACGTGGGCCAGATCCTCGAGACACACCTCGGCTGGGCCGCGCGCGTGCTCGGTCTGCACTTCGCAACGCCGGTGTTTGACGGCGCGACCGAGATCGAGATCAAGAAGAAGTTGCACGAGTCGGGCGCTCGCGCCACTGAACTCGGACTGCCCGAGATCGTGAGCGAGTCAGGCAAGGCAGTGCTCTACGACGGGCTCAGCGGGGATCCGTTCGAACAGAAGGTGACCGTCGGCTACATCTACATGTTGAAGCTGTCGCACCTTGTCGACGACAAGATTCACGCTCGTTCGATCGGACCGTACAGCTTGATCACGCAGCAACCGCTGGGCGGCAAGGCACAGTTTGGCGGACAGCGTTTTGGAGAGATGGAGGTCTGGGCGCTCGAAGCTTACGGCGCCGCTCACATCCTGCAAGAGTTGCTGACGGCGAAGTCCGACGACGTCGCCGGACGTTCGAAGATTTACGAGGCGATCGTTAAAGGCGAAGCCGACTTCGATCCGGGTCTGCCCGAGTCGTTCAACGTGCTCGTGCGTGAGTTGCAGTCGCTGTGTCTTGATGTTGAGTTGATCAACAAGAAGGCGGCGGAAGACGGCGCCCCACAGGATGGCGTTGGTGAAGCGATCGTTACAAGCGCGGTCGAAGCTTAGAAGAAGGTCTTTGGTCTTTGGACTTAGGTCTTGGTGGTCGCAAATGGCCAAAGACCTAAGACCTAAGGCGACGTAGCGGGTGTTTAGGGGTCAGCAGAACGGAGAAAATCAAGTGTTTCGATTTCAACAAGAGAAGACGCAACTAGCTCCTGACTTTGAAGCTATTCGTATCTCACTTGCGTCACCGGAAAAAATCCGGCAATGGTCGCATGGTGAGGTGACCAAGCCAGAAACCATCAACTACCGGACGTTCAAGCCGGAACGCGACGGGCTCTTCTGCGCGCGCATCTTCGGCCCGGTAGCCGACTGGGAGTGTTTGTGCGGCAAGTACAAACGCATGAAGCACCGCGGAGTGATCTGCGACAAGTGCGGAGTTGAAGTTACCCAGGCGAAAGTGCGGCGCGAGCGGCTGGGCCATATCGACCTGGCGAGCCCGTGTTCGCACGTCTGGTTTTTCAAAGGATTGCCGAGCCGCATCGGCCACCTGCTCGACATCCCGCTGCGCGAGCTGGAGAAGGTCCTTTATTTCGAGTCGTACATCGTGATCGATCCGGGCGACGTTCCCGGGTTGAAAGAGCGTGAGCTGGTCAGCGACGAGCGCTACCGCGAGCTCGTGCGCGACTATCCGGCGCAGTTCGTGGCCAAGATGGGCGCCGAAGCGATCAAGGAATTGCTCGCGATGGTCGACGTGGAAGAGCTGGCGACGGATCTGCGCAAGCGGATGAAGGAAGAGACGTCGCAGCAGAAGAAGCTGAAGTATTCCAAGCGGCTGAAAGTCGCGACCAGTTTCCTGAAATCCGGAAACCGGCCCGACTGGATGATCCTCGACGTGATTCCGGTGATTCCACCCGAGTTGCGGCCGCTGGTGCCGTTGGATGGCGGACGTTTCGCGACGTCAGACCTGAACGATCTGTATCGCCGCGTCATCAACCGCAACAATCGTCTGAAGAAGCTGATGGAGTTGCGCGCGCCGGAAGTCATCGTGCGCAACGAAAAGCGCATGCTTCAGGAAGCGGTCGACGCCTTGTTCGACAACGGCCGTCGCGGACGCGTGCTGCGCGGCGTCAACAATCGCCCGCTGAAGTCGTTGAGCGGAACCTTGAAGGGCAAGCAGGGACGCTTCCGTCAAAACCTGCTCGGCAAACGCGTCGACTATTCAGGCCGTTCGGTGATCGTGGTTGGTCCGGAGCTGAAACTTCATCAGTGCGGGCTGCCGAAGAAGATGGCGCTCGAACTGTTCAAGCCGTTCATCTACAACCAACTCGAGAAGCAGGCCCACGCCGCGACCATCAAGCAAGCACGCGAAATGGTCGAACGGCAGGAGCCTGTCGTTTGGGACATTCTGGAAGAGGTGATTCGCGAGCACCCGGTGCTGCTGAATCGCGCTCCGACGCTGCACCGACTTGGCATCCAGGCGTTTGAACCTGTGCTCGTCGAAGGCAAGGCGATCAAGATCCATCCGCTCGTCTGCACGGCGTTCAACGCCGACTTCGACGGCGACCAGATGGCGGTCCACATTCCGCTGAGCCCGGAAGCACAGATTGAAGCGGCAGTGTTGATGCTTTCCAGCAACAACATTCTGAGCCCGGCGAGTGGTCAGCCAATCGCCGTGCCTTCGCAGGACATCGTGCTCGGTATCTACTACCTGACTCGCGATCGTCCGGGCGCAAAAGGCGAGGGCCGCGTGTTCGCTTCACTCGAGGAAGTGTTGCTTGCACTCGACGCCGGCGAAGTCACGACCCAAACGCCGATCAAGCTGCGCATCATGGGCGACTTGATCGACCTCGTGCAGGAACACGATCCGCAGGACATCCTGCGCGCGACCGTTCAGGACGACGTCCGTCGCGTCATCAACACGACCGTCGGCCGCGTCATTTTCAACGACTCGATTCCTGCCGGCCTTCCGTTCATCAACGGCACGTTGAAGAAGAAGGGCCTGCAATCGCTCGTTAACTACTCGCACATCCGCCTGGGCCATGAGATGACGGTCAAGATGCTTGACGATCTCAAGACCCTCGGCTTCCTGTATGCGACCAAGGCCGGCATCTCGATCGGCATCGACGACCTCGTCACGCCGGGCGCCAAGAAGCCATTGGTTGATAAAGCCGACAAGGACGTGATCGCGGTCGAACAACAGTACCTCGACGGCGTCATCACGAACGGTGAACGCTACAACAAAGTCATAGCCATCTGGTCTGAAGTGACTGACAAAGTCGCGAAGGAGATGTTCAAGGCGATGGACGACCGCGAGCGCTCGAGCGGCGAGCTCAATCCGATCCTCGTCATGAGCGACTCCGGCGCGAGAGGCTCGGCACAGCAGATTCGCCAGTTGGCGGGAATGCGCGGTCTGATGGCTCGCCCGTCCGGCGAAATCATCGAGACCCCAATTCAGGCCAACTTCCGCGAAGGCTTGAACGTGTTGCAGTACTTCATCTCGACGCACGGCGCCCGCAAGGGCCTTGCCGACACGGCGTTGAAGACGGCCGACTCGGGTTACCTGACCCGCCGGCTCGTCGACGTCGCCCAGGACGTGATCATCAGCGAGGAAGACTGCGGCACGCTGCGTGGCATCTCCGCCAGCGCGATCGTGGAAGGCGGCGAGGAGATCGAGTCGCTGCGGGATCGTATCGTCGGCCGCACGGCGCTCGAAGACGTCACCGACCCGATCGAAGGCTCGGCCATCGTCGAGGCGAACCAGGAGATCGACGAAGACCTGGCCGCCGAGATTCAACGTTCGGGCGTGCAGCGCGTCCGCATTCGTTCGGTGCTGACCTGCGAATCGCGTCGCGGCTGCTGCATCAAGTGCTACGGGCGTAACCTCGCAACCGGCCGCGCAGTCGAGATCGGCGAGGCTGTCGGCGTCATCGCCGCACAGTCGATCGGCGAACCCGGCACGCAGTTGACGATGCGTACGTTCCACATCGGCGGTACCGCTCGTCTGGAAGAGTCGTCGAAGCACGAAGCTCGCCAGGACGGCACGATCAAGTACATCGACCTGCAAACGGTCAAGAGCCGCAAGGGCGAACGCATCGCGATGAACCGCAACGGTTCGTTGACCATTATCGACGACCGTGGCCGTGAAGCAGCGCGTTACCAGATCGTTTACGGCGCGCACATCCTCGTCGAAGACGGCGCTCGCGTCACGCAGGACCAACTGCTGGCGACGTGGGACCCGTTCACGTTCGCGATCCTGACGGAAGTCGCTGGACACGTTAAGTTCCAGGACTTGAAGGAAGGCGTGACGTTCGATGAAGAAGTCGACGAAGTGACCGGTCAGTCGCGCATGGTCGTGAAAGACTCGCCCGACGAAAAGAAACAGCCGCGTCTGGAAATTCGCAGCGCCAGCAACAAGGTGCTGAAGACTTACCAGATGCCGGTGCGCGCGAACCTGATGGTGTCCGACGGCGAGGACGTCGAGCCGGGCGACATCATCGCGAAGATTCCGCGCGAGACGACCAAGACCAAAGACATCACGGGCGGTTTGCCGCGCGTCGTCGAGCTTTTCGAAGCACGGCGGCCGGCGGAGACCGCGGTCATGTCCGAGATCGACGGCACCGTCACGCTCGGCGCTATCTCAAAGGGCAAGCGCAAGCTGATCATCACGGGCGACGATGGGGAAGAGCGCGAGTACGACATCCCGCGCGGCACGCACATCAACGTGCAGGACGGCGATCGCGTACGCGCCGGCGAAGCGCTGATGGACGGACCCCTGAATCCGCACGACATTCTGCGCGTGCTCGGAATGAGCCGTTTGCAGGAATACCTCGTGAACGAAATCCAGGAGGTCTATCGTCTCCAGGGCGTGAACATCAACGACAAGCACATCGAAGTGATTGTTCGCCAGATGTTGCGCTGGGTGAAGATTAAGGAAGTCGGCGACACCGAGTTTCTGCTCGAAGAGCAGGTCGATCGTTTCCGCTTCCAGGACGAGAACGAACGCGTGCGACAGGAAGACGGCGAAGTGGCGCAAGCCGAGCCGCTCTTGCTGGGCATCACCAAGGCGTCGCTCTCGACCGACTCGTTCATCTCGGCTGCGTCGTTCCAGGAGACCACGCGCGTGCTTACGGAAGCCGCGATCTCCGGCCGCGTCGATTACCTGCGCGGGTTGAAGGAGAACGTGATCATGGGCCGGTTGATTCCGGCCGGCACGGGCATGGAGTACTACCGCAACGTCGACATCGAACGCGACGAGACGATCGATCAAGCACGCGATCGCGATCTCGACGAGTTTCCCGACATCGTCGGTGGTCATGACATCGTGTTGCCGTCGCGTGAACCGATTGTCGTGAGCTCCGGCAATGGCAGTGACGGCGATGTCGTCGCCGCGCCGGCAGAACCGGAAGAATAGTTGGGGCAATTCGCCAACGTTAAAGGCCCACTCGTCAACCTGACGCGTGGGCCTTTGATTTAGTTCACTGTTTATTTACTCGCCGCCGTCCTGGTTCTGAATCCGTTCACAGTGTTTGCAAATCGTTCTTTCGGCCGGTAATTCGGTGATCAATTGTAGTCTGTTTCCGGTGCGATCGAACGATCCGATGCGGCTGACTTTCAACCCGCAGAGTGTATCTTGTCCGCCGCGTGTGACCAGATGATATATCTCGTTGCTGGGCCGGATGGCGTACATAGCCAGAAGTGGTGCAAAAATTCGCGCCCCTCCTCCTATTCGGTCATTCTCTTTTGTAATCATCAATACCTCGATCTGCCGTCATTGCGTGTATTTCCATACGCCGACGGCTGACGTAGTTTGTAGCTGCAAACGCGATGCCGAATCAGTAGAATCAACCGCCCATGAATTCGAAACAGATCAGCCGAGTCCCCGGCGTCCGAAAAGCCGCGATGCCGGAGTTTGTATCACCTCAGCTTGCGACGTTGGTCGATAAACCGCCAAGCGGCGATGAGTGGTTTCATGAATTGAAGTTTGACGGTTACCGTTTGCTGTGCGTCGTGAATCGAAGCCACATCCGGTTTTGGACTAGAAACGAGAAAGACTGGACCACGAAGTTTCCGGCGCTCGGCAAGGCTGTCAAAGCGTTGAAGTTGGGCAGCGCGATTCTCGACGGCGAGGTGGTCGCCCTCGATGCGTCCGGGCGCGCGAGTTTTCAAAAACTACAACAGGCGCTTCACAAGAACGCTGGCGCGGGCCTCGTTTTTCATGTGTTTGATCTTATCTATCTCGAGGGGTTCAATCTCACTCGTTGTCCGTTGCGCGAGCGCAAGCTTCTGTTGGCTGCCTTGTTCGAGAACGTGGACGAGAGTAGTCCCTTGCGGTTTAGCGATCACATCGAGGGAAGTGGCGAGCAGTTTTTCAAAGAGGCGTGCAAGCATGGAATCGAGGGGATCGTTTCGAAGCTGGCGGATTCGCCGTATGAGTCCACGCGCAGCCGCAACTGGCAGAAGATCAAATGTCTGAAGCGGCAGGAGTTTGTGATTGCCGGGTACACGCTGTCTGACAAAGGGCTGCCGTTCAGTTCGCTGGTTCTCGGTGTTTACGACAAAGGGAAGCTGATCTACGCAGGCCGCGCGGGCACTGGCTTCAGCAACCAGATGCGTGTCGATTTGAAGAAAATGCTCGACCGTATCGCGGCCAAGAAGCGTCCTTTCGAGCAGATACCGAGCGACCCGGGCCTGCGCCGCGCCGTCTGGGCCGAACCGAAGCTCGTCGGCGAGGTCGCATTCACCGAGTGGACTGACGAGGACATCATCCGCCATCCATCGTTTCAGGGCCTGCGTGAGGACAAGAAACCAACCGACGTCGTACGCGAAGAGCCGAGTTAGTAGCTAATCCGTGTAAAATAATGATCCATCATGGAACCTCGTCCCACCATATTCCTCAGTGGTGACTCCGAAGAATTCGCTTCCTTCCGCGATGCGGTCGAGAAGGAGCTTCTGAAAAGAGGCTGCATCGTCGAGAACCAGGCAAGCTTTGCCGGTGACTATCACACGGTTGAGGCGGTGTTGCGGCAAAAGTTGAGCGAAGCTGACGTGCTTATTCACATTGTCGGTTACCGCTACGGCACCGAGCTACGCGGAAAACCCGCTGACGCACCGCGTCGTTCGTACACTCAGATGGAGTTTGATATCGCGCGCGACCTGGGGAAGCCGATTTATGCCTTTCTCTCCGCGGATGAGAGCGTCCGCGATCCGACCCCGGCCGCTGAAGAGCCAGAAGACGCAAAACGTGCTTATCTTCAAATTGCCCACCGTGAAGCAGTGAACGAAAGCCATTACCTTAACTATTTTTTCAAAGATAAGAATGAACTCTGTCGACTAATGGCTGAAGTTGACCTCTTGAATCGAAATACTCGAGTTGATATCTCGCGTATCGCCCAGTATGCACCGGCGAATCTGATAGGCCGCGAACCTGAACTCGCGTTACTCGATGACGCCTGGCAGAACATTCGTCGTGCTAGATCACGGAGGTTTCGTATTATCAGTTTCGTGGGTCCCGCTGGCGAGGGCAAGTCCTCACTGATGGCAATCTGGGCGATGCAATTCGTGCAACGGACCTGGTCGGCCTGTGATTCCGCATTCGCCTGGTCCTTCTCAGGTGAAATGGCCGCTTCGTCCGACTTGTTCTTCAAAGAAGCGATCAGCTTTTTCGGTGAGGGCGCGGATGAAAAATTCGCTGCAAGCAATGATAGCGTTTACGAAAAAGGACACCGCCTGGCGCGTATCATAAGTCAACGACGGTGCCTCCTCCTTCTCGACGGGCTTCAGTCGCTACAGAGCACGCAGAGGGCGGGTAACCTCAACGACCCCGGACTCTCAGCGCTATTGACATCGCTCGCGGGCGACAATCGGGGTTTATGCGTCGTTACCACTCGCTATTCGCTGCCGGCCATACATAGCCACTGGCGATCTACCTTCCGTGAAGTGCCGTTGCTTCGGCTGCCTGGCGCAGATGGCGTCGAACTCTTGCGATCGCTCGGCGTGAATGGAAGTCTGGACGAATTCGAGAAACTTGTCGAAGACGTAAACGGCCATGCCGGCACGTTGACTCGCATTGGCACTTACCTGCGTGAGGCGCATGGTGGCGATATCCGGCATCGCGATATGTTCCCGGCCGAAATTCTGCCGAACAAATCATCGCGAAGGCCGAACGTTAGCTACATTGATGAAATGGAAAAGGCGAACAGCGAGCGTTTTGGAGAATTGGTGCGAAACGCGCGTACAGAGCTCGATTTGACACCAAATGAGTTGGCTCGATTGGCTCGCCTTAAGAAGAAAACGTTGGTGCATGTGGAACGAGGGGGCAATTTAAACCCTGGGACTAAACGCAAAATTATCTCAGCCCTGAAGTCACTTCGCTCTGAAGCTTCCACAGCCGAATCTCGTCCACTCAACGAAGCGAAACTCATCCTTTTGGGTAATGCGATGGTGGGGAAGACAAGCCTGGTTACGCGCTTGGCTTCAGACCGATTCGAGGATTCACGCAGTACACATGGGCTTTCCATCTCTCAATTGCAGATACCCATTGGAGAAGAGTCAGCGCACCTGAATATATGGGATTTTGGCGGGCAAGAAATCCTCCACGCAACCCATCGGTTCTTCCTGACTTCGCGAGCGGTTTACCTGGTCGTGTTAAGTGGCCGCCAAGGCACTGAGGATCGCGACGCCGAATACTGGCTGAGCATGGTCCAAACGTACGGGGACAGTTGCCCGACAATCGTGGTCCTAAATCAAATTGACTCTCATGCGTTCAAGGTCGACCGCGCAGCTCTGAGAGAAAAATTCCCTTTTATTCGCGCATTCATCGAAACGAGTGCGGCAACAGGCCATGGTCTTGATGATCTGCGGCATGAAATCGGTTCCGCAGTGTCCGAGGTGGCAAGGACGGCGAATGTATTTCCGGAGAAATGGATCCGAATTCGGCAGCGACTGATGGAAGTGCAAGAGGATTTTATCTCGTTCAGTGACTATCGGAGAATTTGCTCTGAACTTGGCGAGAAGGACCCGGCAGCTCAGGAAGCCCTGGCCGACGTTTTGCACAGTCTGGGTATCGTCATAACGTTCAAAGATCAGCAGCAACACCCGCCGTTGATGGTCCTAAATCCCAGATGGGTCACGAATGCGGTTCGTCGAACACTGTCCAGCCCGGAATTAATCCGGCGGCACGGCGAGTTCACTCGCGAAGATCTGGCGCGTATATTTTTTGAAGAACCAGCGCGAGTTCTTTCATTCATCGTTGATCTAATGGAAAAGTTTGAACTGTGCTTTCCATACGACGATACGAGAGATCGTTACCTGCTGCCGGAGTTATTGGCGCAACAACAGCCGTTCTTAAACGAAACCTTTCTACCTGAGGAATGTCTACGCATACGCTACGACTACAGCATTCTGCCTTCGGGATTGCTCCCTCGCTTCATCACACGCACTCACACTATGAGCGTTCCCCGCGAACGGTGGCGGGCTGGAGTAGTGCTGCGCTTGGCGGCCGCCAGTGCGCTGGTGAGAGTTGGCAGCGATGATCGCCAGGTATTCGTTCATTCAGAGGGCGAACCGAGCGAAAGACTTCAACTATTGACTCAGATCAGGAATACCTTGGATCAGATTAATGCTGATCTCCCACAGCTTCACGTGCGGCAATACATTGAGGTTCCCGGTCACCCCGACCTGTGGATACAACGTACCGACCTCGAGATCTATCACGCGCACGGCGACGAGCAGATAAAAACAACCTTTGGAGGTCACGTTCTATCACTTAGTGTCGACGATCTGATGAGATCGTTTGGCTTGCTGGACGCAGAACCGAGACCCGTCGAGCCGGCGCCCGTACATATAGAAGAGTTGTCAGGCTTTCAAGCAGCAGACCAGCTCGAAGAAGAAGCGCGAAACGAGTTGCAGCGCGGTTCATACCAGTCAGCATGGCGCGCGCTCGAAGATGCCATCCAGCATGACTCGACACGCGAACAGCGGGTGCGAGCTGAATTCGGGTTTCTGTTCAACTCGCTGACGTCCGAAGGACAACTCAAAGACGATTCGACAAATGTAGTCAGCCGGCTTGATTGGTGCCGCTCTGTTTGGGAAGTGCTCTCTGATCGAAACTCGTTTCCATTAATCGATCTTGAACCCGAGCTCTCCAAACCTACTATTGAAAAAGGGGACGCGTCTCAACCAGAAAAAGTTGGCCCGACCATTAAAGCTCAATCCGATAACGTCGAACGAAAGGGCGAAGAGCTTGAAGAAGCAGTAGCGCGTTTGTTTCGCACTTTCTTTCGGATCGGAGACGATCACCCGTGGAAGATCCGTAAACAAAAACGCGGAACGCAGGGCGGCTTCGATCTGAGTATCGAATGGAGTGGAGAGTTTGAGGTCGCCGGAAACGCATCAGTCAGATGCCATATCGAATGCAAGAATTACACCGATCAAATCACCCTTCGCGAAGTGGGTGAGAAGCTTTTATCCGAGCCGCGACGCAATGCCGTCATCGAGCACTGGATTTTGATCAGTCCGCGCTCGAATCCCTCTAATCCATTGAATGAGTTTCTTGAGAAACAGCGAGAAGAAGGAACTTTTCCTTTTGAAGTGCAGGTTTGGTGCCCTGAAACCGGTATCGATGAGTTGTTTGGTTTAGAACCTGAGGTCTACGATCGTTTTTTCGATCCCCTCGAAGGTGAGGACCATCCGAGGCTTTGGCCCGACGCAAAGCGGGAAGCGGTGCGTGCCAAGTGGCGGAAGAAACTGGAACCCGTGTTTCGTCTTCCCCAGGGATGGTCCGAGTATGTGCAAAATCCGGACCTGCTCTGTATTCACCAGGAGAAACCATCGGACCTCGCGGCGACTTTCGCTAATCATGTGCGTATGCCGTGTCGCAATGCGGCTGGAGCTCTGCTGGAAAAGCCACTAGACGAATATATAAATGATTGGCTGGCGACACCGGAGCAGCAAGTTCTTTTCTTGCTTGGCGAATTTGGCGATGGCAAGAGCTTTTTTACTTATGCACTGGCGCGACGGTTGATTGCCAATTGGAATCCTCGAGCGGGGTTGAACTGGATGCCACTGCGTTTAGCACTTCGAACATTCCCCGGCAATGCTCGCGATTTCCTTCGCAATCGTTTGGAGACTTTCAACGCCACCGTGGGCGGTTGGCAGAATATAGGAAAGGTGTCAGAACGTTTAGTAATTCTTGATGGCTTCGATGAGATGTCAGTCGACCTTGATCCGACGACGATTACTAAAAACATCAAAGCCCTACTCGGGTGTTTGGATGACTTCAACGATTGCAAAATTTTGGTTACCTCACGCACGCATTTTTTCCACAACCGCAAAGATGCTCAACGTCTGCTTACTCGCACTGGATCGGCGCCCATTTATTATCTGGCGCCGATCGGTCGCAACCAGGTCGTCGGGAATGTAGCTGGAAGCATTGCGGGCACGGATAGACAGGAACTGCTTCGGCGTCTCGAAACGATGAACGATCCGATCGGGCTTGCGAGCAAGCCATTGTTTTTGGAAATGCTCAAACAAGTTTTAGGGGCCAAAGATTTACCGACGGATTTGGACATTGTTAAGCTCTACGAGCGCTATATAGATCTTTCACTGAACCGAAAACAGGATTTATTAGACGATCCAAATCTTTCTCTTTCTCCAGCGGAAATCGTTCGAAATCTAAAAAAATTACTCGGACGGATCGCCGTCCAATTGCAGCAGAGCGGTAAAGATTACGTATTGTTACGCCAACTTGCCGTGGAGTTTAGACAGCCATTCGCCAAACTGTTGTGGAACCTGAGCGGCGTCGACACACTAAGCGATGACGCCCAAAGCAGGGTTGGCGCACGCTCATTACTCGGACGCGTGTTACGACCGGATTTTGAAGAAGAATGGCCTGTCGACTTCTGTCACCGTTCCATGCGTGAGTATTTTGTTGCGGTGCAGCTTTGCGAGGCAATTGAGAATGGAGTTGACGCTGCAGAAAAGTTTCTTCAGGAAGTACCACTCAATCATGAAATTCTGGAATTCGCCGCTGAGCGATGGCGTCAATCCAGCAACGGCTCAGTCAAACAGATATTGCTGGAGATCATTCAACGAGCTGTTCCTTCATGCGAATCGCGCCGCATGGGTGGCTATGCGCTTACGCTCTTGTATCGACTCGAACCACATCTTCCGCGCGAGTTTTCCTGGGAAGCAAAGGTGTTCGACGGCGCTGATTTGGAGAACGCGGATCTTTCAGGGCTTAATTTCAGAGGAAGCTCTTTCCGTGATGCGAACCTCGCAAACATAAATTTCGAACAAGCCAACTTTGAAGAGTGCGATCTCACGAATGTTCGGATTGAGGAGACCACTCCAGTCTTGGCCTTAGCACGCGACCCGTCGTGCGAACATGTAGTAGCGGCATATCGCGACGGTATTCTCAGGCAATGGCACCTAAAGCCCGGAAGTAGAACTCCCTCTACAAATGTTGGTACGTTAACGCTGACGTCAGGATGTGCGGTTGGTGTTCACGAATCGGGGCAGCGTTGGCTAAATACCGATCGCGAATGGACATTTCTAACCTCCGGGAACGATGAAACCTGGACCTACTCAGGACATTTCAGTATCAAAAAAGAGGTTCACTCAGTACGCTTCCAGCCGCCGTTTTTGGTTTTCGCGGAGAGTGATGAGAAAGATCTGATACACGTCGTTGCAGTTGATTTAGACCGTCATACCAAGTTGCGTTTGATCCAAAGAAATGCAAGTCGTCATTTCGCGGCACTGGGAATGAGTGCCGTGGTTTGGAGTGATGCGGAGGTTGGATTCCGAATAACGCAGGTGGCTATGGCCGATGGCAAAACCGATCTAATTTTGCAGTGTGATGAGCCGACTTGCCTTGATACCTACCGGCTTAAGGAAGACACCTACTTAATAGGCGGCGGAACAGGAAAAGGCGTCGTTCATGCGTGGAGAGTGAATACTCGAGATGGCGTACTGAGGTCGGAAAAAATCCTCGAATCTCGAGTTCACGAAGGAGTTGTAACAGCAGTAGCGTTCGTAGACGGCTCTCGCTTATCGTCTGGCGGTTCAGATTGTGCCGTAGTTGTGTTGCGCTGGTTACAGGATGGAGATATCAGTGGGAACATCGAACGTAGACTTCAACTAAAAATGCGTTGTCGCGGTCTGAGAATCGAGGGGCTCAGAGGTGACAAAGAATACGGGTTGTTAACAAGACTGATCCGAGAAGCTGAAGGTCGTGACGTAGTGTAAACCAATCTAATCCGTGTTCTTCGTGGTTACAAAAAGGAACCGTCTTTCGGAAAGTGGAATTCTGAACTCCTGAGTTCGCGCGCCGAGTTTTTCACGAAGCGTCTCTCCACCAAACAACAGCAGCTTACTTCCGTGCGGAGCCCATTGAATTATCTCCGGTAGTTTCTCCATGAATTGATCCAACGCACGACAGGTGACGAACGATACGTTGGGCGGCGGAATGTCTTCGAAGCGTTTCGCGATGACGGTCGATTCGAGACCGAGTTGATTCGAAGCTTCTCGCAGGAAGACGGATTTTTTGGGCGACGACTCGATTAGTGTCGCGTGTAGATCCGGGCGCGCGATGAGGCAGGGGATGATGGGGAGGCCTGCGCCGGAGCCGATGTCTGCTATCTTTGCGTCGTGAGGAAGGTGTTTGAGCAGCATCAGCGATTCCAGCACGTGGCGCGTGGCGAATTCTTCAGGCGAGCACGGCGCGACGAGATGAAGACGCGCGTTCCAGCGAGTGAGTAAGTCGTAGTACGCGCTGAGACTCGAAACGACTTCTGGCGCAAGGTCGATGTCAAACACGGACTGGTTTGCTTTTAATGCTTGCTCGAAGGTCATTAGCCAAAGAATATGATTGAAGAATTTGTTGAGCAACACCGGCGGTTGGGGAAAGCGGTGGCGGAGATCGTGAGCGAGCACGTCGCCGGACTGGACGGACGGAGGGTCACGCCAGAAGCCACGCCGGCGCAGTTGGAAAAACTGTTCGACGAACCTTTACCGGAAAAAGGCATCGCGCTCGACGAGATCCTGGCGCGCTTTCGCAACGACATCGCGCCGCACGCGATGGGCGTGCCCAGTCCGAGATACTTCGGCCAATTCAACCCGACGCCGTTGCCGATCGCTGTTTGGGCGGACGTGTTTGCGTCGATGCTAAATCAAAACGCAGGCGCGTGGCGCAACGGTCCAACGTCGGCGATGATCGAAGCGCGCGTCGTTCGCTGGCTGTGCGATCTCCTCAACTACGGTACGCAGAGTTTCGGAACACTGGCGAGCGGCGGTTCTGAAGCCAACCTCATCGCCTTGAAATGCGCGCGCGACAACGCCGCCGCCACGGGGAAAAACCTGCTGGTTTATGCGTCCGAGCAGTGTCACTACTCGATCGACAAGAGCGTCGATATTCTCGGCATGGGCCGTAACAGCCTGCGAAAGATTCCGACTGACGAACGATTCCACATTCGCATCGACGCTTTGCGGGAACAGATCGCGCGCGATCGCGCCGAGGGTTACACGCCTGCTTGTATCGTAGGCGTGGCCGGCACGACGTCGACGGGCGTTATCGATCCGCTCGAGGAACTCGCCGCAGTTGCGCGTGAAAACGAGTGTTGGTATCACGTCGATGCCGCGTATGGCGCCCCACTCGCGTTTTCTCCGAAATACAAATCAAAACTTCAAGGGATCGAGCTGGCGAATTCGATCACCTTCGATCCGCACAAGTGGATGTTCGTTCCGTTTTCGTGCGGCGCCGTGCTTGTACGCGACGGCGCACGAGTGCTGCGCGACGCGTTCGACATGAGTCCCGAGTACCTGAGCGAAGATCGCGGCGGCGCGGACGTCGAGTTCGACTTCTTTCGTTACGGGCAGATGGGAACGCGCCGCTTCAACTCCTTGAAGCTCTGGATGGCGATCAAGTTCATGGGCCGCAAAGGCTACGCTGCTACCGTCGAACGCCAGATCGATCTCACTAAGTATCTCGCCTCGAGGATCGACGCGCTGCCCGATTTCGAACGCCTCGGCGAAGTTGAAACTGCCGTCTGTTGTTTTCGTCACCGGTCCAGTGCGGATCAACGACTGCAACAGATAATTGAGCGTGAAGGTGAAGTCTGGCTGACTACGACAGTGTTGCACGGCAAACGTGCGTTGCGAGTCAATGTCAATAGTTTTCTGACTGAACAGCACCACATAGATCAGTTGGTAACACAGATTCAGAAAGCAGCCGCGACGTTATGAAATCATTCCTGATTCTGGTTTTGATTTGTGTTCCGGCAGTCGCCCAGAAGTCGCTGCCGGCAGTGAAGTCACAGGCCGACTTCAACAAGATCTCCGTCACCTACGACGCCAACACGCCTTACGCGCTGCCGCACGTGATGATCGTCATCGACCGCAAGGACAACAACAAGATTTACTACATCAACAAAAAGCGCTACGCGTTTCACAAAGACTTCGTCAACGGCAACTATCTCTCGCTCGAACGCGGCCGCGAGTTTTTCATCAACAACTATCTCAAACCCAACCGCCGCTTCATCCTGGGCACGCTCGCTTATCAAACGCCCGTCAAACGTTGGACCTTCGAATTCTGGGAAGGCGACCTGATTCCCGCTGAACTGATCAAACTGACGTACGACGTCGTCAACAAGACGTTCTTCGCGCCCGTCGCCTTCAAGCCAAACTCGTTGCGCCAGGACGAAGCGTCGAGCTCGCTCGCCGGCGTGCAGCGCGTTCTTCAGAGCGAAATCGCCGCGCAGCAGGAGTACCAGGCGCTCAACGTCGCCAAGGGATTGGGACGCATTCACATCATTCCGAAACTCGACGATCACGTCGAGATCGGATCGAACGAGATACTCGTGCTCGACGAAGTGCCGGTTCAACTGCCGCCAGTCGCCGGCATCATCACCTCGCAGCCCTCGACGCCGCTGTCGCACATCAATCTGTTAGCGAAGGGTTGGGGCATCCCGAACGCTTACATCAAAAACGCGCAGGAACTATTGAAGCAGTACGACGGCTGGTGGGTCTCGTTTGAAACCCTGCGCGAGAACTACGCGATCAAGCGCGCCGGAATGGACCAGTTGCGCGAGTACCAACGCCGGCAGGCCGAACGTCTTGACCTGCTGAAGGTGCCTTACAACCTCGACGAAACGCGACTGCTGGATCTGTCGCAGCAGCGGGCGCGGTCGAGTATCTCGTACGGCGGCAAGTCAGCAAACCTCGGCGAGGTGATGTTTGCGCGTCTGCCCGGCATCGTCGTCCCCAACGGTTTCACGATTCCGTTTTACTACTACGACGAGTTCATCAAACATAACCAGATCGACGACGCGATCGGCGAGCTTCTGAACGATCAGAAGTTCGTGCACGATCCGGCTTACCGTCGCGAGAAGCTCATAAAACTCCGCCAGACAATCGAGACGGCTGAATTCGATCCGGAGTTGCGCGAGAAGGTCCTGCAAAAGGTTCACGGCGAGTATGCGGGCAAGGGCCTGTTCGTGCGCAGCTCCTCCAACTCCGAAGACTTGCCGAACTTCAGCGGTGCTGGTTTGTACACGACGGTGCCGAACGTTCGCGGCGACCAGGAGTTGGTCGACGCGATCCGGAAGGTGTGGGCCTCGTTGTGGAACTTCGAAGCGTACGAAGCGCGCGAGCGCGTGGGCGTGGACCATACGAAGATCTTCATGGCCGTTCTGTTGCAGGAGGGAATCAACTCCGAGAGCTCGG
Source organism: Acidobacteriota bacterium (assembly GCA_046732935.1). Classification (GTDB taxonomy): domain Bacteria; phylum Acidobacteriota; class Blastocatellia; order Pyrinomonadales; family Pyrinomonadaceae; genus PSRF01. Next base: position 35,652 of record JBKPOC010000096.1, on the reverse strand, counting down.
GCGTGATGATCAGCACCGACCCGTTCGACCCGGAAAACAAAGCCGCGATCTACATCAGTGCCAAACGCGGGCTCGGAATCAAGGTGGTGGAAGGACAACGGATCGCGGAGCAGATCATCTTTCGCCCGCGGAGCAACGCGATCAAAGTGCTCACGCGTTCAACCGAGGACAGTTTGTTGACGTTCGATGAAAAGGGCGGTGTGAAAGAGGTGCCGATAACGGGCGATCGCGTGGTGTTGACTGATGACGTCATCCGCCGCCTCGTCCGCGCGGCGTTGAGCATCAAACGCGTGTTTGCCAATCGCGAGCAGGACATCGAGTGGGCGTACATGAAAGGCCAGATCTACATCGTGCAGGCGCGGCCATTCATCGCCGGTAGTTAAAAAGACGCTGTTTGTCACCCGACCCGATGTGCGATAAGGTTAACTTCCCGAATGAGAACGACCCGCAACGCATCAGTACTATCGGTCTCCCTCGTGGCTCTTTTAATAGCGGCAGCGGGTTTTGCGCTTCTCCAGCGAGCTCGGCGGGTGTCGGCGCCGCAGAGAAACGGTTCTCATTCACGGCTCGGCCCGAACGATCTTCAGGATGCAATCGATAAGGCTCAGCCCGGCGACACGATCGTCCTCGACGTAGACACCGTCTACAAAGGTCCGATCACGCTGCCGGCGAAATCGGGCGATAAGTTCATCACCATTCAGAGTTCGCGCGCGAGTGATTTGCCGGAAGGCGAGCGCGTATCGCCGTCGCAATCAAAGTTGTTTGCGAAGGTGCAGTCGTCGACAAACGCCGAACCCATCGTAAAGACGAAACCCGGCGCTCATCATTACAAGTTCGTGGGAATCGAGTTTTCTACGACCGATGAGAAGGTAAAAGTCTACGACCTCATTCGGCTTGGAGACGATCGCTCACAATCCACTCTTCAGTCTGTTCCCTCTGACATAGTAATTGACCGCAGCTACATTCACGGTTTCAAGACACAGGATTTTCAGCGGTGCGTCGCGCTAAATTCCAGGAAAACCGACATTACAAACTCGTGGATCAGTGAATGCCACGGTCGCGGATACGACACCCAGGCCATTGCCTGCTGGAATGGACCCGGGCCATTCAACATCATTAACAACTATCTCGAGGGCGCAGGCGAGAACGTGCTGTTTGGCGGCGCGTTCCCAGCGATTCCTAACCTTGTTCCCACTGGCATCACAGTCAAAAACAATTATTTCTTCAAGCCGCTTTCCTGGTATGAGAAGGACCCATCGTATGCCGGCATACATTGGAGCGTTAAGAACCTGTTCGAGTTAAAGAACTCTCGCCAGGTCGTGATCGACGGAAACGTTTTCGAAAACAACTGGACAGACGCTCAGGCGGGAAGGGCAATTGTGTTCACGCCTCGTCCGAACGACTCGGGAAGTTGGGCGGTGATTGAAGATGTCCAGTTTACGAATAACATCGTGCGCAATGTCGGTTCGGGAATGCTCATTTTGGGGGCGGACGAGCCGCCGGCGCCGAACGAGACGCGTCTTCGTCGTGTGCGGGTCGCAAACAACCTATGGGAGATCAATGGCCCGCGATTTGGAAGCAATGGTTTTTTCATGACCGTCATCAACAAGACAGAGGACGTGACCATCGAGCACAACACGGCGATTCAGACGGGAAACATCATCGGCAGCGACTATGCGCCCAACACTCGCTTCGTTTACCGCGACAACATCTCTCGGCACAACGAGTACGGGATCATCGGCGGCGGCCACAGCATCGGAAAGGACTCGATCGCCTATTACTTTCCGGACAGCATCGTCACTGGAAACGTGATCGTTAAAGAAGTCAATGCACCGTCGAACGCTGAATCACTGTATCCGGCCGGCAATTTTTTTCCGAAATCCATGCAGGACGTTGGATTCATCGACTACGACCGAGGCAATTACCGCTTGCGACCGGGAAGCCGTTTTCGCTCTGCTGCTAACGAAACCTATCCCGGAGCGGATATCGATAAGTTGCCGAAGTTAAATTTCGAGAAATGATGAAGACTCCCAAATCGCATGTCTTGATCAGCATCGGCATCCTGGTAATTTATTTAGCTCTCTCGGTCGGCACCGCCCTCACTGCGATACCGGGAACGGATGAAGGTTATTTCGCCAATCCCGCCTTCAATCTACTAACCAAAGGCGTGTTTGCTACCACGATACTGGAAACCGCCGCCATTCCGATCGAAGGCATGACTCAGCACACGTACTGGATCATGCCGCTCCAGCCGCTCACTCTGTCGTTCTGGTATCGATTGTTCGGCTTCAGTGTGTTTTCTACTCGCAGTCTCTCGATCGTCTGGGGGCTTGTAGGACTGGTCTCATGGTTCATCATCGTGCGGTCGTTGTTCAAGCGAACACGGTTGGCCTTCCTTGTCGTTGCCCTGCTTTCCGTGGACTACATTTTTATTGTATGTGCCTCCCAAGGTCGCATGGACATCATGAGCGCGAGCCTGGGCTTCGCCGCGTTCGCGACTTACCTGCGGTTGCGAGAGCGCTCACTGCCGTGGGCGATTTTCGTCAGCCAGGCTTTAGTCGTGCTGAGCGGGCTCACGCATCCCATGGGCCTGCTGCCGTTTTTCGCGTTGATCTTTCTGACTCTTTACTTCGATCGCAAGCGCATCGGGCTCAAGCATGTGGCGATCGCAGCGCTGCCGTACCTCATCGGTGGAGTTGCTGAAGGTTTCTATATTCTTCAGGATCCATCAAGCTGGTACAGCCAGTTTATGATGAACGCCAATATGGGCAGCGACGAGAATTCCGCCAGCCGGTTCGTGGGACTTTCCTCGCCCCTGACTGGGCTGAAACTCGAACTCATGCAGCGGTACGTTGCCAACTTCGGGCTGGGATCACGCGATACCGCCGCCACTCATATCAAGATTTTATTTCTCGTGCTGTACGTCGCGGGGCTAATTGGAAGTCTGCTGGTTCGCGAAATTCGCCGCACCGCGAATTACATGCTCTTGATCGGGATGACGCTGATTTACTTTATCGGATTGACGGTCATCGATTCTCAGAAACAATACTATTACCTCGTTCACATCGTGCCGTTTTATTTGACTATGTGCGGTTTGTTTATCGGTTGGTGCTGGACCAGACCAAATATCTTTGGAAAGGCGCTGGCGTTGACCTTGGGTGCTCTCGCGGTAGCCGAGGTCGGTGGGCTGGCTTACAGAATCAAACGAGACAATTATCGAAACGAGTTTCAGGCGGCCGTGACCGTGCTCAAACAGAACGCGACTGATCAGTCGACCATATCAGCCAATCCCGGCACGGCTTTCGGTCTCGGCTTTCCTGACAACGTCGTTCACGATCCGCTCTTCGGCTACAACACAAAAAAGAGGTGGGATTACATCGTCATCGATCCTGAAGCTGCTTACTCAATCGAGCGGAGCAAGGATCGAGATGAGCAAAGTAAGCTCGTATACGAGCACACCATGCGCCTTTTGTCGGAGGAATATCAGCAGATCTACGATCACGGCTCATACACGATCTTTGCTCGCAAATCCTTACAGCATTCACCCGCGCTGACCTCAAAGTGAGTGACAAAAATTTTGACAGGAAATGCTCACACGGGTTCACCGCAAGCCGATGTCGCAACTCATATTGCGCTTAGGAAGAAGACTGCTATGAGGGCTCCAATTACGTAGCTGACCCTGTCGGTAAACGCGAAAACCACCGGGTCTTCATTTATCTGACCGCGATGGGCCAGCAGCCACAGGCGACTGATCCAGTAAAAAATCAGCGGGCATACCAGCCATAAGCGGTTTGGGTGTGAGTAAAGGGCTACAACGGCGGAGCTGTTTATGTAGAGTGCAAACACCAGGACCGCACAATAGCCACTAGCCGTACCCAGCGTTGCCAACTGCTCGTGGTCGCTGACCAGGTACCCTCTGCCAGAGGCTAGCGATTGTTGCCGGTTCTTTGCGTTATACAATTCGGAACTCCGCTTCACCATTGCGAGACTAAAGAACAGAAACATAGAAAAGGCCAACAGCCATTGTGAAATAGTTACCTCCGTTAAAGCACTCCCTGCAAAAAGCCGGATGGTATACAACAAAGAGAGCGTAGTAACGTCCAACAGCGCCAGCCGCTTTAGGTACAGCGAGTATCCAAGAGTCAAGCAATAGTAAAGACCCAAAATGGCAACAAACGAGCTGGATAAAATGGCCGCCGCTGCGAAACTGGGAACGAGTAGCAGGGGCACTAAAATCAACCCCGTCGCGATACTTAAATCTCCGGCGGCGAAAGGCCGGTTCCTCTTCAGAGGATGCGCGCGATCCGCTTTTAAATCGACGATGTCGTTGAGGATGTAAACACTAGACGCGCACAAGCTGAAACATAAAAAGCCGATGGAGCTTTTCAGTAGTGCGTTTATATCAGTAACCCGGTGTGCCAGGATGAGTGGCACGAAGAGCAACAGGTTTTTCACCCATTGGTGAATCCGTGCCGCCCTCAACACAGATCTGATGCGATTGCCCTTCCGCTGGAACACGCGAGGTGTAGTCGTGAATCGAGAAGCTTTGTTAACGACTGAATTTCGAGCGTTAACGACAACAACCTCGGCAGCATGTTTCCATATGTCAAGATCGACCGAGCCATTGCCGACGTAACCAAATCCTGTTTTCCCAAAGATCTGTTGAAGGCGCTCAAGCTTGGCTCGGCCCTTAAGGTTCAGCGTTTCGTCGCTGGCAATCACTCGATCGAAGATTCCCAAATGCGATGCGATTTCTTCAGCCGCTTGCTGAGAAGCGGCAGTAGTGAGAACGAGCATGCGTCCTCTGGCGCGCTCGCTTTTAAGAAAGTCGATAAGTTCTTCGCAATACGGTAAGGTGGCAACGTCCAAAGTGGCCGAACGCGCAAGTTGGTGTTTAAAATACGCTCGTCCCTTGAGCAGCCACATTGCGAACCGAAACACATACCATGGCCGTTGTTTCAGTAACTCACAAGCATGTTCTACGAGAACATCCGTCTTGAGTATTGTTCCGTCCAGATCCACGCAGAGTGGAACAAGACCGTTTTCTATTTCTGATAACGCCTGGGGCATACTAGACTGCATTGAACAAAAACTTAGCTGTGCGATAGCTCAGAATCAAATAATACTGTCAATCCAGCCAAAGATCCCGAATCAGGGTGCTTAAGCTGGTTGGAAACGACGCGTCATTCCTACTATAGCTGAATCCAAATGAAAATCTGGCCTGGAGAAAAGTTCGGACTGTCGCGATCTCAGCAAATAGCAGCAGCCGGTATTGTGTGCGTGTACCTCGTAGCGGCGTTGGGTTGCGCATTAACTCAGAGACCATGGTGCGATGAAGCCTGGTTCTCTAGTCCGGCATTATCGCTGATAACGCGAGGGTATATGGGAACTCCTGTTCTCGATCCGGCGAGCAGATGGATCCCCCTGCCCGGCATTGATAGGTATACGTATTGGATTATGCCGCTTTACCCTTTGAGCCAGGTACCCTGGTACAAGATTTTCGGATTTGGACTATTGCAACTGCGGTTCTTTTCGATGTTCTGGGGCCTCGTCGCACTGGCATCCTGGTTCCAGATTATGAAAAGACTCTCCGGCCTCACGAACTTGGCTCTTTTGACTACCGCTCTTCTCGCCATTGATTACACCTTGACTCACAGTGCGTCAGAGGGCCGGCCGGACACTATGAGTATGGCTCTCGCCTTTACGGGCATCGCCGTCTATTTATCGGTTCGCGAAAAGAACATAGCCTGGGCTGTCTTACTTGGCCATTGCGCAGTTGCAGCCAGTTTCTTCACGCATCCGAACGGGCTCATGGGATTTGCCGGCTTAATGTTTTTGATGTTCTATTTTGACAGGCAGCGGATTCGATTTAAACATCTCGTCCTCGGAGCAATACCGTATCTCTTCGCCGGCCTATGTTGGGGACTGTATATTCTGCAAGCGCCGAAAATCTTTAAGGCTCAATTCTCGGGTAACGGAGCCGGAAGATCCCGTGGTCTAACTGATCCACTCTGGGCACTGCGGAGCGAGTTCATCGATCGGTATTTAGGGTTCTATGCCGGATTGGGCTCTAATCTGACAGCTCTCCATAGATTCAAATTGGTCATCCTGATCACGTATATAATCGGTATCGTTGGCGCTATCAGCGTACGGGCTATTCGGCAACACCGCGGCTATCGAGCACTCCTGATACTCACGTTAATTTATTTGTTGATGATGACATTCCTGGATGGCCACAAGCAGCCTTTTTACCTGCTCCACATAGTGCCGTTGTATGTGGCGATACTCGCGGTCTGGATCCACTGGTGCTGGGAAAACCGTTTTGTCCCTCGCTGGATTCTGGGCGCAGGTCTGCTGGTGTTCGTCGCTGTCCAGTTAGGCGCCGTGGCGGCAGTAATTAAACGAGATACGTACGGGAAAACCTATAAACCAGCAATTGCATTTATCAAACAGACACTGCCGGCAAATGGGTCAATTATCGCAAGCTCAGAACTCGGCTTCGATTTGGGGTTCTTTGGCAACCTTACGGACGATCTTCGGTTGGGTTATGTAAATGGTAAGACGCCAGATTACATCGTCGTCGATTCGACCTATGAAGAGTGGTTCCAGATTTATAGCGTCACTGATCCTGCCACTTATGAATTTATTAAAAACAGGCTCGCTTCAGAGTATCGACCCGTTTTCAACAACCCGACCTACACAATATATATGCGACAGGCGCCGGCAGTTGCTAGTGACGTCCCTGGGACCGCACCTCAATTGCTGTCCGAGTCATCGAGGTGATTGAGTCGTAGAAATTTCTGCCATTTTTCGCCGCTTGCTGGTGTAATATTCGCAGCGCCTATTCGTCCAGGCTACCTTAAAGAAGAGGTCCTCCCATGACTTCACTCGAAGTGCGCGAACGCGCCGAAAAAGTCCGCAGTAGTTTCGAAGCCTCGCAAACAACGACACCTTTGTTCTTGTCTGCGGAGCGGATTGCCCGATATTTTGCTCCCGCTGACACGACGGCGTTTCCCCTGGAATATGCCTATCACCTACTGGGCGACGTGAGGGGTAAGACGATCCTGGAGTTCGGCTGCGGCGATGGCTTGAATACAGTCATGCTCGCGAAACGTGGAGCCAAGGTTATCGCCTTGGATATATCAGCCGACCTTGTTGAGTTGGCGGCAAAGCGTATCGAGGCAAACGGATGCCGGGGAGTCGAATTCCTGCTTGCCTCCGCCCATTCTCTGCCGTTAACGGATGAATCAGTAGACGTCGTCTTTGGGATGGCAATCCTTCACCATCTCGATCTCGAACTTGCGTCACAGAACGTTCGACGTGTTTTGAAGAAGGGTGGCCGGGCAATTTTTAAAGAACCGCTGCGAAACTCAAAGCTGCTTGCGAGGGTAAGAGGATTCTTTCCTACGCGCGCTGACGTTTCGCCTTTCGAGCGGCCCTTGACGGACCAGGAGATAAACTCGTTTGGGACGCCATACATCCGTCGAACGCGGACATTTCACCTGCCCGCCTCGGGCCTTGCTGATTTCTTGCCCTTATGGAGCGGACACGCAGCAAACTTTTGTGCTCATGTCGACGGTCACCTTCTACGGCGGTTCCCCGTGCTGGCCCGTTACGGGACAGTGAGAGTTTTCGAGATGGTCAAGGAAGGTTAACCGGTAATTCCATCAAGCTGACCGAAAATCTTTAATGTTGACAAACAATGATTAATCCGTTGTAATACGAAGCGCTCCCCCGTCGTGCGGAGGGAAAAGTTCTTTAAGGTGATTGCTCCGATAAAGGCAAACCTGTCGTGAGGCAGGGACGCAAAACCGTTGAGTCTGGGACCGAACTGACCAGATAGTCTGGTTGCCGAAGGCGATCGAAGACAGCCGTTAACGATTGACCATCGTGTAGGTAGGCTCTCCGTTCCAAGCCTTGCCTTAACATCATTTTCGGCTGCGTCCGAGATTTAACAGCGCCCCAGCTGCTCACCGATCGGTGTCTTCCTTCAACTTCATTCTGTAATTTCACAAACTAGTCCGTTCCCCCAAATTTGATGGACTTTGCTATTGGTCTATCGTGCGCTGATCTGCACAAAGACTGACGCTTCTTTTTCTGAACTCATCTATATACCGCACGAAATCGGGGAAGCCATATCCAGGATGGCCCAAGGTCGTCCCATTCAGCGGAGGGTTTCCCAATGTGTCATGGCGTTCGAGTCAACAGAACGTTACTTAGATCTTCTTTTGCGTGCTTCGTCTTTCTATTCACAATATCTTTCGCTTTACCTGGCAGGGCAGCAACAATAACAGTACCTGCGGGCGGCAACATACAATCAGCAATTAACGCAGCGCAGCCTGGTGACCGCATCGTTCTCGAAGCTAACCAGGATTACACCTGTTTGGGCCCGTGTGTGCTGCCGGTGAAGTCCGGCACTGGCTTCATCACGATTGAGTCGTCACGCTACGCCGAGATTCCGGTCCGCGACTTCTTCGCGAAACAGCCAACTCCGGAAGTTGCGCAGATGCTGGCGCGGATAAAGTCGCTATACAGCACCGACCCCGTATTCCAGGCCGCGCCCGGCGCGCATAACTTCAAACTGTTGGGACTTGATCTGATGCCCTCGGCTGGACAGGCAACGCGCATCGTCGAGTTTGGCACTACAGGTACAAGTCAGGACACGCTCGCAGAAGTGCCTTACAACTTCGTCATCGACAAGTCGTGGATTCACGCTGCGCCCACACAGGACATTCAGCGGTGTGTCGCCTTAAATTCTAAAAATACCGATATTACAAATTCATGGATCAATGAATGCCACGGTCGCGGATACGACACCCAGGCGATTGCCTGCTGGAATGGACCCGGGCCATACAACATCACTAACAACTACCTTGAAGCAGCCGGCGAGAACATCATCTTCGGCGGTTCTCCCCCAACGATTCAAGACCTTGTTCCCACCGGCATCACAGTCAAAAACAATTATTTCTTCAAGCCGCTTTCCTGGTATGTGAATGACCCGTCGTATGCCGGAATTCATTGGAGCGTTAAGAATCTTTTTGAGCTAAAGAACTCCCGGCAAGTCGTGGTCGACGGTAACGTTTTTGAGAACAACTGGACCGATGCTCAGGCGGGAAGAGGGATTGTGTTTACGCCTCGTCCGAACGACTCGGGAACTTGGGCGGTGATTGAAGACGTCCAGTTTACGAATAACATCGTGCGCAATGTCGGTTCGGGAATGCTCATTTTGGGGGCGGACGAGCCGCCGGCGCCGAACGAGACGCGTCTTCGTCGTGTGCGGGTCGCGAACAACGTATGGGAGATCGATGGCCCGCGATTCGGAAGTAATGGTTTTTTCATGACCGTCATCAACCTGACCGAAGACGTGACGATTGAGCACAACACGGCCATTCAGACGGGGAACATTGTCGGCACGGACTATGCTCCCAACACTCGCTTCGTTTACCGCGACAACATCTCTCGGCACAACGAGTACGGGATCATCGGCGGCGGCCACAGCATCGGAAACGACTCAATCGCCTATTACTTCCCCGGCAGTATCGTGAGTGGCAATTTGCTGGCTCGGGAAGTCAATTCTCCCTGGAATGTTGAATTGATCTACCCGGCGGGCAATTACGCTCCGTCCAACCTCGATGCCGTTGGATTTGTAGATTGGAGGAACGGCAACTATCGATTGGGATCGTCATCGCCATATAAGGGCGTCGGCACCGGCGGCACTGATCCGGGTTGCAACATGGATGCGTTGACTGCGGCTTTGAACGGCGCAGCACCAACGCCAGCGCCAACTGCGACGCCGACACCGACACCGACTCCTACGCCAACACCAACGCCGACACCAACCCCAACTCCTACGCCCACGCCGACACCGACTCCGACGCCTACGCCGGCAACGATCACCGTCAGCATTAGCAGCCCGAAGAGCAATACGACGTTCAGCTTGGGCAGCAGCGTATCCGTTACAGCTACTGCGTCTGACGTCGGCGGCAGTGTCACGAGTGTCCAATTTTACGCGGGCTCCGATGTCATTGGCTCCTCAACGGTCGCACCGTATTCGATCGTGTGGAGCAACATGCCTGCGGGAACGTACTACCTGACAGCAAAGGCTCAGGACAACCGCGGCATCGCGGTCACTTCCACTCCGATTACTGTCAAAATCAGTAAAGCTCTTAAGAGCGTTCGCAACAACCGGCAAAACGCAACTCAGTTGACCAACTCCGGGTCGGCTTCGCTCTCCAGCAATTCCGTGGACAATGCTACTGCTCTCGATTCATTCGTCTCGGATCTGGAACAGGCCTACAACGATTTCACGGCCGAACGCAGTCTGTTCAACTCTTCCGCACAGATCGAGCGTTACTTGTTTGCTTCTTTGTTCCTCGCGCGGTCGAGCGAGGCCCTATCGAAGGAAAAAACGCCGGCGAATGGAGTTGTCGATCGTCTGAACAAGATCGATGCCTACTTGAGTTTCTGTGAGGACTTGATGGTCAACGACTTGATCTCGCAGCAGTCGTTAACGGGCGCCGCTCAGGTCAATGCACGCGCTGATGTCGTGATACCGCAAACGATCGCGGCTGCGTTGTCAGGGATCGGCTTTACCATTTCGCCTAACGCCGGCGGAAAAGTAATGACGACGTCAATCAGCCCCTTCGGGACGCAGACCGTAACAGCCGGCAATGGTCAGCCGCAATATGAGCTCGGCAACATCACCGTCACCGTGAACGGCCGCGCGGCCGCATTGCTGATGGTCTCACCAACGCAGATCAACTTTACGGTGCCGAGTGGTACTGCCGGCGGTCTGGCAGAAATCTTGGTTACGTCGCGTGAAGGCTACATCACGCATGGCACGGCTGCGGTAACTGGATTGAACCCGACGATGTTCGGAGTCACCGGAGATACAACCGGCCTCGGCGCGATTCTCGACGCGGTTGGTTTTCAGTCGGGAATGTTCTCGGTAAGCACCGACGGCCTGTTCTGGTTGGATACTCGCAACCGGCTCACGATTCTGACGGCAGGTATCAGCACTGGAGTCGCGAATACGAATCCTGCTAACGACGTGGTAATGGGCACTGGTCAGGTCATCACTAACCTCGCGGAGTCTGTGACTGTTGAGGCACGCACGAGTGACGGCCGGGTGTTTACGTTGCCGGTCGAGTTTGCGGGCGCTCAGGGTACTCTGTCGGGCTTGGACCAGGTCAACGTCGTGCTCGTGCCTGAACTGCGCGGCGCCGGCTCTGTGCAGTTGACGCTGGTTGTAAACGGCGTCAGGAGCAATACGCTGAAGACCACGCTACAGTGAGTTAACACTTCCTGTGTGGAATACCGGAGAGTCAGGCCGCTTTTTGGCCTGACTTTTCCATTTCATGGTGGCACAAAATCGACGACGAATTTCTTGACACTCCTGCGGCTGTAGGTGTATATGCTGCGGTGTTACCGCACGTTCAGCTATAAATCCTCGAAGTTATTTGCCGAACGTGTTCCTTAACGAGAGTTCTGCTCCCACACGCGTCGAGAGCCTCACTCCCGTTAGTTATCTAATGCAACGTTGAACCGCGAGTGTGGTCTTTCTCCATACCCTCGTGTTCCTCCACCTGAACCCGACACGTCTGCAACCTGATTACTCAGATCAGGGGCGATAGCGAGGAAAGAAATGAAAAAACTCATTTGGTTAGCTCTGGCGATAGCTCTCACTGTCGCTGCCACGAACACCGCTTTCATGTCCGCTAACGACAAGGTCGTTTGGACGCCGGGTGTTCTCGATGTAACTGTTATTCAAGGGACCACGAACCTTTCCACCGTGCAGATGGTTGGTCCCGCACTCTCAAACACCTCACTCTTCATTACTCCCGGCATCGCTCAGTTCCTTTCGATCGACTCGGCCGGATTCACGACTCTAGTCGCAAACGAAACATACGAGTTCCCCGTTAAAGTCGAGGTTCCGGGATCGACCACGCCTGGTACGTACGAGGGCACCGTTCACGTAAGACAAGCAAACAAGACAGTGCCGGCGCCACTGAAAGTTATCATTCGCGTCGTTGCGCCGACGAGCACCACCGTCCCCATCGGCGTAGCCGAGCCGTCGGCTGATCGAATCGTCAGAGACGCCGAGGGACAGAAAGTCGTCAAAGATGAGATCGACGTGATGCTCGACTTCGACACACCAAATCCTGACGCCAGGATCGTCGAGATCGCCGTATCAACGGGCGGAACGATTCTCGGTTCGATACCGTCGACTCTTACGTATCAATTGCGCTACCCGGTAACCGAGCTTGCTCAACTCGAGCCCATTCGGCTGCTGTTGGAGGGCCTGCCTGACGTCGACGCCGCTTCGCATCATTATCTTTCGGACGGACCGCTCTCTGCCGTCCCTAACGACACCGAGTGGGATTCGTGGGACGAAGCGCATCCGGCCGGCAACAATTGGGCGATGGAGTTCATCAAGGCGCCATCGGCGTGGGACCTGAACACCGGCGATCCTTCCGTCGTCGTCGGCGTCATAGATACGGACATTGACAAGAACCATAGCGATTTGGACGACAACATCGTCGCGCTGACTGGCGGACGTGTGAAGTCCAGCGGTCACGGCACTCACGTTACCGGCATAATCGGCGCCGAAGGGAACAACGGCAAAGGCGTGACCGGAATGTGTTGGGACTGTTCGTTGCGACCTTATGAGTTCGGCGGCAGCAGCTCAGTCAAAGCGCAGGAAAGCATGGTCCAGGCCGTAAAGGACGGCGCGCGGATCGTGAACATGAGTCTCCAGTGGATTGACAATAATCAATGCGGTACCGCTGGAACTGCCACGACGTTGCAAAAGGTGAAGGAGAACAACGCCATTCTGGCTCGCGCGCTGCTCTTCGCCGAGCGAGAGAAGAAGGACGTACTGTGGATATTCGCCGCCGGCAATGAATGTCGTGACGCCAAGTACGCCTCACCGGCGAGTTTGACCGACAGGTTTCCGCTTAACACGATGGCCGTGGCGTCGATCGACGAGAATGGCGGGCTGTCGTCATTTTCGAATTTCGGCAACCTCGTGACTGTCGCCGCGCCGGGGAGGAACATTCTGAGTACGGTGCCGCGTACGTGCACGCTGTTTATCTTTTGCAGCGATCAATACGGCAAGAAGTCCGGCACTTCAATGGCCGCGCCGCATGTCTCTGGATTGGCTGCATTGGTCAGAGCGCAGCATCCCGATTTCCAGGCGCCGAAAGTGAAGAGTTGCATTCTCTCCGCGGCGCAAACGAAAGGCGCGAGCGTTAGCGGGCAAGGTTTCAAGGTAATCAACGCTCCGGCTGCCGTCGAATGCAAAGGCGTCGTCGATCTGCCGGACAAGGTCGACATGGTCTTCTCGCTGGATCTCACCGGCAGCATGGGCGGCGAGCTCACCAGGGTGAAGGCGCAGGTGCAAACGATAATCAACAGACTCAGAACCGAGGTCGCGCCGGGAACCGATTTCAGGTTCGGCGTCGTCAGCTACGAAGATTATCCGGCGTTCCTGGATTCACGGCCGTGCGGCAGTAGTTACGCAAGTACTTACGGAGGGGGCAGTGACCGGCCTTTCAGATTGAATTTGCCTCTAACTACTGACGGAGGCGCCGTCAGCGCGGCTGTCTCAGGTCTAGTCCTTGGCGGCGGCTCCGACGCGCCTGAATCCTACGGCCGCGTCTTCTGGGAGTTGGGCCAGGACGACACCGGCGCGGCAATTGGCTGGCGTGCGGACGCGCTCAAGCTGGTGGTAAATTTCGGTGACGACGTGCCGCACGATCGCAACTTGAACGAAGGCATAGCGTCGCCGCCGCTCTCCTTTGCCGATACGGGAATCGATCCTGGCAGAAACAATACGATTGACTGTGGCGGAGACGATATCGACTTTCAGGACAATGCCCTCGCGGCGTTGTCGGCGAAGAAGATTCGCCTGCTCCACATCGATAGCTCAGGCAGCTCTTCCCTCGCGCCGTACTGGCAGTTTTGGACCAGCCTGACGGGAGGAGCGTACGCAGCGATCAATCCGGACGGATCGGTGCCGGGTGGATTGGATCTGACAGACTTGATCGTGAAGTTGTTGGGTCTGATTCCGCCCTCAGCATCGCTTGATGGTCCAGCGGCAAGACCTTCAGGTTCGTCGCACCCTCTGCTATTTCGCTGGGATGCCGAACCTGTGGTAGCTTCGCCCAGGCAACGACGCGCTGACGTTCGATGAGGAACCTATGACCGCATTTCGTCTCGGGTTAGCCGCGGTGATTCTCGCGGCGCACGGGTTGGTTTTATGCACCAGTAGCCCACTCGGCGTGTCGGCTGACGACGACGTCGTGGTCGATCCGAAGAGTGGGCAACGGGTGCTCGTAAACCAGTTGGCCATACTCGGCGAGGGACAGGATGTTCGCAAGATCGTGGCCGAGTACGGCGGCACGATCACGGTCGCGGTCCCGGAGACCGACACGTACCAGGCCAAGTTTCCCGTTCGTTCGCTGAAGCAACTGGACGCTGTCGCGAAAAAGCTGCAAAAGCGAGGGCTCAAAACGCAGTACGTCACGGTCACAAAGGTAACCGCGGGCGAAGGGCTTTGAGCCAGGCTTTACGTTGCCTAGACGTTGTCGCAGAAAGTTTGACAATAGTCGGGCTAGTCAGATATAAAGCCCGGGCAATGTTCAGCACGGTTTGCGGCCATCATGGATCCTGGCGTCACCACCACCATACCGGTGGCGGGCCGGCGATCGTGTTGGATGCGCTGAACCAAATCTAAAACAGCGCAAAGACGATTCCAAGAAACCCGCTGCCAACCGAAAGCTGGCGGCGGGTTTTTAGTTTTCCGTGGTTATGATCTCTCGAATCCCAGCCGGAATGCGTTACTACATCGGCACCGAAGCACGCCTGCGGCGCACCATCGAAGACGCCGCCATGTCGGTCTTCGAAAGCTGGTCGTACGAGGAAGTGATCACGCCTTCCGTCGACTATTACGATCTGTTCGAGCAGGGAATGGGTCCGGCCGAAGCGCAACGCGGTTTTCGCTTCACCGACAGCGACGGGCGGTTGCTCGCGCTTCGTCCGGATGTTACGTCGTCGGTCGCGCGCGTGGCAGCGACGTTACTCGCCGACCGTGCGCGTCCGCTGCGTTTCTGCTACGCCGCCCCTGTGTTCAGGCAGCAACCGCAATCGCACGCCGAATGGCGGCGCGAGAATACGCAACTCGGCTGTGAACTGATCGGCGCGGGTGGAACACAGGCGGATCTGGAAGTGCTGCGTCTGGCCGCGGAGATACTGACGCGACTAAATCTGCAATCGAGTTACTGCATCACGATCAACAACGTCGAGTTCTTTAACGGTGTCGCGGCTGAGCTTAATCTCGACACGCCGGCCCGGGAACAGTTTCGCCGATTGATCGACACTCGCGAGGCCGCCGAGTTAGAACGGTTCCTGAAAGATAACGGCCGCTTCTCGCAACTCACTCAACTCACTGGCAAACGAGACGTGATTCAAGCTGCGCGACGTTTGATCGGCAATGCACGCTCCGCTGCGGCGCTCAATTCTCTCGAAGAGCTGTGGACGGAGATCGAATCGCTGGGTTTACAGGATGCATTCGAGATCGATCTCGGCGACGTTCCGAGTCTCGATTACTACACGGGTTTGAGTCTGAAGGTATTCGTTCATGGTGCGGGTTCGAGTATCGGACGCGGCGGCCGGTACGACGGTCTGACCGGCAATTTTGGACGCGCGGAGCCGGCGGTCGGCTTCGTGCTCAATCTCGACGCGCTGACTGAAGTAGTCGGACGCAGGGTTGCACAAGACTGATGATTACGATCGCCATCGCAAAAGGCAGAATGCAGGACGACGCGCTGTCGTTGCTCGCCCGCGCCGGCATTCGTTTGAGCGCCGAGCAAGTCAATTCACGACGTCTCGCGCTCGAGGATGAAAGCGGTGATTATCGTTTCATCTTCGTGAAGCCCGCGGACGTTCCCGTCTATGTTGAGCATGGCATTGCGGACTGCGGTGTCGTTGGCCGCGACGTGTTGTTGGAATCGGAAGCGGACTTGTTGTTGCCGCTCGATCTCGGCATCGCGCGCTGCCGGATCGTCGTTGCGGCGGCGGATCCGGACGTGATGACGCGCGCGGTCGGCATGTTGCGCGTGGCGACGAAGTATTCGCAGATCGCGGCCGCGCATTTCGGCGCGCGCGGAATGCCGGTGGAGATCATTAGCCTCTCCGGATCGGTCGAGCTCGCGCCGGCGCTCGGGCTTTCGGATCTGATCGTCGATTTGGTCGAGACTGGACGGACGCTGCGTGAAAACGGGCTGTCCGTCGTCGAGGAGATCACGGAATCGACGGGGCGTTTGGTGGTGAATCGGGCGAGTTATCAGTTGAAGGCGGAAGCAGTCGCGCGACTCGTCAATGCGTTGCGAGTCGCACTGAACGGAGGCGAACCAGCGTGATTCGGATCATCCGGCAAAACGAATGCGACGATTTACTTGCGCGTTTAGAGGCGCGTTCGGTCGCGTTCGATCCGGAGCTGATGAAAGACGTTGGGGCGATTGTCCACGACGTTCGGCGTCGTGGTGACGAAGCGTTGATCGAGTACACGGCGCGATTCGACGGCGTTGAACTAGAACAAATACGCGTCGACGAGCAGACGTTGCGTCGTTCGGCTGACAGAGTCGACCCGCGTGTGCTCGCGGCGTTGCGTGAAGCAATCGCGAACGTAAGAGCGTTTCACGAGAATCAGATCGAACGCTCGTGGGAAATATCGCCGGTCGACGGCGTACGATTGGGCCAGCGTGTGACACCGCTCGACAGTGCGGGCCTATACGTTCCCGGCGGTACAGCGGCGTATCCGTCTTCGGTGATCATGAACGTCGTGCCGGCGCAGGTCGCAGGTGTCGAACGAATCGTCGTCGCCACTCCGCCGCGCACGCTCAACGAGAGTCCCGCCGTTGCGGCTGCGCTGCGCGAACTCAACGTGACTGAGATCTACGCCGTCGGCGGCGCGCAGGCGATTGCCGCCCTCGCCTTCGGCACGCAGACTGTCCCGCGCGTAGACAAAATCACTGGTCCGGGAAACAAGTACGTCGCGGCGGCGAAAAAACTCGTCTTCGGCGTCGTTGGCATCGACGCGATCGCCGGACCGAGCGAGGTCGTAATCATCGCCGGCGACGGCGCGCGAGCGGATTTCATTGCGGCTGATCTTCTGGCCCAGGCCGAGCACGGCAAAGACGCTTCGGCGATTCTGATCACGACGAGCGAACCGCTCGCACAGGCCGTCGCGCAGGAGGTTCAACGCCAGGCGGAGTCGCTGCCGCGGCGCGCCATCGTCGCAGCGTCATTGAATGACTACGGCGCTATCGTCATCACGACCACAATCGACGAAGCGTGTGAGACCGCAAACCGGATCGCGCCCGAACACCTGCAACTCGTCACGCGCGACGACGAAGCGGCAGCCATGAACATCCGGCACGCCGGCGCCATCTTCTTCGGTGAGCACACTCCCGAAGCCGTTGGCGACTATCTCGCCGGCCCGAATCACGTGTTGCCGACCGGCCGCACCGCTCGTTTCTCTTCGGCGCTCGGAGTTTATGATTTCGTGAAACGGACCAGCCTGTTGCGATACTCGCCCGACGCGTTCGCGCGAGCCGCTGGGACGATTGCCGCGTTAGCAGAGTGTGAAGGACTGTCGGCACACGCGAGATCCGCATCGATAAGGAACGATTCACAAAGAACAAGTCAGGAAGGGGGCAACGCCCCGGCCCTCGCTTGAAGCGGGGACGCGCTTAGCTTGCCCCCTTCCTGACTGTTCTGTGTTCGAGAGAGTACGAATGAACAATCGATTGGACATCGTCAAGCCTGCCGTTCGTGGATTGCGCGCCTACTCGCTCTCGCCTCATCGCGCGCACGTCAAGCTCAATCAGAACGAAAACCCGTGGGACACGCCAGCGGCCCTCCGCGAGGAGATCCTGCAACGGTTCGAAGCCGCGAAATGGTCGCGCTATCCCGACTTCATTCCGGCGACGCTGCACGAGCGATTGGCTGAGTTTGCCGATCTGAGGCCCGATCAAATCATTGCCGGCAACGGCTCCAACGAGCTGATACAGGCAGTGATGATGGTGACCATTGGCCCAGGGAAGCGGGTGCTGATTTCCGAACCGACGTTCGCGTTGTACAAGCAGGTGGCAACGGTGCTCGGCGGCACTGTCGAGAGCACGTCACTCACCAGCAGCCTGCAATACAACAGCGCGTTGTTACTTGACGTGGTCGAAGAGCGGCAACCCGACGTCACGATCATCTGTTCGCCAAACAATCCGACCGGCTGCGTCATCGACGATCAGGATTTGATCAAACTACTGAACATCGCGCGCGGGCTCGTCATTATCGACGAGGCGTATCACGAATTTGCCGAGCATTCAGTCGTGCCGTTGTTGGCGGAGCACGACAACCTGATCGTGTTGCGCACCTTCTCGAAGGCAATGGCCTTGGCCGGTCTGCGCGTCGGGTATCTGCTTGGCGAGTCGCATCTGGTGCGCGAGATCCGGAAAGCAGTCCTGCCTTACAACCTGAACGCGCTTTCACAAATCGCGGCAGAAGTGACTATCGAACGATACGAGAACGACCTGCGACCGCTGGTGCAGCGAATACTCGCCGAGCGCGAGCGTCTGTTTTCCGAGTTGTCGCGGATCGACGGGCTCACGCCTGTCCCGTCGCGCGGAAACTTCATGGTCGTCAAATCAGTCAAAGACCCGACGCAGATCTTTGCTGAGCTGTTGGAGCGCGACATTCTGGTCCGTGACGTGAGCGGCTACCCGATGCTGCGCGACTATTTCCGCATCAGCGTCGGCAGGCCGGAAGAGAACGATCGACTACTGAAAGAGCTGCGTGTGATCTGCCAATGAAGACACAAAACCATTCTCGCTCAGCCGACGTTCGCCGCAAGACGAAAGAGACCGACGTGCGGGTCCGTTTAAATCTGGACGGCAGCGGCCGTTCCAGCGTCTCGATCGGCTTGCCGTTTCTCGAACACATGCTCGAGCTCTTCGCGAAGCACGGTCTGTTCGATCTGCAAGTGAACTGCAAGGGCGATCTCGAAGTCGACGATCATCATTCGGTCGAGGACATCGCCATCACCTTGGGCCAGGCGCTGGTCCAGGCGCTTGGCGACAAGAAAGGCATCAACCGTTACGGCGAAGCAGTCGTGCCGATGGACGAAGCGTTATGCCGTTCGGTGATCGATCTTTCGGGGCGCTTTTATCTCGTCTACGAAGTGCCGACGAAGCGGCAGAAGATCGGAAACTTCTCCGTCGAACTGGCCGAGCACTTCTGGCGCTCGTTTTCGGAGACGGCGAAGTTCAACCTGCATATCGATTGTCTGCGCGGCCGCAACACGCATCACATTCTGGAAGGGACGTTCAAGGCTTCGGCGCGCGCGCTGCGCCAGGCCGTGGAACTAAACAGCCGCGTCACGGGAATTCCGAGCACTAAGGGATCGTTGTGATTGCGATTATCGATTATGGCGTCGGGAACCTCCGCTCGGTGGAGAAGGCTTTCGCGGCTACGGGCTGCGACGCGATCGTGAGTGACGATGCGGAGGTGTTGCGTCGCGCGGAGCGGTTGGTGTTGCCCGGAGTCGGCGCGTTTGCGTCGTGCATGAGGTCGCTGCGCGAGCGAGGATTTGAATCGTTGGTGCGTGAGCGAGCAGCCGCGGGTACGCCGCTGTTGGGTATCTGTGTCGGCATGCAGATGCTGTTTGAAGTGTCGGATGAGTTTGGGACCACGGAAGGGCTCGGGTTGTTGCCGGGTCGCGTGCGGAAGTTTGAATCGGACCTCGTGGTGCCGCAGGTTGGTTGGAACCGGATTCACCAGCGGCGCGCGCATCCGTTGTTCGCCGGTGTCCCTGACGGTTCGTTCTGTTATTTCGTTCATTCGTTTTACTGCGTGCCGGCCGGAGACGTTGCGGTCGGTGAAACGGAATACGGTATCAACTATGCTTCGGTTGTAGCGCACCGGAACATCTGCGGCGTGCAGTTTCATCCCGAGAAGAGCCAGGACGTCGGGCTACGGATGTTGAGGAACTTTGCTGGCTAAACGAATCATTCCCTGTCTCGACGTCGACAATGGCCGGGTGGTCAAGGGCATTCGCTTTGTCTCGCTGACAGACGCCGGCGATCCGGTCGAACAGGCGAAGCGCTACGACGCCGAAGGCGCGGACGAGTTGACGTTTCTCGACATCACCGCGTCGTCTGACAAACGAGACATCGTCGCCGATCTCGTACGGCGCGTAGCCGATGAAGTATTCATTCCTTTTACCGTCGGCGGTGGACTGCGATCCGTCGAGGACATTCGCGCAGTCTTGCGCGCGGGCGCCGACAAGATCACGCTCAACACCGCGGCGGTCGAGAGCCCGCGGCTGATCGGCGATTGCGCCGAGACGTTTGGCAGCCAGTGCATCGTCGTTGCGATTGATGCGAGGCGAAGGAGATGGGAGGAAGGGGAGATGGGGAGACGCGGAGAGACGGAGAAGAAGACGCCGAAACAAACAGTCTCCGCTTCCCCCCATCTCCGCATCCCCGCTTCTTCTTGTTGCGCGTCGTCCGATGGTTGGGAAGTTTTCACGCACGGCGGCCGGCGCGCGGTTGGGATGGACGCACTCGAGTGGGCCGTACGCGCGCAAAACCTGGGCGCCGGAGAGATACTGCTGACGAGTATGGATTGTGATGGGACGCGCGATGGTTACGACGTCGAGTTAACACGTGCGGTTTCCGATGCGGTGCGGATTCCCGTCATCGCCTCAGGTGGCGCAGGCAAACTCGAACACTTCTATGAAGCGTTTACCGAAGGCGGTGCGAGCGCAGTGCTCGCAGCTTCGCTGTTTCACTTTGGCGAGCTTTCGATCGCGGATGTGAAGAGTTACTTGCGCGAGCGTGGAGTAGAAGTCAGATGAAGGTCGACGACTTGAAATTCGACGAGCGTGGATTGATTCCGGCGATCGTGCAGGACGCGCGGACTCGCGAAGTGTTGACGCTTGCGTACATGAATCGCGAAAGCCTGGCGCGCACGCTGGAAACTCAACAGACGTGGTTCTGGTCGCGCTCGCGAAACGAGCTCTGGCACAAGGGCGCGACGTCGGGAAACACGCAACGCGTCGTCGATCTCGTCGCGGATTGCGATAACGATGCGATTGTCGTTCTGGTCGAGCCTGCTGGCCCTGCGTGTCACACCGGCGCAAGGTCATGTTTCGATTTACCGGAGAATTTTGGTGGTTTGCTGATACAACTTTATGATCTGATCGAAAGCCGCGAACGCGCTCGTCCTGAGGGTTCATACACGACGTATCTCTTCGAACAGGGGATTGATAAGATTCTCAAAAAGGTCGGCGAGGAGTCGGCGGAAACAATCATCGCCGCAAAGAACGACGACTACGCGCCGCTCGTCGCGGAAATTTCAGATTTGCTCTATCACCTGATCGTGTTGCTAGTAGCGCGCAGCATCAGTCTCGATCAAATCCGTGCCGAACTCGCGTTGCGAAGAAAATGACGAACGAACTACTCGAGTTTGCGGTTGAGTTGGCGCGCGGCGCGGGCGATATCACTCTCAAGTACTTCCGCAAGCAGCCGGAGACGACGACGAAGAGCGACGGCAGCTACGTCACTCTCGCGGATCGCGAAGCTGAGACTTACCTGCGCCGGCAGATCGCCGAACGGTATCCTGACGATGGCATCGTTGGCGAGGAAGAAGGTGAATCGCAGGGCCGCTCCGGCAGCCGCTGGATCGTCGATCCGATTGACGGCACGTTTGCTTTTGTTCACGGCATTCCGTTTTACGGTGTTCTGATTGGTTTGGAGATCGACGGCGAATTGAGCGTTGGTGTCGTCAATATTCCTGCGCTCGGCGAGATTGTTTCCGCGGCCAAGGGACTGGGATGTTTTTTTAACGGCGAACGAACGCGCGTTTCGAATATCGCGCGACTCGAAGATGCGTTGTTGTTGTGTACCGACTTCACCTCTTGCGCGCGTTACGGCTTCGGCCGCGCTGCGGAACTGATGCAAGCTCGCGCGAAGGCGAGTCGCACGTGGGGCGACTGTTACGGCTACGTGCTGGTCGCCACCGGACGCGCCGATGTGATGCTCGATCCGGTGATGAATCTTTGGGACTGTGCGGCGCTGCTGCCGATCATGGAAGAAGCCGGCGGAACGTTTACGGATTGGCGCGGCGTTAGGACGGCGGCGGGCAACAACTCGATCGCCACAAACGGGTTGCTGTTTGATGAAGTGATGGGCCTGGTGTCAGCATAATGCTCGTCATTCCGGCGATCGATCTGAAAAACGGTTCGTGCGTGCGTCTGGTGCAGGGGCGCAAGACGGACGTGACCGTTTACGACGAGAACCCGGTCGAAGTCGCGAAGCAGTTTGCGGCGGCTGGCGCACGGATGATTCACGTCGTCGATCTCGATGGTGCGTTCAAGGGCGGACAGTCGCCGAACCGCGAGGTCGTGAAGAGCATCGTTAAGGCTGTCGCTGTGCCGATCGAGTTTGGTGGTGGAGTTCGGACAACGGATGACGTGCGTGAATTGTGTGACGCCGGGGTGGCGCGAGTTGTACTGGGGACTGTTGCGGTTGAGTCGCCCGAGTTGTTGGAGGATCTGGTCGAGAAGTTTGATGTTTGTGTTGGGATTGACGCTCGAGATGGACAAGCGACAACACACGGATGGCAAACGGAGACAAGAATTGAAGCGATAAAGCTGGCGCAAACTGTCGCGACTTATGGAATCAGGAGAATCATTTACACCGACATCGCGCGAGACGGTATGCTCACTGGCCCAAACGTCGAGCAGACGGTGGCGATTGCTCAAGCCGCGAATGTACACGTGACAGCTTCGGGCGGCGTTTCCAGTCTCGACGATATCAAACGCTTGCGCGACGCGGGCGAACCGCTTTTGGATAGTGTTATCGTTGGCAAAGCCTTATACGAACAGAAATTCAAACTCGAAGACGCACTAAACTTATGAGCGAGTCAATTTTCAAAGACGGAGTTTTGAAGGATCGCGTTGCGTTCGTGACTGGCGGAGGGACGGGAATCACCGGCGGCGTCGCGCGCGCATTTGCGGAAGCCGGCGCTGCTGTCGCGTTGGTTAGCAGGAACATGGACCACCTCGCGCCCGCGGCCGAAGCAATTACGCACAACGGCGGGAAGGCCATTGCTCTTGCGGCCGATGTCCGTCAGCCGGAAGCTGTTGAAAAGGCGATCGCGGCAACCATCGAGCAGTTCGGAAAGATCGACATCGTCGTCAACGGCGCCGCCGGAAACTTCCTGTGCAACGCTGAACAGTTATCGCCGAACGGCTTCGGCACTGTCGTCGACATCGACTTGAAAGGTACGTTCAACGTCTGCCGCGCGGCGTTCGAGCAGTTGAAGGAACATCGCGGCCAGATCCTTAACATCAGCGCGACGCTGCATTATCTCGGCACGCCGATGCAGCTCCACGTTTCCGCGGCGAAGGCCGGCGTCGATGCACTGACGCGCAATCTCGCCGTCGAGTGGGGACGTTACGGCATACGCGTGAATGCCATCGCGCCTGGGCCAATCGAAGACACGGAAGGAATGACGCGGCTCGTTCCCGAGCCTGTGAAGGAACGGCTGCGCAAGACTGTTCCGCTGGGACGTTTTGGCAGAATTGCCGATATCGAGCGCGCGGCTGTATTCATCTGTTCGGATGCCGCGAGTTATATCAACGGCTCCGTGCTGGTCGTCGACGGCGGTCATTGGCTGGCGGCCACTCGCACAGTTGGAATCTAACAAATGCTGGACCTTCAACCTGCATCATTCGAGGCGTTTGAGCGCGAGGCGGGACAGGGCAACGTAGTGCCCGTCGTGCGTTCGGTGCTCGGCGACTTACACACGCCGGTCGGAGCGTTCATGCGCATCGCCGGCGACTCGCGTTACGCGTTTCTGCTCGAGTCGGTTGAAGGCGGTGAGCGAATCGCCCGTTATTCATTTCTGGGCGCCGATCCGGAGATGATCGTGCGCGGCCAGGGACTGCAAACGTACGTCGAACGAAACGGAAAGACTGAGTCGTTTCCCATCATCGCCACGGAATGGGTGCGCGATTACTTTCGCGGGCGCTCGCTGGCTCGGCGTCCAGGCCTGGTGCCGTTTGCAGGCGGCGCCGTCGGCTACGTGTGTTACGACGCAGCCCAGTGGTTCGAGCCCGCACTAAGAAATAATGAGACACAGCCGCTCGATGGACCAACAGATGCGCTCTGGATGTTCTACCGCACCGTGATCGCGTTCGATCGCGTCAAGCAGCGGCTCGAGATCGTCGCCATCGTGTTCACTGAAGAAGCGGGGGGCAGTCACGAACGTTTGCGCGAGCTTTACGAGGCCGCGGTCGCGCGGACCAGAGACCTCGAGAAAGCGATCTTCGACGTCGATCGGATTCCTGCAAAAGAGCCGGCGCACGAGGAACGAAACATCTCGTTACAGTCGAACTGGTCGAGGCGCGCTTTTGAGGACGGAGTGCGTCGTATCAAGGATTACATTGCGGCCGGCGATTGTTATCAGGCCGTGCTCTCGCAACGCTTCTCGGCGCAGTTTCACGGAGAACCGCTCCAGATCTACCGCGCGCTGCGCGCGATCAATCCGTCGCCGTACATGTTCTTTCTGCGCATGGGAGAAGAGACCGTGATCGGCGCCTCGCCCGAGATGCTAGTGCGTTGTCACGGGCAGCGGCTCGACTATCGACCAATCGCCGGCACGAGAAAACGGGGCGCGACCGAGACGGAAGACTGGATGCTGGGTGAGGACTTGAAGTCAGACGCGAAGGAAGTCGCCGAACACATGATGCTCGTCGATCTCGGCCGCAACGACCTCGGCCGGGTTTCGGATTACGGTTCGGTAAAGGTCGACGACCTGATGACGGTCGAGCGCTATTCGCACGTGCAGCATCTGGAAACGAGCTTGCGTTCGCGTTTGCGAGACGGCCTGGATCGTTTCGACGCGCTGGCCGCTTGTTTTCCGGCGGGCACCGTCACGGGCGCGCCGAAGATTCGCGCGATGGAGATCATTCGCGAACTTGAGCCCGATCGTCGCGGCATTTACGCCGGATCCGTGCTGTACATGGATTACGCCGACAACCTCGACTCGTGTATCGCAATCAGAACGATCGTGTTGCGCGAAGGACAGGCGATGGTGCAGGCCGGCGCCGGCATCGTGGCCGATTCGATTCCCGAGCACGAGTACGCGGAGACGGTGAACAAAGCGCGCGGGATGTTTCGCGCGATCGAAATGGCGGAGAGAGGGTTGTGAAGTTATTAATTCTGTTGTCCGTGTTTTCTTTTATGGCAGCGCAAGAGCCTGCACAAAAGGCGAATACGCGTGATCCGGTTGCACCGCAAATTGCCGAGCCCTTCGACGGTGCGTCGGTCGAGAAGATGGCGGCAAACTGCGTGACGCTCGAAACTGAACTCGGCGCGATCGATATCGCGATGATGCCCGAGGTCGCTCCAGAAGCTGTCAGAAACTTTCTGAATCTGTCGGCCACGGGCGCGCTCGACACGACCACGTTCAGTCGCATCGTCAAGGGGTTTGTAATCCAGGGCGGCAACCTTTCGACGAGTGAAAAGTGGAGCGTCGAATTGCAAAAGCGGATGCAGCGCAAGTTGCCTGACGAGCCCGGGATCGTCAAACACGTTCGCGGCATCGTCTCCATGGCGCGCACTGACGAGCCAAACAGCGCCTCCACGCATTTCTTCATTCTCGTTGGGCCAGGGCCGCACCTCGACAGCAAGTTTTCGGCGTTCGGTACGGTGACGAGGGGAATGGAAGTGGTTGACGCGATCAACCAGGCGCCCGCGCAGGGAGAGAAGCCGGACAAGCCGGTCAAGATCAATCGCGCTGTGGTGAGTCCATGCAAAAAATAACTCTACATCGTTCAGTGATGCTGCTGGCATTGTTAATTGCGTTGACGGGTTGTGTCGAGCACGCGGCTGACAAGCCGACGCCCGCGGCGGCGCAGCAGTTATTGAAGCTGCGAGGCTACGAGTTTGACGAAAAGAGTTTTCGGGCCGCGGCGAGTGGGCGCGACATGATGGCGATCAATGCCTTTTTCGACGCGGGCATCAATCCAAACGCGCAGGACGAAGACGGGCGCACGGCATTGGTCTCCGCTGCCGCGCGCGGCGATCTCGAAGTGGTCAACCTGCTGGTGCAACGCGGCGCGGACGTAAACATCCAGGACAAACAGGGAAAGACAGCGCTGTTGCATGCGATTGAGATCCGCAATGATGAAGTAGCGGACGTGTTGTTGAATCATCCTAAACTCAATCCCGATGTGCAGGGTTTGAACGGCGTCACTGCGTTGATCAGTTATACCTGGCGCGATCGCACGGAAGCGGTGCAAAAGCTGGTGGCACGCGGCGCGAACGTAAACCTCCAGGACAACGACGGCGACGCAGCACTTCACGGGGCTGCGCAGAGTGGGAACATGGAGATTCTCACCCTGCTGCTCGACAAAGGCGCGAACCCGAACCTCAAAAACAAATTAGGTGGGACGCCGTTGATGTGGGCAGCCGTGTTCGGCAATGAAGCCGCAGCCGTGCGGCTTTTGGAACGAGGCGCGCAACCCTCGTTGAAGGATGCCGAAGGAATGACGGCGCTCGATTGGGCCGTCAAGAACAAGCGTGAAAACGTCGTTGCGCTGTTGCGAAGGTATAAATAGATGCTGCTCGTAATCGACAACTACGATTCGTTCACTTACAACCTGGTCCAGTATCTGGGTGAGTTGGGCCAGACGGTTGAAGTCCGCCGGAACAACCAGGTCACGCTCGACGAGATCGAGACGAGCCTGCGTCCGGAGCGAATCGTAATTTCACCGGGGCCGGGAACGCCTGACGATGCCGGCATCTCGCTCGGCGTCATCGATCGCTTCTCCGGAAAGATACCGCTGCTCGGCGTTTGTCTGGGCCATCAAACTATGGGCCAGGCGTTTGGCGGACGCGTGATTCGCGCGCCTGAGTTGATGCACGGTAAAGCGTCGGAAGTCAGTCACGACGGAAAGACGATCTTCGCCGGGCTCAGCGACAATTTTCTCGCCGGCCGGTACCACTCGCTGATCGTCGAGCGAGAGACGTTGCCGTCGTGTCTTGAAGTGTCGGCGTCGACGAAAGACGGCATCATCATGGGCCTGCGGCATCGCGAGTTGAAAGTCGAAGGCGTGCAGTTTCATCCCGAATCGATTCTTACCTCGGAAGGCAAGCAGTTGCTCGGTAACTTCTTGAAACTCTAACTCACCATTGACTCCGTAAGAACACTATGACTCGGCAAGAACAAGTTATGGCTGAGCAAGAACAAGTCAGGAAGGGGGCAACGCCCCCGCTGTCGCGCAGGCGGGGGCGCACTCCGTTTGCCCCCTTCCTGACTGTTCTTAGGTTCGTGCGAGTCAACTGAGGCACGACTCACTGAACCCATGGCCCATCATCGATTAACTGAGTTCTTGTCTCGTTTGGTTCGTCGCGAAGACCTGAACCGCGAAGAGGCCGCGCAACTGCTCGATGCCTTGCTCGATCCCGACGCAACGGACGCACAGATCTCGGGAGCGTTGGTGGCGCTGGCTGTGAAAGGTGAGACGGTCGATGAGCTGACCGGACTTGTCGAAGGATTGCGCTCGCGTGCCGTACGTGTGAGCTCGAAGCATCCGTGCTTCATCGACACCGCGGGAACCGGCTCGAGCCGCGCGAAGACTTTCAACATCTCGACGGCGGCAGCGTTCGTCATTGCCGGCGCGGGATTGCCCGTCGCGAAACATGGCAATCGCGCTGCAAGCAGTAAGTCAGGCAGCGCGGATCTGCTGGCGGCGTTGGGCGTTAATGTTTCGGCGATACCGTCGGTGTCGGAGTCGTCGCTCAACGAGATCGGGATCTGTTTCATGTTTGCGCCGCTCTATCACGGCGCGACGGCGAGAGTCGCGGGGATCCGGCGACAGTTGGGAATTCACACGACGTTCAATCTGCTTGGTCCGTTGAGTAATCCGGCGGGCGCACCGCGGCAGATCATCGGCGTCTGGCGCAAAGATCTTGCTGAGCGGTTGGCGAGTGTGCTGGCGGCGCTCGGGACTGAACGGGCGTGGGTCGTCCATGGCGAAGACGGCCTCGACGAGATCACGCTGGCGGGAAAGACGCACGTTGCCGAAGCGCATGACGGGCAAGTAAACGTGTTTGAGATCGCGCCCGGCGATTTTGGTTTCGACGCTGCTGCGCTCGATCACTTGCGTGGCGGTGACACTGATGCGAATGCGCGAATCGTGCGCGCGGTGCTCGACGGCTCCCGGAAAGACGAGGCGCGAACGCTCGTAATCATGACTGCGGCCGCGGCGCTGGTACTTGGTGGTGTTGCGAGCGATCTTAGCGAGGGTGCGGCACTGGCGGCGAATGCGATCGACAGCGGCGCGGCGGAATCGAAGTTGAAGCTACTGGTCGAAGCGACGAACGCATGAGTTTTCTTTCTGAAATTATCGAGCGGAAGCGACAGCGCGTTGAGGAGGCGAAACGAGCAATCCCTATCTATGCGCCTAAAAGAAAATCGCATCGCTTCCGCGAGGCTTTGATGCGCGATGGCATCAACATCATTGCGGAGTTCAAGCGTCGCTCGCCTTCGAAAGGCGTCATTCGTGCGGACGCGGATCTGAACCAGATCGCGCAGGCGTATCAAGCCGGAGGCGCCGTTGCGATGTCAGTCTTGACTGAGGAGGATTATTTCTCCGGCTCACTCGAGGACCTGCGATCCGTGAAGAAGTGCGTCGACTTGCCGGTTCTTCGCAAAGACTTCATCGTGGACGATTATCAGGTTTACGAATCGGCGGCAGCAGGCGCGGACGCCTTGTTGTTGATCGTTGCGGCACTCGATGACGACGCTCTGTTGCATCTGCGACGGCTCGCAGAAGACGAGCTCGGAATGGACGCCCTGGTCGAAGTGCACGACCCCGACGAGATGCAACGCGCGGCTGCGTGCGGCGCGACATTGATCGGCGTCAACAATCGCAACCTGCACACGTTCGACGTCTCCCTTGAAACGTCGCTGTCGCTCGTCTCCGCCGCGCCGAAAGATGCGCTGCTAATCAGCGAAAGCGGCTTACGTAACGCCACGGATTTATCGCGACTCCGCAACGCGGGATTTCAAGGATTCCTGATCGGCGAATCGTTGATGCGTTCCGAAAATCCCGAAGCGGCACTCCGCGATTTCATGAGCTTGTCATGACGTTCATTAAGATCTGCGGCATCACGAATCTAGACGACGCACTGGCGGCGGTCGACGCCGGCGCCGACGCGCTGGGCTTCAACTTCTACAAACCGAGCCCGCGCTACGTCACGCCCGAAACCGCCCGTGAGATAATCGACCAACTCCCGCGCTCAATTCTGACGGTCGGCGTATTCGTCAACGAACACTCGCCCCAATCCGTGAAAGATTTAGCTCGTCGCGCAGGCGTAACTGCAATACAGCTACACGGCGACGAATCGCCGGACTATTGCCAACAACTCTCCGGCCATTTCGTCATCAAAGCACTTAACGCGGGCGCGGACTTCGAGGCGCAACGAATCCAGGACTATTCCGTCGAAGCGATCCTGCTCGATACGAAACACGGCACGTTGCGAGGCGGCACCGGGCGTGTTTTCGACTGGTCCATTGCGCGCGACGTTAGCCGCGCCGTGCCGAAGCTTATTCTGGCGGGCGGTTTGGGAGTCGGAAATATTGAAGAGGCAATCATTTTTGTGGATCCGTACGGGGTTGACGCGTGCAGCAAACTCGAGGAAAGCCCGGGCAAAAAGAGCCACGAGCGAATGCGCGCGTTCGTTGAAAAAGTTCGGGGTGTTAAAACTTGACCGTACCCCACATTGGCAGAGTATCCTTGACCTTGCCCCAGGTCAGGAAAATATCAGATTGTCCTCCCCGAACAAGTTTGTTTGATTTGTCGACCTCTCCAGGTCTGATTATGACTGCGCGGGCACAGAAGAAACACAACGCAAAATCAGGCGACCGTTCTCGCGGCCGCGTGCTGCTGATTACTGACGAGGATCAGTCGCAGTTTATCGAGACGATTGCCGACCGAGGCATCGACGTTGTCGGCGTTTCGAATGGCGCTGCCGCACTCGTTTCGCTGCAAAGGTCGCGGCCGGATCTCGTCATCGCCGACGTCCAGGCCCGCGGCCTGAAAATGCGAGAACTCGGAAGGATGTTGGCCCAATCGGATGACGGAATTCCGCTGGTGCTCGTGGGCGCCGAAAAGTCGACGCTCGCTGCACGCCGTGGCGCGCTGCTCAATGGCGCGTTTGATTACTTTCAGTATCCTGATGAGATTGAGTTGCTGATCGAACGGACTCAGCAGTTGGTTCTGTTGCGGCGGAAGATCGATCAGTTGCGCGCCGACGCCGACCTGGACTCGTTGACTGGTCTCGCGAATCGACGCCGGTTCCGGGTGGCGCTCACGCGAGAGGTCGAACGATGGCGTCGTTATGGTATTCCGTGTGCGCTGTTGATGCTCGACATCGATCATCTGAAGCATATCAACGACAAGTTTGGACACCCGGCCGGCGACTTGGTGATTCGGCAGATCGCGCAGACGTTGAAGGAAGTGTTGCGCGACAACGACACCGCAGCGCGTCTCGGTGGTGAAGAGTTTAGTCTGTTGCTCGCGGGTGTCGATCTCGAGCGCGCGGCTGCCGCAGCCGCGCGATTGCGATCCGCGCTCAGCGCGAAGCGCGTTGAGGGTGTCGGCACTGTGACCGTCAGCATTGGCGTTGCGGGTTGTCCCGAGAGCGCGACGTCCGAAAGAGGACTCTACGCCGCGAGCGATCGCGCACTCTACGTTTCCAAGAACTCCGGCCGTGACCGAGTCTCCGTCGCGCCGCCATTACAGGAGAAACTGCCCGGCGTCTAAAAACGCGTTTGTCGAAGAAGCCCCATGACCACGCCTGTCCCACAACCTGATTCACTCGGCCACTGGGGAACGTACGGTGGACGTTTTGTTCCCGAGACGCTGATGGCGCCGCTCGAGGAGTTGACCGCGGCGTATCTTTCGAGTCGCGACGACGAAGCGTTTCAATCGGAGCTGCGCGACCTTCTACACCACTACGCCGGTCGCCCCACGCCGCTCTTTCACGCTGCGCGCCTGACCGAACACGCCGGCGGCGCGAAGATCTATCTCAAACGCGAAGACCTGCTGCACAGCGGCGCGCACAAGATCAACAACACAATCGGCCAGGTGCTGCTCGCTCGTCGCATGAACAAACAGCGCATCATCGCCGAAACGGGCGCGGGCCAACACGGCGTTGCAACGGCGACCGTGTGCGCGTTGTTCGGTTTGAACTGCCTGGTCTACATGGGCGCGGAAGACATGCGCCGCCAGGCCTTGAACGTCTTTCGCATGCAACTTCTCGGCGCGGAAGTCCGCGAAGTCAACGCCGGCTCCCGCACGTTGAAAGACGCGATCAACGAAGCACTGCGCGATTGGGTAACAAACGTTGCCGACACTTACTACCTCCTCGGCAGCGCGCTTGGCCCACATCCGTACCCGCTGATGGTTCGTGATTTTCAGAGCGTGATCGGACGCGAAGCACGAGCGCAGGTTCTCGAACAGGAAGGTCGTCTGCCTGACGTTCTGATCGCCTGCGTCGGCGGCGGCTCAAACTCGATTGGCCTGTTTCATCCATTCCTTTCCGACTCGTCGATCCGCATGATCGGCGTTGAAGCAGGGGGCTCGGGCAACGAACTGGGCCAACACGCGGCGCGCTTCAACACCAGCGGCGGCGGCCGTCCCGGAGTGCTCCAGGGAACGATGAGTTACGTTTTGCAGGACGAAAACGGGCAAGTCGCTACCACTCATTCGGTCTCTGCTGGACTCGACTATCCGTCGATTGGCCCGGAGCACGCGTTCCTCCACGACCTCGGCAGAGTCGAATACGATTCCGTTTCCGACGCCGACGCGCTTGCAGCGTTTCAACTTCTTTCGAAGCTTGAAGGAATCATCCCGGCGCTCGAGTCGGCCCACGCGGTCGCGCACGCCGTCAGAGTTGCGGGCAGCATGAAACGCGACCAGATCGTGATCGTGAATCTTTCCGGACGCGGCGACAAAGACGTAGATTCGGTCCGCGAACGTCTGGAGTCGTGAGTCGTGGGACGCATCGAAGACGCCTTCATCAATCTAAAACAGCAGGGAAGAAAAGGGTTCATCCCCTTCATCACGGCGGGCGATCCCGACCTCGCGACGACGGAGCAGCTTCTGATCGTGCTCGCTCGCGCAGGCGCGACCGTGATCGAGTTGGGCGTGCCGTTCAGCGATCCGATGGCGGACGGACCGGTGATTCAACGTGCGTCGGAGCGCGCGCTCAAAAACAGTTTCGGTTTGCAGGATCTGTTCGACATGGTGTCGCGGGCGCGAAAGCAGATCGACACGCCGATCATTCTCTTCAGTTACTTCAACCCCTTGCTACAGTTCGGCCGTAAACGCATCGCGCGCGCGGCGAAAGACGCCGGTCTCGACGGCGTTCTCGTCACGGACATGACGCCGGAAGAATCAGGCGAGTTCGAGTCGGAGTTGCGCGCGAACGGCCTCGACATGATCTTCCTGATCGCGCCCACTTCAACTGACGAGCGCTTGCGACTCGTCGCCGAGCATGCGAGCGGTTTTGTTTACGCGGTCTCGCGAGCGGGCGTGACGGGCACGCGCGAGTCAGTCAGTGTTGACGCGGAAAAACTGGTGAACCGGATGCGGGAGTTTACGTCGCTTCCGATAGCCGTTGGGTTTGGCATTTCGACTGTCGATCAGGTGGGAGACGTGCAGCGGTACGCTGATGCGGTGGTGGTTGGTTCTGCGATCGTTGCGGAGATGGAACGCCTTGGAGATGCGCCGGATGTTGCGCAAAAGATCGGCGATTTTGCTCGCGCACTGAATCCGTGAGATCTGTGTTATTCTTGCGCGCACAGTCTCACAGCGTCGCGGAGAGGGCTGCGACCGGAATGGTTTCTGAAGCCTCACCCTCTGAGAAAAATTGCTTGTTGCAAGCGTGAAACACTGTTCCATTCTCGCTCTGGATATGCTATATTTTCGCTCCTACGAGGGAGGACCGCGTATGCAGACTGAGAAGAGGAGCAAAAGAAAGAGATGTATGTCATGGCTGATGACCGATTGAGCGCAGACCGCGGCAGGGCAGTTGAAGCCGCTTTAGCAAACATTGAAAAGAAGTTTGGCAAGGGTTCGATTATGCGGTTGGGCGAACGCGACGTTTCCGATATTCCGGCGATTTCCACGACGTCGCTGAGCCTGGACGCGGCCGTTGGTGTCGGCGGCGTTCCGCGCGGTCGCATCGTCGAGATTTATGGTCCTGAAAGTTCGGGCAAAACGACTTTGGCCCTGCATATTGTCGCTGAAGCGCAAAAAGCGGGCGGCGTCGCGGCTTACATCGACGCCGAGCACGCCATGGATGCCGAGTATGCCAAGAAGCTCGGCGTCGACATCGATCAGCTTCTGATTTCTCAACCTGATTGCGGCGAACAGGCGCTCGAAATCGCCGAAGCGCTCGTGCGTTCGAATGGCGTCGACGTGATCGTGGTCGACTCCGTCGCCGCGCTCGTGCCGCGCGCTGAGCTCGACGGCGAGATGGGCGATTCACTGCCGGGACTGCAAGCGCGGCTGATGTCGCAGGCATTGCGCAAGTTGACGGCCATCGTCTCGCAGTCGAATACGTGCTTCATCTTCATCAACCAGATTCGCGAGAAGATCGGCGTCATGTTCGGCAATCCCGAGACGACGACCGGCGGCCGCGCCCTGAAGTTTTATTCGTCATTGCGGCTCGATATTCGTCGCATCGGCGCGATCAAGGACGGCGATCGCGTGGTCGGCAATCGCACGAAGGTGAAGGTCGCGAAGAACAAGGTCGCGCCGCCGTTTCGTGAGTGTGAGTTTGACATCATGTACGGCGAAGGCATCTCGCGTGAAGGTGACCTGCTCGATCTGGCGACGGTGCAGCGCGTCGTGGAGAAGAGTGGCGCCTGGTTCTCTTACAAAGGTGAACGGCTGGGCCAGGGCCGCGAGAATGCCAAGCAGGCGCTGAGAGATAATGCGGAAGTGCTGCGGCGCATCGAGCGGGAAGTGAAAGTGAAGTTGGGAATTCCCGTGCGTGAAGTCGACGCCAAGGCCGCGACCGCCGCTGATAAGAAATAGAAGACACGTGTAAAATCGTGTCATCGTGGCTTCGCTATTAATAAAAAACGGCACGCTCGTGAGGATGGATGCCTCAAACTCCATCGTCTCGGGCGAGCTTTTGCTTGTTGACGGAAAGATCGCGGACGTCGGTGGCTCAGGCCGCTCCGCTGACGTCACGATCGACGCGACTGACTGCGCCGTCATACCGGGCTTCATTCAAACTCACATCCACCTCTGTCAGACAATCTTTCGCGGCGCGGCCGACGATCTCGCACTGATCGACTGGTTGAAGAAGCGCGTCTGGCCCATGGAAGCCGCGCACTCCGCGCGTTCGATTGCCGCCTCCGCTCGTCTCGGCATCGCTGAATTAATTAAAGGCGGAACGACGTGCGCGCTGACGATGGAGACTGTCAATCACACGAGCGAGGTTTTCAAAGTTGTCGAGGAGAGCGGGTTCCGCGCGACCGTCGGCAAGTGCATGATGGACAAAGGCGACGAAGTTCCCGCCGCCTTGCGCGAGCAGACAGTGGCTTCGATCGACGAGTCCGTTCGCTTACTCGAAGAGTGGCATGGCAAAGCGGAGGGGCGTATTCGCTACTGTTTCGCGCCGCGGTTTGCCGTCAGTTGCACGCGCGAGTTGCTGGAGAAGGTCGCGGGCCTGGCGCAGGCTCGCGGCGTGATGATTCACACGCATGCATCGGAGAACCGGACCGAGTGTTCCATTGTCGAGAGTGAGACCGGACTGCGGAACATCGAGTATCTCCACAGTCTCGGGCTCAGTGGATCGCACGTCGCGCTGGCCCACTGCGTCCATCTCAGCGACTCCGAAATCAACACGCTCGCTACGACGGGGACGAACGTTGTCCACTGTCCTTCGTCGAACATGAAGCTGGGGTCAGGCATCGCGCCTATCGCGGGTTTGGTCGATCGCGGCGTTTCGGTCTCGCTTGGGGCGGATGGCGCGGCGTGCAACAACCGGCTCGACATGTTCACGGAGATGCGGACTGCTGCGCTGTTGCAGAAAGCCGTTCACGGGCCTGAGGTGCTGACGGCCGGCCGCGCGCTGCGAATGGCGACGATCGACGGCGCAAGGGCTATGGGACTCGACGCTGAAATCGGCAGTCTCGAGGTCGGAAAGCGCGCTGACGTCGCCGTCGTGCGCTTGGGACGGTTGCACACCACGCCCGCGGCGGATGTTGTTTCCGCATTAGTTTACGGCGCGGAGGCGAACGACGTGGATACGGTCGTTATTGACGGCCGGCTGGTAATGCGAGACGGGAAGCTGTTGACGCTGGACGAGGCGACAGTGGTCGCGGAGGCGGCTGCGGAAGCTAAAGAGCTGGTAATTAGGGCCTAAAAATGGCTGTGCCAGCTCGAAGGTAGCGACTGCGGGGGGCGCGATCGGCGGCCGAGCTGGCACTGGCGGGCACTATCAATTTTGAATTGGATGGCCGTCTTTGCAACCTAGCTGACGTTTGGGCATCAGCGCC
>JBKPOC010000095.1:0-5866 GCA_046732935.1 Acidobacteriota bacterium | reverse complement strand
GGTCAAGAAGGCACGCGGATCGCCGGACAAGAAGGCACGCGGATCGCCGGACAAGAAGGCACGCGGATCGCGGGCCAGAAAGGTACGCGGATCGCCGGACAGGAAGGCACGAGAATGGCCGGCGGTGGCTCAAGTCAATTCTTCGACAGCCTAAAGCTCTTCAAAAACGTTGAAAGCCGCTGGGACATCTCTGGGTTCTCCAAAAAACTCGAGTGAAAACTATGAACTCAACATCCAAATTGCCGGCCAGCCTCATTTGAGGGAGACGAGGTAATTTCCTCAGGAAAAACTGGTGCACCCGGCGCGATTCCAACTTGCATATTGTGCTTGAAGTGCTTGGTTGTAAAGAACTGCGGGACAACTGCGCGACAAACTTGGACCAGAGGGGAATGCTGGTTTGATTCCTGGTTTGTGCAAGAGCTCCGATTAGTGAGTGCGCAGGTTGCGCGAAGAAACCGACGAAGACTTGACCTGAATGGTGAGTCTTTTTTTTGCTTTGGTGATACAATGCGGCCAGTCATCCCGACTAAACAAATACGCACGCCTCCCTTGAGTCCCAGTACCTCATAGTCACTGCGACGTGAGACTTACCCAGGAGGCTACCTCAATGAAACGCTTACAAAGGTTAGTGCCTTTCTCGCTTCTCGCCATGGTAGTGAGCGCGGGAACAGTGAGTGCGACGCGACGATGCCAGACCTGGGGTTGATTCAAGCCCCCGCTAGTACGCTGGTTCGTGATTACGTATCAGCATCACATTCCTCGTAGCTGAGAACGAAAGGAGAAATAACATGAACGACACGTTAGATGGTGCGGAGTTGGTTGCGCAGTGGCGCAATCACGAAAACCAGGATAATCCTGCAGGTCCGCTGTTTGCTGCTGGCGAGTTCGCAGAAGCGGATATCGTTAACGCAACTGCCGAGGTTTGGACCTGTGGCACCTATTGCACCGGCTCGGTGCGCGTCCAATGCTGCTAAATTGAAGTGGACGTGGCATCACTTCGTTAACCTAGAACCAAAGGAGAAATAACATGAACGACACATTAGATAGTGAGGAGTTGGTTGCGCAGTGGCGCAATCACGAAAACCAGGATAATCCTGCAGGTCCGCTATATGCTGCCGGGGAGTTCGCAGAAGCCGATATCGTTAACGCAACTGCCGATTTTGCTACCAGGTGCTCTGCTTGCTCCGGCTCGGCTGGGCATCCTTGCTGCTAAATTGAAATGACGTGGCGTCACTTCGATAGGTCGCTGGGTTGCCTCGTCTCGCCCGCTCTGGACGAATTGGCAACCCAGCTTTCTCTCGTTGCAGGATTGAGCGCGCGCGAGCGTGACGTCATCACCGATGCAACGCGGGAATCGCTTTATACAGTCCTGCACAGTAAAGTCAGCCGGTTGCTCATCCTAGAGCTCAACGCCGCACGCGTAACCGGGCGACTAAGCGGTGAGAACTCGGAACAGCGTTGGCAGCAATTCCTCGAGCTTTCGTCCCGTCAATCCTTCTGGGATGACTTATCCAGTCATTATCCCTCTTTATCACAACGAGTAGACGCGATCGTGCGGAAGCGGTCCATGGCAACGCTGCGCTTCGCGCAGCGTTGGACCACAGACCGGCACCGGCTCGAACGTCTGTGCGCCGGTGACCCGGGCGAACTGCACGAACTCAGCTTCGGAGCCGGTGACAGCCATCGCGGTGGAGCGACCGTGGCGATTGTGCGCGGTGAGGGCTGGGCTGTTGTTTACAAGCCGCGTTCATTGGCAATTGACAGAGCGTTGCGCGGCTTCGTCGCCGGGCTTGCCGGCGATCATGGGAGCGCGCTGAATGTCCGCGTCCCCAAGGTCATGGATTGTGACGATTACGGATGGGTTGAATTTGTGGCCCATCGCTTCGCCGCAGGAAACGAAGAACTGCTCAGCTTCTATCGCGGCATCGGGCATCTACTGGCCTTAATGCGATTACTCAGCGGCAGCGATCTGCACGCTGAAAATGTCATCGCACAAGGCGGAACCCCTGTGGTAGTCGACTGTGAAACCCTTTTCACGCCCAAAATTCCGGCGTCACCATCCGGCTACGGAGCGGCCGTGGACCGGGCCGGCGAACTAATAGCTCGAACCGTACTCAGTGTAGGCGTGTTACCGGGTCGCGCAATGGGACTTGGTTGGCGCGGTGTTGACCTTTCCGCGGCGGGCATGCTTGCGGGACAGCAGCCGATGCAGCGGCAGCTAGGAATCATTGACGCGGGTACGGATGAAGCGCACGTCGGTTCCATTCTTGTTGAAGCGCCAGTCTCGCAGAATCATCCCAGCGCCCGGCCGGCACTCGCCGAATACTGGCCGGAAGTATTGCGTGGGTTTGATGAATTAACGGCCACTCTGCTGCGCCTGGATGCTACTGGCACGTTGCGTTCGCGGCTGCGAGTGTTCGAGGATTGCCTCATCCGCGTGGTGTTGCGTGCGACGGAAGTCTACGCCGAGATCGCTCGAATGCTGTGGCATCCCGTATCGCTTCATAACCCGGAACCGGCACGGCAGCGCGCCTTCGGACTGTTACAGAAAATGGCTGCGAACGTCTCGGTGGCGCCGAGCGACCCGGCGGTCATCAATGCCGAGATCGATGAATTGCTGGAAGGCGATATTCCGTACTTTTTTACCGTAGTGCGCGAAGGTCGTTTGCATGGGCCGGGCGACACATATTGGCTTCCACCGTGTCAGTTGGTTGAAGCCGCCCTGGCGGATTGGCGGAGTGCGGATTTTGCTCTCGAGCAAAAAGTCATCCACGCATCGCTGGTAAGCGCTTACATCAATGACGGCTGGAAGTCTCATGGAACATCCGTTTTACAGACCCAGGGACGCGGCGGCGATCTGGAAGCGCGTCGCCGCCGGCAAGCCGCGCAAATCATCCAATCCATAGTGACAAATGCGATTCATGCCGAGGACGGCAGCGTCGCTTGGATTGCACCGGTACTTACT
This sequence comes from Acidobacteriota bacterium, assembly GCA_046732935.1. GTDB lineage: Bacteria > Acidobacteriota > Blastocatellia > Pyrinomonadales > Pyrinomonadaceae > PSRF01. Next base: position 2,901 of record JBKPOC010000095.1, on the reverse strand, counting down.
GCAACAGGTTGGTTAGTGCAGCCCTTGCAGCAGGATTTCTACAACGGGATTTCAGGGCTCACGTTTTTGCTCGGCGCTTATCTGCACGAAACAGCAGCCGGGCGCGCCGATGCCATCGATGAACTTGACAGGTTGTTCGCAGCGGCGTTGCATACGTTGCACTTGAACGAGGCCAAGCGTGAACGTCTGGGCGACGAAGGGTTGAAGGTCAGGCCCCTTCCACCCGGCGCGTACCTCGGTCTTGGGTCGCAAATCTGGACCTACATTGCGTTGGCCCATTGGGAGTTGGACGGCGGCGATGGTTTGCAGCGCGCCCGCAAATTGGCGGAGCAGATTCCCGCAGCGGCTGCAGTGGACGACATGTGCGATTTGCTTTCCGGAAGCGCAGGCGCGATCGTTCCATTGTTGATGCTGGCCGGCAAGACCGGAGATGAGACTTACGTCCGCATCGCTTCGCAACTTGGCGACCTGTTGTACGAGCGCGCTAAACATCGGAACGGACATGCTTACTGGACTCATACCCTCGCGCCGGAAGGGATGGGCGGCTTTGCACATGGGGTAACCGGCATCGGCTGGGCCTTGACCCGGCTCGCACGCGCAACCGGGAGCGAGCGGTACGAGCAACTGGCACGAGAGGCGTTCGCCTTCGAAGATGCCCTCTTTGACGAGCAGGAGAAGAACTGGCTTGATCTACGCATGCTCGAAAACTCCAAGACCGCCGCAGCCTGGTGTCACGGCTCCGTTGGAATCGGCCTCGCACATCTAGATTTGGATCCAACGCTTGCCGACACATCGACACGGAAATTCGTGCGCCGGGCGGCCGCAGCAACGTGGCGGCTGGGGATGGGCTGGAATCATTGCGCGTGTCATGGCGATCTCGGCGCCTGGGAATTGCTGGACCATGCGATCGCAGCCAGAGAGGCGCCGAAAGAGCTAAACGCCTCGTACCTGCTCGACGTAATCCTGACCAGTCTGGAGCAGGATGGACCATCCTGCGGCATGGGCCGAAACGCCTTTGCACCCGGCCTGTTGCCTGGACTGGGAGGGGTCGCTTACCAATTGCTGCGGGCTCATCCCGAGCATGATTTACCTTCAATCCTGATCCCTGGTGGAGAGGAACTCCGACCAGGAATACTGGTGCGGCGCGATTAAAACGCGCGACCCTCGGTCCTTCCATCAAAATCTAACCCGGGAATAAGAATAATTCCGTGATTCTGTCGCAAAACTCTCGACACGGATTTGTAAGAGTCTTACATTAAATAAGAATGCAACGTATAGATAGCTGAGTAGGATCCGTAAGTTTCCGAGAGCCCGGAACATCTCCCCTAACACTGATAGTTCGCTAAAGAAGCTCACCCCAAGCGAACAATGGTGCGGTATCAGCAACAATTTAACATTCGATCAACCAAGGAGGTTCTATGCCCAGATTTCTTCGAATCCTGTTTCTCCTGCCGCTTCTTTTGATACCAGCGAGTGTTCAAGCCGATCCGGTGCCAGCTCTGACAATTATTGGTGGCACGATCACTGGCGGGACTGGCACGTTGCCCGGGGGTCTCATAGTTGGCCAAGGCCTTACCTTTAACCTCATCGGGGTCGACCCGTTGACGGGCAATACCTTCAACGTGGTCGCCGGAAGTGAAGGCGGATTTACTGTCACTCCGTTTCTCGCATTACCCGGACAGACCGTCTCTTTTGTTTCTGGTATTGCAGGAAGTGCAGACTTGGGTGCTGCGGGTGTTCAGGTCAGTTACAACGGTTCCGTGGGTCCTATTCCCAATGTCGTTCAGCCTACTTTGGATCTGCAAGGTTTTGGAACGGCAACGATTCAAGGAACATTTTTTGCGAATAAGTCCGATGCCATAAATGGAACAAACCCGATCTTCACTATTCCGTTTCAGACCGTGAGCGGCCCTGTGGCGTTTCACTTTATCTCGGGTTCTGGACTTCCTGGATTTGAACTAAAAACCGCAACTCTGACCGTTCAGCCAGTTCCCGAACCGGCTTCGGTAGTCTTGCTGCTGACATCATTAGGGGGACTCGGGCTGTTGCGTCGCCGAAAAACGCATTAAGCAACCGCCTCTTCAAATCGAAGCGGCTACCGATTCGCGTGAACCAGCAATCTGCGCGCGAAATTGGGAACTGTGCCTCATGATGCAGACCAAGCGGATGTAAACTATCACTCCACCTGAATAGCCCAAACGGAGGCTGGGGCGACCTATTTCATCGCAACTTGGAAGCCCCGGCGATCCGGTAACGCTTATTGGTGCCGGACTAGTTTTGACGGTGGTCTCCCCTGTTTGTGGGTGTCACGGTTCGACGGGCCTCGAAACTCAATCCGTCGCGCTTTTTCACGAAATGCTTGGGGGTGAGCATGATCATCAAAGACATTCTCTACGGACTTAGAAGCCTTGTCCGGAATCCGGCCTTCACGGCAATCGCGATCATAACGCTCAGTCTGGGTATCGGCGCGAATACAGCAATTTTCAGTGTAGTCAATGCCGTACTACTCCGCCCATTACCCTTCGCTGATGCTGAACGCATTGTGTGGTTGTGGGATACGCTCCCGCAGCTCCCGACAGCGCCAACTTCGCTTCCTGAATTCCTTGACTGGAAAGAACAGAATCGATCATTCGAACATCTGGCCGCTTTTCAAAGTGGCAATATGTTTCTCGATGCGGGCGACGGCACAGAGGATGTGCGAATCGGATTAGTGACGCCGGAGATGTTTTCGCTTTTTCGCGTGAACCCGATTATTGGCCGGACCTTCACCAACGAAGAAACCCTCCCTGGACGAGTCCGTGTGGCAGTACTCAGTCACTCCACGTGGCAGAACCGTTTCGGCTCTGATCCGAATATCTCGGGTCGGCCCGTACAGCTCAACGGACGCACCTACACAATTAT
>JBKPOC010000094.1:0-1797 GCA_046732935.1 Acidobacteriota bacterium | reverse complement strand
GTGCACAAGTCGCGGTATCTCCATTCAATCCAGAAAATCCCAACCATACCGCACTCTGCTGTAATTGCTTCAAGTCGGCCCGGATTGTGCTTAGCATTTTGACGAAGTCGACAGAAGGAAGTCCTGGAAAATTACTCTCCTTCGTCAGGATAGTGAGAAACAACGTGGAGGTCAGTACGAGACTGCCGACAGCGATTACAAACGACTCCGCAATGGTAGTTAAGTGTCCTCTCGTGCCGAAGTAGCTCCATGACACGTCATACTTTCCCTGAATAATTCCTGAAATGCCAGTGATCAAACTCGCCAGCAGAAAGATGACGATGGTGACAATAAAACTTCGAGTCTTCAGTAACTTAGTTGTGAGGTACCACTCTTTGTGCCGTTGTCTGATTAGAAGAAACGTGGTCAGGAGTGGTAAGAACACCACAGGCACCAACAAGCGAGTCAACTTATCCAAACTTGTCAGCTTTACTTCCAAAACACCCAGCAGTGCGAGATTAGCCGGAAGAACGCCATACAAGATTAGACCCCAACCTCTGAGTCCGAACAGAAGATCCAGAAACACGATCGTGTCGTCGCTTACCAAGCTTCCAAATCTTTTTCTAAATCTTTCCAAGCTCGTGGCGTTCATAACTGCGGACTGAGGAGTTTACGGATTGTAGAACTCACGCTGTTGCGCACTAGTCAGGCTCGCAGGATAAGCGTACTCGCGCAGGCTCTGGGATCAGCCTGAAAAGTGAGGGAATTTTAAGCTCGAAACTGAAAGGTGTAAACTGTCGAACTCGCCCGTGTGACCACATTTACTACCCTCCATTCAAGACCCCCATTCCGTGACGTTCCTGTCCGGATGGATTTCAGAATACGAGGCTTAGGGTTGACGATAGAATAAAGGCTCCTGCGTTGGATCGTAGCCCAACCCGGAGATCACTCCAGGGGAGACCCAGTTCGACAGTCTCAATCGTTTTGCGCAACGCATTTGCGCCAGTTGGGCCAAGTCAACGTCTTTCCCAACAAGCCTCGTTGCTGAGGTTCAGCTCATAAAACCTAAGGCCACCTTTTGCGGATGGCCTCTCTTCTTGGTTTTACTAAAGAATAATTCTCCCCATATAGAACTCGAAAAGGCGAAGCTCGATTGGATTATCAAACCGTCATCGGTTAATGGCAGCGACGAAAAGTTTCTTCATTACGTCGCGTGTTTAAAGACATAAGCGAAAATTTCTGTGCTATCGTCCTCGCACCGCGCCAAAAATGAAGCGGGCCGACTTGTGCAGCAACACAAAGCCGACCCTAGGACCTCAACCTTCTGAGAAAGGATGAAGACCATGACTAGTCATGTTAGCGCAACCGCGGTCGAAGAAACACCTCACGAAACCGAAACAAACAACATCACAATCAGCGATGCGCTCAGACGTCGCGCGCAGGGGGTGATACACGACACATTGATCGATCCGCAGTGGCGAAACATTGTTCGTTACGCTTTGGAGACAAACGATCCGTGGCTGGCTGACCTTGTGCGACGCGCCGATGCAGGCGAGACGCTCATTGAGACGATTGACTTCTCGGAAACAGCCGGCAGCAGCGAAGATGATTCAAACGAAGAAAAGATCGAAGCGCTGGCAGAAATAATCTGCGGGGCCGGTGATGAATCTGCGGCGGCGCTATTCGTGCTGATGGGAACGATTGAAAACTCCACGCATCCCAGGCTGCTCGCGAACGCGGCGAAGCACTTCGCCTTCACACGCTGTGCTGACTCAATCTGTACGGAATGGTTGATGCTCAGATTTCAGTGATCGAAGG
>JBKPOC010000093.1:0-1960 GCA_046732935.1 Acidobacteriota bacterium | reverse complement strand
CAATAGCGCCGCGCTTAATAATGCAATGCGTTTCATTCTTTACTCTCCTCGAGTCGGGGCAAGCCGAATGTCTCAACAATTCTCAATGCCGCTTCCGGCGCAGATAAATGCGTGTTCTCGATCTTGAGGTAATTCTCCCCGTAGAAGAAATCTCCGTTTGAGTTCAGTTTATGATTCTTAGAGTCTTCCAACAACCTCTCCCTCGAGTTTTGGATGTCGCGCTTCGAGGGCTTCTGAGACAAGCGGAATTGCGACTCGTTCCGTTTTAGTCTTTCGGACAACTCAGCTTCCAGTTCGACAAAATAGATCTCGGCGTCTTGCTGACGAAAGATCTCGCAACTGCTGTCGATGAACTCTCTGTCAGATTCCAAATCGAGTGCCCAGGCGAAAGTGAAGATAAGGCCGGGCAATTCGCTTGCGGCGACTTCTTCAAAGACTCGCCTGCGGAATTCAGCGACTAACTTGCGAAAACGAGCGTCGCCGAATTCGAAGACGTTCAAAACCAACTCGATTGTCATATGGTTGTGAAAAAGCTTTAGTCCGGTGAGTTTTGCGAGTTCGTATCCAACGCTCATCTTCCCAACGGCGGGTGGTCCAAATATGACGATGAACTTCATTTTAATTCTGGCGGAGATAAGGAGGCGAGGACTCCTCATCTCAGCAGTTCGTGCTAGTAATGAATGACTGCGGTGAAAAAGTCATTAACATCCGACACTGTCGTGCCAGGCGCTATGGGTGACAGAGTGAGTGTGTGCTGGCCCTGCGTAAGCTTGATCGGAATGTATGCGGGCACCACCGTGCGGTGAGTCGTGTTCGTATTGGAGAAGATTTGCGCTGTGCCAATCTGGTTACCGTCGAGTTGAACCGCGATGCCAATCATCTGATTCGCAGTCTGGGTCCAAACTGAACCGTTAACTTCTATATACATCGGCGAGTCACCGGGGGCATTGAACGTTGCGTTAATAGGTAAGGGTCCCTTCTGACGAAGGATCACTTGAATTCCCATGCTGATCTCCTTCCCATCAATTGGGAGCTTGAAAGGTGTTAAAGCCCGGGGAAGGTATTCTGTTCCTGTCAGCATGTCAACATCATTGCATTGGTATTTCCTTTACACGATTCGCTTCTCATAGAACCGGCTGAGAGGATCGGGTCTGTACTCGCCAAAGGGCGGAATAGCTCGAAAGCCGGCGCGCTCATACAATCCGATCGCTTTCATACTGATGAATACCGGTTTCTAATCGAAGTAGAGCGACGTTTTGATCGCGTGCATAGCCGGCAAGGTGGTCCAACATTAACCTAGCCAAGCCCAGGCCACGAAACTGCGGACGGATGTACATGCGCTTCATCTCGCCATAGTCCGTGCCAAACAGTTGGACGCCGCCGCATCCAGCCGGAGCCCGACGCTACCGCGTTATGGTACTGACCGTATCCAAGGTTGATACCCATTCGTTCAAGCTGCATTACTACATGTCGCATCAGTAGCCGCTGATGATAGCCACAGTTTGGTGAGGGTGGTGCTGACGTAGGAGCACCCCTTAATTCTGACCTATCGTCACCCCCAGGAGGAACTCTTATGAAACGTTTAATCCTGCGATTTACAGTGGCGATACTCACGTTCGCTTTAGGTTTTGCAGTCGATCGAATTCTGCTCGCTCGAACGTATAAAGATCCGGTTGAGGAGACTGTGAAGGCCGAACCAGTCACTCCAAACATTCCGGCAGTAAACACGCCAATTGCTGTCCCCTCGGCAGATCCGATGCTGGCGGAGATTTTCGACTATGACCCAACGAAATTCGATCCAAGCGGCAGTTACTACCTCCTGGGCAACAAACCGAAGGAGTTTGGTGAGCTTGATTATATTGAAATATGGTCCGGAGAAAGTGAGGGCAAACTGTCCGCCTCTATCGTGGTCCATACCGATGCGAGCAATTCCTATGAAACTCAGTATGCAGTCTTCTCC
>JBKPOC010000092.1:0-2742 GCA_046732935.1 Acidobacteriota bacterium | reverse complement strand
GGCCCGTACTCAGGTCGACAGGGTCACCACTTTGACAGTCATTGCACGGAGGAGGACCGTCGTCCGGAGGAGTCTCGAACGTGGTTGTATTGATCATCACACCCGAGAACTCATAGATCGCTACCCCTGGATCGGGAATGACTTGTTTACCATCCTGTGTAACGGTTCCCTGGCCGTAGATGTACCAACCTTTCTCAGTCGGATCGTAGTTCCAAAAATCAATTCGAGTTCCTGGCCGCTCGTTCGTGTAGTTTGGATAAACCACGCGCGCTCTTGGCGGAATAACCTGAGCGCCACCGGGCTGAATCGTGAAGAATATTGGAACGTTTATACCCGACGGTAAGGGGAAGGGAGGCCGGTCGACCGGAATAGGCGTAATCGTGATGTTGGTGACGTTCTGGCCATCGAGATCTCGAATCACTGTGTTCGCCGGCAGTCGCAACTCCAATCCTGGAATGTCCGGATTAGTGATTGTGACTTCGTTATTGGTCGGCGACTGAATGTTCACAGCGTGTTCGACGTCGAGCCGCGGCATCCAAATCGTGTAGCCCAAAACATCTGTCTTACCGCCCGTCACATCCACTCCGACGCGAAAGATTCCGTAAGTCCGTGCGCGGGAATTTGCAGAACGACCGTCGATCACGAGAACCTGATGTCCGCCACTCATGCCCTGGAGCAAGAACCTTCCTGTTTGATCGGTGCGCGTCGTATTGCCGCCGATTGTCAGAGTTACATTTGCCAGTGCCTTACCGTCGAGCGTAAGCACCTGGCCCGCCACCGCAGTTACGCCCGGAGCGGCTGAAAGTGGTGGCAGCTTTTGCCAGTGAGTGTCGGGATAATCACTACGCCACGTGCCGTTAAAGTTGCGCCCGTTCGGCGTCCAGCGTTCGGGATCATTAGTTGTGTCAGGTTGATTGTCATTCGGCTCTTTGTGATCGTCGGATGGATCGGCAGTTGTAAATGAGATTGCCGTAGACGTAACTAATGCATTTGTCGGATCGACTGCCCCCGAGACAAAAACGTTGTAGGCAGTTCCAGTCTCCAACTGTTCTCGAGGTGTAATAAAGACGAGCCGGCTGGCTTCCGCCGGCACAACATCCGCCAGGACTTCAGCGGCGGAGCCAACTATCGCACACGTCTGTGAGTTGACAGTGTCAGCACGGAGTGGCTTTGAGAAGAGCAGCGCAATCGTCGTATCAACAGGAACATCTGTAGCTCCATCGACAGGTTGTGATTTGGTGAGAAACGAAGGCCGAGCGTCGGTTGGTTCGACGAAGCTTCCGGCCCAGTTGAAACTACGAATTTCCGAATTAAAGATCTCGGCGGCTGAGACTAAGCCATTGCCTGCCGCATCTACACCACCCTGGACGAGCACGTTTCCATCAGCCAACAACGTTGCCTCGTGCTTGCGGCGGGCTACGTTTAATCCGCCGACGAATTGAGACCCGGTTTTCGGATTCCACAATTCAGCATTCGCGACGAGTTCTCCGTTTACTTCACCGCCTGCGATCAAAACACTTCCATCGATCAAGAGTGTTGCTGAGTGAAAGGCTCTGGGTGCGGGCAGTCGGGTTGGCGTTGCAGGCTCAAACTTCAGCGAGCGCGAATTAAAGATCTCCGGATGATTCACGACTTTGCCGTTTGGTCCAACTCCACCCAAGATCAGCACGCGCCCGTCCGGCAGCATCGTTGCGGAATGGTAAGCGCGCGGAGTGTGCAGCTTTTCCCGTAGTTCCTGCGATTGGCCCGTGAAGGCATCTCTAACGACCGCGGTGTTTTTAGGACCGTTTGCGCCCTGACCTCCCAACAGCAACCAGCTTCCATTTGGCAACAGCGTACTGCTTTGACCTTCTTCAGTTATTGGCCGAGGCCGAGTGGGCTTTAGAGGTCGATTGCTCCTGGGAGATGAAATGGGCCCCAGCTTCTTCGCCGGTGAGACACTGCCACTTTTTCTCGACGCGCCGATGAGTAGCGGATTGGTCAACAAAATAATGGACAATGCGACGCTAACGCTAATCATGAAATGTTTTCTCATCGTCTCTCTCCCAGATTCTTGGCGGTTGATGGTGACGAACTATCGAAACTCTTCTTAGCCATGCTTCACGGACTGGTCACGCTAACGCTGATGGTGCCGGCATTAACACCAGTCGGGTTGACGTTGATTCTGTAAGTGCCCGGGGCCGAGAGCGTCTTCTGCGTGAGATTGAAAATCGCGGCGTCCGAGGTAGTTGAGGTTAACTGGTTGTTACTGGCGTCGAACAACTTAACCGTGACCTCGCCGAGGTTGTTGCCGGTGACTCGCACCGTCACGAGTTGATTGGCGCTGCCAGTGAAAGTCAGATCTGCTTTCTGTCCGATACTGAGGTTAAGATTCGCCGCTGACCCATTAATAATTACTGACCCTGAAAAGTCAGCGGGCACACTGTACCTCGTCGCAGTCACACTGCCGGCTATGTAATCGCCGTCAAAGGTCAAATTGTAATTACCGGTAGTGGCGAGCGTCACAGGTTCAATAAACCCGCCAAAGGCCGGAAAAATGAAAGAAACCGATACTTCATTGCCGTCTGGGCCAAACATTCTCCAGTCGCCGTCTGCTGTTGTTGCGGGTACATCGAAGCTAACTCGTTCTCCTGCGGTGCCGCTGAAGGTGAAGAGCGCGTTCTGGCCGGGCACTACCAGGTTTGCAGTGACGGGTGATCCGAGAGTGCTCGGATTGCTTATGTCGGGAGGTACGTTGTAGAG
>JBKPOC010000091.1:0-1622 GCA_046732935.1 Acidobacteriota bacterium | reverse complement strand
CCTCAGACACGTTCGGCAGCGGAGCAACCGCATCCGTTAGTGACTGCATTTATGAAAGCCGTTAACGAAACCAGATGCGTGGGCGCGGTATAACTAATTGTTGGAACGGTGGGAGCGTGTTCACAACTTGACTGGTGAGGCGATGCTTAATGAATTCGCGCTGCCGTCAACTTCTATTGGTGTTTCACCGAGGTTAGGTATGACACAAGAGAAGATCAGAAGAATCGACGTTTTTTTCTACGGTCTGTTCATGGACGATGCCTTCTTGCGAGAAAAAGGCATGAATCCCGTGGATCGTCGGATGGCTTCTGTTGAGAACTTCTCCCTGGTCATCGGAGCGCGCGCAACACTAGTCCCGTACGCCGGGCGGACAGTTTATGGTGTGCTCTTTTCGCTGACCCATGCGGAAGTGGATGCACTATATTCAGAAGCTTCGGTTAGTATTTACCGCCCGGAAGCTGTATTTGCGCAACTAGCCGATGGGAGCATCACTCCAGCTCTTTGTTTCAATCTTCCGATGCCGCCTTCGGCAGACGAGCGAAATCCGCAGTACGTTTCAAAACTCAGAGAACTCGCTGAGAGAATCGGCCTGCCATCGAGCTATGTATCATCCCTTCGGTAGAAGTACAGACGAACCGAGTTAGCTTATGGCCACAATCGCACCGCAATCATTCAATACCAACGACACGTTTCAGCCATCGACTCGAAGAGATGCGCGTTGAGGACCTCTGTCACTGTTTCAAGTAACGAAGCGCAACACATCCTGATTTAAAAATCTTTGACTCAACAAATTTCAATTGTAATCTCTCCTGCAGGCTAACACCTTCCAACAACCGTCTCCCTTCTCCTGCAACGATTGGCGAAACGACAAAACGATATTCATCAACAAGACCAAGCTCTATAAGTTGGGAAGGAATACTTACACCACCGATCAAAATATTTTTGCCCAGTGCTTGTTTCAATTTAAGTATTTCGTCGTGAAGGTTTGTACGAACAATTCTCGTATTGCTATCTTCGGCGGTCTCTAATGATCGTGAAAAAACAATTTTGTCGATGGAGTCAAATGTTTGAGCAAACTCGTTCGATGCTTTTGTCATAGACTGGTTTTTTGCGACTTCAGGCCAAAAAGGAACCATCAATTGATAGGTTTTACGCCCGAAGACGAGCAGGTCAACCTCTCCGAGGAGCTGCGTAAAATATTCATGTGTTTCGTCATCAGCAAGTTGTTTGGTGTGGTCGACGCAGCCATCCAAGGTAGTGTTGATTGCGAAGATTACATTTCTCATTTGACCAAAGACCCCGGGTGCAAGGAAGTAGTTCACTCAAACTCAGCTTTTAATTTCTGCTGCCCAAGCTTCCTCTACTCTGAGGTCAGCATTAAGCGTGGCTATCAATCGATCGACAAGTCTTGCTCGCTCCGCAGGCGTTAATTATTTTCAGTAATATGGTCTTCTCTTGCCTCTGTTCATCGTCAAATCATTGTTATCTTTAGTCACTCATATCTGAGCGCAATCATCGGATCAACCTTCGTCGCGCGTCTGGCCGGAATGTAGCAAGCCAGCAACGCGACCACCGTTAGCAGCAGCGACACACCGATAAAAATCAGCGGGTCGGTAGGAGAC
>JBKPOC010000090.1:0-3349 GCA_046732935.1 Acidobacteriota bacterium | reverse complement strand
GGATCAGGCGGCCGGGGTCCGAAATCAACCTGCTTCCGCACGTGGTCCATCGCTCTCTCGCCGTTGAAAGCAGCTATGGTGGGTGGGTTGGCCGGCGTGGGACGCGAAGCGGTTGAAATACTTGCGCGCGGCTTGGGTGGTGGATCGTTCTTGGGACAAGCAGCGAAAAGCACCGGCATCAGTAACACAAGCGCCAGCACAATCACGTTTCGCTTGCTCATCGTTATTTCTTTTCGCTCTTTGCTCGCGCTCGGTTTGCGATTGCGTCGAACGTTTTAGCGCCGAACGCGAGTGGCTTCTCGATGGCGGAGTCGAAGGCCTCAGACATCGTGATAGCTTCTAACTGCAAAAGCGTCGCGATCTTTTTGTTAAGCGGCAATGCGCCGAATTTTGTGCGCACCTCCGATTCGCTATTGTCGGGCGTGCTGCGTGGTTTTGGACGAGCGGCGACCATCACGACCACTTCACCCGGATTCTCGATCTTAACCTGGCAGGCTAATCTCAGATGTTGATCGAGTTGCTCGGCGCCAAGCTGCTTTTCTTCTGCGAGACTCGGTAGTGAAAGCAAGGCCGCGCCGGATTTAACTGAAACGGCGCACGCCGGACATTCACCCTTTCCGGCGGTACAACCTGCTCCGAGCGATGCGCCCATACGGTGCGCAGCGTCGATGAGGTAGGTTCCCTCAGCGACGACTCCGCTAATTCCGGAGGGTTCAAATGTAATCGAAACACTCATTTCAACCTCCAACCATAATGATCACTGTGATGTTTGTAAAACTCAGGGGGTGGCTGTGAGGTTTCTTTCTTGTTGTTTTCGGGCACGCTGGCACTCCACGCAAACGCCGATGATCCGCAACAGGTGCTGCGTGATTTCAAACCTGTGCTTCGCGGCCATCGCATCCTGTAACGCTTCGAGTTCCGCTGAGAAAAACTCGATGATCTTGCCGCACTCCGAACAGATCATGTGATCGTGATGCTGATGTTTGTAGTTATGTTCGTAGTGCGTGCGTCCATCGCCAAAACGGACTTCACGCGCGAGTCCGGCTTCAGTCAGGATCTTGAGCGTTCGATAGACGGTAGTTTGACCAACTGTCGGATCTTCTTTTTTCACCAGTTGGTATAAATCTTCGTTGGAAAGATGTTCTTCGGTACGTAGAAAGACGTCGAGGATCAGCTCGCGTTGGGACGTGCGTTTGAGTCCCTTCTTTTGGATATGTTTAAGAAAGACTTCCTGCTCTTCGGATAATTGCTCTGTCGCGGTCATTGGTGAAGAGATTTTATCACTAGCGCCTGAGGTCGTGAAGAGTACGTAGTGGGCGAGCTAATCGATTGTCACATTGACATATTGCTTTGGCGCCTGAGGAAAGTGGTACCGCCCTTCCCTGTCAGTTAGCCGCACGTAAACTTTCAGATGGCAGCGAATAGTACGTTGGTTTGTTCAGTATGGAGTCCCATGCTATGTTTGGGCGCAAGTGCCGGGGTGGCGGAATGGCAGACGCTGCGGACTTAAAATCCGTTGTCCGAAAGGACGTGCGGGTTCGACTCCCGCCCTCGGCACCACAAGAGAATCCCGTACCAACAGATCTCTGGGCTGACATTTGATCGCGTCACAAATCACGGCAAGATAGTCAAGGTTCAGTCTCTGTGCCTTCCACTTAGCCATCGCCGCCAAAGTCGCGTGCGTTTGTTGTCGTAAATCTTAGGTTTTGAACTATACTGACCATCCATCGAAACAGGTCTGGCTAAGCAAGTAACAAGGCATCATCCGGAAAATGACGCAGTGACACCTGAGTGTGGGGTAAGCCGTCGGCATTCCTTACCAACGTATGGCTTTGGATCCCGGCACAAGACTTGGCCGTTATGAAATCCGCTCAAGACTCGGCGCGGGTGGAATGGGTGAGGTGTATCTCGCTGCCGATACTAAGCTGGACCGCAAGATTGCTCTAAAGATTCTGCCCACTGACGTCGCCTCAAACAAAGATCGCATGGCACGTTTTGTACGCGAAGCTAAGTCGGCTGCCGCGCTCAATCATCCGAACATAGCCCACGTCTATGAAATCGGAGAATCGGCTGGTGTGGACTTCATCGCAATGGAACTTGTCGATGGGCATACCCTAAGAGAACTGATTTACGCGCAACGAACTGATCTCGTTAAGCTGCTTCGTTATCTACAACACGTTGCTGAAGCTTTGGCAAAAGCTCACTCCGTGGGGATCATTCATCGTGATCTAAAGCCTGATAACATCATGGTCACGCGAGATGGTCATGCAAAGGTCCTTGATTTCGGTCTGGCGAAGTTGGTTGAAACTGATCAATCGGAAGCATCAAGCGACAAGACAACTGCGATCCTGAAGCAACAGTCTCAATCGGGCATTATCATTGGCACCGTCGGATATATGTCGCCTGAACAGGCGCAGGGTAAAACAAGGGAGATCGATCATCGGTCCGACATATTCTCGTTTGGTTGCATACTGTACGAAGCGATTACCAGCCACCGGCCATTCGAAGGAATGGATACCATTGATACTCTCAATAGGATCATTCGCGAACCTGTAAGTCCGATTACCGATTTCAACCCCTTGGCGCCTCCCGATCTGCAGCGAATAGTGCGGCGTTGTTTGGCGAAGGATCGCGAGGATCGCTACCAGACAATTAAGGACGTCGCGATCGACATAAGAGAACTTCGGCACGAACTGACAGCAGCAGGTACCGAAACGACAGCAACACCCAACCGCAGGGTTCCCAACACCGCGCTGGGTGCTGAACCAACCGACGTCCCTAGTGGAAACAAAACTGCACCCTCGTCATCTTCCCTCGCAAATCGCGAATCGAGTGCTGAATATCTGGTTAGTACCCTAAAACAAAATAAAGCCGCTGCTGGAATCGTTGCTTTGGTGATTGTCGCTGGAATCGTTGCCGCTGTTTCCTATTGGCGCTCGAGCAAATCCGCAGCGTCCGCTATCGACTCTATTGCGGTACTTCCTTTCGTCAACCAAAACAACGACTCAAACATCGACTGGATCGCCGATGGGCTAACAGACAGCATCACCAACGGTCTTACCCCACTTCAGAATCTCAAAGTGATCCCGCGCAGTTCAGTGTTTCGCTACAAAGGCAAGGAGATCGATCCGCTTAAAGCCGGAAATGAGTTGGGTGTGAGCGCTGTTTTGACGGGCCGCCTGCAGCAACGCGGTGATGACCTGGTGGTTAGCACCGAATTGATCGATGTTCGTCACAACAAACAGATCTGGGGAGATCATTACCAGCGGAAACTTTCTGATCTGCTCGCGGTACAAACTGACATCGGCAATGCCATCTCGGCGAACCTTCGACCCACTCTATCAGGGAC
>JBKPOC010000089.1:0-2605 GCA_046732935.1 Acidobacteriota bacterium | reverse complement strand
GCTTAGGGAAGTTAATCGGCCACAGACAAACGTCGATTGAAAAAGCAATTCTGGAGTCCGGCATCCTCCACCCCGTTGGACTGAGTTGCGTTGTCGCTTTGAACTCAAGAACTTGCGCTAGATGCGATCTTGCCATCCCTCATCTATTTAGCTTAATACCGGCTTTGAAAAATACTTGTTGCGTTTTGGGGCCGCCTAAAAAAGTAATTCCATTGAACCAAACAATTTGAAGTCCTAGTTTTTCAACGAAGGAAACTAAAAACCCATCTGGTTTACAATCGAGAACGATACAAAGAATCGCATCCTGTGGTCCAAGGAAGTGTTGGTACTCATACAATTGCCCAATAGCCGCTCGGATTGCAAAGCCTCCGCCACATCGGCCCGCGGCCTTTGCTTCAAAAATAATCTTTATGGGCGCAAGCATCAAAAGATCGATTGGGTGTGGACTGGAAATTTGAAATCCCTGCCTCGAGAAGTATTCGGCAGCAGCGTTCACCAATTTTTCATGTGTCCTGGATCGGGATTGTATTCCGCCACAAATAAATGCTTTGTAATCTGCATCACTCTTCGGCTTGAAATCGCCGTTTTCGACAGTGGTCCTCTTATAAATTGTCTCTTCGCCGACATAGCCATAGGACCGCAGGCGCGAAGCTGCCACCGTTAACTCTTCATTAGTGAAAAGTTGATTCCATGGTCTCCGTAACACAAGAGCTTCTAAGGAGATGTCAAGAAGATCGGCATCAAATAGCTTCAAGAATCCTGAGGTCGGCAAAGAACCCTGACGAGGGTCTAGCCAGTCCTTTGCGGCCTTCAGCGCACCAACTCTCCGGATTTTTTGTAAAAACCTAATTGCGTTGTACCCGCCTAAGTCCTTAGCTAACTCATATACTTCGATCGCCTTATCCTGGAAACTTTGTTCAAGGGTCTTGGCGGTTATACGTTCGGGCCGATGGGCTCGAGTTAATGTACACCTGCCAGTCTCCCAACTGTACGACGTAACTGACCATTTCATAGGATCCAGTAACCGCCTTGCCACATGCGAAGCCTCAGAAGTGCTCCCTCGCATGTCTCCGTCACAAACAACCACTCGAACGGGTAGGCTCTTATTCAGAGCGGTCTGAATTGCCTCGTCCATTTTTTTTGCGCGTTTAGCCCATACACTCTTGTGAGGTAGTTTTCGGTAATCCGCAGCGTCCTGGCGTAGATCAAGGTCTTGCCAGATGACTCCCTCGCGCTCCTGCATTAGTTCGAACCACAGGTTCAATACAACAACTGTTCCTGGTTCCACGAACGCCCAGTCATAACAGTATTTGGGATTTCGACCGGGATCCTTTTTCCCGTTGGCGTAGTTCGCCCAGTCGTCGACGTTCACACCCGCAGCCTGAACTAAGTCAATGACGCGGTGGCGCTGTGTAGGAGCAATAAGTTCGAGTTCAGACATAATGCGAGGATATACGTCGACACCCCCATCATTCAATTCCGCGCTATTGAAACCGACCACCGCGTTTGCCGTAGAATCATTTTGACCGCCTCGAGGGCGCTAGGAAGGGCAGACTAGCTCGCGCAGCCAGCGTGACGCCAGACGAAAGCACGAGGCAGCAGGGATTGAGTTTGAAACTAACTTCCTTTTTTACTTTGTCGAAAAAGTCGGCAAGAATTCGACGCGTTAGCCTCCTGCAGGTTGTCCGTTATGACAGAAATCCTATCAATTGAAGACGCAAAGCATCTGCTTAGATTGTGTAAGTCGGGCAGATTATTCGACGTTCAGAACTGGATTGATGGCGGCAAGTCTCTTGCCGTACCGGCCAATGTGCGGACGGCCCCTTTGGAGGTCGCACTAGACACTGGCTTCCACAGCCTAGTCGAATTGCTTTTGCGTAGTGAGACCAACCAAGACCTTAAGAACCAAGCGCTGCGAAAGTCTGTTTTGCTAAAACGGCTCGACTTCATTGAGTTGTTAGTTGCCAACGGCGCGGAGATAAAGTCGATTGAATTCAGTAGTGTTCTTGAGGTCTGGGAGCCGACGATCATTCGTTACTTTCTTGACCATGGCGCTGACGTAATATCAGGCTCACCATTTACATTCGCTTTCGGCGAGAAGATTCGAACTGCTATCAATCCCTGGAGAGAATACAAACAAAACCATCCAGAATTTGCGCCCGAGCTGCAAGAGCAAATCGATCGTGCGCTTAGACATTTTTGCTATGAAGGAAACTTGAAGTGGGTGAGTTTGTTGATGTGGGCTGGGGCTAATCCGCGTACAAATGGTCCAACCTTGAAAGATGCTGAAGATGAATGGGATCTCACTACAGCACTTCAGGCGGCGGCGTACTGTAAGGATGTCGAAATTCTGAAGCGGTTGAAGCCGGATCCGAAAACGGATGACCTGGTTCAGTTAATGATTACTGCTGCCGGTTCCGCTCGAACTGAAGTAGTCCGATATCTAATTGAGCTTGGTACTGCAGTAAACGACAAACCGAACGGTGGCTCGACCGCATTGGACGAATGTCTTTCTCATTTTCGAATCGAGAGTTTCATGTATGACTTCCACTTCTCGAGTTATCGAAGCAAATCGAAGGCGTCGAAGTATGCAGTTTCTCAGACA
>JBKPOC010000088.1:0-1542 GCA_046732935.1 Acidobacteriota bacterium | reverse complement strand
CCTTGAATACATTGCTAAACCGAACCTATTCGATTTTGAAATGTCCAATGATAGCCAGCTCTCTGTGCCGAACAATGTCCGTCACAGTGCCAACCAAAAGCAGACCCCAAGTAAGTAGGTACAGAAATCCGATACCCACCTGGCCTACCCAGAAACGATGGAGCCCTGGAACTGCGACGATTCCGATGACCGCCATGAGTCGGAGCGTTTGAGGATCTTTCCTTACCTGCCGATAAGCAGCGGCGAATTGTTGAATACTCTCATGAGACATCCCGGTCGTTAGCCGTTCAATAAAGGATCGTTCGGGTTCGTCTAATTCAGGTAAGTAGTGAGCAATAATATGAGGCATATGCAACTCCGTATAGCTGTCACATTCTAAGCTGAACCAAGATTTACGTCCATGAAGAATCTAGTTGCTGCCGACCAAGACGAAGCCGGCCCAATAGAATGGATGGCGGTAGCGAGGATCTTTAAGGAGGCGTACCGACGCTTCCCGTAAAGCTTGTGATTTATTGCCACGATTCGGCTGCTGCCCGAGTTCTTGATAGAAATTCTTCATCAACTGGGACGTACTTTCAGCATTGACGCGCCACTGGCTGACAACCATGGACCGCGTTCCTGCGACGAAGAAGGCCCACGACATTCCAATCACTCCCTCGCCAGGACTTATTCGGCCATTTCCGGTTTCGCAGGCGGATAGTACGGCTAAGTCTGCATTGAGGTGCATGTTTATAATCTCACGCGCTTCGAGCGATCCGTCGTTTTCGATGTCGCCATCTGTCTTTGTGAGCAGTAGATGAGAGTACAAGGGATCCCGGTTATCTAATACGCCATGAGTTGCGAGATGGATCGTCGCGTAGGCTGAAGCAAGAGCCTTGAAGGTCTTTTCGTCAGCGTCTCGTCCAACGAACACTTTTTTCACTGTGGAACGAACAGCAGCTGCGACGCCAGCGACTTCTGTTTCAGCGTCGGGGAGCGGGCATAAGTCTTGATTGAGTTTCTCATCACGACCAATCACTGGATTTCCAAATGCGATAAGTGATCCGTTGCTAACCGCTTGTCTGGGCCGAGCGTTCATTTCGTGCAGCATGCTGAGCGAAGGTGCGTAATACAGCGCGTATCGTTCGACCAGGTAATTTCCGCGCTTTGTTGTTAGTGCTTGAAACGGCAGTGTCCAGAGGAAACTGTCGGGCACAATGCAGACAGTTGTGACGTTTTGAAGTTCTTCGGCAACGGGCTCGCTTAGTAATTCGTAAAGCTCGCGACTTAACGCCCGATGATTAGGATGCCGCTCTGCCAACATAGAGTGAAACTTGTTCACTTTTTGGCGAAGCTCATCAACGTTAACTGGCAAGTTCAAATATCTGATGTCCGGCTCGCTGGTGATACGATTCCGCTTCACTATAAAGACACCGAGTTTCCTTTCGGTCACTACATATTCCAGATACGCGCAATCACTAGTAGCCGTAAGCGTCTTGAGACTGGCTAGTGTCAATGGTTGAGCAACACCGGACCGTAGTCTTAATTCAGGATGCGCTACAT
>JBKPOC010000087.1:0-115181 GCA_046732935.1 Acidobacteriota bacterium | reverse complement strand
GTACTGAGTTGCTGAAGGCTGTGCTCGAGTCGTCGAATAACAAATCTTCACTCGAGCTTTCCGCGGACGCTGCCGACGACGTCACAGTCGTGCGCTTCGATCAACGCAAAACTGCGTTCGACGACATAATGCAAACGCTCGACAAGGATTCAGTCGAACTGGCGAAGGATCCCCAAAAACTCTCCGAGGCATTCTTCTCAGGCAACATCAGCAGCCTCCTGGACGTCGCCTCCGACGTAAACCGGATCGAGATAATCCGCCGCTCGTCGACTGACGGTATGCACGTCGAGATCCAGTTCGTGCTCAAGTCTTCAGAGTGAGCGCGTGGAATTCAGTTCTGACTGTTAAATCTGACAGTAGTCGCTGGTTGATCCATTGCGTACGATTCCGTGCCGCAAAGGAGAAACCTAATGAGATCCTTCGTCACCCGAACAACCATTGTCTTTCTGTCGACCGTCCTTTTCTGCGCTGTTGCGCAGGCGCAAAAGACGTCGGCCGCTCACGATGAGAGCGTCGATTTCTCGCAATACAAGACGTTCGCGTTCGATAAAGACGGCGCGCGCAATCCGTTCGTCAACAAGTTAATAATGGAAGCGCTGGAACGCGAGCTCACCGCCAGAGGACTCACGAAAGTAACAGCCGATCAGGATCTGCGCGTCGTTTACCTCGCGGCGACGATGCCCAATCTCCAGGTCCAGAACGTGCCCTTTTATCACGTCGTCAACCCGGCCTACAGCGGCATGGTGGGCAGTTCGCACGCGCAAATGTGGGAAGTTACTACCGGCACACTCGTAATCGATCTGTTGGATCAGAAATCGGACAAGGTCGTGTTTCGCGGCACGATCAACGAGGTGCTCAAACGAGCGCCCAGCGCTGACTTGCAAGCGGATGCCAAAACGGTCGCGAAGCCGATCAATAAAGGTATCGAGAAGGTCTTCAAGAAGTATCCGATCAAACGCAAATAACCGATAATGAAGGCCGTCAGGAACGTTTCGTCAGGAAGGGAAGAGAAGCGCAATGGTTAACGAAATGATCGACGGCACCTATCGTCAGACCAACCTCGCCAACGAAGCCCCCGAATACCTCGCCAGGCGCGAAGAGTTGCGCCAGGCGGAAATTGAATTGATGCGGCAACGTGAACGCGTTGCGGAGCTTCGACGCGCCCTGCCGCCCGGCGCGATCGTCGAAGACTACGAGTTTCTTGAAGGACCAGCTTCGCTCGACGAGGGTGACGAGCCCGTTCGCAAGACGCGATTGAGTGAGTTGTTCAGCGCGCCGGACCGCACGCTCGTTATCTACCATCTCATGTTTGGAAAGAAACAAACTAAGCCGTGTCCGATGTGCACCGCCTGGATCGACGGCATCAACGGAGTCGCTCATCACCTGGCCCAGAACGTCGACTTTGCCATAGTCGCGGCCGCCGATCCGGCGACGCTGCGGGCGCACGCGCGGGCTCGCGATTGGAACCGGCTGCGTCTGTTAAGCGCCGGCGAAAGCACGTTCAAATACGACCTTGGCAGCGAAGATCGTGAAGGAGGTCAGGACTCGACGATTTCCGTCTTCACTCGCGCCAGTGATGGCACGTTGCGCCACTTTTACAGTGCTCATCCGCGGCTGGGCCCTGACGTCAAGGAGCGAGGCATCGACGAGTTGACTCCGATCTGGAATCTGCTGGATCTGACGCCGCAGGGAAGAGGCACGTTCTACGCGTCGCTCGACTACGGGACGAAGGTACAAACGGCGCGGCCGTAGCTGTTATGTTCTTATCCAAGGTATTTGTCGACAGAGGCGGCGGCTTTGCGGCCGTCGGCGATGGCCCACACGACGAGTGACTGGCCGCGTTCGACGTCGCCGGCGGCGAAGATGCCGGGAACGTTCGTCATCTTGTTTGCGTGGACTGCAACCAGTCCCTTCTCGTTCAGCGCGAGGCCGAGTTGCGAGATCAAGCCTTCTTTTTCGGGCCCGAGAAAACCCATCGCGAGTAGGACGAGTTGAGCCGGCCACACGCGCTGCGTGCCTGAGTCGATCTCGATCGTTTCTACGGCGTCGACTGCGTGATCGCCAATGAAACGTACGGTCTTCACCGAATAAGAACGGGGATCAAGCCCGTTGAGTGCGATGGCTTCTTCGTGGCCGTAGTCGACGCGATGTATCTTAGGCCACTGTGGCCACGGGTTATCAGCGGCGCGCGCGAACGGTGGTTGCGGCAGGATCTCGAACTGGACCAGGCTGCGACAGCCGTGTCGCAGCGCAGTAGCCACGCAGTCAGTGCCCGTGTCACCCCCGCCGATCACGATCACGTCTTTATCTTTCGCCGAGATGAAACCGGTCGTCTCGCCGTCCAACAGCCTTTTGGTATTCGCACGCAGGAAGTCCATGGCGAAGTAAATGCCGTGCAGGTTTCGGTTCTCAACTGAGAGATCGCGCGGACGACTGGCGCCGCCGCACAACACGATTGCGTCAAACTCGTCACGCAACCGATCGACTGGATAGTCGCGTCCCACGTCGGTATTAGTGATGAAGTCAACGCCTTCCGCCGCGAGCAACTCGACACGGCGTTGGACGATGGCTTTGTCTAGCTTCATGTTCGGAATGCCATACATGAGCAAACCACCGATGCGATCGGCTTTCTCGAAGACAGTCACCGAATGGCCGCACGAGTTGAGCTCCGCCGCGCACGCCAGACCCGCTGGACCCGATCCGACAATGGCAACTTTCTTCCACGTCCGTCTTTCAGGCCGACGGGAAACAATCCAGCCTTCGTCGAATGCGCGGTCTACAATCGCGCACTCGATCGCCTTGATGGTGACCGGCTGGTCCACAAGCCCGCGCACGCATGAACCCTCGCACGGCGCCGGGCAAACTCTGCCAGTGAATTCGGGAAAGTTGTTTGTCTTGTGCAGTAGCGCGAGCGCCGCTTTCCAGTTGCCGCGAGAGACGAGATCGTTCCAGTCCGGAATCAGGTTGTTGAGCGGACATCCGGTCGCCGCGCCGTTGAGCAATTCTCCCGTGTGACAGAACGGAATGCCGCAGTCCAGGCAACGTCCGCCCTGCGCCCGCAGCGTCGACTCATCATGGTGCGTGTGAAACTCGTTCCAATCGTGAACGCGTTCCCGAGGCAATCGCATCACTGGTAGAACGCGCTCAGGCATGGGCCACTGCCGCTTTCTGTAACGCGCGGCGATACTCGTTCGGCAACACGCGGACGATGCTCACAACGAACTGGTCCCACGCGAGAAGAATCTCGGTCGCGCGGCGGCTGCCGGTGTACTCGGCATGACGAAAGATCAGGTCTTTAACAAACTCCATCTCCGACTGATCGTCGAGCGCAGTTAACGAGACCATGTCGAGATTGCAGAACTTGCCTGACTGCCGGGTGTCGTCAATGAGATAAGCAATACCGCCCGACATGCCGGCAGCAAAATTCCGGCCCACCGAACCGAGAACCACGACCCGTCCGCCCGTCATGTACTCACAACCATGATCGCCTACAGCTTCAACCACCACGTTTGCCCCACTGTTCCGCACGCAAAACCTCTGGCCTGCGATGCCGTTCACGTAAGCCTGACCGCTGGTCGCGCCGTAGAACGCGACGTTGCCAATGATCACGTTCTCTTCTGGCACGAACGTGGCGGTCTTTGGCGGCACGACGATGATCTTTCCGCCTGACAGCCCTTTCCCGACATAGTCGTTTGCATCGCCTTCGAGCCGCAGCGTGATCCCTTTCGGAATGAACGCGCCGAAGCTCTGTCCGGCCGATCCTTCGAAACCGAGCTGGATCGTGTCGTGCGGCAATCCGGCTGGTCCGTACTGTCGCGTGACTTCGCTTCCGAGCCTCGTTCCAACAGCACGATGAATGTTGCGAATCGGAAGGGTGGCCGATACGGGCTTACCTTCGTGTAGCGCGGGGCGGCAGAGCTCGAGCAACCGTTCGCTGTCGAGTGTGTTTTCGATCTCGTGATGCTGCGTGCTTTGGCAGTAGCGCCCGAAATTTGCAGGAACAGCAGGCTGGAAGAGGATTTGCGACAGATCGAGATGACGCGCTTTCCAGTGCTCGATCTCCGCCATGTGCAGGCACTCGGAGTGTCCGACCATCTCGTTGACAGTGCGGAATCCGAGTTGGGCCATCAGCTCGCGCACTTCCCGCGCGATGAAGATCATGAAGTTCACCAGATGCGACGGATCGCCCGTGAACTTCGCTCGCAGTTCCGGATCCTGCGTCGCCACGCCAACCGGACAGGTGTTCAGGTGACAAGCCCGCATCATGATGCAACCGAGCGTCACCAGCGGCGCGGTGGCAAAGCCAAACTCTTCGGCGCCCAGCAATGCGGCAACGACAATGTCACGACCTGTCTTCAACTGGCCGTCGGTTTCGATCGTGATGCGACTGCGCAGATCGTTCAGCAGCAGCGTCTGATGTGTTTCCGCGAGACCGAGCTCCCACGGCGCGCCTGCGTGCTTGATGCTGGTCAGGGGCGCTGCGCCGGTGCCGCCGTCGTACCCGCTAATCAGCACCACGTCCGCTCGCGCTTTGGCTACGCCGGCAGCGATCGTTCCGACGCCTGCTTCGGCCACGAGCTTCACGCTGATGCGCGCTTCAGGGTTTGCATTCTTGAGATCGTAGATGAGTTGGGCCAAGTCCTCGATCGAGTAGATATCGTGGTGCGGCGGCGGCGAGATCAGTCCGACGCCCGGCGTCGAATGTCTCACGGTCGCTATCCACGGATAGACTTTTTCGCCGGGCAGTTGACCGCCTTCGCCTGGCTTCGCGCCCTGCGAGATCTTGATCTGTAGCTCCTTCGCATTGACGAGATAGTGGCTCGTGACGCCGAACCTTCCTGACGCAACTTGTTTGATGGCGCTGTTGCG
The DNA here is from genome assembly GCA_046732935.1 of Acidobacteriota bacterium. GTDB lineage: Bacteria > Acidobacteriota > Blastocatellia > Pyrinomonadales > Pyrinomonadaceae > PSRF01. Next base: position 110,312 of record JBKPOC010000087.1, on the reverse strand, counting down.
CGAGTCGCCGTTTGCATCGACGAAAAAGCGCTCGGGATCCTCGCCGCCCTCGCCGGTGTTGCTCTTGCCGCCGATGCGATTCATCGCGATCGCTATCGACTCGTGTGCTTCCTTGCTGATCGAGCCGTACGACATCGCGCCCGTTTTGAAACGCCTGACGATCGCTTCCGCAGGCTCAACCTCGTCAATCGGAACCGCGGGACGACTGGGCCGAAACTCCATCACACCACGCAGCGTGCAAAGACTGCGCGACTGATTGTTGACGAGTTCGCTGTACTCTTTGAACGCCGCGTAGTTTCCGGTCCGGCAAGCGGCTTGGAGTTTGTGAACCGTCAACGGATTGAAGAGATGCGGTTCGCCGTCTTTGCGATACTGATACTGACCGCCGCTCTCCAAATGCTCCGAGCGCTCGACAAATGCGGAGGCGTGCCGGCGTCGAGCTTCCTCCGCGATCACGTCGAGGTTCGCGCCGCCGATGCGCGAAGGCGTCCAGGTGAAGTACTTGTCGACGAGCTCCTGGTCCAGTCCGATGGCTTCGAAGATCTGCGCGCCGCAGTAACCCTGCGTCGTCGAGATGCCCATCTTCGAGATGACCTTGATGATTCCTTTGTTTATTGCACGAACGTAATTGTGCAAGGCCGCGCTTTGGAGCGTTTCAAAGACTAGGTAAGGATTGATCGCCGCGGCGCCGTAGCCCAACAGCAGAGCGAAGTGATGGACCTCTCGAGGCTCGCCGCTCTCAACGATCAAACCAACCTGTGTGCGTGTGCCTTCACGAATCAAGTGATGATGGACAGCGCCGACGGCAAGTAGCGCCGGGATGGGCGCGGTTTCGGCGTCGATGTTTCGGTCCGAGAGGATGATGAGATCGTAACCAGCCTTGATCGCGGCGCTGGACTGTTCGCAAACATTCTCGAGCGCCGTTGCGAGTCCCTTCGCCGCCTCAGCAACCGGATAAACAATCGGTATCGTCACCGATCTGAATCCTGACTTGCCCCAGTGACTGTCCGAATCACCGAGGAGTCGCAGCTTCTCCAGTTCTTCGTTGCGTAGAATCGGCGACGATAGCCGGATCTGTCGTGCGCACTCGGCCGACGGCTCCAGCATGTTGATCTCAGGGCCAACGCAAGTGTCGGCAGACATCACCAACTCCTCGCGTATCGCATCGACAGGCGGATTCGTCACTTGCGCGAAGAGTTGTTTGAAGTAGTGATAGAGCAGTTGCGGGCGTTCGGACAGTATGGCGAGCGGAGTGTCGGTGCCCATCGATCCAACGGGCTCGCTTCCATTCGCAGCCATCGGCGCGATGAGCAGTTTCAGTTCCTCATACGTGTAACCGAAGACGCGTTGTCGCTGGAGAAGCGTGTCGGTGTTGGGTTGATGAACGTACGGCGGCTCAGGCAAGTGGTCGAGTGTGATCATGTTCGCGTCGAGCCACTCCTGATACGGATGCTCGCGCGCCAGCGTCTGTTTCAACTCGTCGTCGCCGACGATGCGCCCCGCATTCGTGTCCACGAGAAAAACATTCCCGGGTTTAAGACTCCCTTTCACGGCGATCTGCTCGGCGGGAACGTCGAGAACGCCGACTTCAGACGACATCACGACGAGATCGTCAGTCGTGACGTAATAACGAGCGGGACGAAGTCCATTGCGATCGAGTAAGGCGCCGACACTGAATCCGTCGCTGAAAACGATGGCCGCCGGCCCATCCCACGGCTCGGCGATCAGCGAGTGATATTCGTAGAAGGCCCGCCGCTCCGGACTCATGAACGGGTCGCCGCTCCACGGTTCCGGGACCATCATCATGAGCGCGTGCGGCAGCGAACGGCCGGCGAGCAGAAACATCTCGAGTGCGTTGTCGAACATGCCCGAGTCGCTGGCATCGCTGTCGATGACGGGCAACACTTTCGCGAGGTCGTCGCCGAAGAGCTTCGACGCGAAGCGACTCTCACGCGCGCGCATCCAATTGAAGTTTCCGCGCAGCGTATTGATTTCGCCGTTGTGTGCGATGTAGCGATAAGGATGTGCGCGCGCCCAACTCGGAAACGTGTTCGTGCTGAAACGCGAATGAACGATGGCGAGCGCAGACGTCAAGGAGTCGTCAACCAGGTCCGGATAGAACTGCGGCAACTGGCTGGCAGTCAGCATGCCTTTGTAGACGATGGTCTTGTACGAGAGACTCGAGATGTAAAACCCGTCGATGTTTGCACGCTTCACCTCACGCGTGGCACGGCGGCGAATGACGTAGAGTTTGCGCTCGAACGCAGCGTCATCAGTCAGGCCGGCGCTGCGAGCGATGAAGACCTGACGAACGATCGGCATCGAAGCTCGTGCAGTTGGGCCGAGCAGGGAATCGTTCGTGGGAACGTCTCGCCAGCCGAGTAGTTGCTGGCCTTCGTCTTTTACGATCTGCTCCACGATTGCTTCGCACTGCTGTCGCGGCTGAGCGGCGACAGGAAGGAAGATCATGCCGGCGGCGTACTGTCCAAATTCGGGGAGTTCGAACGAACATTGTTTCAGCAGAAACTGATGTGGAGTTTGAATTAGGATCCCCGCGCCGTCGCCGCTGTTTGCTTCACAACCTGACGCGCCACGATGCTCGAGGTTAAGCAGTACTTCGAGTGCGTCGTGGACAATCTGATGAGACCGGCGTCCCTTGATGTCAGCTACAAAACCCACGCCACAAGCATCGTGCTCGTAGCGTGGGTCGTAGAGACCTTGTTTTGACGGCGCATTTATCACGACTACCCGGCGTTCGCTTCGGCAACCGCAAGACCTTGATCAAGGATTGAAGTGGATGGACTGGCGACGACTTCCGGTTCCGCCATGACACCTGTTGCCATAACAGGCAAAAATTCCGGATATGCCGGAACGCCGATCTCTCCGAGATCCAATCCCTCAATCTCGACTGCCGCCGGCACACGATTGCCGAGGAGGTAACCAACCGCCTTGAAGAACACGTGAAATGCCGTGAACGTGAATGCGATACAAACCGCCACGCCGGCGATCTCGGCTGCGAGTTGGCCCATGCCGCCACCATAGAAAAGCCCGCGCACGCCACCCGCCACACCGTTCAGCCCCGCGCCGTAAGTCCCATCCGCGAACAGACCAACTGCGATCACGCCCCAGGCGCCGTTGACACCGTGAACGCTGATGGCCCCCACCGGATCATCAATCTTCAAACGATGCTCCACGAAAATCGTCGCGCCGACGAGCAGGACGCCGGCCACGAGCCCGATCAAAACGGCGCCTGCGCTGTTGATGAACGCGCACGGTGCGGTCACAGCGACAAGTCCGGCGAGCATTCCGTTCGCCATGAACGACAGATCGGGTTTGCCGCGCAGGTAAGTGATTGCAATCATCGCCGATACTGCTCCGGCCGCGGAGGCCAGCATCGTGTTGACAGCCACCACCGCGATGCGCAGGTCGCCGCCCGAAAGCGTCGACCCGGCGTTGAAACCAAACCAACCAAACGCAAGTATCAGAACGCCCAGTATCGCCATCGGCATGTCGTGTCCCGGAATCGTGTTCACTCGCCCGTCTGGCCCATACTTGCCGATTCGCGGACCAAGAATTCGGGCGCCCGCAAAGGCCGCGACGCCCCCAACCAAATGCACGACCGACGAGCCGGCGAAGTCGACGTGTCCATGGCCCAGTCCGAACTCCTTGCCGAGTTGAGAAAGCCAGCCGCCACCCCAAACCCAGTTTCCGAAGATCGGATAGATGAACATCGACATGAACAGCGCATAGACGATGAACGAGCCCCACTTCCAGCGTTCGGCCATCGCGCCGGTGGGAATCGTCGCCGCCGTGTCCATGAACACCATCGAGAAAAGGAAGAGCGCGAAGACGCTCACGTCGTAAGCTTCGCCGCCGAGAAAGAAGCCTTTCGTGCCGAAGAGACCGAAGGAATGACCCGCGATCGAGATCGTGTACTCGGAAGCGAGCGGGCCGGTGTTGCCGAGTGCGGCAACAGCGCCGACGCCGCCCATCTGCAACGCGTAACCGCAGGCCCAGTAGCCGAGCAGGCCGATGCCGTAGACCATCATGTTCATGGCCATCGTGTGCGACGCGTTCTTGGCGCGCGTGAAGCCGGTTTCACAAAACGCAAAGCCGGCCTGCATGAACATCACGAGAAATCCCGCGAGCAACATCCAAACGAAGTTGCCCGCGATCTTTGTATGGCCCACTTCCGCGGCCAGTTCCTGCGATGTCGGTGCGGCCGGATTTGCGGCGACTACGTCGGCAGCTCCGCCGGTCGTCGCTCCCGTCGGATCTCCAGCTATGGCAACCAGAGGCGTTGTGAAAAGGAGCAGGCATGCGAGTGCAAGCGCTTTGAGCATCTTGTTTTTTGACTCCCTGAAAGATCGATTTGCCCGTAATCGCTCTCTACAACAGTCATGCCAACGCGCAAACACGCATAAACTGGCTGCACATATAAGTGTCCCGCAGTCTTTCGACCAACAAATTTGTAGGTTCGCGCGTTCGAGGCTACAAGAATGTAAGTTGTGTTAAGATGCGGCGCGCATGAAAAGTCCGGAACTGATCTCTCGCGAACGGCGCGAAGTGCGAAAACTCAGTACGCTGCTCGAGATCAGCCGTCTGCTCGCCGATACCAGCAATCTAAAGACGTCATTCGCGGGCGCGCTCGAGACGCTCGGCCGTCATCACGGGATGTTGCGCAGTTTCGTCATGCTGCTCGACGACGAAGGCGACAAGGTTCGCATTGAAGCCAGTTACGGACTCAACCAGGACTCCGCTCATCGCATCACTTACCGCGTCGGCGAAGGCGTGATCGGCCGCGTCGTGCAAAGTGGAAAGCCCGTCGTCGTGCCGCAAACGAGTCGCGAGCCGCTGCTGCTGAACCGGTTTCGTTCTTATGAAGAAAACAGGACGCGCAAGGAAGTCAGCTTCATCTGCGTGCCGATACTGGTTGGAGGAAAAGCCGTCGGCGTGCTCGGCGCGGACCGCGTCTATAAGCAGGAGCGCGACTTCGATCGGACGACGAAGTTCCTGAGTGTGACGGCGGCGATGATGGCGCAGGCGCTCAAGGTGCGACAAGGCATCGAGGCTGACAAAAAGCGCTTAGTCGACGAGAACATCCATCTCAAGCAGGAGCTGCGTGAACGTTACGATTTCGGCCAGATCGTCGGCAACGCCAATCCGATGCGCCTGGTTTACGAACAAGTGACGCAGGTCGCTCGCACGAACACGACCGTGCTGCTGCGCGGCGAGTCGGGAACCGGCAAGGAGTTGATTGCTCACGCGATTCACTACAACTCGCTGCGCGCCGGCAAACCGTTCGTCAAAATCAGTTGTGCGGCGATTCCCAACACGTTGATTGAATCGGAGTTATTTGGTTACGAGAAAGGCGCGTTCACCGGCGCTCAAACACGGAAAAAGGGCCGGTTTGAGCTGGCGGATGGCGGGACGTTGTTCCTCGACGAGATCGGCGACCTCGACCTGACGACGCAGGTGAAACTGCTGCGCGTGCTTCAGGAGCGTGAGTTCGAACGGCTGGGAGGGGTGGACACGATCAAAGTAAACGTCAGGTTGATTGTCGCGACGAACAAGGATCTCGAAGAAGCGATCAAGCAGTCGCAGTTTCGCGAGGACCTTTATTACCGGCTGAACGTGTTCACGATCTTCATGCCGCCGTTGCGCGAGCGCAAGCCTGACATACTGCTGCTGGCCGAGCATTTCGTCGAAAAGTTTGAGCGTGAACACGGAAAACGCATCAAGCGCATTTCGACGCCGGCGATCGACATGCTGACGAGTTATCACTGGCCGGGAAACGTGCGCGAGCTCGAAAACGTCATCGAGCGGGCAGTTCTAATTTGCGACTCGAGCGTGATTCACGGCCATCATCTGCCGCCGTCGCTGCAAACCGCCGAAGGTTCCGACACCGTTAACCGTCTGTCGCTCGGGTCAGCGATGGAAAACTACGAGCGCGATCTGATTCAGGATGCGCTGAAGACCGCTCGCGGAAACCGCGCCAAAGCGGCAAAGCTTCTCGACACGACTGAAAGAATCCTCGGCTACAAGGTCAAGAAGTACGGGATCCGTTGCGAACGGTTCCGCGCCTAAGCTTCATCCCTACATTTTTGTCACTCAATCCGAGTCGACTTACAAAATTGTATGCTCCTACTCATACTTAAGCGCGACCAGCGGATCGACTCGTGAGGCGGTCCGCGCGGGAAGGAAACCTGCGAGGATTCCGCTGACAACCATGACCAGTATTGCGATGGAGACCGTGACTGGATCGGTCGGCGTCAGACCGTAGAGCAGACTCGAGATAAACCGTGTCGCCGCAAGAGCAGCCGGTACTCCAATGAGCACGCCGACGATCACGAGCCACAGAGTCTCGCGCAACACCATCCAGCGCAGACTGTCGGGTTGAGCACCGAGCGCCATGCGAATACCTATCTCTTTCGTCCGGCGAACGACCGCGTACGCCATCACGCCATACAACCCGATCGACGCCAACAGCAGCGCCAGCACACTGAAGAAACTCGAGAGCTTTGCGAGCAGTCGTTCCAGGACCAACGACTGATCGATCAGTTGAGGCACGGTCTTGATTCCGGAGATCCTCAGGTTCTTGTCGACGCCTCGTATCTCGTTTCGGATTGACGCAATGACAGACTCCGGCGCTCCCGCGGCACGCACCACGAGCAGTTGTCCTTTATTACTCGGGAAGTAGATCAGAGAAGACGTCTCTTCGCGGAGGTTTCCATAGATCGCGTTATCGGCAACGCCGACGATTTCAACGTCGTACTTGACGTCAGGCGGATCACCCCAGCCAAACCGTTTTCCGATCGGATTCGCATTGCCAAAGTAATGCCGGGCCATCGTCTCGTTGATGATGGCCAGTTTCGGAAACGAACCGGGCTTCTGTTGTGGGTTCAAGTCCTGCGGTTGAAAATCGCGACCCAGACGGATCGGCAATCCCATCGTCTTGAAATAACCCGGTGCGACGGTGTTGACGCGAACCTGCCGATCTTCATTCGCACTGAAACTGTAACCCTCGACGGCAATGCAACAGGTCCGCGCGCTTCCGGTTCTGAATCCGCTGTCTGAAGTGCTCGCGGATACAACGCCTGGAACAGAGGCAATCGAGTTCAGCACGCGCGCGTAGAGGTCTGCAAACTGTTCGTCTTTGTAGCCGGCGGAACGAGCGTCGATTCTGACCTGCAAGACCTTGTCGGCCTCGAAACCCATGTTACGAACGCGCAGATTTCGTAGTGTTTGAACGAACAGTCCAGCTCCTGTAATCAAAAGCAGCGAGAGCGCAACCTGAAACACTATCAACACGCGCGAGAGAGGAAGCCGCGGATTTGCAACGGTATTCTCCTTGAGCGTGGTGTTGAGATCGTGTCGCGTCGCGGACAACGCAGGCACAAGCCCGAACAGGACCGCGGTGATCAATGCGACCAGCATCGTGAACCCGAGAATTCTCAGGTTCAGCGAAACGTTGATCGGGATCGGCGCAGAGCCTTCGGACGCCATCACCAACAGAAGCTTGCTACCCCACGACGCCAGGATCAGTCCCAGAACAGCGCCGGCGAAAGCGAGTAGCAGCGACTCGGTGAGGAATTGCCGGATGAGTCTCCAACGTCCTGCGCCGATCGCCAGTCGAACCGCAACTTCTTTTGCACGCACTGACGCGCGCACCAGCAGAAGGTTGGCGACGTTCGCGCACGCGATCAGAAGCAGTAGTCCGACGACGGCCGTCAGTATCCACAGTTGCCGCGAGAACTTTACCCGCGTCTCTGACAGACCTTTGCTGCCCGCGAGGACTTCTACATTGCGCAAGCGACGAGCGTTACGTCCGAGTTCAGTCTGATCTGATTGGACCTGGCTGAGCCAGACTGCCAGTTCCGCTTGTGCCTGCTGCGCGCTTCCACCGGGCGCGAGCCGGGCCATCACGCGAAGCCAACCCATGTTCGGCAAACCCAGATACGATTCACCGCGATCAAACGCCGGCTGCATCATCAGCGGGACCCACACATCGGGCGCCCGCCCAACCGATTCGCCAAAAAAGTCGGGAGGAGTCACGCCGACGACGGTGAATGGCTGATTCTTCAACTTGATGCCCTTGCCGACGATCGACGGATCACCGTCGAGCTTGTTCTGCCAGAAGGCGTAATTGAGAACCGCGACGGGATGCGCGTTGGGATTTTTGTTGTCTTCTGTCGTCAGCGTACGGCCGGTTATCGCATTCACACCGAGCGTGGAGAAGTATTCGCCCGAGACAAGTTGAACTTCGACGGGCACCGGTTGAGCATCCTCGGCCGGACCGATCATGTCCATGTTGCTCGTTCCGTCGATAGCGGCGAAAACTCCGCTAAAGGTCTTAGTGTGATCGCGCAGTTGCTCGAACAGGGGATAGGAGAAGTTGTTGCGCTCACCACGTTCGGTGAAGGTCTCGATCGCTACGAGTTGTTCCGGGTCTCTTACCGGCAACATCTTGATCAAGACCGCGTCTACGAGACTGAAGATGGCGGTATTTGCACCGATGCCGATTGCGAGAGTTAGCACGACTACGGACGTGTAGATCGGGCTGCGAAGCAGGACGCGAACCGCGAATCGCGCGTCCTGCAACATCGTTTCAATCAGCGGAACGCCTCTGCGGTCTCGATACACTTCTTTGATCTGGTCGACGCCGCCGAAGCTCCGCCGCGCTGCATATCGCGCTTCCTCGAGAGACATTCCCTTGCGAACGTTGTCCTCGACCTGCATCTCGATGTGCGACTGGATCTCTTCGTCGAGTTCCTGCTCGCGCTGTTGTTTTCGAAACAGTCCTGCGAGTCGATGAAGCAATACTCTTAACACCTTTTACTTCTCCTCTGCTGGTACTACGAACCGGAGCATGACTTCGGAGGTGCGGCGCCAACTCTCTTCTTCTTCGGTGAGCTGCTTTATGCCTTTGCGCGTGATCGAGTAGTACTTGGCGCGGCGGTTGTTTTCGGACGCGCCCCACTTCGATTTGATCCAGCCCATCTGTTCGAGTTGCAGGAGCGCCGGGTAGATAGTTCCCTGATTCAACTGCACCACGTCGCCGCTAATCTGCTCGATGCGACGGGCGATGCCGTAGCCGTGCAGCGCGCCGAGCGTGTGCAGTGTCTTGAGCACCATCAGGTTGAGCGTGCCGGGCATGAGTTGGTTACTGGTGTGTCCCATTTGGGCTCCTCATGTTGATAACCAACAGGAGATTAGTTGATCCTCACAACTTTAGCAAGATTGAAGAAGAAAAATTTCGCGAATTGCTATACATGAGGGTTGGTGTTCCTAATAACTCGTCTGCTGAGATTCTCCGTCAGACACCCGCGCCTCGTCGTCACGCTCGTCGGCGCTATAACCCTGTGTGCCCTCATCTACGTGCCCCGGATTCAACTGCGGCTCGACGGCCGCTCCTTAATCCCTTCGAACCTTCCGGAGTTTGCTGAAGGTGACGTCGCGGCGTCGCGTTTCGAGCTGCGCGATCTGGTGCTAATAGGCGTCGGCAATGAGGAGTCGGGGATCTACACGCCCGAGACGCTGCGACGGATCTCGCGACTGAGTGACGGACTTTCGCGCGTTGAGGGAGTTGTCGCCGGTTCTGTCGTCAGTCTCGCGACTGTGCCGCGGGTCGCTCTCGCTGATGGGAAAGTCGACACCAGCCCGCTGTTCCGGCCTGAGGACGAGTTGAGCCCGGACGACATTCAACAATTGCGCCGCGAGGTGAACAAGCGAGGCTATAACGCCGGCGCGCTCGTCTCTGCCGACGGCAAGGGAGCGGCCATCATCGCGAAGGTCGAGCCGAACGCCGATCGCTACCGCCTGCTTGAAGAGACGCGCGCGCTGATTGCGACTGAGTCGTCCGGCAAAGACGCGATTTATTTGAGCGGGTCAGCGTTGGCGCAGGCCGTCCTTGGCGAGGCGACGGCGCGCGACCTCGCGCGTTTGATTCCTGCCGTCATCGTCGTCCTTGGCGTGATGTTGTATCTATCGTTTCGCCACGCGGCGCCCGCGTTTTTGTCGTTGATCGAAATCGGCGTGAGCCTCATCTGGATGGCGGGACTGATGGGGTTCACGGGGCAGCCGGTGTTCGTCACGACGTTGGTGCTGCCCGTCGTCCTGATCGCCGTCGGCGTTTCGGACGACGTCTACGCGCTTGGTCATTACTTCAACGAGGCATGGCGTGCTAACGATCGGAAGACCGAAGAAACGATTGTCGCGGCGTTCAGCAGCGCGGCTCGACCTGTCGGCGTGACGGCTGTTTCGACTGTCGTCGGGTTGCTGTCGATGGCGGCCGTGAGTCTGAACCCGCTGCGCGTTTTCGGACTGTTCGGTTCGGCGGCGATTGTCTTCTCGACATTGTTCACGTTCTCATTGCTTCCCGCACTGCTGGCGCTCCTGAAGCCGCGCATCCGCGTGAAGGGCGATCCTACCGTCGCCCTCGGCGGACGTCCGGCGGCAGGCGCGCTGCGTATGTTGACGAGCCAGGCGAGTCCGCGGCGAGTAGTCCTCTGCGCTCTCGCCGTCACGGTGTTTGCAGCGCTCGCGATCACGCGTTTGCGCGTCGACGACAGTTGGATCCGAAATCTTCCCGCGAAGAGCGACATCGTGCAGGGCGACAAATTCTTCGATGAAAAGTTGGCCGGCACGACGGCGCTGGAACTGATGGTGGATGCGACGCGCGACGGCTGGTTCAACAGCGTCGAAGGTGTGGCTGCGCTGGGCTCGCTCGAATGGGTCGTTGCGAGAGTGCCTCACGTCGGCGGTGTGAACAGTCTCTTCAACGACGTGGTGCGAACAAACGCCTCGCTCATCGGTTTGAACTACGGCGCCTACCGCGCGTCGTTGCGCAGTGGACGCTTGCCTTTTACGCAGGCAGACGTCGACCGCGCATTCAAGGTGCTTTCGCAGTCAACGCAGGCGCCGATGGGCGAAAAGGTTAACGAGGAGCGGCGTTGGGCGCGTATGACGGTCTTTATTCGCGACGCCGATTACAGCCGTATCGACAACGTGCTCCAGGCTGCGGAGCGCGAAACGACGCGCCAGGGGCTGGGCCACAAGATCGTTCCTTTCGGCGATGGGTGGATCAGCTATCTGACGGTGCGGCTGCTGGTCTCAGGGCAGGCGTCGTCGATTGCGTTAGCGCTTCTGACCGATCTGATTCTGATCACGATACTGCTCGGGTCGGCGCGGATCGGGCTCATCGCCGTGTTGCCGGTGGCGTTTAGTCTGCTGCTGGTCGTTGCGGCGCTGGCGCTCGTAGGGACGCCGCTCGGAATCGCCAACTCGATGTTTGCCGGGATTGCGCTCGGCATCGGATTGGATTTTGCGATCCACCTGGCGACGGCGTATCGACAGAAACTCAGTCAAGGGATGCCGGCGAGTGAAGCTCTGCGCCACACGCTCGAGTCGACGGGGCCGGCCGTCTGCGTCAGCGCCGCGTCGATCACGGCTGGTTTCTCGGTGTTGATGTTGTCTCAGATTGCTCCGAACGTGCAGCTCGGCGTCATGATCTGTTTGTGCCTTCTCACCTGCGCCGTCACCACACTGCTACTGATTCCAAGCCTGCTCAAGCTCACTTCAGGGTATCGGCGAGCAGAAACGGCAGAGAGACGAGGAGTGGCGGATCGGTCAGAGCCATCGGCCGCAACGTGATCGTCGGCTTCGCGATCGCTCTGCCTTGTCGGACGATCACTGGCCCATTCCCCGCACCCACCGACAGTTTCGCCGTGTCAGGTAACAGGTAGCCAAGCGTGTCAGCGAGCGGCGGCAGCGCAGCGGCGAGAAGGTGATACGTTCCATCGGGCACCGGCCCGATACGGAAAGCGCCCGGCGACGTCAGTAGCGCGCCGCCGACGGGACGACTCTGCGGTATATACGCCGGGAACAGTCCGACGAAGATCGGCCCGGCGCTTGGTGTAGACAACTCGACGAAGCCTTCCACCGACGCGTGCAGCAACGCGCGTCCTGCCAACTCAGCGTAATGCGAGCAAAGTGACTCGACGGAGGAGGGCGTGATCCGTTCCGCGAGGTATCGAAACTCACGTGGTCCAAGCCCGACGCGTTGAGTGAAACGCCTGGTGAAAGTGCCGAGACTGTTGCATCCGACGTCGTAGCAGATGTCCGTGATGCTCAGGTTCGTGTTCAGGAGCAGCCGCTTAGCTTCCTCCAAGCGCATCGCCGAGATGAACTTCGCCGGCGGAAGTCCCGTGATCTCGTGAAACACGCGATTGAAGTGAAACGGGCTGAGATAAGCAACGCGCGACATGTCGTGCAACGAGATCGGCTCACACAGCCGCTCACGCGCCGCGGTGATCACGCGTTCGACCGCTCGCCGGTGTGACGCAATGGTGTCTTCAGCTTGTCGCATACTCTCTCAACGCTTCGCGTAACTGTGGCGGGACGGGGACGGGAAACGTCTGTTCGCCCTCGCGCTGCATGCAGGCGACTTGTTGCTCGCCTCGCGCCACCAACTCTTCGCCCGCGTCGCTGTGACGCCAGTACTCGAACTTCATCGTGATCCGGTTTTGGCCCAACTCGCCGAGGCGCATGCGCAGGATGATCTCATCGAAGGCGACGAGCTCCGCCATGAACTCGCACGACACGCGCGTGGTCACGAGCGCGAGTCCGTGCTTGAGTGCTTCGATAACCTCGGGTGCGCGATCGCGAAGGAACATCTCGCGGCAGCGCCCCTGCCAACGCACGTGATTGGCGTAGTAAACATTTCCAACCAGGTTCGTCTCCTCAAACCCGACGATGTGCCGGTACTCATACGCTCGCATCTCCGTCCCCCGTTAATAATGCAATTGCCAGATCCTGTTGTTCGCCGTCTGCCTGGACCACGCACGAGACAATTTTCAACTCGCCGGAAGCGAGCAGTATCCAACCGTCAGGCGCGGCGGCGGTGAAGACGAGAGGCGCAGTCATGCCGGCGCCTGCTTTCTTCAGACACTCCGAAGCGGTCCAGACGCGTGTCGCCGCAACATCGAGGGACTCCTGTGCTTCACGGCTGATCAGTTCGGCGAGTTTGAATCGCTCGACGCCGAGCATGTCGGACCAGATTCCCGGTGTTCGCCTCGCGACTAATTCGAGGTCGCATCCGACGGAAGAAGATCCGGCGACGGCCATCGTGAGATCGCCGGAGTGCGACGCTGACACGTCGCGCCCGGCGCACGCCTCGGGTTTTCCGTTCGCGCGCCTGATGATGCCGCATGCACCAAGCGACTTCTCGATCGCGCGCTTGCTTCGATCGCGTCGTTCCATCGTTCGATCGCATTCAAAGGCGACTGACACACTCGCGCCAGGGACCAACTCGAGCACCCGCCGTTCGACATACGGCGCCAGCAATCCTTTCGGCCATGGTCCCTTGAAATCCGTCCCCCCGACCGCCCGCAAGTGCAGCCGCTCCCAACGCTCCCGCACGTGACCTTCGGCGTCGATCAATTCCACGTCGTAAATGAAACCATCCGCCAGACGCTCTTTTTCCTGCGCCCGCACAAAGAGCTCGCCAACCGGCGCGTTTAAGCTGCCTGTCACTTTCTCGACGCCGACGGGCAGAAGCGTGATCTGCGGAACGCACGCCTGCACCGCATGGATTGCAGCGTCACGAGCGCCTGGATCGCCGAGCACGAGCCGGCCTGGTAAATACCGGCCGAACCAGTTGACGTTTCCGTCCGGCACGATCTCCGCAAGGCATTCCGTCGCCCTGAGCGCGCGGTACTCACGAAGACGCCGGAAGCGCCCTGTATGAAACAGCACGCGGCCGTACAGATCGTGATCGGGGTCGACAGTGACGCGAGTACTCGCAAGCGCGTGTTGCGCTGTTTCCAATGACGCATTCGCCTTGCGACAGACCGCACGAAAATGATCGACCTGAAAGTTCGTCTCCGAGCTGCGCAGTACAACCTCGACGCGTCCCGGCGCACGCGCGAGCGCCGCGACACGAATCGTATTGATGCCATCCTCAGCAACGACGACCGGCCGCTCGAACTTAACCTGCTCGAACACCGGCGGCTGATTCGTCTCGGTGAGTGCCATGAAGACCTGGGCCATCGCCTCGAGTCCCATCACGGCCGGCAGCAGCCGCTCGCCGCGAAACATGTGGTCTTCGAGATACGGATCAGTCGCCGTCGACAACTCCGCATCGACTACGAGTTCGATCTTCGGATAGTAAACGCGCGGCTTTTCGAGGAAGCGCATGAACGGAAGCTCAGGCGTCTCAACTTCAATCGTCGGCATCTCGCGTACGCGTCCCATCACGACCGAAGCGACGTTCGCGGAGTTCCGGCAGAGCAGCCGGCGCAACGCGTCCAAACCCTTCTCGACTGCGATCGGCGTGATGCCCTGCCGCGCCAACTCATCCACCGTGCCGAGTCGCGCGCCCATGCCGACGCCGGACCAAACAGACCACTCGACGGCGAGACAACGGCAGTGCGGGTGCGCGGCTTGCCACTGCTCCGTCAAACGCGTGAGCCATTCGTTTGCGAGACCGTAATGCGCTTCGCCAGGTAATCCAGTACGCGCGATGATCGAGCCGAAGGTGATGAAGAGACGGAGTCGATCTGCGTTGATCGCGGCGAGGAGATTTCGCGCGCCTTGGATCTTCGGCGCTAACGTTTGCACGAATGCGCCAGCGTCGAGGTTTTCGATTAGGCACGGAACATTTCGCGCTGCGCCGTGCAGAATGGCGGTGACCGGGCCGAGCTCGCGCTCCACATCACGAACAGCCTCGCGTGTCGCTGCGGCATCCGTAACGTCAACGCTGAAGTAACGGAAGTCGATGCCCGCCGCCTTGAACCTTTGCAGGTTCGAGACGATCTCTTCGTCCGCGTTCGGTTGAGACAGGCCAAAGATGGCGAGGCGCGCGCCAGACTCGCGTGCAAGCCGCAGCGCGCATTCCGCAGTGATACCGCGCGCGCCGCCAGTGACGACCAACACGTCGCGCGCCGTGAGCGGCAGTTCCCACTGATCGCGTTCCGTCACGAGCGGTCGCAGAACCGGCTCGCAACGTTTGCCATCCGCCGTGTAGCGCGCTTCCGCGTAGCCGCGCACGGCGAGCGCTTCCGCAAGCACCCACTCTGCCGCGTTGGGGTGATCGGTGGGCACGACAACAACGCACGTGTTGAGATTCTTAGCTTCAAGGTGGAGCGTGCGCGCGAAGCTGGCCGCGCCGCCTCCCTGCTCGATGAGCACAAAACGAAAATCATCGCCGCCGTTCAACGCGGCGCGCGCGCCGTCCAGCAGGAGACGGATGTGACTCTCGTCCGGCTCGGGCGGAAGAACGACGATGATGCCGCGGCCCGCACCCGAGCGCGCGAAAGTTTTTTCGAGCGCGTCTTTGAGCGGGTGATCTGGCGGGGCGAGTATGCGCCAGTCTTCGGTGGCGGACGGTACAGGGAGTTGGGAGAAGCGGAGATTGGGAGAAGCGGCGACGGGAAGATCTCCGTTTCTCCGCATCTCCGTTTCTCCGTTTCTCTGCTCACGCCGCGGCAAAGCGCGTTCGACGAATTCGACGGAAAACTGTCTGACCCATTCGTCGACGCCGGGCGGCTGTGCGTCGTCATTCCGTTCATCCGTGTTCGGCGCGTGCGCCGCGGCTTCGAGTGCGTTGGCGATTTCAGAGAGTGTCGCGTTCGCGTAGTGTGTCGGGGCTGGTGGAGGTGGAATATCGAGGCGGCGCGCAGCTTCGGCGACGAGTTGGGCCACGCTGATCGAGTTCAAGTGAAGATCGTCGAGCAGCCTGCTGTCGTTTTCGATGGTTGCGATCGGAAGTTCGAGTCGCTCGGCGACGAGTTGTCTCACGACTTCCAGCGGCGTTCCGTCTGCAACGTGAGTTATCTCGCGAACTTCCTCGGACTGTTCAGAAGAACTGTAGTCGTCATCGACCGGAGCGAGTTCGCATGGATTGACGAAGAAACGCGGTCGCCAATCGAGATCGAACGGCCGCGCGAAGCGGCCAGCGAACAGTTCGTCATGCGCGACGCGCGCACCGAGACAGAAACAAGCGGCGACGGCATTCAACAGCCCGCGGATCGAACTCCCGCCCGCATCGAGCGCGATCGCAGGCTCGTTACGAAACTCGCCGACCAATCCGCAGAGAGTCTGGCCCGGACCGACTTCGAGCCAAAGATCGACACTCTCGGCTGCGTCAACCGCCTCCATGAAGCGAACAGGCGAAGTCACTTGCTCTCGCAGCAGTCCACGCAAGTCGGCGGTGCGATCGAGTTGCAGTCCCGTGACTGTCGAATAGACCACGCGTTGCAACGGTCGAAACTCTTCACGCTCGAGGTGCGCCGACAAACCAATGCCCGCGGACGCGACCAGCGAGGAATGAAAAGCGTGCGAGACGCGCAACGGCCTCACGCGCAGGCCACGCGCTTCGGCGCGCCGCGCGACCGTGCTGATCTCCGCTGCCTCACCGGAAAGAACTGTTTGCAGCGGCGAATTGAAGCCGGCGATGACGACTCTTTCGCCGTTCAAAATCTCCTCGACAGCTTGCCGGTCCGCGGCAACACTCAACATCGCGCCTGCCGGACCTTTGACTTCCGCCATCGCGCGACCACGCGCGCGAGCGATCCGCAGCAACGAAGGTTCGTCCAACGATCCGGCCCAGTGCAGCGCAGTGAACTCGCCGAGACTATGGCCCACGGCGACGGACGCGGTGATGCCTAAACGCGAAAGCACGCGAAGTGCGGCGACTGACGACGCGACGATCGCAGGCTGCGCTATCTCAGTCGAAATACCGTCGCCACGCCACTCTTCTTCCATGTGCGCGTACAGATCTTCAACGAACTCGAACCGCCCACGCCACGCGCCGCCGTTTTTGTATGACGGCGATCCCTGGCCCGGAAAGAGAAAGCCGATGCGCACTGACGGCGACCGTTCACTGCCGAGAAACAAGCCGCCGTGCGGATCGATCAACTGACCGTCGCGCACACGCGTCTTCAACGTTTCAAGTCGTGCAGACAATTCAGCCGGAGTTGCTGCGACCACGGCTGCGCGGAGCGGAAGCGGACGCAGCGTCTCCGAAAGCCGCACGGCAAGATCCGTCAACTCGCTGCGTGAAAGACGCTCGGCGTAACCAAGCACGCGTTCGATTTGATTCTCGAGTTGCGCGACGTCGGGTGCGGAGAAGAGAAACAACTCGGCATCCTGTGCAGACGCGAGCAGCGCGCGTTCCTTCGACGTGAGCGACACGCGACGATCATCGTGCGGCGCTTCCAACGTCACGTGCGTGTTGATGCCGCCGAAACCCATTGCGCTGACGCCGGCGCGCAGGCTCGCGCCAGTTGAGAACAGTTCGCCGCGTTTGAGAGTGCGAAGCGTTTCTCCTTTCAACTCCTCGTGCGGCTCATCACAACCCACGGCCGGCGGCATGATCTGTGCGCCGAGCGCCATCGTCGCTTTGATCAGACCAGCGACGCCGGCAGCCGCCTTTGTGTGACCGATAATGGCTTTGATGGAACTAACAACAGCGGGTAACGTTTGCGATCCTTCACGTCGCGCACGTGCGAGTGCTTGAAGCTCAGTCGCATCACCAACCGCGGTGCCAGTGCCGTGTCCCTCAAAGTACGCAACCGTGTCCGCACCGTATCCGGCGCGTTGGTAAGCACGTCGTAACGCGATGAGTTGGCCCTCGACTTCCGGCCGCGTAATCCCACCGCTGCCGTCCGACGAGACGCCCCAGCCGCGTATCACTGCATAGACCCGCCGCCCTTTCAGCCGCGCGTCTTCGTGTCGCATTAGCACTACCAGTCCGCAGCCTTCGCCGGGCCAGAAGCCCGCCGCGCGCGCGTCGTAAACGCGCATCGCATCACCTGCCAGTGCGCCAGTCTTCGCAAACCCGACGAGCTCGAACGGATCAGTGCTCAGGTCAACCCCGCCCGCCACAGCCACCTCCAGATCGCCGGCAGCAAGCGACGTGCAAGCGTTGATCACCGCGAGGAGCGACGACGCGCACGCTCCGTCAATGGTGTAACCGCCGCCCTTGAGATCGAAGTGGTTACAGACGCGGCCTGCGATCGTGTTTGAGAGACCGCCGGCAAGTGTCTCGGCGCCGACCGGCGGAAATGGCCTTTTGAAAAGCGTCTCGATCTGCGCGAGGAGTTCGCGCTGATGCTCAGGCGAGCACGCGTCGTCTTCGAGCACTTTCCTGACAACTCGACGGACGTACGGCCAGCGCAATCGCAGCGTGTTCGCGCGCGAGAACTCGCCCGTGAGCGTGTTGCCGACAAACACGCCGGTCGTATCGCGCGGCAGCCCGTCGCCTTCCGGAAAGCCGGCGTCTTCGAGCGCCGCAGCAGCGACGTCGAGCGTCAACCAGTGCGCGGGGTCGGCAGCGCGATACGTCGCACCAGGCACTCGAAAGCGCGCGCGATCAAACTCGTAACCCTCGATGAAGGCGCCTTGCGTCGAGTATGTCTGATCGGGGCTTTGGCGATCAGACGACAAATAGTCGTTGAGATTCAGTCGCTCCGCGGGGATGCGTCTGAAGGCGCGCCGTCCCGCGAGCGCGTTCTCCCAAAGCTCGTCGGGCGAACGCGCATCCGGATAGCGACACGCCATGCCGACGATGGCTATTGCTTGTCGCATCTCACGCCTCCCTCACCATTGCGGAAGCAGGTGATGGCGCACTCAACGTTGCCGGGGCCGCGATCTCTTCAGGCGCACGTCGGGTCATCCAGCGCATGGCGTACATGCAGGCTCCGCGAATCACACACGCGATCGTTAGGGCAAAGAAGAGTCCGAAGACGACATGGAACGCCATTAGCAGACCATAGACCGCGGCAACGCTGAGACCGAACACGATCTGATCTCGCCGCCCGCTTGGCGTCGTAGCGGGATCGGTGACCATGTAGAACGTGTAAAGAATGAAAGCGACACCCGTCATCGGCACCAAACCCGATTCGAGTGGAGTGCCGAATAAGAGACTTCTCACCGCCGCTTGAGCAACGAAGCCGCTCAGCCACGCGGCAATCAGCGGCAGCCGGTGCGTGAAGCGCGCATTCAAGAACGTCCCGGTGCAGACGATGACGCCCGGCAGGATCCAGTCCCCGGCGCCGGTCATGTTTTCCGTAAACTGATACGGCGGCGCGACGCTGACCCACGAGAAGACGAGTAGCGTCACCGTGATGCCGAAGTTCGAAGGATTGAAGAAGTGGCGCGTGCCGTTTCCATGAGGAGCGCGCAGTACGGCCTTCGAGCAGATCGCCACGACCGCAGCGAAGATAACGGGCCCGAGTCTGTTGTTCGCGTAAAGGAGCATCGCGCAGGCCAGTCCGCTGATGTGCGCCGATAGCAGAAACTCGACGAATCGCCGCACACCGCCGCCCACGAACCTGAGCGCGCGACGATTGCAACGCGCGTCGATCAACTCGAGCAGCAGTTCAGTGCTGTACGCCGCGATCAACGCCACGACCGGCTGGGCCAACGACTGTTCGAAGCCAAAGAACGTGTGTCCGAGGATGTTGAGAACAGTGATGGCGATTGCGAAACGCCGCAGTCCTCCGAGACGGTCCACCCGACTACTAACTTCTTGCGCACTCATTGATCGCTCCCTTCTCACGGCCGAGCAGGATCGTGTACCAACCGCCCGGGGCTAATTGAATCGTTTGCTGGTGAAGCGCGCCCGCCGCGTCGCGCCAGCGCAACTCGACAGTGACGAGATCGTTTCCGGCCTGATGGCCCAACCCGAACTGCAAATCGGGACTGCGCTTGCCTGAATGCCCGTTGCCGCCGTCAACCTGCTGCACGAGCGGCGCGCGTCCGGACAAAATCACACGTGCTTCAGCGCCGATTGCAGGACGCGACGGGACCACACCCGCGCCTCTCGCGTCGCGACACACGCGCGTCTGCGAAACGTCGTCTGCGGAAACAGGCAGCCGCAGCCTGAGGCCGACGAACGCGCCAGGGTTGTCACTCTCGTTGTGATAGAAGTAGGACGTCTCCCACTGGTTCGCGACGGCGTAGTCAAGACGCCCATCGCCGTCCACGTCCGCTGTCGCGATACCGCGGCTGACCGACGGTTGGTCCAGCGAAAGCTGTGCGGCGACGTCGTGAAAACGCCCGTCCGGACCGCGCACGAAAAACGGATTGTGACTGTGGCCGCTGATGTCAGCGCCGGTTTGAAGCACGGGCCAGCTGCGCGGATTGCGGAGCAGTTGATCGTTGCCCATCACGACCTCGTGCAGTTCGGGCCAGCGATTGACGTTGCCTTTAAGAAACCCGAGCGCCTGCAAGGCTTCGAGCACGCCGTCGTTGTTGAAGTCGCCCAGCCGTGACTCCCAACCCCAACCGCTACGCGACAGGCCAAGCGACTCGCTGCGATCGACGTAAGGCGCGATGCCTTGCTTCATCAGGTCTACGCGTCCCGTGCTGATGAAGGCGAAATGACTCTCTTCCAGCCCATACTCCTGCGAGATGTTGCTGACGTAGATGTCGGGCCATCCATCGCCATTCAGATCGCCGAAGTCGACGCCCATGCCTTTGAACGAGTCGTGGCCCAGCACCTTAGATTTCGGCGTCGTAAACGATCGCTGTCCTGCCAACAACTCGAAGTGCGGATGACCCGGCGTCGAGCGGTTGTACAGCAGACGATCGGGACCGAAGTCGTTGGCGAAGTAGAGTTCGGGGAGCATGTCGCCGTCGAGATCGCCCGCTGCGATTGCCAGCGCCCAACCTTGAGCACTCTTTTCGTCGAGCGCGGTGCTGGCTTCCTCGAATTGAACGGGCGATGTGCCGGCCGCCGGCGCTTTCCATAACAAGAGATGCTTGTGTCCGCCGTTTTGCGCGAACGACATCGAGTCCTGCACGTGGTCGCCGGCGTTGGTTCGTGCATCAAGGATGCGTGCGCCGTCAGGGAAGAAGTTGCCGACGATCAGATCAGTGTGGCCGTCGCCGTCGATATCGGCGAGCGTAGCCGCGTTCGTGTACCAGCGAGCTCCGCCCGCGACGACTTCGCTGCGCGTGTAACTGTCGCCGTTCAGAGTCGACTGGCCACTGCGCTTGATGAAGACGACGGGAGTGCGTCCCCAGTAATAGGCGAGCACGTCCATCAGACCGTCTTCGTTGAAGTCACCGGGCAGACAACCCATTGGCGCCATCGTCGCTGTGTCGTAAGGAACGGTGAGTGGATCGAGCGTGAACGGTTGATAGCGCGCGGGCGTGCCCGGCACCGGCGCGACGATGACCTTGTCGATTCTTGTGTCGACGTAGCAGACGTCGTTCGGCAATCCGTCACCGTCGAGATCGTTCAACGCCACTGCGGCGCCGACGCTGGAAACCCAGCCGGAGATGCGGCGCAACGATGGATTGACTTCGCGAATCGTCTTCTGCGTTTCTCCGCTCATCGTCGGCAGCGGCGACGAGCGAAAGTGAAAACCTTCCGCCAACTTTGCCAACTCCGATTCCGAAGGTTCGGGCACGCGAGCGAAACCGTAGACGACGAGCACGAGCACGATTGCAGTCAACTTTGCAGCCTGGCGCCGGAATGCGCCGTCCTTTATGGTCATGTTGTTGTGACCCCCAGTACAAATTTTTCCTGAATGCGGCGCCGCCAAATTTCGTAAGCCGGCAACGCGCCTTCTGCGCGCAAATTTTCGAGGGCAGCGTCCGTGATTGCGGCGGCCTCTTCCGCGGAGTGACCGCACAACGCACGGCAGACTGTTTCTGTATAAGAGTTGAGGTTTCCGGCGCGCTGTCGTGTTTTCGCGGCGAATGCGACACCCTGCGCGAGCGAAGGCATGTGCCCGTTCGCTGCCGCTCGCAACGACTGCAACGCGGCGCGCCCGCAACCGCCGGCGTACGCGCAGGCGAGTCCGACGCCGCTCCACAGGTCGTCGCGTCGCGCGAGAGGAAATGCATCGAGCGCATTCGCGACTGCGTCAACGTTCGCGCCTTTCACGAACCAGATGCTGCGGCCGAGACCTTGATCGAAGACGTGATGCTCGTAGCCGTTCAAGCGCGTGGGCAACTCGCGCCGTTCGACGAATCGGGGCCAATCGAAATAGCCTTCGTGAAAACCATAACCGTCGACGACGAGCCAACGCAGCAGAGGATCGAGCTGGTCCAGGTGCGTTGTGACGCTTCGGCGCAGACGGGCGAGCGCCCAACCCAATCCGACGTGCATCATGTAGACGTGGGGTTCGGCTAAGTGTTCGGTGAAAGTGGCCCAGCGATTCTTTCGCCACGGCGTAACGCGATCGAGAAGCGCGAGTCCCATCGCTGCGCCTTCGAAAGCAAACCCGCGCAACTCTGCATCGACGAACGCGAGCCGGCGCGCAAGTGACCCGAACCCGGTCTCTTCGAGCGCCGCGTGATAGCCAGTCAGAAAAGTGATGCCGATTTGTTCGAGACGTTGCCGCGCCTGATCTTCGCCTGTAAGAAAGCCGCGTTTAGCGAAGCTCGTCTCAGTCGTTGAAAGACCCAGCACACGCCGTCGCGCCTTCCCGAGTATTGAAACTCTATTCACCGCACGTGTCTGCATAGTTATTCACCCGCACATGAACGACAACCATTGACCGACGCCGTCAGGCAGTCGGGATCAAACGCTCCGTAGGAGGAGTGTTTAGGCTGTCAGGATCTGGGCTGGACAATTGGCGAAGAGGATCCAATCCGGCAGCTGAGGTCGGGAAACGCCGCGCGTCCGATCATCTGAATGTGAGTGCAGAAAACAGTATGGCCTTCAACCGCGGAAAGCGGCGTGGCATTTTTGGAACTGCGATCTTCGCTTTGAAATTTTCGGTGTGAACGTTCGCAAGATTGGAGAAGTAATCAACTTCGGCAACGTGGTCAAATCCGCGCTGCCGAAATACACGGGCATGACTGCACGCATCGCCGCGCGGATTTCATCCGAGTTGCTCCGTGAAGTTCGGACAAACAGATTTCGTGAGGAGGAAAAGAGCTTATGAAAGAGATCACGCGGAGGCTCTATACAAAACCGGTGATGCTCGGCCTTTCGTTCCTTGTGGCGATGGTGTTGGCCGTTGGCTTGTTCGTTACTACGAAGAGCAGGGCGGCGGGCACGTTTATCCCAGAAGGAGACGACGAGTTCGAGACAACCGGCAACGGCGAAACCTATCACAACTTCCAGGCATCCCCGCTACAGCAGGGATTTTTTGGAACCGGATCAGACGCATACACCGGCGTCGTGCCGCTCGTAGGCGTTCCGCTTCCGAACCACGGCAATATCGACACGGTCATCCATCGTGGCGGTTGTTTCTCCACGCCTTGCACTGTGGGCGTGCAGATGACTTCGCTCTCGCTGGCGGGCATCAACCCGATCACCGTTACCTACAACGGGGGGAACAACCCGGAGTCGTGGACTGTCGCAGTTAGCCTGTCGACCGCCACGTCCTCGAGCGGGTCGATGTCGATCAACGACGGCGGTACCTTCGACTCAACGCTGAAGGTCTACCCGAAATTCACCTTTACCCGAGTGTCCGATAACACACAAAGAGTGCTCGACACCGGCGCCAGTGGTTCGGGATTAATGGCCGAATCGTCATCCGGCGAAGCGTCCGTGCAAGCCATCTCCATTGGCGGTGATTTCGCCGAGCCGGCGCCCGCACCGACGGTGGCAATTTCTCGGTGTACGGCCACTGCCATTGACTCGCAAAGTGCTGGCACGTTTGCAGCGACGAGTTCCTGCGCGCCCGTCACACTGACTTCCACCAACTCACCGTGGCAGATCTGCAATGGCAAGTTCTGTATTCCTCGCCCGATTACCGAGCAGGAACTACTGGCGAGCCATAACGCTTCGCCACCGGGAACGAAGAAAGTAGTACAGGTGCAACAACAAGCAGCAGCACTCCAATAACAGCGATCCGCTAATCGCTCTTCGAGTCGGCATCGCGCAGCTCCCGGCTGCGATGCCGACAACCCCTTTATCGGCCCCGATGTAATACAATCGGGAGCCCCGTATGAAGGAAGTAATTCAATTTCATAAATCGTCCAGTTCGAGATCGACTGCGCGAGGCTTTGCACGCACGAACAGTTCTCAGCGGCTGCGCCGCCTTGCAGGGACACTCCGTTATCAGCGGCTTCGCCGCCTGATGTGCGGCGTGGCTCTGCCTCGCCGAAAACTTATTCCTTTGATCGGGGCTGCGCCCCTCGTTCGGCCTTCGGCCCAATCTTCGGGCACAGCCCGGACCGCGGGCGAAGCCCGATTCTTGTTAGTCCTGGCGACGGCGAGGCAGAGCCACGCCGCACATCAGGCGGCGAAGCCGCAGACCACCGAGCGACTGAGCCATGCGGCAAAGCCGCAATCGCTCCCTCGATGGTTCGTGTCTAAAGCTGCGGCGCGATGCGTCGCTTGCCTCCTGCTGCTGGTCGCGACGGCCTACACCCAAGAGCCACTCCGCATCTCCGTTAGCTTACCGCTCTCGCGCGAGATGCGCGGCGGCGAAGAGCACGCGTATCAAGTAACACTCAACGCCGGCCAGTATGCGCGCATAGTGGTGGAACAGAAGGGCATCGATGTAGTCCTGACGTTGTTCGGCCCGGACGGACAACCCCTCCTCAAAGCAGACAATAACCTTAGCGGCACACGCGGACTGGAAGTGGTTTCGCTGGTGGCGGAATCCAGCGGCACATATCGCCTGAACGTAAGCCCGTACGAGAAAGATGCATCAGCGGGACGATACGAGATACGGCTCGAAGACGTGAGGACTGCGATCGCGGCAGACCGCACGCGCGTCGCAGCGGAGCGTTCCTACTTCGCCGGCGCCAAACTCCAGGACGCAAGAACAGGCGACTCCCGCCGCAAAGCGATCGAGCAATACGGAGAAGCGTTGCGTCTGATGCGCGAGGCCGGCGACCGGCGCGGAGAAGCCATGACGCTCACCAACATCGGCTCGATCTATAGCGTTCTCGGCGAACAACAGAAAGCGCTCGAGTATCTCGATCAGGCACTGGCTGTGTGGCGCGCCATCGGCGATCGTCATTTAGAAGCGATCACACTCACGCTCAACGGCAGCGCTTACAACGCGATGGGCCAGTCGCGCAAGGCCATTGACTCTTATGGCCATGCGCTTCCCGTGATGCGTGAAGTGGGAGATCAAAGCGGCGAAGCAAGAACGTTGCAACAGATCGGTTCGGCCTACAGAGTCTTAGGCGAGGGGCAAAAGACGCTCGACTATTACGGGCGAGCGCTCCCGTTGTGGCGTGCTCTCGGTGACCGCCGGAATGAAGCGACACTTCTCAACAACATGGGCACGGTCTACAACCTTGTTGCTGAACGAGAGAAAGCCCTTTACTACTTAGACCAAGCGCTTCCGGTCGCGCGAGCGATAAAAGATCGCCGGCTCGAAGCCGCGATCCTCACCAACACGGGATACGTTTACAACCTTTCCGGAAATCCGCAGAAGGCGCTCGAATACCTCCAACAAGCGCTCGCGCCCGCGCGCGAGAGCGGCGACCCGAAGCAAGAGTCTGGTGCACTCACGCACACGGGAGCTGCCTACAGTTCTTTGGGAAAGCACGAAGAGGCTGTCGACTATCTGGAGCGCGCGTTGAAGTTGAGAATAGCCGCGAGTGACCGTCAGGGCGAGGCGATCACGCTCAACCATCTCGGACGCGCGTATGACTTGTGGCAGAAGCCGCGGAAGGCATTGGAATATTATGAAAAGGCGCTGCCGATCTGGCGTGCAGTGGGAGATCAAAACGGTGAAGTCGCCGCGCTTTACGGAATAGCGCGCGCGCAATCCGACACTGACGACGTTTCTCGCGCTCGCGAAAACACCGAAGCCGCGTTGGACCTTATCAAGACACTCCGTACCAAGGTCCTCAGTCGAGATCTCCGCGCCTCCTACTTCGCCTCGGTCCAAGACGTCTACAAGTTGCACATTGATCTGCTGATGCGACTCCACCGCAGTCAACCGACAGCCGGGTTTGACGTCGCCGCCTTGAAGACTTACGAACAGGCGCGTGCGCGAAGCCTGATCGACATGTTGGCGGAAGCCAGCGCCGATGTGCGTCAGGGAGTAGATCCGGATCTGCTCGCGCGCGAGCGCTCGCTGCAAGACATGCTGAACGTCGAAGCAGATCGACAGATGCGCTTATTCGGCGGTCAGCACCCGGAGGAAGCGGCGACCGCGGTGCGGCGCAGGATCGAAGGACTGTTGACGCAGCTCCAGACGGTCGAGGCCGAGTTGAAAGCGCATAGTCCGCGCTACACAGCGCTGACGCAGCCTGAGCCGCTCGAGCTAAAAGAGATCCAGACGACAGTCACGGACGATGCGACGTTGCTGTTGGAATACTCGCTCGGCGAAAAGCGCAGTTACCTATGGGCGGTGACGCCGACTTCGTTTTCGAGTTACGAACTGCCGCCGCGCGAAACGATCGAAGCTGCGGCCCGGCGCTGCTACGATCTCTTGACCGCTCGCAATCTCCCCGTGAAGTTTGAAACGGCTGATGAGAAGCGGCAGCGCGTCCAACGGGCGGACGCTGAGTACCCACTGGCAGCGGCGGCTTTGAGTCAAATGCTGCTTGGTCCAGTTGCGGCACAGTTAGGACGAAAGCGTTTGCTTATCGTGCCCGACGGCGCATTGGAGTATGTGCCGTTCGCTGCGCTGGCGGTGCCAGGCCAGACTGCGACAGCGCATCCGCAGGGCGCGCGCGGCGCTCGCGCGAGTGCTGCGCCGTTCGTGCCGCTGATCGTCGAGCATGAAGTGACGAGCATTCCGTCGGCGTCAACGCTTGCCGTACTCCGGCGCGAGTTGTACGGCCGTGAACCGGCTGAAAAAGTCGTCGCAGTTTTTGCCGATCCTGTTTTCGATAAGACTGATGAACGGATTAGTGGCGAATCGTCGAGCCGCGGTGCCAGCGTGAATCGCGCCGCGAGTGCCGCACAGACGCGTGCCATCGAAGAACAAGAGACATCTTCGGATGGAGCGCCGGCTTTACTTCGACTCCCGTATACGCGCCAGGAAGCAGAGGCGATCCTCGCGCTCGCTCCTCCGAATGCGCGTAAGGCCGCGCTCGGCTTTGACGCGAATCGCGCGGCGGCGATGAGCGACGACCTGAACAAGTACCGCATCATTCATTTCGCGACGCATAGTTTTCTTGACAGCACACACCCGGAACTTTCCGGCATCGCGCTCTCGATGTTGGACCGTCAGGGCCGTCCGCAAGAGGGTTACTTGCGCGCGCATGAAGTCTTCAACCTGAAACTCGGCGCCGAGTTAGTGGTGTTGAGCGGTTGCCGCACGGGACTTGGCAAGGAAGTGAAGGGCGAAGGTCTGTACGGCATGACGCGCGGGTTCATGTACGCAGGTTCGAAGCGCGTCGTTGTTAGCCTTTGGGACGTACAGGATTTAGCGACCGCGCGCTTGATGTCGGATTTCTACCGCGGGCTTCTCGGACCGAAACACCCAAACGCCGCCGCCGCATTGCGGGCAGCACAGATCGCAATCTGGCGTGATGGGCGTTGGCAGGCGCCCTACTACTGGGCCGCTTTCGTCCTCCAGGGCGAACCGAAGTAATGTTCAGCCGGGTGCCTCACACGACATTAAAGATTGGCGATCTATTCATCAACGTCTGAGTCAGGTAAAATATCGACTGCCATGATCCAGAAAGAAAAAATTGAAGAGCTGCTCAAGTTACCAATCGACGAACGTCGCCGAGTGCTTCGACTGCTTCAAGAAAGCCTGCCCGAAGAGGGAGGGGCCGCAGCCCCATCTAAAAATCCAGATCAACCTTCACCGGCTGCCAAGTGGTTGTTGTCGATGGCGGGTCGATACTCAGGAGGACCAGGTAACAGTGCTGCCCGCGCCGATGAGATCCTTCGCGCCGAGGTCGATAAGCATAGTGGGTTGACGACGAATTAGAAATGGCGGTTCTGCTCGACTCTGGATTTCTGTTTGCCTCGCTCAATGCCTTGGAATCAGAACACCAAGCTTCAATTCGCGTTCTGGAAACGATTCGCGAACCGATTGTTCTACCCGTCCCTGCTATTACCGAAGTTGCGTACCTCCTGGCACGCGACATCAACAACGAAGCCGCTGCGGAGTTCATCGCGAGCCTCGCGACGACCGAACTAACTCTCGAGATTCCTCGTCAAGAAGATTACTCACGCTCCGCCGCGATTCTTCGGCAATATTCCGACGCCAAGCTCGATTTTGTCGACACTCTGATCGTCGCCATAGCGGAACGTCTAAACATCACACGCGTTCTGACACTTGATCGTCGTGACTTCCAATTGATCCGTCCGAAGCATTGCAGCGCGTTTGAAATTTTGCCGTAACACACTCTTCACTAACGTTCCGAGCGCGCAGCGTTGATGGCGGCGGTCAAGTCTTTGACTACCTCGGACAGCACCTTCGACGCGTCGCCGGAATAACGTCGCGCGCCGGTCTTGGGCCACAGCACCACTCCACGCGCGTTGACTAGACGTGCCGACGCTTCTATCTGCGAGTCACCTTTCTGCGACAAGACGATTTTAAGAGACGCATCCGCGTCGTCTGCGTTGGTCGTTGCCGATACGACGCCGCTCGAACTCAAGCGTTGTAACAAATCATGTCGTAGATCGTCGGCGCGCAGGTCGATGTAGATCTTCTTTACTTCCGGGAGTTTCACACCGGCGGCGACTGCACTGGCACTGCGGGTAGCAGCTTCCTCTTCGCCTGCTTGCACCGGAACTTCTTTGACAACGGGCGCCTTTACTGCGGTTGATCTTTCAACTTTGGATCGCGGCGGCCGCGTCGGTGTTGGCGAGGTGACTTTCGAATTCGGTGGATCCGCGGGCGGATCTTGAGCAGCCGGAATCGTCTGCACCGCACTAATCTCCGGCGGCCGGTTTGTCAGTCTCACGTACGCGAGATAGCTCACCACCGAAATAATCACGACCATAGCAACGACGACATATCGTGGCGACAGGATGGCGCCGCGAAGACTGAACCGTTCCCACCACAAACGCGCGGCTCGACGCAGATCCGTTTCCTGGTAACCAAACTGGATCAGCAGGTCAGCAGCGCCGTCATGCGATCTCCTCGCGATGCTGAGCGACAACTCCTGACCGCCTTCCAACCGGATCGAATAAACGATCGGCGCCCCATCGTGCGCCTCTTCCGCGGAGCTACTCATCAGGTGCGTCGCGAGCAGCAGATCGCCGCTCGTGTCGGTCGTCTTCACTTCAATCGTTTCTGCGTCTGCTTGAGCCGTAAAGCTAAGGCTCGACTGCTCCGCCGGATTAAACCGGCCGCGTTCTACGCCGTCGACCATGATGCGCACGACGGCGCTGGGCGGCGAACGACGCCGGCGTCCCGCCTGTTCGGCAAGCATGTGGTTGATCTCGGCGAGTTCTTCCGCGCTCAGATCCGCCGGCGCACTACGCTGCCGCGGGGGAGATTGATTGTCTGTTTGGTTCAGGAAAAATCGGGGCAACTCCATACGCTCCTCGGGTGGGCTATAGCCGAAAGCGGCGACTAACTTCGCGAAACAATCCGGGTGCAAGACGGCGTGGATACGGTTGACTTCGATTCTGTTCTCGTCGTCGCCACTCTTCGACGTCAGCCGGGCGATCACGGTCTTGAACGGATCGAAATCAGGCGGCACGGGACATTGCGTGTCCCACGGCGTGAACAGTCGCAGGCACTGTCTCACGAGCGATCGTTGTTCGTTCGAGCTCTGCTGGGTCTCGAACCTCTCTTCACCGCGCCGCTGGCGACTGGCCCGGATCAACTGACCGAAACGCTCGTACATCTCGTGCATCAAGACGGCTTTACGCGAGCGATAGTAATAGTCGTCCTTCACTCGCTCGGGCTCGCCGATCACGGCGTTGTAGACTTCCATCGTTTCAAGCGTGCTGTAGTTGTGTAGGAGGCGGCTGACGCCAAGCGTGACGTAAAAGGCGTTCCGCTTTGTCGTAATTCTCACCAGGTGCTTGATGAAGTAAACGAGGAGATCGTCCTCACTGACTGGGTCGCCGTTAGCGCGAACGCCTGGCGGCCCTGCCTGGGCTGCAAGCTCCTTCTGGCGTTCATAAGGTTCGGATTCACCATAGACGAGGCGCTGGAGCAAGTGGAGATCGCTGAACAGGGCTTTGTTGCGGATGCCGTTTGTGCGACGCAACTCTCCGCGCGAAAACCTCCCGACTGGGATGTAGTACAGCCGCTTACTCTGAACTGCCATCGCGACATTCAACTTGAGCGTGGCAGCCGCTACGATCCGGATCGCCATACCTTTGTCTTGATGGAGAAAGTAGGCGAGACGGTATGCCTTATTCAGTACCTCTTCTGTGGATACTCTGTTCACCGCTGCGCTCCTGCCTCGAAGCGGACACCGGTTGTATACCGGGCGCACATTTGAACGCACCCCTCGCGCGAGTAGCGTGGCATTTTGGGAATTTTAGATCGATTCCGAAAATGCCACGCTGGATTCAAAAATCCCATGTTATTCACCGATGAACGGAACGCGGATTGAATTTGCTGTTTCGAGTGTGTGGTAAGATGGGCCACTCCCGATAAATCCGTCCTCACGGCTCAGAACCCTGATTTTAGGAGAGACTCAATGAGGAAGACGCTTGCCCTGCTGCTCGCAGCAGCTTGTTTATATCTGACACCTTTTCGTTTTGAAAGCCACACCGCAGCCGCATCGACCAAATACTTTACAGTCCCCAATCCTATACCCAACCGCTATATCGTCGTGCTGGCGACCACAAACCTGAGTCCGGTCGCGGATCCGGCGCCGACACCTGTGGCAGCAAGTCCGAAGGTCGCTTCGGCGAGCGCTAAGACTTCTCCCGAGACCGCGATGGCAGTCGAATCGATGTCCATGGCGGCTGTCGATTCGAGTTCGACCGCCTTTGTTGCTGGACCGGTTCCAACTGATCCGGTGGTAGTTGCGACAGCGTCCGATCTGACGTCGACTTACGGCGGTACTTTCAGCGACACCTGGAGCGTGGCCGTCAAGGGCTTTCGACTGAACTCTACTGAAGCGCAGGCAATAGCGATGAGCGGCGACTCACGCGTCGCGTTCGTTCAACAGGATGGCGCGGTTGCAGTTGGTACGCCGGATACGGACCCGATCGTCATGACCCCGGATCCGAACGTGGATCTGAACCCGCAGCCGAACGCGTCATGGGGGCTCGATCGGATCGATCAGCATTACCTGCCGCTTAACCAACTCTATTCATATCTCAACGATGGTACGGGCGTGAACGCCTATGTCATCGATACCGGCATTCTCCCTACGCACTGGGAATTCAACGGGCGCGCCTTCCCGATCTACGACGCAGTCAACAGTGAAACGGGCGGCATCGACTGCGACGGGCATGGCTCGCACGTAGCCGGCACTATCGGCGGCCGTACCTTCGGCGTCGCTAAGAAGGTGCGCTTGTACGGTGTGCGCGTGCTCGACTGCCAGGGCACGGGCTCGTGGTCGGACGTCATCGAGGGAATCAACTTCGTGACGTGGCACCACTCGCAGCCGGAACAACAGGGCACGCCGGCGCTGGCCAACGTCAGTCTCGGCGGAAGTACTAACAGCGCCACGGATGCGGCAGTGCGGAATTCAATCCGAGCCGGTGTGACTTACATCGTCGCCGCGGGCAATGGAAACGCGAACGCGGCGACTTATTCTCCGGCCGGTGTCGCTGAGGCGATAACCGTCGGGGCCACGGATAAGTTTGATTCTCGCGCAGAGTTTTCCAACTACGGCTCCGTGCTGGATCTTTTCGCGCCGGGCGTCGGTATCACCTCGGCGTGGATCGGCAACGACTTGATGATCGCGACCGCATCCGGCACGTCGATGGCGGCGCCGCACGTGTCCGGCGTCGTAGCGCTGTACCTTCAGAACCATCGGACTGCGACGCCGGCTACGGTCCGTTCAGCCATCGTCGGCAATGCTACGTCCGGTGTAATCAGAAACCCGGGACAGGAGTCGCCCAATCGGTTGGTGTTTACGAATTACTGAAACGGAGTAAAGCTCTCATATTTTTGGTCTTTGGTCTTTGGTCTTCGGTCTTTGGTCTTTAGTCTTTGGCCTTTGGACTTATTCGACAAAGACCTAAGACCAAAGTCCCAAGACCTCTTTCTCACGAATACGGCTCTTCGCTGAGCGGCATTAGATCGTCGACGTCGCAGAGCAAACGCAGTCGCTCCGGGTCCGAAAGGTCGAGCTGGTCCCAACGTATCCGGTAACCTTCTTTCCGTTTCGCGTGCAATACACGCAACACGGCGCGTCCGATGCGCCACGCTGCGAGCCGTTCCAGCACCGCGTAACTTCCAACCAGAAACTCCGACACGAAGTAGTGGCCCCTGTTGACCTCGGTGCGGATGTCTTCCAAGCGCCCTATCGGCTGCCCGTTCATCGCGAAGACTTTCTCGCCCAACAACAGTTCAACGTGTAGCTCGTGTCTCATCACCCACCCCCTGGAATTCGTCGAATCACGTTTTCTCGCAGCCAAACCTCCCATTCCAACGCCGGCGTCTTCTCGGCTTCGACGTCCGCCTCGACATGATTCAGACCAACTCGCAGCTTGCCCCACGCAATGCGATAAGGCTTCGACTTGATATGCATGCTCTCCAGATAATGGGCAATCCAGTTTCCCAAACGCACGCTCAAACGGTTCATCAGCGTCTTGACACCCAACTCAACATACGCGACGCGCGGCGGACGGCCCGGTTCAATCTCCAGCACGATCCCATCCACGCGGCCCATGCGGCGCTTCTGACTATCCTCGATCTGCTTGTCGAGACAGTCTCTGACTAAATTCATCAGTTGCCTCCGAAGATCTGTAACGGGATCGACACTAAAGCCAGCAGGAACGCGAGACTGATAATCGCAATCACGACTGTATTCGATAACCAGCCGTTACGATGGACACGCACGTAGCTGTAGTCGTTCATCAGAAACAGAAAAGGCACGATCGATACCGGCAGAGTTGCCGCGGTCGCCGTCATCGAAAAGATCGTCAACTTCAACGGGTCGATGCCGACGATGTTCGAGAGTGCGCCCAGAATTAGCGTGACCGTGTAAGCAGTCGCGAAACGTGCTTCAGCTTTTGGCGGTTGGTTCTCACTCCAGTTCCAGCCAAAGCCCTGCGCGGTGAAGTAGGCCATCTGAAGAGTGATCTCCATCGCAGCGCCCATGCAGGCAATTCCCACCGAAGCCACGACTAACCAGAATCCCCAGTGACCGAAGATGGGCGTCAGCAGTGTCGGCAGTTGCGAATAGTGTTCGAACTTCACGCCCTGCGGTGCAAATATCATCGCGGCCAGTATCAGAACGGAAATCGAGATGACGGATCCGAAGCTCATCCCGCCTGTCGCGATGATGCGATTGATTCCGACGTGATCCTCTTTCCACTCGTCTTCAATCGCGCCGGAGGAGTAGAAGAAAAACAGGTAAGGTGAGATCGAAGCGCCGAGAATCGAGACTGCGACGAACCAGTAATGCACCGCGTCATGCTGCGGCAGCGACGGCAACGCGCTCTTCGCGACTTGCCCCCACTGTGGATTGAACAGGAATGCGCCGACGACGAAAGCAAGCGTGACGAGGCCGAGCAGCGAGACGCCCTTCTCGATCACGCCAAACGTTCCCTTCCACAGCACGAGCCAGATCACGAATGCAGCCGGTATGGCCCACCACTGAAAACCGATCCCGGTGGCGAGTTCGAGAGCGATGCAGACGCCGCCGATCTCGGCTGAAAGAACGAGTAGCGACACCAGTGCGAGAACGAGATAAAGGAAGGCGAAGTAGTTGAATCCGAAGCGTTCGCGAATGGCGTCAGGAATGGTTCGTCCGCTGACGGCGGAGAACCGGCCGGCCTGTTCGACCAGGAAGATGATGCAGAGTCCTCCGAGTACGATGGCCCAGATCAGTTGAAGGCTAAAATCGGCGCCTGCCTGCGCTGCCGTTGCAATCGACCCGATCTCCAAAAAGCCGCCGACACTCGTCACGATCCCTAGCGCGATTTCGAGAATCTTTTTCATCTTTCAAAATCCCGGCTTACATACAAATCGCGTGCAGTTGGTTTTATTTAGGACAGGCCATACAGTAGAAGATCGTCACAGCCAGATTTAGAACAGATTGTGTATGAGAAGCCGACAAGTATGCAGAAACTAACCACCGCGCTCGTCATCAGTTTATTCTTAGTTTTCCCGGTCGCAGGCAAGACTGCGGGCCAGCCGCAAGTCATCAAACTCCAGCGCTTCCGTAAGGCTTTATGGAAAGTGCACGTCACCGTTAAAGGCAAGCCTGGCGACTTCCTGCTGGACACAGGCGGTGGCGTCACACTGCTGACTGAGCAGTTCTCGAAGTCCCTCGACTGCAAGTTCTGGGGACGAACCACGGGGTACGACATGTTCGGCCACAGGAGTGATGGCCCGCATTGCGACAACGTACAGATCACTGCCGGCGAAGTGGCGCTTACGCCGGTCAACATTGGCAAGATTGATTTCGGCGAACGTTTCGCCGGCGACAAAACCCCGGACGGACTGCTTTCGCTCGACGCGTTCGACGGCAAGGCCATCACACTCGATCAGATCGCCGGGACGCTGACCATCGAGACGCGAGCCAGTCTCAACAAACGGACGAAGACGATGAAAGAACTGCCGTTCCGTATTTCACGTGAATGTTCCGCCAGATGTCTGAGCGCTTTCCTGGGCGTGCCGACGCCTGAAGGAATGACGTGGTTGATCCTGGATTCCGGCGCGGGCGGCGTTTCACTGATCTCGAAGGACCATGCCAAAGTCTTCGGACTCCAGCCCGACGTCAAGGAGCAGCGGCTGAAGTTCGACGCCGCTCCGGGCGTTCCCATCGACAGCCCGGTGCTTGTGACCGACATGATCATGGATGGCAACCTGGGCCAACCCTTCATGAGTCAATACGTCATCACACTTGACCTTGCGAACGGCCGCTTTTGGCTCGCCAAAGCCAAATAGGCCACAACCGGCGAAATTCTATCTCCTCATCGCGTCCGCGCTTCCACCTGCAGGGCCTCTGGCCTCATACTCACTCCCGAACCCGCTCGTTTGCCAGTCTGTTTTCAAGGGACAACATGAAGTCTGAGAAGATGGAATCCCAGACGCGCACCGTGTCGTTTGCACAGCTAAGCCCTGAGTCGCTCATCGAAATGTGTATTGACGGCGAGGTGGCGGCGTGGGAGGAATTCATGCGCCGCTATCAACGCCTAATCGCGGGCGTAGTGTTTCGCACGGCCCAGAAGTGGGGAGAAGCGTCGTCCACGACGTTGGACGATCTGGTCCAGGAAACTTACCTGAAACTCTGCGCCGACGACTACCGCCTGTTACGTGCCTACGATCCCAAGCACCCGGACGCCATCTATGGATACCTGAAGGTCATAAGCGCGAACATCGTTCACGACCGCTTCAAGGCGTTGCATTCAGAAAAACGCGGTGGCAGTCAAATCGTGGAAGACGTGACGATCCTCGAAAATCGAAGCGGCGACAGCGACGTTTCGGGAAGTGAGCATGCAATGGAGCGCGAGATCCTGTTGCGAGAGATCGACGCTCATCTAAGCGCGAGTCTTTCAGGGGAAACAGCGGACCGAGACCGAACAATCTTCTGGCTCTATTACCGGCAGGGATTTACGACGAAAGCCATAGCCTCTCTGCCCACAATCGGATTAACGATGAAAGGCGTGGAAAGCACCATCTTTCGCGTCACGAAGATGATCCGGACGCGAATGGTGTCAAAAAGGATTTGAGCCCCCAAAATCGTAGTTTAAGCTGGCATGGACATCCTCGATCGATTAAAGACTTCCGGCACGACAGCTCCAGGCGCTGACTGTCCCTCGGCGACCGATTGGCCCCTGGTCGTGGCGGGGCAAGTCGAACCGGAAAAAGCCGGCGAGTATTTGCGGCACGCGGCGGGTTGCGACCACTGTGGACCGTTAATGCGAGAAGCAAGCGCGGACTTTGACGACGAGTTTACGCCTCAGGAAGAACAAATCCTCTCGCAACTCCAGACTTCTGACCCGGCGTGGCAAAAACGATTTGCACGTCATTTAGCCACAAAAAGGCTCAAAAAACACAAGACGGTTGGCTTCCGTGAACGGCTGACAGGATGGATGACGTTGCCGAAATGGCCGGTGTGGGCCCTCGGCGCGGCTGCTGCGGTGGTTGCGGGCGTGATGTTGTTTCCGCTGGTCACCGGTTATTTTTCGCAAACACCGGATAAGTTACTGGCCCAGGCCTACGGCGAACGCCGCAATCTCGAGCTTCGGTTCCAGGGAGCGCAGCATGGACCGGTCCGCGTCGAACGTGGCTCTGGTGACTCACGACTCAACAGACCTCCCGCTCTGTTGGAAGCCGAAGCCGCAATCGCGCGCACTCTTGCAAAACAACCAAACAGCCCCGCCTGGTTACAAGCGAAAGGTCGAGCCGATCTGTTGGAAGGGAACTACGACGCGGCGATCCAGAGCTTTCAAAAGGCGTTGGACGTCGAAGCGAACTCGACTTCTTTGCAGACGGACATGGCCTCCGCTTATTTCCAGCGAGCCGAGTTGGCCGATCGCGTCAGCGATTACGGACGCGCGATCGAGCTACTCAGCCAGGTGCTCGCAAAGAACCCCGACGAACCGATCGCTCGTTTCAATCGCGCCCTCGTCAACGAAAAGATGTTCCTGTACCGGCAGGCGCTGGAAGATTGGGAACACTACTTGAGATTGGATTCGAAGAGCGAGTGGGCCAACGAAGCAAATCAACACGTTAATACTCTGCGACAGAAACTAAATGAAGAGACGCGCAGCGCTACTGAGCCGTTACTCGATCCGGCCGCCTTCGTTAACCAAATCGACCAGAGTGCCGTGCAACGCCGTACCGAGGATTACCTGGATGTTGCCGTTCGCGAGTGGTTACCGGCCGCGATGAACGCCGACGGGTCCGCTGCCGGCGAAGCCCTTTCACGTCTGGCGGCAATGGTGCGCGAGGCTCATCAGGATCCATGGCTTTCAGATTTGCTGACAACACCGCGTTCGACGAGTTTCTCCGCCGCGATCTCGGCGCTCGCCGAAGCTGCTAACGCAAATGCAACCGGGGACTTTGCACGCGCGGAGACCACCGCGACTCGATCACAACAACTCTTCCACGACAGCGGCAGCGCGGCCGGCGAACTTCGTGCTCAGTTGGAAAAAGTCTACGCGCTCGATCGCTCCGGCCAGGGCACCGAATGTCTTGCCGGCATCGATCTGATGCGCAACGTAGGTCAATACCGCTGGATCCAGATCCAGCTCTTCATGGAGCGGTCGCTTTGTATCGGACAAACGGGCCGATTCAGCGAGTCGAAGCAGTTGATAGAAACGTCTTTGGATTTGGCACGCAAGTCAGGATACGACACGGTGTCGCTTCGCGCACTCGGCCTGGCCGCGGCGCAGCAAGCCAACCAGGGAAACACCGCTGCCGGCGCGGCGCTCGACCGCGAAGGGCTGGAGCGCTATTGGGAGGGCGTTTACCCGCCGATACGTGCTTACCAGTTTTATTCTGATCTTGGCTTCCACGCTGAGAAGCGCGAGCAATGGAACTTCGCGCTTATCCTCGCGAAGGAAGCGGTCGCCGCGATTGCGCTCAGCCCGCAACGACTGGGAGAAGCGTTCGCGCGACATCGATTGGCCAAGACCGCGATTCAGGCAAACGATCCGGCCCTCGCAATCGCCGAATTCGATCGCGCGCGCCAGCTCTTCGCCTCTCTACCGCAAACCGACGTGACGAGAAACTACCAGGCTGACGGTGAGATCGAACTCGCCAGACTCGAAGCGGAACGAGGAAACCTGGCCCAGTCGCGGACGCATTTGTCTACCGCGCGAACGCAAATTCCCAAGACGGCGCGCTACTACACGGCCCTTAACTTTTTCAGGACCCTTGGCGAGATGGAGCATTTGCAGGGCGATCAAGCGGAGTCGGAAAAGGCATTCAGTGCAGCCTTAGCGGTGACCGAGCGAGGACTGGCTTCGCTGCGAGATGAACGCGAACGTGAAGTGTGGGTCCGCGACACGCGTGACGTCTATCGAGCCGTCGCCGAAAATCGCTGGGAGTCGAATGACGTCGAGAAGGCGTTAGCGGTTTGGGAGTGGTATCGCGGCGCTGCCGTTCGCAAAGAAGCAGCGGCTGAAAGCTCGCGTGGTTCAGAGGACATCGATCTTGCCAGTCTCGGTGGATCTTCTTTGCCCGCAATGCCTGAAATCCCCGCGCCGTCCGAACTCGCTGACAGGACCGTGTTGGTCTATCTCCAAACTCCCAAGCGGCTGCTGATCTGGGTGATAGACAAACAGGGCGTGACGGGAAAGCAGATCGACGTCTCCGATGACGAACTACAGCGTCTCGGACAGAGGTTCTCCGAGCAATGTGCCAATCCGAATTCTGATCTCGCGGCGCTCAAAAAGAATGCGCGCCAGCTTTACGATCTGTTGATTGGGCCGGTATCGGATCGTTTACCTGCGGGCAATTCAAATACACTGGTCGTCGAAACGGACCAGGCGATTGCCAACATTCCCTTGAACGCTCTGCTCGATCCGCACGATCGTTATCTTGGAGATCTGTACGACATTGTCTTGTCGCGCGGGATGCTTCAGCGGCGATCGTTTCGTCCGGCGACGACGAACATTTTATCGAGCAAGAAAGCCCTGATCGTCGGCTCTCCTGCTTTAACCGGAGAGCTGGCGGAAACTCTCGAGCCGTTGGGAGACGCACTTCAGGAAGCCAACTACGTCGGCGCGAAGTTTCAGACTCCCACTCTGCTTACCGGTCGCCGTGCAACGCTGGATACAGTCCGGCACGCACTGCCGCAGGCCGAGATCTTTCATTTCGCCGGGCATGCGTTGAGTGGCTCAGAACACGTAGGCCTCTTGCTTGCGAAATCTGAGTCCCAAAACGACGGCGCCGCAAGCGACACAGCGATCTTAGACAGCAACGGCGTCGGGTCGCTGAACTTGAGTAACATTCAACTGGCGGTCTTCTCTGCTTGTTCCACGGCAAAGGACGACAATGCCGGCGAGGGTAGTGCTGAAAGTCTTGTTAACCTGTTTCTGCGCGCCGGTGTGTCGCAGGTGCTTGCGACGCGCTGGAACGTGGATTCGAAGATCACCGCCCGGTTCATGCAGATCTTTTATGACCAATTGCTGGGTGGCGCTTCGGTAGTATCTTCTGAAAGAGTGGCAGAACTTCAGTTGCGTGCGAATGCCGAAACCCAGCATCCGTATTACTGGGCAGCGTTCAGTGTCTTCGGTCAGTAGTGAACCCAGAATTCACTATTCACTCAACCAACCTTCAAAGGAGCCTCCTATGAATCAAATCACGCGACGCAGTTTGTTAAAAGGCGTGGCCGCCGCGCCGCTAGTCTCAGCGCTGAGCCCGCTCGAACGGGCAATTGCTCAGAGCAACACACCAACGACCGATCTTTGTCTCTGGTTTCACGGATTGTTCGCGTTCGTCATTATGAATGACTACATTGCTGTCGTTACTCCCAAGGTCCAGGACCACGTATATCTTGCCGGTCTTTGGAAACAGGAAGAGCAACTGCGCGAGGGCGAATGGTATCGCTTGTCCGGAGTGAGCGATGTGACGCGTCCGGGTCGATTGCCGGCGATGCCAATGGATAAAATGTTGCTGCTTTCCGGTGTCAACGCCTTCAACATAGCGCAAAGCTTCTGTCTGATCCGCTTGCCTTTTCCGGCGCAAATGATCCCTATGCGATATGCAAGGGCGTCATTCTCCGGACGCGACGCAGTGAAAACTGCTTCTATCTCGTCATTCCCGACGGTTCAGGTCATGCGATACCACGTTGTCGATTACGCCAATCTCCGTTTGGAACCTTTCAAGCCATGGATGACGCAAAAGAAGCCGCCGTCGATCATCAACTTCCACGTCTTTGCGGAACCAAGCGCGATGGTGATTCCGGATCACGCCATGCACGCTTTCGAGGGAATGATTCGCTTGTTCCCGGCAATCGATCTGAAACTCGCGGACACGTCGGAAGCTTGTTTCCCGCTCGACACGAACCTGCCGGCCGGGCTCGATCCACAGCAGCAAATCAGCATCGCGGAACGCAACGGCGCCTGTAAAAAGCCGACGAGCATCAGGACAGGGAACTGCTTCATGATCATGGTCGACGCCCGCACCACGTAATCACACGGTGAGCGCCCCACCGCGCTCTCATTACCCGCTTAATAATCTGGCTTCATTGAGTAATAGTGGTCAATCGCCTTTGCCCACCCTGAAACGGTTCATCAGTGTCGCCGAAATGTTTCTCACCTTTCTGGCATTCATAATGGCTACCCGTTCTTTTTGAGGAGGAACCCACATGAGGCGCCACGTCTCGATGATCCTTGTTTTCGTCGTTTTCGTCACGTTTGCGACGAGCTGTAAGTCAACAAAAGAATACGCAAATCTGGCGCAGGCCGGTACCACTTACGCCGCTGCCATGGACCGATTGCTGATAGCAACTCAAGAGATAGACATCGACACGAATTCGGAGAGACTGCTTCAGGACGACGCATTAACGAATCTGTCCCTCGAGAAGTACCGAAACCTGTCTTCTGAGGATGAGAAGCTGCTTAAGTTGATCACCCTGCTCCGGCAACACGTCAAGTTGCTGTCTCGTTATTTTGGACTTCTATACGAATTAGCGACTTCAAATGCGCCGGAACGTGCTCAAAAGGCGATTGGCTCGAGCACAACCGGAGTCATTGGCAACCTCAACAAGGTGAGTGCCGAACTCCGCGGAAGCGGATTCGTGCCGAGTGGACTTGCCGCTGCGGCTGGGCCAATAACGTCAGCAATCGTTAGCGCCAAGATTCGGAGCGCGCTCAAAAACGAGTTGAATCTCCGAAAGGAGACGATCCAAGAAGAACTTGTGCTTCAAGAGGAATTGTTAAAGGTTCTCTCGGATCGAATTACCCACGATTTAACCCTGATTCAGATGACGCGCGAACAGCGCCTTGTGATCGAGCCACTGATTTCTAAAGCGCCGATCGCCAAGCCCGATGAATGGATCAACAACCGTCGCTCGATTCTCACAATGAGTTTGGCAGCGCAGGAACTCAAGACAGCAAGCACCAATATCACCAAATTACGTGAGGCTTTTGAGGATCTGATGTCAGGCAAGCTCACGCTCGACCGTGTTAACTCACTGCTCGCCGACTTCGATTCACT
This sequence comes from Acidobacteriota bacterium, assembly GCA_046732935.1. GTDB lineage: Bacteria > Acidobacteriota > Blastocatellia > Pyrinomonadales > Pyrinomonadaceae > PSRF01. The sequence goes on along the minus strand of JBKPOC010000087.1, from coordinate 69,210 downwards.
ATTAACGATTGCAGAGAAACTCAGGAGTTAGCAAGGAGAATAACGATGTCCAGAGAAGAATTACTCGCTCATCTTCGTGCCATTGAGCTCCAACTCCGTTCAGCGGAAGTTCAACTGTTCTTCAGAGACAAAAGCGAGGAAGAACGTGAGCAGCTCGTTACATTGCGAAATGAGATCTCGCAGCAGATATCTCAGTTAGCGAACGCTCAGTTCCAGCACGTGGCAGACAAACTAAACGAACTTTCACCCGATTTGAACGATGGTATCAACAATCTTCAAGGAGAGCTCAACACTCTGGAGGATGCAATCGCGATTCTCAACACTATTTCCAACATTCTCGGGTTAGTAGGCCGAGTTATCGCGTTTATTCCTTAAAACCTCAACCGCACTGTAGACAATGGAGGCCGTCACGATGAGCGAAATCTTCGCCCTTCTGAGTGTCGCAGGATTTGCGACGCAACGAACTCTGGAGCTTCTCGATCCTTTCTTTATCTTCGTGTCGAAGCTCAAGCTTTTCACATCACTATTGGCGATGAGAAGACGGCCAAAACATGGTGCATGGGTGTGGCCGGTTTTCTAATTGGCCTGGTCATTGCGCTATTCGACAATCACACGTTGCCACTACTGAACCCAACTCTCAGCGATATAGTTCTTGCTCTCGCGATCAGCACTGGTTCGAATGCGGCAAACAGCCTGATGAAGTTTGGTGAAAACGTCAAAGAGGCGCGTAAAATAGAAGTCGAGCCTTTGCCCGAATTAAAGTTGACACCCGCGACTGTAACAGTGTCGGCAAATGCGCATATTCAATTCCTCGCGTCTGTTTCAGGAACAGATAATAAGGCGGTTACCTGGCGCGTCCTCGAGGTAACTGACGGCGGAACTATCACCCGCGTCGATGAAAATACCGGCGACTATACTGCACCTGGAACAGCAGGTACCTTTCACGTCGCGGCGATCAGCGAGGCCAATCCAGCAGCGACTGCGACAGCAACTATCACTGTGAAATAACGCTAAGCACTATCGGCAAACGCGCACTCGAGATGGCCGACCTGTTCACGGGGACCACCCGCTTGATGATCTACAGAGATTCACGTCACAATGCGTTTCATGAAACCTGCGTCGCTCCTCTTGATTGCACTCGTTTGCCTGCTGCTACCACTTAACACTTATTCACAACAACTCGATCCGAGTCTCTACTCGGGATTGCGCTGGCGCATGATCGGTCCGTTTCGCGGCGGGCGTGTAAACGCTGTCAGCGGCGTTGCCGGTCAGCCCGACACGTTCTATTTCGGCTCCGTAGGCGGTGGTCTTTGGAAGTCGGTGAACTCCGGCCGCACCTGGACTCCGATCTTCGACGCCAACAACGTCGCATCGATTGGCGCGATCGCGGTGTCGAGTTCCAACCCGAATACGATTTACGTCGGCACTGGCGAGCCTGACATGCGCGACTCAATCGCTTTCGGCAATGGCGTTTACAAGTCGACGGACGCCGGCAAGACGTGGAAACACGTCGGCCTTGAAAATACGAAACAGATCGGCCGGATCATCGTCGATCCAAAAAACCCGAACACGGTGTTCGTGGCCGCCCTCGGCAACGCTTACGCGCCGAATCCGGATCGCGGCGTCTACCGCTCGCAAGACGGCGGCGCGACCTGGCAGAAGGTGCTGTTCAAGAGTGAGGACGTCGGCGCGATCGATCTCGCTTTCGACCCGGTCGATTCGAAAACTGTTTACGCAACGCTTTGGAACGTACGCCGTCCGCCATGGTTCATCTACGCTCCGGCGAATGGCCCGGGCGCAGGCATCTTCAAGTCAACCGACGGCGGCTCGACGTGGAACGAGATCTCCGCCGGCATCCCTCTCGAAGGTCGCGGACACATCGGTATCACCGTGTCCGCTGCAAATCGCAATCGACTTTACGCCGTCGTCGATGCGAAGGAAGGCGGCGTGTTTATCTCGAATGACGCCGGCGTCACTTGGTCCAGGCTGTCGAGCGACAAACGACTGTGGGACCGCGGTTGGTACTTTGAAAAGATCACGGCCGATCCTAAGAACGCGGACGTCGTCTATGTAATGAACACTTCGGTCTATCGCTCGACCGACGCGGGCAAAACGTGGACGCCGATCAAAGGCGCACCCGGCGGCGACGATTATCACCAGCTCTGGATCAACCCCGACGATCCGAAGCGAATGATCGTCGCCAGCGATCAGGGCTCGATCGTGACTGTCGATAGCGCGGCGACGTGGAGTTCCTGGTACAACCAACCGACCGCGCAGATCTACCACGTCGCAGCGGACCATCGTTTTCCGTACTGGGTCACGGGAGCGCAACAAGACAGCGGTGCAGTCGGCACTCCTTCGCGCAGCAATCATTCCGAGATCTCGAATCGCGATTGGGAAGGTTTGTGCGCCGGTGGTGAAGCGGGCTACACCGCGCCCGATCCGCTGCATCCCGAGATTCTCTTCGGAGGGACTGTCTCGCGTTGCAACGTTCTCACGGGTGAGACGCGAAACGTTTCGCCGGAACGAGGCGCGCAGCCGGGACAGTTTCGTCACGCCTGGACGCAGCCGCTCGTCTTTTCGCCGGCCGATCCGCGCGCACTCTATTTCGCTAATCAGTTTCTCTACAAGACGACGAATGGCGGCGAAAGCTGGACGCAGATCAGTCAGGACCTGACGCGTGAAGATCCGGGCACGCCGGCGAACCTCAACGAGGCTGCCGCTGCTGATGCACCGACGGACAAGCGTCGCGGTGTCATTTACACGATCGCGCCGTCGCCGCTGCGCGCGCCGACGATCTGGATCGGCACCGACGATGGCCTGATTCAGTTGACGAAGGACGATGGCAAGACCTGGCAGAACGTCACGCCGCCAGCGCTCAGTTCGTGGAGCAAAGTCGTGATGATTGAAGCTTCGCACTTCGACGTGAACGAAGCCTACGCCGCGGTCGAACGGCACCAACTCGCCGACTACGAGCCGCACATCTATCGCACAGTCGACTCCGGAAAAACATGGACCGAGATAACAAAAGGATTGCCGGCCGGCGTCTACGTGCAGACGGTGAAAGAAGATCCGAGCCGCCGCGGACTGTTATTCACCGGCACTGAACGCGCGGTCTTCGTTTCATTTGATGACGGCGATCACTGGCAATCGCTGCAATTGAATCTGCCGCCGGCGTCGATGCGCGATATCGACGTTCACGGCGACGATTTGATCGTCGGAACGCATGGCCGCGGTTTTTGGGTGCTCGACGACATTTCGGCGTTGCGGCAGATCAATGCGGCAGTCGCCGGCGGCAGTGCGCATCTGTTTCAACCGGCTGACGCGATCCTGATGACGCCCGGCAGCGACAACGGCACGCCGATGCCGCGCGATGAACCGCTGGCGGAGAACGCTCCCGCCGGCGCGATGATCGACTACTACTTGAAGTCGAACACGAGTGGTCCAGTGACACTCGAGATCGTCGATCCTGCTGGCGATATCATTCGCAAGTATTCGAGTGAAGACAAAGGACCGCAGGGCAATCTGGAGACGCTCAACATTCCGGCGTACTGGGTGCGGCCGTTTGAACCTTTATCAACCGCAGCCGGCATGCATCGATGGATCTGGGATCTGCGGCCGACGCCGCCTCCGCGACCAGCCGGCGGTGGAGGTGGCGGCGGCGGCGGTTTCGGCGGACGCGGCGCTGCTGCGGTGGTCCTGCCGGGAACCTATACCGTGAAGCTGTCTGTTGGCGGGAAGACTTACACTCAGCCGTTGACGGTGAAAATGGATCCGCGAACCAGATAGCGACTTTATCGGCGCCGCTTTTTGGATAACGATGATTGTCGGATCATGCGCAACTTGCGCACGCGATCGGCAGTGTACGGCAGCGTGGAGTTTTCCAGCACGGCGTAGTAAGGCTTGCGCTCCTGATCGCGTTCGGCAAGCAGAAACACGATCTTCTCTCCGGTGAAGAACTCCTTTTTGGCGCCGGCTTCAGCGCCGTGAACATAGTCGATCACGTCGCCTTTCTTAAACTTGCCTTTGAACGATTCGATAACTTCGCCCTTGATGCTCCAGTTCTCATAACCAACGATGCGGCTCGTGATCTCCGCCTGCTGGATGCGAATGTGGGCGACAACCGCGACGGCTTTGTAGTCGCTTCTGAGATAGCTGAGTGACGGCCACTCGTCGTCGTCCTGGGCGAAGACACAAGCGGGCATCACCAGCAGCACGACCGCTAATCCGAATATCAGTTTCACGATCACCTAGTTGAGTTTGATACCGACACCCTCAGTCGGGTCGCGCCGGAACGAGCGCCAGAGAATGATGGCTAACGCAATAACGCCGACACCGCCGACGATGTAGACGCCGTATTTACCCAGGAAAGGTGAGGCCGTAATCTTGAAGATCAGAAGAATTAAAACCAGGTAGAAGATCCGCTGCAATGGGCCACGCCGCAAGAACCACATCGGCCTGCTCGGCACGTGCGCGAGTTCTTCGTACGAGGCAAATCCCGGCACCGTGCTCGGTTCGACCGGCGCCTTCACGGCGGTTCGCTTCACAGGTTTCGGCGAGCCACACTGCCAGCAGTGTGCATACTTGTCTTCAATGCCGTTTCCGCAGGTGTTACAGAGCCACATGATCGGCGACAGATATTAATCTTTCCAGCCACACAGTCAAACATTTTCGCGTAACCCTATGTTAAATTCACCGCACTATGAAAATTGACCGTCGTGGTTTTCTCGCTGGTTCGTCGGCTGCCCTGGTGCTTGCGAAAGTCTCAGGAGGCGCGCAAACAAGGCGGCCGAGTGCGCCCGGCCAAGTCTCGATTTACACGACAGCCGATAAAACCAATCATCGTCTATCAGCCACCGGCACGGTCAATTTCAAGCCGCACGGCCAGCCACTCGAAACGCAGATCTGTGTCTTCGTCGATCCGACGAAAACGTTTCAAACCTTCCTCGGCATCGGCGGCGCACTGACGGACGCTTCCGCGGAGACGTTCGCCAAACTTCCTGGTCCGAAACAGCAGGAGATCTTGAAGGCGTATTTCGATCCCGCCGCCGGCATCGGTTACACGCTAGCCAGGACCAACATTCACAGTTGCGACTTCTCGAGCGAGAGTTACACGTACGTCGACGAGGGCGACAAGGAGTTGAAGTCGTTCAGCGTCGCTCACGATCGGCAGTTTCGCATTCCATTCATCAAGCAGGCAGTGGCAGCCACGGGTGGAAACCTCAACATCTTCGCGAGCCCGTGGAGCCCGCCGGCTTTCATGAAGGACAACAATGACATGCTTCACGGCGGGCGATTGAAACCGGAGTTTTATCAATCGTGGGCCAACTACTTCGCGAAGTTCATCCGCGCTTACGAGCAGGAAGACATTCCGATCTGGGGCGTCAGCATTCAGAACGAACCGATGGCGACACAGCGTTGGGAGTCGTGCATCTTCTCAGCCGAACAGGAACGAGATTTTCTCAAAAACCATCTTGGCCCAACAATGCAGCGTGAACGACTGGGCCAGAAGAAGATCATCGTTTGGGACCACAATCGCGACCTCATCTACCAGCGAGCCAGAACGATCCTCACCGATCCAAAAGCGGCACAGTACGTCTGGGGCGTCGGCTATCACTGGTACGAGCCGTGGAGCGGCGGCGAGCCGATGTTCGATAACGTGAAACTCGTGCGCGAGGCGTTCCCCGACAAACACTTGATCTTCACTGAAGGCTGCGCCGATTCATTCGATCCGAAGAAGCTCAACGATTGGAAGTTGGGTGAACTCTACGGCCGTTCGATGATCAACGACTTCAACAGCGGCACCGTCGGCTGGACCGACTGGAACGTACTGCTCGACGAAACCGGCGGCCCGAATCACGTGAAGAACTTCTGTTTCGCGCCCGTTCATGCCGACACGCGCACCGGAGAGTTGACCTACACAAACTCCTATTACTACATCGGACACTTCTCGAAGTTCATCCGCCGCGGCGCAAAGCGAATCGCCAGCTCACCGAGCCGCAGCCCGTTGCTCTCAACTGCGTTCCTCAATCCGGATGGAAAAGTGGTGACGGTGGTGATGAATAAAACTGATCAAAAACTTTCGTACTTCCTCTGGCTGGATGGCCAGGCTGCGGAGGTCGAGAGCCTGCCTCATTCGATTCAGACGTTGGTGTTTTAGCCGCTCAGATCCGTCAAACAGAACGCCGCTCCAAAAAACTGAAGAGGCATTTTTCCTCAAGTGATAAAGTGCGATTCCATATTTCTGGATTTGTCGTAGTCTTCGGATTGCGCCCTCTCTAACAAAACTTTCACGAAGCATACAGTCTGCCGTAAAACAGCGCGCAAGTTGCAACACTCGTCGTGTTGTCTTTGACACAAAGCGCAAGGAATAACACTTGCGAACCGGAAAGCAGTCTCCTCCTTGTCAACATCAGTACGGAGAATCATGATGAAAAACTTTGTAGCACACCGATTCCTTTGGGTGTTTCTTTTCGCGGTGAGCTGCGTCTTCACAGCGTATGGCCAGGCAACCACTGGCGGCATCCGCGGAGTAGTTACGGATCAAACCGGAGCCGTTGTCTCCGGTGCACATGTAACACTCACCCGGAAATCGACCGGAGCAACTCAAACAGCCGATACAAACAATTCGGGTCAGTTTGAGTTTACTAACCTGCTCCCGGGCGACGATTACAGTGTTTCAGTTGAAGCACAGAACTTCAAAAACATGTCTCTCACCGACGTGAAGGTTAGCGTAAATCAAAACACGGACCTGCCGGTGCAACTTGCGCCGGGCCTGGTCACTGAAACCGTCACGATCACAGCGGGCGGCGCCGAGTTGGTCGACACGACTTCAGCAAACTTGTCGAAGGCCTTCAGCAGCAGACAGGTAGTAGAGCTCGCGCAAACTACTGCCGGTCCGGCCGGAAGCCCTGCGGGCGTGAACAATCTTTCGCTGCTTGCGCCGAACGTAACCAGTTCCGGTGGAGTTGGCGTAGGCACCGGAGGTTCTGTTGGCGGCCAGCGTCCACGCAACAATAACTTCATGGTTGACGGCGTCGATAACAACGACAAAGCCATAACTGGTCCGCAGTCCTATATCTCTCCGGAGGAAGTGGCGGAGTTTACTTTGCTGCAAAACCAATTCTCCGCGGAGTTTGCTCGCTCGAATGGCGGCAACTTTCTGACCGTAACGAAGAGCGGCACCAACGAGTATCACGGCACGGCCTACGGCTTTGTCCGCAACCGTTACCTGAACGCGCTCGACACCATTCAGAAGAATGCGGGCGTCACTCGAGACAAATCGTCGGGTGATCTTTTCATGCCGCGTTCGGATTACTTCCGTGGTGGTTTCAACATCGGTGGACCATTTGTGATTCCGCATTTCGGTGAGGGTGGTCCCACGGTAACACTCGGAAAGGACAAGTTTTACTTCTTTACTTCTTACGAGAGAATTCAAACCGGAAGCTCGATTGGTGCGGGTGGTATCGTCGCACCGACAGCCGCTGGGTTTTCGATCTTAAACTCGATTCCAGGATTGTCCGCGACCAACCTCGGAGTCTTCAATGAGTTCGTGCCCGTGGCGCCGGTCGCTCAGGGAGATCCGATAACGGTGCTAGGTCGAGACATACCCGTGGGTAACGTCGCTTTCTTAGCTCCGAACTTTTTCAAACAGAATCACGCGGTGATCAACCTCGATTACCTGCAGAGCGCCGCGACGCAACATCACATCCGTTTCACGTTTACCAACGGTTCGGATATCGACAACCTCGCGGACCTGCCGGCGTTCTTCACCCCGCTGCCAAGTAAACAGCGACTGTTTTCTTACACTCTGATTCACAACTTCTCGTCAAACGTCACCAATGAGACCCGCTTTGCTTTTCGGCGTTCGTCTCAGAATTTCCCGGTCCCTGCAGTCACGTTCCCGGGGCTGACGGTGTTTCCAAACTTAACTCTCGATGATCTCGGCCTGAACATTGGTCCCGATCAGAATGCGCCTCAATTCGGAATCGAGAATAACTATCAGATCGTCAATAACGTTACGTGGTTAAGAGGCAACCACACATTCAAATTCGGCGGCGACTTCCGCTGGATTATTTCTCCACAGAGCTTTTCGCAACGCGTTCGTGGAGACTATGAATATCTGACGACTGAGCAATTCCTGCTCGACCTGTCGCCGGATGCGTTTGGTGAGCGCAATGCGGGCAATAGCATCTATTACGGAAACCAAAAGATCCTCTTTGCGTTCGCCCAGGACGATTGGCGCATTCGTCCGAATTTCACGATGAACCTGGGTGTCAGCTACTCCTATCAACAGGTCCCGCTGGGAGCGCGGACGAGTCAGCCTCTGAACGCAATTTCCACGGTTCCGGGTCTGCTCGAGTTCCGCGAACCCAAAGCGCAAACGAAAAACTTTGCACCTAAGGTAGGCTTTGCATGGTCGCCCGATTACAACAACGGACTGCTCGGCCGTATCTTTGGCTCGGGTGGCAAGAGTTCGCTGCGGGCGGGATTTTCGATGGGTTACGATTACGTCTTCGATAATCTGTACATCCTGTCGAATCCTCCGCAACTACAACAGACCAATGACGTCGACACGACGTTACCTTCAACGCCGAACTTTTTGGCAAATGGGGGCTTGCCGGACACTCCGGTTGCCCTGACTGATCCGGTTACTGCTCGACTAAACACCGGCTCCTTCATTCCCGATCAACAGGTTCCGTATTCGTTGACCTGGACCGGCAGCTATCAACGACAGTTTGGTGGCGACTGGGCGGTTGAACTGCGCTATGTCGGTACGCGTGGCGTTCACTTGCTATCGCAGAACCGAATTAATCGCCAGGCGAAAGTGTCGCCGGAAGACGGTCGACCCGGTCTGCCGACGTTTCTCACCGCGCCATCTCAGGCCACGCTGGACGCCTTGCCGCTGACTCTCGACGAGATCAACGCGCGCTCTAACTTCGTGCCTGCATTCGAAGCCGCGGGTTTCAACAACCCGAACGTCAGCGTTGTTGCGTTTCTTGCCAACGGTAATTCTACCTATCACGGTGGATCCGTTCAGGTAACGAAGCGGTTTTCACGCGGTTTCCAAATGACCAGTGCGTATACCCTGAGCCACTTAATCGACGACACGACGGCAGAAGTGTTTTCTACTGTGCTGTCGCCTCGCCGCGTAGAGGATTTTCAGAACTTACGCAGAGAACGAGCGAATTCCGCGCTCGATCACCGGCACCGGTTTGTGACGTCGTGGATCTACGAGGTGCCGTGGTTTTCGAAGAGTACTGGTTTCACCAGGACGCTTTTGGGCGGCTTCAACATCGCCGGTACTTACACGTATGAGACTGGCGAGCGGGTAACGATCCGCAGCGGTAACGATGCGAATCTCAATGGCGACAATGCCGGCGACCGCGCGATCCTCAATCCAACCGGGACTGAGGGCGTCGGTAGTGAAGTAATGCCGTTGTGTCGCATAGCCGCGTGCGAGTTTGACGCGGAGGGGAACGTCATCGGAACCGTAGTTGGATATGTCGCCACCAATCCGAATGCTCGTTACATTCAAACTGGCGACGGAGCTGTATCCAACATCGGACGGAATACGTTCCTGTTGCCTCCGATCAACAATTTCGATATTTCGATTTTCAAGAACTTCCGGCTTGGCGAATCGAAATTCATCCAAATTCGCGCTGACTTCTTCAACGCGTTCAACCATCCGCAGTACGTACCGGGTTCAGTCAATAGTGTGGATCCGATCGATACGACGGGTTTGTCAACTCTCAATCAAGTGAACCCACTCACGGGCGATTTCCTGAATCCATCGGCGGTATTGAGCAGCAATCCTCGGGTGATTCAACTGGCGGCGCGGTTTAATTTCTAACGCGCCATTTCAGACATTCCACATTTGTCAGGGTGGCGAAGCAATCTTCGCCACCTTTTTCTTTGCAAATAGATCGCGTAGCAGGATAATCACGGTTCGAAGGAGTAAGGCAATGTCGCACCGATTAAGTTTTCAGCTATTGCTTATTGCTCTGACGGTGGCAGGTTCTTTTGGCTGCGTTCAAGGACAGGCTAACGCTGAACGGGCTCGCGCCATTGAGCGAGCTGACATGGACAGGCTGTTGCTCTGGGCCATACCGAAAGATGGCGGCAAGGAATCCGAATCCGTGCGGATGAGTCGCTTCAAGAAGATCAAAGACGACTTCCGCGACTTGCAGTCATTGAATAACAAGATGATGGCTGACGCCTGGATGCAAGACACGCTTGATTATTCGACGATAGCCGACATGGTTTCCAGGATTCGAGGCAAGGCCAACGATCTGAAAGATGGCTTGTCTTTGCCGGAGGCCGAGAACTCGGAGACGACTTTGAAGCCGCCGGCAGTCACGACCGTGCGGCAGTTTCGTGAGGAACTCTTGCTGCTTGATAAGACGCTAATGCAGTTCGTGAGTAATCCTGTTTTCCAGGCGAATAACGCTGTCGACGTCAATCTCGCGAAAAAGGCCAGCGAAGATCTCGATCACGTGATCTTATTGACTGCCGATCTCAAACAGAATGCACAGAAGCTTCGCAAGACTACTCACTAAAAGCGTGCGCTAAAGCATGCTGTATTTACTTCGTCATCTGCTCTCCATTCTGGTGCTGCCGTTTACCGTAACGGTCCTCGTGCCGCTATGGCTTCTCCGTAATGACGTTTCTCGTGATTGGGCGCCGCAAGACGCGTCGGTTCGTTGGCTGGTGTTAGCCGCCGGCGTCGCAGCGTTGCTAATCGGGTTGACGTTGTTTATTTCCACGGTAGCGCACTTCGCACGAGGCAGGGGCACTCTCGCGCCATGGGATCCGCCACGCGTGCTCGTCGTTAACGGTGTCTATCGTTACGTTCGTAATCCAATGATTAGCGGCGTACTCTTCATCTTGCTCGCCGAGTCGTTGCTGACAAGTTCGCGCCGCCTCGTCGTTTGGTTCCTGTTGTTCCTCCTCATGAATCTCGTGTATATCCCGTTACTGGAGGAACCCGGACTGAGCGCGCGATTCGGCGAGCGATACCGTCTTTACAAAGAAAATGTTCCGCGCTGGCTGCCGCGCGTGAGGCCGTGGGCTCCGCCGTGGTAATGCTTCAGGATTCGAGTCGATCACAAACCATGAACGTGCTCATCGTCGGCGGCGCCGGAGAATTCGGTCAGTTTCTTCAGCGAGACATCCTTCCGCAGGTCTGCGAGAAGACTGTTTCCAGCATCGAACGCGACACTCCGAGTGAAGAGCAACGATTGCTGCTGACGGAAGCGCGGCACGTTGTAGTTGCGACGCCGCTGGCCGGCTACGCGCAACTGGCGTGCGAGCTGGTCTACCGTTGTCGCGAGGTTTCCGAGTCAAAGACGTTATGGTTAATCCCGTCGGTCCAGGCAGGAGTGTGGCGCGCGGTTACGGCGACGCTCGAGATGGTCGACAATCCGAAACTGTCGGCAGTGTTCGTTCATCCGATGTATGGTCCAAATGGTTTTCGCGAGACTGAGCTGGAGGCGCGCACGTTTCAGAATGTTCTGACTGCGACACATGAAGGTGCCGACAACGCGTTGAAGTCAAAGATCGCTAACCTCGGACGAACGTTTCATTCTAAGTTCAATATTGCGACGACTGATGAGTTTGGTGCTGAGGAGCACGATCGCATCACCGCGTATTCGCAGGGTCTGTCGTATTGCGTGGGCAAGCTGATGTTCCAGCGCGCGGATCTGGCTGAGCTTGTACAAAACGAGATGCCGGATTTGTACAACTCCTTCCGCGCGAACCAGGAACTGATCATCGATTTCCTGCGCATCAACTCCTACATGCCGCAGGTAATCGCCGCTTTCAACGATGCCTGGGAACGGACGAGCAAGACAACGTTGGCAGATATTCTCTTCGCCTTCCGCACGTCCGACCACACCCTAAACCGCGGCGCTGACTCGCCGATTTCCACGAAGTGGTACGAACGGCTCAGGACCGCTTCACACTTTCGGACGGGAAATTGAAGGCCCTGGGGTTGAAACGCGTAACGCTGCTGACGATTGTACTGTCAAGATCAAGATCGCGACGACAATGATGTTCGAGCGATGAAAAGTTCTTGTTCTCATACTAGACCTCCGTTTCAGCAGGACTTCCATACCAGCCAAGTGATACGCGCAAACACAGACAGATTCGGGCCAGACTTGTAAATCTCCCGGTCCGCACATATATTCAGTCCGGTCTATCCCTTGATTGGCTGCACGTCTCAAGAGCTAACCTTTATTCGCAAGCCCAAAATGAATCAAATACGTGTTTTTCTAATACTCCCCTTAATCATTGCGAGTTTGTTCTGCGCACCGGCATCCGCCCAAACGTGTTCACTGCCTGGTTTTACCCAAGCGCCCGTTTATCCCGTCGGTTCTGACATACGTTCAGTTGCAACCGCCGACTTCGACGGCGATGGAAGACCGGATCTCGCGGTGGCAAATGCCGATAGCTCGACCGTGACAGTAGTGTTGAAGGCTGGTCTGGCGCAGCCCGCAATCATCAACGCCTATCCCGTTGGGACATTCCCGCTGAGTGTCGCGACCGGCGATTTTACCGGTGACGGGAAGCCTGACGTCGTCTCCGCGAGCAACTCCTCCAGCACGATTACTCTACTTCGAAATACCGGCTCCGGTGAGTTCGAAGTCGCCGGCACATTCAACAGCGCGATTGCCGGAGCGTCCATGGCAATCGGCGATTTCAACAACAACGGTGCTCTTGATGTTGTGGTCGCCAGTGGGTCCGGCATCGGGATGGTGCTTGGTAATGGTCAGGGAGGCTTTAGTGCGCCGGCATTCATCTTTGCGCCGGCAAATAAAATTATTGCTGCTGACTTTAATAATGACGGAAAACTCGATCTGGCAACGTCGGCCAGCAACACCACTCAAATCCGCCTCGGAAATGGCGCCGGAAATTTCGGCGCTCCGTCTTGCGGCATAATATCCAGTACGGGATTGACAGCCGGTGACGTCAACGCTGACGGAAAAATTGATCTCGTCCTGACTAATGTCCTCTCAGGACAGATTCAAATTCATTTCGGCGACGGAGCTGGATGTTTAGGTACGTCGACGAGCATCGACGTGCTGAATGCCGGTCGACCAGGTTTCGTCGCTCTGGCGGACCTAAACAAAGACGGAAAACTCGATATCGTAGCTGGCGCAACAGTGGTGCTCGGTAACGGGAATGGCACGTTTGGACCACCGTTCCAGTACGGGATGGGGAGCCTTGGCCATGACCCCGGCGCAAATACCGTCATCGCCGACTTCGATGGCGATTCGAATCTCGACATCGCATCGGCCTCAACTGGCACAGCCGGAATATTGTTCGGCGACGGCGCGGGTGGTTTTCGCTTCGCTGTTGGTGCGGCTGAGCGCGGCGCCTTTGGCCTCGGGCGGGCAGATCTGAATAACGATGGCAAGACCGATCTCGTGGTGATGAGTAACGGTGGCTTTACCGTGATGCTCGGTGATGGCGCCGGTAACTTTAGTGCTCCTTCAACAGTGACAGTAACCGGCGCGCTCGCCGGTCCAGTAATCGCCGATTTTAATGGTGATACTAAGTTGGATGTCGCCGGTCTCGATGCGACTCACAACGGACCCGGCGGCCTGCCGCGTCTACACGTCGTTTTGGGTAACGGGCTCGGTGGTTTCGCTTCGACAATCTCAACGAGCTTCGATTCCTCTGAACCTTCCGCCGTGTCAGGCGGAGATCTGAACGGAGACGGCAAGATAGATTTAGTGACAATGAATCGCGGCGGTGGAAACAACAACGGCGGCACTATCTCCATTGGTCTATCCGACGGCACTGGACACTTTGTGATGCAGCCTAATGTTTCCGTCAACACTGCCGTAAACCCGGTTGGAGTGGCTTTTGCAGACTTCAACAAAGACGGCAAGATGGATCTCGCTGTTCCCAGCGGTTTTGGTTTCAGTATTCTGTTGGGTAACGGAGCTGGTGGATTCGCACCGGCAACTCACATCACGACGGCCAACTCGAATTCGATTCGGGCGGCCGATCTCGACGCCGACGGCAACGCGGACCTCGTGATGGCTTCTGCGGAAACCAACGGAAAAACTTCGATAGTAAGAGGAGACGGCATGGGCGGCTTCACAGCGCCGCTGCAATTAACTCCCGGCGATTTTCCTTCCGATATAGCGGTGGATGATTTCAACAACGACGGCAAGCTCGATTTGGCTGCGATCGTCCTGCGCCAGGACCCAGGTCCGACTCTGCCAAAAGCAAGCATTGCGGTGCTTCGCGGCGATGGTAACGGCGGTTTTGGTCCAGCCGCTCTGGTCGCGGTTGAACGAACCGCATCGCGCATCGTCGCCGGCGATTTTAACGGCGACACGCGGCCGGATCTCATCACCGCCAACCAGTTCGTCAACAACCTGACGGTGGCGCTTAACACCTGTACTGCTTCCCAACCGTCTCCGACGCCAACACCGACGCCGACGGCTACGATTTCCGGAGCAGTCACAGACGGAAACGGACAGGGAATCGCTGATGTGACAATGATATTGGTAAGTGACGTAGTGGAACCGCAGATCGTGTTTACGAATCAAACGGGTAACTACGTTTTTACTTACGCGCCAGGTGTGAGTCACAACCTAAGAGTCACACCATCAAAGTCAGGCTATGCTTTCAATCCGCTGGCGATCGTATTCGTGTCCACCAGCAGCGTGACCGGCGACAAGACCGCTTCATTCACCGGAGCGACAAGTTCGACGCCGCCTGCGGGACAAGCGCCAATTTTGCTCACGCGCGAAAATTCTCAGCGTGCGCTGGCTCTGGATTCGGTTAAGTTTACGACTGAGCCGTTCTCAGTCACCAACATTAACAATTTCAGCGCCGACCAGCGCACTCGTGTGTCGTTGTTCGCGGTGAATATAGAACTAGCTGCGGGTGAGACCTCTTCAGTAATCGAAGCTCAGGCCGAAGATTCGCTGGGCCATGTTTTCCCGCTCACGGTCGAGTATTTTGGCTCGGTGCCGAACTTCGCCTGGCTCAAGCAGGTCATCGTAAAGTTGCCCGACGAGGTAGCGAACAGCGCTGAGATACGCGTTAGCCTGAAGGTACGCGGCGTCGCTGGAAATACGGTGATTGTCAAGTTAAGTCCCTGACGTAGCAGTGGCGCAGTTTGAACCTCCTGCTCAGCAAGAACAGTCCGGAAGGGGGCAAGCCCAGCGCGCCCCCGCTGTCTTGGTTTGCATAACTCAACACCGCGGGGGCGCGCTGCGCTTGCCCCCTTCCGGACTTGTTCATAAGTTTGTGAAAGTCTCAAACTGCATTACTATTCCTGATGGGTGTTACCGGGAACCGCTTCCGAGTTTTAACTGCTTCACCAGCCAATCGTCGCGGTCTCTGGCTATCTCCTTCAACTCCATCTTGTGCGAAGCGTCGTACAACTTGCGTTGCTTGGGTTCGGGGGCGGCGGCGAACAGGACCGCCGCGTCGGCCTGCGAAACGTAGAAGTCGCCTTTTCCAAACTGAAACAACTTGCTCGCGTTCCTGACCTGCCGCAAATAATCCGTGAGCTCCAGATTTGAATTCTGTTTCAAGTACGCAGACTTCGATTTCGGCTGCGGACCGAGGAACGCCCAATCGTTTAGACTCTGCGTTGCCGCAATGAAGACGAAAGTACTGATGCGCTGCTCCACTCCGGCCATCAACATCCCGTACATCGCACCGTAATCATGACCAACAAATCCAATGCGTGTCTTATCAACGTTCGACTGCGAAAGCAGCAGATCGAGAGCGCGTCTGAGTTCGATAACCTGGCGGATAGAGTTCTCGTAATCCTTTTCCGGAACACGATTGCCAAACCATTTCGGCGTGGACCACATCGCGTCGACTAAGAGCGACACTGCTCCTTTCGGCGCGAGTTCGACAGCTTCGTCCAGGAACTGGCTGCGGTTCGATTTCTCTTCGCCAAGCCAATGCACCCAGAGGATGCCGGCGAATGGTCCATTTCCGTTGGGCACAACCAGATAAGCTTTTGTCTCTCGTCCTGGCCCAGTCGAAAACGTGATGTCTCGCACCGTGGTCTCGCCGCGCTGCTCGGACGAAACCTCTTTGACAGTGACCGGTGGATGATCGTTATACCGAAACAGCGCTGCGCGCGCCGCGGCTTCGGTCGCAGACTGTGCCTGAGCCGTTAACGGACATGCGAGCAATAGAAACAAAGCGAGTCGCTTTATCAGTTTTCTCTTCATCGACTCAGGATATCACGGACGGGATCACGGTTTTGCCGCGATCAAGTACAAGCGGTTTGCAGTGGCCAGATAGAGGGAATCGCCGACGAGCGCGGGAGGCGAATAGAGCGGCGCATACATTTCTATCTCCGCCAGCAATTCTTTTCGCCGGCCGGTGCGAAGGATGGTCATCGTCCCATCTTCGTTACCAACGTAAAGCCGATCGCCCACCAGCAGGAGGCAATCCCAAATGGCCGCGTTAGTCTCGTGTGTCCAGACCTGAGCGCCGGTTGCAGCGTCGAGACAATGAATCGTTCCGCCCACGTCTGCGACGTATAGCAGACCGTCCTTCTCAATGGGCGTTGCCACCACGCGACCGACGTCGCGAGAAGTCCAGAGAAGTCTGCTCGTCGTGACGTCTCCCTGGCCGTTAGGACTGATCGCATGAATAAACGACGGCCCGTTGCCGTGCCCGGGACTCTGGCCCATCGCCACGAAAACACGACCGTCGGCGACGACGGGTGAAGCAACGATGAAACTACGCGAGAGCACGCCGGGGCGGGGAAGCCAGCGCGCGTCTTTCGGATTGCCGTCGAATCGCCAGATCTCATGGCCCGAAGCAGCATCATAGGCACGCAGCCACCCATCACCACCGCCGAAGAGCACCTGGGTGCGTCCGTTGACGTTGACGGCTACTGGACTGGACCACTGGCCATGCAACACCTGATCGCCCGCGCCGATGGCGCGCCATACGACTTCGCCCGTGTGCTTGTCGACCGCGATCAGACTTGGGGCGCGCGGCGACGGTACGCGCGTGTGTCCTTCATTCTGTCCGTTCGACGTACTGACGAGCAGCAGATCGCCAAGCGGTAACACCTGGCTGTTGGTGGCTTCGTGCGGAAAGACACCGAGGCGGCCGCACATGTCCAACTCCCAGATGATGTCGGCGGCAGCGTTGTCCTGGAAAAGCTCGTTTCGGTATGGACCATTGTTCTCGCCGTCGCGGAAACCCTCTGTGTCCAGGCAACGGAGTTGGCATTCCGCCGTGACGTAGTACAACCGCTCCCCCTCGACGTATGGAACACTTGTAGTTGACGGCAGCAGGAACTCCCGCAGGCCTCGCTCCACTCGCGGGGCGACGTCCTGCCAGAGGAACTTGCCGTCCGACGCTCGAAAGGCCATGAGCACGCCGCATTCTTCCTGGTAGTCGGGGTTCATGTGGCGGGCATTGTCAGTGCCGATATAGACCACATTGCCCGCGACTACAGGACGGCCAAATGTCTGGTTTCCCAACTCGACACTCCAGACGATGTTTCGACCACTCGTTGTGTCCCAGTCAGTTGGAGGATTGCCCGTTTGGGGCACCGTCGTCGAGGATTCGGGCGCGAGAGAAAGCGAGGTTGATGACCTGCCGCTAGGCGCTCGCGTCTCTCCCGGCTCTACTCCCTTGATTCGATTCAGCGCCCACTCAGCTTCGTCGTGCAGCGTTGGATCTTGCGCAGCCGCAGTCAGAGCCTCGGTGGCTGTTCGTGCATTCGGTCCGATGCGTCCCAGCGCACCGGCCGCGAAGATGCGCACATACAGAAATTCATCCTTCAGAGCTTCGATCAATTGCGGCACAGCGGAGTGCGCGCCTGGGCCGATGCTTCCGAGCGCTTCACACGCCGCCCAGCGCACGCCGGGCGCTGGATCGTGCAGCGCTCTCGCGAGTTCCGCTGTCGCCGTCACCGCCGCTGGGCCAATCGACGCGAGGGCCTCAGCAGCGTAGATGCGGACGTAAGGATTCTCGTGCGATAGAGTCTTGATTAAAGCGCCTAACGAAGGACTGGCTCTCTCGCGCAAAGCGCCGAGAGCACGTGCGGCATCGCCGGCGACGTTCGAGTCGTTGTCTCGCAGTGCGCGTCTCAATGCCGCTTGAATCGATTCCGTGTGCGGCGCGAGATCGATGAAGGCATCAGCGGCGTCGCGCCGGTTGGAGACGGAGTTATCTCGGAGCAGTTCCACCAGCAAGGGAATGGCCGGCGGGCCGATCCGGCGGACGATCTCGAACGTCACTTCATGGAGTTGTTCGTTGCGGCGATTGAGGAGTCGTCTAATTAAGGGTAACGAACGCGGCGCCTCTTGCAGCAGTGCGGCTTCCGCGTTCGCCCGCACCTTCGGATCGTTGGACGTCAGGCGTTGTTCCCAATCGTGTGGGGAGTTCGTGTATTGGCGTTGCTGAGGGAAGGCTGGCGCCGGCAGAATACAGAGCAGCATCATCATAAACGACGCCCGTAATCGCCGACGTGAACGATTCATTCCCGTATTCAATTCCTCTGCGGCGCAAAAGTAACCTCCCGTTCAATGAAAGATAACTGTCAATAGTTACAGTTCCGGTTCGGCTTCAGCGATTGTTATCGCCCACCACGGGCCGGCGCTTGTCTCGCGCAACGCAGCCCAATACCACGACGACACGTCCGACCAACTCTCGCCCGTACCAGCGTAAATCCGCTCGCGCACGCGCAGCCGCTCGTTTCCTCGAGTCGCGGTAAAGCTCGACCAACGCGAACCGTGTTCGTCTACATGCAAGGGCAACGGTTGTACGCGGAAGCCGATGCCTTCGAAGCAGTCGGAGGCTGGGTGCAATTTGCGCGTCGCTTCCGTGACCCAGCGAACGATCACTTCGGTGCGACCATCAGTGAAGCGTCCAATCTTTCCAGGAAAATCTTCACCGAAACGCAGCTCGCGTTCTGTTAGAGGCAGCGGTTTCAACTCTCGTCCTTCAAGTTGCGCCGGCCAGCCAGGAAAGGCGACGCCTTGAGTGGCAGCAGGCGAATGACCTGATCCCAGCGGCAACATGGGAATCAACGCTGCAAACATGCAGATGGTTAGGTACAGAGCGGTTCGCCGCATACTTTATCTTTTCGAATGAAACGTACAGCCGTAACAATAGCCGTCGCGACTAGTGCGAACGCAACCATGCCCGCGTAGTCGTGCGCCCAAGCAGGCATCGGGTATACGCCCGACTCCAGATAGAAGAGCGCCACAGCGCGAAAAACATTTCCTGCGATTATGGCAATCACCGCTGCTGCCAGTAATGCCAGGCTCTTCACGAAACTAAGCTCGTAGATACAAACGAGAGCAGAGACGAGAAACAGACCAACCCACAGCATCCGAACGCCACTGCAAGGGGCATCGATCCAAATCAGTTGGCCCGCCCAGTTCAGACACGTCCCTTCCTGGATTACTGCAAAACCGCCGAGCCTGAGTATCGGCGCGGTTAGACTCCCGACCAGCACTCGCAATGGATAACCCAAATAAAACTGAAGCGAAGGAACTACTGGTAGCGAAAGCCACAACAATCCAAGTAGACCGGGATGAAATGGTTTTCCGAAGCGAATTACACCAAGCGTCACGCCGAGTGCGGTAAACGCAACTCCGGCTCGGGCCAGCGGCGGGAATACGGGATAGGTAACAACATAGATCAGTATGATCAGCGTGGGTAACGTCAGTGAACGCTCAATCACATAAGCAGAAGCTTTTCTATTGAGCACTAACAACAACGCAGTCAACAGCGAAACAAGGCCCCACTTTTGATCCGTAGAGCCGGCAACGCGCTCGACATACCATCTCCAGACTGGCCAGAAGGCGACTAGTTGCACCGCGACTATGAAGAGTGATCGATTCATAGCGCTTTGTGACCACTCGCGCGATGCAGGAAATGTTGACGGTAAAGCAGGAACAGGAGAATGGCGGCCGCCATTGCGATTAGCACTACCATCTCCGGTTCAGGAATCGTGGGAACAGTTCCCGGATCGACCGGCTTCAGATTTGCCGCTGTGTATTGCTCCTGTGTTTCCAATACGACGGCGCCGGTTACGGGCGTCACGAGTTGATATGCAACCGCGAGCTTAGTCGCCGCTTCCACAGATTTCTCGTCTCCTAAAGAACTCAAAAACCTGATCTGATCATTGGCCCAGATTCTGGCGAGGTGTGCCGAGGTTTCTTTGGCGTCACTGGAGTTTGGCGGTTGTTCCAGCTTCTCGGTCGATCTGACGAACTCGAGACTTTTCGACTGACCGCTCAGTTGTGCGAATAGTTTCTCCAGATCGGATTGGAGAGTACCCATGCGAGGTACCGTCTCGAGCGAGAAAACTCCGTCGAGCTTCTCTTCGACGCGGTCAGGACCATTCACAGTCTGCACTGCGTAGAGCGCGGGACCGTCAGGACGTCGTTCCCAACGTTGCCTGAGCTCTTCCACGGGCTGAAGTGGAAGTCGTTGTGGACCATGTATCCATACGATAACGCTGTTGCCCGGATCCTGAGCCGCAAGATCCCAGGCCCTCGCAAGCGCCGGCACATTGTCGGCGCCACCCGCGAATGTCACTCCATCCAGCTTCTGCGCCAGTTCCGCCGCGCTTCCGGTGATCGCTTTCTGACTCTGGCCCTCTGCGTACACGCCGTTACCGTCAGCAAGTAGCAGCATTAACTGGCGGTCGCGTGGCAGCGCTCTCAAAGTGGAACTTATCTCTGCCGCGGATTCTTGCATTGTCCGGGAAGTGTCGACGACTAAAACTACTTTTGATCGCGCCGGGCTTTGCTTCTCTGTAACGAACTGTCGGACGATCTCTTTGTCGCCCTTGATCGGATTGCGTGTCCAGACTTGTGTGATGCCATTCGTCCGGGACATTCGCACGCTAGATTCCGGTTTCAAGAGTTCGTCATCTTGCAGTGCTCCACGCAGTGCGTAGAGGTTCTGCGACGGCTGTTCCGTCTGGAAACTCTTGCTGTCCGATTGCAGTTTGCTCTTCGACTCTACCCAAACGGCATGTGCGAGATTGTCGGGGATGCGAAAGTTCCGATCGCGGAAGTGGGGAAGCAGCAGGCGCCCGTGTCCTTCGTCTTCGAGTACGACGGGCGCAGTAATGCCGATCCGCACTTTCATTTCACCTCCTGCCGCAGGAACCGGAAAACACTGTACGAGAACGCGATCGCGCCCGGTGGTTGTAACAAGCACAGGATCGCGACGCCTGTTGACGACTTGTTCGTACGCCTGTCGAGTCTGACTTCTACCGCCGAAGGCTGCCTCACGCTCCTCACCATTGACCCAGAGTGTGAGACGCGACACAAAGCCACCCGGCGGAAGCTGGATTTCCGAGCGAGCTTCCTGCTGGCTCACCGAATCGTTCTTGAAGTTGAGCGTCCATTCGAGGTAACTGAGTCCAGCATCTGCGTCGGTTGAGCCGTCGATGCGAGAACTGGATAGTGACAACCCTTTGACCTTGCCTGCGATGATCGTTCCGCCCTGATCTGGATCAAAATCGAGGTTGTTTACGATAAACCACCGACCGCCCACTCTGCTTGGCGGCGCCGAAGTATTGAACGTTTCGCCCGTTAGCCGGTAATAGATCTGGCGGGCCTCGTCAGCCGTAACCGGATCGGGCAGAGAAAAGAGATAACCAAATAGATCCGTGGCTCGTCCGGTTCGGCCATAGCAGGCCAGGAGCAGATAGTCGTTATTCCCAAATGTGCGTAACAAGCGCAGTCCTTCCGCTCTTCGCTGTGGAGACTCGGAGGTGGCCATCTGCAATCCGACGCGCGTCAACGACCCGGGAAGCTCGATCAGCGTGATCGTGACGATCACAAGTCCTAAGCCTGTCAGCAGGCCGCGCGTTTTGAAAGCAAAGCCTCTTTGCGGCACGACGCGTCGCAGTTGTGCGCGCAGGACGATACCGAAAATGAGCGCGAACAGTGGCGCAAGTGGTAAGAGACCGAGACCCAGATAGACCAGGGCGATTAACGCCAGCGGAAGTAGAGGTAGGTAAACGATCGTGTAGAAGAGCGAGATGCCGATGGCGACAGCGTTGGTTAGACCCAGTAACGTTCCGCGCTCGGTTTGCCCTTTGAGAACCGCCCACCAGGCGTGCAAATGAGCTAGGGGCACGAAGATGACCAATAAGAGGTGCCATACGGTGGGAATCGGATCGAAGAACTCCTGGGCGCAGATGTGTGTTGTCGCCTCAACCACGATCGAAATAGAAGGCAATACGATTCCAAAGACGAGCGTAACTACGTGCCGCCACATCGACGGCCTGTACGTGGGTTCTACCATTCCGAGTCTCCTTTATCGATTTCACTCGCTTACCGGCAACGAAGTTCCCATTTCGCTATCGACTTTACAGTGCAAAGAACTTTTTAGCAATAGAATTTTTACTGCCACAACTGGGTGCTTCAAGGTGTTCTGAAAATAAGTCACCTTAAACTGCGCGAACCCCGGCATTCTTTTGAGATTGGGAGAAGGAGTAATGACCAGCGTCTCACAAGATCTGCGTTATAGCCTGCGTACACTAGTCAAGCACAAGGGTTTCACCATCGTCGCTGCGCTGACACTCGCACTCGGTATCGGCGTGAATACGGCCATGTTCAGCGTGCTGAATACGTTTCTATTCGGTTCGCTGCCATACCCGCATTCCGAACGATTGATAAGAGTCTGGCGCACCTCGCCGCACTCACAAACCTGGCCGTTTTCAGCCGCGAATTTCTTCGACCAGCACGACCAGAACATCGTGTTCGAGAAGATGGCGGCTTACAACTATGTCAGCCGCAATCTCACCGAGTCAGGACACACAGCCGAACGTTTGCTCGGCATCGCGGCGACCGCCGATTTCTTTCCCATGTTGGAAGTGGCGCCCGCGCATGGCCGCGTATTCAAACCTGAAGAATTCCAGCCCGGCGCTGACAATGTGATCGTCCTCAGCGATCGTTTTTGGACACGCCGCTTCGGAAGCGACCCAAACGTAGTAGGTCGAACGATTCAGCTCGACGGAAAAACAGTTGAGATCGCCGGCGTGATGCCTCCCGGATTCGAACATCCGATTCTCTGGGGCACGATCGATTTCTGGCAGCCGTTGGCGTTTACGCCTGAAGGGCGAAACAATCGCGGCACGAATTATCTCTCTTCGTTTGGCCGACTCAAGCCTGGCGTCTCAATCGAGCAGGCACAACAAAGTATGGTCGCTCTCGCGGCCAACATCGGTAAGCAAAACTCGTCTAACGTCGGCGAGAGCGTGCGACTGGAGCCTCTCCGGCGATCTATGTCTGACAGTATCGGCAGAACTGTCATGTGGTTCGCCTTCGGACTCGCCGGCTTCGTCTTGCTGATCGCGTGCGCAAATCTCGCAAACCTTCAGCTCGTGCGCACGGCCGCGCGCTCTCGCGAGCTCGCCGTACGCGCCGCCCTCGGCGCCGGTCGTTGGCGACTGTTGCGACATTCGTTGACGGAAAGCATTCTCGTCGCCTTGATCGGAGGCGTGATCAGCCTGATCGTTGCGCTTGGCGCCGTTCGCTTTATCAGTGCCCGACTGTTTACTGACTTACCCGGCGCAAGTGTGCGACTGGATTACAAAGTCTTTGGCTTCGCCCTGCTGTGCTCGTTGTTGACGGGCCTGCTATTCGGGACCGTCCCTGCATGGTTGGCCTCGCGGGCCGATGTAAATCTGGCACTGCGAGAGAACTCACGCGGATCTACCGCGGGACGATCTCAGCATCGCTTGCGACACACGCTGATCGTCGGTGAAGTAGCGTTTGCGATGGTGTTACTGGCGGGGGCCGGACTGTTCTTGCGTGGCTTGCAGCGCTTCATCAATACAGATCCAGGCTGGCAAGTTGATGGGCTCGTAATGGCGCAGATGAGCCTTCGCGGAGACAAATACAAGGATGATAAGGAGCGGATCGTTTTTCTGACCGAACTGGAGAATCGTGTGCGCGCGTTGCCGGGTGTCGAACACGTCGCGATTGGTGAATCACAAGCCGTGTTCGGTTTCAACAGCAGTAGTTCGTTCCTGGTCGAAGGACGACCCGAGCCTCCGCCCGATAAGTATCCGGAGATGTTTTTTGAGTCCGTGAACGGCGACTACTTCGAGACTCTGGGAGCTCGTTTACAACAGGGCCGAACGTTCAACGCCGGCGATACGTCCGATCATCCGAAGGTGGTAATCATCAACGAAACGGCGGCGCGTACTTTCTGGCCCAACGAGAGTCCGATTGGAAAGCGTATCAGTGACACTGATCCGAAGAAGAAGACGTTTTCCGAAGTCGTCGGCGTCGTTAACGACATCGCGTTTCCGGGTGACCTGAGCGAACCGTACACACGTTTTGAAGCGTTTGTGCCCATGACGCAAACTGCTCCCGCCTATCTCTCGCTGGCGTTGCGCACTTCGTCGAGTGCGGAAGCGATGTCTAACAGTTTGCGCAGTGCGATTGCCGGATTGGATCCCGCGCTGCCGGTTTATCGCATTCGCAGTGCCCGCGCGGCAGTCAATTCCGGCCTCGGTGGAATTTCATTGTTGGGAAGTTTGCTTGGCGCGTTTGCGGCGATCGGATTGATTCTGGCGATGATTGGAATCTACGGCGTTGTGTCGTACACGGTGGTCCAACGCACTGGAGAGCTGGGGATACGCATGGCGCTCGGGGCTCAGTCGCGCGACGTTCTGTGGCTGGTGCTGGGGAAAGGCGCGCTCCTGATACTGAGTGGCGCGTTACTCGGCGGCTTAGGCGCGTACGCTATATCGAGACTATTGCTGTCGCTCATTCCGTCATTGCCGACGAGCGATCCCGTAGTCCTGCCGGCAGCGGCTCTGGCTCTCGTCGTAGTCGCATTCGTCGCCTGTTACATCCCGGCGCGTCGGGCGACACGAGTCGATCCCCTCGTGGCGCTAAAGTCAGAATAAGTCTGTTTGTTATTCGCGTCTGGCAGTAAAAAGCGTACGCGTGTAGTTATCAACAGCTTTGCGTTGCGCGTCAAATCCCTGGGTTGTCTCCTCGATACTAGTTGGGTAGAGAACTGCCAACCCCATTGCCGTCGGGGAGATGAAGGAAGTGGTCAGCACCAGACTCTGCGAATAGACGCTTTGCGGATTTTTCTTCCAACTAAAAAATGTCCCCACACCTGGCACTTCGCCAAAAATCCCACGCCATGTTGGACCGATGATCGGCACGTATCCCCGACCGCCGTTCAACGTAGCTTGGCTGGCAAAGGCTGAGAGATCGAAGAAGTCCATCGCATTGACGTAAACCTTCGTTTTCACATCGTGCTGACTAACGCGGGTCAGTGGTCTGACACCCTGCTCGCGGTTGGCGCTCTGAGGATCTCCAGTTTGCAATAAGACCTGTAACTCTGCACTAGTCATGTTGCGTAGCACGGCGGGGGTCATCTTGATCGATACACCCGACTTGAGTTCGCGCCACACGGCACGCTCTTCACCGAGTGCGCCAATTAGTCCGATCACCTGCGCCAGAGGCATGGCGCCTACTAAATTCTGGGTTGCGGCGTGTGGGACAAACGGCGTTGCGCTGTCCGATATGGCCTTCGCTTGAGTAAGCAGGTCAGTAAGTTTAAGAGGAGGCGTAACATCGAACGCATTAACCGACGAAGATGTAACTTCGGTCTCGACGCCGCTCAGACTCGATACCGTTGTCCTTCCCACTTGCGCATATTCGACGTCACAAAATTGTCCGACGATGTGCCGAATACGATCCAGCGTTGGCTCAACAAATAAATCCTGTACGTCGAGGTTCAGCGCATCTACTGAGGCTTGCAGGCGGGCGTTGAGTGCCTCCGCTGACTGCTGCAAAAAATACGGCTCCATTTTGTCCGGATGATGCACGAGTTGACCATATTGCAGCGCAAACTCGAGCACGACTGCCTTACCCCGTTGCGCATTTTCCATGGCGGAAGTCGTGTTTACTTGCCAGTGGTCGTTCTTGTATTCGAGTCCGCGATATTCAAAAAATCTCTTGAACGGATGTCGATTAGCGAGGTCTGCGATTGGAGCCGGGGTATTCCGCCTGTTTTTACATTGGTGCGGCGAATTCACAACTTGCCCACCATTGTGAAAGGCGTCTACAAAACCTCTGTATTCCGGTTTCGCTAACCACTCATCGAGGCCCCTGGCTATTTTCTCGGCCGCGTCGCCGGCATTTTTAGTGGCGACGATGCGCAGCAATATGTCAGAGAGTGAGAGCTGGCGGTTAGTATCAAGAGCCGAACTGTAGCCCAAAGTTTCTTCAAGGATCGCAGTGAACCGGGGGTCGAGATCCTTGTCTGAAATCTTTTCGCGCGCGAGTACTTGCAGTTGATCGTACATGTGACGCACGGCGTCCTGCGTGCGGTCAATTTCAATACGAATCTGCCGCATCACTTCCGCCAAATCGTCCGGTTTTCTGCTGGAGATTTGAATGCCCCACATCTGCATGTTGATGCCGGGCCGGGGCAGATCCAGTGTCGCGATGATTCGGCGCGCCTCATCTCGCTGCAACTTGGAACCATAGAGAACGATCTCGTCTTCGGTTACAAACCCGAAATCCATACCATGAAGACGTGACGCTGTGTCGTCGGCGATGATCTTCAGGAGAGCTGCGACCTTCGACGCCTCACGCAAGTAATAGAGTTTTACTTTAACGCTTGCTAAGTCATTCTGGACCGCAGGGGTTGGTGCAGCAGGCGTTTGGCTCGACGCATACATCGGGCATAACAGCGATAAGCAAACGAGCACGCAAAGAGCGCTCGCGAGGTGGCGTTGAGTTTTCAGTGCGAACATATGGGTACTCCGTTTAGACGATTGTGCTTCTTCTAAAAGGTATGTTGAAAAACTTATTTTCGTTTCGGATTAGTCTTGCGGCGTCTGAACGCATTGTAAACTTGCCCTCGTTGGAGTGGCACTTGTTGCGTGTTGCATGCCGGCGCGTCGCGCCACGCGAGTCGATCCGCTCGTGGCGCTGAAGTCAGAATGAAGACTTGAGGATCAGCGGAGTGGGTTGGTCGAGCTTTTCTTCGCCTACTGTGGACAAAAACGCGTCTTTGGCTTTTGGCAACTCGACGCCAAGCTCCCGGATAGTGCGCATTCCACTCCTGATAGACTCGTAGGCATCCAGGACTCTTTTCAATGTCGTGGGATCCCAGGGACCAACGGGGCGGGGCATTCCCGGCCCGAGAATCAGATACCCGCCGTCGGCGAGATTGCCGACGATGTACTGTTCCCAACGATAGAGTATCGGTGGCGGGAGAATAGGACCGGGACTCATGCGCCGGTACATAAGCTCGCGCGCGTTCATCCATGTCATGGCGAACTCCTCTCCGTCACCTGACGGGTGATTGAACGCGAGCATGGATGTTCCCCAGCCGTTGTGTATGAACACATCTGCCAGATTGTCGTCAACTACGCTCACCGGAGCAGGCTCGGCATACTCCAGTCCGACACGATGAAAGTCCGCGACAACCAACTCGTCACTTTCTGATAACGCCCAACGGCCGGCCAGCCAACTTCCGGTGAACCGCCGAAACTTCATGGCATTGTTTTCCCAGAGCAATATAGCCAGACCGTCCGGGCTACGGTGCAGAATCCCATCCTGAGACGGAAGAAAGCGTCCCGTGTAAGAGCGGTTAGACGCGGTCAAAGGAATTGTGCGCGGATCACGGGCAAGACGATGCTCTATGTTGTCATCACGAGTCCAGATGCTCGTGAAGTTGTCGCCTTGCCACTTCAATAGCCCGGCACGAGTCGCAGAACGGATGTAGATTTCGTCGAGGCCGTCTCCGTCAAAGTCTCCGACATTGAGCAGATCGCCGGCGCGATGAACCCAGTCTCCGCTGCGATCGGATTGCATGGCCCGCAGCGTGAACCGGCTCAGGCGCGAGTCCCAGACCAGTAAGGCAATGATGGTTTCGCTTTTCACCAGTACTGCGCTCTGGTCTGGACGTATAAACCGGCCCGTCCACTCGCGCTGGTTGATTCGCAGTGGAAAGGAGTCGACGTTTCCTACCTGCTGCGAGCGTAATTCCAGCCGTCCACTGACAGACAGCTTCAGAAGGCCGATACGGTCAGCCGCACGCAACACAATCTCCTCGCGGCCATCTCCGTCCACATCGCCTGCGACTTCGCGTTCCCCTGCGGCGAGTGACCAGTCGTCAATACTATCGTGTGCATCGGCGACCAACTGAAACCAACCGGTCTCCCACTTGAAGAGAGCCAAACCGTTAGGACGGCGCGCGTAGACTTCATGGCGCGTATCGCCATCCATGTCGACGGCGATCCAGCGCTCGGTTCCGTCTATCCTCCATGTGAAAATCGAATTATCAAACCTCTCTCGCACAAACCAGTGAGTCTGTCGATGTTCGAGAACTGCCAGGCTACCGGCGTTATGGATCAGGATCTCGTTGCCCTCGGTTAATGATTGCTCGGTGAATCTCCCGGCTATGGAACGGTCTTCGGCGCTCACTGTCCAACCGATCATCGGATGGTTGTCAATGTCGATCACGAAGCGTGCTTCGTCGTCTGTAATCTCGATAGCGGTGATATTCAAACCGTTAGGCCACGGACCATAAAAGTTGCTCGACGGAGCGGTGTACTCCGTAAATTGGTTGCGGCTGCCATGGAACAGAATGCCGTTCAGGCGGTCCATGCCGGTCCAGAGCGCTCCGCCACGGTCGGAGAAGTCGGCGAACTCCGGGTCGAAATAAGGGGCTTCGCGCATCGCGTGTGCGACAGGCCCACCGAAGCGCGAATTCATGTGCGTTATCAGCAGTCCGGACTCCGTCAGCGCGCCGTCCGGCGTCCACGGCTCACGACCGGTGCTCTTTCGATATTCGATGACAAAATATTCTGTAGGATTGTGCTCAGGGTCGGGCACTACTTTAATTGCGTCGCCGGTGAGCGTGTAGGGTCGCAACGTTTTGACCTGCGGCTCATATACAGGCCCGCGTATTACTTCCAGGTAATTGAGCCAGCCGATGCGCTCTTTATGCACGGACGACGACTCGGACATACGCATGGGTTGCGAGTTGTCCCCCAGGATGTCCCAGTAGCCCGTACAACCGTCGGGTCCGTAGAGATCGCCATATTGCACGAAGTTGTGTGAGTGTTCGTGAGCCAGGGTTCCCCAAAATTTGCGAGAGGGAAAGAACGGCGGGTCACTGACGTCAACCCAGAGATCATAAGCGAAATGAGTTCCACTGCCGATGGTGTAGTCGTAATCGCCTATATGAACGTCCCATCCTCCGTAAGCGAAGATATTCGGCCCCCAGTAGCGGTGGACCAGAATCACGTTCGGTATAAAGCGATGACCGTTCTCAGGATGTATGAGGCTCCCCGCAGCCCTCCAGACTTCCTCGGGATTTGCGCGAAGGCAGCTATTGATAAGCGGACCGAGGTAATAGGGGCCGTCAGCGGGTATTGCTATTTCAGGAATCAAAGGCCGGCCCGCAGAGTCGCGCGGAGTGTTTATTCCGCAGCCGAAGCGGTGATACGACATCGTCAGCCAGTAGTTAAAAACAAACTCCGAGAGGCCCGGCGCAACAGGGGCAACACCTTCATCCAGCCAGATCAAAGCTTCATCCTGGCTGATGCGCCGGTAGTCAGGTGGGCCATCCGAGGAAAAGTTGAAGAAGAGACAGACGGCATTCCAAAGCGGAGAGTAGACTCCTGCTCTGTTTTGCGGCCGAGGAACTAACTCCCATAACCAGCTCATTGCTTATCGCCTTCCTTTTCTGAAGTCGCTGGCGGTGGCTCTGATTTTTTGTCTGGGAAAGGTGGTTCCGGCGAGTAGTCCGAAACCGAGTGCGGCTGCCACGGCGCCAGCGGGTTCCGATGGAGCAAGACCGTTTTTTCATAAGCTTGCGGCAGACTCACGAGGGCCTTCCAAAAGTTTTCGTCGGCGATGCCACTGACAGGCAAATTCATAGCCTCTTGAAAAGCCTTAACGGCGACCTGCATCTTCGGTCCGAATTTACCGTCCACCGAACCAGGATCGATACCTACTGCGACGAGTCTTTGCTGTAGCAGCCTCACCTCGTCGCCGGCGTCTCCGAGCTGAAATTTAGTAGCTTTGAGTGGGAACAAGAAATTCAAGCTCCTATTTGTGTTCATTAAGCTCGACGCTCACAAACCCGAGCTCCGGAAGATGCGCCGCGCGAAGCTCACGGTTAACCGATGAGACGTCTTGAGACTTCAGCGTCTGCCAGTTTTCCTGAACTGTGCGCGAATCTTTAAGAACGTCCGGGACTGCCGCGACCACTTGCGACGTCGGAGCAAGATCGACGTTCTGTATCAGGTTGAAGAGGGTTCTCACTCTGGCGATCGCGCTTGCCGGCGTTATGCGGGCGCCTAAAACCGCCGGGGCTCCACCGCCTCCAGGCCCACCCGGCGTTCCCGAAAATAATTGAAGCTTTTCCGCTAACGCCGTGAGATGTGCTTTCAGATCGCCGGCCGGAGCACGCGTTTGCAACTCGGCGACCTGCTCCCGCATGCGCCTGAGGTTTAGAGAGACCATATCCAGCTTCAGCCATTCATCGTAGAGCTGTTTCGATAATGTGAACTGCTCGAGTAGATCGGCATTCGAAGTTTTAATGCGCGGGTCCATCACGACTGTAAGTGGTTGCTCGTAACTCTTTCCGCCGACGGTTAGCACGACGGTATATTTCCCCGGCATGGCCCATGGCGAGGTTGGCGCGGGCGCGGTGTTGCGATACACAGCCGAGATGGGATATTGCGGTTGCTCGCCACGCACTGGAGCATAATGAAGGTCCCATAGAAAGCGGTGCATTCCCGGATCAGTTGCGAGCTTCTGAGCCGGTCTCAACCAGTAAGGCGGAATGGCAAGAGTTGGATTCGGTGTGGGCAACGGCTCTGCACTCGAATAACTGCGCACGATCTCTCCGGTCTGGTCTTTGATTTCGAGCGTTGCCGGTCCGGAGGTGCCGGCGCCGATGTAATAGTCGATCATTGCGCCTTCGGGCGGGTTCTCACCCGCGGGTGTGTCTGGCGGAAGAGGTGTGTCAGTGTTCAGGTTCCAACGAACACGCAACGCGGTCTGCGGGCGAAACAGGACCGCCCGCGCTTTGGTCAGTGATGCCTGTAGCTGACGTAGCGGCGTAATGTTATCGAGGATCCAAAAGCCTCGTCCGTGCGTCGCCACGCACAAGTCGTCGCCCTTGATGATCAGATCGCGAATCGAGCTCGCGCCCATGTTGAGCCGCAGTGATTGCCAGTGATCGCCGTCGTCAAACGAAACATAGACGGCGCGCTCGGTCCCCGCGAAGAGCAACCCCTTTCTCTCCGGATCCTCGCGGACGACGTTTGTGTTTTCGTTGCTCGGAAGCCCGGCGGTTACTTCAGTCCAGGTTGCACCCGCGTCACGAGTTCGGTAGATGTGTGGGCGCAAATCGTCGAGCCGCAGAGTATTGACGGCAGCGTAGGCAGTGTTCTTATCGAAGTGGCTGGCGTCGATCAGCGAGACTTTCTGCCACGGTTTGAGTTGTTTTGGAGTTACGTCGGTCCAGTGCGCGCCTCCATCAATCGTGCGATGTATCAAGCCGTCGTCAGTCCCGACCCAAATCAGGTTTACATCTTGCGATGAAGGCGCGACGGTATAGATCACGCCGCGCTGTGTTGGCTGTGCAGTTGGTTGCGAACGAAACTTCCCGACCGTTTCAGAAACCTCGAATGTCTTACGGCTTAGATCGGGACTGATCTGTTCCCAGCTTCGCCCGCCGTCTCTTGTTTTCCATAGCGTGTTCGCGGAGAAGAAAAGCAGGTGCGGATCGACTGGAGAGAAGATCACCGGCTGCGTGCGCACCACGCGAAACTCATTCGAGCGGAATGGCTTCGGCATGATGTTCTGGACCTGTCCGGTCCGCCGATCGTAACGCGTGAGCTTGCCGCCGTAGACGAGGTCCGGATCGAGCGGATCAGCAGCCACGTAACCATATTCTTCAGCGCCGACCGGATGCCATTCTCGAAAAGTAATCTCGCCATCGTTGCCTCGGCTGGAAATGCACGCCGACCCGCTCTCCTGTTGGCCTCCGCATAGTCGATACGGAAACGCGTTGTCAGCGCTGACGTGATAGAACTGCGCGGTCGATTGGTTGTACCAACTGCTCCACGATTTTCCGCCGTTGACGGTTACTACCGCTCCCTGATCGCTGGCCAGGATTATGATTTCCGAGTTGTTCGGATTGACCCAGACGTTTTGATAATCGTCACCACCGGGCGCACCGCGAAACGCCGCCCACGTCTTACCGCCATCAGTCGATTTCCAGGAGACAGTGGATGCTACGTACACGACCTCGGGGTTCTTCGGATCGAACCTGGGAACGGAAAGATCGCCACCGCCGATGCGCCCGGCAGGGCGTGTGTCCTTC
Source organism: Acidobacteriota bacterium (assembly GCA_046732935.1). Classification (GTDB taxonomy): domain Bacteria; phylum Acidobacteriota; class Blastocatellia; order Pyrinomonadales; family Pyrinomonadaceae; genus PSRF01. Next base: position 36,843 of record JBKPOC010000087.1, on the reverse strand, counting down.
GTCACGACGGTCCAACTATCGCCGCCGTCATCAGAGCGATACAGATTGACTCCGGTTGGACTTGCAACCGAAGCCATCAGGCGCTTCGTTGAGCTCGGCGCAATCGCCAGGTTCGCTTGAACGATCGCATCCGGCAGTCCGCCGGAAAGTTGACGCCACGTTTTGCCGTTATCGGTCGACTTGAAGATTCCACCGCCCGTGCCATTCCATGCGGCGTTTTCCCACGGACCCTGACGCGCTTCCCAAAGAGACGCGTAGGCGACGTCTGGATTTTGCGGATCGAAAAGCACATCTGCGCCGCCGATGTTCTCGTCTTTGTACAGCACTTTCTCAAACGTCTTGCCGCCATCGGTCGAACGAAAAATCCCTCGCTCTTCATTCGGCCCATAAGGATGACCGGCGACCGCGACAAGAATGCGATTCGAGTCGCGGGGATCGACAGCGATCTGAGGAATCTGCTGACCGTCGCGCAAGCCGAGATGCGTCCAGGTGCGTCCCGCATCCGTCGATTTGTAGAGGCCATCGCCGACGGAAAGATCAGGGCGCTGCAATCCCTCTCCACTGCCGACATAAACGACATTCGGATCGGAAAGCGACACGGCTATGGAACCGACGGAGCCAGTCGGTTGGTCGTCGAAGATTGGCGTCCAGGTGTGACCGTAATCTTCTGTTTTCCAAACGCCGCCATTTACCTGGGCCATATAGAAGACATTCGGTTGAGATGGCACTCCGGCAACGGCGCGTACTCGACCGCCGCGAAATGGACCGATGCTGCGCCAGTGAAGAGACTGAAAGAGATCCGGACTAAACTGCTGAGCAAAGACAGAGCCCGCGCCTGTCAAAGCTATGAGTAAAGCGACGACTGTCGACGTTATCCGCGATCGGATGGAGATAGAGCAGCGCCTGTTATTCATCTAATTTATCCGTAGTGTGGAGTGTTTCAAGAACGGTAAGGGAAGCATACTCACATTTCCTTCAATGCGCGAGGCCCGATTTGTTCGACGTGCATGGTTCTTGATTCAATAGGTTCATGAAACCTATTAGAACCGGCATCGTCCTGATAATCCTGTTTCTCGCCAGTGTCTCCGCGTTTGCGCAAACAGCGATGACGCTCAATGTCGACGCCACCGACGCGGCGCGGAATATTGTTCACAGCAAACTCACGATTCCGGTCAAGCCGGGGCCGCTCACGCTCATCTATCCGAAGTGGATTCCCGGCGAACACAGTCCTACCGGCCCAATAAACGATCTCGTCGGTCTGAAACTGAGTGCCGGCGGCAAAACAATAGCGTGGCGTCGCGATGACGTAGAGATGTTTGCTTTTCACTGTGATATCCCACCGGGAGCGACTCTTCTCGACGTCACGCTCGACGACGCTTCGCAACCTGAAACGACTGCGAGTGCCCGGCTCGCGCGCATCAAGTGGAGCCGCGTGCTGCTTTACCCGCAGGGAGTAAGTAGCGATGCCCTCACGGTCAAAGCATCGTTGAGGGTGCCGCCGTCGTGGCAGTTTGCATCCGCTTTGCCTATCGCCAGTGAGAACAAAAATGAATTTCAATTCAAAGAGGTCTCGCTTACTCAACTCGTAGACTCTCCGGCCATCATCGGCGTTAACTTCCGCAAACTCTCGCTCACTTCAGCGGGCACGATGCATGAAGCCGACGTCATGGCTGACACGACTGAGGCACTCGAGATAAAGCCCGAGACGTTAACAGGTTTGCGCGCACTGGTGCAGGAAGCTTACGCGTTGTTTGGCGCGCGTCATTACAGAAGCTACAAATTTCTGGTGACGCTGAGCGACCACGGCGGGAGTGAAGGACTGGAGCATCACGAATCCAGCGAAGACGGAGTCGGCGAAAAAGCATTCAGCGACGAGCTCGAACTGCTCGACTTCGCGGAGTTGATGGGCCATGAATACGCGCACTCATGGAATGGCAAGTATCGCCGGCCCGCTGGACTCGCGACGCCTGACTTTGAACAGCCGATGCATGCGGAGTTGTTATGGGTCTACGAAGGCCTGACACAGTATCTCGGCAAAGTGCTGCCTACGCGCAGCGGTCTCTGGACTGCGGAAGATTTTCGCGAGGCCATGGCGGCCGTTGCGGCTGAGCTCGAAAACCAGTCGGGTCGCGAATGGCGTCCGTTAGAGGACACGGCAGTCGCGGTCCAGTTTACGTATTCTTCACCACAAGCCTGGAGAAATTATCGTCGTCGTGTCGATTATTACGACGAGGGCTCCCTGATCTGGCTCGAGGCGGATGTGCTAATCAGAACCAGAAGCAACGGCAAACTTTCGCTCGACGATTTCTGCCGCCGCTTCCATGGCGGGCAGGACACTGCACCGGCAGTCAAAAGCTATACGTTCGACGATGTAGTAAACGCGCTCAACGAAGTCACACCATACGATTGGCGCGGGTTCTTGAACGCGCGCATAAACGCGGTCAATCCACACGCGCCTATCGGCGGCATCACGAACGGCGGCTGGAAAGTCGTTTATACCGACAAGCCCAACACGAGGTTCGTGTCGCTGACCATGCGCGCAAGAGCGTCGATTTTTCGTACTCGCTTGGCATGCTATTGAAAGAGGATGGGACTGTGATGGACGTCAATCCGAATCGGGTGGCGTTCAAGTCAGGATTGGCGCCGGGAATGAAAATCGTCTCCGCCAACGGTCGGGCGTGGTCCATTGACATGCTCCGCGAAGCCATAGCTGCGGCGAAGTCCAGCACTGCGCCGATAGAGTTGGTGGTTGAAGACGGCAGTTTCCAGGAAACATATAAATTGAACTACCACGACGGAGAGCGATATCCACATCTCGAGCGCGACAGCACCAAACCCGATGTGCTCAGCGATGTGATCAAGTCTCGTGCGCAACGTTGATTGCTCAACTCTCGTTCCCGGGCTCTGCGCTACTAAAACAGACACCTTTTCCATGCAAGGTGCAAGTAGCTCCCGGCTCATGTTCATCGCGACGCAATGACTGAATCTTCAGGAGCGCCTGAGTCGTGAGGGCATTTCGCACGAGTGGCTCCATCTCCGGGTCGCGTACACTCTTGCAGGAATAAATACCAACGGGTGTCAGTGGCCGCGCAGAAAAACGATCCGAGTCGCGCACGATCTTTACCATCAATCCCGCTCCCAATGTCTCGCTCGTTGCAAGCGTGATCGGTAATACAAGTCGCGTGCCTTCATTCAGCCCATCGAGCCAAAAGGGTGCGGATGCGTTACGCCGGCGTTAACGAGTATCGCGTCACATTTTCCCGGATCAAACTCACCTCCGTCGACAGCATGCACTTCAACATTCGGATAGGCGGAGAGGTTCTCTTTAGCACGCGTGGCCAGATCAGAATCGATTTCAGTAGCCACTACTGAGCCTTCCGGGCCAACTACCTCCGCGATGATTGCCGTGTAGTATCCAACCCCACAGCCGAGATGGTAGACGCGATTGCCAGGCTGGAGTTCGAGCCCATTTATCCAGTGCGCCAAAGCACTCGGCTAGCCGTTGTTTATGTCGCGCGCTTCATCCACGACTACGACTACGTTGTGGTAAAGGTGCTGCGCCTCCTCAATGTTGACGTAAGTTGCGCGACCGATTCCTGCGGCCGAAAGTGCTCTTACCTCGGCGGAGCCGACTCGCCACGGTCCAGGGCCAATGAACTTCTCACGCGGCACGCGCGCGAACGCGTCAACCAGCGCGGGCGAGTTAAGATTTGCTACAAAGCGAATTTCATCCGCGTAAAACCTGCGGTAGTCTTCAAGCGTCGGCGTCATTTAAGCTCCTGAACGATGATGGATTTTCTGGCCACCTATTAGGCAGTTGCTATCCTACTAACGTCGACGCAAATTTAATATCTTTTCGACGAGTGCTTCCGGAGTGCAGGGTTTTTCCAGGTAACCCTGTGCGCCAGACGCGAGCGCCGAGGTGATGTCGGATGGAAACACCGCGCCGGAATAGAAGAGTATCGGAGTATGCGGATCGACGGAACGCAACCCCCGGCATAAGCTGTTTTCGGTGTCACCGTCAATCCAGTTGTCGATCAGATAAAGGTCGAACCCGCCCGCCGCAGCGAGCTCGATCGCTGAAGTTGTGTTTTCCACGGAGATAACCTGCCATCCTTCAGCCTGCAAGACGCAGGCAACGAGTGCTCGCGTGTCCTCATCGTCTTCGACGTGTAGAATTCGCATGATCGTCGCTCTCCAGTAAACGGTGGCTGACACATAAGAAAAGGCAGGAGCGGAGTGCCCTTAAACATTTAAAACTCCGCTCCCACCCCAGCGACGCACACGAACACCTACTTCGAAGCGTGCGGCATTCGGTAGGCTAATCGCACACGTCACCACTCGAAAGAGATCGCGCCTTAAGTTGTTGGGGAAAGTTTGCCGTGTCGGTCGGCAGCAATTCAGAAAAGAACCGGGCGTTAGAGATTCATATAGGGAGATTGGTTGTACTGCAAAATAGTAGTTCGAAATTTTTTTTGAATGCAATCCAAAGTTATTCAACTCATCGGCCTTGGATCTACGGTCGCCTACGCGGCGTTCATCGTGTGGATTTACGCCACGGAACCGCGCACGTTCAAAGAAGTGACGACCAGCGCCGAGGTCGCCGCCGGCACTTACGAGATCAATCGGGAAAAATTCAATTCCGCTCTCAGCCTCTTCCGCCGGGACCAGTTTCGGGCGGCGCGGGTCGAGTGGCAGCAAGCGGATCCGGCCCAGCGAGATGCCCGCACGCAGTTCTACATAGCGTACTCGTTTTACCGCGAGGGCTGGGGCCGCGTTTATTTCGATCAGGAGTTGTTCAGGCAAGGTGTCGAGGCAGTGAACCGAGCGATCGCACTGTCGTCAGCCGGGACGTTGACAGTCGACGATCCGGACCTGCGTATGCATACAGCGGCGGAGTTAAAGGCCGAACTTGAACAAGGATTAGAGCGCAACTGGAGTGACGTCAATCCGCTCAAGGTGCTACGTACAAGGAAGTGAAGTTGACCAATGCAGAGGACTAACCGCGCCAGAAACCGTGAACTGGTGGACTTCGTTGTCTTGCCATTTCTTTTTCTGACAGTGGCGCTTTTGGGCGGGCTTCGGATCGATGCGGAGAATGGCACGTTTGTTTTCATCGCGCCGCCGCTCGTCACGCTTTTGCTCGCGACGCTATTGATGCTGCTGCTGGTCCGCGGTGGTCTGCTGAGATTGCATGAATGGGTTGGCAGCGACCTCCCACCGCTCACAAACATCGCCCGCATCTGGATCCTGATCACGATATTCTTCGCTTCAGTGCAAGCCTTTAACTCTGTATTACCTGAGCGCGGTCTGCTTCACTGGCTATTCTCCTTCTTCTTTCTGTGGACGCTCTGGAACAATCAGTTTTCCTCATTCGACGCGCGCAGGCTGTTGCGCAGCCTTGCGGTTCTGTTCGGCACAGCTTTCGTGATCAAGCATATGTTGCTGGCGAGTTTGTATAGTCCCGAAGGCGGGTGGCTCAAGCGACTGGCAGGAACTTTATTGCAGGGAGTAGCACTCGATGCGCCCGCGTTTGCAGCAGTCACTGGCTACATCGCTTTCTTTACCTTGGCTCTTTACGTAGCCGGATTAATCCTGTTGGCGTTTGCGGTCGACGGCGAGACCGCGATGATCGTACGCGAACAGTAGTCAGGACTATCAATCGTCTTATTGAATCCGCGCGACGCCATTGCCGGGCTCGGGAAAGCGGATGAAGACTTCAGGATCGTGGCCCGGCACGATCAATTCCGGACGGCTAGCGATCTGCTTCATTCGATCTTGCGCTCGCAGATTTGACTTCGCGTCGAACGTCTGCGCAATCGGGACATGCTTCAGCAGGTTCTCGTATAGATACATATCGTCGGAAGCGATGACGACGGTGCCACTGGCAGTGCGCACGCTTATGTGTTGCGAGGCGAAGGTGTGACGGCCGCCGGTGTAGACCTTGATGCCGTCGATTATTTCTCGATCATCACCATCGATCAGATTCACCTTCTGTTCCGTATTGAGTTTGACGAGTGTAAGTACATTGTCCGGATGAATCCCACCGTTCTGGCCGCCGGGCTGCCAGGCCGTCGTCGTGTAGTAATTGTATTCGTCCTTCTGAATCCAGATCTTTGCCTTCGGAAACAAATCCAATCCGTCAGCGTGATCCCAATGCATGTGCGAGATTACGACGTCAGTAATGTCGTCCGGCGACAGTCCGAGTTTAGCTAGAGTATCTGATGGTTTTATGAAATCCTTCAGGTTCTTACCGTTGAGGATTTTGTCGTGATAGCAACCAGTATCGACCAGGACGTTCTTTCCATTTGCTCCCTTGATCAGCCAGATCATCATCTGGACATCTATCTTGCGGTCCTGGTCCGCGCCGGCAACGAAATCGCACACGGGAAAATCCGGATAAATGGCATAGGCCAAGGCGTAGACTTCGTAGAGCGGCTGGGACAAAGTCTCAACGCGCTTCACCGGGACCAACGATCGAAGAAGGGAACGAAACATAGGACCGATTCCTTAAGAGCTTAGCATCCTAACAGCGAATAGTGGCCTTGTGTAGTTTCAGTATTGCTTCAGAATCGCAGGGCCAGTCTCGAATAGATTCAGCCCAGTACCACTCCAGAGGTTTTCAATTGAAAACGAAGTCCCCCGTCACTAGTTCAAAGCTTTTCACCGTCTTGCTTGTCATTGGTTTGATAGGCGTTATCGAACGAGCTCCCGCGTTTGCGCAATCGTTTGCTGCTCCGGTGACTTACCCGGTGGGCAACGTTGGCCGATTTGAATTCCGACGGCAAGCTTGACGTTGCTGTAGTGTCGCGACTGCCCAATGTGCTAACGATTCTACTCGGTCGCGGAGACGGCACGCTTCAAACTGGAACCACGAGTTCTTTCCCAACGAGCCCGGTGGATCTTATAAGCCACGATTTCGACGGCGACGGCAAACTTGATCTCGTCGTCGCGGGTAGCGGCGGCGGTTTCGGTTTCCTGGGTGGAAAAGGCGACGGCACATTCTTCCCCGCTGTCTTCTATCAGGCGGGATCGTTTTCAGGATCGCTCGTGGCAGGTGATTTCAATAACGATGGCAAGCTTGATTTTACGCTAACCAGTCAGGGCAGCAACGAAGTAGACATCTTGCTCAACTCTTCATCGACGCCAACGCTACCGCCAACCATCTTCATCGAACAGGGAACGACAAACAAAGCTGCGGCGCTCGAGTCGGTCACGCAGGTACGTGGCCCATTCTCGATTCTCAACACAAACAACTTCAGCGCAGATCAGCACACACGAGTTATGTGTTCACTTCCAACCTGGGACTGAGCCAGCCAGACTCCGCGATCCTTCAGTGCGAGCGAATGGAACCTTGCTGACAGTCGAAAAGGTTGGAGCGGTGTCGGGAGTGCCGGGCCTGAATGCTTCTTACATCATCGTCAGGTTACCTGACGGGTTACCATCAGGAAACCTGCCGTTGACTGTGACGTTGCACGGGTGTCGTGAGCAGCAACACACCTAAACTCGAGATCTCACCATAACAAGCGCACGCTGCGCGATCCTGTTGTTCATCGACTGTTATCGCTTCGTCGCCGCTGCTCGCTCGCGTTCATCATTTCGCTGAGGTCTGCCGCTGGACGTATCTCGAAAATGTTGCCATACGTCAGCGCCGGATGTTGGCCGATAAGCTGTACAGCGTGGTTCATGTCGCGCGCCTCGAGGACGAGAATGCCGCCGAGTTGTTCCTTCGTTTCCGTATAGGGACCATCTGTCGTTACCAGTTTGCCGTTCTTCCGAGATAGCGTCAGCGCGGTTTCCGGTCCCTGAAGCGCTTCTCCACCGGCCCAGTGCCCGCCGGCGCGCAGATGGTCATCGTAATCGAAGCATGTATCGAACATCGCGTTTCGTTCAGCCGCGGTCATGCCCTCGAATTCGCCTCTGTCGTAGTATCCGAGACACACGTATTTCATTTGTTCTCCTCTTTCTTTCGGTGTGAACTATTCGGCCGCTCTGTTCGGGTCCGGGTTGAAAAGAAGCTCGCGCACCTCGCCCGACGCACGGCACGCGACGGCGCCCTTTTGCGCCCACGCGAGTGCCTCGTTCATATCAGCGGCTTCAAGGATCCAGAAACCGCCTATGTGCTCCTTGGTCTCGGTGTACGGCCCGTCGGTGACGAGCACCGTACCATCAGGCTGCGGGCGCAACGACTTTGCGTTGGCGGCGGGTGTAATGCCGCACGCGAACTTTCTCGCGCCGGCAGCGATCATTTCGCGGTTGATCGCGTGGATGTTTTCGATTGTCGCTTCGGTTTCGACGGACGGGTCGTAGTCGTCGCGGTGGTAAACAGCAACCATATACTGTGGCATGATTTCTCCTCGATTCTATAGTTTGTTCCGATGACCTGGTTCTCGTTCACTCGGGAACCGTACGTCATCGTTCTTTGTCTTATAGTCGTTGAGAAGACGGAAATTCGACAGCCACTTAAAAATTTATTTCAACTGTCGAATCCGTTCTTGCAGGAATTGTCGCTCCGGTTCCTGTTGGGTCAGCGTCAGAGCTTTTTCGTACGAGGATCGGGCCTCAGCCGTCCTGCCAAGCCTGCGGTACATATCGGCACGGGCGGAATGGGCCAGGTAGTAATTCGCCAACTCCCGATGCTCCAGCACCGCGTCGATCTGTTTCAGACCGGCCTCCGGACCGTCGCGCATGGCAATGGCCACGGCACGATTGAGCTGTACAACGGGCGAAGGTTGAATTCGCACCAACTGGTTATAAAGCGCAACAATCTGTTGCCAGTCAGTCTCAGCGGCCGATGCTGCCTCCGCATGGACAGCCGCAATCGCAGCCTGAAGTGTGTAAGCACCGAAGCGGCGGGTTTTCAAAGCTTTTTCTACCAAGGCTACGCCCTCCGCGATCTGCTCTCTATTCCAGAGCGAGCGATCCTGGTTCTCCAGCAAAATCAGCTCCCCGGTCGGAGACGTCCTCGCAGCGCGACGCGATTCCTGTAATAACATCAGAGCAAGCAGCCCGATTACTTCCGGTTCCGGTTGAAGCTCGGTAAGCAGGCGTCCCAAGCGAATGGCTTCGCCGGTTAGTTCGGCGCGCGTGACCTCCGTTCCCGCAGCAGCCGAGTAACCCTCGTTGAAGACGAGATAGACGACCTGGAGCACCGCGTCCAGCCGCGACGGCAACTCATTCGGCCCCGGCACCTCGTAGGGAATCGCCGCCTCGCGAATCTTTGCTTTGGCGCGCACGATGCGTTGGGCGAGCGTCGCCGGCGTAACCAGAAATGCGCGGGCAATCTCCTCAGTTGTCAGGCCGCAGATTTCGCGCAGCGTCAGCGCGACCTGTCCTTCCGGAGGCAGAGCAGGATGGCAACAGGTGAAGATCAGACGCAGGCGATCGTCCTCGATCTCTTCGTCCTCAACAGGCGTGTCGTTGACACGCGATTCCATGTGAGCAACAAGATCTCTTTGTGCTCCATCGAAACGCGCGCGCCGGCGCATGACGTCTATGGCCTTGAAGCGCGCCGTTGAAATCAGCCAGGGGCGCGGCTTGTCCGGAATGCCAGTCTTAGGCCACGACTCGAGAGCGACGGCGAACGCCTCATGCATCGCTTCTTCGGCGAGATCCAGATCTCCGAGTAGGCGCACGAGCGTCGCCAGGACCCGGCCCGATTCCGATCGGTAAAGGGTCTCAATGGTTCTGCTGATTTGTTCGGGACCAGCACTCATGCGAACACGGATTAAAAGATAATTCAGTTTGAGATTCTAGTTCAGTAGCCGCCAACGTGTATCGCTGGGCGTTTGTCTTCGTCCGGTTCGGCCTGGCGTAAGACTTCGCGAGTGACAGGAGCGGTGTCCCCTCTGCCGAAGGCTACATAATCGAAGAGATAAGCGATGGGATTTTTTGAACCCCAGTGGAAGTAAGCGTGGGGAGTCTTTCCAGTCTGATCGCGGAGGTGCAGAAGAAAGGCCGCGATAGCATTCGGAACGGCGGAACTCTCGGCGCGTAAGACCCGATATCCGCCCACGTCTTTCCCCTCGATCTTGACGACGTCGGCAAACTCAGAAGCGTCACACACCTCTACTTCGAGAAACAGTACCGGATCCTGCGCTGGAAGGTTGTGATCCTGACGGTGTTCGCTCATCTCGCGCCGATACTCTTCGGGAGTGCTTCCCTCCGGAGCGTTAGTGATAAGGCGAATCGTTCCCTGCGCCGCCGCTTCGTCCAGGAACCGCTGTGCTGTTTCATCAATCTCGAAGCGCTCGACGCGCAATTCAGTGGTGCGCGCAATGCGCGATAGCAGGGAAACGAGAATGATAATCGCAATGAAGAAGCCGGCTATCTTGATGCCGTCCGGACGTTCAATAACATTGACGATCATCGTGTAGGCAAACACGAGCGCGATTACTGCGAAAGCTATTCCCCACGTCTTTTCGTTGCGGCGCAGCGCCGAGATCGTCACCGCCACCGCGGCCGAGGTCATTAGCACTAACACGCCTGTCGCATACGCGCCGCCCTGTGCGTTGACGTCGGCTTTGAAAATATAGGTAACGCCGAATGCGATGATCGTGAGGATGATCGTTAGCGGCCGCATGGCTCGGGTCCAACCCGGCGCCATTCCGTATCGTGGCAGATATCGTGGAATGATGTTCAGGAGTCCGGCCAGGGCCGACGCGCCGGCGAACCATAAGATGAGTATGGTGCTGATGTCATAGACGCTACCGAAAACGGGACCAAGAAACTCGTGAGCGAGATAAGCGAGGGCCCGGCCTGATGCCTCGCCCGCCGGTTGGTCACCTATTGCCGGCCTGAACGCCTCGGCTGGAATCATCAACACGGTTACGAAGCTGCTCGCGATCAGCATCACGCTCATGATCAGTGCAGCGGCAAGAAGCAGCTTTTTCGTGTTGCGAATTCTGCCTTGCGGATTTTCCTCCGTGTCACCCCGATCGCCTTTGACGAGCGGCATCACCGCAACGCCAGTCTCGAATCCCGAAAGTCCAAGCGCCAACTTTGGAAACACGAGCAGTGAAACGCCGATCACCATCATCCAGTTTCCGCCGACGCGCGGTGAGGAAACCAGCGCGTGTTGCCAGTTTGAGATCCTCGCGGGATTTTCCAGCAAGTGGAAGATGCCAATGCCGATTACGATCAGATTGAGCGTCAGATAGGTACCCACAAGCACAACCGCTATACCGATAGCTTCCTTGAAGCCCTTGAGGAACACGCCGGAGAGAAACCCGATCAGCAAGAGCGTGAGACTGATGTTGACTGTGGTATGGCTCATGCCGCTCAGAAAGTCATGGACGAACGGATTCTCGACGATGTGCGCGGTCGCATCGGCAGCCGAGAGTGTGATCGTGATAATGAAGTCAGTGGCGACGAAGCCGAGAAGAATCAGTACGAACAGCTTGCCGGTCCACCACGACAGCAGGTGGGCTAGCATCGCGATTGAGCCTTCACCGTGCGGGCTTTCGTCAGCAACGCGGCGGTAGATCGGAAGCGCGCCGAATAGCGTGAGGATTACGAGAATCATTGTCGCGATGGGTGATAACGCCCCCGCGGCGAGGAAAGCGATGCCGGGCTGATAGCCAAGGGTGGAGAAGTAGTCGACGCCGGTGAGGCACATTACCTGCCACCAGGAATGATGGCGGTGGTGTTCCTTCTCACGTTCGAAAGGTCCTTCGATCTCTTTGACGTACCCGGCGAGCAACCAGCGCTTGATTGAACCCAATTGCGGCCTTTGCACCACCGGTTTAGATACTGCAGTGGTTGTCGCCATCTCTACTCTTGATTCATCGTCAATCGTTCTTAGTTGGACGCGGTCGCCCGCTTCGTCTTGTTTCGCGAGGGCCGAAATTCTTTCATGCCATTCCTGACCAACTCCAAAGCGCGTTCTGGTCCATGACGGCCGAGGACCTCAAATTGTTTTCCCTTGGTTTCGTTGTAGGAAATAAAGAAGCGTTCGATCTCATGAACCAGATTGGCATTGAGGTCGCCGATAAAACGGATGTGAGAGTGATTACGAGTCTCTGCTGCTACGGCGATCAAGCGATCGTTTCGCACTGTCGTGCCTGCTTCGGTCTGTTCCGCTTCAATGACGCCGATTAGTTTTACCTGGACCAGGCAGCCGGTAAAGGCCGGGTCATCCATGAGAATCAAGACGTCCAAAGGATCGCCATCCTCGCCCCTGGTGGATGGGAGGTAGCCGAAATCAAAAGGGAAGACCGCACCCAGGGGAAGCGCTCCGCCTAACTTGAACAGGTGTGACTTCTCGTCGTACTTGAACTTGTTTCGGCTTCCCTTGGGTGTATCGATAATGGCGTTGACCGTTCCGGATTCTTCGTCCAACGTCTCCAGATCGATCATTGGGTTGAAACTTCCGTTTGCCATTTCACCTTCTCATTACTGATTGCGAGCAAATCAAGGGCCGTTCTCGCGATGGGAATTCCCGTCAGCAGGCCGTGAAGATGTGTGAACACGAATTATTCAGTTTGAACTTTGAGCTGTACGAAGGAGATACGTCAAATGTGATGTTTTCTCACCAGACGCCACTCTCCACTAGAAAGCTGATCGTCTGGGAGGAAATATGGGCACTACCTGGTTTAAGCGGCTCGAAAACCGCTCGCAATCAACAATCAAACTACTCAACATTGAAAACCCAAATTCACGCGGACACAATATCGCTGTCCCACCGGGATCCAGTATCGCGCTCGATATGGCGATTCCATGGGCTGCCGCATCTACTGACTTTCCAGGGCACCACCTGGAGATCCAGGTGAATGGCTTCACTCGCTACTGGATCTGGCAAGCAACACAGAGCGACGGCGACTTCATTCGCTTTTCAACTGACACCGGCTGGCACAACCCGGGCGAGCATGTTCATGGCTACGCCGGCTCGGCCGCTAACCTGTTTGAAGCAATAGGCGGCGCGATTTCCGCCTGGAGCGCCGAAGAGTTGCTGCAATATGTGCTGACAGATCGAACCCTGGTCGTTCTCGACAGCCACTTCGAAACAATTCCGATTCAACCTAAACCGCTCGCTCCTGCACACACCTTCATCAAGCGGGTGGAGAATCGCAGTACGCTTCCCTTGACGCTTTTTAGCGCTCTAACCAATCAGACCATCTCCGTTGGACCAGCAACAGCGGTTAATGTCGAAATGGAGGTACCCTGGGCGCTCGGCGAGAACGACTTTTTCTTTCCGTTTCGTACCAACCATCTCGAAGTTGCACTCGGTGGCGTCAAACGCTTTTGGCTCTGGCAGCATGACAATCGCAATGACGGCGACTACGTTCGCTTTTCTACGAACGGAACCTGGATCGCTTTCAATAATCGCGTCAAGGGCTTCGCAGAAACGGGTTATTGTCCGGGCGATCTGGTCTTCACAACCGGTCGCACCCTGATCGTTTCAAACTTGGAAGTCGAGATTCAGCCGAATCCCTTGATCCTCAATCAGTTGTTCGACCTGGTGCAGCCATTGCTGCATCCCGCGCACCGAAGCGGAGAGCGAGCTCAACAGTTACCTATTCCTTCGGTACCGAAACGATCGGCCGTGGCGTTTAGTATGGCTGGCCCAGTGTCCGATAAGTTTCGTAACGGCATGCCTGGGGCGCGCTTCACCTACAAGGAAACCGGGAAGCGATACGAATTTACCCTCGGCACCGATGGCAAGGTCACTGCTACCCATCCCGATGGAACGAAAACAATCCTCGATAAAGCGCGATCCTTTACCGACAAAAGGACAGGCGTCGATCTGACAACGATGCCGGTCTTCGATCTGATAGCGGCCAACAACGGCCGTGTGTTTGCAAAAGTTGCCGGCAAAGACGATTTCTATTTCGCGACGATGGATGATGCCTTCATTCAGTGGGATCCGGTCCAGGCGAAAGAGATCAGCATCCCCGGCACTTATTTCAAACTCGATCCTGAGTTTAAGCAACCAACGGACAATGTCTCTGATCTGCTGGAGACCACCAAGAATATCACTGTGTTTGACGGTCCAGCGTCTGAGCGTTTGCCCGTATTCAAACGTGTGCTGCTGCGTGAGCTGAGCGACATGATGATTGCGGATGTCAAACCGGGCGTGTGGAACCAACTTGATTGCCGTCCACCCCAAAACGTTCTGGCGATTGCAATCAGAGATCTGACACCAGCAGCCATGGCGTTGTACCTGGCCATATTCTCCCTCGCACCGGCGGTGGGCGCTCTAATGGGGCTCGCGTTTTTCCTCTATAAACTGATCAATGGAGAAACCCCTTTCGAAACGATGTTCAATCTACCGAACACGTTTTCAGCGCCGCCGCCTAACCTGGTGGCGACTTACAACCCAATCACTTACGTACGCCAGGAGAACGACCCCAATCCGATCGAACCGCCCGCGATTAGCTTCACTAAAGTGCTTGATATCGGAGTCGGAAATGTTCACCTTTATCAAAACTACCAACATATTGTTGGTTGCGAGATGCAGGCCCAGTTGGACGTTCCTTTCTACGCCGAAATCTACCGTTTCTTTAATGGGCCAGTGGCGGATGGAGATGGGTACTGTGACGGCACTATCAACTACTACGCGCTCGTCCAAAACGACAAGGGTTTCGCACTGCTCTTCCAGGACGAGCAAGCATATTTCTCGCAGCGTTGGCGTCTCGTCAATCCGGATGATAAAGCCGGCGCCACGTTCTCTTTGATAGGCGATCTACCGAGGCAGCCTGCATACCAGTGGGACCGGGAGAAGTATTGGTCGCCGTTCGACTTCGGAGTCAACACGCCGCAGCACATCAATGCCCAGAGCCGGTTGGCCGTGTCTGCGCAGGTGTTGCTTGTGACCGGCAAAGATCCGGCTACGAACACCACGAAGATCTATAGCATCAATACCAGTTGGGGAACGATGGATCGGACCTGGCGCTGGCGCGATCTGCCTTTAAAGAACCCTGAAACTGGTCCACCAGTAGTCTTATTTTTCAACGACTCAGACCTCGCTGCCGGTAACGAACCGATTGCAGCGAGCGGCACAACTGTCTACCCGCAAACGATTCGTTTACGCGACGACATGACAATCAATCTCAAGGGCACGCTCAATGGCGTCGTGGGCCGGTGGTATCAACGATATCTGCCCCCTGACAACAAGCTCGTACCGCCGAAGGAAAGGTTGGTCGTTGGCCGCCAGATGCCGGCTGACGGTTACAAACATGCATGGAAGTTCCTGCCTGAACCGGCATTTCAGCTTGCAGATAAATTCCAGTTCTTCGGTGCATACGACGAAACGATTGATACGCGCATACAGTATTACGACATTACGCCGACGATCGGTGAGGAAAAGAAACTCGTGGATAACGGTCCTGGCCCATGGGTTGACGACGCGCGCCAACTCTACGTCTCGCAGTGGAAGTTCAAATGGAAAGATCCGGACCGTCTTGGGTGTGAGGCGATCGAGCCGCCGTCTACGTACTATCCGGACACACGGTTGCGCATCGAGAAAAAGGGTTCGCGTTGGATCGCGACGTTCTGGGACAAACGTGATGACGACATGAAACCGTTCGAGAGATTACCCAGACAGGTTACGCTCAAAAGACTCGCGCCCGACGGTACGTTTGTAAGGAATCCCGATGGTACGACTCTTACTGCGACGGTCATCGTCGGCCAAAACCATAAGGTGCTGGATACGCCCGCGGTCAAGACTGCTTACTTCTGGCTGGAGACGAATGGCATGGTGGGTGTCGCGTTCGAAGCAACGTCTTTCGATGTGACGCGTGAGAATGTGAGCAAGGTACGGATGGCCAGTCTCAACGCGGTATCGGCGGCGGTTGCTGGTGATCCGGCACGCGTAGTAGCGCACGTCAATCCGTTTCTTAATCAACCGACTGAAGGAAGCTTTTTTCCGATTGTTGGACCAGGCACGTTTGAGTTTCGCTGGACGCCGACCGCAACAGACAGAGCACTCTTGCAACAGCACGGCACCGTAAGTGGCGCACCACAATTTGCGACCAGCATCTGGTTCGAAGACATTCTTGGAAACGTAGCGCCGCCAGAGCAGATCATTTGGGAGCGATCGCCCAGGGCCAAGGCCGTTGCTACTCCGTCAGTGATTCCATTGGGTGTTCCTACACAGGTAACGGTGCACGCTTCAGACTTACGCACTGACACGGCAATCACGGGTGGTACTGTTTCGGTCGATGGTAAAGTAGTCGGTACGATCGACGTGCCTTTCACTTTCACGTTCAACACCCGTACGGTAATCGAGATCGAAGGAGACCCGCCGAGTCGCACCGTCACGATTGTAGAGCCGGTTATGACGGCAACGCCGACGGGATATCCGGAGGTCGCTGTTCCGCTCACGTTCTTCACACCGAAGCTCGTGATACGTCTGGAGCCTGCGCAGGAGCCGATTGGTCCAACTGTCCAGGTGGTTGTCAGGGCTGAGGACGAGACAACGCATGCGCCCGTGCCGGGTCGTGTGTTCATCGGCGGTGTTGACGTCGGGGCCACGAACACACCGTTCAACTTTGCCTTCAATTCAGGTACTACGTCTGGTGAGGTCCGAGCCACAGGCTATCCGAACAAGACGTTCACCATTCCATTGTACGCACCGGCAATGCAGGTTTCGGTTTCGCCGTCGCCGATACCCACGGGGATACCGGTCCAGGTAATCGTGCGTGCGGTCGATACGCGAACCGGCTTGCCGGTTAACGGAAGAGTGAAGCTCAACGGCATCGACACTGCCGCAACGAATACGCCGTTCATGTTCACGTTCGGACTGACGCCGCCGCCGGGTGTTGTCAGTGCTCCGTTCTATTCTGACGTAGCGATCGTTTGGCCGCCGTTGTCTGTGTCGACTTTGGATACCGATATTAATCCGTTGCCAGTGCCGATAAACAAGACGGTTCAGTGCACTGTCTGGGCTAAGAACGCACAGACCGGAGCGCTGGTATCGGGTCGGGTGAAGATTGGCACCACTGATGTGGGTCCGACGAACACGCCGTTCTGGACGATTTTCAAACCGAAAGTCATGGGATCGGAAGGGGAACTCTTTATGCCGGAGGTTTCGGTGTCGGCCTTTGGCTATCGCACGGCGGTGGTTGCCACCGGGTTTTAGCAACCTCGACCACGAACAACACAAAGGCGCAAGTGGAAACATTTGCGCCTTTGTGCCTTTTGTGGCTTACAGTGTGAAAAACGGCTGCAGTCGCCTCAGTAGAGCGATGCCTCGAACTTACGGATTGACTTTAAGCGTCAAGGCTCTTGAAGCACTCGCACCGTTTTTATCAACCACCTTAACCGTTACAGGCGTATCTTTGGCGTCGGTTGCTTCAGGTTTACCTTGCAACTCGCCGCTGTTCTCAACGACGCTCAACCATTTTGGTGGATTGACAAGTGACCACTTGTAAGATGGAGTACCTCCACTCACCGTCATTGTCTGGCGGTACTCAGTACCAACTGTGGCATCAGACAAAGCAGTGGTAGTGATGGCCAGATCGGAAACGTTAAGCGTCGCTGCCGCCGATGCGCCGCCATCCGGATTGACCACAGTCACCTTGATTTGCCCCGACTTCATTACATCCTCAGGCTTGAGTTTCAAGGTGATCTCTTTCTCGCTGACCGTATCCGGTTTGCGCTCTTCCGAATTCAGACGGACCGTAACGACCTTTCCCAGACGGTCGCCTATGATCTTGATAACGGCCGGTTCCGCGTCTCCAGTAGTCACTGTCCCAGGTTCGATGCGATCGATAACCGGCGCATCCAATTTTCCGCTGCGTTGATCCGCAGCCCTGAACACAACGTCGAAGACTTCTGCCAGTTTCTGTGCAGCCTTGTCAGCGAACATACCAACCAATGCGCCGATTGCTAACACTCCGAAAGGATTCACCACCTTCGCATCCGCCGGCGAGCCGACCACAAACCCGCCACGAAGCACCGCGTAGAAGATAAGCGCGAGCGCCATTCCCAGGAATGGCCGCGAGATGTACCACCAGTACCAACTCGCGATCACTGTCCGGTTACCAATGAAATCACCGAGCGACTTCAGCGCGTGAAAGATACTGCCGAGTGCACCGGCGAAGATCGCGAGCAACAGCAGTTGAACGTCGCGAGTGATCCACGGGTGCCAACCGAACACGTTCAGCGGCACTATTGCCCGTCTGAGAGGAACACTGATCCCGTTTGATAGCATTCCGTTCTTGTTGTCGACGTCGACCATAACGGCGCCGACGTTCACCATGTGCATCGGCTCGAGCTGGGCCGTGATTAGGTCTTCCGCAACGAAATCTGTCGGGGCATCGACTGCATTGAACCTGACCTTCGATTCTCTTCTGAAATTCTTTCCGTAAAGCGTCAATGACACAGTCGGCGGGCTGCTTGTGCTCGTTTGTGGAATTACTCGATACAAAGCTGGTGGTTGAACCGTTGGCGATGGAGTGGGAGTGGGACTGGGAGTTGGAGTAGCCTTCGCGCCCGCTCCTTCCCTGGTTGGAGACGGCGACGGTGAGGGAAGAGCCACAGGTTGTGGGAGTGCGGCCGTGTCTGGGAAATCGAGTGAGTTGAGAGAGATCAACATGTAAGCAAGAAAAGTGGCGAGCAGCAGCATATATCCGATCAGGACGCCTCGTTGACCCATCGGCATCGAGGATCCGTCATCGGCCTTGGCGTTGGCCCGAATCCACACAACAAAGAAGGCGACAACTACGAGAGCAGCGACAAACAATACGAATGGCATCGACAACGATTCAATCATTGTGAGTCCTCCGCTGATAATGGTGAAAACCGGAATTTTATTTCCGACGAGGATGGCTGGACTGTTTTGATAGAGGATCTTGCTTTCCGAATTGTGAGGGTTATCGCCCGAAAGGGCCGACCCTATTTAAAGCGACCACATCACCCACGGCCAATCCGATCAAGAGAGTCGTGTCGTCTTTGTAATAGTCCAAACATGATACCGCCTGCCCCAGTTGGAGTACTTCCACCTGCTCTCTCCGGCTCGTGGACCAGAAACGAATGCTGCCGTCATGTGAAGCAGTAATCAACACTCGTCCGTCTTCGACGAGCTTGACTTCCGACACCCGCTCCGAGTGGCCCTGGAAAACATGGTCCAGGTCGCCCGTCACCGTACTCCAGGCACAGACTTCGCCATTGTGGTGCGCCGTATACACCAGTTTGCCGTCCGGCGACAGGCAGACCGAACTAACAAAGCCACGCTCCCCCGGCCATTGCCGAAGCGCCGACGAAACCAGAGCGAACACTGCCCCGGACGCCATCCCGCCAACGATGATCTTTTCGTCGGACGAAATCGCGATCGAGGCGATTTCGCTTTCACCAATCTGCCATTGCGCCAGCATCTGACCGTACTCGTCCCAAAGCAACAACCACCCATCCGAGGATCCCGTCAGGAAGAACTTCCCCGACGGGGCCATGGCGATCGCCGTCACCCCGTCGCATGGCGGCTGGAAATTGCCCAGCTCTTCCCCGGTTTTGACGTCATAAAGGCATGTCTTGAATGTATAACCAACGAAGAACCGATCGTCTGCGACCGTCTTTGCCAGCCCCTTGGCATAGCCATAAAACTGGCCGCTGTACCTCTGCACTTTGTGGCCCGTGTTTCGGTCCCACAGCGCCGCACTCCAGTCCATCGACGTGGTCACGAACCGCGACCCATTGCCAACGGTCAGAATGTTGACGATTTCACGCGCGTGATACTTGTCGGTAGTCTGCGGAACGCCATCCGTAAGGTCCCAAACGTAGAGTTCGCTGTAGTAGGAATTGCCGGCTACGAACACGGGTGCCTTCAGCGCCCCGGCTACGAGGTCATCCGCCGTGTTGGAAGATAGTGAGTGAAGCTCATCCGGACGGGTAAGATCAACAAGCGCTATCGTGTTTCGGTATGCCACCGAGACGGCATACCGCCCGTCGCCAAAGAAGGCAGCGTGGCTGTACCAGCCAGTCCCGAAGTGTTCGTTAATGCATTGCGCGTTGCCCTCGCGTCCGTCAACTTTAAACAGGCCCGCGGTCGTGCACACAATAATGTCTTCACCATCTCTGCGTGCGGCCAGGGCCTCTATTTGTTCACTGCCGAACTGGCCTTGAACTGATGGACCCGTCTCCGCGTGGTGGTGAATCGCGAATCGGCCACCCTTTAAAGCTAAGAACAACTCATCATCGTTCAGCCGAAATATCCGTACGACAGGCGAGTCCATCCATGCAACATCGATCTCCGTCGCCACGCGGCCGCTCAGTTCGAGGCAGAGTAGGCGATCACCCGCCATGGACACTCCAACAAGAAGGTCATTGCGCGCGAACTCGATTGTCGACAACGCGGCGGGCGCCGGCCACTCGCTGGTTATTCGCAGACTCGGCAGATCGAGTAGATGCAACACGCCCGTTTCCTCGAGTAAAGCCAATCGGTCTCCGCTGGGCGCCACTGCTAATGAGCGACCACCGCGAACCGCTGTCCTCCCGTGCAGCCGGCCCGAAGGAAGTTCCCAGACTTGAACAATTCCCTCAGTCGTGTAGCTCAGCGCCCACGCAGCGTCGGGCGCAAGCGCGAGAAATTTAGTCTCACTGCGGTCGGCGACGTCTCCGAGCAGCCTGGTCCGCTGTTGCTCGGGGATGAACCATGAGCTCCATCGGACGTCGAAAAACGGTTGACCTGACTCGGCCAACGTGCGCTTCACCATGGCTCCGATCTGATCGCGCTTTCTTACTCTGCTGAATAGCAGCACGTGTTGCGCGAAGCCATTGTTAGCCCGCGCCGGCGCGAGCGTTCGAAACACGTAGCTGTGGCCGCGCATGATGGAGAGCCAATCACCACATAGCGACGCAAAGTCCGGTTCGAACATTCCGTGCATTGCCAGCAGATCGTCGACGAGCCCATCGATCCCGCGATTCAAGAACAGCGACTCAACGGTCGGAAAGTGCTCGAGCGCGGCTTTGGCATTGCGCCCGCAGCGCTTCTTCTCTTCGTCGTAATCAATGAAGGCTTGCCGGCGAATGAAGTCGTGTACGACGGCGTGCAGCATGAGCCGCGAGGCGCCCGCATCAGTGGCGAGGCTTAATGTGACGACTTCGAAAACAGAATCACTCAGCTCCGTCTTCATGCCGTCGGAGTCGTCTGAAAGTCCGGAGAGAATCCCGAGCCGCACAATCGGTATCGGAGTGTTCGGCGGATGCAAAGCGGAGGCCGCCAACAGAGTGCGGCTCGAGTCGAGATCTAGCAGGGCCCATTGTGCACGCAATGCGGGGACGAAGCTCGTTTGTGGATACGCTTCGATATCGCCGGGTTTCAGGTGCCCCAGCGACAGGGTTGCCTCCCACCCGTGCTCCTCCAGCTCCGCGAGGTAGCTCCTCGGCGTAGCCCTGGGCTTTTTTGAAAAGAATGCCGCCGCGAGAGCAAGAGCCAATGGAACGCCGCCGAGGACTCGGAGGAGTTCTGTCAGTTGAGGGTCATTGCGAAGCTCGCGCCGCCCTTTCGAGAGGAGGGACGTCGCGTCTTCGTTTGAGAGCGGGGTGAGATCGATGCTGGCGATTTCCGGGCCTTCGATGCGACTGCGACTATTCAGCAGAATCGGCGCCGGCAACGCTAAGATCGGGGTCGAATGGCCGATATATGCCTGGCGCAGAGCTTGAATGGACGGCACATTGTCTAGAAACACCAGCGCCCGCTTCAGTCCCTGCAGGTGCTGCGTCACAGCCTCCGCCGAAAAATCGCGCCGTTCTTCGGCAGGCAGAGTTTCCGCAGGTAATGCCAGACCAAGCAAACGAGCGAGACGCGCGAGTTGCTCGTTTAGATTCAACTGTGCATCGAGATAGATAATGCCGTCCGGATAGAAGTAGCGATAGCGGTGGACATATTCGATGCAGAGCTGAGTCTTACCAATACCGGCCATCCCGCATACTGCGACCCGGGCACGTCCCGTGCCCTTCGGTTCGCTTAACAGGACGTGTATTTCGTTGAGTTCGTCGTCACGGCCTACGAACTCCACAAGTCGCGGGTGAGTGGGCGTGAACGGCAGTCTCGGGCCATGCTCCTGGAGCCCGAGCAGGTCGTCGGTCAACCGGACGAAGCCGGAAGCCAGGTCCGGGTGTGCCTCTAATACGTGGATGTTCTCATCGCGAATGAACTCGGGAAAGTCTTTGGCATCGATCTCGTCGATGCGAACCGGCAGGATTGCTTTATGTTTCGCCCGAGCGATCTCGAGTTCCTTCGTGACCCACTCAGAGGCGACGGAGTGGGCCGAGAGCAGTAGCACGACGGCGTCGCTATCGACGATTCCGGTGTCTATGGCTCGCTGCCAATCGGCGCCCGCTTGGATCGAACGAACATCCCACCAGACCGAATGACCGGCAGCCTCGAGTGCACGCGCAAGCTCTCGAAGTTGGTCCGTGTCTTTGCGCGAATAGCTGATGAAGATACGCGCCATCACATTTCGTCTTTCCAGGAGTCAGACGCAGAACGCGGCGGATGGTCTGCTTTCGACATAGGTTTTTGCCAATTAGGCTCGTAAGCGTATCATCCACCGGTATCAGAATATCAAGGGATAGGTTTCTTGACCGCAAGAGGAATCCAGATCGTTGGCGCTTTATTCCTTACGCTTCTCAGTGTGCCGTCGCTCCGCGGCCAGTCGTCCAAGTCTGATCCCTGGGCCGACTTCCCCTCATATGACCAAACGATTGTGTGGTACCTGCGCCAGGGCGCAGACGCCAAAAACGCCAAGCGACGCCGAGCGCAGGAGCCCGCGTCTGTTGACACTTTCAAGCGGCTCGTCGCCGCTGACCGGCGCGACGATGCGTTGGTCGAATTGAAACGAATAGTCGAAGCACCCGATAGCGCGCAGACGGTCGCCGCACTTCATGCGCTTAGCGAAACGATGTTTGCGTTTCAGCATGATCAAACGCGCTCGTACACCGAGACGATTCGCCAAACGATCGCACCCGCGCGCGCTCGCATCGCACAGCTACCACGTGAAGATGCTGCGCGGCTTGCGCGTGAATTGCTGCAAATCGATCTATGGCTCGAGGAGCGGGACGCCAGCCAGAAATGGCCCGAGCGGCTGACGCAGTTCGTCCGAGATTACGACGGCACCGAGGCGGCACTACTCGCGCAGGTTGACCTGCTCATGTTGGATCCCAGGCAGATGCTGAAACAGATCGCCGAGCTGGATCAATTCGCTAAGGACCATCCCGGTACTAACGCAGCAGCGAAGGCACTCTTCTCTGAAGGCTTCCAACTCCACGTCAATGTTGCGATCACCGGCGTCGAGCCCCGCGGCTCCGATCCGACCGAGCGCCTGTTGCGCGTAGCGGCGATCGTTAAGGAGTTGGAGAGCGGCAAGTTCCTGCGAAGCGAATGGGTGGAAAAGGCGCCTGAGTTATTGGTGGGCTTCTTCGTGTCAGACACGCCTCCACCGCAATATTCACCTGCGAACCTTGATAGGGCCATCGAGACCTATGCTGACTTCGTACGAGCGCATCTGCAAATGCCGAACGCATTGCTATCGATCGATAACAGTATCGGCTACGTTATCGCCGGCAAGATGGGCAATTTGTTCCAATTGAAGGGCGACCGCGTTGGAGGCCTCGAACGATTCCTCGACGATCTTGAAAAGACTGCGCCAGATCCGGCTTGGGTGCAACTCTTCCGCGCGCAGTACTACGCGCGCCAGTCGTCAGCCGGCCCTGAGGCGGATCGAGCATCGATGGCGGCCAAAGCACGGTCGGCACTGACGGCGCTGGCGTCGGCGAATCGCGGTGATGCATCTCGGCACGCGCTCTCATTCGCGGCTGCGTTTGATTACTACCAACGTGATTACGCGCGTGCACTGCCGGAGTATCAGAAATTTGTCTCGCGGTATCCGTCGAGTTCCTGGGCGCCGATCGCTGCGCTTCGCATCGGCGAGTGCTACGAACAGATGAAAGATTGGCCGAAAGCTTCTGCTGCTTACAAGCGCGCCGCCATCTCCTTCGCTAATGACGCGTACGCCCGCGTGCTCGGCGGAGCATTTGCCTCGCGCACGCTCGATGCACAGGGCCGATTCGACGATTCTCTATCTGCCGCCAATACCGCACTGAATGGTTGGGACGCAGACTATGGATTCGAGTTATTCGATCCGTTCGCCTCAGGCGCCGCTGTCGAGCGTGATCACCGGACCGGTTGTCGACACGCTACGCGTCACTCGCGACGATTTGGCCACGCGCGTAGCCACTCTCGATCATGATCTTCGTCAACCCGGTGGCCGGCTGCTGGCGCGCGCCCGCTGGCAGCTCGATCAGAACCAATTCACTGAGGCGATTAATACGCTGGCTACGTTCCTCAAGCAGCAACCCGGACCGGCGCTGACCGAGGCGCGGTCACTACTCCATCGCGCGCAACTCGAGTCAGCCCTCGATCTTGCTGCCGTGGAAGGCGCGCATTATGACCCGGCGAAAGCTCTAGCTGCTTTGGACGCGATCACTAAAGAGCCGTTTGATTCCTTCGTCGCCACTGCTGCACTCGCAAAGGCTGCGTTGAAGCTGACGCAAGGACAATCAAGCGAAGCCGAAGCGCTAATGGAAAAGACACTGGACTCGTGGCTGGCAGCTCAGCGCGATCTCAACCGGCAACCGCCCCTGTCGAGTATCGATGCTGACGTCGCGGAGATCCGGCAAGTAGTGTT
This sequence comes from Acidobacteriota bacterium, assembly GCA_046732935.1. Lineage (GTDB taxonomy): Bacteria > Acidobacteriota > Blastocatellia > Pyrinomonadales > Pyrinomonadaceae > PSRF01. The sequence continues at coordinate 12,217 of JBKPOC010000087.1, read as the reverse complement.
TCGGCCGCTCGGGGATTTGTCCGTCTACGGCGGCAGCGGTTGGAATGCCTTCAACTTTCCGTCGTCGCTGCCTCGCTTCATCGTGGTGCGCGCCGACGTCCAAGTGAAGACGTCGGATGGCCAGGTTAGCCGGCACACTGTGTATCAGCAGTTCCCGGATCTCGCTCACGTGCTGTTACTCAAGTCCGAGGAGCTATCGCTTCTGGCGCGGCTGTTGCCGACGATTGGTGGAACGAAGCGCCGCGCGTGGACGCAAGTCATGGAAACGCCGAATCAGCCAGTCGGCGATTCGATGCAGATCCTTTCACTATTCGGGCGGTTCTTCGAGGCGAGACCCGGCCATTGGGGCGGCTGGGAACTCGAGACGTACCCGCAGGTGACGCAGATCGAATTCGTGAATGCAGAGCGGACTAAAGCGAACGCCAACGTCACGATCGGTTATTCAGGCGCGACAGTGGTGCTTGAGAAGGTTGAGGGCAAATGGCGTGCGGTTCGGCTAACGAACCAGTGGATTACGTAACACTCGCGCGTCGGCGCAGCCGGATTAGTTAACGAGTCGCTGATTGTATCCGGCAGCGACAAGTTCTTCGTAGGCGGACCAGACGTCAGGCGGGATTTCCTGGTGAATTTGGAATCCCTTCGCAGCGTAGAGTTTCAGCCGCTGTAGATCCCCGACCATGATATTGATCACATCATCCTTTGAAAGTAGATCATTGGTGTACCCATCAAGGTATTCTTCAAACGAGACCTGGGGTGAAGTGACAATGACATCCTTCTCAGGCCAGAGTTTACGGAAGGTAGCAAAACTTCTGCGCTCCATGTAAGGTTTCTGGACCAGAATGAATCGCTGCGGGTTGATCCCCTTCTCCGCCAATAGTTGTTTTGTGAACAGAATATTTTCGCCGGTGTTTGTCGACCTATTCTCAATGAGGACTGCTTGAGGCGGCGCGCCGAGCTTGATGGCAATCTCAGCGAATTGGTCTGCTTCAGGCGTCGTCCACATTTCTTTCGTGATTGTCCCTAGACCGCCGGCGAAGATCAGTAGCGGCGCCCATCCCTCCAACAATAACTGAGCACCCGTTTCGGCAACCTTTTTGTCGTGACTGCAGAGGACGAGAATTGCATCCGCTTTTTCCAACTGATGCTTCATTTGGTGGTATTGCCAAATCTTCTCAGCCAATGTGTGCACGCGATTCCCCATTCTTCATCAACTGCTACGGTTCAGCGGTTCGTTTCCGGCAGTGTGAACCTAAAAACGATCATTTCCAAATTACTTTGATCGAAGCGGAGGCACATCCCATACATAACTCCTGAGAATAAGTGATCCGCACGCCTTGATAGTCTTCCTCATAGACCGCGCGACACGAACCGAGCGTAGATTTTTGTAATTTCCGAAGGTATTTGCCGCGAGCGTTCTTCGGGAGGATTTCATCTAGCGACTTGATAGGGCTGCGGCATTTGACAGGAAACCCATTTTCGGCACCTGCAGGCCAGAAGCTTTATATCAAGGTACACCGCTATGAAAAAGGAAAAGAGCCGCAGTTCTTCTTCATCCATTCGTATAGAGTCGATTGGGGCGAAGGGAAGGACGGACGTGAGATACAGATGGTTGACGTCTCACCAGACGGAAAGATCTCTCTGAGTCTGTTCGAAGGATCTAGCTACATCGTATCTGTCGGGACGGATCCGTGGGGAGAGGACAAGATCGAATGCGGTATGACGAAGGTCGACATTAGTTCTCAACCAGCGAATCAGTTGCGAATCGTCATCGACAGGAAAGGGCGATGTGATGAAAAGGCGTTCGCTAAAGAGCTTGATGCGGGGACTAAGAAGTAGTTTGAGAAGAACTGAATAAGAAACCAGACCAAAACGTCATTCAACCCTTACGCAACCCGATGGCCCACTACTGGCGGCTCTGCCGTAGCTTCGGGGTCGTACTGGGCGGATGCCTGTGATGTGTCACTTGCTCATAGCCATATGCGAGCTTGATCAGCGTCGCTTCATCCCATGCCCGGCCGAAGAAAGTTAAGCCGGCTGGTAACACGCCGTTGCGCGTGTAGCCCATCGGCACTTGGATAGCGGGGAAGCCCGAGGTCGGTGAAAAAACCTGGCTGTTGTCGCCGTGCGGAGTGTTGAGATCACCTATGAGTCTGGGCGGATTGCTCCACGTCGGATAGACAAATGCATCAAGCTTAAGGTGGTCCATCGTTTTAATCACCGCTGCGCCGAAGGCCTGGCGATACGCCATCTCTGCCTTACACGCGTCACTATCCGGACCTTGCGGCGTTGACTGTTGTGCCCGTTCCAGTCGCAGTTGCACCGACGGGTGGAACCGTTGTGATTTGACGATCTCGTCCAGGTTGTGCACGGGTACGCGATCACCCTGCGCGGCGAGATATGCGTTGATGTCGTACTTAAATCCCATGCAGACGCCGGCGTTCTGATTGCGACGGACCTGGCTCAGATCTACAGGTGCCGGATCGATGATCTCGGCTCCTGCCTTCTTCATATCCTCAAGCGCCTTCATGAAAACTTTGACGACTTCGGGATCTGTAGTGCTGCGCTCGTAGGCTTGCCGTAGAACTCCGATGCGCGCCCCCTTCAAACCGTCACGCTTGAGTGACATTGCGTAGTTTGGGATCGCGTGGTTGCGACTAGCCGCAGTGACCGGGTCATTTGGGTCTTCGCCGACTATTACTTGAAAGACCACGACCGCGTCTTCGACCGTGCGCGTGATTGGACCAGCAATGTCCGCAAGCAGGTTGAGTGGTGCCACGCCGCCTCGACTGGTCAGTCCCATCGTCGATCTGATCCCAACCAGCGCCTGATGAGACGACGGCCCACGAATGGAGTTTCCAGTGTCACTGCCGAGGCCGATGGCGCCAAAGTTTGCTGCGATTGCCGCCGCGGTACCGCCGCTCGATCCGGCTGTCACGCGATCGAGCGCGTACGGATTCCGCGTGTAGCCCGGCAGGATCGAATTCACTGTCTCGTAAGGGCTAAACGCGAACTCGGCCATGTTCGACTTCGCGAGCACAATCGCGCCGGCTTCTTTGATCTTGCGAACCTGAAAGGCATCCTTGTTTGAAATGAATCCCTGGAGTGACAGCGACCCGTCGGCACTCTGTAGTCCAATCGTTTCGAAGTTGTCCTTCACGATCGCGGGAATGCAGTGCAGCGGTCCAATCAGGCCACCTTGCGCGAAGCGGCGATCCAACTCGTCCGCCTCTTTCGTTGCGTTCGGATTGAGCACGACCAGGGAGTTGATGGCCGGGCCCTGTTTGTCATAAGCATCGATACGTTCGAGATAAGCGTCGATCAACTGACGGCAGGTCAGCCGGCGCTCGCGCATGGCCGCATGAATCTGTGCAATAGTGGTCTCTTCCACAGAGAAAGACCGCGTTGCGCGCTGCGCGACGACAGACGTCTGCGCCACGACGATGTACAACAGCAGAGACAGTGCGAATGTTCTGAATCCGCGCATTGGCTTGGTCAAGGGGTTATATAGCATCCTTTGATTTGGGTTCGCAGGCAGTATGCGGATCCGTCGTTCTTTCAGAGACAAGCCGGCTCAGCAAGCTTCCTGACAAGCGAAAACTTGCTGCGGATGTAATCGATCGCGTTCAGATACGGACGCGACGTCAAAGCCAGGTCGATCGACTCATCAGGCAGATTGAGTGCGCGGGCCTCGCCCAACTTGCCACAAATGAAATACGGCCGCCAGTGCCGGCAGCCGTAAATGTTGAAACTGATGGTGGAGCAGAGGGGGGTCGAACCCCTGACCTCCGCATTGCGAACGCGCTTGGACCATGATTGCATGCTTTGTCATGCAGTGACATTCAATAACATTAACTTACAATTCTTCAACAGGTTGCAGCCATCACATGAGAAAGTTCTTTGGCAGTCTTTAACATCGATTTTCATCGATTTGCAGAGAGTCGAGTGACGAATCGGTGACATTTTTTCGGCTGCATGGCCTCCGCATTTTTCATTAAGAGGGTTAGCTCAGCTGCGCAAAAATTTCTGCGCCCGGACCATTTCGTCGTGCTCAAACGCAGTTGCCATCCGATTGATCTCTTCGGGTGAAACTCCAATTCGTCTGGCTTCATCCCTCCATGAGGAAATGGAGTTGACGAGCTCCGTCACCACTGCTCGCATATCATCTTCAACCAATCCAAAGTAATCGCCAACTTCAACCGTTAGATCAAATGAGGCTGAATTATCACGATCATCAATCATTAGGCAGAGGATTCGAGGCTTGATATCTATCGGTACGGGATTCAAGTCGTATGCTGGTGAGATCCGCCAGCCACGTTTGTTTGTATCGTACAGAAAGCCGTGATTCCGCAGGTGGTCATCGACATTCGATACCAATACCGAAAACAAGATTCTGCGCCATAGTTCTTTCAGATCCTTACGGACATCGGCGCCGTGTTGACGAATGGCATCTACGAGTTCGAGGTAGCTGTGAGGTTGGTTCTCATCTGCGCCGATCATGCTCATGGCCGATAAAAATGGAAGTCGCCTGGTTCCTTCGCGGTCAAATCTGGTTATAAGTAAAAGCTGTTGATCGAGCACTGTTGTCAATCTATAACGCGGGGTATTAATGCCTGCCTTGCTTGCTAACGTAAGAGCAACGCAACTCCATAATTCGATGTGGTATTCATCTCCTTTTGCGGGAAACTTGGCAATTGCCAGACTGCCATCAGCATCAAGCACTGCGGCTTTCGGCCTGGCACCTCCCAGAGAAGAGCCCGGCGCTAGGAGCAGACGTAGATCTTCATCAGTATCTGTATCAGTAAGGACATGGTCAGACGCGGAAAGCAGTTTGGGCAGTTCGACCAACGGAGGGATTGCAGGATGTCCATGGGCCAGAAACTCAGTTGTGCCGGCTTCTCGAAATCGCAATGCGCCTTGGCGAATTCGATCGTCTACCTGAAGCAAATAATCGATTTCCAACAACGTCCGTTGGGTTCGCTTTTCCCGTTCAGCATTCTTGCGTTCCGCTCGACGCATTAATGCTCGTCCCCAACGATCCGGCGCGGAATCACCGATTGCCCCGAATAACGGTTTGCCCGGTTGCGAGTGATGTATACCAGTGTCAATGGTCAGTAATGGCTCGAGCGCAAAGCGAGCGTCCGACGCAATCCACTGCTTGTCGTATTCGAACGATGCGCTCTCACGCCCTTTGGGTGAACGCGACCAAAGACGACCGACAAACTGAGAGGTGCCGTCGAGCTCAACAAAGACTTCAATCACCCGTTCCATGTTTCGGTTTCCTTGACGAAGAGATTCGCTTTGGGAGTTTTTCACTCTCCAGGTCGAGGCCCAGTCGATCATGCGATGCATCCGCGATGTCGGCTAGTCGATCAGTCATTCCCAAGACGAATATCACGGTGGCGATCACCCCGATCGAGACACCCGGATCTCCCTTTTCAACTTTGACTAGGGTGGTGCGGCTAATCATGGCGCGCTGAGCCATCGTACTGGTTGAAATGCGGCGTCGTTTCCTTGCGTCAGCCAAGTCAGCACCTAATTTTTTTAAGGTCCGTTTGACTGGCAGAGGCAGTGGTTTTGATGATTGAGATCTCATATTGTTCAGTATCGTCTACACTACACCTATTAATGTACAGAATGCTGAACATTCTGGCAATCGGATCTGGACGTGCTTGAGCGGTAGGGTTCATGTCTGATGAAGACGAAAAGTGAACCTCGAAGTTCAGGCTCTTCATGGCTCAAGATTAAGTGGTTTTGTGGTGCCGGCTGGCGTCACCAGCCCCGCAACATTGGCTCGATTGTCTTTTGTGAAGATCGTGGCTGCAGTGCCCAGCTTAGGGAAACTGCGAGTGGGAATTGCCAACGTGACGGCGATCTCGCCGGACGGGAGTTTCAATTCACGGGATTGCGGCCCGGTAAGGCATTCATCGATCTGAAAGCTGATAACGAGAGCTTGAACGGCTTGTCGATTCTGCGGATCGAGCGAAACAGCGGGGAAGTTAAGCAAGGAATTGAGATCAAACCGGGCGAAGAGATTATCGATTTGCGCATCATGATCGGGGACGGAACCGGTGTCATTCGCGGACAGGTCAAAGTCGAAGATGGGACTCTGCCACCAGGCGCACGAATGGTCGCGTCGATTAGCACCCAGCTACGTTTTGCGAACGGATATGCGCAGGTCGATGGAGAGGGCCGGTTCGTAATTTCGGGATTGTCAGCGGGGACGTATGAGATCACGCTGAACATTTATCGCCGACCTCCGCGGCAAGCCGTGCGACTAATTCCAACCCTTAAGCAGATAGTGAAAGTCAGTGACGCGAATGAGTCTGTAATAGCCTTCACCGTTAAGCTTCCGGCGAAAGAATGAATTGTCTCTTGAGGCTGTCTCTTACTTTCTGACTACGAGCGGCAGATTCATGCGTACCACCGAAAGTTGCGCTGACACCACCAACGAGGGATCGTTGCAGCTGCTCCCAAGCTGTAGCGTGCGGGTATAATCAATCTTCGCCAACGTCTCGAACACACGCGTCTCAGTGCCGAAGATGCTGGATCCCCGAGAGTGCCGACAACAGAACGCGCCATGATGGAGACTTCACTCATGAAAAACGCTATCGGAGCATTAACGCTAGTACTGGTCTGCTTACCTGTTTCATTACGCGCGCGATCGCAATTCACCATCACCGGCGAGTTGCGCGATGACTCAGGCCAACTTTTTGCCGGAGGCAATGTCTGCGCACTGCAGCCCGTTAGCAGAGGCCTCAACGTTCGTGACCGGGTCTGCGCTGAGTCGGATGTCCAGGGTAAATTCGTAATCAATATAACCCAGGCAGGAACATATCAGATCGTAGCCGACAAGATGTCCGCTGGCTATATGCCTACGTATTCTCTCTTTTATAAAGATCCCAAAGCTGTCAACCCAGAAGTGAATTTGAGTCCTCAGAATCCAGCGGCAAATGTATCCGTCAAACTCGAACCGCAAAGCGGACTCATTACCGGAAAAGTGATTGACGAGCAGACCGATCAGCCGGTGGGCAACTTTGCAGTCTGGACGTGGCAAGCGCGCGATCACAGTGCACGAACTCATCTGGACGTTCACGGCCAGTCGGGCCGGTTTAGGATTTATGCCCCGACAGTTCCTTTTCAAATGCGCGTGGTCGCCGATGGTTACGAGGACTGGGTAATGGGCGGCGGCGTCTTGGTCTCGCTCGCCGGCGCCAGGAAAGGACCGGGTTCGCTCCTCGTGCGCACCGGCGGCAACGCGGAGTTTGCCATCTATCTGAAAGAGAAAAATCCAACACCGGTCGACCCCGCGCTCGCCGACAAACGTTTGCCCGCCCCCATGCAATTATCTCCGGCCGACAAACAGGTCTTCGACACTTTTCCACGCAATACCAGACTCGAATGGAATCCAGTTGCCGGCGCGGTTTCTTACGGGTTGGTAGTCGAATCGTGCTGGAACCGTTCACTGGAAGAGAAGAAGCGTCTTCCCGATGATGGCGAGTGCATAAATCCTTCGCCTTATGAAGAGAACTATAGTCTGCAGGAGCTCAGCTACGAATTCTTTTTCAAAGGCGCACAGCCTGGTCGCTGGCGAGTCTGGGCAATGGACAAGGATCATAAAGCGGGAGTTAAAAGCCCTTGGAGAGGATTCTCGTTTACGAAATAAACTCGCCGTTTTCAAATTCAAATTCTCGAATCTTGGCTACTGAATGGGTTGCCGGAGAGAATTCTTTCGGGTCAAAGACCATCGAGTGCTCTGCGAGATGGAGGTTGCCGATCTGAGTAACAGTACAATTCCATACGCAGCAGAAATTGGGAGTCAAACGACGTTATGTCACAATCGATGTCACAAAATGGGAGGCCACTCAAGCGAGTCGTCTTTTTATTACGAAATCTGGTCGGGCGAGAGGATTCGAACCTCCGACCTCACGGTCCCGAATCTTTGGCGCGGCAAAAAACGTAAGTATTTGCCTTTTCTAAAGTTGCAGCAAGGAAAATCAAGGGTTTTGCAGTTCCTTCCCATTCGTTGCCAGCGCCTACCCGCGATGTGCTGCGAATTCTGTCCACAAGTTGGCCACAAATTTTTGGGGTGAACCCCTCCATTGAGACAGTTTTGATTAGCGAGTTGGGTGAGTCGAGATGCATTCGCATCTATTGAACAAAGAAAATACTCTTTGGGTCTCGTCTACGGAGAAAGGCTATGAGAATGGATTGAACTGATTAATATCTGCGACTACAACACGTCAGTGCTCGTTGGATTCACAACAGGTTGACGAGTTACGGCGTTTGCAGCGTTGACTCCTCACAATGACAATAGTACTGATATCTATTTTGTGGGCTGGGCCTATGATAAGGTCTGCACAATCAAGAGCTATGGTTCTTGGTCTACTTTCTGACGAATCAACTCAGCAAGCTTGGCAGGTGTAACCACACGCAGATCTAAAAACGACAACGTTGGGGGAAGTCCAGGTATCTCTGTATTGTCGAAGCGAACAGGCAAAACTCTTTCTTCACCGCTGCTCAGCTGACGAGCCAACGCAAACTGTTTTTCATGCTTAGGCCATGCTTTCGCGGCATAGGCTTTTGATAAAAAGAGCACCACGAAGCGCGAGTCTGTTCCATAGACATGACCTAAGTGCTCGGCTAAATCCTTTCCCCATAAATTGACTTCTTCAAATCTATCGTAAAACACGGTCACGTCAAGCCTCTTGAGTTCTTCGGCAACCTGTTCGACATATTCTCGATTTTCTCCGGCAAACGAAAGCGCTACGTCATAAGTACGTCTCGATTTATTCCTGGCAGAAGCCCTCTTTTCCTTTGCATGCTCTGGTGTACGGCTTAGGAGTGCTCCACCTTGCTCTTGTTCTGAAGACCGCACTTTGAAACCTAGTGAATCGAGATCGGTTTTGATTTGCTCAAGTTCTTGCCGTCTCTTCGCGACGCGCTGACGGGCGGCTGCTTCGACCGAAGAATTGTACTCAGTGACTTGGGCATTCACCCATGGCATCCATTCGTTAATACGACGTAGGTCGTCTGCAAATCGTGGCTTTGTCGCAGCAACGTTGCGGTCAGCCTGTTGATACGGAAACTGAAGTTCGCCTTTAGCAATGACGGCTCGCGGCGGGTTAAAAGTAAAAGACTTTGGCCGACAACGAAGCAACTCTCTATCTCCACGGAAGGGCAAATGATAGGTCACTTCGATTCCGTCTACGTATGCTGGTCTACTTCGGTCTATAACTGCACGAAGATAATCCTGATTGACGTCGACTTTAGTGTCCCGGGAGGAGACTGAAATCTCATTCTCGTCAAGGTCGAGTGGTTCCACCACTAGTTCCGAGGCTACGAATGCTGCGAGCCTCTCGTCTGACTCAAGCCCAAAGCGCTGAGGATCGATTTTAATCACGCGATCACTGAGCGACTTAAGCTGATTCTCAAGAACCGCTCTCAAATCGTATTCCGAAAATAAATGAACCCAATCACTCATTTGCCAAAGTAAATTAGATTGAATATTTTAGGTCGATCGCAGGCTTTGTTTCAATTGGAATATCTTTGGCAAACATCGCCGTGAAACAGAAGCGATTTGTAGGAATTCCAAAGGAAACCTGCGGCATGGATAGCACCGTAAAGTAGTCAAAGGCACTCGAGGAAGCGTAATTGGACGCTTAATGGACGCACGTTGAGAATCTCTTTCCAGTTGAAGATCGCCACGCTAAAGCGGTTCCATTCTTCCCTACGAATTGTGGAGGTTTAAGTCCCGATCTCTTTGATAGGCCAGTTTTTTTCAAATCCCTCGAACAAGGATGGATCGCGACTCAACAAGCGCTTGGAGCACGCGCCGGTGAGTAGCCTTTATTCGCAGTTGCGTGGATGAACCGCTCAAGCTCAGCGTTCGGCCGACAAGATGCCAAACATCTCTTACGGAAGTGTACAGATACACCAGGTTACGCGACACTTGGCATTTCGGCGCTTCGTGGCAGTTTTGGATGTGCTCGGAATGAAGTCTTGGCTGGAGAATGCGGGGCCGAGCCAGATCGCCGAAAAACTCGATGCCGCCTTCGTCGCCTGTGAGCAGAGTTCAGTTGGAAGGCTGCGCGATGGGACCACCTTCGGTCCGGTCATCGGCGTCACGCACTTTTCAGATTCACTCCTCGCCTGGGCCCCGGACGATTCCTGGCCCAGCTTCGGCGCCCTGTGTTTAGCCACTAAAATGATTATTGCGGTCGCAATCTATCAAGGCGTGCCTCTCCGCGGATCGATCTCGGTCGGTGAAACCGTATGCCGGCCCCGAGAGCTTCGCTTCGTCGGGCAAGCCATTGCTGATGCCTATCTTTGGTCCGAAAAGGATCCCCAGCGAAGGTACAAGAGCGTCGGCGTCGATATCACTCCGTCCACGGTCAAGTCGTTGCAAGGTCAGGTGCAAACGATCCCCCCGCACTGGCGCGCCGGTTGGATGGGCATAGTTGCTTCGGTGATAGCGGGTCCGGATGGGGATTCAGATTTGCTGACGTGGTTCAATGGACTACTCTTTGTGAACCACTGGGCGCATGGCATCTTCACGGCCCATGATCCGAGGGAGTTATTCATGCGCCGCAATCTGCCCGTGGAATCTAATTCGGCAGATGCGGTTGCCAGGAAACTCGAAGAGATGATGGAGTTCTATGGCTTGGCACGTACCCGCCAGACGCAGCGCTCGATCGAGAACACTGGTCAACTAGAGACGTTCGAAGACCAGGAGGCCCGGCTGCAGGACCTCGCGCTATTACATGAGATTCGAATCCAGAGAGAGCGATAAACTGAGACTTGAACAGCGCGCGGCCTAACATGACGTTTGAAGCTAATGAAAACCTACGTCGCTCCGATCGGTCAGCCGGTATGCGAAAAAACCGTCGTGTTATTGCCAGCTATGTGCATTCTTGAATTGGGAGGCGGCGGCGGTTGCATGCTCCTGCTTGGCATTTAAATGTAGCGTACGATTTGGATTAACATGTCACTTGCACGAATGAACACTCATTACCACATAATGCCTCGTCGTGTTTTGTTTATTGCCGCCGTAAAAACGTTGCTTGCCTCTCTAGCGGAGTACTGACCAACGCGTTTATAAGGACGGTCGTCTGATAACAGCGGATTATGTTCTCCCAAAGCCTCCGAACATAATCGCTGTTATCATACGCCTCGCCTTCTATTCCTTTTCTTTCGATCTTCGACGTACCGCAGTTACTTAAACTGGCGTGGTGCGTATGTCGCCCCACTCGCCTGCGGCTCGTGTCTCATGTCTCGAAGGCTAGATCGTATGGTGACCTGATCGTGGCCCTGCTTTGCGACTGTGGTGCAACCGGGTCGTCATACCCGACCTCGTGTCTAGCGAGCCAGCTTTAATTTCTGATTTATTCAATCTGCTGCCCTGAAAACCGTCACCTGAGAAGAACTCTATCGAACTCGAGAGCGGTTACATTGACCTTAGAGTCGACTCTAAGTGAGCAGGCAGGATAGTGGTTTTTCCTGGACCATCTAGAGAGGGTCAAGTTATAGATTATTAAGACCTTAGAGTTGGCTTGCAAATGAAATGAAATAGCGACCTCGCTATTGAGAGCGAATATATGACGGAATCTCGGGCAGTCGTTAACGGTTTTTAGGGCACTCACCAACAGACTCCGCCCGCGATTATGGGATTCACCTAGCAAACCGTTTAGATCCGGATATCCAGTTCCAGCGGCACGCATATTGATGATTGGTCCTCCTGAATGCCAATAAGACTGGTGTTGCAGTATGCCCAATCTAGAGATGCCAATCTCTAAACAATTCCTAAAGGTTGCGGAAGTTGCCGAACTACTGAAAGTAAAACCGCGCACGATCTACGAGATGGTTGCGCAGAATCGCATTCCTTATCGCAAGCCGCCAGGATCAAATATTTTGCGTTTTGATCTCGAAGAAATCCTCGAGTGGACCAGACGAAAAAACTGATGACTTGAAGGATCGATGCTGCTACCATCCGCCGCGTTCTCTTGGTGGCTGCAACCTCATGGAGAACAACTGATGTCTGTTTACAAACGTGGAAAAGGCACGCACTGGCATTACTACTTCCGAGTGCGTGGCGTCCGTTACCGAGGCTCAATTCCCGAGGCACGGACGAAGCAGAAAGCAGAACAAGCGGAAAGTAAGATCAAGCAGGAGATCTTTGAGAAACGGTTCGAGCTCGAACAAAAGGGAACCGATCTTCTCT
>JBKPOC010000086.1:0-2270 GCA_046732935.1 Acidobacteriota bacterium | reverse complement strand
GGGCATCACAGACAACCAGGAGTTTTGGTTGACGCGTCTGCGTGATTATGGTGTCCCAACCCCGGCGCGATTTCGTCTTAACGTGGAGTTTGTGGAAGTCGATGCGTATTGGAGTAATTGGATAAACGGCTCTTTTCGAGAAGGCGTGACGCTTCGCATCAACGTCCATCCGAGAAAGAAATACGAATTGGGTAGGCCGCTCATGCTCTGCTTACATGAAATCTGTGGGCACGCGTTGCAGATGACGTTATGGAAAGATTCTATTGCCGAGGGCGTGCTTAATCCTGCGTGCGGGCTAACAACAGTTCATTCTCCGGAGGCCTTTGTTTGTGAGGGATTGGGCCAGACGGTGGCAGACTTTCTGAGTGATGAAAACAATTTTCCGCGTGAGTTTTGGTTGACCCGCCGGCTCCACTATTACACCCTGATGGTCCTGCACAATGCTCACCTGATGATTTACGAATCGGCTCCGGTTGAAGAGATTCTTCAATATGCCGAAACCAGGCTTCCTTTTACGCCCTCTTTTGTAATCGAAGCGGAAATGCGCGATCGTGCCAGCGATCCTCTGTACAGAACTTATCAGTTGACATATGCCGCAGGTGAGCACATGATCAAGACCCTAACCAGAGACCTTACACCTGAACAGAGGCGATTGTTGCTTCGCGAACTGTACTCAACGCCGATGACGCCCAAGCAACTAACACGATTAGCAAGCACAATAAGAGAATGAAGACTTAGAGCATGTCTAGTCGAGGCCAAAAGATACTGGTTGATATTGTGCTTCTCGGATTCGGCTTGGCTCTACTGCTGATAGGCATATCGATTCACCACCCAGAAACATCAAGTGAGTTCATGGCGTTATTTCTTGAGCATCTTGGTGTTGGTCTGTTTGCCTTAACAGTGCTCAAGTTCTCTATCGAAGAAGCGACCCAGAAGGAATTTTTTAATCTGCTGAGAACAGACGTCAAAGAGCAGGTTGGGACTACCGTAATTTCATTCATCAGGAGAAGCCAGTGGATTCTAAATGATCCGGTATTAAAGAAAGAATTGGAGGACAGCATTCTTCTTCCAAATTTTACGCGACCTAAATACAACCTGACACTCAGACTCGAGCCACTGGAGAATCATGAGGACGATCTCCTTAAAGTATGGATCACGATGGATTACGAAGTGAAGAATATTTCCGATAAGTCTGGTGCTTACGAGGTTGGCGCCTGGCTTGAGGACGTCATCCAGCTTGACGATCTTCCGCCAGGGTCCATGCCTGGCTTCACGAGTATTATGATAGGCACGACGCCATATCCAATTGATAGGCTAACCAAAGGAGGAGGGGCGTCCGGAACCGGCACGATTCTTCGCAAAGAAGAGATGTTTCACCTTACGGATCTGAAAACTCCAGAGATTGAGCCTGACGGTGTTGTTCCGGTTACAGTGGTAGGGATGCAGATCATGCGAAAGGCTGATCATTTTGTTTGGAACCTGCCAACTATCACTCACAAACTCGGCTTATCAATTAAACTCGAAGGAGGCCTGTTTGATCAATTAGAGGTTTACCCTCGTGAGATGCACCATGTCCCTCATGAAGAGTTTATAAAGACTGAAAAGAATTCCGAACCTAATACTCGGGAGTTCATTATCAAGCATGTCGTATTGCCTTTTCAGGGCATTGAGTTACGTTGGGCTCCAAAGCGCGCAAATACTACTCCAGCCGTAATTCCGCCAGCCGCGACCGTTTCACAAGTCCGCGACAAGTAAACGCACGCGGCGTGCGACTTGTAGTCGCGCGCCAGTGTTCACCTTCCAGAATCAAACCATTCTTAGAAATCGATCGAGCGCTGGATGATTCGGGGTAGATCTGCGCGACACGTCCGAAGTTATTGCTGTTAACGTCCAGGAGAACCTAAAGAGAATGTGAAAAAGCGTCGCACGGTCCAGCGATAGATCGCTCGACAAAAACATAACCCAACGGCTCCGAACACCACTAACGCAGCATCTTCTGTCGCCTCACTGACGAGGCGCCGACAATCCGGAGTCCTCAACGAGAAAATCGTAATCGGTCGACCAAGGTGAATGAACCGTCCGATCGAGTCTGCGCTCCCAGGATTTGAGCTTGAAGAACCGAAGAAAGTTTTTTGCTTCATGCAGCAATTCGGAATCATAAAGGGCCAGAGCAACCCGGCCCAGCGAAAAGTGCAACCGTGGGTCTTCAACGCTTACATGGGCAACAGCTTCGAGTAGCACATCACGCGCAGTGTAAAACTGCTGTGATC
>JBKPOC010000085.1:0-3921 GCA_046732935.1 Acidobacteriota bacterium | reverse complement strand
CCCTTGATCTTTATTTGCGCCGTGCTGTTTGATTGTAAATAAGGTACCTTCTCCAATTTTAGATCATCGACTGCAGCCTCGCGTGACCAGTGAACCTCATTCATTATAGCCTTTAAGTCTCCGCCATGTAGGTAAGTAGGTGCAACAACGGATTCTAGAGTTGTCACAATGATGAGATCGCCATCCTGTATCGCCGAAAGGCCTTCATTCCTTATCTGCACTCAGGGTTCGAGACGCGGCAATGATGCCGATCTCCTCAGCTAATACCGCTTCACAGATGGCGACAATCTTGCCCCGAATGTAATATTCTTCGATCTTCTTGTAATATTCTTCGTCCTTCATTTCTTTATTTCACCATTAGTCAGAGAGCTTAGTCTTGAACTCCACAACCTTACCGGTCGGAATATGCTGGTAGGCGTGTTTGGGAACTTCGATTTGGATCACGTTCGGCTTGATAAGCAATAGCCAGTTACTCGTATCATCGGAACGCAGAACTCCCTGGTTTGTAGGACTTTCATTGCTCATCACGCTAGTAGATAATTTGCCGCCGCAATCTCAGCTATCAGGGTGGGTGAGATTCCGAATGCTTATGATCTCTTTCTCGTCACCCATGTAGCGATACCGAACCTCCAATTGATCGCCAACCTGAGCCTTGTCATAGGCCGCCTTATCAGGCGTGCCTGCTGGATAAAAGCGAAAGCCGAACTGCTTAATGCGTGCCTCTTCTGATTGCCATAGCTGGCTTCGCTTGGGTTCCGGCACCTGATCGAAGTTGTCGATTTGATAGTAGATTCGCCATTGCTCAAAGCCGGTCATCACCTCAATGGTCTCGCCAAAGTCGTTCACGTACGAGTGGTTCTTCTCGTCGAAACGAAGATATTCTTTCGCTCTAACTACAGCTGTTGTTGTCCGTACTTTCTTTGCTTCATTTAGGCTGCTGAGAGCGTTGTCAGCACCTCTCAGCAACAGATACAACGAAAGACCAACTATCGTTAGTACGCCAATCCCAATCAGAATCCAACGTACCGAACTGCTAGAGGTAAGATTATTAGCCTTACTGGACACGTTTGCCTTTCCTGAAGGTCATCGTGACGTTATTGGTGGCATTTCGATCCAGGAGTCGGGCTTGCCCGCGTGCATCACCACCATATTCGCGCCCTTTGGATTTGCTTGTGGGGCGTTGTCATATCCATTAGTAATCGAAACAATTTTAGGAAACATTGGATTCGGAGACGGGAGGTAGTCTCGGTTAGCTTGAAAGTCTCCGTACTGTTTAAAAGCAAATTGCCAAACAGCCGTCGGCATTTTGCGGTGCGAGTATGAGTCCAACGTTGATTCCACCCAAAGCCAAGAGCTTGATCGAGTGGGAAGTGCATGTTGACTCCGTATGAAGAGCCCCTGAGTCTTACTTACCCCGTAGTCGGGCGAGCTTTGCTGCATGGATTTGATCCCGTCCAGGATTGCTGCTCTTGTGACCCAGAGGTTTCAATAGTGATGCTGGCATTGGCATCTATTCTTTCTTGAGTCACTCCGTTCAACTGAGTTGCGCCAAAGTTATTGCGATCCCCCGTGGCGATGTAATCAAAATACGCCGACTCCCCCGTCTCATCATTTTTCACATAAATCAAAATGTGGCCCCAATCATCCTTTGAGCCACCCGCCATCCTTCGGTGGCCGATAATAGATCGTTACGTCTTCACCATGAGGATCGGTGTATAGGAACGGCGTAAGTGTACCGAGCCCATCGCTGCGGATTACTCAAATAGCTGGTGAAGTGGTAGAGCGCGAGATAAAAACGTACCAAGCGCGGCCCCAAGTCCCCAGCTCGAACGCCAACTCGAGGCAATGAAATGCATTTAAATGACAAGTCGCAGAGAGTTTTTAGGTGTGCCTGAGGGCAGAGCCAACAGCCTAGTCGTAGACACGCGTCACCCACTTTGTTCCCTCAGCGCTGTGCGGTCCAAACTCGATATAGTAGATCAGGCGGAGGTCTTTGCCGTCACTCACTAACGGACCATCCGGATCTTCCTGGAAGGGAGGGTTCTTTACGCCAATTACCCACTCTGAATCAAAATGTTGCTTTGTCATCTGACGGAAGCTCAAATCATATTTGCCCGAGACGAACCGCAGTTTGATCTGTTTACCGTTCTGCACCTCGGCTGGCACACTGAATCCCCCCTTCACGATCTTTGGTTCGAAAGTCTTCCCATAGATCTCAATCGCAAGGCGGATTTCTTGATCGAGCTGCTGCTGACCGTCAACTTCGAAAGCCAACTTCACAAAGGGCGTTTGTGATGCCATTGATGTGGGCAATACCAGGCAAGCTACGAATAAACAAATCATAGCCCGAATTCTCATGTTTATCGTACCTGCGGCTCTCCTCGTTGCGAATCATCGCCGGCTCTAAGGCCTAAAGGGTGGAAGCGGTCGTCTAAGTGGGAGATTGATGAACCGATCCAAAGGCGTAGTACCAAGCGTTGTCGGTGCGTTATGGAAATAGACGGTCCTATCCCGCGCCCCGGCAACTATGTGATAACCCAAGACTGTGGGCTGGTTGCCTGCCGATATCCTGTCCTGAGCAGAGGGAGGCTGGACAAAGCTGTGCGTCGTTATAGTATCGCCGCTTATTGTGTTTCTAGTACCTTGAGGATGAACGTGATAAGTGGTTACCACGTCAGCGCTAGTTGCTGAATTTTGAATCATTTGCTGGATTGCTGGACTCATGTTGTATAGGTTAATGGTGGCTGGTTGACCACCCCGCGGGTCTTGTACTGGCCTAGGCAGCGCCGGAGCAGGTCGTTGACCATTAGCGGTGACTATGCCAAGTCCGCCCTCTTCATGGAATCCGCCCGTAATCAATTCTACAAGACACTCCTTGCTAAATATGATCGACTCTAGTCTATGAACTCATCATCGCTGAAGGATAACCTGACAATCCTGCCGTCTTTGCTTAGTGAATAACCATTTGAATTCAGGAATGAAATCACCGCGCGCCAAGCGTCCAAAGCAAACTCACGAGTTTCTTCAGTTAGCGAATATTCCTCGGAAAGCCGGACATTGTGGAAATAATGATCGCTCTGCTCGTCATACACCTGCAGCTTCTCGAATTTCGTCGCGCTAGAGAAAAGGGCAAAGATTTCTTTGAGGTCATCCTCTGACAAGACGATACCATTTTCAGACGCAATCATATCTGACTCTCCTACTACCCCGTTTCGTTTGTCCTGTAACCTAAGGTACAGGATAACCGGTCTTTATAAGTCCTGCTGAGCTTTCGATTACCCTCACAGTTACTGATTTACCACCAATGTCTACGGTGGCCTCAAAGGCTTTGCCGCCAAATGTTGTTGGAGAAGATTGCCCAACTTTTCGGACGTGCTCCAAGATCTTTCCGGAATTTATCCTGCTGGCGCTCTGTAGCTGTTCCCCAGACGAAAAGTCCAAGCGGATCTATTAAAACCGTCGGTCTGTTTAATGTGTGCGAGTAGCGATTACAAGTTTGCGGATCTTCCAAGCGACCGGACGACAACAGTGGATCTGCTCCTGTAAACCTTCCTTGAGTGCTCGCGTAGTACCGCGCGCCGAAGTAATCGAGGCCCGTCTCAACATCCCGTTCCTTTGAGGTTAAGAACGGGTAATTACAGCCCGCGCACCCACCCGCACGAGAGCCGTTTTGTCAATGATCAGTCAGGATGTAATTTAATCCCTAGTCATGCCAACTACACCTCATAAGCCTTCAGGATGACTAGACAACCAGGATTCGTATTCTAGTTTGAGGCTATTCCTCAATGACTCAGAATCAACAAAGACGTCGGCACCCCCGTCATACGGGTGGTATAAACCGTCTTGGTCAACACCCCAAAAGAGTACGTTTGAAACAATCCCCTCGGCCACCAGTCTCAAAAGGTCGTCCGCTGATTGAAC
>JBKPOC010000084.1:0-4580 GCA_046732935.1 Acidobacteriota bacterium | reverse complement strand
ATCCTCCTGACAACGCACAACATGGAAGAAGCTGACGCTTTGTGCCAGCGACTCGCCATCATCGATCATGGACGCAACATAGCTTTAGGCACGCCCGCAGAATTGAAGGCCTCCGTTCCCGGCGGTTTCCTTCTGCGTGTGGGCTTCGGCGCGCACTCGCCGGAACTGCTCGAGCGACTAAAGACGCTCGCGGGTGTTAGAGAAGTGCGCGTTCACGCGGATGCAGACAGCGACACCAGCGCAGATGTTTACGCGGACCGGGGAGGCTCACTCGTTTCTGAGATTGCCAATCTCACGGCTGCGGCATCCGTTGAGTTGTCAGATGTACACATCTCGGAGCCGAGCCTGGAGAATCTGTTCTTGCATCACACCGGACGGAGCTTGCGCGAATGAACTGGAAAACCTTTCTGGCCCTGCTGGCGCGTGACGCTCACGTGGCGCGACGCAGTTTGGTCCCACTGCTACTGCAAACCTTCCTGCAGCCAATGTTGTTCGTGTTTATTTTTGGGCGCGTGATGGTAAGCAGTGGCTACATGCGACCGGAGTATAAGAGCCTCTTGCTACCTGGAATCATCGCGATCAGCATGATCTTTACAGGCGTTTGGGCGGTTGCGATGCCTTTAATCGGTGAGTTTCAGTTTACTCACGAGATTGAAGACCGGCTACTTGCGCCGATTGAAAATCACTGGTTAGCCATCGAAAAGGTGTGCTTTGGGGCCGCTCAGGCGGTCGTGTCGGGACTCGCAGTGATACCAGCAGCGTGGCTGTTGTTGCGGCCTGGAGTTGAGCTGAACTTGCAATCGCCGGTGACGTTCGCCGGCGTTACTTTACTGGTGGCGCTTTTGTCTGCGTGTGGCGGTCTGGCGCTTGGCTGTAGCATTAGTCAAACGCAAATCGGATTGATGTTCAGCATGGTGCTGACGCCGATGATCTTCTTTGGCTGTACGTATTATCCGTGGAGTGCCCTGGCAAACTTTCCGATTCTTCAGAAGGTGGTATTGATAAATCCGCTGGTGTATGCGAGTGAGGGACTGCGCGGAACGCTCGTGCCGCAGTTTCCGCATCTGCCGGTTGTCGCTGTAATCCTTGCGCTGGTGATCTTTGATTCGCTCCTGCTGGCTCTTGGACTTCGCCAGTTCAGCCGAAAGGCTGTGACCTGAAGCCATCCACAGATTACGCTGATTACACGCTGTATCAATTTAATGATTCCTGCTTACTTAAACACCTTTTCCCTACAGTGAGAAAAGTTTTGAGTGCTCATTCAGTGCGGCAGTGTTCATTTATTAGGCTGCGGTACAGTCGTTGCAGCAACCCCAGCGGACAATTAAGTCTTGGTACACATCGGTGCGCGTTCAGCGTGCAATTCATAAGGAGTGAGCATGGGAGATTACAACAGAGACAAAGACACTATCGGTGAGGAAGCATCGGCTTTCGGTCAACGCGCTAAAGGCGACGTTAAGGAAGCTACTGGTGCCGTAACCGGTAATCGTGACCTCGAGCGGTCGGGTGCGCGGGAAGCTTCAACGGGAGCGGCCAGGCAGCGATCGAATCGCATGGTGACTGGTTTGTTCAGAGATCGCGAAAGCGCTGAGCGCGCCTACGGGTCGTTGTCGGAACGGGGATATGGAAAAGACGACGTCAATCTGATTATGTCGGATGACACGCGAAAGAAGTACTTTTCCGATGATGATGACACGGAGTTCGGTACAAAGGCGTGGGAAGGCGCAGGCAAAGGCGCAGCGATTGGCGGTGGTGTCGGCGCAACGCTGGCTGCAATCGCAGCCATCGGCACGACTCTCGCACTACCCGGACTCGGTTTGCTCATCGCTGGACCAATTGCGGCCGGATTGGCTGGCGCCGGCGCGGGTGCGTTAACCGGGGGTTTGATCGGTGCGCTCGTCGGTCACGGCATCCCTGAAGAGCAAGCGAAACATTACGAGAAGGGCGTTCGAGAGGGCGGCATTTTAATGGGTGTCGAGCCGCGCAGTGACGAAGACGCCGACTATTTCGAAAAGAACTGGCGGGAAAACCGCGGCGAATCAATTTACCGGTAACTGCCGCAACAAGGGGGATCAAATGATGCAACGCAACTTTGCGCTTGCATTGGCTCTCATGGGCGCTGTAGCTCTCAGCGGCTGCGGCGCCCATGACAATACCAATGCGGGAGCAAACGCAAACACGGCGAACGCAAACAATAGCAACGCCGGTAATCCGCCGCGTCAAGGCGCGGTTGAGACGAACGCCAACATTCCAGCCAATGCGAACCGCAGTAGTGTTTCGTCGAACACTGGAGTAGTGACTAACAATAACGCCAACGAGAATACTTCCGGCGTGCGTTCGGTAAATGGCAACGCCAATGCTAACCGCAATGCTAATGCGAACCGCAACGCTAACCGGAACGGCAACCGCAACGGCAACAATAACAACCGCTGAACCAAAACATAGGCAAGGTAGGCTACCGCATCATGCGGAGGCCTACTTGCCACAAAGAACCACAAAAGGCACGAAATAGCTGTATTGAAGTTTGTGCTTTTTGTGCTTCTTTGTTGCTCAAGATTCCACTCCCCTCAAAAAAGGTCATCGACATACGACCCCAGGACTGCGGTATGATGTACTCAGCAGTTCTCGCCGTCCTTTAGACCAAGGGAAATCGATCACGTCACAATTTGGAGAAAGGTGAAAGGTCAATGGGATCGAATGGAGATGTCGATTATTACGAAGTCCTTCAGGTAAGTGACAGCGCCGAACCAGAGACTATCAGCCGCGTTTATCGAATCTTCGCGCAGCGTTACCATCCTGATAATCAGGAAACGGGAAATGAGGCTCGCTTCCGGGAAATAACCGAGGCTTACCACATACTTTCCAACCCGGAGAAACGGGCACAATATGACGCCACGAGTCAAAAACGGCGGAAGGAGCGCTGGCGCGTTATATCAGCAGGTGCCCAGTCGGAGAATGATTTCGAGGTGGAGCAGATCGTACGTCTCACAGTACTCGAAGCTTTGTATACTAAACGCCGTCTGGAACCGCAAAATCCGGGCATCTATTTGCGTGAGCTTGAAACAATGATAGGTCGCCCACGTGAGCATCTGGAGTTCACCCTTTGGTTTCTTAATCAGAAGAAACTGATCAATACTGACGATGCACGGATGTATATAACCGCTGGCGGTGCGGAATTTTTGGAAGAGAGCTACCGCAACAATCTCCAACAGCGCAAACGATTGCAGTCGTCGAACGATTAAGGCATGAAAGTCCTTCTCACAATTTGTTTACTTCTGACAGCATTAACTGCCAGCACACAACACAGAAGTAAGCTTACTCGTGTACAAACCAGAGAGGCCGAAACGCGGCTTTCGGACATGGGCTACTGGACCGGCGTTGTCGATGGAGTATTTGATCCCGCGACGCAGGCGGCACTGATCGCGTTTCAGAAGTGGGAAGGCCGGCCTGTCACCGGCAAACTTACGTTAGAAGAGATCGAAGCGATTAGGACCAGCACCGGTCCCAAAGCGAGGGAACTTGGGTACGAGCATGTTGAAGTGGATGTAGATCGCCAGGTGTTACTGATCGTCAACGACGAAGGTGATGTGAGAATTCTGCCGGTAGCCACGGGTACTGACAAGCCGTTCGTCTACGATGGTCAGACGAGCATAGCCTATACACCGCGTGGCCGGTTCGTTGTCTATGAGAAAGGTGTTGGTTGGGAAAACAACGTGCCGGGATCGATGTATTACCCCAACTACATCAGTGGCGGTATCGCGATTCACGGAAGCTATAACGTGCCGGTCCAGCCGGCGAGTCATGGTTGCATTCGGATACCAATGTTCGCAGCTCGTGAGGTGAGCAAGCTGTTAAAGCTGGGAACAATCGTGCTCGTATACGACAAGGTCTCGTTTGTTTCAGCGAAGTCGTGGGTTGAAAACCCCAAACTCAAAGAAGCCGCCCTCGCAAACGGTGCTCAGCAGTGATTGTTGAGTTCAGTTAGTCGCCCACAACGCGAGCAGTCCTGGCACGAGTAACCAGAGCAGTCCTTTCACCAGAAAGAAAAGAAATCCCCAGAAACCGACTCGCTTGATCCAGCGCGCTAGCTTCACCCGGCTCGCCACGAATAACTCCTACCGAGATTTGTCAGGATAGATTTTCACCCGGGAACAGCAAAAAACAAAAGCTCGCAGAGACTTATTCATTGTTTGCAGCCGCAGATTTCGCCGATTACACCGATCAAAAAAAGCCCGCTCGAATAACTCGAGCGGGCTTTCTCATGTAATCCCGGCGACTTCCTACTCTCCCACGCAGTTTCCCGCGCAGTACCATGGGCTCCAGCAGGCTTAACTTCCGTGTTCGGGATGGGAACGGGTGTGACCCTGCCGACAAAATCACCGGAAAACCGGTCAAAAATCGAATAGCGACTGAAGGCAAGTCTCACGCGCAAGCGCGAGTGGCTTGTTGCTTGAGTAAATTTTATGGTCAAGCCAAGGGACTGATTAGTAGTGGTCAACTGAACGCATTACTGCGCTTACATATCCACCCTATTACCTCGTGGTCTACAAGGAGTCTCACTGGCAGGTCTAATCTTGGGT
>JBKPOC010000083.1:0-23425 GCA_046732935.1 Acidobacteriota bacterium | reverse complement strand
TGATTTTCTTAGAGCAACGGCTAGCCTAGAGGGGGAACTACTACAAACAGAGCCACAGCTGAGTGGTAAGAGACAGGAAATTACCGAGACTGAAAGCCGAATCAACAAAGCAGCAGAGCAGGTGCGAGCGTTGCTCGGAAGACATGCTAGCCCAGAATGCGAAGCGCAACTTGAAGAGCTGCGGGAGCATCTGTTGAGCCTGCAGGAGACGCTGGATGAAACTGTTGGTCGTCTGGATAGATGCCGAGAGAACGAAGCGACAGCCAAAGATGAAGCAGCACAAGTCAAGCGTGAACTCAGTGTATTGGAATCAGAACTGTCAGCCGCACTACAACACCTGACGGAATCAAAGAACGAAGCGAAAACTTTAAAAAAAGAACTGGGCAGGTACTCAGAGCTATCAGTCGTCAAGGCGGAGCTAAAGAACCAGAACGAGGCGAAAGAAGAATTTGAGGAGAATCGCCGCCGACGTGACGGTGAGAGCGACGCGCTATCAAAAGCTAAGGATGAATTAGCTGACTGCTCTAAGTTGTGGGAGGCCTTGACTGGTAAGGAAAACTCACTGAAAGAAACCTGTGACAAACTAACACGAGCTGTCGACCAAGCCAGAGCGGCGCTCGTTTCGGATTTCCCCGACTTGAAAATCGACGCTCTTGGAGTCGGTCGCGATGCGGCAGCCCAATTAGAGCAACGCGCTCAGGAACTCGATTCACGTCGTAACTCAACTCAAACTGAACTGCTTCGGTTGGAAGAACAGATCAAAACTCTCGAGGGTCAAATCGAACGCGCAACTGAGATGCGCTCTCAAATGGAGCTGCATAAGAGCCAAGCGGCAGTCGCTCGTGATCTTGCTCTTGCACTTCGAGGAGATCAGTTTATCGCCTTCATCCAAGCCGAAGCCTATCATAGGCTGGCCCAAGACGGCTCAGTCCACTTGGACTCACTTAGCTCAGGACGTTACTCGTTCGACTTCGACAAAGACGAATTTGTTGTTGTGGACCACTGGAATGCCGATGAGCCTCGACCAGTTGCAACTTTAAGTGGAGGGGAATCCTTTTTGGCTTCACTTGCACTTGCTTTGGCTTTGGCCGAGGGTCTGTCGGGGCTTAGTCATGGTCGGAGTCGATTCGCGCTCGAATCCCTTTTCTTGGACGAAGGTTTTGGTTCGCTGGATCCCGAAACACTGGATGTAGCGATTCAAGGCATTGAAACTTTGGGTTCGTCGGACCGACTCGTCGGCATCGTTTCGCACATTCCAGAATTGGCCGAACGAATGCCAGGACGAATTTCTGTGCGGAAAGCTGTTGGCGGAAGTTCGATCGAGGTGTCGTAGCGGAGGAATCAGAATTTCCTTTTCGTCCTTTGTTCTGTGGAAAACAGCGGATTTCGGTCGTTAAGCCAGAGGCTCGATTTATCTCATCAGGTTGACAATGCGGATGGACAGTAAAAACTAGCCTCGTCCGATAACTAACAGAGGTGTCCCCAGTGTCGAAGTGGTATACAGTCTCGTGCGCCGAATGCTATGGGGAAATACGTGTGCATGAGGATTGGAGTAACCCGCCGCGCATCTGTAAGTCTTGTAAAGCCGCGCGAGACGCCAAGTGGTATGACGTCTATTGCAGCGACTGCGGCACCTCGATCAGGGTTAACAGCGATTGGGATAACACGCCTAAGATCTGTAAGAGCTGTAAAGCTAGGAGAGACGCTAAATGGTACGACAAGGTATGCGAAGACTGCGGCACGACTATGAGAATCAACGTGGATTGGGATCGTCCACCGCGCGTCTGCAAAGGCTGTAAGGCCAGACGTGAGGCCAAGTGGTACGAAAAGTCGTGTGAAAACTGCGGCACAAGTATCCGTGCCCACCGAGACTGGGATTCGCCACCGAAGTATTGTGACTCGTGTAAAAAGCGCTATGCCCCGCACGACGCATCTTGTGAGCACTGCGGTAAGAGCTTCGTTATTTCGACCGGGGCGCAGATTAAGTATAAAGAGAAGGGCTGGGACATGCCCAAACGCTGCGAGGACTGCCGAGAGCTATTCCGTCACAAGCCTTTCAAAACCGTGCGGGAAACGGACTGGTTGGGAAATACCGTTTTCAAGACCTACAACAGCAGAGGCCAATTGATCGGTGAGTCTCGTGACGAGACAGGATTCTTCGGTGACGAACGCCGTCGCCACCGGAGCACTACGGGTAAGACCACCGGCTTCACACGGGAAAAGGAAGACTGGCTCGGGAATCAATACCGCGAAACTCGCGGCGCGGACGGCAGGGTGAAATCCACATCGCGCGAGAGAACCGACTGGTTAGGCAACAGGTACACCGAGAGCACTGGCGGTTCATCAGAGACAAAGCATAGAACTCGAACGGAAACTTCATGGACTGGAAAGAAGTACAGGAAAACTGAATAGCTCCTTACTCGTAATAGAGTGTCCTCACAGAATTCGCGGTTGAGCATGACGATGCGAAACGTTCCTTTGAGTTCAAATTTGATTAGTGTCCATTTAATGACCAACTGTGTAGCGACTCGTATCGACGGACCATCATTTCGGGCGGGAAATGCCGAAAAGATGCTTACCAGTTAATCGATTCTTGCCCTAGCTAAATGCATGCTTATAATATCCTCGGCTCCCACAGTTCATGTTCCTCCAAAACATTTCAATTAGGAACTTTCGAAACCTTCAGCATTTGGATGCTACGTTCGAGCGTGGTCTGAATGTCATCGTCGGTCCAAACAATATAGGCAAGACGAATCTTTTCTTGGCAATTCGACACTGTTTGGGGCCATCTGCCTCAAGAGGTGATGCCTTGGTGTTGAGTGAAGACGACCTTTTCCGAAAACCTCAAGGTGACCCTACAACAGAGCCTATAAGAATTGATATGACTTTCGCAGGGTTAAGTGGGGAGCAATTTGCGCAGTTTTTCGAAATCATAGATTTCGATCACAACGATCTAACGAAGTCAACTGCCAAGATTCATTTTGAGGCGAATTGGTCTAAGGACAAATCTCGATTTTCAATTAAACGTTGGGGTGGTCCAGTGGCGGGTGAACACAGCCAGATTCCACCAGACATCATCGAAGCACTTCCACTTACATTTTTGCCGGCATTACGAGATGCAGAAATTTCTTTAATGCCTGGAAGTAAGAGTCGACTGGCCCGAGTCTTGGGGGATTTGTCTCGACAATCAACGGATGATCATGAGACAGAAATAGTCAAGATCTTTTCGGAGGCGAATCAAAAACTGAAAGATGTAAAGTTAATTTCAGATGCGGAGGACAAATTAAATGAGAGCGCGAAGGAGATGGCAGGAAATGATTTTTCCCGGTCATCGATAGCCGCCATGAAACCAGAGTTTTCACGCGTACTGCGCACTCTTCGCATACTCATCGACGAGAACCCGGTCCCAGAATTAGGTTCAAGTGGTCTCGGTTATAACAATTTGCTGTATCTTGCAACGGTGCTCGCTCAAATTGAGATTCCACCCAAAGATGAATGCCCGGTATTGCTTATTGAAGAACCGGAGGCCCACCTTCATCCTCAGTTAGTAGTCTTATTGGCAAAGTATCTTGCGAAAAAATTAAGTCCGGAACAACACGCACAATCAATTGTCAGCAGCCATTCACCGACTTTCGCTGCGAACGTGAAGCCGTCTCAAGTGTTGGTTATGTTCAAGGACAACGCCGATGGAATTCATTGTAATGCGCTGGCTCGTCTAAAATTGGAGCCGACCGAAGAACGACAGTTGCAGCGAATGCTCGATATCACGAAAGCGTCTCTTTATTTCTCAAAAGCATTAATTCTAGTTGAAGGCATTTCGGAAGCTTTGTTGTTGCCGGAGCTTGCTGAGCGATTGCGCCACGATCTTGCAAAAAGTCATATTTCAGTTGTACCGATATGTGGTGTGGCCTTCGAGACATTCAAGGCGTTGTTCGGAGCAGACGCCCTCGGGATTCGCGTTGCGATTCTCACAGACTCCGATCCCCCAGTGACGTCGCCGACGAAGCAATGGAAAGACGATTTACCTAAGTCATCAGACGGGCAGTTCGAGAAATCGGCACGAACCACCAATCTGTTGTCGACATTCGAACGGCATCCGACTGTGAAAGTTTTTTGCTCCGACGTGACGCTAGAGTACGATCTGGCAAAGGCTGGACCTCTGAATCCTGAGATTATGACTAATGTGTGGGAACAGTGTTTTCTAGGAACGCCACACACGCTGAACACAAGCATCTTGGGGTCAGTAGGATCGGACCATGGGTTACGGAGCCTAACAGTTTGGCGAGGTATCTGTCGTGCAGATCATTCCGGCAGTAAGGCTGAGTTTGCTCATCTACTGACGGAATGGCTTGCGCAGAATCGAGATGACGGTGGAACGTTGAAGTTTGAGATACCCCAATACATCATCGCGGCGATCAAGTATGTTACATCAGCAAACGTTAGCTTGGTATTGACTAGAAATGAAGCTTCATGAACCTACCGAAGATAAGAAACCAATATTAGAAAGTGATGAACGGATTCGCGTTGTGCGGGCCGTTCCCGGTAGCGGAAAAACTTGGCTTGTTGGCGAAGCAATACGGCGTGAACTCAGCACCTGGAATCACGCGACCCGGGGGATTGCAGCTCTTTCTTTTACGAATGTAGCAAGAGACGAGATTAGAACGGCTCTTGGCTATGAGTTAACTTATCCTCACTTCGTAGGAACTCTCGACTCATTCATCTACCGGTACATCGCCAGACCCTTTGCTCGTTTGTATGATCCGCAAATCAAACCATTGCACTTGGTTCCGGCTGAAAACGCAGCACTGTTAAGTGATGCTCAGCGTTGGGCCGGTGGAAGCGTTGAGATTCCGGTCGTAAGCACCACACGACGAGCAAATTTATTCAGAATTCAGTTTGTTGGAGAGGATAGAAACGGGCCTATTTTCAGTACGCGATTAGCTGAATGGGAGGTTCCCACAATCCTTGGTGGCGAAATTGCGAAACGAATTCTTAACAAGAAGTTATCGCTCTGGCGAAGATCGGGCAGAGTTTCTCATTCCGATGTGTCATACATTGCATACAAGATTATTTCACATCCAACCCATGTGTTTCCTAGAGAGTTACTGGTCCGAAGATTTCCGTTCCTAATCGTCGACGAACTTCAAGACACAGGGTGGTACTTGGGGAGGATTCTGCAGCAACTCCTCCAGCATCAAGCGTGTCGTGCCCTTCTGGTTGGCGATCCCGATCAAGCTATTTTTGAGTTCAATGGAGCTCGTCCTGAACTTTTTGAAGAATTTGAGAATATTTCCGGCGCGAGAGTCTTTCCGATCAATAAAACAGGCCGCTGCGCTAAAAGAATTTCTCGTGCCGCTGAACATTTAGCAAGTACAGGACGACGAATTGAATCAAATCAGCAGCATGAAGGAACCACGATCTTAGCCGTGCGAGATGGCTCTGAAGATAAGATTCTCGAATTATGTCACCTCCTTCAGTCGCGATCTGAAGTAACCGCCGTCTTAACCAGAGCGAATTCAACCATTCAGAACTTGAAGGGTGGCTCTTCCTCAAAGAAGCCAAAGTTTAGTTCTGCTGCTCTAATGTCTTTGCATAACGGCATTAATGCAATACGCTTGGGCAACATGAATAGAGCATACGCGTGTGGCACTGCCGCATTGGCTCGACCGTTATTAGGCACGGATATTATGGCCGATTCGGACTTCGAGGAATTTGGTATCGATCCTTTTCAGTGGAAAAAGAGAGTAGTCGAGCTATTAATTCAAGCTGACAAGGAAGTCTCAGCCGAGAGTCTGTACGAGTGGGGTTGTCGAATGAAGGATCTGATAGACACTGAGATTAAGCAACATGTCAGTCTGCAACCACTGAACATTTCAAAATCACCGCGTCGTCCACCCGAGAAGACAAAGGCTGAGCAGCGTATCGATTATGTCATGCCTCGGATGGGTGTTGTGGCTTCCGATATTTCTATCCAAACGGTTCATGCCGTCAAGGGAGAAACACACCATACAACAGTGCTGTACGTACCAAGACTACAGGCGAACCGTTGCCCTTCCGTGGTCTGGTGGTCTAGTGAGGCGGCGCTCCAAGAAGAGAGACGGATCGCTTTTGTAGCCGCAACTCGAGCAGCCGACACATTCATTTTGTGTGTCCACCGGGAGACGTATGAGCGACTCTTGAAATCGACACCGGCGTTCGTTGAAGCCTTTGACGTAATGGATTTAACGGACTTGATAGCGATTTATCGCTCAGAAGCCGCCGGAGGTTAGTTCACTTAAGCAGACGACAAAAACGTCCGAATTTCTGCTATGCTGGACGGCTGTTGGGCACCACCAAGTTCCGCGTGCAAAGCAACCAGCAAATAAAGGAATAGAACGATAACCTTTACTTCATGTTGGTGTCGGAAGATCTTTTCGTCTACCCAATGATGCAATCCTAAGACAGCAATTGTACCGCCTGCCCGTGCGATGAACACGCGCTATCGTGAACTATTGCGTCTGTGGTTTTATCGTCAATCCCGAGGGCTAAATCCTGCACTGCATTAGCTTCGCAATCCAATTCCACCGCTGCCTTCGCCCAACTTGCCCTGCCTCTTAAGACTATCAATCGCTGCGTTAATTGCATCATCCAGAATTGGACCCGTTCTGCTAAAGCCGAAGACAGTTCGAACTTCGTTTACCAAATGCGCCGGCGCAAACGTGTGGCCCTTTGAGAGGATGGCGATGATAGCTTGTTCGTATTCTTCAGAAGCTATTCGATTGCCAGGAATCCGTGTCCCGGCTCTCGATCTGAATTTGCATTCCCCGTCGGTTGAAATGCTCCAGTAGAAATCACCTTTTCGGAAAATAACTTTGCTATGTTCGGCAGAGTCGCAGGCGCTAAGAATTCGCTCTTGAATTCGTTGACCGGCCTTGAAGCCCCACAAATTAGCCACACGTGTGAGCAGATCGAGCCGATGAATTGGCGATTCAGTTTCAATCACAAGAAGAACAGCCTTGACCAGATCGCCGAGCGGCACAGCGAAGAAATTAGCGACCGCGTAATAACCATTACTCGGGGTAAAAACATAAGGTGCGGCAACCGGACGCTCGTAGGGCTCGCTGCTTAGGGTGCTTTGAAGAATGGACGCAGCTTCTTCTCTTCTAGCGTCCTCATCCTCTTTCTTTAGTGCTGCAGTTTCGGTTGCTATGCGCTCTCGTGCTTCTTCTTCTGCGCTAAGCTCTTCCTTCGCGCGCTGTCGCGCCTCTTCTATCAGAGACAACAGCCGATGAATTTGTCCCTGTCTATCCTTGAACCAATCCGTTGACCAAACGCGATGTATTGTCCATTCTCGCGCTTCGAGAACTTGTAGTCTCAGACGATCCCGGTCACGAGCTGTTTCCGACGAGTGATAAGCAACGCCGTCGCATTCGATGCCGCAGAGGAAGCGTCCGGGGCTAGCTTCGTCGAGTACCCCCAGATCAATCCGATAGCCTGCTACGCCAACTTGCGGTACGACTGTGACACCTCTTCGAGTTAGTTCAGTAAGGACATCCTGTTCAAGCAATGAATCCGTGTCAGCCTTCGCGCTAGCTATACTGCTTTCGAGATGGCCGCGTTCCGCGTATAACAAGAATTCGCGAAGAAGTCGCGGCCCCTGGGAAGTGGTTGCTGTCGGATTGATGTCATCACCTTTTATTGAAGCAAACACTCGCATACAATTTCGCGCGCGCGTGGTGAGAACATTGAGTCGACGCCATCCATTTTCGGCGTTAAGCGGCCCAAAGTTGTAGCGAAGTCTGCCGTCGGATGCTTTGGCGTACGTCACGCTTAGAAAGATCACATCTCGCTCGTCACCTTGAATGTTCTCGAGGTTTTTGACAAAGAAAGCTTCATGCATGCCACGTGAAAAAAATGCATCTATCTTTGGTTCATCACGACGGCGTTGTTCCAGCTCATCTTGAATAGCGAGTTGCTGTCGCAGGTTAAAAGTGCCAACTCCAAGCGACTGCATTTTTTCGCCGCGCTCTTGCCGATTAAGTTGCTCCCTTGCGAATGAGACTACAGCATCTGCAACCCTCCGAGCCTCGACCTGATTCAATCCTTTTCCTTCGTAAAGGCCATTATGAATGTACTCGAATTGAAGACCGTGGTGCTGAGTTCCAGTTTCAACACTCGGGAACGTATATAGATCCGCATCATAGAAGCTCACATTCGAGAAGTTGATTAACGACTCATGCGTACTCCTGTAATGCCACTTCAATCTACTCTGTGCAGCACCCGCTCCCATGAAGTCTTCGAGAATACTTTCCGAGTCTTCGTACAAGGGAGTGCCATCGTCGGCGAGTGACGCGTTCACCTGGCCACTGCTGACGAGAAAGAAGTTAGTAGGAGGTAACTGTTTGGGATCCCCCACTACGACAAGCTGTTCCCCTCGACCAATAGCGCCAACTGCATCTTCAGGAGGAAGTTGGGATGCCTCGTCGAAAATGACTAGATCGAACGAGGCCGTTCCAGCGTCAATTAGTTGCGCTACGGTTAGTGGACTCATCATGAAACACGGTTTAATTGCTCGAATAGCACTTCCAGCTAATTTCATAGTGCGCCTGAGTGGAGCATGCTTTCGCTGTCGTGCCATTTCTTTCTTGAGGTAAGGAAGCGATTCAGAGAACTCGGATTGTTGCAGCCTGTGCTGAACACGATCGCGGAGCATGCTTACTAAAGCTGCTCGGTTTTCAAGGAGCACTCTTTGGTCCAGTTGTTGGAACTCCTGAACGCGCTGTTCATGCGTGAGTGTGTTGAATTTTGCGAGAGGTTGCCTGTCCTGGACCACGTGCGAAAGCCATTTCGAATAGAAGGCTCGCAAAAAGGCTGCTAACAAATCTTTGAACGCGACTTCACCGGAAAGCGCTGCGCGTAACAACTCGCCAGCAAGCCCTCTTTCAACGGATACCTTGGCGGTTTCGAATGCTGCCCACTGAGGACCTTGAGTAATATTCTCAGTGAGTGATACCGTTCGGGTTCGTATGTCCTCAAGCAGGCCGTCTTCCAAATACCCTTGTGGCCAACCCAACAACTTAGCTAACTCTCGCAGCATATTTCTCGAAGCGTCGGAGTCGTCTTTTAAATTTTCTACATCAGTAACGTTCGGCTCTGGATTTGACGCACGGTCGAAGATTTTGGAGTTGATTCCATTCTTGATGCAGAGCCCACGGAATTCGACCACCCATTGGACGTAGGTTGATAAGACATCCCATGACGACGCTTCTCCTAACCAGAGTGCTCCAAACAACTTTTTCCCAGTCTCATCTGAACTGGCAAGAGCTGTTCGTTCGGCTAGCAAACGATCTACAGCCTTCATTTCACTTGCTTGTTCAGACATTGAGCCTTGAAAGGAGGGGAGACGGTAAGAGACCCAACGCTTCTTAATTGATCGGTATCGACCATCAAGGAAGGACAGAAAACTCAAGCTGCTTTCCGACTTCTTTTGAACGTAAGCAATGTCCTCCGCATGACTGTGCTCGATCACGTCGCTTGTGAAGAGTCTATTGACATGATCGTTCAATCGGACGACCTCTTTACCTTGCTCGATCAGTTTTGTTGCTTCGGCTGGAGGGGCATTCCAAGATTCACTATTCAAAACATCAAGAGGAGCGCCGGGAGAGCGGTGCATAATTCGGGCGACCTCGACGGCGGTATCCACGTCATTGAATGTACGCAACGAGGGAAAGCCATAAATGTTTTCGACAGCGCGGGCCGCTACCACGATGTCGCCGATACGTTTCTGTAGGTCATTAGCTAGACTCTTGATATCGTCAAAGTCATCTTCTGAATAGAAAGTTTTAGTGCTGTCACGCCATGAATGCTCTGCGACTTTTCCAATAGGGCTTGACGTCGCTGCTAGATCCTCTAGATCGCGAATCGTCTGATCGAGTTGTTCCGAAGTTGCGTTCTCAACTGGGCCAGAATACTTCAGTCGCGGCGCACCCAACACTCGTCCAAGTTCCCCGTAGGCTCGAAAGGGCGAGATGCCGAGCGTTCCATAGGGTGCGTGCACAGCCTGAACATATTCGGTAAGAGTAGTGCGTACTTGAGGCAAGCGCTGTGTTGAAGCCGTGGGTGCTGCTACGCTCTGCAGGGATGCGTCAAGTGCAGTTGCCAATTCCTTCATCACCGTTCGCTTGTTAGCCTTTGTCGAATGGAGTTCCAGGCATGCCTCTCCTAAACCAGCTTCAACGATTCGACTATGTACGACTTCGAGCGCCGCCATTTTCTCGGCAACGAATAAGACTGATTTGCCGGCCGCGAGTGCCTGAGCAATGAGGTTTGTGATCGTTTGTGACTTGCCTGTCCCTGGAGGTCCTTCAACCACTAGATCATGGTTGCGTGAACAAGCCGCGATTGCGCGTAACTGACTTGAATCCGCGTCCACTACCTGAAATGTAGTCTCTGGTGAGAAATCTTGATCGAGCTCCATGGCGCGAACGTCACTCGGCAACCCGACAAGTTGCGAACCGGAGCGCAATACCAATTGCCTGAGTAGTCGGTGTAGGGAAAACCGCTCTGCGTTCCCTTCAAGGTCTTTGTACATCACAAACTTTTGGAAAGAGAAAAGACCTAGGTAAATATCCGTTTTGACCGACCATTCTTTTCTGTTTTCGATACGCTCGGCTACTGAGCTTAAGAGTGACTGCAGATCGTAATCGTCAGGCATCGTGCTGGAATCTGGAAGTTCAGGGAGGGTGATTGAATAGTTGCGCAAATATTCAGCCAATGCGGGATTTATGAGCGGATCTTCATCTGTAGCACGAATTTGATAACCAGACCTGGCTGACTTGCGAGTGAGTTCGACTGGCAGGAGAACTAAAGGCGCCTTAAAAACTTGGTGTGAATCCACTGACTCTGTGTAGTGGAGCATGCCGATGGCGAGGAATAAAGGATTGACGCCCTGCTCTTCGATCGACATCCTCGCCTGTTCGTCTAAGCGGCGGAGCGATTTGTCCAGTGCCTCAGCTTGTGCAGTTGTTTGCAGCTGATTATCGGTGTAACGTTCTTCTAGTGATGCGGAATCATAGGGAACGAAGTTGCTATGTAACGCATCGTCCTCATCCTCCTCGTCAAAGGTCACTATCGACGATTCTTCAAGGTAGGCGTCGTCCGTTCCAGTCGCGAAAAGCGGTTTTGAATCGTTTGGAATTAACCGATCACCGGTGCCTACACCTTGCTGCCCTTCAGAGTCGGGTTCGGGAGCAGCTTGAAAACGCATCGACTGTTCACGAAGGTAGAGCTGCCGAAATACCTCAGCCGGCTGTTCGTCAATGATTGTAATCGTGGAAACCTTATTGACTTTGAAGTTCAGTGCTCGATTTCGCTTGGTCAAATCGAGCAA
This sequence comes from Acidobacteriota bacterium, assembly GCA_046732935.1. Taxonomy (GTDB): domain Bacteria; phylum Acidobacteriota; class Blastocatellia; order Pyrinomonadales; family Pyrinomonadaceae; genus PSRF01. Next base: position 12,057 of record JBKPOC010000083.1, on the reverse strand, counting down.
TTTGCGCTTCCAGTTCTCAAGCGATGCTTTGACGCGATCGTTATCTGAAGTCAAGGTGGAGAAGTTGGGGTTAGTTGTGGGAGTTTCAGACATAGTTGTGGCGCTCAAACACGAATTCGCTAGGATTTATCTCGGTCAAGCGGAGAGGCTGACCTAAGAGGCTACTTGCATGGACAAGGATTCGACCGCTTTCTTGGTCAAAGTCGAATCCTCGCTCCGGAATACTACTACAGTTATCTCGGCCAGAAGAAGTGATTGAGAGCCGGTTGCGCCCGTCTAGGAAATTGACAGGACAAAGTTCTCGAGCAACAGCGCCGCACCTAAAGTCTTGACTTACTTTCTGAGGCCCACCAGACAAACAAGATATCAGGATAGCAGTCATCAAGGAGCGATCCTTGATATGGAGCTCTTACGCACTCAATCCAACCGATTTCGTCCGATAGATTTGGCAAAGCCTCTTTTCCACGTACGACTTGATCAGAGTCTTTAGCGGTATAGACACAAGAGTTCGGATCGAAAGACTTATTCCATCGGATCAGGTGGGCGGGCTCACAACTGTCAGAACTGTGAAGACTCTGCCGCCTATACTTGGGTGACGGGACACCGGCTCGTTGTTGCCCTCCATCGAATAGTCTGAACTGGGTTGTGGGCTGAAGCCTTCTCTCCTCGTTTTTACGATATCTATAGACTAGTCGGCCAGCCACCGCCAATCGAGAGTGAGTACTCGCTAATCTGAAAACCGTGGCTTCATAGGAACTACCAAATCGTTCCGCCAACTTTGGAACGACGTGCAAACCAAACTCGCTGCCCATCTCCGCGATAAATTCCTCGTGTGGCATAAGCAACTCCGATGCCCCCAAATCACACAGCCGCTCCAACTCTGTAGCTTCCTTGGAGTTGTCAGTATGAATACTTCGGAACCGAGCTCCACTTACGCTATTTGGGAAAAATGAGTGAACAATTTCATGAGCAATCGAGAAGTTTGCCCGACCTTCCGACTGTGACGGATCGTAATAAGCATGACGCTGACCACTGGAATTCTGAAATAAGAGGGCCGCTCGATTTTGCGAGGCAGCTGGTGATTGGACCATCGGAGTGACAGTAATACCGGCAAACGATGCAAGAATCTCCAACCGCATCCGAGGATTCTCTATTGCTTCGAATTGCCGAAGTCGCTCGTTAAGTTCTCGTGCTCTCCGAATTATCTCGATGCGAGGGTCAAGCGGCTCGCTACCACTATGAACAAGAGACAGGACGTCTGGATCCGAATATCGATGTCCACCCACCCTAACACTCATCAGCCACGCTCTCCAGGACGTTGACCAAGCATGTTGAGCGTTGTGAGCAGATACCGCCACCCCTCTTTGTCTCTTGGGCGATTACCGCGAAAGTGGATGGTAGCCAACCGTTTCACGTCATCGTCGCTGAGTTTCATTTCTTTTTTTAATTCAGCGAGTCCGGGTGGAAGGTCTTCAATGACTGTAGACGGCTGCTGTTCCTCGGCGGGGGCGACGGTTCCTTCCACCAGACGGTCTAATGTGGTGTCCATCGCGCGCGCGATCGAGAACATGTACTGGATGTTAGGCCTTCCCGCTACGCCGTTTTCCAGATCAGAAATATAGGATTTCGATACGTGTGACGCCTCGGCTAGATCGGACAGACTCCAACCCCTTCCAGTCCGCACAAGCCGAATGTTTTCACCTAATTTCTTTAAATCTATTGTGTCAGGATTCGCCATTTTCAACCGGTTGGAAAAAAGTTTGACAGCCACGAGCGGCTTGTAGTATATCTCAGATTGGAAATTTCGAATCGGTTGTTTTTAACCGATATTTGTCGCAAAATGCCTAATCCGGTCATACCCCGCATGCAGGGGGACGATTACCAGGCCCGCTTCTTCTGGCTCCAAGCCTGTCGCCTCTTCCAACCATACAGCAAGGTTTGTAACGTAGGCTATGAGCTTAGGCTTGTGCGAGCCTTTGATGACGTTCTGGTCAAATATTCACAGCCTCTTTGTCTTGAACGTGGTGATCTCGTTCAGGCCGATTATTTTCAGGTCAAGTTTCACATAAACCAAGCCGGTGCTTTCACCTGCGCAGCCTTTAGCGATCCAAAGTTCATTAACGCCACGAGTATCTCACTACTGCAGCGGTTACATGATGCTCAAAAGGCATTCGCACAGAATGGAACTGGCTGTCGTTTCATTGTGGTCTCTCCTTGGGTAGTTCATCCTGACGATCCGCTCGCTGTATTGGTTAGTAATAATGGCGGCGAGTTTCATTTGGACAAATTGTTCGACGGGACGGGAGATCACAGCGAAATGGGCCGTATCCGCAAAATGTGGCGCGATCATTTAGGAGTGAGTGACAGTGAACTAAAAGCAGTTCTCCGACCTTTACGCGTCTATAAGGACGCACCGACATTGGTGAGAATTAGCGAGCATCTGAATCGAGAGCTTCACGCGTTTGGATTTGTGCCTGTCGATGCAGGGCAAACTCTGCATCCCTATGACGATTTGATCAAAAAGCTCTTGGCCCAAGGCCGTAACGAGTTCACGAGGGAAGAGTTGATCGCTGTGACTGAACGCGAGCGGTTACGTTGCTATGACTATGTTCCTCCGTTGGCCCAGGCCGTGCCGATTGGCATAAGAAGCTTCATACGGTGGACGGAGCACATGGAAGATGAAACTGAAGATATGCTTTGCTTGCTGCGTCATTTCGATGGAAGGAATATACGGGATGAACGACTGTGGTCTAAAGACATTTTCCCCGAAGTGGAGGCGTTCATCTTCAAACACACTGCTCTAAATAGACCTGTACTCCTCATGCTAGACACGCATTCATCAGTTGCTTTCGCGGCCGGCTATTGTCTCGGGGCAAAATCGGGAGCGGATTTTACACCAGTCCAACGGACACGAGCAGGCAAGAAAGTCTGGCGTGCAGAAGGTTCGAGTCAGCATTACCCTGGTTGGTCTCTTAGCGAGATCAAAGGAAAATCCGAAGGGCATGAGGTTGCAGTCGCGATCAGCGTTACTCACGACATTGCTGTTGATGTCAAAGACTATACGGAACGTTCGGCACAAAACGTCGGTCGTATACTACTCTGTAATATCGAGCCGCGACCGAGCCCAAGCGCGGTGTTGGACGGAAATCACGCCCTTTTCTTGGTTGAAGAACTAGCAGCTTTACTGAAGCAGCGCTCACGCGAAGAGCGTGCAAATACGCTACACATCTTTGCATCTGCACCTAACGGGTTGATGTTTTTCTTGGGCCAGATGGGGAAAGCATTCGGCCCGTGCAAGCTGTATGAATATGACTTTGAAAGCAATGCGCTTGGTGCGTATCAAGCGTCTCTTTCGTTTCCGCCTCAATAGGAGGAGCTAATCTCACCGCCAACGGTGAGTAAGGAGAATATAAATGGAGTTACCAACCTACTTTTCGGATTTCTTGACGGAAATTCGCCCGACAAGGAATCAACGCAATGAACTCAAGACGGGACACTCGACTTTAAGAGATCGACTACGTGAGGACGAAGAACTGGCGAAAATAACTGTGAGCACTTTCCTTCAGGGAAGTTATCGCCGCGCTACAGCAATTCGTCCGCACGAGGGCAAGCGTTCCGACGTTGATATAGTGGTCGTCACAACGTTGCATGAGGAAGATTACACACCGCAAGCAGCGATGGATTTATTCGTTCCCTTTCTCGAGCGTCATTACAAATGCAAGTGGGAATTTCAAGGGCGGTCGATCGGAATAAGTTTGTCATATGTCGATCTCGATCTCGTCATTACTTCGGCGCCGTCAGAGGTCGAACAGAAGATGCTAAGGTCAGCCAGTGTTACATCTGAGGATACTCCAGAAGATGTAACAGATTGGCGATTGGTGCCTTCCTATGTCTCTCTTATCGAACGCTCAATGCCTGGCGCTACAGCACGCTTGCTGCAAGCGCGAAAGGAGGCTGAGTGGCAACTTGCACCACTTCGAATCCCGGATCGAGATGCCGAAAAATGGGATGACACTCATCCACTTGAACAAATTCGATGGACTTGGGCTAAGAATGCCGCGTGCAATGGTCACTATGTAAATGTTGTAAAAGCGCTCAAGTGGTGGCGACGCATCAACTACACAACACCAAAATACCCAAAAGGATATCCTGTTGAGCACTTGATCGGTCTTTGCACCATAAACGGTATTACATCCGTTGCAGAAGGTGTGACCTTAGCCCTGGAAGCAATCCGAGATACCTATGAGTGGTACGCGCAAAACGAGATAACGCCCGAACTGCCAGATCATGGAGTGCCCGCGCATAATGTTTTGCATCGTGTCACCGGTAAGGAATTCTCTCAGTTTCATGGTCAAGTTGCGGATGCTGCAACTATTGCCCGACGGGCACTCGATGCAACCACCGTTAAAAGCAGTGCCGACGAGTGGCGAAAGTTGTTCGGTGACAAGTTTCCAGAAGCTCCTGAAGAAAATGGTGACAACGGAAATGCCTCCAAGAGCTATAGCTACACACCGCGACAGGCGCCGACCATTATTGGCGGAGGTCGATACGCCTGAAAAACTACAAGTCATTCGAGCTTCCCAAACTCTCACTCGAACTTCGCGAAGGGCGTCGCGCCATAGAAAGCATCAAAGGCGTGACGCTTTTGCTCGATTGGGATTGGCATAGCGGGCTTCGAAAGTGGTTCTTAAGTTGTAGCCTAGCGGCGGAGGTTGAGCCCAATCCGTTTGTTCCGGCAAAGACTGATTGGTTCGTAATTGTGAGCCCATCCTATCCATGGGGCACTATCAAGTTCCATCCAGCCAAAGTTGGAGGTCTCGCCCATACCTTTCAGCACCAGAGTTATGAGAAAGAAACGAGTCGCTTTGAAGTGCCGTGGCGACGAACTTCTTTGTGTCTTGATACGCCCACCAAATCCCTCGGTCGCCAAGAGTACTCCATCGAACCATATGAAGCACGACTGCGATTAGCATGGCATTGCCGAAGGGCGTTGGCGTGGTTAATAGATGCGTCGCGTGGGGAGCTGGTCCAACCTGGCGAACCATTCGAATTGCCCCAATATCCTATCAACCAGAATTCTGGCTTAGCAGTTGCCTTTTCGGAAGATCCTAAATCATATGCCATTTGGCAAACCACTACTGAATCTTGTGGTCTCGTCGAGTTCTACGTACTCAAAAGACAATTAAGTGTGCAGGTGGTCAAGTGTTTCAAAAGACTCGATACAAAAACTGTAATGGACGTGAAATGGGGACCCAGTGTAACGCAGGAAGCTAGCACAATTTCACGGGGATTCTGGTTTCGCGTACCAGGCATTCCAGTTCAACCACCATGGCAAGCGCCAATTACGTGGTCGGATTTGCGTGAGGCATATCGGAGTTCCGGCTTTGATTTAGATAGGCATTTTCGTGAGGCATTAGAGAGTGTTCGAACAGACCAAATGGGTGGCGTAGTGTTGTTCGGTTTTCCCATCTGCGAGAGAGTTGGGAAACCTCCCGAAAGAATGCATTGGCTCGGCATAAGTGTTCCGAACCTGCTAGGTAGTGATGCGCAGGTGCCTGGTTTCCGAAAATCAAAACTATCTTCGTGGATGCATAATCGGAATCGCGTCTTAACGGATACCGCTCCAATTCGGTGGCTTCAATCAGAAAACTGGTATCCAGATCAATTGCAGTCACGTGGAAGACTAGATAAAGAAATGATTTCAAAAAGAATATTGTTGTTGGGTGTGGGGGCATTGGGTTCGGCGCTTGCCGAACTGTTAGCACGTACTGGTGTTCAATCAATGTTGTTGATGGACGACGATTATCTTGAGGCTGGAAATCTCGTTCGCCATACACTAACTTTGAGAGACTTGAACGAACACAAGGCCGAGGCAGTAGCGAATCGGATCAATGGGGTCGGACCAACGATTCATGCCGACTTCTTAAACTTGAGTTTCCCTCCCTCGAACCTCAGTACGGAGGCTCGTATTAATGAATGTGAGATTGTCATTGATTGCACAGGCAGCGACGAAGTATTGAACGAACTGGCGGAATTTAGTTGGAGAGGCACACGCGTATTCGCTTCGCTTTCGTTTAGCTTGGCTGCTAGAAAACTGTTTTGTTTTGCAGTTCGCGCCGATCAATTTCCACAGACAGCATATAGAAATCTTATTAATCCATGGCTGGTTCAGGATCGTGATGACCATCGCGGACAAGAATTGCCCAGAGAAGGAGTGGGGTGCTGGCATCCGGTTTTTCCCGCGCGCGCCGATGATGTGTGGCTGTTGGTATCGACAGCCCTCAAGTGGCTAGAGCACGCTGCTCTGTCGCCACTTGTTGAGCCTCAACTCGTGATTTTTGAGCAGACGTTTTCAGCGGCTGGTGACTTTCTCGGCATTAAGTGCGCGAAGAATAATTGATGGAAGTTCAGTTCTGGTCACAGGATAATAGGTTTGGCGTCAAGATAGGCTCAGAAAGCGTGCGTCGAATTCTACATTACTGCAATCAATCGACACCAAATGAAACCGGGGGAATCTTGCTGGGCCGTTATTCTCCAGCGCATGATTGTGCTCTAGTGCAGCGGGTTACCGGTCCACCAGCGGATTCTCAGATGGGAAAAAGTTGGTTCGTTCGGGGTGTGCGTGGTTTACAAGCCAAACTTGATGCACTTTGGCACCGCAGGGGAGGATTTTACCTCGGCGAATGGCATTTCCATCCATTTGGACAACCGATTCCTAGTTCAGTCGATGTGAAGCAACTTCATGAGATTGCTGAGTCGCGGTTCTATCAGTGTCCTGAGCCTTTATTGATTATTTTGGGAGGGGATCCGTTGAACTCTTGGACCATGAAATCCTTTCTCTTTCGCCGGCGCCACAAGTCTCCTATCGAACTTTCCTATTTCGCGGATTGCAAGGAGCCAGTTTCGGAGACATCCAGAGATCTTGCTTCAGTCTTCGGAAGCCATTGCACCGTCGATCTCTAACGCTTCGATGCGGGCAATGCCTATTTAACTATTTCCATTACTCCGTATCGGGGACGAACCTGGAACTTTGGACCACCTACTCGAGCAACCAATCACACACGCTACAAAGGGAATCCCGGTTCAAAGTTGAAGCGGGGACGACAATAGGCTAGCACTATTAAGGCCGTAATAAAGCACTGACTCCATGCCGTAAGGAGAGAGAACTAATGTTGTGCGTGATAGGATCGGCGCATGATCAACTTAAGGAAGGTGGACCGGATAGCATTTTTAGCCCTACAAAATGCGCTGCGACTCCACAGGGACGCAATAATACTATATGGGAAGCGACGCTACCCCTCAGCGTTCTTTCTCTCAGTGCTCGCCCAGGAGGAGATCGGTAAGATGCACATGGCGCTCGATTTTGCCTGGAACTCGAGGATCAACGGGCGTCGCCCAGCCGAGCTTGAGCGGCAGTGGCTTACCTCGCTTTACCAACACCCGCGGAAGCAGGGCGCCTTCCTTCGCAATTCACCCCTCAACGACTATAAGCCGCGGACGCTGAAGCTCATGGAGGAACTCTTCAACGGTGAGCTCGAGCATCAGAAGCAACGGTCAGTTTATGTTGGGCTCACCAGAAAGAGAGGAGCGATCGATCTAAAGGGACACGTCCGACACCCTTTCAGCCTAACTAGTCGCACTGCGGGTGCTCAGATCACTAAGATCAATGACTACCTCTTGGTGATGGGCGTCGGTGTCATCAATCAGCGCTACTCGTTGGATGGGAGTGATGTCGAGCGCTTGTTCACAGTGCAGAATCTGAGGTCACTTGCGGCCCGCTGGAAAAAGCGAAGCCTATCCGCAATGACGCGCATCCGGCAAATGCAGAGCGACCCGACGGACGCAATCATTCTCGCTGGATGACAACATAGCACGGAAGAAGCATAAGCTAATCTAACGCGATAACGTATTAGCAATAGCTTTTCGGCAGGCAACTATCTCCGGAAACCATCGTGCAAAAGATGGCCCGACATGCAATTGTTGAGAGGAGAATGCTCCACAGCGTTACGTTTCACCCTCGAGTCCTTTCGCGCGCTATCTAGGCTTTCATCTTTTCCCCGAAGTAAAAGCTCAGCCGTTATCGGTCTACATTGAACGCAAAGTCATTTGGAAACGAAACAGGCTTCCTCTAAGCGATCGGGGTTTCCACATAATCGCAATGAAGAAGGCTAGTTTTGACAACTTGTAGCCGTTGCAATAATGGTAACGCCAACAGGATAACCACGATCGACCTTTTCGCCAGGTTGTGGATTTTGTTCAATGACTAGGCCTGGCTGAAGAGACATCTCGCAACGCGTCGCCAGGAGTCGAATGTTCAAATTTGAAGCGTGAAGTTTAGTTTGGGCGTCTTCATACCTCAATCCTTTGACTGCCGGAACCTGGATTTGCGTTGGTCTCATCCGCCGCTCGCGTTCTACATCCAACCGGAGCGCCAAGAGTGCGATGGCCGGGATTATCACATAAACAATCAATGCTAAAGCTGTAAGGACCATGATTAAAGGTCTTTGTTTGCCTCGCATGCTATAGCCAAGGAGTACGCCAAGTAGAAATCTCATCCTTCTCACCCTTCTTAATTTACTTTTGTGATACCGGATGAGGTCCCGCTCCTATTTTTGGTTTGAATGTTCGCCTGAAGTAGAAGAGTGATCACGCGTGGGGTGGAAATCAAGAAGAGATCTTTTGGCGTTGATTCTCATCATTGCAGTGCTACCCAGATTATCGGTGGCCGCGCCGGCGCCAACGTCCCGGCGAATGATAGACGGTGCGGGTCGAAGCACAGTTCCTCATATTTTACGCGCCATGTTTGTCCCCTGGCTCTTCGCCATTTAAACTTTCGTTACGGAGCGACTAAAAGCCTTCATCTCAAGACTTGGCTGGCCTACGATGCTTCGATAAGATACATTCCGTACTCTACCAATCCTTCAGACTCCTCTGATGCACTTGTGATCAAACACCTTCACCTTAGAAACTTCCGTGGATTTGAAGATCATCACGTTCCCCTTCACAAAAATACAATTATCGTCGGTAAAAACAACGCAGGTAAATCTACTATTGTTGAGGCTCTACATCTGTTATCTCTGGTCGTCAATCGCTACCAACGGTTGGAATTTCGGCAGGTGCCGCGTTGGCTTGATATTCCTCGAAGAGAAAGAGGAGTTTCTCCCTCCTTAAGAAACACCGAGATCAATCTCGACAGCGTGTTCAACAATTACGCAGATCCGCCAGCCATCATTTCTGCTGAATTGGACAGCGGCGCCACCGTAAAGATTTACATTGGGGTCGAGGGGCAAATTCATGCAGTTTTGCGCGACGAAGAGCACAATGTTGTCACTACCAGTGGAGCCGCTAACCTCTTGGAATTACCGGACATTTATATTCTTCCACAGGTGACTGCATTGTTGCGCGAAGAAAAAGTACTCACACCAGAATATGTGAGGAGAGCACTTTATTCCTCGTTATCGTCAATGCATTTTCGAAATCAGTTGAATCTCTTTTACAACGACTACTTCGAACCATTTAAAGAATTGGCTGAGAGTTCGTGGCCCGGTCTCAGGATATTGGATCTGGAGGGAAGAGGTAAATTGCCCGGGCAAGGAACACTCTCTTTGCTAGTTCAGGATTCGGGGTTTGTAGCGGAAGCAGCATGGATGGGCCATGGTTTGCAGATGTGGCTTCAAGCCATGTGGTTTCTAACCAATAACTTTGAGCCTGATGATACGATCATTTTGGATGAACCCGATGTGTATATGCATGCTGATTTACAGCGTCGACTCATCAGATTACTTAGGAATCGAGAACAACAAATCATAGTGGCGACACACTCGACGGAGATTTTGGCGGAGGTCAAGCCCGAAGACGTCCTTGTTGTGGATCGCCGAAGAGCGGAATCACGATTTGCTACATCTCTGCCCGCGGTTCAGCGAGTGCTTGAAAACATCGGGAGCGCGCACAACATACAGTTAACTCGCCTTTGGTCTGCGCGACGCTTTCTGTTAGTTGAGGGGAAAGACATAGCGTTATTAAAACGATTTCACGATACGCTATTTCCTGACAGTCCGGAGCCTCTTGATGCAATTCCTCACAACTCAATCGGCGGCTGGAGTGGTTGGAATAATGCGATTGGTTCTTCGCTTTTCCTTAACAACGCAGGCGGCGATCAAATAACAACGTACTGTGTATTGGATTCTGATTACCACACAACTGATCAAATTAATAGTCGCTTAGATTCAGCTCGGCGGTATGCTGTCGAGCTTCACATTTGGAACCGCAAAGAGATTGAAAACTATCTAATAGTTCCTACAGCTATTCTCAGGATCATACAGGCCGGCTGTAACTCCATACCTCCGACTCTAGAAGACGTTGAAGCCGTGTTAAGGGATATCACCGCGCGATTACGTGACGAAACTTTTGACGCGATGTCGAACGATTTCCACCTGGAAGATCGAGCAAGTGGGGTTACGAAAGCAAATCAAAAGGCCCGAGAAAGAATAGATCAGGCGTGGCCTACGCTTGAAGGACGAGTCAGCATTGTTTCCGGAAAGAGGGTAGTGTCCATGCTCTCGGATTGGGCAAAGCGATTACACTCTGTTTCGTTTGGTCCTGCGAGAATTGCTCAGGAGCTTACGCATGATGAAATTGATCCGGAGGTTAGAGCCGTTGTCAGCGCGATCGAAAACAATGTTCCATTCCGTTAGCAAAGGTTTGCAAGAGTCGTCCACCAACCGCGCTCAATGAGATGAAAGCACGTGGACAGACCGCGACGAGGGCGGGCACCATGACACTCATAGAAAACTCTTACTGGACACTTCAAGTCGATCCAACTCGGCCGATACCTCTAACACCAGAAGAACCAGAAGACTTCATGTATGAAGTGTGCGGAAAGATCCTCTGTGGCACCATTGAACCCGATAAAGAGCGGATTGCCGGCCGGTTCCGAGTGTACTATGCGGATTTTGAGTCAGCGGAGAATCACGGCGTTAGTGCTTTCGAAGTTCTCAATACGCACCAGCATACGTGTGAGTACGCGGAGGCAATCTTGGGCTCGAATGAAACACCATTTTCAGAGCGATTGCAAAAGCTGCTGGAGGATGAGATTTGGAACTTCAACTGTTGATTCTCGACCGTGTGGAGATACTTCCCAAGTATCGAGGCGGTGGAGTTGGACTGCTGGTCCTTACTGCACTGATCGAACGTTTTGGTGCAGGTGCTGGAGTAGTATGTATGAAACCGTTTCCCTTACAGCTCGAGCCTAAGGAGTCCCGTGATTCCTCGGCGTGGGCGAAACGTCTGGGACTCGATGACCTACCACGTGATGAAAAAATGGCGACGAAAAAATTGAAGCGGTACTATGGAAAGCTTGGGTTTGTTGAAATGAAGTCGACTCCATTCATGTTCCGCAGCACGGCTTGGGAGCTGCCTTCTGTCGAGCAATTGCGTGCCGGAGAATATTGACGACCTACGATTCTGAAATTGGCAGACTTTTGGCAGACTACGCTTCGAATCCAATCAGGCTATGCAGCGTAAGCGTGACTTTTCTGGTCCCTTCGTCAATGTTAATGGCGACAAAAATGATTACGCGCTATGAGACGCCAGCAGGGACGGCGTTGACACGGTAGGGGTCTGCGGTTCAAATCCGCACGCGCCTACCATTTTTATTCAGCAAAATCGCAAAATCCGCACACTCTTCGGGTTCGCCGTTGATCCAAAACGATCCCAACGATCCATACCCTCCTGCGCGTTGATAATTGTAGTTTTAAATGCCACCCAAACGCTCATCCGGACCCATATGCTGCATCATGATCTTTGTGTCTTCAGGCATAATCATTTCCAAAACTCTCTGCTGTGCTTCGCGCTTCGCGCGGATTCTTGCCTGTGAATAAACCTCCAGGGTTGTGCGACTATTGGAGTGTCGCATTAGTTCCTGAACTACCTTCACATTCTCACCATTCGCAATCAACATCGTCGAATAAGTGTGTCGAAATGTGTGCCAGCCGATCCTTCTCGTAATGCCGGCGCGTAATGCAGCCGGCCGAATTCGTTTCACCATCACCATGTCAG
>JBKPOC010000082.1:0-1986 GCA_046732935.1 Acidobacteriota bacterium | reverse complement strand
TCTTGTCGATCGTGGTCGCGCGCCATTCAGTGGCTGTCCATACCGTGCAGCCACACCTTGGCGGCTATATCCAAATCCTTGATTCGCTTTTGTCTCATTCGGCGGGAGGGGTCACTAAGAAGGCTTCAGGGTAGCGATGGTTCAATCCTCTCAGATTTAGTCCGAGTCTAGTGGCTAACAGGCAACCATATAACTGTCAGTTTTGACAGTGCCAGTACAAAAAGCTTCCCGGGAAAGGTCATCGCCCCCAGGTTTGCTTGGTTCGTTTTATTGCCCACAAGCCAGTTTGAGATAAGGTGTCGCTTCACTTACGAGCGATCCTGGACCACTTGCATATCAGGAGGACAGGGACGCATGAGAACTGGTGCTCAGCAGGTTGTTTACAAATACGTAGGCGCAGGAACGCGGAAGTTGTTCGAACGAGCGGCGCCAAAAGTGAAATGTGAGGGAATTGATGTACGCGTATTGTACGCGCGAGAAATTTGTTCACGCTTTTTGGCTATCTGTAAGTTGTTGAAATTATTGGTGGCCAGGGACGGAATCGAACCGCCGACGCCGGCCTTTTCAGGGCCGCCTACCGAATCGCGGAAGTGGTTTGAAATCAACTGATCTTATTGACTATAACGAGCTTACGCCAGCGGCTGTTTAAGGCTGACATAGGCTCGTTTAGGCTCTTTTCGGCTGCTCGATGTTCGCGTATTGTTCGCGCTCGAAAACAAGTGAACGCTGCGAAGTATCGACGAACAATGGTCAGACATGCTGCAAAAAAGCCTTGAAAGTTCAAGACTTCTGTACTATTGTCCACATGAGCTGAAGCAGTACGTAGACATCTAACTCGCTAACTCGAAACGGCTGATCCTCTGAGCCTGCTCGTTCGCACCCTCAAATCAGCCTAAACTCTTGACTCATCACTTCTCTTCCGGCTGCTTGATAAGTTAGCCACCCCCGGGGAGGATGTATGCGAAGTGCCGCTAGAACACTCACAGCCGTTCCACTCAAGATAAAACTCGGTCGCCTAGTTACCGTGGTATTCGTCATAGCAGTTCTAACGGCGTTCTCTTATTTGTACGTCAAATACTTGTACACCACGACCTTTGTAAATTCGAAACTTGCCGCCTTTATAATCCTCAGCATCGTTCTCCTATTCCCCCTGACGTCCTTTTCGTACGTCTTCTTTCGACTCAGGGCGCGTGAGACTCAGCTAAAAGATCTCTTCACCTTGCCCGGCATTCTGAAAGCTTACCTGAATTCTAAAGGCGAGTATGTAAAGCAGCATAATGATGAGAGTCCTCAAGAATATCACGAGAGACTCGAACGTATCTTTGATTCGATCTTCGAAACCGAGATGAAGGGTGAATACGGAAGGGTACAATATCTTTGTGGGATCTTCCTTGCCTCAGGCGTCACGATCTTGGTACTGCATTACCTAGCAACTAGCTCTTTTGGTAGCTTTCTTGCTGGGTCGACAGCTGTTCAGCCGACACCTGTCCAAATGGGATTGCTTGGCGCATTCGCATGGAACCTTTGGCTCCTACTGAATAATTACGAAAAACTCGATTTACCTCCTTCTACGTTTTACTGGATGGCGTTTCGCTACGTGATCGGAGTTGTAGCGGGGCTAGTCGCAAATCAGGTCATTAAAACAGAGTATGCAAACATATTTGCCCTGGTCATCGCAGCCATTCCATATCCGACGCTCCTGGAATTTTTGAGAAGTAAGATTGCCGTCCTCAAAGAAGCCCATTCTGGTGAGCCCCAAATCTGGAAGATTCAGGGAATGCCTCAGTCAACGATCGATCGACTCGCAACTCTCGGAATCCATACAACTCAAGAGATGGCATACAGTGATCCGCTGATGCTGCTGTTTCGCACAAACTTTCAACCGAAAATCGTTATCGATTGGATAGATCAGTGCCTCGCGTACGACTACTTCGGAGAGCATCTTGGCGATAACATCAAGCTGCTTCGGGTGAGAGGCATCCGTGG
>JBKPOC010000081.1:0-1999 GCA_046732935.1 Acidobacteriota bacterium | reverse complement strand
GTTATAGACCGAGACGTAATCGCCAAAAACTTCACGCGTACGTTCCTCTTCGCCCCTGATTAATGGCGTGCCCGTGAAGCCGATGAAGGCCGCATTAGGCAAAGCGTTTCGCATGTTGAGGGCGAGCGCGTCGTACTGGCTGCGGTGAGCTTCATCCGTGATAACGATGATGTCTCTACGGTCGGAGAGCTTCGGGTATGCCTTGCCCTCGGTTGTGCGAAACTTCTGAATCAGCGTGAAGACATAGCGATGGTCTTCCTGCAACAGTTGTTTGAGATGTTCGCCGGTTGCGGCCTGGGCTTCCGCTTCACTGATAGCTCCGGTATTGACGAAGGTTTTGTAAATTTGATCATCCAATTCGTCGCGATCTGTGACGATGGCGAAAGTCCAGTTTCCGGGTATCTTCCGGAGAATCTTTTGAGTGAAGAAGACCATCGAGAGGCTCTTGCCTGATCCCTGTGTGTGCCAGAAGACGCCGAGGCGCCCTTCATTATTCTCGATCTCGCCGACTGCACGGATGGCGCGGTTCACACCTAGATATTGGTGATTCTTTGCGACCTTCTTGACGAGTCCGCCGCGTACTTCTTCAAAGACCGTGAAGTTCTCCACGATGTCGAGGAAACGCGCGGGCTCGCAGACGCCGCGCAAAACAGTCTCAAGCGAGATAACACCGGGTTCTTCTTCGTCGGAAATCTTTTTCCACTCGAAGAAGTGTTCCCACTCGGCTGTCAGCGTACCGATGCGTGTCTCGCTGCCGTTTGACAATATTATGAGCGCGTTGGGAATAAAGAGTTGCGGGATCGCCGTCTTGTAATCGCGCAAGTTGTCTCTGTAGGCATTCTCGATGCTGCGATGCGTGGCTTTTAGTTCGATGAACAGTAGCGGTAGTCCATTGATGAAGCCGATTAGATCGGAACGGCGGAGGTACAATTCGCCTTGAATCCAACACTGCGAGCCGAGAAAGAAATCGTTGTTCTTTGGGTCGGTCCAATCAATTACTTTTAATGTCTCGAAAATGGTACTGCCGTCCTCATTCTTGATTGAAACCCGGACGCCATCTTTTATCAATCGGTAGAACTCTTGATTGGCGTTGACAGGAATCATCGCCGAGCGGTCACGTGTTAACTCTTCGACGGCTTGCGAGTAAGCGTCGTCGGGTAAGCGGGGGTTGAACTCTTTAAGTTTGGCAAGCAGGCGACGTGTGAGGATGACTTCGCGATTGTGTTGGCGACCTTGCGTGCTGTTTGCGCCAAAGGTTTCTTTGTAGAGGTTGGCGGGCGTCCAGCCCAGCTCATGCAGCAACTCGATCGCGGGCTTTTCGATGAGCGCGTCTTCGCTGTAATCGTTAGCGTGTGAGCGCGGTGGAGACATATTAATCTGTCACCGGTTCGGGGAAGTTGAAAACGTCAATTTCGCCCGAGATCAGTTTCGGGAGAAGTAAATCGAGTGTGCATCGTAAATTAACGTTCTTTCTTTCAAGCAAATTAACTTGCCTCATGGCCGGCACGGCGATCGATTCATATCTCTGCAACAAGTTCTTGGTTGGTTTTAGAATGCGCAAGTTTCGTGCATCACCAAGTGATATAAAGGGCTGCGCTGCGCCCCGCCTAGTCCAAAATTCTTGTCCACGGCTAGACCAAAATAAGTATTCATTGCTAATTTCAGTATTTATAGACCAGTAACGCATCGTATTCTTAATGCATGACCACTTACCTCTCGCAAACCAAGTCAATCCACACTGTGCGCCGATAGCACTAAGAACAATCCCATCATGATCAAAGTCATAGTATGGTAGCCTTCCATCAAGTCCACTCGCGCTAAATGCGTCATATCCAACATCAACGTAGGCTTTCTTAGTTTTCGTAGTGTCTCCCCATTGAATGTTTGAAATATCGCCCAATCGTTTCACCTCCCAACCAGCAGGCATCATCCCGAGCTCACTTTCAACCATCCTGACATTTTCATGTCCGGGAAAACGAAAGCGCACAAACCACTCTTC
>JBKPOC010000080.1:0-86856 GCA_046732935.1 Acidobacteriota bacterium | reverse complement strand
AACTCGCTGCGAACTATCTCAGGCGTGAACGGCCCGATCACACCTTGCAACCTACTGCTCTGGTGCACGAGGCCTATTTACGCCTCGTAGATCAAACGCGAGTTAATTGGCAAAACCGGGCCCATTTTTTTGGAGTTGCCGCCCAGATAATGCGTCGCTTGCTCGTCGACCACGCGCGCAAGCACAACGCGGAAAAGCGTGGCCAGGATTTTCAAAAACTCTCCCTGGATGAAAACGTTGATCGCGCCGTCGAAAGAAGCGCCGAACTCATAGCGCTCGACGACGCTCTCAAAGCCCTGGCAGCTTTCGACGAACAAAAGGCACGCATGGTTGAGCTACGCTACTTCGGCGGCCTTTCCATTGAAGAAACAGCGGACGTGTTAGGCGTCACTCCCACAACCATCAAGCGTCATTGGCGGTTCGCCAAGGCCTGGCTTCATGGGGAAATGCAAAAAAGCAATTAGTTAATGCACGCAGCAAGGCAACTTCAATAACTCGATTAGCATTTCACGGATGCGGGAATTTTTCTTCAAACATCCGTGTTACTCGTGTGTCAGGTAAACAAGGAATCTAACGTCAGTTCTAAACGATGACCCCCGAACGCTGGCGACAAGTTGAAGAGATCTTCCAGGCCGCCCTCGACCTTCTTCCGGAAGAACGTGCGCGCTACGTGACACAAGCCTGCGCCACCGACACTGACCTCAGACGCAACGTCGAAGTTCTTCTCTCCCAGCACGACAGCGCCGGCGACCTCCTCGAACATTCAGTGTACGGAGAATCCGATCGCGCTGCCCTCGAATCGTTCATCGACGAAAAAGACCCGATGCTCGGCCGACGCCTCGGCTCCTACCGCATCGAACGCGAAATCGGACGCGGCGGCATGGGCGCGGTCTACGAAGCCTCGCGCGCCGACAACGAGTTCAACAAACGCGCCGCCATCAAACTCGTCAAACGCGGCATGGACACCGATTTCATCCTGCGCCGCTTCCGCAAAGAACGACAGATCCTCGCCGCACTCGACCACCCGCACATCGCCGGACTGCTCGACGGCGGCACCACCGAAGACGGTCTGCCGTACTTCGTAATGGAGTTCATTGAAGGCCAGCCGCTCTACACTTACTGCGACAACAACCAGCTCAACATCACCGAGCGGCTCAAACTGTTTCGCTCGATCTGCGACGCAGTCCACTACGCGCACCAGAAACAGGTCGTACACCGCGACATCAAACCGTCGAACGTCCTCGTCACGTCCGCCGGCGTGCCGAAGCTGCTCGACTTCGGTATCGCCAAGTTGCTGAACCCGGCACTCGCCGGCGACATCACACACGATCCAACCGCGACTGCGATGCGTTTGATGACGCCGGAATACGCGTCGCCTGAACAAGTGCAGGGCGCGCCGACAACGCCGACGACCGACGTCTATTCACTCGGCGTGCTGCTTTACGAACTGCTGACCGGCCACCGCCCGTATCGTTTGGTGAACCGCGCGCCACACGAGATTGCACGCGTCATCTGCGAAGAAGCTCCGGCGCCGCCGAGCGTCATCATCACGCGTACCGAAGACCTGCTGCCGAGTCTTTACGCCGGCGACGAAGCGTCGACGATGAAACAACTCTTCACGACGCGCAACACGACGCTCGAACTGTTGCGACGCGCCCTCTCCGGCGATCTCGACAACATCGTGATGCAGGCGCTGCGGAAGGAACCCGAGTGGCGCTACCAAACAGCCGCCGACCTGCGCGACGACATCACGCGCTACCTTGAAGGCCGGCCCGTTTCCGACTTACCCGATCCGCCGCACGCCACGACCGTACTCCGGCCGGACGCGTTCGAGGAGAACTCGCTGGCGGTGCTGCCGATGAAGTTGCTGGACATCACTGGTCCCGAAACCGCTCCGGACTATCTCGGAACCGGCCTCGCCGATGCGCTAATCACGAGGCTCAGCGCGATCCGCAGTTTCGCAGTGCGCCCGACCAGCAGTGTCCTTCGTTACGGCAGCGACGCTGATCCGCTGCGCGCCGGACGCGAGCTCGGCGTTGCTTTCGTTCTCGACGGCAGAATCAGACGTGCCGGAGAACGCATTCGAGTCACCATCCAGTTACTCGACGTCCGCGACGAAACAACAGCGTGGGCCGGACAATTCGACGAACAGTTCACCGACGTCCTTAGTCTTGAAGACGTAATCTCTTCAAACGTCGCCGAAGCGATCGTGCCGCATCTCACGGTCGATCAACGGCTGCGTCTGGCAAAACGCGGCACTGACAACCCGCTAGCTCACGAGGCGTACCTGCGCGGCCGTTATTACTGGAACACGATGACGGAGGAAGGATTGGCACGGGCGATTGTCTGTTTCCAACAGGCGATCGCGCTCGATCCCGATTACGCGCTGGCGCACGCGGGCGTTGCCAACTATCACAACTGGCTCGGCATTTTCAGCGTCATGCCGTTCGCGGAATGCGCCGCGGCGGCCTACGAAGCAGCGGCGCGTGCTGTCGAGATCGATCCGAACCTCGCCGAAGCCCACACCGCGTTGGGCCAGGCGATTCTCTGCCGTGACTACGCGTGGGCCAGTGCCGAGCATCATCTCGTCCGCGCCATCGAGCTCGATCCGAACTATCCGCCCGCGCGCATTTGGTACGGCTTGCAACTCGCGATGGAGGGCCGGTTCAGCGAGGCCCTGCGCGAGGCGCACACCGGACGGGACCTCGATCCGCTCGCCGTGATTTCCCGATTCGCCGTCGTCTGGTGTTCGTATCACGCGCGCCGTTATGACGAAGCCTGGCGGTTCGCCAACGCCACGCTCGAGAACGAGCCGCGCAACTTGATGATGCTTTACGCGTCGAGTTTCGTGCTGAGCCGTCTCGGACGCCATCCGGAAGCTATTCAGGCCGCGGAGAAGTGCGTAGAACTGATGGGCACGGTTTCGCACACACTCGGCCGGGTCGCCTGTGCGTACGCATGCGCGGGAAAACTCGAAGAGGCACAAAAGGCGCTCGACGAAATGGAAAAGTTGTCGAGCCGCCGCTATGTCTCGCCGTATCATCTCGCATTAGTCAACGCCGCGCTCGGACGCGTCGAAGCTTCACTCGATCTGCTCGACAAGGCTTACGAAAGCGGCGACGCGAAAGTCCTTTGGATGGGCGTTGATCCCGAGCTCGAACCGCTTCACCGTCACCCGCGTTTCAACGACCTGTTGCGCAAGTTGGATCACCGGTTAGTTGCGCTGCCGGCAATCTCAGGGCAATTGGAAGGCGATCAGGAATCGATCGCGGTACTGCCGTTCAGGGTCTTGAGCCCGCCAGGAGAAAACACTGGCGACGAGTATCTCGGCGTTGGTTTGACTGACGCGCTCATCACTCGACTCAGCAACGTCAAGCGTCTCGTTGTCAGACCGACGAGCAGCGTGTTGCGGTACCAGGGCGCGGCCATTGATCCGCTCGTGGCCGGACGCGATCTTGGCATCGACTACGTCGTCGACGGCAGCATCCGACGCGTCGGCAACCGCATCCGCGTGACCGCCCAGCTACTCAACATCAACGAAGGCGTGACTCGCTGGGCCGAACACTTCGACGAAGAGTCGACAGACGTCCTGCAAATTGAAGACTCGATCTCCGAAAAAGTCGCGACGGCATTGCTGCCGCAACTCACGCGCGACGAACAGCGCCAGTTGCACAAGCGCGGCACCGACAGTTCCGAAGCCTTCGAGGCTTACCTGCGCGGCCGTTACCACTGGAACTTCTACACCGAAGTCGGACTCGCGAAGGCGCTCCAGAGTTATCAAAAAGCGATCAATCTGGATCCCGATTACGCGCTCGCCTACACCGGCATCGCCGATTACTACAACTGGCTCGGCGTGTTTGGTCTGAAGCCTTTCGCCGAATGTTCCGCGGCCGCGAAACAGGCGGCGGCGAAAGCAGTCGAACTTGACTCAGCCTCCGCCGAAGCGTACAGCGCGCTCGGCTTCGCGACCGTTTGTCATGATTTCGACTGGGCCGTCGCCGAGGGACAACTTCGCCGCTCGATAGAAATCAATCCGAATTACGCCACCGGACATAACTGGTACGCCTATCAACTCGCGATGGAAGGCCGCTCCGATGAGGCCATCGAACAGATGATGCGAACGCGCGAGCTCGACCCCTTGTCGCCGGCAGTGCTGCAAGCTCTTGGTTGGTGTTACTACCAGGCGCGCCGCTTTGACGAGTCGTTGGCAACGTTTCGGGCAATGCTGGAAGCGGTTCCTGATTTCGCGTACGGCCTGGTCACGTATTCATGGGCGCTCCGGCACACGGGCGCCGTCGACGAAGCAGTTCGCGCCGCCGAGAAAGCGCTGCAACTATCGAGCGGCAGCCAGCTTTATGTCTCCGCGTTGGGCGCCGCTTATGCCGCTGCCGGAAGAGTGACCGAAGCGCGCGCGGTCCTCGACCAGTTGGACCAGGCCGCCGATCACGGGTACGTCTCGCCTTACCACCGCGCGTTGATCCATCTCAATCTCGGCGATCGTGAGCGCGCTCTCGAACTACTCGTCGAAGCCCACAGTATTAAAGACGCGTGGGTGGTGTGGTTGGGTGTCGAAGCGCAATGGGATCCGCTTCGTGGCGAGCCGGTGTTTGACGGGATACTTCGCGCCCTTCGCCACCCGACGCTCGAACGCAAACCCGCGCGCGCCGCAGCGGCGGCTTCCGCTGAACGGCGTCGAAAACGTGCGAAGCACATCGCTCCGATAACAACTCAGATCGCGATTCCTGCGCCGGAGACGAAGACGGGCGAAAATGAAGAGGCGCGACAGCTCTACACGGCGGGCCGTTATTACGCGACGCGACGCACCGCCGAAGGTCTGCGACAAGCTATCGAACGTCTCGAACGCGCAGTCGAGCTCGATCCCGACTTCGCCGTCGCTCTCGCGGAGCTCGCCGACTGCTACGCCCTACTCAACTGGTACGTCGAGCCGCCGCCGGCTGACGCCTGGGAGCGCGCGAAAGAGTCGGCGCTGGCCGCTGTCGAAGCCGATCCGCAATTAGCCGAAGCCCATGCGTCGGTCGGGTTCGTCAGGCTTCACTACGATCGCGATTGGATGTCGGCCGAGCGCGAGTTGCGGCGTGCGATCCAACTGAAACCCGGAAACCAGGTGGCCCATCGCTGGTATGCCTACAGCTTGTCGGCCATGGGCCGTCACGACGAGGCGTACGCCGAGATCGAACGAGCGCGACAGATCTCGCCGCAGTCGGCCGTGATCGCCACGGCCGTCGCGAACGTACTGTTTCTCGCCGGCAAGTTCGACGAGTGCATCAAGCAGTGTCGCAAGTCGCTCGATCTCGATGCCGGCGCCGTCGCCGCTCACACCGTGCTGCGCTGGGCCTACGAATTGAAGGGCATGCATAATGAAGCGCTCGCGGCGTTCGAACAGGAGCGCAGCTTCGCGGGCGACACGCCGACGACCCACGCGAAACGCGCCCACGTGCTCGCCGCCATCGGCAAACATGACGAAGCGAAAGCCATCCTCGAGGAGATTCTCGGCAAGCGTAATCAAAACTGGGTCACGGCGTATGAGATCGCCATCATCTACACGCTGCTGGGCGACTTCGACAACGCGTTCCGCTGGCTCAAACAAGCCGAACGCGAACACGCCGTCGGTTTCACTTTCGTGCGCGTCGATCCACACCTGGCCCGGCTCCGCGCCGATCCACGATTCGCCGATCTAATGCGCGAGACTGAAAAAACGATTCCGTAAATATGACAATCCACCATCAGGAAACTTTGGACGCCTGGGTCCGTGAAGTTGTCGACTGGCATTTCAACCCCGAAACCGGCTGTCCTTTCTGGTTGGACTACGCCAAAAATCTGTCGTGGGATCCACGCAAAGAGATCAAGACCTACGACGACCTTTCTCGCTTCGGTTTCTTTCAGGATGAATGGCTGCGCGGCGGACCGGTGCGTCGCTGGGTGCCGAAAGGTTACGCGGGCCGGCCCGTCTACACGTTCGAGACCGGCGGCAGCACGGGCGTTCCGAAGTCGCGCATCAACATCGAAGACTTTCGTCTCGACTACGAAGCGTTTAGCGACACGCTGCCCGAAGAGTTTTTCCCGCACGATTCTGACTGGCTCTCGTTAGGACCGACCGGCCCGCGACGTTTGCGTCTCGCCGTCGAACACCTCGCCCAATATCGCGGCGGCATCTGTTTCATGGTCGACCTCGATCCGCGTTGGGTCATCAAGCTGCTGAAGATGGGCCAGCCGAAGATGGCGGAGCAGTACAAGCAGCACGTGATCGAACAAGGCCTGACGCTGTTGCGCGCGCACGACAACATTCGATGCCTTTTCACCACACCGAAACTTTTGGAAGCGTTATGCGAAAAAGTGTCGCTCAAGAAGATGGGCATCACGGGCGTTTTCTGCGGCGGGACCGAGATGACGCCGCAGTTTCACCGGTTCGCGGTCGAGGAACTGCTCGAAGGCGCTTACTTCGCGCCGACTTATGGCAACACTTTGATGGGTCTGGCCGTACATAAACCACGAGACCCGAAAGACAACTACGCCATCATCTATTATCCGCCGATGCCGCGGGCGATGGTCGAAGTTGTCGATCCTGAACAACCGGATCGAGTGGTTGAGTATGGAGCAACAGGCCGAGTGCGGCTGACGACGTTGACGAAAGAGTTTTTCATGCCGCGTTTTCTGGAGCGTGACGAGGCGGAGCGTGAGCCGCCGTGCGAGCAGTATCCGTGGGACGGCGTGCGTAACGTGCGGCCGTTCTCGAAGTTGCAGGCGAATGTTGTTGAAGGAGTTTATTAGGGCTGGGGGCTTGGGCCTTGGGTCTTGGGGCTTGGGCCTTGGGTCTTGGGGCTTGGGCCTTGGGTCTTGGGGCTTGGGTCTTGGGCCTTAGGCCTTGGGCCTTTGATCCGAGGCGAAAAACGTAGAACCAAAACCTAAGCCCAAAGACCCAAGACCGAAGACCATCATGTTCCACATCCCAATTCTCCGCCACGGTCTCCCATACACGAGCCTCGACGTCGCGCGTGTGCCGCATCATCGAACGCGCGAGACGTTTGTCGAGGTCAGCCAGGCGAATGCGGGACTGATTCGGCGCGATCTTTCGCGGCAGGAGATCGCGCACGCGAGTCTCAACCGCTTCTCGACGCGAGACCTGGTTGAGATCTGCGTTCGCGCGGCGGAACATTTTGTCAACGATTCGCTTCCGCTCGGCGAGGGCACGCAGCAAACTGCGGACGATTACGTCGTGCAAGTCTCGGCGACGACAGGAATGCCGTACGTGCTCGCGCGTCGAAACATGACGAAGATCAAGAGCATGCTGACCAACATGGAAAGCGTGCTCAACGGGCTCACGCGCAACGTCGATTGGGAAATACTCGATCGCGGCTTTGGCTCACGTAATGGACAGTCGTTGAGTTTCTTTCCCCGCACGCAGTCGCTCGGCGCAGTGCTGCCGAACAACTCGCCGGGCGTGCACTCGCTTTGGATCCCCGCGTTCGCGCTTCGCATTCCGCTCGTCTTGAAACCCGGCAGCGCTGAGCCATGGACTCCGTATCGAATCATTCAGGCTTTGATCAAAGCGGGCGCGCCGCGAGAGGCGTTCAGTTTCTACCCGGCGGACCATGCCGGCGCGAGTGAGATCCTGCGGAACTGCGGGCGTTCCCTGCTCTTCGGCGACTCGTCGACGACGGGCGCGTGGGCCAACGACGCGCGAGTCGAGATTCATGGGCCTGGGTATAGCAAGGTTGTTATCGGCGAGGACTGCGTCGACGAGTGGGAGAAGTATCTCGACGTAATAGTCTCGTCGATCGCCGCGAACGGCGGGCGCTCGTGTGTCAATGCGTCGGCGATCTGGACGCCGAAGTATGAAACCGAGATCGCGGAGGCGCTGGCGGAACGGCTGGCGAGCGTCGTTCCGCGTGCGGCCGACGATGAGAACGCGCAGATCGCGCCGTTTGTCGATCCGCAGGTGGCGGCCCGAATCAATTCGATCATCGAACAAGGATTGAATGAATCCGGCGCACGTGACGTGACCGCCGCGTATCGTGATGGCGATCGCTTGGTTAGTTGGAATGGATGTTCTTACCTGTTGCCGACGATCATTCAATGTGAACGCGATCATTCGTTGGCGATGAAAGAATTCCTGTTCCCCTTTGCGGCGGTTGTGAAAGCGAATCCGGCTGAAGTGACGCCGAGCCTCGTTGTCACAGCGATTACAAAAGATCCAAACCTGATCGAGGCGCTTGTCTCGTCGCCGAACGTCGAACGTCTAAACATCGGCGCGATGTCCACGATCGACATTAGCTGGGACCAGCCGCACGAGGGCAACCTGTTCGATCACCTTTATGGTCGTCGAGCATTTCAAACGGTGGTAGCGTGAGAATTCTTTATCTCACCGGCGGCGCGGGCAGAATGTATTGCGGCAGTTGTCTGCGCGACAACGCCATGGCCACCGAACTGATCGCGCGCAAGCACGACGTCCTGCTCCTGCCCGTCTACACGCCGACGTTCACCGACGAACCGAACGTCAGCAACGATCACGTCGTCCTCGGCGGCATCAGCGCGTATCTCGAACAGTACGTCCCACTCTTCCGCAAAACACCGAAATGGCTCGATCGCCTCTGGGACTCGAAGTTCATCCTGAACCTCGCATCGCGCCGCTCAATCTCGACCAATCCGAAAATGCTCGGCGAGATGACCGTCTCAGTGCTGAAAGGCGAAGACGGTTTTCAACGTAAAGAGATCGGCAAACTCATCGACTGGCTCAAGAACGAACCGCCGCTCGACATCATCAACTTGCCGTACACGCTGCTGATCTCGCTCGCCCGGCCGCTCAAGGAAGCGCTGAACGTTCCCATCGTCTGCACGCTGCAGGGCGAAGATCTCTTCCTCGACGGTTTGCAGGAACCATATCGCGAAGACGCGCTCCGGCTCATCCGCAGTCAACTTGAGCACGTCGATGGTTTTCTGTCGGTGAGCGAGTATTACGCGGAGTTCATGCCGTGGTATCTCGGCATTCCAAAAGAGAAAATCCGTGTCGTACCTTTGGGAATCAACCCGCATGGGTTTGAGTTAAGAAATCATCAAGGGCCATTCACAATCGGTTTTCTCGGACGCGTCGCTCCGGAAAAAGGACTGCACGTTCTCGCCGAAGCGTACCGGCTGGTGAGAAAAGAGCTGCCGCAAGCGCGACTCGAAGTCGCCGGTTACATGGCGCCCGATTCGAAGCCGTACCTGGCGCAAGTCGAAAGACAACTCAAAGACGCAGGACTCGCGAGCGAGTTTCGCTATTACGGCGTTATCGACCGCGCCGACAAGATCGCATTTCTCCGACAGCTCGACGTCATGTCGTTGCCTGCCACTTACGATGAACCGAAAGGCGTGTCGCTGCTCGAAGCGATGGCGT
Organism: Acidobacteriota bacterium; assembly: GCA_046732935.1. GTDB lineage: Bacteria > Acidobacteriota > Blastocatellia > Pyrinomonadales > Pyrinomonadaceae > PSRF01. The sequence goes on along the minus strand of JBKPOC010000080.1, from coordinate 77,462 downwards.
GCGGCGTGCCGCTGGTCCAACCACGTCGCGGCGCGTTCACCGAAATCGTCGAGAACACGGGCGGCGGACTGCTCGTCAAACCTGACGATCCGGCGAGCCTCGCGGAGGGCATTCTGAAGATCGCGAGAGACAGGGAACTCGCGACTGAATTGGGCGCGAATGGTTTTCGCGGCGTGCGCGAGCACTACAGCGCCGCGCACATGGCGGACCGGCTGCTCGAAGCTTACGAAAGCGTCGCTGAATCTCCGGCGGAGGAGGTGCGGCTTGCTCGAGGTTGAGAATGTCTCCAAAGAGTATTCCACTCCCGCCGGGCCGCTACGAATAGTCTCCGAAGTCACGTTTTCGCTGCCGCCCGGTTCGGCGGTTTCGATCATGGGCCCGTCCGGCAGCGGCAAGAGCACGCTGCTCTACCTGCTGGGCGCGCTCGAACCACCGACACGCGGAACCATTCAGCTTAACGGGCAGAACCCGTTCTCACTGAATCCGAAACAACTCGCGGCGTTTCGCAATCAACAGATCGGCTTCGTGTTTCAGGACCATTGCCTGTTGCCGCAGTGCACTGTCATCGAAAACGTGCTGACGCCGACGCTCGTGTCGTCACCCAACGGCGATGCGCCTGCACGGGCGGTGGAATTGCTCCGGCACGTCGGACTTGCCGAACGTTTCGATCATCGTCCGGCGCAACTGTCAGGCGGTGAGAAGCAACGCGTCGCGCTGGCTCGCGCGCTGATCATGAAACCGAAGCTCATGTTGTGCGACGAGCCGACGGGAAATCTCGATCAGAAGTCAGCGCAGATCGTCGCCGATCTCCTGCTCGACGTTCATCGCGAGTCGGGAACGATCCTGATCGTCGTCACTCACAGCACTGAGCTCGCCGCTCGCTTCCCCCAACGTTTCGAATTGAAGAACCAACGTCTCGAAACAGTCTGATGCGGACCACGAGTCTTCTAAAACGCACCCTCGCATACTACTGGCAGATGAACCTTGTAGTGATTCTCGGTGTCGCGATCGCGGTGGCGGTGCTGGCGGGCGCGCTGTTGATTGGTGCGTCGGTGCGCGGGAGCCTGCGCGATCTGGTTTCGCAGCGGTTAGGAAACACGAATCAGATCGTGGTTTCGACCGGATTTTTCCGCGAAGAATTGGCAAGTGATGTGAGTGGCGCGCCGCTGATCGCGCTCGATGGCGTCGTCGAACACGAACGCAGCCATCGTCGCGCTGGAGGCGTGAAGGTCTATGGTGTCGACGATAGGTTCTGGCAGTTCAACGGCGTGCCAACCGTAACGTTCGGGAACCGCCAAACGTGGGTGAGTGAGGGCCTCGCGAACGAACTCGGATCGCAAGCCGGCGATTCGTTGTTGTTGCGGATCGAGAAGCATTCGGACATTCCGCTCGAGTCGCTGCACGGACGCAAGGACGATCCGGGGAAAACTATACGGCTCAACGTGAGCGGCGCGTTGCCGCGACAGTCGTTGGGTGAGTTTTCATTGCAGCCTACGCAAGGCGCGGTGCGCGCGATCTTTGTTTCGCTGCCGTTCCTGCAAAAGGAACTGGAGCAGCAAACGAAGGTCAACACGATTCTTCTGCGCGAGGCGACGTCGATCAACGACAAGGCCACACTCGAAGATCTCGGGCTCAGCTTACGTCGCGTCGGCGACAGTCTTGCGTTGGAGAGCAATAGCAATCTGATTAGCGATAGTGTAGCCACAGCCGCTACCGAATCAGCACGAGCGCTTTCGTATCAAGCGATTCCCTTCTTTTCATATCTCGCGAACAGCATCAGCGCCGGTGATCGTTCGATTCCCTACTCGATCGTTACCGCGGTCGATCAACTTGCACCAGAGCCGAATTCGATCGTGCTCAACGAGTGGGCCGCGCGCGATCTAAACGCTCGAGTCGGTCAGACGATCTCGCTTGAATATTATGTGTGGCTCGAAGGCGGCCGCCTGGAAACACGGACCGCTGATTTTAAACTAACCGCTATCACGCCGATCACGGGACTCGCCGCGGATCGCGATCTCGTCCCCAGCTATCCAGGTATTACAGGATCAGAAAACCTCTCCGATTGGGATCCGCCGTTTCCGATCGATCTGGGACGCGTGCGCAAACAGGACGAAGATTACTGGCATCAATATCGCACGACGCCGAAGGCTTTCATCTCGATTGCGGACGCTCAGCGACTGTGGCAAACGCGCTTTGGCAAGCTCACTTCGATTCGAATCACCGGGAACAATCCTGACCTCGATGCCTATCGCGAACAATTGCGCAAGACGCTCGAACCGACATTGACTGCTCTTCAGGTAATTCCGGTCCGTTCGCAGGGGCTGGATGCTTCGCGCGGCGCGACGGATTTCGGCGAGTATTTTCTGTACTTCAGTTTCTTTCTCGTCATCTCGGCGCTGCTGCTGACGGCGCTGTTTTTCAAGCTCGGGATCGAACAACGCCTGCGCGAGATCGGGACGTTGCAGGCGATCGGATTCTCGGCTTCGCGCATTCGTAATCTCTTTCTCGCCGAAGGATTGCTGTTGGCGATCATCGGGAGTTTGCTCGGGTTGCTGGGCGCGATTGGTTACGCTACGTTGCTGATGTACGGCCTGCGAACGTGGTGGGTAGGCGCAGTCGGGACAACTTCGTTGACGCTGCACGTCACCTGGCAGTCGCTCGTGTTCGGCGCGCTCGGTGGAATTGCAGCCGCTGTCGTATGCATTTTCTTTACGTTGAGAAGACTCGGGCGTACTTCTACCCGAACCCTGTTAACAGGAAGCACGGATTACTCGAATACAATCCGTGAAGGCAAATACGTTTTGCTGTTTGCAATTGCAGTAACAGTAATCAGCGTCGCGCTGTTGCTCGTCGGTGGCGTGGTGGGTTTCTTTGGCGGTGGCGTGATGCTGCTGGTGGCAGGTATTTGCTTCATTTCGATCTTCTTAAAACGCAAACACAAAAACAGAATTCAGCGCCCTGGCTTTTGGGCCATGTCGCAGCTCGGCTTTCGTAACACGACCTATCGTCCCGCTCGCACTGTACTCTGCGTCACGCTGATCGCTTCCGCGACGTTCATCATCGTCGCCGTCGACGCGTTCCGCCGTTCGGGTGCGACGCCGCTCGACAGAAAATCGGGCAGCGGCGGCTTTTCTTACGTCGCCGAATCACTACTGCCGATCGTTCACGACATCAACACGCCCGACGGCCGTGAAGCGCTGAACCTGAACACCACGAACGACGAGCCTGCTCTTAAAGATCTAAAGGTGACGAGCTTCCGCCTGCGACCAGGCGACGACGCCAGTTGTCTCAATCTCTACCAACCTCGCAATCCAAAAATCATCGCGCCGCCCGATTCATTCCTGCGCGAAAACCGGTTCACGTTCCAGAACACGAATCAAAATCCGTGGCTGCTTTTGAATCAGGAATTTGCAGACGGTGCGATACCGGTGATCGGGGACGCGAATTCACTGAATTACGTTCTCCACTTGAAAGTCGGCGACGACCTCCTCACCGATCAAGCTCGGCTGCGCGTCGTCGCGGCGCTGTCCGACAGCATCTTCCAGAGCGAGCTGATCATGTCGGAAAAGAATTTCCTGCGCCTGTTTCCGTCAGAACAAGGCTATCGATACTTTTTGATCGAGGGCGACGGAGCCACCGTTTTGGAAGATCGTCTCTCCGACTTCGGCTTCGACGCGCAACCCACTCAGGAACGACTCGCAAGTTTTCATCGCGTCGAGAACACCTATCTCTCGACGTTCCAACTCCTCGGCGGCCTCGGGCTCGCACTCGGCACGCTCGGCATGGCCGCGGTACTGTTGCGAAACGTCCTGGAACGACGGCGAGAGCTAGCCCTGATGCGCGCAGTGGGGTATAACTCTTCTCACTTCGCTGTAATGGTCATTACAGAAAACGTCCTGATGCTGTGCCTTGGTCTGGCGGTGGGATTTGTTTGCGCTTTGCTCGCGATCGTGCCGGTGTTACTCGAGCGCGGAGGCAAGCCAAACATTTCGTTGGGCCTGTTGCTGTTGGCGATTTTGCTTTCCGGCGCGACAGCATCACTCGTGGCGACGATCGCCGCCCTGCGTTCGCCGCTGTTGCCGGCGTTGCGCGCCGAGTAAACACACACCGAGGAAACCGAACATGAAACGCCGAATCTCTCTCGTGTTGTTCATCGGGATCTTGCTGCTTGTACAAACAACGTCAGCGGAAAACTGGCCGCAGTGGCGCGGACCTGCGCTCAACGGCGTCAGCAACGAAAAGAACCTGCCCGTCAAGTGGACCACCGAAGAGAACATCGCCTGGAAACTCGCGATGCCCGAGTGGAGCGGCTCGACGCCCATCATCTGGCGCAACTACATCTTTCTGAACGTCGCCGAGGCCGGCAATCTTTATCTCTGGGCCGTCGATAAGACGAAGGGCGAAGTCCTCTGGAAGAAACCACTCGGCGGCGGCGACACCAAGATGCGCAAACAAAACATGTCGTCGCCTTCGCCGGTGACTGACGGCCGCAGCGTCTACGTGATGACGGGAACCGGCATCCTCAAAGGTTTCGATTTCACCGGCAAGGAACTGTGGTCGCGCGACATCCAGAAAGAGTATGGGGCCTTTGGTTTGAACTGGGGTTACGCGTCGTCACCGCTGCTGTTCGACGACTCGCTGTACGTGCAAGTGCTGCACGGAATGAAGACGGACGATCCGTCATACGTGATGCGCATCGACAAGAAGACGGGCAAGACTGTTTGGAAAGTCGATCGTCCGACGAACGCGATTCGTGAATCGCCGGATTCGTACACGACGCCGGCCCTGCTTCGCTCCGGCAAGTCGGCGGAGATCGTGATCACGGGCGGCGATTGCGTCACCGGGCACGATCCGGCAACGGGCAAAGAACTCTGGCGCGCGAACGGTCTCAACCCTGACAACAATCCGAGCTATCGCATTGTTGCCTCGCCCATCATCTTCGAAGACATCATCTACGCGCCGACGCGTAATAAACCGTTGCTCGCGCTGAAAGCCGGCGGCCGTGGCGACGTCACGAGTTCACACGTGCTTTGGTCCACGCCGAACGGGCCGGACGTGCCGACGCCGGTCACGGATGGAAAGTACTTCTACGTCGTAAAAGACAATGGCGTGATGTGGTGTCTGGACGCACGAACAGGTGCGGAAGTCTACGGTCAGCAACGTATCAAGTCGGGGACGTACAGCGGCTCGCCCGTGCTTGCTGACGGCAAGATCTACGTGACCAATGAAGACGGCTTGACGACGGTCGTCAAAGCTGGACCGCAGTTTGAAGTGTTGGCCGAGAATCCATTGAATGATTACGTCCTCAGTTCACCAGCGATATCTGATGGAAGAATCTATATTCGGACTGCACACCACTTGTACGCGATAGGAAGTAAATAATATGTGGCGCTCACTCGTTCTCATTTGCCTGTTCTCAATCAGTGTTTCGGCGCAAGAGTCTCAACTCGGTCGTGTGGAGTTTCCAACGTCCGGTTCGCCGCAGGCGCAAGCGCAGTTCCTCCGGGGCCTCGCTGCGCTTCACTCGTTTTGGTACGAAGAGGCGCTGGAGGCGTTTCGCGAATCAACCAAAGTCGATCCCGACTTCATGATGGGCTACTGGGGCGAAGCGATGACGTACAATCACCCGCTCTGGTCCGAGCAGGATATGGCCGCGGCGCGGCTCGTCATCGCGAAATTCAAAGACACACCGAAACTGACCGATCGTGAGCGAGCGTACTTGAATGCGGTCAAACTGCTGTACGGGGACGGCGACAAACGCGCTCGCGACGTCGCCTACTCCGCCGCGATGGAGAAGATCTATCTCACGTATCCGAAAGATCTCGACGCCGCCGCGTTCTATTCCCTTTCGCTATTAGCGCTCGTGAGGCCTGAAGACAAGAGCTATCGCTTGCAAGCCCGCGCCGGCGCGATCGCGCTCGACGTTTACCAGAAGAACCCGAATCATCCAGGGGCCGCGCATTACATCATTCACGCCTTCGACGACCCGGATCACGCGATCCTCGCGCTTCCGGCGGCGCGACGATACGCGAGCATCGCTCCCGCAGCGCACCACGCCCGGCACATGCCGTCGCACATATTTCTGCAACTCGGAATGTGGGCCGAAGCGGCTGCGTCGAACGAATCAGCATGGGAGTCGTCTGATGCGTGGATGCAGCGGAAGCACCTGTCAGTCAACGTCCGCGATTATCACAGTCTTCATTGGCTGCTGTACGCGTATCTCCAGCAGGGTCGTTACAAGAAGGCGGAAGAGTTGCTGTCGTTGATGAAGAAGGTGATGTCGGAATCGACGTACGACAACAAGCTGCGGCCGGGTTACTACGAGAACAACTGGGCCAACATGGCGGCCTCGTTTATCGTGGAGACTGAACGCTGGAAACTTGCGAGTGAGTTGTTTCCGGAGAATAAAACCAACACAGAATCAACCGCCGCCAATGACAGTCATGCCGGGATGGTGCGTACGTCGACTGCGAGTCAAAGAATACCCGTCTTTATTCGTGCTTTAGCCGGCTCAACGGAGGCGCTTGATTCGCTGGGAGCAATTAACAAACTGGAAGTCGAAGCGGTCAATGCCGCGGCGAAGAAGGATTATCCGGCGGCGATTGAGTTGATGAAGAAAGCCACTGGTTTGGAAGAGCAAGGCGGCGCGCCGTCCGGTCCACCGTCGCTAATCAAACCCTCGCATGAGTTGTTCGGTGAGATTCTGCTGCGTGCTGGACAGCCGAAGGAAGCGGCGGAGAAGTTTCAGATCGCACTGCTCCGCCAACCAAACCGCGCGCGATCTCTGTTAGGTCTCGCACGCGCGGCCGCGCAAAGCGGCGACAAAACCACAGCGGTCGCTACCTACACGAAACTTCTCGATCAGTGGAAACAAGCCGACGCGGATCTGCCCGAGCTGCGCGAGGCTCGCGATTACTTAAAGACTCGCTAAACGAAGCGTCATTAAACAAAGAACAAGTAAGGAAGGGGGCAACGCCCCCGCTCTTGCGACTAGCGGGGGCGACGCTGCGCTCTGCCCCCTTCCTGACTGTTCTGTCGTTTCGGTAAAGTTTTCTCTGAGCGATCCAACGTGAGCGGGCTTTACTTCTCTCGCACGTCGTAAGCGTAAATCGTGTCCTGGTCGCGCAGGTACAAACGCCCGCCAGCGACAACGGGATGCGTCCAGGTCTCTATACTCCCTGCATTGATCTTGAAGCGTCCATGCTCGACATAACCCGTCGGCGTTGCTTCAACCAGTCCGACGACACCTCGCTCGCTGAAGCAGTACAAACGCCCATCGGCATAAACAAGCGATCCTTTACCAACGCTGCGATCGCGCCAGGCAATCTCGCCAGTATCAAACTTGATCGCCGTCAGAATCGCTTCGGAGAAACCGTACAAGTAATCGCCCACCAGCACTGAACTGCTGTGATGGTTGCGCATCTCTCTGGAGAACCAGATCTCCTGCGCCGTTCCATCCGGCTTGATCTCGACAACGCCGCCGCCAGTCCCGTAACCCGACGAGATGAACACGCGGTTCCCACGCGCAACGGGCGTCGCGGCGTTCGCAGTTCTGTTCGCCGGCTTCGCATATTCCCACAACAGCCGGCCATCATTCAGATCCAAACCAACCGCGCGTTTCGAAGTAAAGAAGACCACCTGCGTGCCGCCATTCACTTGCAGTGGGATCGCCGACGAGTATCCCGCCTCGTCGCTCTGGCTCTTCCAGATAACGGAACCATCGGTCTTGTTAAGCGCGACAATGGACGCGTTCGGCCCGCCAGGATTCACCAGCAGCTTGTTCCCGATAATCAGCGGCGACTCGCTAATGCCCCATGTGATATTGCTCGCGCCAAACTCCCGCAAGATGTTCTTGCTCCAAACAACCTTTCCCGTGCGCGCGTCAAGCGCGGAAAGATCGCCGCTGCCGCCGAGCGAGTAAACTCGATCGCCGTCGATGGTCGGAGTGCCGCGCGGGCCATTGCCGCGATCGTTTTCAAAAGCGCGGCCATTCGGCGTCGCCCATGCTTCTTTTCCGGTCGCCACATCAAACGCAATTACGAACTCGCGGTCGCCGCGCAATCCCATCGTGTACAAGCGACCGTTCGCGATCGAGAACGACGAGAACCCGCTGCCCGCGCCCGTCGCTTTCCAAACCAGCGGCGGACCTTCAGCAGGCCACTGCTTCATCAGTCCTGTTTCCTTCGAAATGCCGTCACGGTTCGGTCCGCGCCATTGAGGCCAGTTCGCGGCATTGGATTGAGCAACAGCCACACTCACAACGAACAATAAACACAACAACACCCCAATGCTTTTCATTGCAAAACTCCTTATCCGTATTTCCTGCGTTATTAAGACTGTGGTTTGAAATACAAGACCAAACCACCACCTAACGCGGCCAAAACAAAACCCAAGTAGAGCAACGGATTCGGTGAAGTTTTAGGCGGGTGCAGCCACATCGAATAGAGCACGTTGACCAGCGGTGCGCCCGCGAACACGAGCGGCATGACGTAAGTCGGCACACCGCCTGACCGGAAAGCGTAGATGATGCAGACGGCGCCGATGGCGCCCAGCGCGCCGCCCAGACCTGCGCCGATCGAACCTTTCATCGTGAAGCCGTTGAGCTGGCCCTGCGAGGAAAGCGTGATGACGGGCACCAGCACGCCGATGAGAAAGTAAGCGACGCCGACACACAACAAGGCGCGCATTGGATTGCCGCCAAGCGCGACCTGACCGCTGTGCAAGGCAGGACCATAAAGTCCCCACGACAGCGCCGCGCCGAGAGCAAAAAGGATCCAGGTTTGCATCAAGACCTCCGAATATGAAACTCGAAAAAGCGCTTTTCCGTAATGAATCTATCCTTGATTGCACGCATTCTAGCAGTCAGTCTCCGAATTGAATAGACAATTGGCAAACCGAAAGCGATTTGCTAAGGTCTGCAAAATTCACTCAGTGGGCCTGCAAAATTTCGAACGGGAGCACTAAATCTTGAAGCCAATTCTTCGCACCCTCGTCCTGCTACTTCTGTCGTTGTTTTTCGCTTTGCCGCTGGCGGCGCAAACACATCGCGCATCCGTGCGAGGGACGATCTTCGATGCAAATAAAGCGGTCATCAACGGCGCTACAGTCACGCTGACAAACGTCGGCACAAGCGAAGCACGCACGATGACCACTGACGAGAACGGGACTTATGCGGTTTCATCGCTTCCTCCCGGCACTTATCAACTCGACGTCGAAGCCACGAACTTCAAGAAACGCAGCGAACGTTTCGACTTACTCGTCAATGAAGTTTTGCAACGCGATATCACGTTGGACGTTAGCGTGCTTACTGGCGGCCCACTGACTGTCGAAGAACCGTCGAAAGTTAAGTTGAAGACAGATTCGGCATCGCTCGGCACTGTCATCGAAAATCGAGCGATCACGGGCCTGCCGCTCGACGGCCGCAACTTCTACGAGCTGAGCCTGCTCGTTCCCGGAGCCGTGCCGCCGGCACAGGGTTCAGCCGGTTCAGTCCGCGGCGATTTTGCGTTCAGCGTCAACGGCGCGCGCGAAGACGCCAACAACTTCCTGCTCGACGGCGTCTACAACATCGATCCGAAACTGAACACGTTCGGCGTTCGTCCATCCGTCGATGCGATTCGTGAGTTCGAAATGCTGACGAGCACTTACGACGCTTCGTTCGGACGCAATCCCGGCGCGCAAGTCAATGTCATCCTCAACTCCGGTACCAACGACTTCCACGGATCGCTGTTCGAGTTTCATCGCAACGCCGCGCTCGACGCCCGCAACTTCTTCGCGCCCGCGGGCGAGCCGAAACCGAAATACCTGCGCAACCAGTTTGGCGGCGCCGTCGGCGGACCAATCGTGCATGACCGCACGTTCTTCTTCGCCGACTACGAAGGCACGCGTTCACGCGAAGGCATCACGCGCATCGCCAACGTTCCGACGACGGAAGAACGAATCGGAAACTTTTCGCACAGTGTGTTCGGCGTACCGACGAACCCGTTCACGGGTCAGCCTTTTCAGGGCGGCGCCATCCCGGACTTTTTCATCCATCCTGTCGGGCGAGCGATTGCCGCGTTGTACCCGCTGCCGAACCGCAACGTTCCGTTTCAAAACTTCGTCTCGTCGCCAACGCAACGCGACGATAACGACAGTTTCGACGCGCGCGTCGATCACCGGCTGACTGAAAAAGCGGACCTGGCGTTTCGTTATAGTTTTGGCGACCGCGATCTGTTCGAACCGTTTACTGGTCCATCGTTCGCGGCAGTTCCCGGTTTTGGCAACTTTGTGAAGCGCCGCAGCCAGAACGCGATGGCGGCGCTGACGCTTGTGTTGACGCCGAACCTCGTTAACGAAACGCGCCTCGCGGTCAGTCGCGTCGCTGCGTCCGTCACGCAAGAGGCGAGCGTGCTGAACTCCGAAGTCGGGCTGCCGACTGTCTCGCCGCAAGCACGTGACCTCGGGCTGAGCTTCATCACGATCACCGGCTTTTCGCCGCTCGGCGACGAAGGCAACAACCCGCAGAAGAGCGTCACCAACGTCTATCAGATCCTGAACAATGCCAGCTACATTCACGGCAATCACTTGTTCAAGTTCGGCGCGGACATTCGCTTCTCGCAGCAGAACGCTTTCCGCGACGTCGAATCCCGCGGACGTTTGCAGTTCTCGCCGTTCTTCCAACTTACTGGCAATGCACTCGTCGACATGTTGCTCGGATTTCCGCTGCTGACGAGCGTCGCGCACGTCGATAACCCACAGCAGATACGCACGCAAAGTTACAACTTCTTCATCAACGACAGTTGGCGCGTGACGCCGCGATTCACGCTGAACGCCGGTCTGCGCTACGAGTTCAACACGCCGCCGGTAGATGCCGAGGATCGCGCGACCGTATTCGATCTAGCGACGCGCAGCATCGTTCAGGTCGGCACGAACGGCGTTCCGCGCAGCGGCTTTGACGCTGATAAGAACAACTTCGCACCGCGCATCGGCTTCGCCTGGACCGTGCGCGATACGACCATCCTGCGTGGCGGTTACGGCGTCTACTACGATCAGTCGCCGCTCGCGCCCGCGGAGTCGCTCTACTTCAACTCGCCCTTCTTCGACAACAACATCTTCTTCTCGCTGCCCGGTCTGCCGTTGACGTTGAGTAATCCGTTTCCTTCGTTCTTCCCGTTTCCGCTGCCCGATTCGGCGCTCGCGATTCAGCGCGATCTCCGCACCGGCTACATGCAGCACTGGAACTTCAACGTCGAACAGGAACTCGGCGGCAACACGATTTTCGAAGTTGCTTACGTCGGGTCGAAAGGCACCAAGCTGCTGACGGCCCGCGACATCAATCAGCCGCAACCGCAGGTGCTGCCACCGGGTCTGCCGTTCGTGCCGCGACCCGATCCGCGTTTCGACGACATCGACCTGCTCGAGTCGCGCGGCAACTCGAACTACAACGCGCTCCAGGTACGCGTGCAGCAGCGACTCTTCCACGGCTTGACGTCGCTGGCGTCGTACACCTGGTCTAAATCGATCGACGACGCATCGAACTTCTTCAGCAGCGCCGGCGATCCGAACTTCCCGCAGAACAGTTACAACGTCGCGGCCGAACGCGGACGTTCGAACTTCGACGTTCGCCAACGCCTGTCGGTCAGTTACTCGTACGCGTTGCCGTTCGGCAAAGGAAGGCAGTACCTGGCCGATGATGGTTGGGTTTCGACGGTCTTAACAGGTTGGGAAACTCACGGCATCGTCACTGTTCAGTCAGGCCGGCCGTTCACCGTCGCGCTTTTGTCTGAACTCGACAACAGCGGCACCGGCCGTTCGATCCTCGGCTTCGGCGCGAACGATCGACCAAACGTCGCGGGCAACCCCGACATTTCAAACCGTACGCCGGAACGATGGTTCAACACGGCTGCGTTCGCGTTCCCGCCGCCGGGAACTTTCGGAAACGCGGGTCGAAACATTCTCGACGGTCCCGGATTTCAGAACGTGAATGCGTCGCTGATGAAGAACACGGCGTTGACGGAGCGGTTGAATTTGCAGTTCCGCGCGGAGGTCTTCAATCTCTTCAATCATCCGAACTTCAACCTGCCCGATAACTTCCTCGGGTCGCCGACGTTCGGACGGATCTCGTCAGCACGAGATCCGCGACATATTCAGTTTGGATTGAAGTTACTGTTTTAGATCCGAGGCCAGCCGGTCCTCGTAATAGAGGTACTTGGCGGTGAGCAGGACTTCGGATTGCTCCATCGAATCGATCTGTTCGTAGAGCGGCGGCGGAATATCCGCAAACTCCGCCATCGGCCCATACACCGAGTCGACACCCTCGCGGAACACGTCGCCGATCAGCAGGTTGATGATGTGAACCCGCTCCGCCGGATACTTCCGCAAGAATCCTGAAAAGCTGAATCCCTCGTTGTAGAACGCATAGACCAGCTTGCGCATTGATTCGATGCCGCGGTCGAGCTTCGCCTGAAACTGTCCGAGCCGTTCGGCTGAGAAGTCGTCGTGTTCGAACGCATCGTGGATCGCGTCGGTCGCGAGTTCCGCCATTTTCAGTGCCAGCAGGACGCCGGACGAATAGATCGGGTCGAGAAAACCATAGGCGTCTCCGATCAGGATGAATCCGTTGCCGGCATTCTGTTTTGAACGATAGGAGTAGTCGAGAATCGAATAGACCTTGTCGACCCGCTCGGCGTTTCCAACGCGACGGTGGCACGGTTCACACTTCTCGATCTCTTCCTGGAGGATCTTCGCGAGGTCCTGTCCGCGGCCCTGCACGAGGTACTCCGGATCGGCAACGATGCCGACGCTCGTGATGTCGTTCTCGAGTGGGATGTACCAGAACCAGCCGTTGCTTCCCTTTTCAGTTCGCAGCACGAGCGTGGCGCCGCCGTTGAGATCCGGTTCGCGATGCGCGCCTTTGAAGTAGGAGTACAGCACCGCTTTCTTCAACTTCGGATCGCGCACGCGCCAGCGAAACTTGTTCGACAGCATCGCGCTTTGTCCCGTCGCGTCGACGACTACCTTCGCGAAGAACTTCTGAAGCGATCCGTCCTGCATCTGAACTTCGACGCCGACGGCGCGGTCTCCTTCAAACAGCACCTGTTTGACGGCAACGCCCTGGTGCACCCTCGCGCCTTGTTCAGCGGCGTGATCGATCAGCATGTGATCGAACTGCGCGCGCGTCACTTGCCACGTGACCGCGCTCTCGTGATGAACAGCTTCGAAGAAATAGAACGGCCGCGACTCCTTGCCCGCGGAGTTCGCGAACTGCACGCTGTACTTGCGCACGAACGGGCTCTGTCTCAACTTCTCGAGAAATCCCATGCGGTCAAACGTGCGGTACGTGTCAGTCATCAGCGACTCGCCGATGTGATGACGGGGAAACACTTCCTTCTCGAACAGGATCACACTGCGCCCTTCACGGGCCAACATGCTGGCAACAGAACTCCCCGCGGGCCCACCACCCATTACAATGACGTCGTAAGTATTATTATTCATGCGTAGCGTACGGTTCTCAGTTCAGGTTCAAAAAACTCCGGCAGGAAGCGATCGACTTCCAACACTCCGCGGCGAGTAAGCCGAATCGTGCCGTTGTCTCGCTTCAACAGATCATCATTTGCAAGACTCTCGTAGACGGGCAGAAATTCCTGCCAAACGTCCGCGCTGTATTTTTTCTGAAAGTAAGCGGTGTCGAGAGCGCCGGTTTTTAGTTGCAGCACCATCTCGCGAATGAGTCGTTGCTTCGGCGTCAACGAAATCGCCCGCGAGAGCGGCAGACGGTCTTCGTTCAGGAAACGCACGTAGTCCTCGAAGTTGTGCGCGTTCTGATAATTCACGCCGCCGAAGTGCGAAAACGACGAGACGCCGATGCCGATCATGTCGCCGCCATGCCATAGCGCGTCGCGGTAAATGAAGCGGCACGTCTTCTTCTTCGTGGCGACGATGTCGGTGCCCGCGATCGCGTAATCGCGCGCGAGAAATTCTTCGAACGCGTAGTTCAGCCAGCGGCGTTTCGTCGGCCAGTCGGCGATCGGCGAGTCGATTCCTTTTTTCAGAATGTCCTGCGAGATGACCGTGTTGTATGGCAGTTCCATCTGATAGATGGTGACGGAGTCGGGCTCCAGCTCGATCGTTCGGCGCACGGTCTCGCGCCATTTTTCTTCCGTCTCGCCCATCATTCCCGCTATCAGATCGACGTTGATCTGCGGGAAGTCGACTTCGCGCGCCCATTGGTATGCGCGATAGATTTCGGGCGACAGGTGCGCGCGGCCGTTAGCGGCGAGTATCTCGTCATCGAAATGTTCGATGCCCAAGCTCAGGCGCGTCACGCCGATGTCTTTCAGTGTCGCGAGCTTCGATTTCTGGATCGTGCCGGGCTCGCATTCGAACGTCACCTCTTCGGCGTTGTCCCACGTCACGTGCCGGTTCAGACCTTCGACGAGATAACGCAACTGTTTCTCGCTGATGTACGACGGCGTGCCGCCGCCGAAATAGGCAAACTTCAAACTGCGTCCCTGAAAAGCAGGCGTGCGGCTGTAGAGTTCGTTCTCCTTGATCAGCGCGTTCAGGTAGGTCTCGATCTCCGACGCGTTCTTGTCAGTGTAGACTTTGAAGTAACAGAAGAGACATCGCTTTCGGCAAAACGGGATGTGAATATAAAGGCCAAGCGGATCGTCGACGCGCGCGGGCTGCGCGAGTGCGGCCAGGGCCTGCGGGACATACTCCGGCTTCCATTGGGAGAAAGGCGGGTAGTTCGAGACAAAATAATTCCCTACTTCGGTTCTGGCTGGGGTCTCTACAGTCATCTAATAGGCGCTTCGGCGCAACTTGGCAAAATTAGCAGGTTAATACGAACGACGCAATTCATAGGTTGCGCGTCTACGAGTTGACGTTGTATAGAAAACGGATGCCGCCCCAACACGGATTCAGATTTTCGGATTCGAAGCATTATTTACGTTACGCGCTGCTAGTAATCGTTTTTGTTATCGGTGTTTGGGTAATCCTCACCGTTGGCTCGCACGCGAACCCCGTCGCCCAGGCTCCTTCGGCGCCCGCCACGTCTTTGACGCAAGGCTTCAAAGCAAACTTCCGGAATCCGGTAAGTATTCTGCTGATGCAGATCATCGTGATCATCGCAGTGGCGGGCCTGTTTAGCAGGTTGTTCCGAAAAATGAATCAGCCTCCGGTGATGGGTGAGATGATTGCTGGGATCGTGATGGGTCCATCAGTGCTCGGGTTCTTCTTTCCGGCGGCGATGGCGTTTCTTTTTCCGGCATCGTCGCTCGAGACGTTGCGACTGCTCGCTCAAATCGGCGTCGTGCTGTTCATGTTCGTCGTCGGCATGGAACTGAACATCAGGCATGTGCTCGAGCGGGGTACGGCCGCGGTGATGATCAGTCACGGGAGTATCATCGTTCCGTTTCTTCTCGGTTCGGCGCTTTCACTGTTTCTGTATCGAGATCTCGCGCCGCCTGGAACGTCATTCAATGCCTTTGCCTTATTCATCGGCGTCGCGATGAGCATCACGGCGTTTCCCGTGCTGGCGCGAATCCTTGAAGATCGCGGACTCTCGCACACGTATCTGGGCTCAATCGCCTTGACGTGCGCTGCCGTCGACGACGTCACTGCGTGGTGCATCCTGGCGCTCGTCATAGCGATCGTGAAAGCGACGGGCGTCGTGGTGTCGTTAGCGACGGTGCTGTTCACGTTGCTGTTCGCTGCGGCGATGCTTTTCATCGTGCGGCCGCAATTGAGTCGCATTGTAAAAGAGACGCCGCGATCACGGCTGCACGGGCGGCGGCTGATCGGCGCGATGCTGGCACTGGTGTTTGCTTCCGCGCTGGTCACGGAGACGATCGGGATTCATGCTTTGTTCGGCGCGTTTGTGGCCGGCATCGCGATGCCTTCATCCGCCGAGCTCCGCACCTTTCTGAGGGAGAAGATCGAGGGTTTCAGTTCCGCCGCGTTGTTGCCGCTCTTCTTTGCGTTTACGGGATTGCGAACCCAGATAGGCTTGCTCAACGACTGGCAGAGTTGGGCCTGGTGTGGCGTTATCATTCTCGTCGCGATCGTGGGTAAGCTCGTCGGCAGCATGTTGATGAGCCGCTGGACGGGGATGAGTTGGTCGCTTTCGTTTGCAATCGGCACGTTGATGAACACGAGGGGGTTGGTGGAACTGGTCGTGCTCAATATCGGCTACGACCTTGGCATTCTATCCGGGCGTATATTTGCGATGATGGTATTGATGGCGCTCGTCACGACGTTCATGACGGGACCGTTGCTGTCGCTAATCAAATCCGAGCAGTACGCGCCGCAGGCTGCGGGAACTCAAATTGTCGATGCTTGACCTAACGATCAACGAAGCTTCCGAGTTGTTGCGTGCGCGAAAGATCTCGCCCGTAGATCTCACTACGGCGTGTCTCACGCGCATCGAGCAATGTAATCCATCCACCAACGCCTTCATCACGGTCATGCACGACAGCGCACTGGCCCAGGCACGCGAGGCAGAGGATGAAATTCGCGCCGGCCGCTGGCGTGGACCGCTGCACGGCATTCCGATCGGATTGAAAGACCTGGTTGATACCGCCGGCGTGAAGACAACGTGCGGCAGCGCGCTGTTTGCCGAACGCGTTCCGGCTGAAGATGCTGCCGTCGTGCGCCGATTGAAGGCTGCCGGCGCCGTCTTGATCGGGAAACAGAACATGCAGGAGTTTGCGTGGGGCGGCACGTCTGCTTCGTCTTACTACGGCCCGGTTCGTAATCCGTGGGACGTCGAGCGAATCCCAGGCGGTTCGTCCGGCGGCTCTGCTGCGGCTGTTGCGGCCGGTATGTGTTTCGGCGCGATCGGCAGCGATACCGGCGGGTCAGTACGCGAACCGGCGGCGTTCTGCGGAGTTGTCGGTTTGAAGCCGACCTATGGCGCTGTGAGTCTGCGCGGCATCTTCCCGTTGGCGTTGTCGCTCGATCATGTTGGGCCACTGTGTCGCAGCGTCGCCGATACGTTGCTGATGCTGCAAGTGATTGCCGGGTACGACAAGCTCGATCCGACGAGCGTGAATTGGCCAGTTGAATTGGATATCGAAGCACTGAAGACCAACACGCGGTGGCGCATCGGCATCGCGCGCCGGCCGTTCTTCGACAGTATTGATACCGACGTCGAGAGCGCGTTTGAGGAAGCGTTGAAGGTAATCAGCGGTTGGGCTGCGGACGTCGTCGAGATCGAATTGCCACCGACTCCGGCGGCGATTCAGGGGCCGGAAGTTCTGGCACTGCATGCGAAGCATTACGCGTCGTCGCCGGAAAAGTACGGCCGCTGGATGCAGGAGCGGTTGAAGCAAGCAACAGCGGTCGATATTGTCGCTTACGTTGAAGCGCGACAAGAACTCGATCGCCTGCGGCGCAACATCGAAGACGTGTTTACGGAAGTGGACGTGATTCTGACGCCAACGGTACCGGTGCTGCCGATCACCGTCGAAGAAGCACTAAAGATGACGCCGGATCCTGCGGGTGAGCTATGGCTGCGAAATACGCGTCCGTTCAACGCGTATGGCTTGCCCACGATTTCAGTGCCGTGTGGTATGTCGCAATCGGGCCTGCCGATCGGATTGCAGATCTGTGGGCCAAAGTTTGGCGAAGCAAGTCTGTTGTCGTTTGCTTACGCTTACGAGCAGTCGACTGAGTGGCATACACGTCGCCCGCCGGTTCAGCGTCCCGAGATATCGTAAGCGGCCATCTCGCTTGAATTCCGCACCAGTAAACGTCCGCCGGCGAGAGCTGGATAGTTCCACGTCTGGCCCTTCAGCGCGGAGAAGCGTGCGACCTCCGTGTATCCATCGGGAGACGCCTTCACGAGCGCGACATCGCCGCTCGTACCATCCGTCACGATCAGGTGGCCGCTCGCTAACACGACCTGTCCGTATCCGAAACGTCCTTCCTTCCACTTGCGCTGGCCGGTGTTCACATCCAAACAAACCAGGATTCCTTCGTCCAGCCCGTAAATGTAACCGTTATGAAGAACGGAACTGTTGAACTTGTTCTTCATGTTCTTGTTTTCCCAAACCGTCATCGCGCTGAAGACGTTGCCGCTTGGTCTCAACTCGACTAACGCCGCGCCCTTGTCGTAACCCGAAGAAATAAAGAATCGGTTGTTGTCGACGACGATGGGTTGCGACACGTTGATGCCCATGTCCGTGTCCCACGGGTAACTCCAGAGCAACGCGCCGGTCTCCGGAACGAGACCGACTACGCGCGACGCACTCACGACGACGATCTGTCGCCGCCCGCCGAGTTCGACCAGCATCGGCGAAACGTATGCCTGTCGATCGTCGAGCGACTTCCATACTGGCGCGCCCGTCATCTTGTTGTACGCGACCACCGACTTGCCGCCGCCACCGCCTGGAAGCACGATCACTTTGTCGTCGACGATCAATGGCGATGCAGCCTGCGCCCATTGCAGGTTAGACGCCTGATTTTCGGAGAGAATGTTCTTGCCCCAGATCACAGCGCCCGTGTTCGCGTCGAGGCAGCGCAGTTCGCCGGTTGCGCCGAGTGCGTAAACGCGGCCCTGGTCCCACGTCGGCGTGGCGCGCGGTCCATCTCCGTTACCGTCGGTGAATTCGGCGTTCCAGCGTTGCGTCCATAACTCGCGTCCGGTGCCGACGTCGTAAGCGGCTACTACCTCTTGCTGGCGTCGCTGCTCGATCGTGTAGGCCTTTCCGTCGGCGATCGCGAAAGATGAATAACCGACGCCGACTGGCTGTCTCCAAAGCGCGGTCGGACCGTTTGCAGGCCATGATGTCGAGATTGGCGTTTCGTCGTATTTGCCGTCGCGCTTCGGCCCGCGGAAGTTTGTCCAGTAGTTTCTGCCCGTCGCGACGGCGTGTTGAGCGGCTTGCGCGGCGTCATTCGGATTCTGCGGAGAAGCTGCCGCGCTCGGCTGCGCTACAGGTGCGGAGGTGGTCTGAACGGGTGCGGTAGCCGGCGCGGGCTGCGCGGCCTGTCGCGCGCGATCCGCCTCCACCTCGGCGTCGTGCGACTCTCGTGAACTCGAGCGGCGCCACGCATTGAGTGCCCAGAGACCGCCGATAAGAACCAATGGGAGCGGAATCGCAATCAGCAACTTTCGGTTCTTGTACCAAGGCTCAGCCTGCTGTTGTTCAAACATACCCACCCCTTTCAACTACCGAAACGTATGCCTGGCGAGATTATTAACTTTAGACGCCGCCGTGACAAGAATGTTTCCGTGTCACTGCCCGATGCAGTACAGGTGCTGCTCGCCGCGAATGAAGATGTGGCCGCCGGAGATCGCGGGGGAGGCGTAGACGGGTTCGCCGAGGGAGTTGGTCCTGACGACTTCGTGCTTCGGGCCGGCTGCGATCACGAAGGTATCCCCATCCTGGCTCGTGATCAAAACCTTTCCGTCAAACGCCACCGGCGAGGCGAAGAAGGTGGTAGCGACCGGCAGACGCCCGCCTTCGTATCTCAACTGCCCGGTCCGTGCATCGAGGCTCGTCATGATGCCGCTGTCGGTGATCAGGTAAATGCTGCCGTCGTACAGAATCCCGGAAGCGACGTACGCAGTTCCTTTATCGTGGCGCCACTGAATCTTGTCATCACTGAGCCGCACTGAATACCCGCGCTTATCGTGACTGCCCGCATAGACGAACACGTTATCGTCGCCTGCGAGCGGGGTCGGGATCGCATGGCTGACTAAGCCTTCAGCCTGCCACAACTCCTTCCCCGTGAACGGATCGTACGACACGACACTCTCCGAGCCGCTTGCGACGAGCTCGACTTGTTTCCCTCCCCGCACGAGCACCGGAGTCGACCACGACGCTCGATTCTTTCGCGCAGTCTTCCACACCTGCTTGCCCGTCGTCTTGTCCAACGCGGTGATAAACGAACCCTGCCCGAGCTCCATATCGGCCTGGATGATCAGCAGGTTCTCGAAGATCACGGGCGAGGTCCCTTCGCCATATCCCATCTTCGCAATCCCACCCAGCGACGCGTTCCAGATCTGCTTTCCGTCGAAGTCGAAACAGTAAACACCTTCCGATCCGAAGAACGCATAAACGTAACGGCCGTCAGTCGCGGGCGTCGACGAGGCGTACGTGTTCGCTTTCTGCCGGTCGTCGTACATGCGTCCCTCGTAAACGGTTCGCTCCCACAGGATCTTTCCGCTCTCGGTGTCGAGGCACATCAACTTGAGTGTGTGACTGCGTTCCGCGCCCACTGTATCGGAAAGCTTGACGGTTTGATTGTTTATGACGTGCTTGACCGCGGCGGCGCCCGGGATCTCCGCGCCTGCGATCGACGTCGTAAGGAAAAGCCGGTTACCCCAAACGATCGGCGACGAATGGCCGCGACCGGGAATCGGCGTCTTCCATTTGATGTTTTTGGTGGGACTCCACTCGACCGGCAGGTTTTTCTCTTCTGAAACGCCCTGGCCGCGTGGACCACGCCACTGCGGCCAGTTGTCTACCAAAGTTAAAGCGCAGATGATGAGGACTAGCGCATGCACGGATTATTGTTGTTTCTTCGACACCGGCCCCTCGCCAAACGCAAACAGGTGCGAGGTGGTGCGGACGATCAGCAACCCGTCGGAGATCGCTGGCGTCGCCATCATCACTTCACCAACCGGGTTCTTCGACAGCAATTCGTACTTCGGTCCGGCCTTCACGACAAAGACGTCTCCGTCTTCACTCGACAGATAAATCTTGCCGTCCGAAGCGACTGGCGAGGACGTAAACGCGCCGCCAGTTCCACCGAGCCGTTCCTGATAAACGCGCTCGCCCGTCTTCGCGTTGTAAGCCGTCAAGACGCCCTGGTTCGAACACGTGTAAAGCAGTTCGCCGTAAACGATCGGCGTCGGCATGTACGGGCCGCCGCGGTCCTTGCTCCAGGCAATAAACTCGTTCGAAACCTCTTTCTCTTTCAATGACAAATCACCGCTGCCGCCGGGCTTTATCGCGTAAATCGGCTGAATCGGCCGGTACCCGCTGGTGACGAAGATCAGATCAAACGCAGCGAACGGCGTGGGCGTTGCGATTTCCGCCATCGGTCCGAGTTTCCACAACTCTTTTCCCGTCAGCGCATCGTAACCGCGGATTGCTTTCGCGCCGGCCGTGACCAACTCCGGACGCTGTTTGCCTTCGTAAACAGTCGGCGAGCTCCACCCCGGAAGCTCTCCTTCACGCGCAGTCTTCCAAATCTGTTTTCCGGTCTTGATGTCGTACGCGGCGACGAACGAACCTTTCTGAATGTCGGCCTGCACGATCACCATGTTCTTGTAGATGATGGGCGAGCTGGCGTATTCCCACTGATAGTCCACGTCGTAAAACCATCCGGCATCGAGCACGCCGAGATCCTGTTTCCACAGCAGCTTGCCGTTCAGGTCGTAAGCGTAAAGACCTTCCGAACCGAAGAGCGCGATCAGATACTTGCCGTCAGTCACCGGCGTCGACGCTGCGTGCGACGACTTCGGATGACGTTTCACTTTCGGAATGCCTTCGTAGGCGACGCGTTCCCACAGGATCGTTCCCTTCTGTTTGTCGATGGCGTAGACCTTCCACGTGTGCGCTGGATTGTCTTTCACCGGCGCGACGTCGCCGAACAACCCATAACGCGTTTCGTCTTTCGCGGAACTGACTGCGGTGACCACGAAAATCTTGTCGCCCCACACGACGGGACTCGCGTGTGACAACCCTGGAATCTCAGTCTTCCAACGGACGTTGAGTTGATTCGTGGCGTCGAACTTAACCGGTTCAGGCGAACCTTCGACAACGCCGGTTGCGCCCGGTCCACGGAATTGCGGCCAGTTCTGGGCGTAGGCGAGACAGTGAACGATCGTCACCAGAGATACTGCAAAGATGAATTTTTTCATGGGAACCCCGTAGATTATGGTTTCGCTTCAACGACGCGTTTCAGTTGAGTTGTGTTTGGCCCTTGCTTGAATGCCAGGCCCGTTACGTTGCCACCTTCGACGTTGAACGTCAGTGTGATTCCATCGAATTCAACGGGCCGGAAGGTTGTTTTATCAACCGCCATCAACGGGATGGGATTCGGCGCCAGCACAATCAACTTGCCGTCCTTGAAGGTAACCGTGAATTCCGGTCCGGGCTCGGCCTTGTACTTGCCAACGTAGGACTGCAACGTGGCCGCATCAACCTCCGGCGGAGCAACGGCGCCGGCTTTCTTCAACATCTCGGTAATGCCGGCATTCTTCGGGTTTGCCATCGAAGCAGCCAGCGCTGCTGTCAGCGTTTCCGGTTTGAGACCGCCGCGATCCAGCGCGACTTTTACCAGCGCCTCGTTACTGCCGCGCACTCCAGCCATCAGCACTTCGTTAACGCTGCTCGCATCTTTTTGGACAATTAGCTTCACAATGTCGGCATGATCATGATCCAGCGCCCAGCTCATCGCCGTGGCACCGTAGAAGGTATCTTTGACAGTCACGTCAACACCGCGATCGATCAGCACTTTGGCAACCTCGGTGTTTCCCCTTTCGGCGGCTTTGAATAATGCAGTTTGGCCGTAACGAAACTTCGCGTTGACGTCGGCGCCTTTGTCGAGCAACGCCGTGACCGCCGCCGCGTCGCCTTTTTTCACAGCTTCGAAGAGCTGATCGTTCAGCTCCTGTTTTGACGGCGTCGTGCCTTGGGTGAACAGCATAGCGAGTAGCGAAAAGAGGAAGAACTTATGTAGCACCAGCATCGTCTTGTCCTCGAGCTTGTGGAAGTGATCCGTCTTATCCGTGGTAGAATTTTACAGAAAAAAGGTTACGCAGCAACGTTTATCTCTGTCAAATCATGGACCTCCAAAATGACTAACCTTATCTCCATAATATTGAACGCTTGTCTTGCATTCGCCGTCGTCGCGGCCAGCGATTGGGCCGAATGGCGTGGTCCTGCCCGCGACGGAATCTCGAACGAAAAAAACCTGCCGACCAAATGGTCTCCAAGCGGCGAAAACCTCGCCTGGCGAGCACCGTACGGCGGGCGCTCAGCGCCCATCGTGATGGGCGACCGCGTCTACATCCAGAACTCCGCGGGCCAGGGTGAGACGCTGCAAGAACGCGTCATGTGTTTCGACGCCAACAACGGCAAGCTGCTCTGGGAACACCGCTTCAATGTCTACTTGAGCGACGTGCCGCCGCATCGCGTCGGCTGGGCCTCGCCCGCGGGCGATCCCGCCACCGGTAACGTTTACGCGTTCGGCGTCGGCGGCCACCTCATCGCATTCAATCGCGACGGCAAGGTGCTGTGGGAACGATCGCTCAGCGAAGACTTCGGATTGTTGACGACGCATGGCGGCCGCACAGTCTCGCCGCTGATTGACGGCGATCTCGTGATCGTCAGCGGCGTGACCTTCCAGTGGGGACAGCACGGCCGCGGCGGCCATCGCTTCATCGCCTTCGACAAGAAAACGGGCGAGACGATGTGGGTCAGCGCTCCCGGGCAGCGTCCGTACGATACGACTTACGCGCCGCCCATCATCGCAAACGTCAACGGCACGCGCCTGCTCATCCAGGGCGCGAGCGACGGTTTTGTTCACGCCATCAAACCGCAAACGGGCGAGCCGGTCTGGAGGATCGAGATCAGCAAGCGCGGGCTCAACACCGGCGTCGTCGTCCATAACAACATGGCAATCCTGACGCACAGTGAAGAAAACCTCGACTCGAGCGAGATGGGCGAGATGCTCGCTATCGACGCCACGGCGAAAGGCGAGATCAAACAGGACCAGGCGAAGTGGTCGGTCAAAGGCTGGCAGGGCGGATTCTCGTCGCCCGTGCTCGACGGCGATCGGCTTTACCAGGTCGATAACGGCGCGAACATCGCCGCCTTCGACGTGAATACCGGAAAACAACTCTGGTTGAAAAACCTGGGGACGATTCAGAAAGGGTCGCCCGTGTTCGCCGATGGCAAACTGTACGTCGGCACTGAGAACGGAAAGTTTTTCATTCTGAAACCATCGGCGACCGGCTGCGAGATTCTCGACGAAGACTGGCTTGGTTCAGAGGAGAATCCGGAACCCGTCATCGGTTCCCCCGCGGTCTCGAACGGGCGCGTCTACGTCGTCAGCGACAAAGGACTCTACGCGATCGGCAAGAAGTCGAATGGAAACTCGAGGCCTTCTTCTTCGACCGCCGTCGGTTCGAACGTCAGTTCGGCGGCGGCCACGTGGGTTCAAGTCGTTCCGACTGAACTGATTCTCAAACCCGGCGACAAGGTGTCGTTCCGCGCGCGGCTTTTCGACGCGCAGGGAAACTTTATTCGCGAAGAGTCGGCGGCGCAATGGTCGTTGGACCAACTGAAAGGCACGATCGCGAATGGTCAGTTGACAGTCGCCGGCGACGCGATCAATCAAGCAGGACTCGTGAAAGCGACTGTCGAAGGCGTGACGGGCAGCGCGAGTGTGCGCGTGTTTCCGCCGCTGCCGTGGAACGAAACGTTCGACGCCTATGCTCTGAACGCCGCGCCGCCATCGTGGGTGAGCATGACGATGAAGTTCGGCGTCAAAGATTTGAACGGCAACAAGGTGCTCGCCAAGTTAACGGAAGGCTCGTCGCTGCTGAGCCGTTCGCGCGCCTACATCGGACCTTCCGACTGGTCGAATTACACCGTCGAAGCCGACGTGATGGCGACGCAGAAACGACGCCAACAAGGCGACGCCGGTATCATTGCGCAGCGTTATGTGTTAACACTATACGGCAACAGCCAGATGCTGCATCTCGAGCCGTGGCAACCGGAAATTCACCGGACCCAGACCATTTCATACGCCTGGAAGCCTGACACGTGGTACCGCATGAAACTCCAGGTCGAAAACCTGCCCGATGGCAAGACGCGCGCGCGCGGAAAAGTCTGGCCCGCGAGTGAAACCGAACCCGCGCAATGGATGATTGAACGCATCGATCCCATTCCTAATCGTCAGGGTGCTCCCGGAATCTTCGGAAACGGCCTGGCCGAACTCTACTTCGATAACGTAAAGGTGTACGCGAACAAATGAGAGTTAAAAATCTGTTCCTACTCAGCGCTCTAATCCTCGGCACCATCATCTATTTCTTCGCGCCCGCGACTTCCGCATCCGATCCCGGCTCCGGCGACTGGCCCATGTGGGGCGGCACTCCGGATCGCAACATGGTCTCGAACATGAAGGGTTTGCCCACCTCCTGGGACGTCAAGACAAAGAAGAACGTGAAGTGGGTGGCCCAACTCGGCTCGCAGAGCTACGGCAACGTGGTCGTCTCCGGCGGCATGGTCTTCGTCGGCACGAACAACGAAGGACTGCGCGATCCGAAGATCACGGGCGACAAGGGCGTGCTGATGGCGTTTCGCGAATCGGATGGTGAGTTCATGTGGCAGATGGTCCACGACAAGCTCGCCGCGGGACGCGTGAACGACTGGCCGTACCAGGGCGTCGCATCTTCGCCGCTCGTCGACGGCGATCGCGTTTACTACGTTTCGAACCGCGCCGAACTCGTGTGTCTCGACACGCAGGGCTTCCGCGACGGCGAGAACGACGGGCCGGTCACCGATGAGAAGCTCAAAGGCGAGACCAACGCCGACGTGGTCTGGAAGTTCGACATGATCGAGGAAGTCGGCTCGCTGCCGCACAACCTCGCCAATTCGTCGCCCGTGATGTGGGGCGATCTGATCTTCATCAGCACGTCCAACGGCCAGGACGAGAGTCACGTCAACATCCCGTCTCCGAAAGCGCCGTCAATCATTGCCATCAACAAGAAGACGGGGAAACTCGTTTGGGAAGACAACTCCGTCGAGGACCGCATCCTGCACGGACAGTGGAGCTCGCCGACAGTGGGAACGATCGGCGGCGTGGTCCAGTTGGTGCACGGTCAGGGCGACGGCTGGATTCGCGGCTACGAAGCAGCGACCGGAAAGAAGCTGTGGGAGTTTGACACCAATCCGAAAGACTCCGTTTGGCCCAAGACACGCAACGAGCTGATCAGCACGCCCGTTGTCTACGAAGACAAGGTCTACATCTCGAACGGCCAGGATCCGGAACACGGCGAAGGCGTCGGTCACATGTACTGCATCGACGCGACGAAGCGCGGCGATATCACGAAGACGGGATTGGTCTGGCACTTCGACAAGATCCGCCGTTCGATCTCGACTCCCGCGATCAAAGACGGCATCGTCTATCAAGCGGATTTCAGCGGTTTCCTGCACGCGCTCGACGCGAAGACGGGCCAGGAATACTGGGTCCACGACGTGTTCGCAGCGGTCTGGGGCTCGCCGATGTTGATCGACGGCAAGATCTATCTCGGCGATGAGGACGGCGACGTCGTGATCATGCAGGAAGGGAAGACCAAGAAGGTGCTGAGCGAGATCAACATGGGCAGTTCGGTCTATTCGACGGCCGTGCCGGCGCATGGCACGCTTTTCATCACCAATCGCAATCAGCTTTTTGCGTTGGCGGAGAATGCTGGGCCGGCAAAGCCGTCGACCGCGAAGAATCAATCGAAATAATCCGTGTTAGATCTTAAGCCGTTCGATTACCAGCCTCGTACTCGAATGATTTTTGGCGCTGGAACTATCAGCCGCCTGGGCGACGTCGCCCGGGAGCTGGGGTTCCGGCGCGTTTTGCTTGTGGCCGATCATGGCATGGTCTCGTCCGGGCACGTCGACGAAGCCGTCATTCCTTTGCGAAAAGCAGGCATTGACGTCGTCCGCTTTCACGACTTCGAAGTCAACCCTGACACGCGCATGGTCGACGCGGGCACCCAGTTCGCTGCCACGGAGAAGATCGACTCGCTCATCGGCCTCGGCGGCGGCAGTTCGATGGACTGCGCCAAGGGGATCAACTTCATCCTCACTAACGGCGGCCAAATGTCTGACTACCGCGGCTACGGCAAAGCCACTCAGCCGATGCTGCCGATGGTTGCGATTCCGACCACAGCCGGCACAGGCAGTGAAGCGCAGAGCTACGCGTTGATTTCCACCACCGACAGTCACATCAAGATGGCGTGCGGCGATCCGAAAGCGGCGTTTCGCGTCGCCATACTCGATCCGGCGTTGACCGTCTCACAACCGCGCAGCATCACGGCGATTTCCGGTTTCGACGCAATCGCACACGCCGTCGAAACGTACGTCACAACGAAACGCAATCCGCTGTCGGAAATCTTCTCGCGTGAAGCATGGCGGCTGCTCGAGCCCAACTACGAACGCGTGCTGAATCAGCCGCACGATCTTGAAGCGCGCGGCGCGATGCAGTTGGGGGCCTTCTATGCGGGCGTCGCGATCGAGAATTCGATGCTCGGCGCGACGCACGCGTGCGCGAACCCGCTGACGGCGCATTACGGAACCGCGCACGGCGCCGCGATCGCGATGCTGTTGCCGTCTGTCGTCCGTTGGAACGAATCAGCAGCCGGGGATCGTTATGAATCGTTGTTTACAGGGACTGAGGAACTCGCACGGCGACTCGAACAGTTAGCGGAAGCCGGCGGATTGCGTTCATCCTTAAGCGCCAACGGCATCGCGCGCGACGACCTTAGCAGGCTGGCAGCGGAGGCGGCGGAACAATGGACTGGAACGTTCAACCCGCGGCCGTTCGATCAGAAGGGAGCGATGGAGGTTTACGAGTGGGCTTACTGATTCGCGCACTAGTTCTTGTTTTATTCTTGGTGTCGCTGACTTATGCGCAGGACACACCTGCGGAAAACTGGGCCCAGTTTCGCGGCAACCATCAACTGACAGGCGTGTCGCAGTCGAACGTTCCTACGGAGCTGAAACAGCTCTGGACGTACGAAGCCGGCGACTCGATCGAATCGTCGGCCGCCATCGTGGGCGGAACAGTTTTCGTCGGCTCGCAGAAGGGCGAACTCGTCGCGCTCAATCTCGAAAACGGAAACGTCTATTGGAAGTACTCGACCGGCAACGCAATCGGTGAATCGTCGCCGGCGTACAGCGGCGGCGTCGTGTACATCGGCGATCTCGGCGGCACGTTGCACGCGGTGAATGCCGCAGATGGCAAAGGGCTGTGGCAGGCCAAAACCGGCGCGGAGATCAAGTCGTCGCCAGTCGTGTACGGCGATCGCGTGTTGATTGGGTCGTACGATGAAAACTTGTATTGCGTCTCCGCACGCAACGGGTCGGTGCTTTGGAAGTTCAAAACGAACGGGCCGGTCCATTCGACTCCCGGGATCGCCAGCGGCATGGCCTTCATCGCTGGTTGCGATGAAATGTTTCGCGCGATTCGCATCTCCGATGGCAAGGAAATGTTCAGCGTGTCGTCGGGAGCGTACACCGGAGCGTCGCCGGCGCTGCGTTCCGGCATGGCTTACTACGGCACATTCGATAATGAAGTGCTCGGCGTGAGTTTGGAGAAGCGAGATATTGTGTGGCGCTACGAGCA
Source organism: Acidobacteriota bacterium (assembly GCA_046732935.1). GTDB lineage: Bacteria > Acidobacteriota > Blastocatellia > Pyrinomonadales > Pyrinomonadaceae > PSRF01. Next base: position 49,115 of record JBKPOC010000080.1, on the reverse strand, counting down.
CCCGCAACGTAAGTTTCCTTACTACTCGTCAGCGGCAGTCACACCGACGCGCGTCGTCATAGGCGGCCGCGACAAGATGGTCCACGGCTTATCGCTCAACGGGAAGATCGCCTGGACGTTTGCGACCCGCGCGCGTGTCGAGTCATCGCCGGCGATTGCCGGCGGCCGCGTTTACGTGGGTTCGAATGACGGGCGTTTTTATGTTCTGGCGCTGACGAATGGGGCGAAGTTGTGGGAGTTCAATGCGGGAGCGCCGCTATCGGCGTCACCCGCGATTGCAAACGGAAAGATCGTGATCGGATCCCAGGACGGCCGCCTCTACTGCTTCGGGTAAGCTAAAAGTATCTGGCTATCGTCGTCTGCGACGGTTTCTTCGTAGCCAGCGAAACGAAGTACATCAACAAACTGGAAATCAGGACCATCGGCACGACCGGCATGAATTTGAAAACTGCCGTGCCGCCGGGTGTTCGCGCCAGGACTTCCGCGCCGCCTAATGCCCAGACGACCGTGTTCGCTCCAGGTGCAGGCGCCGGAACGGCTGACTGAAAAATGGCGACTGCAATGACGGCTATCGCAGTCCAAATAGTGACTGCGAGCGCGCCCCACTTCGTGCTTCCCTTCCAGAACAAAGCCGCGATCAGAAGCGGAGACAACGACGCGAAACCTGAAAACGCGTATTGAATCGCGAGCTCGAAGATCGTCTCGGGCGCTTCCAACGCCACGATGTAGGAAAACAGCGTGATCAGGATGATGAAGATGCGGCCGGTCTGTACCTGCACGGATTCCCCGAAGCGCGACTTCCCTCCATAAAAGGCGAAGACGTCCTCCGTGAACATTGTCGAGAGCGCGAGGATCTGCGAGTCGCTGGCCATCACCGCAGCCATGATTCCCGCGCCGAGCAGTCCCGCAAGCCACAACGGCGCATAGCGCTGCAACAGCAACATGATCACGTCGTCGCCGGATGACTGCTCGCGCAACTCGTCACGTTGTTCCGGCTCCATCGTCTTTCCCTGCGTTGCGAGCACGCGCCGCGCTTCCTGCTTCGCCTTGATCTGCGGAATGTCCGTCACACGGTTCGCCATGACGCCGAGGAACACGCACGGCAGCCAGATCGCCAGAATGCAGAGCGGATAAAAGATCACCGTCTTCTTGAACTGCGTGATCTTGCGCGCGGTCAAACAGAAGATCAGGATGTGCGGAAACGCGATCGCCGACAGCGGGATGAACGTGTAGCTGAAGAAGTAGTACGGCGAGAAGCGTTCGCGAGTCAGCAGATACGACATCGGCGAGTTTTGCATCGCCGTTGCGGCCGTGCGGAAGCCGCCCATACCGAAGCCGATCACGAATACGGCGGCCAGGCCGAAGCACAGGAACAACACTGTCTGAAACGTGTTGACCCACGCCGTACCGCGCATGCCGCCGAAGAACACGTAACTCATCACCACCAGTGCGACGATCGCGCCGCCAAACCAGTACGGGACCAGGCCGCCGCTGATCGCGTAGAGCGTCGTGCCGCCGCCCATGATGCCGATGATGATGTACGGGACGAGCATCGCCGCCTGGGCCACGAAGATCGCGGTGCCTATGTGACTGCACTCCCAACGATCGCGAAACATCTGCACGGGCGTCATGAAGCCGTGCTTCTTTCCCAACGCCCAGACGCGCGTGCCGATCAGGAAGATGGTCAACGGGATGACAAGTCCGGACGACGACGCCATCAGACCAAAGGTGACGATGCCGTTGTTGAAGGCATGGCCGGACGATCCGAGGATCGCGAACGCCGTCATGTTCGTGCCGAAGAGTGAGAACAGAAACACGAACGGTCCGAGCGAACGGCTGGCAAGAAAGTAGTCTTCAGCTTCCTCTTTGCCCGCCGCGCGGCGAAACGCAAAGATGCCGATGTAAAGGACGGCCGCGAGATAAAGAAAGACGACGATGGCAGGGATCAACGGGCTGCATCCTCCTCGTGCTGTGCTTCTTCGACCTCACGCTCCAGATGCGAGGGCCAGGCATAGGTCACGAGCAGCCACATCAGCAGGGCCGCGGCCACTGAAAAAACTGCGTGATAGAAGAGTCCGATGGGAATGAAACCAAAAACGAGATGTGAGGAGCGCCAGAACCAGAAGTCCTGGTGCAGCAGATAGAGTACAACGACAGCAACGACGAGCAGGATTCGCTTCATTCTGCGTGGTCGCGAACCCTAGCAAAGCGGTTTGGGCCGTGTCAAGAGAATTGGTGTCGCCGGTAGTGTCCTCGCTGACTCATTCTTTCAATCCGTGTGCCCATGAGTGCTGGTTAGCGGGTGCTACGGATATAGAAGAACACGAATAATAGAATCACAGTTAGGACAATACCCGGGTCGCCAGAACACGGATATAACGATCAGGAACCTCCGTTACTGGTAGCTTTGGCGCGATCGCGCAGCGACTCCGTTTCAATGTGATGGCGTTTGATCATGCGATCGAGCGTCTTCCGATCGACTCGCAGCACGCGTGCGGCGGCTTGCTTGTTGCCACGCGTGTGCGCCAATACTTTGGCCACGTAACGGCCTTCAATCTCCGCCAGTGGCACCCACTCCTCATTCACTAACTGGTCACCGTTGTTACTCATGTATTTCTCCGAGTTTCCCCTGAGTATTGCCCCACTCGATGAACGCCTGGCTGCGTCCCACCAGTCTTACATGTCTGGATGGTCCGCAGCCGTGCGTCGCGCGGGTGAGGTGTTTCGTTGACGGGGCCGAATACTGTCTCGCAAAGCCCGCTGAAGCGCTACTTCAGAAATCACAGATCTGTAGGTAAGAGGGACGACGACCTCGCCCTGGTCATCGTCCCCCTTCCACGCGCGAGGACTTATTCTTAAACCACTCCGCGCGTCTCGTTGATCTCAATTAACTGCGGCCGATTACCACCACATCGAGCCAGGGACACCAAATAAACCTGTGTCGGGACTACTTGTCTTGGTGCGCGGGAAGGACGTGTCTGTTTCGCGTTCTCAATCAGACACCGCACGGATCGATCCTTCGTGGATCATAGCCGTGCTCGCTTGATATGAGGTTCGCCTTTGAGATGGCGTTTATGGAACACGCTCAACGAGCCTGGGGCTATGGAACCAATTCGCCTGATTAGGCTAAGTGCTCTGTTAAGAGTGCGCAATGAGGAGAATCCTGAACATACCTCAGATAATTCCTGACCGTGGGATCTACGGATTAACGCATCAGCATGCGGAAAAGGAGTAGCCGACGACGCTCGCAAAAAGGTATGCTTAATGACCTCTCATCGGTCTCGTGCGGACGCTGGCTTCCTCCGACGGCAGTTTTGGGAAGCACTCAGGTAATTCCTGATTGTTGGATCAGGAGCTTCCTGCAATTATGCCCCTGCAAAGCGAGCGTCACCTTCTGTTTAGCTCGTTCTCAAGCCCAACGCTTGGCTCTTTCTTGAATTGTGAAGGGATGGTCCCCCAGACGACCGCCAGGCACAACTGCGAGATGAAACCGATACGTGTGCTAATCGCTGACGATCACGCTCTAGTCCGGGCGGGAATTCGCGCTCTCGTTGAGAGACTGAAAGGCGTCACCGTCGTCGGCGAGGCTGGTAAAGGCAGCGAAGCAATCGAGCTCGTCGCCCGGGAGCAGCCAAATCTGATTCTGTTGGACATCACGATGCCTGACGGAAGCGGGTTTGACGTGCTTGAACATGTCGTCAAGGAGTATCCCAACATCCGGATCATCGTCTTGACTGTGCATGAGGCCGGGGAATATGCGATTCGCGCCTTTCGTGAGGGAGCAGTCGGCTTCCTGCCGAAGAGTGCTGCGAGCACGGAGCTCGAACAGGCGATTGAGACGGTGATGAGGGGCGACGTTTATATCTCGCCTGAGACCTCGCGCAAGACGCTGATCGAGTATGGCAAGGGAGTTTCGAAGAGAGACTTACTCGCGACGCTGAGCCCGCGGCAACGTGAAGTGCTGCAACTGATTGCTGAAGGACGGACGACGAAACAGATCGCTCAACTTCTCGATATCAGCGTTAAAACTGTCGAGACGCACCGCGCTCAGTTGATGGAGCGGCTCAACATCCACGACGTCGCCGGCCTTGTGCGCTACGCCATCATCGTGGGACTGATCGAAGTCGAGTGACTCACGCCTTCGCGAGCTCGACTGTCCGCGTTTCACTGTCGCGTCGCTTTTCACCTTTGATGGGAAACCGCGCGCAGATCTCAGTTCCGAGCGCCGGCGCGGAGTCGATCGTGATCGTCCCACCGACAGCCAGTGCCCTCTCTTCCATGCCGCGCAACCCAAGCGTCAACGTCCCGGCGCTTCCAGCACGCAACATACGCGCATCAAACCCGGCGCCGTCGTCAGTAATCAACAGGATCAGATCCGAAAGCACTCGCTCCAGCCTGATGGAGATCCTGCTGGCCCGCGCGTGACGAATGATATTCGTGACGCCTTCCTGCACGATGCGAAAACACGCCGTCTCCAACTCTGACGAGAAGCGATCGTCCTCGTCCAGCGATCCGCTGATAAACTTCGCCGGTACGCCGGTGTTTCTGGTCTGACGCTCGAGATACCAGCGCAACGCGACGACCAACCCCAGGTCGTCGAGCAACAGCGGTCGCAGATCTACTGAAAGAACCCGCACCTGGTCGACAGCCTCGTCAATCACTTTCAGATTGTCTTCAATCGACATCAACATTTCCGGCTCGCTGCACATGTGCTGAAGCGCGTGCAGGTTCATCTTCACCGCGGTCAGAATCTGCCCCACCTGATCGTGCAGTTCGCGAGATATCCGTCGCCGCTCGGCTTCCTGCGCTTCAATCACGCGGCGCGAATAGTTGCGCGATGCCTCCTGCGCTTTCTTCTTTTCAGAGATGTCGCGCACGCACCCTTGCACGCCGACCGGAACGCCGCGCTCGATGATCAAACGGCTGCTAATCTCAACCGGAACGGGACGGCCCTTGCGATTGATCATCTCGATCTCATACGTCGTTTCACCCGCCGACTCGAGCTTCCGCTGAAGCTGTCGCTGAACTTGCCGCGCGTGCTCAGGAGTCATGAACTCGGAAAAGTGCTTGCCGATTATCTCTTCCCGGCTGTAGCCCGAAAGCTTTTCCGCCGCGCGATTGACGGAGACGTAAACGCCGTTGATGTCGTGAACGTAGAACGCGTCTTTAGAATTCTCGAATAGCTCGCGATAACGTTCTTCACTCTCACGCAGCGCTACTTCCGCGCGGCGCGCCTCGGTAATGTCACGAGCAATGCCGCGCACGATCGGCGCTGCTACGCCTTCAGTGCGAAGCGAGTTGTAATACTCGAGCAGACGATGTTCTCCACTCCTCGTCTCCACCAGCATCATCCCGCTGGTGCCGCCCTCCGTCAGGATCCGCTCCATGTAGTCTTTGAACTGATCGCGCACCTGCGGTGCAAGGATGTCGCGAATGTTCATCTTCACGAATTCATTCCAGTCGTAACCCCAGAGTTCCTGTGCCGCGCGATTCACTGAAAGTATTTTGCCGTCGAGGTCGTGGGTGCAGATTAACTCGTGACTGTTTTCGACGAGGTCGCGATAACGTTCCTCGCTTTCGCGCAATGCTTCTTCGGCCAGCTTGCGTTCCGTGATGTCCTGCGCCGTGCCTTCGTAGTAGACGATCTTGCCGGCGTCGTCTCGCACGGCGTGAGCATTCACCGAGATCCAGATCTTACTTCCGTCTTTGCGGACGGTCTGGTGCTCGAACCCACGTACGTTGCCATGCTGCTCGAGCAGTCGCTTGAACTCTTCGCGTTCCGCCGGTTCGACGTAGACTTCGCGCGAGATGTCTTTCCGGGAGCGAATCAACTCGACGGGCGACTCGAACCCGTGCATCTCTGCAAGTGCGGGATTAGCTATCAGGTAACCGCCTTCCGGCGTCGACTGGAAAATACCTTCGCCCGCATTTTCGAAGATGCGTCGATACTTTCGTTCCGCGGCGTAGCGCGCGGACTTTGTCTCTTCAAGCGCGCCTTCGCTCTGTTTCAACAACTCCTGAGCGCGTTTGCGTTCGGTGATGTCGGTGGCGAAGATGGAGAGCCCTTCCGGAGTCGGGCTGAAACGGCTTTCCCACCATGTGTCGGTAGTCAGGTAATGGAAGTCGAAAGCGATGCCGATGCCTTCAGTCATTGCCCGTCGACATTCCCGTTCGAACTCGGTACCGATAATGTCGGGATAAACGTCCCATAACATTTGTCCGAGTACTTCCTCGCGCGGACGGCCGATGGCTTCGACGGCGGTGCTGTTCAAGTAGACGTAGCGCCACTGCCGATCGAGGACGACGTGAATGGCGGCTACGCCGGCGAGGATGCTGTCGTTCCACGCCTCCATCTCGTGCAGTGAAGTCTCTGCAAGTTTCTGTTGAGTGATGTCCTGGGTGACGCGGGCGATGTTGACGGGAACACCCGCGTCATCATGGACCAGGGAAACGCTGTTTCGCACCCACACGACCGAGCCGTCCTTCTTCACATAACGCCCTTCGAAAACGTACGCGGGAATCTGTCTCTCGATGAGTGCACGAGTCTTTTCGAGAGCGGCCGGTAAGTCTGAAGGGTGAATGAGTGTGTCGATGCTGGAAGTTGATCGCAGTTCCGTTTCCGAGTAACCCGTCAGCGAGCACATGGCTGCGTTGACGTCGAGCACGCGGCCCTGGAGATCGGTAATGGAAAGCCCGATGGCGGCGTGTTCGAAACAGGCGTCGAAGAGCTCTTGCCTGTTCACGGTATCGCGGACGCGCTCCGAGTTAGGCCGGCGACGGCTTGTGCTAACGCGCGTATCGGGGTCATGCAAACGAGTCTTGCGCTCGTTTTGGCTATCCCTCATGCGTGGAACCTCCGGGAGCAAGGCACCTTCAAAGGGCTGAAAGCAGTTGAAAATCAACGGTAGACGGAGCGTGGCAAGAGTTCACGGGGCGATCGTGGGAGTCCCAAGCCTAACGGTTAGAACGACCTCCGTTTTGCGTGGATTCTAATGCCGAAATCTTCGTCACGCAAGGAAGCTGGATCTGTTGGAGCAGCGGCACGGCGGGAAACGCGTCTCAGACGTTCGGAGATGATTACAATTTCAGACGCGGCTTAAGGTTTCTACGATCGCGACGTGAGTGATAGATGGCAAATACGCGTATCTCCGTGTTCGTTGGCTGATAAAATATTGCCAAAGGAAACTGACGGAGCACTGCCCTTCTAAGTTGCCTATAAGCCAGCGGATATGAATGGGGTGCATTGAGGATACCTTGCAACGCTTCGTCAATGCGTCGCATTAGAGCGACATCCAAACCGGGACGCTGACGTCCGTACCACTCTCGGGCCTCGGCCAAATCAGCCTCGGCAGCCGCCTCAAATGTTATTTGCATGAGGACTTACTTGGAGTTGAGGAATTCTACCTTAATCTCGTCCCACGTTCTGCCTTGTGAGGGATTCGCGTGAAAAGATTCAAGGCGGCGATCAAGCTCCTGCCGCTGGTCGTCACTCAGTTCAAAGAACTCGTTTTCTTCTGCGATGCTATCCCAGATCTCTTCCACTAAAGCTAGCCGCTCCGGAATACTGAGTTTCTTTGCTTCCTCTGTAAGATTCGACGACATTGTTTTAAAGCGAAATCAATTGGCCGGGTCCAATCATACTCGAATTAGCCGTTATTATCATGAGATTCCTGTCACAAGTCGGCGGTTGTGGGTGTTTTCAAATTGAAGCACGGATAAAAGTTTTTGGGAGGGGCGTATGGAAAAGAGGATGAGGTTTGGTTTGGCGATTCTCGCGGCTGTCGGGCTGATCGGGGCGGCGTGGGCGGTCAGTTCCAATCCAGTTGAAGCCCAGAACCCGGTGACCGGTCAGTGGAACGCGTCCGTCAACAAAGAAAATAACAAGCTCCAACTCAATTTCGAACGGCGCACGGAACGCGGCGGCCACCATCAGCACGGTCAAAGCTACGACTTCAACGAACTTCAGGGGCTAACGCGCGAACAGGCAATGAGCGGCGGCACCGTCAAGTTCAGTCTGGTCCGCGAAGCGGGTCGAATCGACTGCGAGGGAACCTTCCAGGAAGGCAAAGGCTCAGGGACGTTCCAATTCAATCCCAATATGAGCTTCGTATCCGCAATGAAGAGCCGCGGTTTCGACTTCGAAGCCAATCGTAACAACGTTGATGGCGAAAGCGACGACCGGCTCTTCGCGGCCGCTACACTCAACGTCACGACCGCACTCGCCGACGACCTGATGTCCACGTTCGGAAAACTAACCATCGACGACCTCTTCAAAGCCACGATCTTCAAAATCGACTCGCAGTTCGCGCGTGAAATGAAAGCGAGCGGCTTCGAAAACCTCGGCATGGAAGAGCTCGTCAAAGCTCGAATCTTCAAGATCGATCCCGCGTTCGTCAGGCAAGTAAGCCAAATGGGATTCGAAAAAGAACCGTTCGAAAGCCTCGTCAAGATGCAGATTTTCAAAATCACGCCGGAGTTCATCGCCGAAGTTCGCAACGAAGGACTGACGAACCTGCAAATCGAAGAACTGGTCAAACTCCGGATCTTCAAGATCGACGCTCAGTTCATTCGCGACGCCAAAGCTGAAGGCGTTCCACTCGAAGTCGAGCGATTAGTCCAACGACGCATCGGCGTGCACCGCCACTAAACGGCAGCGCCAATTGAGTACCAAGCGAAAGCCACGACCCCACCGTCGTGGCCCCTCCCTACACCCTCCCGCCACTCACAAAATATTGCACAACACACCGATAAGTGAGACGCTGAGCGAAACGAAACACCACGCCCAGGCATACCTATTGTACGGGTGGATTGATTCTCAACTCTGATCACCCGACGTCGGAAAATCCCAACTTCGAGGTAAGCATCATGGCAGACTCAGGCCCAGTGACTCCCGCAAGCAACGAACCAATCAGCGGCGTTGCACCGCCCGAAACACCCGGCGTACAACCCGGCATAGCGCTCTGTCTCTCCGGAGGCGGCTACCGCGCGATGATCTTTCACCTCGGCACGCTGTGGCGTCTCAACCAACTCGGCTATCTCAAGAAGCTGTCGCGCATCTCCAGCGTGTCAGGCGGGTCGATTACGGCTGGCGTCCTTGCGCTCGCATGGAAGCAACTGACCTTCGACGGAAACGGCGTTGCGACGAACCTGGAAGAGCTCGTGATCAATCGTATTCGCCGGTTTGCCAACCACACGATCGATCAAGGCTCTATCTTCATGGGCATGCTGCTTCCGCGCAAGAGCATCTCGGACGAAATTGCCGGCGCTTACCGCAAGTATCTCTACGAGGACGCCACACTCCAGGATCTTCCCGCCGACAACGAAGGCCCGCGTTTTGTCATCAACGCCACGAACGTCCAGACGAAGGTCCTGTGGCGTTTCAGCCGGCCGTTCATGGGCGATCACCGCGTCGGCTTGATCAAAAACCCAACGACGGATCTGGCGGTCGCCGTCGCCGCGTCGTCCGCGTTTCCACCGTTCCTTTCTCCTGCTGAGCTCAAGCTGAACCCATCCGACTTCGACCCGACAACGATCGTTATCAAAGACGACGCGTACCGGACCAGCGTGGTGCTGACGGACGGCGGCGTCTACGACAACCTCGGTTTGGAAACAGCGTGGAAGCGATACAAAACGATCCTCGTGAGCGACGGCGGCGGCGCAACAGACGACGAACCTGATCCTGAGCGCGATTGGGCACGACACGCTTACCGCATTCTGAGTCTGATCGACAACCAGGTCCGCAGTCTGCGCAAGCGACAACTCATCGACTCGTACAAAGACAAGGCGCGCGAGGGAGCGTACTGGGGCATTCGCACCAACATCGCGGACTATCAACTGGCGGACGCAATGAATTGCCCGTTCGATAAAACGATCCAGCTCGCAAACATCGCGACGCGACTGAAAGAGCTCGACGCAACTGTGCAGGAGAAGGTGATCAACTGGGGCTACGCAGTTTGCGACGCGGGCATGCGCAAGCATGTCGACGAACATTTGCCGGCGCCGATTTCTTTCCCCTATCCGAACTCCGGAGTATGAATACTGGAGCGTCGCAAAGGAGACCATGGCGAAGCCGCCATCAGTTGGCGAACGCTACGGGATGAGGACGAACGAAGCTTCCTGTTTCGACACTTTCCTGCTGACCATATCCTTCGCTTCGATCGTGACGTTGTAGTTTCCAGGCGTCATCCCGGTGAGACGGATGTACTCGGCGAACGTGAGATGCGGCACGGGTTTGTTCTCGATCTCCGTCAGCACGAAATCGAACGGCTTCGTCGCAGGCTGCCCGTCCTTCATCAGCCGCGCAGTAACTCGGACCATCGGTTTGCCCGTATCAGCACTGTTCGCCGCGTTATAAACATTTAGGAACATCACCAGATTATCGCTAGCGCGAAACTGCCGCGCGGCTGATGGTCTTATCGCAGTGTTTCGATAAGTGAAGACGTCCGGAGACTCAGCAGTTAATTGAGGCGTCACCGCCGCGACGTAACGGCTCAACACCAATCCCGTCGTCGCAAACTCCGAATCCAGATCCGGCAAAACAACCTGCTCTCTTTTCGCACTCAACTTCCCTGACTGGCGATCTTTGACGATGAGATCGATCGTGTAGTCGCCGGGAGTGAGTAGCAGATCCTGCCGGTAGAAAATGTTGTTACTGACGATCGAGTTGTAATCGTCGGCGGAGAGATTCACGTTGAAGTTTCCGCCCAGCCTCGAAAGCACCTTATCCGGCGTCGCTTTCAAAACTCCAAGCACTTCCAACTGCATAGAGCGCTTGTCGCCCTTGCGCTCGAACTGCACCGCGTCCGGCGGCAGCTCGATCGCCAACGGCACCGTGTAAAGACCGTCGCGCCATCTGAACGCACTCCACGAAACTGAAACAGGAAAACCAGGGTTCGCCTGGACTGAGCCAAAACTGTCGAACAGCTTCTTGTCAGCCGGCGACAGCAGCACGATGTCTTCTGGCGGAATCGCGTAATAACCGGAGCGCGAGATGATCTGCGTCTCCGGCCGCCGCACTTCGATCTTCACCTTGCGAAACGAGCTATCGAAGCTCTGGTTCGTGCTGCGATACGCAAGCGTGTACCGCGACTGGATCTCCTCGTTTATTCGTTCGAGCCCCTGGCCGATGTCGTTACTTCCTTTCAAAAACCTGCCGCCCGTGTCACCGGAGAGTCGATACAGAATGTCTGACTCGCGGCTGAGACCTTCCTGTCTCGAATTGTCGAAAACAGTCTCGCCGCCGACGGCCCTGATGCGCTGCTCCTGGTTGGTGATACCCGCAATTCCAGCCAGCGGCGAACTCGGAACCAACGCGCCTGAGGCGCCTGTGTTGCCTCTCAGTCCAGCGGAGTCGATGATGTAGATGGCGACGTTCGCGCGGTTCGCCAGATCGATCGTGCTTTGCACCTGCCAATCGAGCGTCGCCGGCGTGACGAACCCTTGCGAGAACAGGACCAACGTTTTCTTTCCCGGAATCGACCGCAGTCCTTCGCAGATCGCCGCGAGCGCGGCGAGTATCGGGCGCGACTGTTGCAGACTCAGCGCCGTGCGCAGTTTGATGAACTGCGCCAGCATCGTTCTCATAATCATCAGTCTTGCCGCGGCCGAACCCTGGCCCGGGCTCGAGATTTGGGTCGGTGCGCTACCGGCGTCGTTCAACTCCTGTCGCAACGCGTCGATGTTTTCGTTGAGATCTTTTTGTTCGAAGTTTTTGGAAGTGTTGCCCGCGCCGAGTTTTTCGAGTGCGGCGATGATTTGCTTCTTGTCCTGCGTGAACTGCTGAATCAATCGCAAGTCGTTCGTCACCGCGAGCAGTGCGACGATGTCAGCGTCGGTCAATTGCTCGCGAGCGTACTTCAGCATTCCCTCGCGGACCTGCTTCAGGTTCGTGATGTCGGTTGTCTGTGAATCGAGAACGAGCGCGACGTAGTTGCGGGCGGCGGTTGCAGGTCCGGAAGTTTCACCCGGCGCGCCGGCGTTCGGTTTCGTCGTTTCTCGTTTCGCGCCCGCGAGAGGCGCATCGAAGAACTCGATCTTTTGCGGAACACCGTTTTCAGTGATCGTGAAGTCTTCGGCTTTTAGATCCGGAACGTACTTGCCCTTCTTGTCCTTCACCAGCACGTCGATATTGACGAGGTTCGACTTGACTCGCACAACATCGTCGCTCTGCGCGAGGCAGGGCGTCGCCAGCAGCAACACGAAAACAGAGACGACGAAAAGCTTCATTAGTCCCGGCCTACGCCTAAAGCATCAGCAACTCGATTGATGTAATTGAACCACGAGGCGATTAACGTGATTTGAAGTATACCCCTGTCGTCGAAACCATACGAGCGCAAACGGTCGTGGTCGGACGGCGAAATGCGCGTGGCATCGCGGGTGATTTGGACGACGTAGTCGAGCATCGCTCGTTCCTGTTCAGAAATCGGCGCGGTGCGATAGTCCTCTTCCAGCGCGGCCACCAGCGATGAGTCCAAGGTTACGCGACGCAGAAACTCTGCGTGAGATTCGATTCAATAATGACAGCGGTTAGTTACCGACACGACTGTCGTGATCATCTCGTGCTGCCGTCTCGTCAACGGCAGATCGGGAGACATCAGCGAACCGAAAGTCGCAAACGCATGAAACAACGCCTGCGGAATCAAACTGTGCGAGGCTACGATGCCCGCCGTCTCGCCGTCCGCGGTCGGGTGGACGGGCGTGGCGTACTCCATCGGATAGAGCTCGCGTTGCGCCTCGACGACCTTGCGCACCTCCTCGTCTTCAGCAGGGGAAACGGTCTTGATCCAGGTCATTAACTTGATCCTTCCTTGCGAAATAGAAACAGGTAAACAGGCAAACCAAGCGATACGACGCCGACTCCAAGAAACGCCTCTTTCGGATTGCCCACAGCGAGCAGAACCAACACGATCACCAGCATCAATAGAAAGATGATGGGCGTCACGGGATAACCCGGCGTGAGATACCCTCCGGCGTTCGGCTCGCGGCGTCGCAGCTTGAACAACCCGATCACGGTCAAAGCAATAAAGACAACGACTACGAAAATGAAGTATGAAACGATTTTGCCGAACGTGCCAACCAGCACCAGTACAGAAGCAAGCGCCGCCTGAAGCGCGGTCGCATATGCGGGCGTTCCGTAGCGCGGATGCAGCGTCGCAACGGAATGGAAAAACAGCCCGTCGCGGGCCATCGCGAAGTAGACGCGCGGCGCCGACATCACCACCGTCGCCAGGCTTCCCAGCACGGCCACAACTACGACCAGCGAAAAGATGAGACTGCCGGCTGGTCCAAACAACACCTCGCCCGCTTGCGCAGCGAAAGTCTCGCTCGACGTGACTCGATCCGGCCGCACGAGATAGACAAAGGCAAAGCTGGTGAGGACGTAAACAATCGTGACGATAACGACGCCATAGGTGAGCGCGCGCGGCAGAGTACGTGCCGGATCGTGTACCTCGCCGGCGAGCTTGCCCAGGTCCCACCAGCCCGCAAATGAAAAGAACGCACCCGCAAAACCGCCCGCCAACGCCGCGATTAAGGGACTGGAACTCGCACTCCGCTCGACGAAGGGCGTGAAGTTGGCCCAGTTGCCGAGTTGAAAGCCGACGCCCCACAGAAAGATAAACGCCAGCAACCCCAGCTTTAGAAACATCAGCGCGCGGACGAACCACGCGCCGAGCCTGACGCCGCGGATATTCACCAGCGCTAACGCCGCGATCGTTCCGATCGCCAATGCCTTCGCGGCCAATGGAGAAAGCTTGACGACGTTTCCGGCGTACGTCGCGAGGCCGACTGCAAGGGCGGCCGTAAGGCCGGGGTCCATCACGAGAAACGCCATCCAGCCGTACATGAACGCGACTGCTGGACCATACGCCTCACGCAGGAAGGCGTAACCGCCGCCCGCTTCCGGATATCTAGCCGACAGCTCGCCGTAACAGAGCGCGCCGCACAAAGCCATCGCGCCCATCGCCAGCCACACGATCAGCAACCACAACGGCGAGCCAAGCGATTTCGCCATGCCTGCCGGCGTCAGAAAGATGCCGACGGCGATGACGTTGCCGATAATCCAGGACGTCGCCGTGCGAATGCCGATCTGCCGCTTGAGTTCTGTCGTCACCTAGAATGTGATTCGAGCCGCAAACTGAAACGCGCGTGGGCCGCTCGTGCCGAACACTCCGTCGGCAGTCGTCACCGGCTGTCCGAAACTAGACGATCGGTTGAAACCCGGATTGCTCGGATAGCTGCTGTCACGCACGAGCACGTTATTGAAGCCGGAATAGTTGACGTTTGAAGCGCCGAGCACGTTCGTCACGTTGCCGCCGCGTCCGAGTTGACCGGCAGACGAGATGACGACGGTGTTCGTCTTCGTCGGATCGAAATTCGGCGCGAGCGCATTGCCCGGGATCAGGAGAGCAAGCTCGAGAAAGTTGCGGCCGTTGAGCGGCAGGTTTTGAACTTCGCTCAAGTCAATGACGCTCTGAACCAACGAGTCGCGTTCGTCGATGAAAATCTGGTTTTCGTTGAGATCGACAGCCTCGCCCAGGACCAGACCGATTTTGAGGCCAACGTTCAGCGTAACGGTTTGGCCCACCCGCAACGGCACCGGCACCTTGGTCGTCTTTGTCATGAAACCTGTCGCTTGCACCTTCAACTCATAATCACCCGTAGGAAGATCCGCGAGCACGTACAAGCCCTCACCGTTGCTAACGGTCTCGCGACTGACGCCCGTGGCGATGTTTGTCGCAGTGACGGTGACACCGGGAACGACCGCGCCCGCCGGATCGGCAACAGTGCCCGTGAGAGTCGCTTTTGCAGACTGCTGGCCCAACGCCAGGCTCGCAAGCGCAAAATCACTATCGAAACTGCTATCGCAGATCTCATGTTCGGTTCCTTCTTTTTGGAGTTTTTGACTGGGCCTACTTCAAGACGCGATCCAAGTCGTTACCTGCTCGTAAACCTTAGAGACAATTTCGCCCGCTGTTTTTTGCGACTTCGCTTCGGCGACGACGCGAATGATCGGTTCGGTGTTTGAGCCGCGCACCAGGAACCAACCGTCGGGCAGCGTGACCTTCACGCCGTCGCGCGCGTCGATCGGGAAGTTTGCATACTCCTGTCGAAGCATTCTGAGCACACTTGGGATGCGCTGTGACGAACACTCCAGTTTTTCTTTGACGATGCTGTAGCGTGGGAAAGTATCGAGCAACTGACTGACGCTCTTCCCCGATTCAGCGAGCAGGTGAAGCACCAGCGCCATGCCGACTAAACTGTCGCGCGCGAAGTTGATGCGCGGGTAGATGACGCCGCCGTTGCCTTCGCCGCCGATCACTGCGTTGTGGTGGCGCATCCCGTCGGTCACGTTCACTTCGCCGATCTTTGTGAGAAATATCGGGCAGTCAAACTGTTTCGCAACGTCTTCGAGGGCGGACGTCGTCGACAAGTTTGCGACGACCGCGCCGCGTTCGCGGTTCAGAACGTACAGCGCGGCGAGCACGAGCGTGTAGTCTTCGCCGATCGGTTCGCCTTGTTCGGAAACGATGGCCAGACGATCGGCGTCCATGTCCTGCGCGAAACCGACGTCGGCGCTGTGTTCTTTTACCGCGGCGCAAAGGTCGCCGAGGTTTTCCGGAATTGGCTCGGCGGGCCGCGGAAACGATCCGTCGGGAGTGACGTTGATCGGGATCACTTCTGCGCCAAGCGCTTCGAGCAGCTTTGGAGCGACGAGCGAGCCCGCGCCATTGCACGAATCGATCACGACGCGAAGTGGTTTCGGCGTTGTCTTCGGCAGTGGACCAAGCGTGTCGAGTATCGCCTTGATGTGTTGGTCCGTTGCGCCTTCAACTTCGTCGACGGTGCGGATCTCGGCGCCGGTTACTTTCGTGTATTCGCCCTGGTGGTAGATGTCGAGGAGTTCGCGAGCCTGGCCGGCGTCGAGAAACAGGCCGGCGGGGCCGATGAACTTCAACGCGTTCCACTCGGCTGGATTGTGACTGGCTGTTATCGCGATGCCGCCGTGCGCGTGACGTTGTCGCACCTGTAACTGCACCGTCGGCACCGGGCACACGCCGACGTCGACTACGCGGCTGCCGCTCGACAGGATGCCTGCAATCACGGCGTGCTTGACCATCTCTCCCGACGTTCGCGGATCGCGCCCGATAACAATCGTCCCCGCGCCAGTGTGCGTCCCGAAAGCCTGCGCGAAGCGAGTCAACAGCGACGGCGTCAACGAGTCGCCGATAACCCCACGCACTCCCGAGATACTGATTTTGAGCGTCGGAATTGCTCTCATGTTTATTTGGACAACCGATCGCGAACCCAGTCGAGTAGTTGTGATGCGTCCGCTGCGGTCTCGCTTTCGACGATGATGCGGATGATTGATTCGGTGTTTGACGCACGCACATGGACCCAACCGTTCGGCATCATCACCTTAAGCCCGTCTGTCGTGTCAATCTGAAAGTCTTCACGTTCGACGGCCGCACGAAAGTCTTGCAGGATCGAGTAGAGACGATTCGGTTCGACGGCGATGTTGTGTTTCAGGATCGTCAGCCGCGGCAACTGCTCCACCAACTCCGAAACGCTTTTACCAGTTTGCGACAAGTGACTCAGGATCAACCCAATCGCCGCCGCGCTGTCGTGAGTCAGTTGCACCTCGGGAACAGTGATACCGCCGCTACCCTCACCGCCAAGCAAACCGTTGTGCTCGATCATCGCTTCCGAAATGTAAACCTGCCCCACCGGCGTACGCACAACCGCGCCGCCAAAACGATCGGCTATCAGCTCGATCGCTCCAGTCGTTGAAATGTTGGTGACTATCGTGCCAGTGCTTTCCTTCAGCCGAATGAGCGACGCGAGCGCGAGCGTGGTTTCTTCTGAAAGCCTTACGCCGCTGTCCGTAACGATCCCGAGTCGCTCGCCGTCCGCGTCCTGGGCGAAGCCTATATCCGCTCGACCGGCTTTAACAACGGCACTAAGTTGGGCCATCGTCTCAGCCTTTGGTTCAGGAGCATGCGGAAACACCCCGGTCGGATCGTCGTTCACGGCGAGCACTTCGCAGCCTAATGATTCGAGCCATTTCGGCGTCATCAACGAGCAGGCGCCGTTGCAGCAATCGATCGCCACCACGAGCCGCTTCAGTTTCTGCGTTTCGAAGGCGAACGCCCGGTTCAATACCTCGATGTGATGCGGAATCGGGTTCGCCTGCTCAATGACCTGCTTGATCGTGTCCCACTTCGCCTTCGCAAACTCACCCTGGTGATAGATGTCCAGCAACTCTTCCGCCTGATTGGAATTGAGATAAACTCCGTCGCCGCGAACAAACTTCAACGCGTTCCACGGCGCTGGATTGTGTCCGGCCGTGATAGCGATTCCGCCATCAGCTTTCAGACCCTTAACGGCGATTTGCATGCTCGGCGTTGGGCTGACGCCGAGATCGACGACCTCGCATCCGGCAGCGAGCAGTCCTGACAGAACGGCCGAGCGAATCATCGGCCCCGACGGCCGCGTGTCGCGGCACACGAGAATCCGTCCTCCGTCGAGATACGAGCCGAACGCCTGCGCAAATTGAACAGCGAGTTCCGGCGTGAATGTTTGACCGACGATACCGCGAACCCCTGTGATTCCGATCTTTAGTGGTTTCATCTGATGAGACTTGATTGTACTATCTGTGGCCGCTATGAAAACGAAAACTTTCGTCGCGATCTGTTTGTGGATCCTGTTGCTTGCGCCCGGCATCTCCGCCCAAAACCGAAGCCTTGCCGAACGGCTCGGCTACCCGAAAGACGCACGGCTCCTGATCGTCCACGCCGACGATCTCGGAATGGCTCATTCGGTGAACGCCGCAACGATCAAGGCGTTCGAAACGGGCCTGGTGAACTCCGGCAGCATCATGGTTCCCTGCCCGTGGTTTTCGGAGATCGCCGCCTATGCTCGCGCGAACCCGCAGGCCGATCTCGGTCTACACCTTACGTTGACGAGCGAGTGGACGACGTCTCGCTGGGGACCAGTGACGTCGAAAGATCGCGTCAGTTCCCTGCTCGATAAGGACGGTTACCTGCAACTCACGGAGGCCGACGCGGCGTCGCACGCGGATCCGAAAGAAGTCGAGACGGAGATTCGCGCGCAGATCGAACGTGCCCGCACGTTCGGCATTCAACCAACGCAGCTCGATTCGCACATGGGCACTCTTTACCAGAACAAAGCACTGTTCGAAGTGTTTCTGCGTGTCGCGCGTGAGTACAAACTGCCGGTGCGAGTCGCGCGAGCATGGGCCGGGCAAGCGGAGTTTCTCGACTCGACGCTGAACCCCGACGATGCATTCATCGACCGCATCCTCGACATCAATCCCGGCGTCGCGCCGGGTGACTGGGCGAAGTTCTACGCCGACGCCATCAAAAAACTGGAGCCCGGCGTCACCGAAATCGTCATCCATCTTGCTTATGACGACGGCGAGATGCGCGGCCTAAGCGCCGATCATCCGAACTGGGGCGCCGCGTGGCGACAACGCGATCTCGACTACTTCACCAGTGATGCGTTTCGCCAACTGCTGCAAGAGCAGAAGATCAAACTGATCACGTGGCGTGAAGTGGGCAAACTGCTACATAAATAATTTCACGCCGAGTGGCCCGGTTCTCGTTCCTTTAGCGCGTTATCAGAGTGAACGGCAGCATAGTGCTAGCCGAGACTTTGATATTGCTTGAAGGAGAGCACCATGATTACCCCACGTCGGGCCTTCGCCCTTTCCATACTTTTCTTACTTCTAACGGTCTCATCTGTATCTGTTTTTGCCCAATCTGACCGCCAAACAGTGGTCAACATCCCCTTCGACTTTATCGTCGGCGACAGATCGATGGCTGCCGGCAAGTACGTCATCGAGCGGAACAAGCGTGACTCAGACACGGTCTGGACCATCACGAGCAAAGACACCGGCGCCTCGCGCAAAGTGTTCCTGACCGTTCCGATGCGCTCAAATGAAACCCAACAGGAAACCAAACTCGTGTTCCACCGCTACGAGAACTACAACTTCCTGACGGCATTCTGGACCGCGGGTGGCAACACCGGTCGCGAGTTGCAACAGTCGGATCGCGAACGGAACCTCGGCGAGAAGCTCCCGCGCAGCGCGAAGAGATCATTCTCTCCGGACGCGGAAAATAAGATCCCCCTCGTTCCGTTAACGGGAAGCAGGGCCTCGGACGTTTATTTGTCCGGGGCCTTGTTTTTTGTTATGCATACCGTATGACCCAACACAACTCTTCCCGCCGCCGGTTCTTGCAAACCGGTGGTCTGGCAACGATGGGCGCGCTGGTCCTTCCTGACACTACATTCGCACGCCACTCTCGCGAACTGACCCTTTACATCGGCACATACACGTCGACCACAAGCGAAGGCATCTACGTCTATCGCATGAATAGTGATACCGGTGAGCTGAAGAAGTTCAGCTCGATCAAGTCGGAGAACCCTTCGTTCCTGACACTCGATCGAAGCAGGCGCTTCTTGTACGCCGTCAACGAGGTGAAAGAGTTTGGCGGAAAAGCGAGCGGCGCGGTCAGTTCTTACGCAATCGACTCGACGGGAAAGCTTCGCTTCCTGAACCAGCAAGCGTCAATGGGCGCCGATCCGTGTTACGTCACCATGGATCGCCGGCACGAGAATCTGCTCGTCGCCAACTATACCGGAGGCAACATCGCGCTGTTGCCAATCCGTCACGACGGAACTCTCGAACCTGTTGCCGATCTGCAACAACATCAAGGCTCAGGCATCAAGGAACAACAGAACGGCCCACACGCGCATTGCGTACTTCTCGATCCCTCCGAACGACACGCGCTCGCGGCTGATCTCGGAATCGACAAGGTGATGATCTATCGTTTCAATCCCGCGATTCGCAAGCTTCTTCCTGCGAAGCCGCCATCGGTTTCGCTGAAAGCGGGCGCTGGTCCGCGACACCTGGCGCTGCATCCGAACGGTCGTCACCTGTACGTCATCAACGAGCTCGACTCGACGTTGACGACGTTCAACTACAACTCGACCGCCGGCACGCTCGAAACCGTCGACACAGTCTCCACACTCCCGGCAGGATTCACGGACGTGAGTTACTGCGCCGACGTCCACGTCTCTCCTTCGGGAAAGTTTCTCTACGGCTCGAACCGCGGCCACAACAGTATTGTCGTGTTTGCTCTCGACGCGCGCAGCGGCAAACCCACGCTAGTCGAACACGTTTCAACCGAAGGCAAATGGCCGCGAAACTTTGTCATCGATCCGGCGGGGAAGTTCCTGCTCGTGGCGAATCAACACACCGACAACGTCGTCGTCTTCAACATCGATCCGCAAACGGGCCGTCTGAAAGCTTCCGGCCAGGTTGCTCAGGTGCCCGTGCCCGTTTGCTTAAAGTTCCGTTGAGAGGCTTTGTTTGATGACCATTGAAAAGTCTGCCTGAATAGAAGAAAATACGCCCGCGTTGCCATAAACCTACCCGAGGAAAGCAAATAGATGGGAAATTTCGCGCGTGCCCTGTGGGCAGTCAGTCTTTCACTGTCCTTCGCTCTCCAAACCCAGCTCCCCGTTCAGGCCCAAACCGGTCTCGTCGACAGCGACGACTTTTACCAGCGCAATGTGCGGTCCGGTCCCGAACGCGATCACACTAAACAGATCGAAGACCTGCTCAAGCGCATGACGCTCGAAGAGAAAGTCGGGCAGATGACGCAGCTCGCGATCGGCATGATCATCAACGGCAAGGACCAGGATTTCCAGATCGATCCCGCAAAGCTCGACAAAGCCGTGGTCAAATACGGCGTCGGTTCGATCCTGAACGTTTCGGACCAGGCGCTGACGATCGACCGTTGGCAGGACGTCATCAACCAGATCCAGGCCGCCGCGAATAAGACGCGACTCCGCATCCCCGTCATCTATGGCATCGACTCGATTCATGGCGCCAACTATGTCCAGGGCGCGACGCTCTTTCCGCAAGAGATCGGCATGGCCGCGACGTTCAATCCGGAACTGATGAAGCGCGCCTCGGAGATCACGGCAATGGAGACGCGTGCCGCCGCGATTCCCTGGAGCTTCTCGCCCGTGCTCGACCTCGGACGCAATCCGCTATGGCCGCGTTTCTGGGAGACGTTCGGCGAGGATCCGTATCTCGCGCGAGTGATGGGCGTCGCTTTCGTTCGCGGTCTCGAGGGTTCGGACGTGGCTGCGCAGGACCGCGTCGCGTCGAGTCTGAAACACTACATGGGCTACAGCTTCCCGCTGACTGGACGAGATCGAACGCCCGCGTGGATTCCCGAAAACTACTTGCGCGAATACTTCCTGCCGACGTTCGACTCGGCAGTCAAAGCCGGGGCTCGCACGATCATGGTCAACTCCGGCGAGATCAACGGCGTGCCCGGACACGTCAATCATCACGTTCTGACCACCATCCTGCGCGACGAGCTCGGCTTCAAAGGCTTCGTCGTCTCTGACTGGGAAGACATCAAGAAACTCGTAACGACCTGGCGCATTGCGGCCAACGAAAAAGAAGCGACGCGCATGGCCGTGATGGCCGGCATCGATATGAGCATGGTGCCGCTCGATTACAGTTTCGCCGATCATTTGATCGCTTTGGTCAAGGAAGGTGCGGTGCCGCAGTCGCGCATTGACGAAGCAGTGCGTCGCATTCTGCGCGTGAAGTTTGAGCTCGGTCTGTTTGAAAAGCCCGGCGCTGATCCGGCGTTGAAGGCGAAGTTTGGACTGCCGGAATCGAGGCAGGTGAGTTTGGAAGCGGCGCGCGAGTCGCTGACGCTGCTGAAGAACACGGACAGTGTCTTGCCGTTGTCGAAGACGGCGAAGGTGCTCGTTACTGGCCCAACCGCCGACTCGCTGGTCTCGCTGAACAACGGCTGGACGTACGTTTGGCAGGGTTCGGAAGAAAACCTGTATCCGAAAGACAGGCCGACGATCCGCCGCGCGATCGAAGCGAAGGTCGGCGCTGGTAACGTCACCTACGTTCCGGGCACGAAGATCACGCGGGCGAATGGACCTTCGAACAGCACGCCGACGGATCAGGAGCAAGAAGTCGACATTCCGGCCGCCGTTCGTGCGGCGCAGAACGTCGACGTGGTCGTGCTCGCACTTGGCGAAGGATCGTATTGCGAAACTCCCGGCAACATCACAGACCTCACGATGGGCGCGCCGCAGCTCAAACTCGCGGAAGCCCTCATCGCGACAGGCAAACCCGTGGTGCTCGTGCTCGTCGAAGGACGGCCGCGCATCATCAATCGGATTGCCGACAGCGTCAAGGGTGTTTTGCTCGCTTACAACCCGAGCAACGAAGGCGGCACGGCGGTCGCCGACGTTTTGTTTGGCGACGTCAATCCGAGCGGTAAGCTGCCCTACACCTATCCGCGCACGCCGAACGGCTTGATCAATTACGATCACAAACCGTTCGAGACGGAGAACACTGCGTTCGGCAACATGGCTTTCCGTCCGCAGTTCGCGTTTGGCGAGGGTTTGAGTTATACGACGTTCGCTTACAGCGATCTTCAGTTGAGTAAGCCGACGATCAGCGGCAACGAAGAACTGACGGTGAACGTGACGGTTACGAACACGGGCCAGCGTGCGGGGAAAGAAGCGGTGCTCGTGTTTGTCAACGATCTGGTGGCGTCGATTTCGCCTCCCAACAAACGTCTGCGGCGGTTCGCGAAAGTCAGTCTCGAACCCGGCCAGAAACGGACGCTGACGTTCAAACTCAGGCGTGAAGACTTATCGTTCATCGGCGCCGATAACAAACTGATCGCTGAGCCCGGCGAGTTTGACGTGATGGTCGGCGGCTTGACCCAGAGATTCACGCTGAAGTGAAAACATGAATATTAAGCGACACCTCGTTTTCGTCATTCTTTTAGTTCCTGTTCTTGCTGCGGCTCAGGAAACCAATCGCACGCTGAATCTGATGCCCGTGCCCGCGTCAGTGAAGTTTCAGCCATCTGAGCGTTTGAATGTCGACAGTTCGTTCAAAGTTGCAACGCGCGGCTATTCAGACGATCGGCTCAAAAGCGCGATCGCTCGTTTCATTAAACGTCTCGAAGGACGCACTGTTTTCTCATTCGCGCCGGGGCTCGCGCCTGACGATCAGATGACTCAACTCGTCGTTCAAACGGGCGCCGCGGGTAAAAGTCTACCGGGCCTTGGCGAGAACGAGAGTTACTCGATCGACATCACCGATCGTCAGGCGATGCTGAAAGCCTCGACGGTCGTGGGCGCGATTCGCGGTCTCGAGACTTTGCTGCAACTGCTGAGCGCGGATCGCAATGGTTTCTACTTTCCCGGAGTTCAAATCGAGGACCAGCCGCGCTTCCCCTGGCGTGGGTTGCTGATTGATTGCGCGCGTCATTTCCAAACGATGGAGGTGCTCAAGCGCAACCTCGACGGCCTCGCCGCGGTGAAGATGAACGTCTTTCACTGGCACTTGACGGAGGACCAGGGCTTTCGCGTCGAGAGCAAGAAGTTTCCGAAGCTTCACCAGCTCGGTTCAGACGGCAATTACTACACGCAGGATCAAGTCCGCGAGATCATCGCGTACGCGCGCGACCGCGGAATTCGCGTCGTGCCGGAGTTTGATATTCCCGGACACAGCACGAGTTGGCTCGTCGGTTATCCAGAGCTCGGCAGCGCTCCTGGGCCATACACGATCGAGCGCCGTCCGGGAGTCTTCGAGCCGGCGCTGGATCCGACGCGCGATGAGGTCTACAAGTTTCTCGACGGCTTTTTGAGTGAGATGGCGGGGCTGTTTCCCGACGAGTACATGCACATCGGCGGCGATGAGAACGAGGGCAAGCAGTGGGACCGCAACCCCGCGATCCAGGCCCACATGAAAGAGAAAGGCATCAAAGACAATCACGCGCTGCAAGCTTACTTCAACACGCGCCTGCTGAAGATTCTTCAGAAGAACAAGAAGAAGATGATCGGTTGGGACGAGATTCTGCAACCGGAGTTGCCGAAAGACATCGTCATTCATTCGTGGCGCGGCACGGCGGCGCTCGCCGAAGCGGCGCGCAAAGGTTACGACGGAATTCTGTCCAACGGTTATTACATCGACCTGATTCAACCGGCGTCGCAGCACTACGCTGCCGATCCGCTTCCGGCGGACAGCACGCTCACGCCCGAAGAAGCGAAGCACGTTCTCGGCGGCGAAGCGACCATGTGGGCCGAATGGGTCACGCCCGAGACGATCGATTCGCGCATCTGGCCGCGCACTGCCGCCGTCGCCGAGAGACTCTGGTCGCCGCGAACTGTAACCGACGTGCCTGACATGTACCGCCGCCTCGCAATCATCAGTCTGCAACTGGAAGAGTTGGGCCTGACGCACAAGAAGAACCAGGACATGATGCTGCGGCGGCTCGCGCGCAACGAGGACATTGGACCGTTGAAGACGCTCGTCTCCGTTGTCGAACCGGTGAAGGAATACCGTCGCTATGAAATGCGGCCACAGACGATGCTTAGCCCGCTGACAGGATTTGTGGATGCGGCTACGCCTGATGCTGAAGGTGCGCGCAGGTTTGCGTGGATGGTGAGAGAGTTTCTCGACGACGCGCCGCGGTATGAGTTGTATCGCGCGGAGTTGACGGCGATGCTGGCGGACTGGCAAGCGGCGGGCGCTGCGCTTGGGCCGATAATCGATCGCTCGCCGGCGTTGAACGAGATCAAGCCGCTGACGAAGGGGCTTTCGGATATCGGTGAAGTCGGATCGCAGGCGCTCTCGTACTTGAAACTCGGGTCGGCGCCGGCGAGAGAATGGCGCGAGGCGAGTTTGTTGAAGTTGGATGAAGCGGCGAAGCCGTATGCGGCGTTGGAGTTTATGGTTGTGCCTGGTGTGAAGCAGTTGGTGCTGGCCGCCGCTGACATTGGGCAACCGAGACGGACGTCTTCTTTGCATTAAAATCCGTGTTTCCAAAGCTCTTGATCTGTCTTGCCGCGGTGGTTGCGCTCCTCGCCGTTAGTCCGCGCAACGACACTCGCACCGGCTACATCGGCGACGACAAGTGTCTCGCGTGTCATACAAAGCAAAGAGATTTTGCTCGAACGGCCCATCATTTGACTTCGCAAACGCCTTCGCGTGAATCGATTAAAGGCAGCTTCGGTCCCGGCAAGAACGTGTTGAAGACGCCGGAGCCGGAGCTGCGATACGAGATGGAAGCGCGTCACAATGGGTTCTTCCAAACCGCCGTGCTTGGTCGGCCGCCGGATGCGCTCACGGTCTCGCAGCGTTTCGATCTCGTCATCGGGTCGGGACGTAAAGGGCAAACGTATCTTTACTGGGGAAATACCGATCAACTGTTCCAACTTCCGGTGTCTTATTGGACCGAGATTGACAGTTGGGTGAACAGTCCCGGGTATGGCGACAGGGTTCCGGATTTCAGCCGGCCGGTGCTGCCGCGTTGTCTCGAGTGTCACGCTTCATATATTGAGACGCGCGCTGATCCTAATCGCTATAACACATCGGGTGTTGTGCTTGGCGTTACGTGTGAGCGTTGTCATGGCCCCGGCGGGCGCCACGCATCAAATCCGAATCACTTGATCATTAATCCCGCAAAACTTCCGCGCGAGCGACAATTAGATCTGTGTTCGTTGTGTCATGGCGGAGTTGGTTTTTCGAAGACGCCTGTATTCTCTTTCACAGTTGGCAGTACTTTAGCGGACCATCTGCAACTCGATTCGCCGAAGCCCGACGAGCCGCTTGACGTTCACGGCAGCCAGATCGAGTTGTTGCGGCGAAGCAAGTGTTTCAAGTCGTCTGAGATGACGTGTTCGACGTGTCATGACGTTCACCTGCCGCAGCGCAACGTCGCCGATTTTTCAGAGCGGTGTTTGTCATGTCACAAGGTGCAAAGCTGCGGACTGTTCCCGTCCCGTGGCCGCGCTCTTCTTGGCAAGTGCGTCGACTGTCACCTGCCGAACCAAACATCCAACGTAATTTTTTCGACCCACTCCGGCGCTCGCATTACGCCGAAGGTGCGGAACCATTGGATCAAGGTGTATCGCTCGCCCTAAATCAACGTGGCACGGGATCGTTAGGTCGGGCGATGCGGATCCAGTGATCGGTGAAGTTCGCGTGCATGCCGGCGAGTTCGACTTTGGGCATGTGGCACGTGACGCATTGGGTAGTGCTGACGGGGCAGGCGTCGGCGTTGCGGCGCGTGGTCTTCGCATCGCCTGGTTTCGTGACGTGACAGGCGAGGCACTTCGGATCGTAGTAGGCAGCGTCTCTTTCAAGCTTCTGGTGAGGGTTGTGACAGGCGACGCAGCTAACGCGCTGATCGTTCGTGTTATGCCCGCGGCTATTGAACATGCGATACGGTTGAAAGCGGATGTTGTTGATGCCTCCCTGCGCCGGCTGCAACATCGCCTGCTCGAAACCCGTGTGACACGACCCGCAAAACGACTGCGTCAAATCTTGCGTGTTCAGACGCCCGGGATTGAAGATCGCCAACTGATCCAGTTTCTTAGCTTTCGCGGCGATGATGTGTTTCTCACCTGGACCATGACAAGCCTCGCATCCGACACCCGCTCTCAACTGATCGAGCTTCAGTTCCAATCCATTCACGGCGCCAGTCGTGTGACAGCCGAAACACTGCTGCGGTTCGTCGCCGCCAATCGCCCGTCCAAGTGCGTCTTCGAGCGACGTTGGCACTGACGTCCGATGCCCGATCGTGAAGTCGAGCTGGCGGAGTTTTTGAAAGTAACTGACGCGCGTTTCATAGAGCACGTCGTTGTAGCGAAACAGGTAAGTCTGGCCGATGTGGCCCTGTCCGAAGCAGTAGAGTATCGGCGTCGCGATATTCTTTACGCCATCGCTGACCTTGTAAACGACAGACTTACCCTCGCGCGCGATCTCGTACGAGTACGGTCCATTCTTGAAGGTGAGCCGCCGGCGCGCGTTGATGATGCTGCAATCGGGCGCGACTTCGAGCGCCTGCCCCATCGGCGTCGTCGACTGCTGTGCCTGCGCCGCATGACACCCGACGCACGCCTTGTCGCCGACATAACGGACACCGCGCGTGTCAGAGTTCGGCCGCCAATCAGAAAAAATGTCGCCACTCTGCGCACAAGCAAAGACGCAGATCAAAATGCCGATGACAAAAGTACCGGCAAATCTATTTAGAACGCACGCCTTCACCTTCAACAACCTTTATATACTTGTTCAGCGGCAGGTTCGCCAGCTTGTCGATTGTCCCACTGGGCCAACGGATCTCAATCGAATCGATCTTCGCAGCCGCACCGAGACCCAGAATTTCACGCGGATCGTGCGACGACAGGTAACTGCCGCCGCCAACCTTCAAACGACTGCGCTTCACGCCGCCGGCCTGCCACGTGATGATCGCGCCAACGGCTTCGGGATTACTCTTCGTCGCCACAAGCTGAAGCCCGATCCAGTTGTTCCGATTGCCGCCCTGGTTTCGCAGCAACAGCGGCGGCCCGCCATTGTTTGACGTCAGCACATCGGAATCGCCATCGTTATCAAAATCGCCCACCGCCATGCCGCGCCCGGAAAACATCTTGCTAAAAACAGCGCCCGCCTTCGCACTCACGTCCTTGAACGCCCGGCCCGTGTTCTCGAACAGCAGCAGCGGTTCCTTGTGCCTGACGCGCGGAATGCGCGACTCGATCATGTCGTCCGGATGACCATTGACGAGAAACAGATCCGGATCGCCATCGTTGTCGTAGTCGAAGAACTTGAGTCCCCAACCGCTGAGCAGTTGAGTCGACGGCGCGATCTCACCCGGTTGATCGGTGAAGATCAACTCGTGGTCGTTGTGATAAAGACTGAAGAACTCCTGATCGATGTTAGCGACGAACAGATCCTGCCAGCCATCGCCGTCGTAATCCGCGGCATCGACACCCATTCCCGATCGCGGCCGTCCCGCTTCACCATACGCAACACCGGCCGCGAGCCCGATCTCTTCAAACTTTCCCTTGCCTTTGTTGAGAAACAGAAAGTTGGGCATCGTGTCGTTGGCGACGAAGAGGTCCATCAGTCCGTCGTTGTTGACGTCCGTAGCGACCGCGCCAAACGATTTGCCGGGATGACTCGCGATGCCCGATTCACGACTCACGTCCTGAAATGTCCCATCGCCGTTGTTGCGAAACAACCGCGACGGCATCGGCTTGAACAACCGCGGAACGCAGTAGTAACGACGCTGCAAAGTCGTATCCGTGCAAAGCGGGTTCTGTGACTTGTCGTAGAAGACAAAACTCGAAACGAAGAGATCGAGCTTGTTGTCGTTGTCGAAGTCGAACCAGGTGGCGCAGGTGGACCAACCGGTGGTCGCGACGCCTGCCTTGTCAGTCACTTCGCTAAACGTGCCGTTCCCGTTGTTGTGATAGAGAATGTTTGGACCGTAATTCGTGACGTAAAGATCGACGTTCCCATCGCCATCGTAATCAGCGGCGGCGGCGCCCATGCCGAACTTACCGCCGGCGACACCCGCTTTGTCCGTGACGTCGGTGAAGGTGCCGTCATGGTTGTTTCGAAACAGCGCGTTCTTCAAAGGAACGGCCGGCGTGAAGAAATCGGATGGGCCACTGTTGACGAAGTAGATGTCCATCCAGCCGTCGTTGTCATAATCGAGGAAGGCGCAACCCGCGCCGACCGTCTCCGGCAGTTGGCGATCGGCTGACTGAGCGTTGTTGTGCGTCCAGTTGATCTTGCTGGCTTCGGCGGAGACTTCTTCAAATGTGACGGCAACACGCGTGGCAGGGCGCGATGCCTGCGGCGCGACAGAGATCAAAGCAACCAACCCGAGGAATAAGGGAACACAGATTTTAATCATTAGAACTATCTGGGTGGGGAGATTGGCGGCAGCACGACGACTCCGTCAGTCGTGACGCCTTTCGCTTTGAGCCGGTCGATGATCTTCATCTCTTCCTGCGCGCGCGCCGGATCTTTCAAACGCGCATACAACAACGCCAGGTTGTAATGCGCCTTCGGTTCGTCGGGATCGAGCTTCACCGCCGTCTCCAACTGCTCGCGAGCACGCACGTAGTCTTTCAACTTCATGTAACTCGACCCGAGCGCAATCCGCGCGTGCGGGTATGACGGCAACTTCTGCACTGCCTTTTCGAACAACGGGATCGCGTGCACATCGTCGTTCTGCTCCTGGGCCACGAGACCGAGATAGTAGTAAACCTCGGGTATCGCGTTCGGCGAGCGCGCGCTCTTCTCGAGCCACACACGCGCCTCTTGATACTTCTTCTGATTGAGCAAAACGTAACCAAGATGAAGCTGGCCCAACGAGTTAGCGGGTTGAATCTGAACCAGATGGCGAAACAGTTTCTCCGCCTCGAAAAGATCGCCGCGACTCAGCCACGCAACCCCGAGCGCGAGAATGTACGACGGTTCATCGGGCCGCAACTTGAGCGCTTTTTCCAGCGCCGGCTTCGCCGCGTCGATTATGCCTGCGCGCAACGCAACCATCGCAAACTTGTAAAGGAACTCAGGCGACGTCGAGTCGGCCGTGAGCGTCGCAACCCGCGCCAGGAAAATCGACGCTTCTCTCAGTTCGCCTTTCGCTCGCGACACTTGCGCCAGACCGAGCAGCGCGCCGGCATTGTCGAGACGATTTTCGAGCGCGACTAAATAAACCGGCTCCGCCTCGGCGACTGAACCTTTTGCAAAATACGCGTCGCCAAGCACGACCAACAGATCAGGAGCAACCGGTCCCGCCGCCCGCTGCTTCTCGATCAGCGCGATGCACTCGTCAAACTTCCCGTCGGCAAGCAACAACTCCGGCAGTTTCTGTGCTGCCTCAACATTTCCCGGCTCGTAACGCAGGATCTCCTTCAGTTGAACGATCGCCTTGTCAGGCGAACGCCGCAGCAGATAGAGATACGCGAGATTCATCCGCGCGCCCGTGAACTTGTCATCGCTGCGCAGCGCTTCGAGAAACAGCGCCTCCGCTTCGTTGAGTCTGTTTTGTTTTGCGCGAATCGTGCCGAGGAGATTCAGCACGACCGGATCTTTCGGCGTTGTTCGCGATAGAGGCGCGAGCAGCCGTTCAGCTTCGACGATGCGGTTCTCGCGAATGAGCGCCGCTGCGCGTTCGAGGCTCGGAGCGACGTCAGCGCCCTGAACCAGGCACAACGTAAGCGAAAGAAGAAACGGCTTTAAGAAAAACACGGGTGTTGATTATCGATTGAACGGCGTCTCCGCAATCTTACCCTGACCTTCCTTGATCGTCACGATCCGGTTGGCCGCAACATTAGTGATTTTGTCGACAGTGCCGCTCGGCCAACGCACTTGTATCAGATCGATCTTCGTCCGCTGCTCGAGCCCGAAGTGCAAGCGCAAGTCGCTTTGCGAAAGGTAACTGTCGCCGCTGCGCACTTCGTCCATCTGAGCGAGGTCGCCGGAGATGACTTTCACCTGCGCACCGATGCCGCTGCGGTTGCTCTTGACGCCGGCCAGTTTGATCAAGACCGAGTTGTTCGCGTTTCCGCCGTCGTTGCGCAGCACTTGCGGCGGACCATCAAGATCGCCAATCACCAGATCGACGTCGCCGTCGTTGTCGATGTCGCCAAACGCCGCGCCGCGACTCGCGCGCAGTTCCGTCAACACCGCGCCAAACTGCGACGTCACTTCAGTGAACGTGCCGTCGTGATTGTTGCGGAACAGCAGGCGTCCCTGCCTGTAGTTTGGCAGTTGCGGATAAACGTGGCCGTTGACGACGAAGAGATCGACCCAGCCGTCGTTGTCATAGTCGAAGAACTTCGTCCCCCAGCCGACGTACGGCAGACTCACGGCCGCCACCTTCGCCGAGTATGAAACGTCGGTAAACGAGTTTGCGCCGTCGTTGTGATACAGCGTGTTGTATTCGTCGGCGAAGTTAGTGATGAAGATGTCGAATTTTCCGTCGTGATCGTAATCGCCGGCGGTTGCGCCCATGCTTCCCTGCTCGCTGCCGTTTTCATTCACGGCGGTTCCAGCGTTGAACCCGATCTCTTCGAACGTGCCGTTGCCCTTGTTTCTGTAGTGGAAGTTGGGCGTCGAGTCGTTGGCGACGAAGATATCAGTCAAACCATCGTCGTCGAAGTCGCCGGTGACTATTCCGAGTCCATAAAAGCCCATCGGATCAGAGACGCCGGCTTGTTTGGAAACTTCAGTGAACGTGCCGTTCCCGTTGTTGCGAAAGAGCGAGTCGCCCGCGCCTTTCAATCCTCGCGGACCGCATTGCACGGGCACCGATTTATACGTACACGTCTGGCCCTTGCCGAACTCCGGCAGGTTGTTGACGTCGAAGTCGACGTAGTTGGAAACGAAGAGATCGAGATCACCGTCGTTGTCGTAATCGATAAACGCCGCGCCAGTGGTCCAACGAGGATCGCTCACTCCGGCCTGGGCGGTGACGTCGGTGAACGTGCCGTTGCCGTTGTTCTTCAGCAGATGATCGGGGCCGAGACAGGTGACGTAGATGTCCTCGAAGCCATCGTTGTTGTAGTCGCCAACGGCGGCGCCCATGCCCCAACCGATATCGCTGACGCCTGCTTTCGCGGAAACGTCGGTGAACTTGCCGTTGCCGTCGTTGCGATACAGCTCGCTCCTCGTCTTGCCTTTCGACTTCACGAGATCGACGGTCAGCGAGTTGACGAAATAGATGTCGAGGTCGCCATCGTTGTCGTAATCGATCAACGCGACGCCGCCGCTCATCGACTCGACGATGTAGCGCTTTTCAGGCGACGCGACGTGTTTGAACGTGATCCCCGCCGCGGCTGTGATGTCAGTGAATTGGATCGCGAGCAGTAGAAGTGTTAGCAGCGTCATAGGGGAACACGGACGTTACGGATTTTCTTTCGTGCGGGCCTTCTCCTTCAACTGGCGGGAGATCTCGAGCTGGTTTTCGCCTTCGGATTTGCGGCCGGCCGCGATGTACGCGCGTCCGAGTTGGTAATGGACATGCGCCTGATCGGGCTTGAGCTTCGCCGCTATTTCCAAACTCTCGACGCTGCCCTTCACGTCGCCTTTTTGCAGCAGTGCCTTGCCGAGCTCGTAGCGCGCGTCGGCGAAGTCGGGTCGCTCCTGCACGACCTCGCGCATCAACTTCAACCCGCGGTCGGTTTGCTGTTGGGCCAACACGACGAACGCGAGATGATATTTCGTCTCGACGTCTTGCGGGCTCAACGTCAACTCGCTTTCAAACTCACGAGCAGCCTCGGGCAGCTTCCCGGCTTTCAGGTAGATCAACCCGCTGTAGAAGTGGGCCAGGCGCACTTTGGGGTCGAGCGAAAGAGCCGTGCGCAACTCCTCGAGCGCTTTGTCGACCTCGCCGCGTTCGTATTGTGCCTGGCTGAAAAGAATGTGCAGTTGCGGACTGTTGCCGCCGCCGGCGACCATCTGTTCGATGACACGGTCCGCAGCGTCCGTCTTGCCGTCCTTGAGCAACGACAGCGCCAGCGGATACTGAAGCGACGTATCCTGCGGTTTCGCGGCCACGACCTCGCTCAACATCGCCGCCGCTTTGGCATAGTCGCTCGTCATGAAGTAACTGAGACCGAGCAACTGTTTGATCGCGATGTTGTTCGGATCGACTTTCAGCTCGTTTTCCAGCGCGGGGACCGCTTCTTTGTACGACTCGGATTTGTAGTAGGCGAGCCCGAGATTGTAGTTAAGTCCCTGTTGGTTCGGGTTCCACTTTGCCGCGAGCGCAAACTGCGCTGATGCTTCGCGGAAGTCCTGCCGTTCCGCGCGCAGCAGTCCGATGCTGTTGTGCGCAGCGGCGACGACTTTCGAATAGTAACTCTCTTCCGCTTTCAGTTTTTCAGCCATCTTCGGATCGAGCGCAACGGCTTCGTCGACCACGCCTTCCGCTTTCACCAACTCGTTCTTCGGGTCTTGATCCGCGGCGAGAGTCGTCCCACTCAGGAAAGCGCCAACCTTCTTCTCGTCGAGCTTGAATCCTTTCGACTTCAAGTCCGCCGACGTCTGCAATTCCTTCTGGCCTTCTTCGGTGCGTCCGACTTTCATCAACGACTGGCCCAAACGATAA
Source organism: Acidobacteriota bacterium (assembly GCA_046732935.1). Lineage (GTDB taxonomy): Bacteria > Acidobacteriota > Blastocatellia > Pyrinomonadales > Pyrinomonadaceae > PSRF01. Next base: position 16,119 of record JBKPOC010000080.1, on the reverse strand, counting down.
TGCGCCGTCGTCACCTGGTAATCGTTGTGCGCGAGCGACGGCGTCAGCGCGATGCTCTTCTGAAGCACTTCGACTGCCTGCTGGTGCTTGCCCGCGCCCTGGTAGGCCTGGCCCAGATGGAAAAGAGGATCGGGATTGTCCGGTTGTTTGGCCGCAGCTTTTTCGAGCAACGGGATCGCGGCGTCCCAATTACGTTCGATGATGTAAAGAATGCCGAGGTAGAAGTTCGCGAAGTACTCCTCGGGGTTGGCGGCGAGCTCGATCTTGAACTCCGCCATCGCCTCGGAGATCCGCGACGCGCCGTCTTTGTATAGATACGTCAGGCCAAGATAGTAGTGAACGCGCGGAAAGTGCGGGTCGAGCGCAAGCGCGGCCTTGAACTCGTCGATCGACTCGGGCAGAAAACCGGTCTCGCGATAGGCGCGGCCGATGAGCACGCGGAGCTGCGGGCGATTGCCGAGACGTGCGACCATTCGCTGGTAGAGCTGTTTGGCTTGCGGCACTTGCTGTTGTTTCAGGTACGCGAGCCCCAGCGTGTACTCGGCATCGTAATCGTTAGGCGCAAGTTTCAGCGTCGTTTCGAGCTCGCGAGTCGCCTTCTGAAAATCGCTCATCATGAAGTACGACTTGCCGAGCATGTGATGCGCCGGCGCGTAAGCCGCGTCAGCCGCGATAGCGCGTTGCAGGACGTCAACGGCTTTCGGATACTGCCGCGTGCGGAAGTAGGCGATCGAGAGCTCGACAAGACCGTCGAGCTGGTTCGGACGAAGCGCGCTTGCCGACTCGAACGGAACGACAGAAGCCTGATAGTTACCTTGCGCGGAATAAACCTTGCCGAGCCGCTGGTATGCTTCCGCAAGAATCATCTTGAACTCCGCTTCGGCCGCCGCGAAGTTGCCGGCGCGATGATACGCATTCGCCGCGTCGTAATGACTGCGAAACAGATCACCCTGGACCTGGAAGAAGACAGAGACTAAGAGGACAGACAGGCAGGCCGAGCGAAGGTACATCGTTCACTGATTCCGGAAAAATAGGAGCCAACAAAAACCTTGGACGAAGAGCTGAGAAAATCGTTCAGCTCTTCGTCCGTGGTTCAGCCTGCGGGGAGTATATCAGAAGGTAAACTTCAGGCCGAGTTGGACTTCGCGCGGCGCCAGGGCCGAATTCAAAAGTCCAAAACTCCCGTTCCTGGTGTCGATGTCATAACCATTGAAGTTCGTATGGTTCAAGAGATTGAAGAACTCAGTGCGGAACTGAATTCCATAACGCTCCTTGAAGCGCCAGTTCTTGGCCATCGAGAAGTCGACGGTCGTGATTGGTGTACCGCGAACGGAGCCCTTGCCGAGTGTGCCCATTCGACCAGCCGCCGGTATGGCGAAAGCGGCCGGGTTAAGGTGCTGCCTCGAATCGTTGGTGTGGAGATAGAGCGGCGCGCCGGTGTAATCCGGACGTTGTCCGACTGCCGATGCGACGCCTAAGTTATTAGCTCCGGTGACTATCTCAATAGGAGTTGCCCCAAAGTAAGAGGCGATGCCGTTCAACTGCCAGTCTCCGAGTATGTATTCCGCGGCTTTACCCCATTGCGTGAACCTCGGCAGCACGTAAACGATGTTGCCGACGAACGTGTGCCGGCGATCGAGGTCAGCGTCGCCTTTGTCGGCGCGGAAATTATATGGATCGCTGGTTGTGTTAGTGAACGACGTCAGCGCTACGTCGGAAATGGAGTGGCCCCACGTGTACGAGGCTTGAAACGCCAGGCTATTGCTGAAGCGGCGATTGAGCCACAACTGCATTGCGTTGTAGGTGGAGTTACCATCGGACTCGGCGGTATTCACATTGCCGATGCCTCGCAACGGACGGTTATCCAGGATCAGCTGTCCGACGCGATCCGCGATCGGGTCGTTCGGAATGGGATGGAGCGAGGCTTGCGCGATCTGATTCCTCGCGTCTCCAAAACCGGCCCTGCACGCCGTCCCTCGACACACTTGATTCGGCGGAATGTCGTTGCGGTTCACGTTGCGGCGCCAGATGTGCAATCCGTGGTTGCCGATGTAAGACGCTTCCAGCACCGTGTCTTTGAAGAGTTGGTGCGAGATGGTCAGGTTCCACTGATAGCTCTCCGGCGGCCTGAAATTCGGATCGACGGAAGCGAAGTTCGCGTTTGCGGCCACGCCCGCGACGTTACCGGCGAGTCCAGGATTGATCGTGTCGAGACTGCGGCAGGTCGGACAGTTCGCCAGCGTAACGCCGGAGCCATTCCAGCCCGAGCCGGCGCTGACGGTCGTGGTCCATGGCGGATTGCCGGTCAGGCGCAGCAGGTCTTCGATGACGTTTGAACGGCTCATGTAACGTCCGAAGCCCATTCTGACTGCTGTCGTTCCAGTACCGAAGATGTCCCAGGCAACACCGACGCGCGGTTGCCAACCTTGTTTGTAAGTATGGACAGTCGCGCGACCGAGGCCGAGGCTGATGGCTTCTTCGGCGGTTACCAAAGCCGAGTTGAAGTCACTGCCGTTGTAGAGATTCGGCAGGAAGTTCGAAATGCGATTGTCTTGTTCCCAGGCCGGCGGGAAGACCGAGTAGCGCAGACCCAGAGTCAAGGTCACGCGCGGATGGACCTTCCAAGTGTCATTGACATAGAACTCGAAATCGCGCCAGCGGCCGTTGGCGATCTCGGTGTTGGCGATCTCGGTGTAGTTGAGAAGGACCGTGTCTTTGAGCAGCAGGTCGGCAATACAGTGACCGGTCTGCTCGCCGCAGCCCTGAATCGAGAGCTGTTGGTTACCACCACCGGCGCCCGAACCGGGCTCGTCTTTGTAGTTGTGACTGAAGAGACCGCCGACTTTGAAATCATGCGATCCGAAGACGAGCGAGAAGTCGTCTTTCCAGATGTAGAGATCTTCACGGTTGGCCCACGGCGCCTGGTGCCAGATGTTGGAGTAGCCGCCTGCGCCCCAGAAGAGCGAGGGAACTGTTCCGCCGATCAGGCCGTCGCCGCCATGCGGAAAGACGCTCGGAATCTTCGAAGCGATCTCATCCTGCAATGCCTGGGTTTCAGGATTGGTCGTGATGATGATGTCGTTGCCGGCGACCGAGAACTGAAACTCGTTGACCGCTCGCTCCGAGAAGGTGTTGGTCAGCTTAACGGCAAAACTATGACTCGGCTGACTCCAGTCAGAAGAGAGCGTCGGATATTGGGAGTCGCCCCAGAAGTTTCCGGTGGCTGCGTCGTGGGTCCACTTCTCGTTGATGTAGCGGACCATCAGGTTCATCTTGTCCGTGATCGTCACGTCGCCGCGAATCAGATCCTGGCGCGTGCGAATCGGCTGAAGCTGTGAAATGGTCCAGTTGGGTGAACCGGTTGTGTTCGGATCCGGGAATAGTTTCATGAATGCGAGTCCGGCGGGGCTCAGTTGAGCTGTCGGAATTCGATTGCCCGGGAACGGATCGCACACCGTGATCGTAGGGGGCGGCGCATTCGGGTTGGGCACTTCATGACAGGTACCCGGTATGTGCGGCAGGTTGCCGGTCAGTGGGCCTGTGAAAATTCCCTGCTTCTCCAAAGCAGTCGGCACGTTGGCTGATAGCACCTGACCGCGATCTTCTCGCCGCCACTCTTCCGACCAGAAGAAGAAGACGCGGTTCTTGATGATCGGTCCGCTAAAGTTTCCGCCGTAGTTGTTATAGTCGAGTTGCGCCTTGGGTCCACCGGCGCGATTCAGGAAGAAGCTGTTGGCGTTGAGCGCGTCGTTGCGGAAGAATTCGAACAGGCTGCCGTGAAACTCGTTGCTGCCGCCCTTGGTGATCAGGTTGACCACCGCACCCTGTGCCTGGCCAAACTCCGCGCTGAAGCTGTTGCGCTCAACGCGAAACTCCTGAATCGAGTCGACTGACGGGAACACCAGCAACGTGCGGTTCGAACCGACGTCCATGTTGTTGACGCCGTCGACGGTCCATAGATTGGTGTTCGACTGGTTGCCGTTGACCGACATGTCGACGCCGGAGTCGAGACCAGTTCCGCGAGTGTTGAAGGCGCCGCCCGCGCCGGCCTGAGTCACCGGTGAGACGCCCGGCACCATCAGGGCCAACTGCGCGTAGTTGCGGCCGTTGAGCGGCAACTCCGTCACCTGCTTCTCGGAAACGAGACTGCTGACTTCGCCGCTTCTGAGCTCAACTGGCGTAGACTCGCTGGTGACGGTGACGACCTCCGATACCTGGCCCACCTGCAAGTCGAGATTAACGGTCTTGTTTTCGCTGACGTGCAGCTCGACGTTGGTCGCGACCGTTTTCTTGAAGCCACTGGGAGCGGTGCTGATCGTATAGATGCCCGCCGGCAAACCAGGAATGTTATAGAAACCATCCTCGTTTGTTTTGGCGGTTCGAGAAGCGCCGGTCTTATCTTCGACAATCGTGATCTCGGCATTCGCGACTGCCGCGCCCGCTTGGTCTCTGACCGTGCCAGTGATGTTTCCGGCGGTGCTCGACTGAGCATGCACGCCGGCAAACAATCCGACGCTCAGTAGAAGCAAGAGCGCTTGCAGTCCAAACTTCCTCGACATACAACACCTCCTCAGTGTTTCGGGCGTCACTACGTTTAGCTAACGTTTACCAACGACTATCTGAGAACAGAGCTGCGGAAAGCAGACTATTGCGAACACGACTAAACAAAATGAGACCGGCAATCCAAACGGATGAAATAGGAACCAGAATTCATAGACTGCCCGTGGACCGTTGAGAACCCTAATTTGCGCTAACTTGTCTGTCTGATACTTTGTTGCAGAGGCTACCAAAAGTATTTAGACCTAAAGCCCGCGCGTGTCAAGAACTTTTTTCGGAGACGTGTGCCGTTTACTGGCCGGTTCTTGTCGCAGTGTGGCGTTGCCTCAAGAGTCTGTCGTTGGTGGGATTCACCAGTGTTTTACGAGCGTTGTAGGTCGAACTTAATAATTTACCCACTCCCGTGGGCGGGATTGCCGACCTTTGAGGCGCCTTCGCAGTGAGGATCACACGACGGACACTGACGCGAATTTACTGGCGAGGACCAGGCTGAGGGCGCCCATGAGGGTTGGTTCGGGGCCGAGCGTCGAGGCGATGATGCGTGTTGAAGGAAGACCGCGGCAGATGGTCGCCTCGACTGTGGTCTTGATGTCTTCCGAGATGACGGGCCAGGAGCGAACGATCGGGCCACCAACGATCACGGCTTCCGGCGCGAGTCCGCGAATCAGGTTGGCGATACCAATCCCGAGGTAGTACGCAGTCTCCTTCAACGCCGAACGTGCCGCCGCGTCGCCTCGCAACGCCATATCGATCAACTCGCTAAAATCGATCTCGGCCGATCCATTCGACGACGTCCCGAGTTTCTTGTAACGCGCCAACGCCGATCTTTCGGAAGAAAAAGCTTCCCAGCATTCACGACTCCCCGACGCGCACGCCACCGGCGCGCCCTGTCCGATCGTCATGTGCCCAAACTCTCCCGCCGCTCCATTCTCTCCGCGATAAACCTGGCCATCAAAAACGATTCCCGTACCGACACCACCTTCAACCAGCACGAGAATAAAGTCGCGTATGTGTCGAATCTCGGGTCGCCCAAACCATAACTCCGCGTGCGCAGCCGCGTTCGCGTCGTTTTCAATCGTGATTGGCAACCCGGTCGCGGCATTCAAGTCGTCCGCGAGCGGCAAATCGCGCCAATCAAACGTGGGAACAAACAGTTCCTTTCCTTCAGCGGCGACGAGACCCGGAAGACTGATTCCGATCCCTTCAATCGTTCCATTGTTTTCATTGATCAGCTTTCGCGAGAGGTCGATGATGCTCTTCGTCGTCTTGCTCGCGTCGGGATTGGTTTCAAACTGCTCCTGGTGAAGGACGCGCCCTGCGAGGTCGCTGGTGGCGACGATAGTTCGCGTCGTCCCAACGTCGACGCCGATCGCAACAGCATCAGCCGTACGCAGCGAGAGCAGGATTGGCGGCCGTCCGCCCGTCGACTCGCCGCTCAGCTCCTCGATCAAACCCTCGATCCGGAGTTCCTCGACGATGAGCGAGACAGTCGAGCGCTGGAGCGCCGTTTCGTGGGCGATTTCCGCCCGCGAGATGGGCCCGCGTTCTCGGACGTAGTTCAGCACAATCTGCCGATTGATGTTCCGAATCGTGTTTGACCGGGCTACGTTCGCTTTCTTGAGATCGATCCGTCGCATACTTTTGCAGTGTCATTGGAATAAGTAGTACAGACATCACTTCGAGTCAAGCAATTGTTCACATCGTCGGACGCCAATTTCAACTTTTCACACCAGACCAAACCAACTTCGAGTCAAACATCGCAATACCGTTGACACCGGAGGCTGGTTTGGAATAGAAGCTGGCTGCTCTTTCCAGTGCTTCGAGTAAGAACTAGTCTCGTCCCGCCTTCTCTCAACAAAGTTCGGCGGTTCGCTAATAGCCTTCCCAAAAGCAAGTCATTGAAATGCTTTGCTACTTAGCTGCATTACTAACGAGACAACGGATCGCCCAAAACTGGATCGAGCACTGCTCAGAACTCATGCCCCTCGAGGCCTACCGGCACGGCCCTGAAGTTTCGCAGTCTGAGTTGGCAGCAGCGTCTCACGTGCCCAGAACCCAACGAAGGAGGAGAAATAGATGACTGAAGAAAGACAGCCCCAATTAAGGGAATGGACAGTAATGTTTTGTTTTGCGACTGATAACCCGCTTGCTCCAGGCACTATCTCGCAACTCAAAGCAATCAAGAACGCCGGATTTCATCGCGACGTCAATGTAATCGCCCAGTTCGATCCGAATACGGTAAACATGCCTGTCCACATCTTCGACGTGAACATGGTGGAACGGCTCAAAGAAGAGAAAAAACATCCCAAGGAGGCGTCAAACATCGGCTTTGAGGGTAACGATCCGTTCGTGCGTAACCTGGTGTTGGACAAACTGTGGGACGCCAGCGTCGCCGAACAGATCAAGCAGCAGACGCAAAAAATCGACTACAACCCCCCAATCCCACCGATCACGATGGCCAGCGAGCAAAACCCGAAGGAGTCGTTGGCGCGATTTCTTAATTTTTGCCGCGTAAATTATCCCGCTCGCCACTACATGCTCATCATCCTCGCACATGGCGTCGTCGTGGGTAACGATCTTTTCATGTTCGACGAGCACGGCTCCGATACCGAGGCACAACAACATGCACTCACGCTGACGGACCTCGGCGACGTCCTGGACAGGTTCAAGGACCAGATCTCCAAAGACGCGCCCTGCGGCGAGCTCGAATTGATCGGGTTCCATAGCTGCTCGATGAGTGGAGCCGAAGTCGCCTTCGAACTCAGAGGCAAGGCCAACTACATGATGGCCTCACAGGGGCCGCTGTATGTCGGCAGTTGGCCATACCGGCAGATCCTGATTCGGCTTTTCAACGATATGGAACGGGCCAGATCTCTGGATGATAGCTCGATCGCAGCCGGCCTCATCGAACGGATGAGGGACGGACGAGGCGAGCCGGCCTTGCATCTTCGAAGCGTCCTCAACGGACATGGAGGGAAGTCGCTGCAAACAAACCGCCTTGACGATCTAACGCTGGTAAAAAACTTCACGCCAAAGATCACGAGCCTGCTCGACGGTCCCGCGCTATGTGATGTTAAGGCGTTTCAGAACGGAGACGTCTCCCTCTCACGGAAGACAAAGAACCTCATAGCTAGACACAAAAAATCTCGGCTAAGCGGCGCCGACCGCAGAGAACTGAACTTGAACATGATTATGGATGCGTTTCCGGAGGAGATGGAGCGCGCCAGAATCAGAGCAATGTTCATCAAGATGTTCGAGTATTGCATCTACAATAGCTTCGACTTTCAACTCGCCGGGTACAGCTCTGACCTGACTCTGTGTGACTTGAATCGAGTGCACCGACTGCAACAGCCGCTCGATCGACTTGCGAAAGCACTCAGCAACGGGCTGGATCTAGGCAAGAAGGCAGGTGACCCATCGATCCGCGACGCGGTCCTGCTCGCCCACTGGGAAGCCCAGAGCTACTACGACGAGAACTTCACGGACCTGTACGACTTCTGTTTTCGCCTGACGAGACAGAACATCAAACCCCGCCAGCCAAAAACTCGGGCGGCATTCAAGGAAATCATAAATGCCTGCGATGCAGTTATGAATGTGTTGAAGCGAGGGGTCAACGGGCACGACTTCGGCCCGATCGTGCGCTGTGCGTTTTGCGGACCGGCGTATCAATACTCCCACGGCCTGTCCGTTTTTTTCCCCTGGGCCGAGCCAATCGGCAGCAACATGTGGAACGAGCAATATGAGAACTACGAGCTGAGCCAAAGGACCGGCTGGAGAAACTTCTTGAAAACTTACTTCGCCGACACTATGCGTCTCACGCAGGAAGCCGAGCATGATACCCACGAACCCAAGGCCGTGACGCAACCCAATCTCGATCGACACCTGCTTGGGTTGCTCGAGCAGATGTCCGCCGGGCTTCTCAGCGGAATAGAACAACTCGCCGACAAGACAGGGCCGCGAGATCCGTTGGGTATCCCGCAAAAGGCTGGCGGCGGTGATCCGACCGGAGGTTCCAGTGACTGCGTGACCATCAAGAACTATCCTCATTTCACTGGGCTGCAAATCACCGGGCTAAACGGCAAAGGTAAACGCCGAAGAGGCGACAGGCGATCGACTTTTATGCTGCCGGCTAGCGCACCGTTCCTTGACGGTATCGCCACTCAAATGACCGGAAAGGTGAACAAGTCTGACGCTGACGCCTGAGGCTTGCGACAATGCCGCGACACCTCCTCATGTTTGCGCTGTTGTGTCTGGCGATAATCGCTCAGGCGCAAGTCGTACCCGACACGAAAGAGGTGGCGCGGCAACTTGCTGACAGCGCCAACGACAATGCCACTACTCGTCCCGACCGACAGGCGGCCCTCACCAAACTCCAGGAAGCGGCGCGCCTTTTTATTCAGGCAAATGAAAACATCGAGGCGGCTCGGGTCCTCAATCGCGCGGGCCGCCTTCAACTACGGCTCAACTCTCCACAAGATGCCATCAGCAGTCACAATCAGGCGCTCGATCTGTTAAAGACCACACCCGCAGTTGAAGTCGAAGTTGACAACCTGAACGGATTGGCAGCCGCTTACTGGTACATCGACAGGGAGCGCATATACGAATACGCGAATTCAGCGCGCACATTAAGCGAACAATCCGGCTACACGCGCGGCCAGGCGGAGGCGCTACTCAATATCGCCGGCCGCCAGAACCAGGACGATCACCGTTTGTGCGTGAAGACCGCCGAAAAATCCCTCGATCTGTGGACCACTCTCGGCGACAAGGACGGAGCAGCACGCACACATGGACAGATTGGCACCTGTTACCTCGCCCAAAACATGCTTTCCGAAGCACATGAACATTTTGAAACGCAGCTACAACTTTTCCGCGAGCTGGGCAACTCTGCCGGTCAGGCCGGCGCCTTGATCAACCTTGGCTTCATCGACTACCGCACAGCAGAGTGGCAAGATGGCTTCTCGGTATTAGCGCAGGCGCAGATCCTCATCGATGAAACAGCCGAACCGGAAAAGATGGCGCGGATTGTTAACAGCCTGGGAGAGGTCCTCACGGCCCATGGTCTGTACGAAGAAGGCCTGAGCCATTTCAACCGGGCGCTGGAAATGTTTCGCGCGGTCCAGGACACTCATTCGGTCTGGTACGTAACCTGGGCAATCGGAGACAACTATTTCCAGCAACAAAAATATTCCGTAGCCTTATCGTATTTCGAACAATCTCTGGCCGGAATGGAAGACACCACTATTCAGGCAGCACAAAGCCGTGAGGGAATTGGCAGAGTTCACATGGCTTTGGGCGAGTATCCGGCTGCTCGAGATGCGTTTGAGTCCGCGAGAAGTGCTTACCTGCGTTCCGGCAATTGGATGGAAGCGGCGCGGGCCGAAGCATTGCTGGGCCAGGTGTTGGAATACCAGGGACAACTCCCGGGCGCAGAGCAAAACTACCAGGATGCGCTGAAAACATTCGAACAACTTTCGTCGCCCGTCAATGCAGCAGCCGTCTACTACGCCATCGGGCGGCTTGAATTAAAGCGCAAGAACTATGAAAAAGCTGAAAACAATCTATCCCGTTCTTTGCAAATAACTGAAGGCATGCATCGCGTGTCGGAGAACCGCGACCTGACGATGGCGTTCTCAGCCTCGGTCCATGATCGATACCAAACGTATATCGAATGCCTGATGAGCAAGCATCAACTGGCGCCGGCGCTTGGTCTCGATGTTCGCGCTTTTGAAACCAGTGAGACGGCACGCGCTCGCTCTCTGGCGGAATATCTCCGCGCTACTCACACTAACTTCGCGCCCGGTCTCGATCCCGACCTGGCCCAACGAGAAAAATCGTTGCGCCAGTCACTCCGTGAGAGAACGGAATACCGCACACAACTTTTAAGCGACAAAGGGAAGCCGTCTAACACCGCGGAACTGAAAGCGGTCGAGGAGGAACTGCCGCGATTAGAGGCCGAGTACAACGAAGTCCTCGCGACGATACACACGCGGTATCCCGGTTACGAACAGATCCTGCGTCCCGTTAACTGGAACCTGCGGCGCATTCAGCAGAACGTTGTCGCCGACAATGACACCGTGCTGCTGGAATATAGTCTCGGTAGTACGAAGAGTTACGCCTGGACCGTCACTCGCGACAGTATCAAAACGTTCGAGCTGCCCTCACAAACGAAGATCAGCGAAGCCGCGACAAAAGTCTACGAGTTGCTCAGATTTCCCCCTGACACAGGAACCGACGACAAACTTGGGCAGGCTGCTCGCGAACTCAGCGAAATGATCTGGTATCCGATGGCGCAGGAATTGGACAAGCGGACGATCATTGTCGTCGGCGACGGTACGCTGAACTACATACCGTTTCAAATCTTACGCGCGCCGTCCTCACCGGACGAGCCACTGGTGACGAAGCACAACATAGTGAACGCTCCTTCTGCTTCCGTCCTCGGAGACATGCGTGAGGAAGCGGGCCACCGTCAGCCGGCAGCCAGCCTGGTGGCCGCATTCGGCGATCCGGTCTTCTATTCGAGCTCCGCCAAACATGAAGACAAGAACGGCAGCGATCAGCTTGCCATGAAGAACCCTGATGTTGCGCGTTTGCGCGACATTGAGCTCGGCAAAGACCGATTCGATCCGGCAGTGATTCCGCGTTTGTTCTATGCCGCGCGAGAGTTGACGAACCTGCGCGAACTCGCCAGTGGCCGCGCCATCGTGTTCAGCGACGTCAACGCCACACGCGAGAAACTCTTCGCGACGGATCTCACTCAATACGCGATCCTGCACCTCGCTACACACGGAGGCTTTCTCGATCCTAACCGGCCCGACAGCACCGGGCTCCTGTTATCTACGGTAGATGTCAAGGGGCAGGAGATAAATGGTTTTGTTGGGTTGGAGGACATCTACAATCTGCATGCTCCAGTTCACCTGGTGGTTCTAAGCGCGTGCGACACGGCAGTGGGAAAGGATATGCGTGGGGAAGGACTGGTCAGCCTGACACGCGGATTTATGTACGCGGGCGCGTCGAGTGTAGTAGCGAGTTTGTGGACGGTTGACGATGCCGCTACGGCTGAGTTGATGAAATACTTCTACAGCAACCTGCTGCAACACCAAATGCAACCAGCCGAGGCCTTGCGCGCCGCGCAAAACAGTATTCGCCAGAACCCCAGATGGAGCTCACCTTACTACTGGGCCGCCTTCACGTTGCAGGGCGACTACCAACAGGTAATCAAGCCGGTGGACCAGAAAGACGTGCCTGCGTCCTGGTTGAGGATATCCGTGATCGTTGCGTTCCTGATGTTGCTGGGAGTGGTGATCTGGTGGTACTTACGCTCGCGGCGGCGGTTGAAGACTCGAGTAGGTTAGTCGGTTCGCACAATCTCGAAGAGGTACTGACTCGGCACGGCTTGTTCATTGCCATCAGCTCGAATCGCATAGAGAGTCAACGCATATAGTCCGTCCGGTACTTGCTGCGCCGGAACGATAACCAGAACAGCGTTGCCGTCGTAGCCAGCCGGCGTCAACTTTGTAATTTGGTAGCGATGATTCTCCAGTTCAGCTCGGAAGTTCGCGGAATTCCTGAAGGACTCAGGAACGACGAGAGAGATCTTGAGTTCTCCAACATCGCGCTTGAGCGCGATTCTGTGGTACGGAGATTCACCGGCCGAGCGTCTGATTGTGCTGTTGGTGAGCGTGACGGCGAGCGAACTCCGCGGCGTGTTGGAACTCACCCAAACCCCAACCGCTACAGCTACTACGACTCCGGCGCTCGCAAGTACTAACCACCCGGATCTTTGTGTGAAGAAGAACGAGGCGATTCGCTTAAGCAAACCAACTGGTTTCGGCGTTGGTGCGCCCCGGCCGAGAGAGCCTAAGGCAACTGAAAAAAGACGTCTTTCCTTTCCTTCAGTTGACGCCAGATAGTGACTTTCAAACCACTGACGTTCGTTTTGACCGAGCTCACCGGCAGAGTATTCCTCGATTAGTTCACCTTTTGAGACTTCGAGCTCGTCGAAGAGAGCATCGTCGACCATGAGCCGCTCTTCGATCGCGTGTTGCTCCGCATCGCTGAGTTTCCCCAGAAGATATTCTCTGATGTTTAACTGATCATGGTCACTAAGTGCCATACAGAGCAACAACTTTCCAGGCCGCGGGGAGCCTCTTAATTTATATGCCCGCCGCTACCAAAGCGTTTCAGGACGCGAGCCGCTCTAAACATTGCTGAACACAGGGGCGAAGACTGTTATGAATGTGCCAAATACGTATTCTAAGGGCGTTAAGGGAAATCCCCAATTCTTTGGCCAGTTGTTTTCTCAGGCGAATCTTCTCTCCTTTTTCCTTCTGGTGATACCGCAGAACCAGCCCGCGCTCGTCCGAAGGTAGTAGAAGCTCCATGCAGTGTTCGAGGCAGGAGCAGCGGCGCTCCGCTTCATCTTTATCGGGTGTGGGAGGAGGGTCAGGAACGGGCTTCGGTGGCTTATAGATTTTCTTGGCGACGCCAAAGAAATAGAGCGCCGGATCGCCGACATAGTTTTCGATCAGCCAGTCGATCTTGCGCCCGACGACGTTGACGGTCTCATCCGCCAAATCTTCAGCTTCAGTGCAACCCCTTGCAGCAAAGATCCGCGACAGCCGCGAGTGAATTTTTTGGTATTTCTCCCCCGCCTTTTCGCGATCCGGGTCGAGCCAGGTCAGTAGCTTCTCAAAAGCTTCAGGGTCGGGTGGCGGGGTTATCTTCATCGGGCGCAGAGCATGTCGTAGCCTAAACACAATCGATAGCGACAACTAAGTAGAGAGCTTTTAGGCACTACGCAGGATCGAACGCGGTAGCGAGATGCACGCGCAGAGTAATTAGTTCAGGAAACTATGTCAATCGAACGCAGTTCCCCACTCGCGTTCACATAATCTTTGGCAAAGCCGTTCCGTTCGGCGCTATACTGGCGCAAAAAATCCGGGAGGTCTGCTATGAGCAATCAGCATCCGGCGGCCAAATTCGCACTAATCGGGTTCATCCTCCTCCTGCCCGCGGCCGCCACTACGTTCGCACAACGACCCGCATCCGGCCCCCCGCCCATCGACAAAACTTCCAATCGCGCACGCGAACGACAGCAGGACATGTCCGCCCGAGAGTGGCAACTGCGCAACTTCGGCAAGCCGGAAATGGTTAACGACCGGAGACGGCTCGAAGCGCTGATGGCCCAAACTGAGGAAGACTTCAATCGCATGCTCATGCTGCACAACGAAATCGCACGCGCCATCGACGCCAACAAACCAATCGACTATCACTTTGTTTCCGAAGCAACAGGCGAGATACGAAAGCGCGCGACGAGCATTCAGTCAAACCTCGTCCTGAGCCCGCCGGCAGAAGAGATAAAAAAGACGGAACTGCCTGCGGAGACGAATGAGCCGGAGATGAAGGACGCGCTGATCAAGCTGTGCAAGCAGATTCGAAGCTTCGTCACGAATCCCGTGATCGAACAACCGAACGTGATCGATGCCGCAAAGCTTGCGGTCGCCAAACGCGATCTCGAGAGCGTCATCCAACTCAGCGCTCACTTAAAAAGAGAAGCTGATACGCTGGTCAAGGTTCAGAAGTAACACGGATTTTATTGAGTAGGTGATGGCGTCGGCGTAGGCGCGGGCGTTCGCACGAATACGATCGGTTCTGATGCAGTAACACCCTTCCCTTCCTGAATGGTCACGATCTGGTTTGGCTTGACGTCGGCGACGCGATCCTTTTGATTGCCGGGCCACGTGATCTCGATCGTCAGCGTAGTTCCCTCTTCCGGTTTACCCAAACCAAACGTCAACGGCAGTTCCGCCTGCGAACAGTAACTCGATCCCGTTCGCACCATCGCAAACAGTGTGCGGCCTTTCGAAGTCTTCACGACGACCTTGGCGCCGATGCCGTCGTGGTTCGCTCTCGCGCCAATCATCTTCACGCGCAGCACATCGTTCTGGTTTGCGTTGTCGTTACGAAGCAGACGCGCGGGTCCGTTGTTCGTCGTGATCAGAAGATCGAGATCTCCGTCGTTGTCGATGTCTCCGTAAGCAGCGCCGCGTCCGACGATCGCGCGGTTCAGCGCGCGTCCGAGTTTCGCCGTCACTTCTTCAAACTTCTTCTTTCCCTTGTTGAGAAACAGGTGTGGCGGCTGCGCGTACTTCACCGTCGGCTGCACGACGCTGATGTCGTCAGAGACGTGTCCATTCGCGGCGAAGATGTCGAGCAGACCGTCGAGGTTGTAGTCGAAGAAGAAGCAAGCGAACGTCAGCGATTGTGCCGAGATCTTGCCGATGCCTGAGGTTGAAGCTTCGTCGGTGAACAGTCCGGAGCCGTCGTTGTGATAGAGCGCGATGCTTTCGTTAGTGAAGTTGCCGATGACGACGCTTGGTTTGCCTGAACCGTCGTAATCAGCCGCGTCGACGCCCATGCCGGCGCGAGCCGTTCCCGATTCACTGAAAGCGACGCCGGCCATCACTGCGTTGTCCGTAAACGTGCCGTTGTGGTTGTTGCGAAAGAGATTGTTCGGTTCGGTGTCGTTGGCGACGAAGAGATCCATCCAGCCGTCGTCGTCGTAATCGAGCAATGCGACGCCGAGCGTCTTGCCGGTCGGTTCAGACTGCGGGGCCAGGCCGGAGCGCGCGGTGACGTTTTCGAACGTGCCGTTGCCGCGATTGTGATACAGCGTCGGGTTCTGTCCTTTGTAAGACTGCGGCGTGCAGTACGACTTGTTCTTGCTGTCGAGCGTGCAGTACTGGTCAGTCGCGATCGACCAGTCGACGTAGTTGCCGACGAAGAGATCGAGTTTGCCGTCGTTGTCGTAATCGAACCACGCCGCGCTCGTCGAGAAGCCTGGGTCTCCGACACCCGCTCGCGAAGTCACGTCGGCAAACTTGCCGTTGCCGAGATTGCGAAACAGGTGGTTGGCGCCGACGCAGGTGACGTAGATGTCCTGCCAGCCATCGTTATCGTAATCGGCGACGGCGACGCCAATGCCATACATCTCGACGCCGAGGCCGACCTGCTGCGTGACGTCAGTGAACGTGCCGTCCTTGTTGTTGTGATAGAGCGCTGAAAACGAGCGGTGCTTTTTCGACTCGGGCCAGTCCATCGAGTTGATCAGCAGGATGTCCTGCCAGCCGTCGTTGTCGTAATCGATGAACGCGCAGCCGGCGCCGATCGTCTCGGGCAGATATTTCTTTCCGGTCGCGCCGCTGTTGTGCTTGAAACGAATGCCGGCCTGCGCGGTGACGTCAGTGAATTCGATCTCGCCGGAAGGACGCGGCGGTGTGGGGCTCGGCGACGGTGAAGCAGCGGCAGTTGCCTGTTCACCTTGCGAAGCCACGGCGGGCGCGACGGGGTTCGACTGTTTGCAGGCCGAAGCCATCACGGCCACACACAGCAACGCACAGCAAGAAAATAAGCGAAAGGTCATATTGATAAATTACTTAAGACTGTTGAGAACAGAACAGTCAGGAAGGGGGCAAGCGTAGCGCGCCCCCGCTTGGTGCGTAAGCGAGAGATCGGAGCGGGGGCGCGCTACGCTTGCCCCCTTCCATACTTTTCTGTTATCAA
>JBKPOC010000079.1:0-27496 GCA_046732935.1 Acidobacteriota bacterium | reverse complement strand
GCATTCACGCGCGTGATGCTCAAGCTTGGAATAGTTGATGGTGAGCGCAAGGAGTTCTGGCGCTTCTTTACGCAAGCGCTGGTAAAGCATCACGACAGGCTTGCCGAAACGCTGCGGCTGGCCGCAATGGGTTACCACTTTCGAAAGTTGAATGATGCATATAGCGAACCCACTTTATAAACACGTTGAAGCTCAGTCGCTATTTTAGTATTTACTATAGTTGACATATACCACTTTACCGCGTAGGGTTCATTGTGAACCGAGAGTCGCTTACTCCCTTCTCAGCTGTTCTGGAATTCATCCGGATCACCTGAAGCCAACAGCAAAGACAAATCGACGAGCAAGAGAATGTTTGGACTACGGGTCACTATGAGACTCATGGTGGTGCAGCCGCAGAGTTCAACTGCAGACGCAGCAGACACGGTTTAGGAAAGGAAAAAAGAACTTAGTGTTCAATCTCTACATAAATGAGCGCCGCGTTGAAGACGTGACTGTGCTCGATTTAAAAGGTCGCATAAGAGTTACTGGTAGACCCCGGGGTTTGCACAATTCAATCCGTAGCCTTGTTGAAAACGGACAAACCAGAATTCTTCTCAACCTCTCTCAAATCACACACATGGATTCAAGCGGACTCGACGAGCTCGTCGCGAGTTGGGTGACTGCGGGCAATCAAGGCGGAGAAATAAAGTTACTTCATCTTACTGAACAGATGCGCGAAGTAATAACAACGGCAAATCTCTCAGCGCTCTTCAATATTTACAATGACGAGTATGACGCTATTGCCAGTTTTAATCGTAAAGTATTAAGAGTGGTGAAACCGTTGTCGTCTTTATCTAACGACGATGATGCTGTGACTGCCATTGTTTCATCCACCCGGAATAACGGCCAAGCTTCAACCACGTGATTTGACAATGATAATTTGTGAATTATGTTCGCATTACGGCCTTCGTGGTGAATGTAGAATCGAACTCCGCATACCGAAGAGCATGAGTTGCCCTGGTTTTAACCCGACAATGGAAAAATTCTGCTCTGATCCAAAAGACTTCGTGAATGAAGGACAGATCATCGAGATGGCTACGTTTTTTGGAATGAAAGGGACCGAACTAAAAAAGGTCAAGATCATGGCTTCGCGGGAGGAACTCGCTCGCCTGTAAAACCTCCATCGGAACAGAGTGTTCCGACAGCCTTTCAAGTCTTCGCTAGGTTTAAAGAAACCCGAATACTTCCAGCAAACGTCAAAGCTAGTTGCGACACTAAATCACACCGCTTCAGAAGTTCCTCTCCGCGTTACCTGTAACGGAAGACATAGTGATGGTCAACGAAGGAGTTCTTGAGGTTCGCTCTGTTTGTCAATGAGTTGCAAGTAAGTCGCACAAGCGAGACCGCTGCCGATAATAGAGCCACAATAGTTGTGTCCGACATACCCCACTCCGAATCAATCAGGCGGTAGCGGGTCTCGCATTTCTTTTATTCGTTCAACAAGTCGCCGCTCTTTAATCAATTAGTGGATTTGAGATTTTTGATAGCCCAACTTCGAATGCAGGGCTTCTTTGAGTAGTTCCTTCCAAGTTTTGTCGTCATATTCGTAAGAGCTCAAAGCATGTTTCCTAACTAGTTCAAACAACATTGCCTCTAGCGAAAAGTCCTTAATAGTTTTGTCCAACTGGTGGTAGGGCGACTTGCTGGAAAGTTGCTGTAATTCCAAGTTCTGCTAATTCCAATGAGAACAAATGTTAATGCGCCTACTTGGGGTTAGAACTCCCAAGTCCTACGAGAGAGCTGTAAGTTGTTGAAAACATTGGTAGCGGGGGGGCGGGATCGAACCGCCGACCTTGGGGTTATGAATCACCATCCCGGCAAAAACGTAAGTATTTGCCTTTTCAAGAGTTGCAGCCACCAAGAATTTCGGGCGTTTTTGCATTCTTTACAGTTATTCACAGTCGCATCTCTGTGCTGTCCTGTTCATTCTGGGCACAAATTGGACACAACGTTTCCGCTTTTGGCTCACTCATCATGACGCAAGCAGCGGCAAAATCATCGACTACTTATTAAGTATTTCAGCTACACTTCTTTCCCAAGTTTGCCAGCTCGCACTGTTGGGTTGTTGGTGTGGTTCCCCAACCCCTAAACTCTTAAGCAGTCCGTCTGCATCAGTCGCGTGAACCCTCTCGTAGTAGTTCTTGAGAAAGAGTTTCATGCATTCAAATCCCTGGCTTAGTGTTAGCTGTTCTGTCTTCGCGCACCGCATCCAATTCTGCCAAGCCCCTGGATCCGCTGGCATTCCATCTCCGACTATCTGCAGATCCCCAAGCAATCCACCCACTTCATCCGAGTGGGTATCTTCGTAGAATTTTTCGAGGAATAGCTCCATCGCATCGAACGCCTGTCTTGCTGTCAAGGTCTCCATCGATTTAATTCCTCTAAGGTTTAGTAGGGCGTGACAGACCGGTTATTGGGTTCCAAGGCCTAGCTATCTGGTTAAGTCCGCCATTTCTGATTTGCCCATTTCTTACTTGAGCCCAAACTTGAGATCCGTCAGGCCGCATCTCGGCGTACCAATGGTTTCCCCCCTTGTCCAGCCCTAAATAGTTTTTGGCCTTCGAAGCCATGTCAGTTAGCAGTTTACGATTCGCCGGTGTATCGGCGGCTAGGTGTCCTGGCTCTTCACTAAAGATGTGGCTCGCCTTATCTTCGAGAATTGTAACTTCACTGGTTCCTCCCTCAGCAACTTCGCCTGCAGCGGCTTCAGTAGCAGCGGCTTCAGTAGCAGCGGCTTCAGTAGCAGCGGCTTCGGTAGCAGCAGCGGCTTCGGTAGCAGCAGCGGCTTCGGTAGCAGCGGCGGCTTCGGCGGCAGCGGCGGCTTCGGCAGCGGCTTCAGCAGCGGCAGCGAGTTCGGGTAATACAATAAAGACCACCGCTATGATCGCAGCGATCGCGATCATAGCGATTACGCCGGTGAGTACAGTTCCGTAGCAATCGCTCAAACTCCCACAATTATCCCCGTAGACGTTTACTGGAAACACCAAAAAACACCAAGAAATTATGATGGCTATTGAGCTACGGGTTCTACAGCTCATTGTTTTTCCTGCGCTTGGCCTGATGCTCCTACGGTTGCTGATTCACGCGCGGGCAGAAGGATCGAAAAGACAACTAACGAAATCACCGTACCGATCAGCACCGGAAGAAATGTGGACGTTTGGTTCCAAAGAACCTGCATGATCGGCCACGACAGCAGATAACTTAGGCCGAGCGCCAGTAGAAAACGGATTGCTATTGGGACATACGAAACTATGCGTGTCCAAACACTCAGAAACTCAGCGAAGATCGCACGTATCAAAAAAATAACTCCGAGGATGACAGCCAAAATAATTGCCTGTAGCCACGAGTCCAGAATTCCGGCTAGCAGGAATGTCAGAAGCGCGGCTTTAAACGGCGCCAACACCAACCCGACCAGCAACGGGTGACGACTCTTTGATCGTCCCATAGCCTGATACAAACCTATTTGCCGGGCGACGAGCGGCGGCTTATTTGCAGTAATTGCTTCTAGAACGATCCGCACCACCCCCACACATCCTGCGAGGATTGCCAGCAGCCATCCCAGCGATTGCAAGGGCTGTATGGCCTCAATGGGAGGACTACTGTCGTGCCATGTGTAAACCGGTCGTATCAATGTGGCGACTGCTTGTGTCCACAGATAGACCAGTACGATTGCCAGTAAAAATTGCACGGGTATGTCCAGGAGAATCTCGATGCTACGTTGGGCTGGTGAGCGTTTCTGCATCACCGCCCCAGCGGAGGATTGCCCGCGTTTAAGAAACGTGTTAGCGAAAGACCGTATTCGCCACATCGTCAATCGCGTTAATCCTCTGATCGCAAGGGGAATGACTACTAGTAGGTTAGCCAGTAACAAGTCAGCCAAAAAGCGTGTGACGACAATCAGGAAAATGCGCTCGGGAGGAAACGGCTGCTGCGATGTAAGCACGGGAATAAGCACAAAGAGAAGGAGGTCCCCGAGCACATAGCCGAGCCACATTGATGCGCCCAAGGCGGCACCTAAGTGACTCATAAGTACCAGCGCGGCCATCAGCAGGATGGAAAACGTATAAACTTCCCCAAAAAACGCCTGCAACCAAGCAAGAAGAAATCCAAAGACAAACATGATCGGCAGGACGAACGCGCCAACTGACCACGCAGAGCAATACATCCCGTCCGCCAGCACTGCGGATAAAGTGCGAGACAAGCGCCCGATCATGGCGGGTAAGCGCAGCCACCATAGGTCGTTGATCCGTTCAAGGAGACTCGATCGGTGATCTTGCTGCATGCGCACTAGAAGTGAATATCTACTCGCAGCGTGGCTCTATGAGATGAAACCGTGTTGCGAGGAGAAGGATTCGCGTCACCTGAGAAACACGGGCTTCTTTGTCGTCTACGTGGGGGTCAGAGTATCGAAGCTCTCGAACTCATGTCAACAATTCTGAATCACCTTTTTGCCATTACTCCCAGGACGGTGCCATAGGCCAAATGACCTGACACTGAAACGATAGTAAACTCCTTCATCACAGCATCAAAATTCAGGAACGTGGGGTAAACCGAGAACATTAAAACTTCCAATCCCAATGCCCAAACCACGCCCCAAAACCATTTCTGCCTTCCAAACAGCAGGCAGTAGCTGATACTGAAAAATACTCCGTTGCCGAGATGGTAGAGCGCGCCTACGGCGATTGCCAGATGGCGCGAAATGCCTTCGCCAGCGATAGCGTAGCCAAAGAAACGGAAGGCCTCAAAAGGCCAGACCTTTAAGGCAAAGATCTCAACTATCGTGAGACGCGAAAGATCATAAGCGGCTGTCGCTACTAAACCGATCAATAGTCCCTTTCCTATTTGGCGGATTAGCACGGGACGCTGAATTGGACGGATGTTGTAGAGTCGCCAAGTCAATACTGCGAGTACAAACACAAGCGCACAAGCTAATGCAATCCCCAGCGAAACCTGAAACAGTATGTAGACTAGCAGGGCAACGCCAGTCGATAAGAATGCAAGACCTAAGAGTGGCGTCAGCCATCGTCGTTGCTCTGTACTGGAGCCCTGTATCATGAAAGGTAAGGATAGCATGTCCCCAATTGACTCTATTGAACGTCTCTCTCTTATGATTCGCGCGCCTCGCCAGATTTTGGTCCAAAGTCCCTCGCAATCTTTAAGATCTATGACCCAGAAACCGGCTGCCGCCGGAGGTTAACTACTTGGTTTTTGGAATAAGTAAGACGAACAAAAAGTAAGGAAGGGCCATCCGACTACGTACCGCGTCTGGTGATGTCGCTCATTTTGGGATTGAGATCACTAAACGGGCTAAGTTGAAGGAGTCGTGAAACGGTAAAGATTAAGGGTGGTGCCGAGGGCGGGGGTCGAACCCGCATGTCCTTTCGACAACGGATTTTAAGTCCCGTGATGACACCCTTACCTAGTCTTACGAAACGATACAAGCCAGTATTTACGCGCCTAGCTGTCGTCAAGGTATCGCTTCGGCTGGCTTCGTATCAACACGTACCGTCACGATCTTAGCCCCATCTTTATGTCCGTCGGTTTTTCAATTCGGATTCGTTTTGCGCGATGCCGCGTTGCTGGGGCAAAAACGTCACAGCTGCTTCCTTAATGCCTCCCATCAAAGTGGTGTTGCCCTCTAGTTATCAGACAGCACAATTTTGTAGGACCAGGTGAGAGTGGTGCCACTAACGGGGACGCAAACGAAATTTGTTTTCGATGATTCCCCGCGAGCAAAACGAAAGCGTGCCCGTAGCAATCCTGATCAGGGGTGGTCGATTCCCATGTCAGGAGTTAAGGTGATATATAAAAACAGGACGCTATATCGGTTAGATTCCCCGTGCGGTTGACGGTAATCGGTAGGGGTCCTACATCTTCATACGCGGTAATATTTATGACGGTCACTGGTGAACACGATTTTGCCGTTGTGCCTGCCCTTTTCTTGGGTTTGGAGAATCGTGTGGAGTTGCACTTCCTCGGACAGCAGGTACGCTCAGCGTGGTTGGTGTCACTGCGGCAACAAACACCGTGCCAGTAATTAGCGCCTCTTGCGTGCAGTTTGCGTGCGGTCGAACGTATTGCAGGTTCGACCCTCCCACGGATACCATTTCTTCACTTATTCCGCGCCACGGCAAAGTAATTGCCTGTTGGAGCTTGGGTTCAGGTTCAGCCTAAAAACCTGGGAAAATGGCTTGCGCTCCTATGCGTCAGCGCGAATTTGCTCTCACGCACGAGTCTCAAGGATCTTAATCCCACATGACCCAAACATAGAAAGGAACTCAGATGTGCCCCTACAATAAACCTCTGTTCCTCGTACTCACGGTTCTTCTCACGCTTGCTTCGGCATGCTCTTCAGCAACAGTGCCAGAGCAACGTGTGGAAGCGAAGGTAACAGAAACTCAGCCACACCAGAGCTCGACTGTTGCTGCCGTTGTCAAAGCGAAGAAAGCGAACCTCCACGAGCATCCTTCTCAGTTGGCCACTGTGGTAGGCACTGTAAGCAAAGGCGATCTCTTGTCGTTGATCGATGTCACACCAACTGGCCCGTGGTATCAAATCCGCGACAACAAGAGCGGTGCAGACGGCTGGATTCATGGCAATACGATTTCACTTCGACAAACAGCAGAAGCGAGTGCGGCAAGCACGACAGCAGCGCAAAGACCACGCACAGTCTCAACTCAAACATCGCGCACAAGCTCAATACCTACGCCTGACAGCCCACCACGAAATTCGGGCAGATCTTACGTAAACGTCGACGGCATCCGAGTCCAGTCCCCGACCTTCAGCGACACGAAGCCAGCAGGAGCATCTGCGCGTTGTCGTGATGGCTCATACAGCTTCAGTCTGAATAGGCGCGGTACGTGTTCGCATCATGGTGGAGTTGCGGAGTGGTATTGAGGAGTGGCCGGCTCCACTTACTCGTCTGCGGGTAATTTGCTCGGCAGTTGTCATGCTAGCCACTAGACTTTGCCGGGGGCGGAAATGTCACAACACAAATAAACGAAGCCACCGGTTTCTCACCGGCTTCGTTTGGACCGGCTCGTTACTTCTACTTACTCAACCCCCAGGTCATTCGTCAGGTAAGCACGGCCTCCGGCAACCAGAGCGTCATTGCCAACCGGTGCCGAGACGAAACTGTTGGCTCGCGGTCCAGGTCGTCGCACCAAGGTTGCGGCAATGTAAAGCAGTTATTGTCGATAAATTAGAACCAACTCTATTCGGCGGTTCTGGCTTCTCTGACTATCTGTAACATTTTCACTCAGAACTTTTTCCCAATTGAATGATGTATCGCCCTCTGTTCGACCGACAGGTCGGTATTCGCCAAAAGAGGTTGCCGACATCAGATGCTGCGACGGATCAATGCCTACTGATGTTCGGAAAAATTCAAATACGGAAATCGCACGCTCCGCTGCCAACCGGGTATTCAGGACGTAACTTGTCGGGTTTGTATCCGCGTGTCCTTGAATCTGAATTTCTTTTATTGAGCCGAGTTGCGTCTGCAACTTTTGTCCGACTATGGTGAGTATTTCTTGTCCCTTTTTATTGATGTCAGTTTTGTCAGGTAAAAACAAAACCTTATCGCTAAAAGCAATCCGTTGCTGGTTCAAGTCATTCTCGATTCTGATGTCATAGCGATCCGTCCCGTCCGAAGAGATACCGAAAGTGCGATCATCGATCTTCTTTGCCTCTACTTTATAAGTCTTCGCAATCTGGTTAATCATACTCATTTGATTGTCTTGGACTTGTTGGAGATTTACGGTCCCGGCCGAAATTACCGTGAGCACCAGGAAAAGCACTAGGCACAACACAAGAACCAAAGCCAACATCAGGTCTGAAAAAGAAGGCCAGAAGTTAAAATCGAGTACTGATTCTTCGTCCATTTGTTAACGTCTCCAAAACGACAGCCGATTGCGGGCGCGCTTTAGGAGGCTTTCTTCTATCGGTTGTTGAGAATCGTCTGGCTGAGATGTCGGTTCTTGAGAAGCGACCGGGCGAGGTGTCGGTTGTTGAAAATCGACCGGGCGAGATGTAAAGGACGCGTCGGTCGATTGCTGCTGATACCTCAAGATATTAATCAACGTCTGAAGTTGGGCCACTAACTTCTCATTCGATACTATGAATCTCTTAAGTTCTGCGAGTGATTCCGGGTTTGATCCCGATTCTGAGACGCGCCCATTTGAACTAAGGCGCTGATTTAACACATTTATGTGACCGCCCAGACTTCCCACATTCTGTGCCAATTCACTTACATTCGCGCCTAACATTCGTTCATATTCAGTCAAAACTTTATTGTGACTCGATAGCTGCTCGAGCAAGTTAGAAAATTTGCCTGAACTAAGGCTCTGATCCAACCCGTTTATATTACTGCCCAAATTGCCCACGTTCTGCGCCAATCCATTTACATTTGAACCTAACACTTGTTCATATTCAGTCAAAACTTTGTTGTGACTCGATAGCTGTTCGAGCAAGTTAGAAAACTCGCCCGAACTAAAGCTCTGATTCCACAGATTTATATTACTGCCGAGGTTGCCTATGTTCTGCACCAAATCATTTACATTCGCACCTAACACTTGTTCATATTCAGTCAAAGCTTTGTTGTTACCCGATAACTGTTCGAGCAAGTTAGAAAATTTCGCGGTGAGATCCACGATTTCCGCAACTTGCTGTTCCTGTATTATGTTCCGCTTAAAGAATTCCTGCTGCACTTCTATCAATAGCTTTTCACTGCGGTTATTAAGATTTTCGAGTGTCCCTTCAAGTCCGCCGGCAGCTCGCTCCAATGGGATATGAAGCAATTCAAGACTTTTGCCGAGCGCAGTAAGCCGGACCTCAAGCGAATTTTCCACTTTGCCCAAACCGTCGGCCAGGTCCTTACCTAAAGGCTCTCTCAGATTGGATACAATCGTGGCAATCACTTCCTTATTTCTTTCAGCGAGACTTAGATATGCATTCTTTGCGTCCTGAAGCAGCTGATCAAGGTTCTTATCTATGCGCTCGCGCGTTGCGATGTAAGCTTTCTCGTACGCGTTAAATCCATTCAGCAAGTCAGCTATTTGCTTATTCTGACTATCAAGCTGTTTTGTCACGCCATACTGAAATAACTCGCCGCGCTGTATGTTTTCTTTAACTGATTCATGAAACGTTTTTGATTCGTTTCGCAACTGCTCATAAAGTTGGTGTAACTCTTGCTGGAATGGCGTCAATGCATTGACTGCGTTGACGAACTTATCGGAGAAATTGCCTAGTTGAATGGAAGCTTTCGTGAGTTGCGGAAGCGTTTCCTTCGCATCGCGAACAGATTTGTTCAGGTCGCTTGAATCGTCCTGAAGACTGTTGGCAATCTTGGCGACGTCTTTCGCAGTTTCAAGACTGGCTTGAATCTGCCGTTCACTTACTTGCAATTTTTCCCAGAGACTTTGCGAGGGTGTGGGAATGAGCGCCGGAACCCAATCCACCAAAGTATGACGCTCAAGCGTATCTTTTAACGGCGTGTGTGAAAACTGTTGGAATAATCCAAACAATAAAACCCCGACGATTGTGAAGAGAACTCCCCAGATACTGGGCGCAAACGCACTCTTTAATTGCTTTAACAGTGTATTCAACCCGCTCGCAGCCCTCTCCTGGGGGGATTCGGACACGCTCGGCGGCGCAGTGTTTTGGTTGCTTGAGGACGCGCGAATGGCTTGTCCTTCAGGGGAGATTTGTGAAAGTTGGCCCAGAGTTGAGGCGAGCCCAGCCAACGTGCCCAGCAAGCCAATAATAATGAAAAGGGACAAAACCGAATGAAACAGATTGCTTGCCCGTAACAGATAGCTGCTGGTGTTTTTGACCAGCGGCGAGATCTCAAGTCGACTCTCATTTATGCCGGCATCGAAGATCGCTCGCAGGTGTCTGGCTATAGCTGATTTCGGTTTTAGTTTCTTCGTCTCGCAAAAATCGATGAACGCAGTATTAGCTTGCTCTCGAAATGCCTGTAGCTCGGATGGTTTGTCAGAATTGTTCAGGGCCAGTCTGCGTCGTAGCGCATCCGACAAAATACTCACGTCTGCGCACCGCACAATTTGCTTTCTTCGTCTGGTGAGGACAACCCATCGAATCGCCAGTGAGATGAGCCAGATAGCAAAAAGAACAAGCAGGACGTAGACGATCGCCAAAGCAATTGGATTATCAGGAATGAAATAGGAGGACGGTTTCATGAATTCAGTGTTACTCACCTTGACCTAAATCGAGCACTCCCGGTGCCTTCAGAAGCCAAGTTTCACCACTTCTTTCAAAAACGGCTGGGCGCTGTAGCATCACCCTGGAATAGGACAGTAGCGGATTCCAATCGCCACAATCGAAGATCGTGCCGATAGCGCCGGCTCCGTAGTTTGCTTCTTTCACTGTTAAGTCGAATCGAGGAACGATGAGGTAACTCATACGCTTGCTATCTTCTATTGCTAAGAAGTTACCGTCTGACGCTTCTTTGTATTCCGGTGGTAGACCTGGATCACGACGTCGCTCAGCAGCATTGATCGTACCTATTCTAAGCGGGCGAAATTGTTGCTGAAACTCGCCACGTGCGGTCCTATCATCCACAGCCTGGTTATACAGAACGATTAGTGGTGTTTGCGCCGAATCGTGGGATTCAACAATGGTCGGCATTCTGGGGGAACTCTTAATCCGCACATTATGTTCAGTAGTTGTCTGCCTATTATGGTCCACTGTTCCTGACGGCGGTTCCGGAACCTCTATTCGGCGCGGAACAAAATCACCTTCTGCCTTTGGTGTAAAGGCATCTGTCTCCGGTGTCGCTGCTGGAGAAATGCGATCAGTTACATTCTGAATCCTTGAAGTCAAACCAACCACGGTATTTTCGACCTGTTTCAGGTTAGGTGGAGTTGCCAGAAGACTCGTTCCGGTACTCTGAGGCTCGTCATCATCGGGTAACTTAATACCTACTGTTGTTTCCAGTGCTTGCACTACCTTTTTGAGACGCGCTAAGCCGTTTTTAACTCCATCGATAGTCACCTCGCTGTTGGTCGGCTGTAGGCGCTTGAACCGAAAACCAACGTACAGTCCAGACACAAACATACCGGTCATCACAAAGCCGAGTACAAAGCCGAGTAACAAATTATTAGTGTCCTCCCCTCAACGGACCGTCCTCATTTACCAATCGATCTACATTCCATTGCGTATTTCGAGAAGATGTTTGAGAGCAAGAATAAAGATAGGCTCAACGACGATATCCGCAGTATTGGTTTGGCCTCGGTAACGACTTAATGTTTGACTGAGTCTGCGACGAAGTTCCGTCCATAAACTGTTATCGAATTTCCAAGCTTCTATAAGTCCTTCGCGGTTGGCAAATTCATTGAAGCCCGCCAGGAAATCTTCTAGGTGCTCTAATTTCTGGGGGGGCTCAAGAACGTTTGTAAAACGTTCCGCTGTGAGAGCCTGCGACCAGGCTTGAGCCCGTCCGCTTTCGTAAAAACTCTCACCCGCAATAACACTGCGATCGGGTTCAACATCCAATTCCAAGTTCGCATCGCATACCAATCCATAAGCAGCTTCCGCCTTCGGCGCCGAACTGAGAATGACATTGAAAGGTTCGTCGCCCGTCCAACCAGCACCTTTCGCAAATAATTTCTTATAGAGTTTATTGCTCTTACCATCCCCATCGATATCCAACCAGTGAAACATCCGCGAGCCATTACCACCAACATAGACATGGGGCGTTTCTTGTCGATATTTCTTCCTGCTTATGAAATTATTCAAAACGGACCCGATGTAATACAAAAGGCCGGACAGACCCAACGCCAGGTGTTGACGGAGTGGTTTTATTCCTGCTGCGCTACCATGTGTGGCTAATTTCTGAAAGAGCATCGAGCTTTCCTGGCGCAGCAAAGCATCAACCTGAGCATAGAAGGATTTCAAATCACCTCGACTCTTAGGTGTAACGAGGTTCGTGATATCCACCCCGAGTTGCGTCAGAAAATCAGGATTGTTCCAAAGAAAATTCAAAAACATATCGCGCCCGGCAAATCGCAGTGACGTTTGCCAAAGCGGTTTATTTCTTTGCCAGATCGAAACGTCAGAAGTACTCCCTCCAATGTCGATGAAGATGGTTCCGTGTTGTGTTGAGGCTTTATGCTTTTCGAGAAAGAAGAGTGCTGCTGCCAGACTCTCAGTCTGTTTGCCTGGTATATTCGGACGCAAAACGCCGGTTAGCTCGGCGCATTTTTGTGTCACTTGATCCCAGATTCCCGGAAACCCTTCGATTTGGTTTTCGGAAAACGCGGTTGGATAGGAAAAGGCCCAATTAATACTGTTCGCCCCAGTTGCAACTGCTTCCGCGGCTGTTTGCAAAGCAAGCTGCGTCAGAAAGGCTTTTACTCTCACTCTATTCTGGGGAACGTCCGACCATTTCAGATCCGTGGCCATTCCATCACTAGATGCATCTAGTCGTCGGTAATCATGCAAAAAGTATATGTGTCCGTTTTGGAATGGCTGAAGCTCATGCGCTTGAGGTTCAATCAGGAAATCGTGAAACAGGCTCAGGAAAGGCATATCAACCTGGCCTTTCGGCAAGAAAAAATCGAACAATTCTTCTTCTGCTCCAGAAGCAGTGATGCTACTCCGGCGGTCCTGAAAATTAACTGGCAGCTTAATGTCACCATCGCGCACGTAGACATTCGTACTCGTTGCTCCGAAATCAATTCCAACACGGAACGCCTTCCCTTGCGGGGCGAATGCTTGCGGTCGTTGTAGCAATATCATCCCGGCTTCCTGCAGTTCCATGATGTTTGTTTGCGCGTTCAGCACGACCGCCTGACATAACATCGCCTCCGGGTAATTTTCCGTATACCAAAACTTGCGTCGTTTCTTACCAACACGCTGTGCTTCCTTGGGTTGCAGATTTGTTGAACCGGGAGAGTAGGGTTCCGCTTCAAATGTGGCCTCTACATTGTCCGTAGAATAGCAGGTGAAATATGCCTTCCATCCCTGCGCTGAAAAATTCGGCCATATCTCGAGAATAGGCAGATCATCAATGCGAACAATGTCAGCCGGCGTGTAAAGCTTTTCGGCTTCGTATTCTCCACCGGAAAGTGTTAGCCGTAGGTGAGCCTTGATTCCGCCGGGAGTTGCTTCCAGGAAGATCCTCTGATTCAGATCATCCGGACTGAGGTAAGAAATCAACTCTTTCCTCAACGGTAGTAGAGGTGTGACGGTTGCTCCGGTGTATGTCAACGGCTGTTGCCGGTGATTCGGCTCGACCGACTCGCGAAAGGCATTCTCTTGTGCTATTACGAATAACTTATCAGTAAATAACTCCCGGACAGTGCGCCACTCTGCTCCTTGCAACTGAACGCGCCCTAACTGACTATGGTTTTGTCCCAACCCGCTGAACGGTATCTGATCGAGTGTCAGAGTGTCATATACAACAATGTCATGTGCCGGCCGTCTCCATTGAGTAGCTACGGTTTGGTCAACTAACAAGAGGGCCTTTGTAGGATTGGGACTCCTATTACTTGACGAGATTAAACAAACTTCTGATTCTTTAATACCTTCCCCGGCACTTTCAAAAGGTCGGTCCAGATAGCTGAACACTCCAGCTTCATGGCCCGTGATTCCAAGCGAGTTCCCAGCACGGAATTCGGCAGCTACAACCTCCAAGTCGTCCTGAAATTCACGCAATAAGCGCACAATTGGCTGCAAGCGATTAGCATCGACTGATTGGTGGCTGCTTACATTATTGCGAACCATTTCCAACCAGGCAGCGAGTGCTTCTTTCTGTTTTCGATGTAGGACGTCTTTTGGATCTACGAGCCGAACGCCATCGTACCAACGAATTCCACGAATACGATTCAAGTAATCCGTCGCCGTTAATACCAATGTCGTCGGAGAGGTCATGCCGATGGGTTTCCGATCGAACAAGAACAGATAAAGAGTTTTCCACGTGGTGTCTTCCGCTAGTGAGGCGGTGGGGAGCAGCTTTGACAGCGTGGCTAAGAAATCTCTGTCAGCGTCAGTTGCAGATCCGTTAACATCAACTCTGATCGCCTCCAAGTCTGAAATCAGAGCAACTTCTTTGAGGGCCAACATTGCCAACAGGCCGCGCCACTCACCCAGAGTGCGCGCGTGCAGGACATGTCGCGTGTTCGTTAAAGCCATTTCGAACAACAATGGCCGGGCCCACATGTCTGGAATGGAGTTGATTTGTGTTTCAATCGGATCTACAGCAAGACCCTTGCTTAGATCATCGAGTGCTTGACGTCCGCGAATGTCCCAAATGCCGGCTGCATTAAAGTTTCCGACCGTATGATCTTTGCGCAGCTTCGGAAGTACTGGGTGTGTCATATGTCTGGACCTCTCCAACGTGCCGTGAAATTAATTAATACTTTCGCGGGGTAGTGTTGCCTGGCATTCACGATAAAGTGCATTCACAAATGCCCCGACGCCTTCTGCATTTGGAATCCTGGTTGAGCTTTCACTGAGTCGCTGCCATAGTTGTGTCATTGCCTCTGACTTCTCTTTCTGTAGCGAATTTAGTAGATTGGAAAAAGCGGCTGTATCAAAGTCGCGGTTGGACTTTAGTTGAACACCCTGTTTGCCGTCGTCATCTTTAACAACGCGGGCAAACGGCAGATAGTTGACCAGGTTTTCTTGATTGTCTCCGTTAGCGCGAGAAATAGAAAACTCCACATTAGCAAGCCACTGCAAGAAGCTCTCGCAGTAGATCTTTATTTGCTTGAGTTCCGCATCCAGGGCAGTTTTCAAGTCAACACCTTTACGTTGAAAGAAGTTGATGTACCAAGGAGCACGATAACCTCTTCCCTTCGCGGTGATGTCTTCTAACATCGGGTAGTACGCCGATAGATAGGCGAACGCGAATCGTGCTAATTCGTCAATGCGTTGCTTAAGCACAGCAAAGCCGGCCGTGTAAGGCAGATCTTCCCACGTAACGTGACTATTCTTATCACGCGCGACCATCGGGTAGCCGCGCACTTCATTGTTCAGAAAACTTATTGCACTGAGTGCTGCGTACATCTCGAGCAGGTGCGGTTCATTCTCCTGCGTAGGACCTCCCAAAGATGAAGCTCTCATGGGCGTCAGGGAGTCACTTCCCATCAAATACACCGCATCGAAAACATCCAAAGTGTTTTGTTGATGATAGTAATTCAGTGCTGCCTGAGTGCTGAGAAGAAAATCTTCAGCATCTGCCTTAATACCTTGCTCCCGCACCTTGTCAAAAGAAAAGTATGGCAGCATCAATATTGCGCCAATTCTAAATCGGCTTGCTCCGAA
Organism: Acidobacteriota bacterium; assembly: GCA_046732935.1. GTDB lineage: Bacteria > Acidobacteriota > Blastocatellia > Pyrinomonadales > Pyrinomonadaceae > PSRF01. The sequence goes on along the minus strand of JBKPOC010000079.1, from coordinate 12,172 downwards.
CTGAGATTTGAACTCTTCCGTAATGAGTCTAGCTATGGTCGGGACACCTGATGCACCCGTGCCGCCGAAAATTGAGCCGCAGAGAATAACGGTGGCGCCTTCTCCGGTTCTAACATCCAACGCAATCTGATCGCGAAACGTTTTCCACGGCTCTTCTTGATTGAGTTTTACGGTTGCCGCCATTACCGCAGCGCCGATCGATGGATGTCCTCGAAATCCCTTTTCGAGTGTTGTTTTCTTTTCCTCATTACTGTAAAGGATGTCGAATAGATGGGCGATTCCTTTGTTGCGTTGTGCTAGCGTGTCGTACCGAAAGAATTCATCAAGCCGCGCCGGTTTATCGTCAATTGGAGACCAGACGTCCGGGCGAGCGATGCGAACCGGTGTTTTGAACAGATTGGTGGCCCCCCTCTGCATCTCGTGGCATGCCTTATAGTTCTGTAGCAGTGTTTGCGCTCGACCAAGGCTGCCATTTGAGCCGTCCGTATCCACGAACAGCGCGAATAGCTGCTTACTATCAACCATTAATCCCGCCGCACATAAATGTATGAGAGCTTCGACGCACTTCGCACCGGTACCACCAATTCCCACGACGTAGTGACTCATCTCATCCTCCGAAAAGCACTGTTACAGGTCATCTCCAATGTCGGATAACAGTTGCGCCAATCGGCGTATACATGAAGGCCGGTGGCGAAAAGAGTACGGTTCCCAGGTAATAAATGATGACGTTGTTAACGAGGTAAAAAAGGAATGCCCAAAACGCGCCCTCCTGCGCTTGTGGCGTGAAGAAGGAAGTTATAGCGAAGACTCCGACCGGTATCAGGAACAAGAGCCCCCACACTGCACGTCGATTTGCCGTGCCCCAGTTATTTACTTTGAAATACCATTGGCCGAGGTAATACCAGATTAGGCTTACCAGCCATGACGCGATGATTCCATATGTAGCTAGTTGGCGGAATGTTTGAAGCCATTCTTGCGAACTCATATTTGATGCCGGATTTATGCGAGGTTCGAGAATGAAATCTATTTCTCCGTACAGCATTATCAGAAAAACCGCAAACGGAATTATTGAGATCATTACTATTCGGGCAAGGTGTTTCATGCGTCCACTCCTTAGTTTTAACCTCGCTTGATATAGACGTATAGGATGGCTGACTTCGGATGATGCGCGTCGAGCACGGCACCCCACAACGTCTTTAAGAAATTCTCCAGATTATAAGTTTTACTTCCGTCAAACTCAGATGGTGTTCTATGCCAATAGTCAATTAGGTCAGTTTTCATGTTCCAATCTGTAATCCACCCGGGCAAGGTGTAGTCGCGGGGTCGTAGAACTATGCGAAATTCATATATGCCATCACCCGGCAACGTCTTGGGATGGATTTGAGCTTCTAACTGTATTCGTTGATTATCACTGCTGAACTTAGCTGTTTTTATCTGAAGAGCGCTCTTCGCCTCGGCACTCTCCGACATTGATTGCGGGTTGGCATTAGCTTTATCACTGCACACCCAACCCGTTATCTCAGGAGCGAGATCGTTGCTCGTAGTCACGATGTCACTCAACGGATGATAAGCTAGCTCAGTACTGAAACTCGCTGAGTCTGGCAGGCCGATAATCTTGAATTCTGCGATTCGTGCGTCCTTCGCACCAGGGCGAACAAGGGTCCCAGGATCTTGCCTGGCGATCTTATTCGTGTTGGGAATTGCACCCTCAAAATTCGCAAGTGGCGATGCAATGAACGGTGAAAAGATGACCCGTTGCTGCAATTCACCTGGAAATTTATTGAGACCGGCATAAGTCAAAGCTTCAAAATATTTAGAGATCTCCGCATGAGGTCCCAAAACCAACAAGTAGAAGGGCCGGAACTTTTTCGCATCGCTGCCACTCGCATAAGAGAATGAATACTTGTCAGGGCCAACGTCGTACACGTTGCCGTCAAATTCACTCTTAATAGCAAAAATTCCAACGCCCAGGCCCTGAGCGATGTATTTCTTTTTTATCTTGTCGCTTAACTGATTAATGTCGGAATTGTTCTGAAAAAGATCGGTTACGATGGTCGTCAAATGATCCGGCTTTGCTGAATCAATAACATTTTCAATCAACGTCAGCGTGTTGTAATCGGAATCCGAATAGAATTGAGGCTTAACAGCCTCCAGGTAACTTCTATTTGTAAGTGCTTCGATTTGACTTCCGAACTTGAAGAAGTGAGTCTCTCCGCCCGCCCAGCGACTGATGACGGCACTCTCTAGGATTGGAATCGTCTGCTGGAAATTATTATTGGTTCCAGTAGACACGAATCCTTTCATCGATAGCGTGGAGTCGAGGAAGACATCCACCATTGGAGCTGCGTTCGAGGGCGGCGGCAGAGTGTACTGCGCATCATCCCGAGGGGGTGGCGCACAAGTCTGCTTGCTACAGCCGGTGATAAAAGCGACCGTAACAATAGCAAGGACAAATGCGAGCCGCGTTATCCAATGAGACGACGGAATCGGATTCATGGCAGTATGCGCAAACGGAACTTTCACAATGCGAGAAGATGGCATGATTTGTGCTGACTGACGGGGCCGAACTAGACAAAGTTCAGCTTGAGATCGGCCGTCGGATTGATATGGGTGGTTTAGAGGACCAATCCCGTATTCGTGCCTAACGGCGGAGAGCATATGGCGACTCTGCTCTTGCGTCAACATTTTTACTGGATTCCACATTTTCTATCCGTTTTAAATTAACTAATTTCCGGCGAAACTCTTCCGGCTCGCTGTTCTCAACAACGTGGCGGAACAGCATTTATAAGAAAGTATTCGTCGATGCCATGCCGTGATAAGCAGCCGCGGTCCGGGTCAATTGTCATTCGTCGCACATTTTCCGGTTGCTGCCATCGCCCACGAATAAGATCCGGGCGAGCTATAAGCACTTCTTGCATGAATTCACTCCAAATCAGACTGGCAGTTTTCGCTGCTATCACCGTTTTCGCATTCCTGAATTTTGAGTGGTCACGATATGTGAGGAGGACAGCCACAATCAGCTTCGGACTGACTGAGACCATCCATACATTATTCGGACCACTCCCGGTCTTCGCACCCATTTCGATTTCCGGATGGAGCTGAAGAAAACTACGTGCGAAGCTAAGATTTCGAGCCGTGCCGACATCACCGTCATATCCCCAACCAAGAACTGATCGGAGGAGCTGCGCCGTTATAAATGCAGCACCAGGATCGACGACATTCTCATTCTTACCAATTCGCGGAATCGTGAGCTCCTGGCCGTTCTGAAATACTTTGTAGATAGCGTTGGCGTTGACGCGAACGCCATGATTAGAAAAAATCGAGTAGGCACGTGCCTGGGTGAGCGCGGATATTTCAGTATGCGAACCAAATCCGATTGCTAACACGGGCGAAACTGGCGCTGGTCTGGTGCCAGTCAAATTCTGATAGAAATCTGCAAACGGCTCGAGGCCTATCAATCTGGCTGTAAATGCGGCACAGCCGTCATCGGAAGAACTAAGACACCTACGGACGCGCGTTGTTTCGCCAACACCTATTTGAGGTCGCCAATTGCCAACAGTACCGAGCCGCGGATTAATTAATGTCGCTGCCGAATATCGCTCTCCGTTGGGAAGAACAGCCGCAGTCAGCGCATTGACAATTGAAAATGGTTTGATCGTGCTGGCGGGTGGACCGATGGCATTGATGGCGAGCGAGGCCGAATTCAATCCGCCGCTACCAGCCCCTTCACCGACCATGGCAAGTATCTCACCCGTTCGCGGATCAATGGTGACAATTGAACCCAATAACTGATCTTGCGTCGGCGCATCACTTTTGTTATCCACCGGCGGCGATACCTGTTCCAATCGGGACAAGTGATTTCGTAGAGCTGTTTCAGCAGCTTTCATGAGGTCTGCATCAATGCTCGTAAACACATGGACTCCGGAATACTCAGAAGCAGGCAGGTTGTTTAAAGAAACCATTTCGGGTTGTTGTTCGGCCTGAGTTATAAATGCCTTGCTCACGTCATCGAGTCGTGTAGTACTGCCCTTTGTCATGAATACGAAACTAATAGGTTCGCGGCGCGCGGCTTCAATTACATCCGCGGGATAACGGTCAGGCCAATTCTTATTCAATAAATCGAGAACGCGATTTCTGCGTGCAGAGATCATGCTGTAGTCTCCTTGTCTGATACGATCCAAATACTTCGCGGGTCCGTCAGTCATGCCGGCGAGCGTACACGCTTCACTGAGTGTGAGCTCTCGGATCGTTGTGCGGTCGAAAAATGCGTTCGCTCCTGCAAGATACCCATATAAGGCGAACCGTCCATCGATTGATCCCATGAAAACATGATTCATGTAAAGTTCGATGATTTGTTCTTTTGACAGCCGCTTTTCCATTGCCACCGTCAGGTACAGCTCGTTTAGTTTGCGCAGCAAACTGTGAGAAGAATCAGCAGACACCACATTCTTGATGACCTGCATTGATATCGAGCTTCCACCGCGGTGTTGAAATATCGAGAGTAATAGGTGCAGATAGCGGAGTCCGTGATGACTCATAAAGGTAGAGTCTTCCGACGCCATGACTGCGTACAACAGATCAGTATCCCTAACGTCCTGTGCGTGAATAACCCTCCGCCTGGCGAGAAATTTCCTTGTGTTATTCTCACCACGAATAGTCTCGACGAACGTAGCCAGCATTTCCGGTTCGATCTCCGTGTCAGAAACATCAATCCCAGTGGAATTCTGAATACGACCAATGCGACCCTTATAAAACCAGATACTTACCGACGGAAATTCAGGAAAGCGAGAGCTGATTCGTAATCCCTCGTTACTTAATAGTGAAAAGGTGCCTTCGTGTATTGGATCGGAATCTTCTCTGAAATCGATCTGTCTCAGGAATGCAATAAGGTCACTTCGGGTCATTTGTTGGCCCACAAAAAGCGCTTTCGGTCTGCTAAAAAATATTGCTCCGCTGAGGTCTCCACGGCTTCTTAAATCCACATTTCGGAGATACTCAACGGCCCATGTGTAGTAGACGGTATGGGCCAGCACGATCCCCATAATGACAACGCAAACCCCGATTCGGATCTTTGTCGCGCGGCGATCACTATCTCGTTCAGGCTCGACCAAAGAACTGCTATAGCGCTTCATCGATTGACAGCCTCCTCAAACTGCGCGCTTGCCAGTAATCGGAATAACCACACTGTGTATATTTCTGAACTGCGCCTGTCGCTCACGTGGCTGGGCGAGTTGGATCGTGCCGACTCGCGGGCACGGATCGTCAAACGATACATCAGTGCGCTGACTTAATCGTCGGCGCAGTAGAACGGCGAATGGGAACAACGCCGCAATCAGAGCAATCGGCACGGCATAGTTAAAAGAAACGCCCGTGAAGGAATCGAGCACGATAACGAAAAGCACCGAGAGGGCTGCTGTTATCAGGCAACTTACCAAGGCTTTGATCTCACCGGCGCTCAAGCTGCTTCCTCCTGATCGCCTGACTCCGTAGCAACCCGCAAACACACAATGTGATCAGCATTCAGTTGGTCAAATAGCGGTTGGTCAAGAGTGATTTCTTTTCCGTCGGCGTTATAGAAAGGACCAGTGATTTGTTGTTCCGGAAACCTCTGGCCGATTCTTTTGATTATTGCATCGCGGTCTGCCTCGAGATCGAAACCCATTAATTCCCAATCAGGCTTATTAAAAACAACTTCGAAATCACAAGCTTCCGAACCGTTGATTACACGCATGGTGACGACGCTGAAAGTGTCATCCGTGTGGGCCAAAGGAAACGTTGACTTCCACGTGCTCTTTATCTTCCGCTTCACGACCATAATTCGCTCTTCGGTCGTCGAGACGAAAATGTTGCACGCCAAAGCCAGTAGGCTTGCCAGATCGATAGCTGACGCCATGGCGAGTGAGAAGAGTGCCGGCGTTCGCCGCAGTTCTATGTCGCGCTTGAACGCGGTCTGGACGTCTGCGGGCGCTGGTGCGTTCGGAAGACCATCTGGCACTGGATGATCTTGCAGGTAATTGGGCATTTCCCGTGCAAGCAGGTTGGTAATCGCGCGTCTATTGTCCATTAATGTTGTCCGCATGTTCTCGGCACCGGTTCCGGTAGTGCTGCCGAGAACGTTGATATTCGTGAACGCATTTTGAGTCTTACTAAGACTCGCTATTTCTCGTGCCAACTGATCACGCTTAGCCTGCGAAATACTTCGCGTCCGCGTAGTTAATCTAAAGTTGTTTACTCTCGCATCTTGACGGCGACGCTCGTCGTCCAATTTTCGAATCTCAGTGGCAGCAGCGGCCAAAGCGTCCGTGCGATACCGTTCCAGTTCCTGTGCGAGCGTGCGGACCTGCGCAGATATCAAATCGAAGTCTGTTACCCGGTTTCCCTCCGCATAAGCGTAATGTTTGAAGAACCCGAAGCCGCTAAAGATGACGGACGTACAAAAGGTTATGGACGTCAACAGCAGTGCTGGTATTAATGACGTTCGCTTTCGTTGAACGCCTGAAACGATCTGAACAATCCTTTCACCGCCCAGAATGAGTCCGGCCTGGATCGCAAAAGTGACGATTCCTGATAGTATCCAGGAATCGGATAGAAATTCATTCGCACCGGTGAAGGTCGTCTTCGCTGACGCCAGTTGAAAACATGAAGCGAGAGCGAGAAAGCCCCCATCGAGAAACGATCGTGAGTATACGTGTCCGTGAACGCGGGCCGGGTTAACCGCTGAACTCATCTTTGACTCCTTAAGTAATCACGAGAGCCTCTTCTCTAGGCTGCCACTGCTAAGTGAGTATTGGGATTAAGCCGTTCGGCCAGCATTGATCGAATCTGATTCTGCGCCGCAGGAGTTAAGCCATTCCAGGGGCAATGTGCATTGCTTTTGCGATCCGCGAGCTCAACCAGCACGAGCAAAGTTCCCTCGGTAAACTCGACCGATACAACCTTAAAAAATTCAGAGAAGTGAGTTATTGCGCGCGATATTTTTCTGTGCTTCAATGCGTACAAATTTCGAGATCGGCGCGCATTCTGGGCATGTTTCGCAAGGAGATTAGACAATCGAATGTCTTTAGTCAGACTCAACGCGATCATCTTTCTCTCTACCTCAGAGCCTTTGGAATCCATATCCCCTCCAGTCTAAACTGCTTACCTACTTTCTTACCCGCGAAGATTCACGGCAATTCTCGTGAAAACATCGGCTGCGCGTGAGGCTACGCTTATAATTTTGTACTGTCAAGCTCTTTTTAAATAAATTTCTTTCCCGGTTTGCCTTTATTGAGTGGTGTGAATTGATGAGCCACTGTGAGTATGTTGGTTCACATCAAATTCCTGCTTTGCTTCGCCGTTAAAATTCATGTATAGTCCACCGCCGCAGCACGTTAGAGTACCTGAACTGAATGATTAACCACCGAGAAAGCTAGAAAAGGAATGGCAAAAACTGGTAGTGGGAAAATGGCAACTGATCGGCGTCGAGGTAAACCCAAACTCTCCGAACCTCAGCTTGAAAAGCTGGTTGCTTTCTTCGAGCGTCACCGCGCTGGCCGCACAAACGTGGATATAGGGAAAATTGCCAATGTCACGCCGTCGACCATCACTATGGTGCTCAAGGGAGGACGTGTGCCGTCAGTAAAGGTGATTAGACAACTGGCGAAGGTGCTCCGACCAGTCACGAGTAAAAAGTCACTTGAAGAGTTTACGGACGAGTTCTTGAAGCTCGCTTCTTATGAGCCCTCAGTCGTCGCAGACGTCGGTTTATCAGATTCAGTAACGAAACGACTGGACCATTTACGTGTTGCTTACATTGTGAATGAACCGTTTGTCGATAGACATCGGAATGGCTTTGCTGCTGATCTTTTTAATTATGTTATTGATTTAACAAAAGGCACGGCGAAGTTCGCATCTCTTTGCGAACTGAATCAACTTCAGGACTTGATGGAAAAAAGAGAAGCTGACATTGTCGTGTCTGTGTTTCCGACGTTTCAACGAAATGCGTATATGGATTTTTCGAATCCGTTTCCCTACTTACGCGTGCCCTTGAGCGCCTTAGTACGATCCGGAACGGAAATCGAAAAGGGAAGCCCGCTAAGGCTAAAGCACGTCGTTAATAGAACAAAGGGTTCAGAGGGTTTGCCAAATATTAAAGTACTGTTGGTGAACGGCGAAGTTGGCAATGATTTTGTCGAAACTTTTTTGAAAGGGATGAATTACAAGCTTACGAATGCGTTAGATCCGAAAGATATTTATCGGCAATTACAAGACGATCCTGACCTAAATCTTTTCGTCGCAAATATGATGACATGTTCGGCGGTATATGAATTAGCAGAACGCGACTTTCAGCCTCTGCCCGATGATGAGATTCTACAACACGATAAAGGAACTGGGGGGATCGACCAGTTCAAGCAGTTCCCGGTTCTGGCAATGTATCCGGTGACATTCGGGTTACCAAAGCGCGACAAAGATTGGAAAAGAATGATCGATGGCGCACTTGATTCCCTGATGAGCGAGGGGGCGAGCTTACTGGTGTCGTTGTACAAAACATACCTCGACAGAGGTAAGCAAGGTAAGCTATTCGCTAGTCTGTGCATTCCAGAGGATGAGGCAGTTACTTCTGAACCATTGAGAGAAATGTTCAGAGCTCTTTTTGAAGCGCAAGGATTGCCATTCAGGCCCACCACTGCCGTCGGCGCGGATTCTCGGGATGCGCAACAGCAACGAGAATAAGCTGGCGATCCCTGGAGGGGTTCCTTGGCAGAAGTGAGTTGATCATCCCCATCATCTGAAATGTTCAACTCTAAAGCCCAAGGTGCTCGATGCCTGGACGCATAGTCATGGTGTGAAGCTCGAGTTCAGCCGGCCAGGTGTTAGCGACGTTTGCAGACGTGCATTGGCATGGCGTTTTGCGACGCCATTAACAACTTCGTATTCTTCCGGCTGCGGCAGTCCAATTTCCTCATCGTCGAAAAGCACGCGATTCAAATCCCCGACCCTGGCTTGTTCGCTTTGCTAGGAACGAAGCTTGAGCGTTTCTTGTTGATCACCAGCAGCTGAAAGATTTCATCACTAAGTTCGTCATAGACTTGAATGATTCGAGCAGACTTGGAGCTAATGGGAATCGCCATTCGGCTGAAAGATCTCATTAGAGAGGCGGTGACTTGATTCCATTACCGCGAAGTTGACACCTCTCCTTCACGCTCTCCCTTAGCCGACATTCCTCAACACAATTTAATAAGAAAAAAGAAGCGGATACCGAGTCGTTGATTCACTAGGAAAGTTTTCGAAGGAACCGCCGTAATGAGATTTTTCCTTGGCATCCTCGTTGGTTATACCCTACGAGGAAAACGCAAGCTGCTCATCAAAGTTCTTGTGACGCTGCTGGTTGTGTCTGTTGTTTTGTCGGCTGTCCTTTTGCCGGCAATTGCGCTTCTGGCGCTGCATCTCGACGTCCAACGTGAGCGCCGGTCTAGACCACCTCAAACTAAGGTGCCAGCGCTCAAAGGACTGACCTATGAAGACGCCGAGAGAAAGCTTCACGCCGCTAACTTGAACATTCGTTTGTTGGCGACACGTTACGATCCAGCCGTTCAACCCGGATTAATTATCGACCAAACTCCCGCATCTGAGGAGGAAGTAGCTTGCGGTTATTTTTGTTGGGGTTACCACCAGCAAAAAGGATTTAGCTGGCCCTGGTCCATGAAGGTAAGACTAATGCATTGGACCGAATAAGCCACACGCTGCGTTTCTTGACGTATCCAGCCTCCTGTCTCTCAATAAGCGCGACAATACAAATAGTTTGCCCAGAGACACAGCGGCTTCACCTAATCATTTCCTTCGAGGTTGCTAACATGAAAAATGTTTTCTCTCTTCGCAAGCGTTCATTCCTCTCGCCTGTCTCAACGGGTTTTACGTCGCATATCTTCGCTGAGGTTGAATCCTCCAACCAGGGCGAATACAGGTGGGGTCACAACATGCTTACCATTGCCGACTGCCGGCACAGAGTCCAGATTGAATTCTTTTTGGGCACTAAGCGCGAGCGTCGCCGATCCCTGGCCAAAATCAATTTGCTTATTGCCATTCTCACGCGTTTTCGTGACGCGCTCAGCAAAGAGATCACGCTAATCGAAAAGGCCAAAGCCAAATAGATACCAAAAAACATTGCGGGCCAACTTGCAGCTAAAGCTACTCCTATTCAGGTGACGGCTTGAAGCGAGTTGGCCCGCGGTGTCAAGACTTACTCGAGTCAACTTCTGCCCGAAAGAAAGAGAGGCAACTGATGCCAACGACTAAACATGAACTGCTGGATTGGTTAATGGATGTGCCAGAAGATGCAGAAATAGGAACTGACGGAGCTGGACTAGCTTTGCTGGCAATTCTCGGCACCAACGTTCACCTGTTAGAAGTCGGTCACCTTCCCAATGCGGACGAACTCTATGCCGAGGCAATTAATCAGGCGATGATGGAACGACTACGGCGGATTGATGCAGCAGGCGGAGAAACGGAGACGGGAATAATAATAGTTACATTTCAAGGTTACATATCAGGTATTCCGAAGCTCTTCTCTACAGACTTCAATACGGCGTTTATATTCAAGAACAGAGAACAGGCAGAAGCCTTTATCACAGAGTTCGCAGACGAGCTATACAATCCGCAGATCCACGATTACCGATAATGCTACAACTGGATATTTTGCCTTGAATTTCTTTTTGGACGCCGCCAGTACGCGCCAATCATTCATACAGTTCAACTCCTTCACCGAAATCCACAAATCTTCCGAGATGGCAACGAAATCATCCGCGCCGAACACCAAAATCCGATCGAAATTTCAACTGACAGCTCACTAAAGAACGAACCCATCAGCCGAGTGCTTTTTTGCACTTGGGTTTGCGATTTGCACCCCTACTCTACATCCAAAATTGAGGCTTAATATCTCACCAATCGGAAGGCCAAGTTCCCAGACTGAGCACCTAATCCTATTGGTTTAAGTACGCAGAACGGGTTACAGATACTTTGTCTGACAGACTCAGTTCTGGTCCCTCACGAGAGCGTGCTGTCAGCCGTTGTACTAAGAACTTTTACTGGTTCCAACGTCACCGATTCGTCCGTGATCTTCCATCCCACTGGGACAGAAACTCCCCACCTTTTCTCGACCCTTCACGATATCAACCACCATCGAAACATCCTCTGACAAAGGCAGAATCTTTGCCGTATATAGGACCGTGGCGATCACTCTCGCCGACGTACACTCGCAACGGAAATCCTTCCTCTGGAATCGTCAGAATTCCCCTCACAAAACTTCCCCCAAAACGTAGCCAATCCACACGATTGACAGACCAAGAAATATTCGACGTAACCACATTCAAAATCGCTAGCTCAAATTCCCCGTCGCGCAGCAGCGTAAAGGTCTGCAAACCGGAGGATGAGAATGTCGTAATCCGCTAAGTAATCCGATAAGGATCGCCGTCCGAACAGTATGACTTAGGAATCGTCCCTCAGCTGGAAGAATACCCGTGCCGGTTATTAGACAGCCGATGAGGTAGACCGCCATTTCCCCCAGTGATCCCGAAAGCTAATATCGCAAGAAGAGTCCCAACCAACTTGATCTTTTGACCCGGATAACCCCTCTGCACCCTAAGCGCCGACCTGAACATTCAACAGACGTAGACCACTTCCTCGCGTCAAATTTCACCTCACTGTTCCACATGATCACCGCTGAGGAATTTTTGAAGTGCTAATCGCCAGCCCTGAATTACTAGGACTTTTTGTCCTAATCGATCATTTCCACTTTAGGGTTATTAATCCTACTGCTCGCCCCGCGATCGCCACTGCAATTCTTGTTGAAGCTTTGATCGTCAGCCCTTCCGCACGTCTCGTAAATTCTAAACTGCGAACGAAAAACTAAAGCGAGGTGCTGCGCACCTGAAGAAATTAGACACGACACCCCCGCTTTGGGGCTGTCGCGTGCACGTTCGTTGACGCACCGTGTCTGCGTTTGTGTACGTCAATTGCAGGAAGCATTTACGCGTTTATGACGTTAACGCGTAAACAAAACTATATTTTTTGCCCGAACGCGAGGAAAAACCGCTCATGACGGAAGTTAAAAGAATCAAATTCATTACTTTTCGAGTAACGCCTGACGAATACTCGCAGATCGAACGTGCTGCTTCTGAGTCAGATCTTGAGCCAA
>JBKPOC010000078.1:0-5141 GCA_046732935.1 Acidobacteriota bacterium | reverse complement strand
TCGTTGCCGATGCTCCAGATGAAGATGCTGGGATGATTGCGATCGCGCAGCACCATGTCTTCCAGATCGCGTTGGTGCCACTCGTCCCAGTCGAGATGGTAGTCGTACTTCGTCTTCTCTTTTTTCCAGATGTCGAACGCTTCGTCCATCACGATGAAGCCCATTCGATCGGCGAGATCGAGTAGTTCCGGCGCCGGTGGATTGTGCGACGTGCGAATGCCGTTTACGCCCATCGCTTTCAACATTTCCAACTGCCGTTCGAGCGCGCGCGTGTTCACCGCCGTCCCGAGCGAGCCCAGATCGTGATGATTGCAAACGCCGCGGATCTTCACCGGTTTGCCGTTCAGGATGAAGCCCTTGTCGACGTCGAAACGGAACGAGCGAATGCCGAGCGGTGTTTCGTAGCGATCGACGAGTTGAGCGCCGCGCTTCAGTTCCGTTACGACTTTGTACAGGTATGGCCGCTCGTCCGACCAAAGCATTGGTGATGCGACTTTCAACGTTTGCGTTACTTCGGCGTCAGCGTTGCCTGTGGCGCGGGCCACTTCCCGGCCGTTGGCGTCCTGAATGATGGTCGTCAGGTTGACTGCGGATTGGGAACCATGCACTTTCGTTTTCATCACCACGGTCGCTGAGCTTTCACTGACTTCAGGCGTCGTGACGTAAGTGCCCCAATGCTCGACGTGCATCGGCTCGACTGTCGTCAGCCAAACGTTGCGATAAATCCCCGAACCCGAATACCAGCGCGAGTTTGGCTGTTGCGAGTTGTCGACTTTCACTGTGATCAGGTTCGGCTTACTCCCGTAAAACAGATGCGGCGTCAGTTCGTAGGCGAAGGAGCTGTAGCCGTACGGACGTTTGCCGAGATAGTGCTCGTTGATCCAGACCTCGCTGTTGCGGTACACGCCGTCAAACTCGATGAACACCTGTTTGCCGTTGGCGCTCGCCGGCAGCGTGAACGTCTTGCGATACCAGCCGATGCCGCCTGGCAGTGCGCCGCCGCCAGTGCCCGCCGGATTCTTCTCGCTGAACTCGCCTTCGATGCTCCAGTCGTGCGGCAGATTCAGTTGCCGCCACTCGGCACCGTCTAAACGAAAATTCCAGTTTTGATTGAAAGAGATTCGTGTTCTGGCAACACAAATCGAGACCACAAAAAGGCACAAAACAACCGCGCGGCTAGCGTTCAGCAACGTCGATCTTCTCCCCGGATACCGAGAATTTTCCTGGTAAACCAACCTGTCCGCCGCCAATGCTGAGCTTGAACTCACCGGGCTCGATCACACGTTTGCCTCGCTCGTCGATCAACGACATCTGCCGAGGCGTGATCGTAAACGTCACGGTCTGTTTTTGTCCCGGCCGGATGTTGATGCGTTCGAACCCGACCAACGTGCGAATCGGCACCGGCGCAGATGCAGCGACGTCACTCAAATACAACTGCACGACTTCGTCGCCCGCTATTTGACCCGCGTTCTTCACATCGACACTCACCTTGATCGGCTCGCCCGCCTTCACTGACTTCGCACTGAACCGCAAGTTGTCGTAATCGAACTTCGTATAGCTCAACCCAAAGCCGAACGGATAAAGCGGCTGGCCTTCGAAATATCGATACGTGCGGCCCTTCATGCCGTAGTCCGTAAACGGCGGCAACTGGTCCACCGACTTGTAGAACGTGACCGGTAATCGTCCCGCCGGGTTGTAATCGCCAAACAAAACATCGGCGATCGCGATCCCGCCTTCGCCGCCCGGATACCACGAGTGCAAGATCGCAGGAACATTATCGTTAGCCCAGTTCACCGCCAGCGCGCTGCCGCTCAGCAACACCACAACCACCGGCTTGCCTGTCGCCGCCACTGCTTTCAGCAACGCCTCCTGCGACTTCGGCAGCGCGAGGTCGGTTCGATCGCCGCCACGAAATCCCTCGATCTGCACCGGCATCTCTTCGCCTTCGAGCCTTGCCGAAATCCCGAGGACTACAACACTCACGTCCGATTCCCGCGCCGCCTTCACAGCTTCTTCCAGTAGTCGCTCGGTCATCCGCGGATACGACCAAACGAGCTTCGCGATGTTCTCGCGCTGATACTGGAAATACTCCATCCGCAAGTCGTAACTGCGACCTGCTTCGAGAGCAATCTCCCGCGTGACCGTCTTCGTAGGATTGCTGGCCCACGCGTCAACCAGGAGCTTTCCGTCGATGTAAAGTCGCGCGCCGTCGTCGGCTGTAAATCCGAGTGTGTAGGTACCTGATTCGGGAGGCGTGAGTTTGCCGGTCCAGCGAACGGAAAAATTATTTCCACTCAACTCCGGCGTCGGGTTGTAACGTCCCCAATCGAAATCAATGCGCGGATCCGTCCGCACAGTTGCCGGCGAACCCTTCAGTTCCTGGTTGTTGAAGTACTCCGCTTTCAGTCCCGGGTCAGTCCCGTTCACGGTTAGAGCCGAAGCAGGAACGGACACGACCGGCTCACCCGCGAGTGTGGATCCGAGCGCGTACGTGACTTTCGTATCTTTCGAGACTGCGTTCTTGATTCCTGCGAGCGGCGTAAACAAACGCGACGCGTGACCGTTGTAGTTACCCCACAACGTCTCCGGCAAATCCGCATTCGGACCGATGACGGCGATGCTCTTCAGATCTTTCTTCAGCGGCAAAGTGCGATTCGCATTTTTCAAAAGAACGATGGATTCACGCGCAGACTTTAACGCCAGTTGCCGATGTTCGTCAGTGTCATTTTGCGAAAACGGGATGCGCGCGTAAGCCACCATCTCCGGCGGATCGAACATGCCGAGGCGAAAACGCGCCGTCAGCAGACGCTTCACCGACGTATCGATCTCGGCTTCGCTGATCATTCCCTTCTTCACAGCTTCGACCAGCGTCGGATACTCGCTGCCGCACGTCAGATCAGTGCCCGCTTTGACGCCGAGAACTGAAGCTTCCATCTCCGTCGGCACGACCTTGTGAAACTTCCAGATGTCGTAGATCGCGCCGCAGTCGGAAACGACGTAACCGGGGAAGCCCCACTCGCCGCGCAGGATATCGACCATCAGCTTTTTGTTAGCGCAGCATGGTTCGCCGTTCGTCCGGTTATAAGCACACATAACCGAGTAGGCGTGACCGTCGAGGATCGTCGCCCTGAACGCAGGCAGATACGTCTCGCGCAAATCTCGTTCGGAAGCGATGGCGTCAAACGCGTGACGCTCAGGTTCGGGGCCGCTGTG
This sequence comes from Acidobacteriota bacterium, assembly GCA_046732935.1. Classification (GTDB taxonomy): domain Bacteria; phylum Acidobacteriota; class Blastocatellia; order Pyrinomonadales; family Pyrinomonadaceae; genus PSRF01. The sequence continues at coordinate 1,928 of JBKPOC010000078.1, read as the reverse complement.
AACGGCGTAGTGTTTCGGAGTCGCGATGACTTTGAAGTAACGCGGATCGTCGCCCTGCAATCCTTTGACGAACTCAACTCCCATGCGCCCGGTGAGGTAAGGATCTTCTCCGTAAGTTTCCTGTCCGCGTCCCCAACGTGGATCGCGAAAGATGTTGATGTTCGGGCTCCAGAACGTCAGGCCCTGATAACGGCCGTACTGTTTGTTCCGCGCATACTCATGATGCTTCGCGCGTGCTTCGGTCGAGATGACGTCGGCTACTTGATGCATCAGTTTCGTGTCCCAGGTTGCGGCGAGACCGATGGCCTGCGGAAACACAGTCGCCACGCCGGATCGCGCGACGCCGTGCAGCGCTTCGTTCCAGTAGTCGTAGGCAGGAATGCCGAGGCGTTCGATGGCCGGCGTGTTATTCACCATCTGCCCGATCTTCTCTTCGAGCGTCATGCGCGAGACGAGATCGTCGACGCGCTGTTCGACCGGCAGGTTCGGGTTTTTGTAAGGAGGAACAGACTGAGTGTTCGCGGTATTGACCAGCGCCGCGAACACCAGGAACGCGGATAACGCAGAAATAGTTTTCATGTTTTAGCGCACGCCGAACAGGATATCGACCGTCAACTGGTCCAAGCGTTCATAGGGCAAGACCTTTCCGGCTAACTCGTTGCGATCGAGCGACAGCTCCTTCACTCGCTTCGCATTCTCCGCGCTGTAACGCCCCAGCGGCTCATGATCGCTACCGCCGTTGCTCTGTATCTCGGACAACAGCGACTGGACCTCGCCGTCTTCGTCAAACTGCCGCGCCTTCTCTTTCAGAATCAGGTAATTCCTCATGCAGCCCGCCGCGAACGCCCAAACGCCCTCCTCGTTCTCGCTGCGATACGAGTGCGCGTCAAAGTGACGCGGTCCGTCGTAAGCAGACTCGAGCAGCCGCACCAAAAAGAACAGGTTCTTGATCGACTCCGATCCGAAACGCAGATCCTGATCGAAGCGCGGCCCTTTTTGATCGTTGAGATCGATGTGAAACAGTTTCCCTGCTTCAATCGCCTGGGCCACGACGTGGTAGAAGTTGAGACCCGACATCTGTTCGTGTCCGACTTCCGGGTTAACGCCAACCATGTCGGCATGATCGAGAGTGGCGATGAAACCGAGCATCGCGCCCGTCGTGGGCAAGTAGATGTCGCCGCGCGGCTCGTTCGGTTTCGCTTCGAGCGCGAACCGGTAGCCGTAGCCTTGATCGATCGAGTACTCGCAAAGGAAGTTGAGCGCTTCGCGGTTCCACTTCAGCGCCTCGCGCGGATCTTTCGCGGCGTCGACTTCCGCGCCTTCGCGGCCGCCCCAGAAAACGTAGATGCGCGCGCCGAGCTCCGCGCCGAGATCCATCGCGCGCATCGTCTTCTGCAACGCGTACAGCCGCACTCGCGGATCGCTCGACGTAAAAGCACCGTCTTTGAAAACAGGATCGTAAAAGAGGTTGGTCGTGGCCATCGGCACTTTCATGCCGGTGTCGTCGAGCGCGTGTTTGAACTCGCGCACGATGCGATCGCGTTCGCTCGCGTTGGCGTCGATGGGTATCAAATCATTATCGTGAAGATTGACGCCGTACGCGCCCAGTTCACTCAAACGCTTGACGATCGTTACGGGACTCAGAGTCGGTCGCGTTGCGTCACCAAACGGATCGCGTCCGCGATTGCCCACGGTCCATAGTCCAAAAGTAAATTTATGTTCAGGTTTTGGTTGATAGTTATTGTTTGTCATTGCTTCCCCTTTTATTGCCCACCTCGATTATTGAATCGAACGCGGGTTTAGGTTGACCCAATCGATCGAAGAGCAACGGATAATTTGTTCGTCCCTTGATAGGCCAGTTATTCAACCACGAATCTCCGTCGGCGACTCCCCAAAAAGTTACGCGCTCGATCACGTCGCGGTGTTTC
>JBKPOC010000077.1:0-14645 GCA_046732935.1 Acidobacteriota bacterium | reverse complement strand
TCGCAATGGCAAGGCGCGTACGCAACACTTCAACCTGACGAACTAAAGTATTCAGCTTATGTCAATGCGCTGATCGACGGCCGGCCACGTCGGAACGATCCGTCGACCGGCCAAGACGATAACCGTATGGACCCCTTACCGGAGTCGCTCTTTTCGATTCATTTCCTTCCAGCCTATGCAATCGCGTGGACAGCGCGTATCGCCGGGGTGTCAGCATCAACCGTATTTATTGCGTTGCTGGCTATCGCAGGGTTATTAGCAGCACTTTCAATTTACTTCCTCCTCGCCTCCACTGTGAGTGATCACACGATAGCGATCGTTGGAATGCTTTTCGTTTTGTGTTTTGGAGCGCTTGCTGGAGGTCAGGGCTTGATAGGTTTACTTATTAAACACGATGTCCGATTCCTCGGGATGCCTTTTCTTCGTCGTTATGAGCCTGCATTGCCTTTTCCATTCTTTTTCACGTTTTGCACACTGCTTTGGGTTGCACTCACAACATCAGTTACGCGGACTGCGAATCTCTTTGCATCTTTAGCAGGTCTGACATTCGTTGTGTTGCTATTCTCTTATTTCTACTTATGGACTACGGCTGCCGCCTTCTTCTTTTGCACCGCTTGCCTTTGGCTAATCACGCAGCGTGGAAAACGGCAGACTGCCACACGTGTGTTTATCATCGCTAGTGTGCCTGCCCTGAGTGCGTTTCCATTCTATGCCGCACTAGTGTTGCACCTTCCGGCTACTCTCGATAAAGCTCAGGCACCGATATTCACCCACCGCCCGGATTTGCTACGTGCACCCGAATTGCTCGCCGTATTAGTTCTCATTGTTCTCTTTGTCGGCGTGCGTCAGCATAAGATCTCGTTTGTGGATCCGCGTGTGATCTTTACCGCATCGTTGGCGCTACTGCCGATTGTAGTACTGAATCAACAGGTGATTACCGGACACACCATTCAGCCATATCATTATGCGGTCCTTGTTTTAAATTACACCGTGCTGGTTACTCTCGTGATGGCCGTAAACTTGTTAAATCCGCCGCTTGGCCGGCGCACCGCTCTCGCGATCGTTGTTTCCTCTCTGTTATGGGGGGCAATAGAGATAAATGTACCTTTTCAGGAGCGATATAAATACGACCTAGCTAATGATGAAATAGTTCCTGTGCTGGTCCGGCTGAATAAGCAAGCATCGAGTGATGGCACATGGGCAAGTCTGGATGAACGCGGGCAAGCGCCTTTGGTATTTTCCCCTCTATACCAAGTTTCGACGCTCCTGCCAACATGGGCACCGCAGGGAACGTTATTGGCAACCGCCGGTGCTGCCTTCCAGAGCTTGTCTGATACGGAAGCGAAAGAGCGCCTTTACACTTACCTTTATTACTGCAGAAGAGATAGCAAATACCTTCGTGGGCTTTTGACGGACACGGCGAATGATCCGCTGCTCTCGGATTTTGCAAAAAGCACGATTTTCCGCCCCGAAAGAGTGTTGCCGTTCATTGCCGTAGACTTCGAACCTATTCGTCCAGAAGAAATTGAGGAAGCAGTCAGAGCTTACGATCTCTTTTTGAACTCCTTTTCTCGCGAAACAGCAGCGAAGCGACCGGTCGCTTATGCCGTCCTCCCTGCTGACAGTTCCTTTGATTTTTCAAACATCGATCTATGGTACGAGCGTGATAACGGAGAAAGCGCCGGAGCTTACACCCTTTATCCTCTGAAACTGCGGTCTGAAAGCTCGTTAGTGCGAAGCAGTAACTTCTGAGGGTCCTCATCTTGGCAATCTACAGCTCCCGCCCTCGGTCGGCAGCCCGGCGGTGGAGCCGTCCATCACTTTGGACACCGCTTTGTTTTGCGACAGGTGCGCGCCAGCGCGCATCCCCAACCCGCGGAAGCTGGGAATTGTTAATGTTTTGAAGGAGGAACGAGAGTTGCTCTGAGAGGGCTGCTCTCTGTTTAGATAAACCCGACTAAACTCCAAGGAGTCTCAATGATTCGCAAATTTCTCAAAGACGAGGCAGGAATGGAAACCCTCGAATATGCTGTTATTGCTGGTCTCATTGCTCTGGTGGCCGTCGCAATTTATGCCACCAGTGGAGAGTGGGCCACTACACTCAGAAGTAGATTGACCAATGCCGCAGCTCAAAACTAGTTGATGCCCTGGTTTTACGGACACCGCCGACATGAGTACAGCAACTCTCGCTTTCCAGAGACCCCGATGGATTATTAACAAGCGCGAAGACCTGTTCTGGTTTTTCGGCAGCTCTTTGCTTGGATACGTCGCTATAATTGCGTTCAGCGCAGGATTTCCCGTCATCACGGCTTTTATTCTCTGGAACCTGCTGCTTGATGGGCCGCATGTTTGGTCCACTACCAGCCGCACATATTTAGATAAAAATGCAAGGCAACGGTTGAGTTGGCGATTATGGGTCCTGTTTCCGCTGCTGGCTATTGGGCCAGTAATGTACGGTCTGGGTTTCAGCAAAGTCTTTTTTTTCATCGTTATTACCTGGGCGCAGTATCACGTCGCGAAGCAGCACATCGGTTTTGTGATGCTTTATAAGCGTAAGACCGGAGAGACAAGCGATTTTGCAATTGACAGACGCTTTCTAATCTCCTCGCTAATGTTGCCGTGGGCCATATACGCTGCGTCTGAAGCAGGGCTGCTCTCCTTCTCAGTCGCGCGCTTTGGTCTGATCTTTTGCTTATCCTGCTATGCTGCGTTCGTCGGGTTTTTTATCCTTCATCAATTTCAAAAACGATCCAAAGGTAAGGTGCTCAACGAACCTAAGCTACTCCTGTTCGCGCTCGTTATTCCGCTGCAGTGGATCGCATTTATTTACGCCATGGGGCGCCCGTGGGGCATTGTTATTGCCGGCATCGCAACGAACATTGGCCACAGCTTCCAGTACTTACGCTTGACGTGGTTTCACAATCGCAATCGGTATGAAGGACAAACGCGCGCGACAATCGGCTTGGCTGCATTTGTTAACCGAAGTGCAGTGCTCTTCTTTTGTACCGCAGTGTTTTTGCATCTGTTCGTTACAGTCGTACTGAGAATGCAGATATCGGGCGAGGCTCTTGTTTCGGCCTTCGCTGGGTTCAATATGGCCCACTATTATTTGGATTCGATTATTTGGCGTACTCGTTCGGATCCGGAATTGGCGCGGGCCCTCCGCCTGGATCAGCCCAGGGCGGCTTTAACTTAAATTCTTAAATCCTTAAATCAGGTTTACACGAAGTCCTTTCGGACTTCTTCTCTGTGCAACCTCTGTGTCCTCTGTGCCTCTGAGGTTAAGGGTTGTTCGAAGAAACAACCACAGAGACACAGAGGACACAGAGGTTGCACGGAGAAATCAAATACTAATTATCCTTTCGTCTATAGACTGATATCTGTTTTAAATAAGGCGATCCCTCACTACATCGCACCTCCTGATCTGGAACCAGCTCAAACCGCTCCTTTAGCCGAGTTTCTATTATCGAGTCGACTTCCGGGTGTGAACCATGAAGGAAGAAGACTCGTAGACCGCGATGCTTTAACTGCATTTCCTCAATGTTATTGACCAGTTCCTGAGCTTCCTGCTCTGATGCTGTTCTTCGCGCCGGGTCATTAATCCGTCCTTCATATCCGGGATGCCTGTCGATCTCAGCAGGGAAGGTTGTCTCAAACAAACTCTCATGTGTCGGAGTTCGCTCGAGATAATAGTCAACCGGCAAGCGCGTCAGGCTGGTAAATATCACAGCGTCACCATCAGCCGCATGCTGTGACAAATAAGCAGCCAACGCGCGGTTGTCGCAAGCTTCGGATACTGGATGGACCAATATTACAAAGCAGACAGTGAGTGTGATGAGCAGAAGAGGCCAAATGTAGTTCGCCACCTTCCCTGCGATCGCGCCTGCGGTCAACGCGAACAGATGTAGTCCGACAATAGCAAGGCGCGAGTTAAAGATCGGTTTGACGAAGGAAATAAGCAACGGGGTCGATAGCGTTATTGTCAACAGCCAAAACGGTAGATAGGGAAAACCGGCGGTCTCGTCTGGCCCACCCCACGATCTAAATCCGTGTCTCCACCAGAGATATAGAAGCACGGGAACAAAAAGCCAAAAGGCACCCCCGTAAAGCAGAAACAGGTCGCCGATCATGGAAAGCCCCGGGGACTTTACCCAGGCCAAGCCTTCTGAGGAAGTTCGGATCTGCTTTACGAGGACCGGCGCCCAGAGCAATAGATAAGGAACGGCAGATAAGAAGATTGCGATCGCGAAGGTCTTTATACGTACTCGGCGGTAACACAGAAAAGCGAAAGCTGCCTCGGCAAAGAGTACGAAAAAGAAAGCGATGTGGGTAAACGTGCCTAACACGTTCACTGCCACGTAGAGGACTACGAGCCACGAGCCCTGCCGGCGTTTTAACCAGAATTGCAAATAAAGCCATGTAGACAAAATTGAGAGGAGCGATAGAAGTGAGTACATTCGCGCGAACTGCGCCGACAGAATTGCCAAAGGGCTTGACACGTAAATCGCCGTGGACAACAAGCTGACCCTGCTTCCATAAAGCTCTCGTCCAAGTCCATACAACGACAGCGCGGCCAGAATGTAGAAAACTCCCGACAAACTTCGAACGGCACGCTCGCCAGTGCCGGCCAATCGAATCCATCCGTGGAGAATGAGAAAGTACAGCGGAGGATGGACGTCAGCTTTCAGTGCCGTCATTTCTGCGCTGTAATGGAGACTGGCCGTCCTTACGCTCCAGACCTCGTCCGAAGTGTAAGCCGTGCCTGAATTGTAAGCCGCGAAGAACAACGCAGAGAGCAACACCAGGAATAGCCCGACCCGAGAACCGATGCCGGCGATGCGAGTTTGTGTAGGGTGGGTTGGGGTAATAACGTCGATATCAGGATCAGCCATTAGCGGGAGACCCTTACTTTCAAGCGGTAAAGAACATAGGGACCGCTTTGTTCCACGAGCTTACGGTCATACCACTGGTCCAGGTTTTTGAGATCGGCGCTGGGCGAGACCAAAGCATAGGAGAGCAGGGGAACAGTGGCAAGAGTTGAATCAAATGAATTGGCAAACGCACCATATTCCTTTGCGGAATTATTGATCTCTTCCTGCGTAACTGGCTTGTGGCTGGAAGCGAGTACCGGATTGGTGCGTTGAGCTCCGAAGATTTCCCACCGCGCGACGAAGTCGTTCTGAAGGTCTCGAGCAAATTCACTTTCGTCTATACCGAGGTAATACAGGTATTGAAAAAAACGTCTCCTTTGCCCCGCCAAGTCAACATTTGAAAACGTGTAAAGATGCCGGGCCCACAACACGGGATTGCGAGAATTCGTAACGACGGCGTTAGCCAGTAGCAGATCCGACGTGAGCACTACGCCCTGGTTGTTTTCTTGTCTGAGTCTTAATACAACAGCTCGGGCTTCATCCAATTGTGTGTTCATCCTCAGTGTCATTCGAGCAGCATGTACTCCGATCAGCATACCAATCAACGTCACAGTGAGCATGAAATAGACCAGAATTCGCTTTTGCAGATGACGATGCATCGTGCCCAACACGATGAAGCCGGCTAATACCACCCAGTAGTTCGTTACGAATTGTTCGTAGTGGAAAGGTTGAAGAGAACGACCGGTTACAACTTGCTGGTTGAAGATTAGAAACGGAGCAACGCCAAGCGAGATAGCGAATAAGAACCTGGGATTCCGCCCATCAATCTTCTTCCTTTTCCACAGGTAGGCGAGGGCACAAACCAGCACCAGACCGTAAAGCTCCGTTGAGCGGAATAAATCCGGCGCGCGTGTCGCCTCCAGGAGTAGCGACTCATCCCTTGAAGTGGCCCGGTGTGTCAATAGCCATGCGTACGGGATCAATGAACCCACAGCCATGGTTAGCAGTATTGCGAATACTCGCCACACTCTTCTCCGGTCCGCGGGTCTGAGTATGAACCACAACACTATGACGACGAAAAACCACGCCGCCGTAGCCGTCCAGAGAAAAAAGTACGAATAGACGAGAATCACAAAACCTAATCCTGCCAAAATCGCCCAACTCGAGTTCCTGGTGAGAGCTCGCCACAGGAAAAGTCCCGTAGCGATCCACACGGGATACGCTAAAGCTGGAGTATAGCGACGGAGAAGAGGAAAAAAGGGAAGAGGTTCGCGCAGCCCTGTAACTATTTCGAAAGGATGAACTGCTGCGATTGTACCCAGGCAAATAACGCCGATTGTACCGATGCTTGCCACTGCGATGCTCCCAGTGATCTCGGTGAGGAACCAAAAAAGCATGATGCCAGTTGCAACGGTTGCTAAGGGCAGAAGAACTATGTATGCCGTTGATGTAGAGAGGCGAAAGGTTTTTGCCAGGAGGGCCACGCCGTAAGCCGGCAAAAATTGAATTGAGTATAAGGTCTCGGAAGGACCATCATCTTTGCCTGAGTACGGATCGTTACGGCGGGGCCGGTCATCAATTAGGGCATTGGTATAAGCGGCATAGGCGAACTCATCAGTATCAAGGTAAGCGCAGGAGCCATTCCAGTCTGACCCGCGAACGTACACGAGATACAACTGCGGCAAGGAAGTAATCAATGCAAGGAATGCAACGATAATCAGTCCCACCCTCCATTTCCTGTGGGGCTTCTCAGCAACTAAGTTGGCTAGCTGCATTCCGGTTGCGGGCGCGGTGGTTATGTCAGCGCAGTCTGTACGTTGTCCTCGTCCACGCTTAGTCGTGTGTCGTGCACTGATGCACTTCTTGATTCAACAGGCGCAAGATTAAGAATACAACCAAACGCGACTAAAGCAAGGGTCATCATCCACCCGGTTTTGATCGAGAGCGGAAGTGCAATCCATGAGCAAAGATAAAGAAATGCCATCAACACCAGAGCGGTAGTAGGAACACGCCGGCCCGCTTTCAAATATGATTCGATAAGAATTGGACCAGCGACAAACAACAGAATAGTGTCATGTATAGGAACATACACGTTGAGTACGAGTCCCCACGTGATCGATATAGCCCAGGCCAATGCGGATTTCCCAGCACGCCGCCACGCAATAATCACCAGCATAGCTAGAACAGAGGCAGTTAACGTTGTCACGTAAAATCGGATATTGCCATTTCCGATCAGTCGATGAAAGAAAGTCTCGAGGTCTACATAGCTCGCCGTCTCAAACACATCGTTGTAGGTGGTTTTGTTATGCGCAAACCACCTCGTAATTCGGACATAATCAACCCAATGATGGGGCCGAAGAAATGTTAAGGATGCAACGACCAGGCCCATTGCGCCTACGACGAAACCCGCCAACGTTTTGAACCGCCCCGTAATTACAAGCATCGGAAGAATCAAAAGTAAAAGTGGAAGCTTGTAAAGTAATCCAACGAGCGCCAGTCCGCTTAGGAACAGTTTGCCTTGCCGCTCTAACACAATCGCAAGCACTGCAAAGAAGAAACCGATTGCTGACAACTGGCCGTTCAGCAACGTATTAAAGTGAAATGGAATAAAGCCAAAGGCCAGCAGATAGAGAGACTTTGCGTCGGCGATGTGAGGTGTCGCGGTGAGCAAAAGCCGGAGGCCTCCGAAAAACAGTAGTGCAGTTATAAGACACCAGATGAGATAGCCCCACAGATAAGGCAAGTGAGCGAGTGGCCCGAAGATACCGATCACAAATGGTGGATTAACAAACGGAAGGTAGGCATTGGTGGGAAACTTTGGCTCAACCTCAATCACTTCTCGTTGCTGCGCGGCTACATCGTAAAGAAGATCAGGGCTTTCGTTAAAAAGCTGGCCGGCAGAGTAGAACGCTGTGAAGTCGGCATTTGTGGCCAACGTGGATCCGGTGGCAGCAGCCAGGCCAACCAGGTGCGCAAAACCCAGGGCCGCAGCATAGATGGCAAGACGGTTCAAACTAAAAAACGGCAGCTTAGCTGGTTGCATAACGGCTAATTAGAACATTTGGTCATTTGTCCCATTGTGTGATCCGGCGCCGCGGCGCAAATCTTGCGGTTAGAATAGAACAGAACGGCTGGAGCATAATGAATGTCAGTCTCAAAAGGCCCGGTGCCGGTTTGAGCCTTTGAAATAATTTCCGGCTGCTCCGGGTTCAAAAGAGGGATCTTCCGATCGAGAATTACGCAGTGCACGATAGCCAATAAGAAGAGCGGCAAAAACACTCTGGACGGCGACGGGTTCAGTGAGGCAAATGCCAATGCCAGGACAGGATACACCGGCAAGATGTACCACGCTTGCTTCGTTGCAACCGCCGTGCAAATCACCAAGACAGTAATTGCGAAGATCGTTAGCACGGCGGGGAATTCGCGCGATTTCCAAACTCGAACAATTGCGAATGGGAGCAAGAAGGTATAAGGCAACAGTCCAAAAAATAGAGTGCGTAGATAGAACGTCCAACCGTGTGGTGTCGTGTCAACAACCCCTGCAGAGCGTGCTAAGATCTGCTGTCCGAAATACTCCCTCAAAAACTGGTTGCCGTACAAGTAAACCATTGCCAAATGCCACGCGCTTCCGAGAATAACAAGAGCGCCGAGTCCCATCCAAAAATAACCTGACTTCCAAACCTGAGAGCGGCGCACGACTAGGGAAACTCCAACCGCGACCAACAGAGCGGCCGCCCCCGGTCCTTTTGTCATGATTGCTAATGCCGCTCCCAGGCCAAAGAGAAGCCACCATCGCGCATCCACTTGCGCTTTCAGGTACGCATACAAACCAAGCAACATGAACAAGATCAGGGGAACGTCTAAGCCACCCTGGCGCGCGTGATAATTGAAATGAGGAGTGACGAGTAAGATTAACCCCGCCATAAAGGAAAGACTCTCGGACAGAAACAGTCTTCCTATCAGCATCGTGAGTAGCACACAACCCACGCCACACAGTGCGGAGAATGCCCGTGCGGATGTTTCATTGACGCCGAAGATCTTGAACAAGCCGGCGGTGGCCCACATGGCCAGTGGAGGCTTTTGAAAGAACTTCTCCTGGTTCCAATGAGGAGTCAGATAGTCGCCAGTGATTAACATTTCCTTCGCTGACTCGGCATAGATTGCCTCATCCCAACTTTGGAGTTGGTTGGAACCGAGACGAAAGAAAAAGATGCAGGAAGAGATTATTGATGCGAGGAGCAGATACCGAAGCATAGAAAATCTGCTGACCCGTGACCAGGCTGTTTTAAGTGGTACCAAGCAGCTAACACTTTTTCTGCCAGCGAGCGACTACATAGCAGGACGTGGTTTTTCCCTGGAACTTGTTAATCAATGCCTCGAGCCGCAGTAACAATGGCGAATAAAGTCGTTTGGCTTGCAGGGGAATCCTGAAGATGAGTGAATTCAAAACGAGCAAAAACGCCAGATTGCCCAGGTAATTCACCTTATTGAAATTAAACTGCGATGAAAACTCGCGCTCAAGACTCGCAGTGTCGATTGCCTGCTCGTTATCGGAGAAAAACTGATCATGTTTGTACCAAAAGCGTCGCACCAGATCAGGCAAGGATCCGCTGTGGGGTTCCATGAAGCAGAAGTAACCACCCGGCCTGAGCACACGGTAAATCTCTTTTACGGCCTCGCTTACATTCGGTTGAATGTGATGCAGCCCACCTACAATAACCACACAGTCGAATGAACCGCTCGGTAATCCCGAATCAAGGAGAGATCGGCGAACTGATCTACAATTTGACCAACGTGCATTGAAAGAGTCGATGACCTTCTTTGAAATGTCCAAGCCCGTAACGCGCGCGTTTCCGGCCAGTAAATATTCTGTGGTCTGGCCGCTGCCGCACATCGCATCCAGTACCTTCATGCCCGAAAGATTAATCCCTTCGAACATTGGTCCATAAATGAATCTTTCGCGATATTCCAAACTGTATGCATCACCGTAATGAGCCTCATATTCATCAGCAATACGGTCGTAGTGATTCTGTTGCAGAAGTTCAGACGGTTGTAAGGCAGGCGAAGCTGGAAAGGAGGAAAATAGAGGTGCTATCTGGCTGTTTGTTGTCGCGCTCATCTTGGAGATTCACAGATTGAAAGTGGGTTTGATTTGGACCTTCAGTTAGGACGGAACGATCCCTTTGGCCGGAAGCCACCCCCTTCAAAATTTGTATTCGTCGGAGGGGCGGCGCTCGCTTTCACGGTATCTCTGTCGCGATAGATTACGCCGCCCGGTCGGGGCTGAATGCCTGCTATTTCAGTTCCGGTGCGCACAGTTGCCGCAAACACTCTGCTGCCACGAAGCACCGCTTCATCACCCTTCTTCAATCCCCATATCAATGCCACCGGAGACGTGTAGGGGAAAATCAGAGCTCCCGTTGCGAGGGCGCTGCCGGCAACCACGGCAGTCCGGTTCGCGCCACTCTGTTTTCCACTGAGACCGATAGGAATGTGCGTACCGTCAACCCCGACTATGTAATCCATCTCCCAGGCAAGCATCCCTGCCCGGCCCCAGGCCCTCGCACTTTTTGCCTTCACAACGTGCGCCATGGCAACCGCGCCACGGTCGATTACCAACACGTTGTTAACATAGACCCGGCGTTTGGCGACAAACGTTATCGGCCTTCCCTCGACAGCTTTTGCCGAGGATGTTGCAGTCGAGGTTTCCACCTCGATGATGGTGCCTGCCGGAAGCTTTACGCGGGGAACCACGACCGGTTTGGAATTAACATCGCTTAGACCCGGCGGGCCGTTCGGGACCAACTTCATCACAAGCAAGACCTTTTCAGGAACACCGCGTCGCTGCAAATCACGCAAAACAGGCGGAAAGATATCGAAATTGCAGGGCGACGTCAGGATCTTGCTGATAATTGCCTCCGGTTTCATTTTGTCTTCAACCATCCGCAGCACGTCGTTGTTCCGCAGAAGTTTTGGAGAAACCTCTGTCTGTGCAAGCGCAGTGGTGCAAAGGATCAGAAACGCCGCCGTAATGAGCAACCATCCCGTGATTCTCATGATGCTCCTAAAACCGGGTGAGTTATCTGTAGGCTCTCAGCAACCGATATGCCTCGAGAAATCGCAGTGTTTTGTTAAAGCCCGTGGTTTATTGATGCGGTGTTTGACGACAACTGCTCGCTGGCGAGCAGTTGTCGCGTCGGGGCCGGACAATAATATACGGATCAGAAGATGAGCAATTTAGCTATGACGCGGAGCGGGAATAGTAAAAGCCCGGCCCCGTTGCGTCGTCGCTTCTTCCTCGCTACGTGAGAGCAGCTGCATACCGTCGAGATCTTCTTCCTGGAGGAACCTGACCGCCATCACGCCATACTGCTTGAGCCGGCGATAGAGTTTGCTGCGGTCGATTCCGAGAGCGGCCGCGGCACGCACCTGGTTTCCCCCAAACTGTTGCAAGACCGACAGAATATAGCGCTTCTCGATCTCAGCAAGCGGTACCATGTCGTTCATGTAGGCTTGAAGCACTTGTCTGAAATCGTCCGCAGTCGGCTGCGGCTGCGCAGTCACAATCTCCGGAGGCAAATCCGCGATTCCCAATTGGTCTTCGAGACCAATAGCTAGTGCATACTCGATCGTGTTTTCGAGCTCGCGAACATTGCCGGGCCACGGATACTCACACAGAGCTTGCATCGCTTCGTCCGTGAATTTTCTCAGTTGCTGGCCATTTCTCTCCGACTTTATGCGCAGAAAATGATCCACCAGCAACTGCACGTCTCCGCCGCGCGTGCAAAGTTCGGGCACGTGCAACGGAAGAACTCGCAAGCGGTAGTAAAGGTCAGGACGGAAACGTCCTTCGGCGACTGCTTGCGCCAGATCGCAATTCGTGGCGGAGATGATACGCACGTCGATCGCGATATTGGCGCGGGCTCCAATACGCCGGACTGTGCGTTCCTGCAAGACGCGAAGCAACTTGGCCTGGGCAGACAAGTTTAACGCGTCGACTTCGTCGAGAAACAGCGTGCCGCCAGACGCTTTTTCAAACAGGCCACTGCGGTTCTCATGCGCGCCGGTGAAGGTGCCGCGCTGGTGACCGAAGAGCTCCGCTTCTATAAGCGTCTCTGGGATGGCGGAACAATTGATGTCGACGAAGGCGCCGTCACGTCTCGCACTCAATTCGTGGATCGCGCGGGCAGCTAACTCCTTACCGGTTCCCGTCGCGCCAGTAATCAGTACCGAAGCATCAGATGGCGCTACACGTTCAATAACGGAGAAGAGTTTTCTCATCACCGGCGATTTGCCGATGAGAGTGGGGGTTTTGGGGTTACTAGTTCTAAAACTTTCCTGCTGGTCGAGAGCTAACGCGGACCTGGCGTGGCTACCTGAATTGGACCAGCCATCGATAGCCGTGGGAGTTACTAGGGGCATTAATTCAAACTCCTTAAGGGTAGAAATCCCGGATCAAGTTTTCGGCCAGGAACAGTCTCCGGTGGATTCAACCCGTGGGAGCACTCCTTTCGAAACTGGAATGACAAAACGTTTAAAGGATTGGACGTTCCGAATTACTTGAGCCGACGTCTCAACAACGGACCGCTTGATCTTCGTGCCTCGATACACTTCGTTACTCCGGGGGGCGAACCGAGGTTAGTTTGTATTTAATTAAGAAAGACTGACGAGACCTTAGCGGTTTTGGGTAAAGCTCAGGATGTTGCTAACTCGAACAGTCCGTCGTTGCCTATCACGAGACATGTGAATTCGGAAGCTTGAGAGCAACTAAAGGGCCATTCACAAGTCGGGTTTGATTCTTCACAATTGTTCTGGAATTCGCAGTTGAAGTTGTTGTCACGCCCTTAAAATGTCCAGCATCTGGACGCCCGTTCTAGAATTTGGAATTTTTCTTAGCACAGAAAAGAGAAGGTGTCGAAATCAGTGGTTACACTAGAAGTGATTGGAAGACGCCAATCATTACATCTTTAAATCTTCTGCTAAGAAAATGAGGCGACACTATGCTGCGATTAACAGGCGGCCGTCTGCGCGCTATCGAACATTAGCCCGTCAATTTTTCTGCTGAACTGAATTACAATGTTGATTATCCAACTTTATATCTGCGCGCTCACGCTTCTGTTCCTCTTTCTAGTCGTCGCAAACCGCGATGTGGGAATTCTCGAAGCGACCGTGATCACGTGCGCGCTTGCATATTTGATCCTTGATGTCAGAACAGACTTACGGGCGCTAAAGAGTGAGCTGCGGTTATTAAAAGAATTGGAGAAGCAAGTGTCGGTACTCCTGGACTAACCCGAAAACATGAACTTCTTCGTCATCAATGCCATTATTAGTCTTTTTGCCGCACTCGTGCTTCATGAGCTGGGTCATTACTTTGCGGCGCGTGCTTGCGCAGTTCCGATCAAACAGGCGGGGTTTGGTTGGGGACCGAAGCTTTACGGCGTTCGAGTTAGCAAGATTGATTGCCAACTGCGTCTGCTTCCGATCGGCGCATACATACAAATGGATATCGGTACATTGCAGCGTCGACCGCTGTTGCAGCAGTTGTTTGTGCTCGGAGCAGGGATTGGAGTGAACCTGGTGCTCTGCGCGCTATCGTGGGGATCGCTTTTTGGCGCACTCAATCTCGCGCTGGCAATTGGGAATTTGATTCCGCTGTATCAACTCGATGGATGGAAAGGCGGCATGGTGATCTGCCGGCGAATATTCGGACGACCGAATCCAGTTGTCGAGTGGATCTTCACGCTTGGTGGTGGAGCGATTGCTCTGTCAGTGCTGGTGCGGGCATTTCTTAACGTCTGAAATTTTTGGACATGAATATACCGTTTTGGGGAAACATCGATAGCCGTCGCCTCGCGCGTGCGTATGTGGCGCTGGCCTTTGCGCAGGACGTGGCGAAGGGGTACGTCAAAGAGAATCCAGCGGCGCACCCGATACTGTCTGCGCTCGATATTTCTGCGAAGTTGATTGAAGAGATTTTGGAAGACGTGCTTCCGGAAGAAGAAGTGGTAGATCCACAGATTCCACAGATTACGCAGATTATGTGATCTGCGTAATCTGTGGATGGTTCTGTTTACATGCCCATGCCGCTCATGCCGCCCATACCACCGGGCATTGCGGGACTGCCCTTGTCGTCCTCGGGAATCTCGGACACCATCGCTTCGGTCGTCAGCATCAAGCCGGCGATTGAAGAAGCGTTCTGAAGAGCTGTGCGAGTGACCTTGGCAGGATCGATAACACCAGCCTTCACCAGGTCCTCGAAGTTTTCAGTCGCAGCGTTGAAGCCGATGTTCTCGTTCTTCTCAGAACGAATACGCTCGACCACCACGGCGCCTTCTTTACCAGCATTCTGCACGATCTGACGCAGTGGCTCTTCCAATGCGCGGCGAACGATATTGACGCCAATCTGCTCGTCAGGATCGCCTTCGCCGTCCTTGTTGATCTGGAATTTCTCGAGTGCCCGCGCCGCTCTTACTAGCGCAACGCCGCCACCCGGAACGATTCCTTCTTCAACGGCAGCGCGTGTCGCATGCATAGCATCTTCAACGCGCGCCTTCTTCTCTTTCATTTCGGTTTCGGTAGCAGCACCAACCTTGATCACTGCGACGCCACCGACGAGCTTAGCGAGTCGCTCCTGGAGTTTTTCGCGATCGTAGTCGGAAGTCGTGTCTTCAATCTGCGCGCGCAGTGTCTTGACGCGACCTTCGATGTCTGACTGTTTGCCGGCGCCTTCCACGATCGTGGTGTTGTCTTTGTCGATCGTGATCTTCTTGGCGC
>JBKPOC010000076.1:0-88052 GCA_046732935.1 Acidobacteriota bacterium | reverse complement strand
TTGCCCTTCCAGCACCTCGCCTTCCAACCACTGGCGCTGCCAATACGCGAAGTCCGCATACTGAATCGTCAACTCCGGCAGCGGCGAAGGCTTACCTTGCGAGAAGGCTTCATACAGGCTCGTCAGCTCTTTAATCAGCAGTCCCATCGACCAGCCGTCGGCCACGATGTGATGGATCGTGCACAGCAGCACGTGCTCTTCCGCTCCCAGGCGCAACACACTGGCGCGGAACAGCGGTCCAGTCGCCAGGTCAAATGGCTGTTGTGCTTCCGCTCCGGCGACTCGCCTCGCCTCTGTCTCGCGCTCTGCTTCTTCGCATTCACTGAAGTCTGTCACATGCAGGCTGAAGGCTCCGGCTTCATCGATCACCTGCACTGGCACGTCGTCAACCATTCCAATCCTGGTGCGCAGCGACTCGTGCCGTCTGATCACTTCACCGAAGCTTTGCTCCAGCGCGTCGAGATCCAGCTTGCCTTTCAAGCGAACCGCGGCGGGAATGTTGTAGAACGAACTATTCGGCTCTAACTGGTCCAGGAACCATAACCGCTGCTGCGCGTACGAAAGCGGTAACACTTCGTCCCTCGAGACGCGCGCCATCGGCGGCGCTACCATGCCGCCAGCCGATAACTTCAGTTCGTCGATTACGCCGGACAGTCCGGCCACTGTCGGCTGTTCGAACAACTGCCGCAGCGTCACTTCCACCCCCAACGTCTCCCGCACTCGCGACATCACTTGCGTTGCCAGCAGCGAGTGACCACCCAGTGCGAAGAAATTGTCATAGACACCGACCTGCTCTACGCGAAGCACCACGGCCCAGATCCCGGCCAGCACTTCTTCCGTTGCCGTCCGCGGTGCGACGTACTCGCCCCCGATCTCTAATCGTCCGCCTGTCGGTTCCGGCAATGCGCGCCGGTCTACCTTTCCGTTCGCCGTCAGCGGCAACTGCTCCAACTGCACAAATGCATTCGGCACCATGTAGGCAGGCAGCCGGCCCTTTAAGTACTGCTGTAACTCACTGCTGCTTACTCCCTCAGGCTCCGCGACCACATAGGCCACCAGCCGCTTCTCGCCGCCTTCACTCTCCTTCGCTGCTACCACCGCCTGGCGCACTGCTTCGTGCTCGCTCAGCGCCACTTCGATCTCACCCACTTCAATGCGGTAGCCGCGCACCTTCACCTGATTGTCTATGCGGCCCACATATTCGATCTCGCCAGCGCTGCGATACCGCGCGACGTCGCCCGTCCGATACAGCCGCTCGCCACCTTCTGCGGCAAACGGGTTCGGCACGAACTTCTCCGCCGTCAGTGCTGCTCTTCCCAGGTAGCCGCGCGCCAGTCCTTCGCCGCCGATGTACAACTCCGCCGCCACTCCGACTGGCACCGGTCGCAGTTCTCCATCCAACAGATAGATCTGCGTGTTGGCTATCGGACGCCCAATCGATACGCTCTGTCCCGCTGCCTGACCATTTACCTGGTAAGCGCTGGACCAGATCGTCGTCTCCGTCGGGCCGTACAGGTTCCACACCTCTTGCGCGTGCTCCTGTAACTGATTGCCCAACTCCGGTAGCATCGCTTCGCCACCGCACCACACCTTCAGCTCTGCGCTTCCTTCCCAGCCTGCCTCTTGCAGCATCCGCCACGTTGCTGGTGTTGCCTGTAGCGCTGTCGCGCCGCTTTCTTTCAGTTTCCTGATTAACTGCGCTCCGTCTGCGGCTGTCTCTCGGCTCGCCACCACCAACCGCGCTCCCACCAGCAACGGCAGGAACAACTCCAACCCCGCGATATCAAATGACAGTGTCGTCACGGCGAGCAGCACGTCACTACTGCTCAATCCAGGCCGCTGCTGCATCGACTGCAACAGGTTTACTACTGCCCGATGCGGGATCTGCACGCCCTTCGGCTCTCCCGTCGACCCTGACGTGTAGATCATGTAGGCCAGGTTCTCGGCACCTGCGGCGTTCTCGAGATTGACGGCGCTCTGCTGCGACACCTTGTCCCAATCGCTATCAAGACAAACGACTGCGGCGGGTTGAGCAGGCAGCGATGGAAGCAGGTGTTGCTGGGTTAAAAGTACAGGAATACCTGAATTCGCTAACATGAAGCGAACGCGCTCCGTTGGATAGGAAGGATCAAGCGGCACGTAGGCGCCGCCGGCTTTCAATATCGCCAGCAAGCCCACCATCATCTCCACTGAGCGCTCCACACAGATGCCTACAAGGACTTCAGGACCAACACCTAATGTCTGTAAGTAATGGGCCAACCGATTCGCTCGCTCGTTCAGCTCTGCATAGGTCACTTGCTCAGCTTCGAAGACGATCGCGACGTCATCGGGTGTCCGCTCAACCTGCTGCTCGAACAACTCGTGCAGGCACTTCCCAACCGCATACTCCGCCGCCGTCTCGTTCCAGCCAACGACGATCTCTTCCCGCTCGGCCTCACTCAACAACTCCACTTCCGACAGCCGCTGCTGCGGATTGCTCGTGACGCTCGCCAGCAGCCGCTCGAACTGGCCCATCATCCGCGCGATCGTCTCTTCCTTGAACAGGTCAACGTTGTAGCCCAGCGCGCCCACCAGCCGCCCGTCCGTCTCGACCATCTCCAGCGTCAGGTCATACTTCGTCGTCGTTCCCTCTCCAGCCACCGCACTCAACTCCAGCCCCGGCAACTGCACGGCGTCCTGCGGCACGTTCTGCAACATCATCATTGCCTGGAACAACGGCGACCGGCTCAGGTCGCGCTCCGGCTGTAACTCTTCCACCAACTTCTCAAACGGCACATCCTGATGCGCGTAAGCACCCAGCGCCACTTCTCGCACTCGCCGCAGCACTTCTGCAAAGCTCGGATTGCCACTCAGGTTCGTCCGCAGGACCAGCGTGTTGATAAAGAACCCGATCAACGGCTCCGTCTCCGCACGGTTGCGGCCCGCGATCGGCGTTCCTATCACCACGTCATCCTGCCCGCTGTAGCGCGACAGCAGCGTTTGCCATGCAGCCAGCAACGTCATGAACAGCGTTACATCTTCACGCCGGCTGATCTCTTTCAGCGCCGCCGTCAACTCGACGGAGAGACTCATCGCGTGGTGTGCGCCGCGGAAGGTCTGTACGGCCGGTCGCGGGTGGTCCAACGGCAACTCCAGCGCGGCGGGCGCCCCAGCCAGTTGGTCCTTCCAGTAGCTGAGTTGTCGCTCCAGCACGTCACCCTGCAGCCACTCGCGCTGCCAGTGTGCGAAATCGGCATACTGGATCGTCAGTTCCGGCAACGGCGACTGCTCGCCGGCCGCATAGGCCGTGTACAGTGTTGTAACTTCGTGGATGAATACGCCTATGGACCAGGCGTCGGAAACGATGTGATGCATCGTGCACAGCAACACGTGCTCTTCCGTCGCCAGGCGAAACACGCTGGCACGGAACAATGGTCCAGTCGACAAATCAAATGGCTGTTGTGCTTCCGCGCTCGCGACTCGCCTGGCTTCCGCCTCGCGCTCCGCTTCATCCGATTCACTCAGGTCTGTTACATGCAGCGTGAACGCGGCAGCCTCGTCGATCACCTGCACGGGCACTCCGTCAACAGTCGCAAACCTGGTGCGCAGCGACTCATGCCGCCGGATCAGTTCTGTGAAGCTCTGCTCCAGCGCTGTAACATCAAGCCGGCCTTTCAAGCGAACCGCGGCGGGAATGTTGTACAACGGACTTTGCGGCTCCAATTGGTCCAGGAACCATAACCGCTGCTGCGCATACGAAAGCGGTAACTGGCCTTCTCTCGAGATTGGAACTATTGGCGGTGCTACCGATCCACCAGTCGACAGTTTCAGTTCATCGATCACGCCGGACAGTCCGGCCACCGTTGGCTGTTCGAACAACTGCCGCAGCGCTACTTCCACTCCCAACGTCTCCCGCACTCGCGACATCACTTGCGTCGCCAGCAGCGAGTGACCGCCTAGTGCGAAGAAGTTGTCATAGATGCCGACCTGCTCGACTCGCAGTACTACGGCCCAGATACCTGCCAGGACTTCTTCCGTTGCCGTCCGCGGTGCGACGTACTCGCCGCCGATCTCTGATCGTCCGCCTGTTGGCTCCGGCAATGCTCGCCGGTCTACTTTCCCGTTCGCTGTCAGCGGCAACTGCTCCAACTGCACAAATGCATTCGGCACCATGTACGCCGGCAATCGGCCCTTTAAGTATTGCTGCAACTCACTGCTCGTGACACCTTGCGGCTCTGCCACCACATAGGCCACCAGCCGCTTCTCTCCACCCTCACTCTCCTTCGCTGCCACTACCGCCTGGCGTACTGCTTCGTGCTCGCTCAGCGCCACTTCGATCTCACCCACTTCAATGCGGTAGCCACGGACCTTCACCTGATTGTCTATGCGCCCTACGTACTCGATCTCGCCAGCGCTTCTATATCTCGCGACGTCTCCCGTGCGATACAGCCGCTCGCCGCCTTCTGCGGCAAACGGGTTCGGCACGAACTTCTCCGCCGTCAGTGCTGCTCTTCCTCGGTAGCCGCGCGCCAATCCCTCGCCGCCGATGTATAACTCCGCCGCTACTCCGACTGGCACTGGGCTCAGTTCTCCATCCAGTAAGTACATCTGCGTGTTGGCTATCGGACGGCCAATCGATACGCTCTGTCCTACTGCCTGACCATTCACCTGGTAAGCGCTGGACCAGATCGTCGTCTCTGTCGGCCCGTACAGGTTCCACACCTCTTGCGCGTGTTGCTGTAACTGGTTGCCCAACTCCGGCAGCATCGCTTCGCCACCGCACCATACCTTCAGTTCGGCGCTTCCTTCCCAGCCTGCCTCCTGCAGCATTCGCCACGTTGCTGGCGTCGCTTGTAATGCTGTCGCGCCGCTTTCTTTCAGTTTCCTGATTAACTGCGTCCCGTCGGCCGCCGTCTCCCGGCTCGCTACCACCAGCCGCGCTCCCACCAGCAGCGGCAGGAACAGTTCCAATGCCGCGATATCGAATGACAGCGTCGTCAGTGCCAGCAGCACGTCACTACTGTGCAATCCCGGCCGCTGCTGCATGGACTGCAACAGGTTCACCACTGCCCGATGCGGGATCTGCACGCCCTTCGGCTCTCCCGTTGAACCCGACGTGTAGATCATGTAGGCCAGGTTCTCAGCACCTGCTGCGTTCTCAAGCTTCGCGGCGCTTTGCTGTGATATCGCTTCCCAATCACTATCGAGACAAACGACTGCGGTGGGTTGAGCTGGCAGCAATGCGAGCAGGTGTTGCTGGGTTACGAGTACAGGAATACCTGAATTCGCTAACATGAAGCGAACGCGTTCCGCCGGATATGAAGGATCAAGCGGTACATAGGCGCCGCCGGCTTTCAGGATTGCCAGCAAGCCCACCATCATCTCCACCGAGCGCTCCACGCAGATGCCTACAAGGACTTCAGGACCAACACCCAATGTCTGTAAGTGATGGGCCAGCTGGTTCGCTCGCTCGTTCAGCTCTGCATAGGTCACTTGCTCAGCTTCGAAGACGATCGCGACATCATCGGGTGTCCGCTCAACCTGCTGCTCGAACAACTCGTGCAGACACTTCCCGGTCGCATACTCCGCCGCCGTCTCGTTCCAGCCAACGACGATCTCTTCCCGCTCCGCCTCACTCAACAACTCCAACTGCGACAGCCGCTGTTCCGGCTTACTCGTCACGCTCTCCAGCAGCCGCTCGAACTGTCCCACCATCCGCGCGATCGTCTCTTCTTTGAACAGGTCAGCGTTGTACTTGACCACGCCCACCATCCCCGCGCGCGTCTCCATCAGCTCGAGCGTCATTTCAAAGTCGACTGTCTCCTGGGCAGCTTCGATAAACTGAAGCCCCAGCCCGGCGACCTTGCTGCCTCCGCTTCGCGGCACGTTCTGCAGCACCATCATCACTTGAAACAGCGGCGACCGCGCCGTATCTCGACTGGGCTGCAACTCTTCCACCAGCTTCTCAAACGGAATTTCCTGATGCGCGTACGCTCCCAACGCAACGCTCCGCACTCGACCAAGCAACTCAACGAAAGTCGGGTCGCCGGACAGATCCGTGCGCAAAACCAAGCTGTTGAGAAAGAACCCGATGAGAGGTTCTGTTTCGGCATGCGTGCGGCCCGCGATCGGCGTGCCGACGACGATGTCATCCTGCCCGCTGTAACGCGACAGCAACGTCTGCCACGCAGCCAGCAGCGTCATGAACAACGTCGCCTCAGCGCGCCCGCTCAACTCTTTCAGTCGTTCAACTAGCGCCTGCGACAGAGACAGATTGTGTTGCGCGCCGCGATGGGTCTGCACTCTCGGGCGTGGATAGTCCGTCGGAAGCTCCAACACCTGAAGCCCTTCACCCAGTTGCTCGCGCCAGTAGGCCAACTCACTGGACACGACTTCGTCGCTCAATCGCTCGCGCTGCCAAACGGCATAGTCTGCATACTGGATCGTCAGCTCCGGCAGCGGTGAAAGACCACCAGCACAGAAGGCATTGTAGAGAGCGGAGACCTCTTTGATAAGAATGCTTATGGACCAACCGTCAGAGACGATATGGTGAGTGGTAAACAGCAGAGCATGGTCCTCGTCGGCGAGGCGCACGATCGAGGCGCGCAATAGTGGCCCACGGGCCAGGTCGAAGGGACGCTGCGCTTCCTCGTTGGCGAGACGCCGGAGTTCGACTTCGCGTTCTTCGACCGGCAGATGACTCAGATCCAGGACCGGCAGCGGAAAGGGGGCAGGCGGTGAGACAACCTGCCGCGGCTCGTCACCGAACATTGGGAAGGAAGCACGCAGGACCTCATGGCGGCGCAGCAACTCGGCAAACGTTTGTTCGAGTGCGTCTAAGTTAAGCGGACCGGAGAGGCGGACGGAGGTAGGAAGATTGTAGGCAGCGCTGTCGGGTATGAGTTGGTCCAAAAACCATAGTCGAAGTTGAGCGAAGGAGAGCTGCGACGGAGCATCCGCGTCCGGACGGCGCGGAATCGTCTGTTGCTTTACGGCGCCCCCACTCTTCTTCTTTAACTGAAGCGCGCGCAGTGCAAGCAGCGCTCTCTTCTCGGGGGAGATACTGTTCAATAGTTCGCGCGGGCGATCGGCTTTCACCTCTGGTTGCTCTGCTTGCTTTCGGGGAACCAGGTTGGCAAGAAAATCATCGAACGACGCAACATCGGCACGCGAGACGAATCTATGTGCCGCCTCACGCGATGAATTCGAAACCTGCTCGTAGCGTTCGCGATCGGAGAGGAGTTCTCGTAGCGCATTTTCCCATGGCGCTGTGTCCTGCTCGGGAACCACCGGGATGGGATTATTTCGATCATCAAAACGCTCTTCGTAACGCTCGATCGGGCGGACAGGCAACACGTAATCAACTCCCAGCTTCGCCTCCGGCAGGCCGCCGACATTGCTGGACAAGACTGGAATTCCGCGCAGCATCGCCTCGACGACAATCAAGCCAAACGCTTCATCGCTGAGTGAGGGCATCAGAAGAACACGCGTCTGGGCCAAGAGCTCGTCGATGTTTTCGACCGGTTTAAGGAGGTGCACGTTCGGTAGCTGTTCCAGGGCAACCTGATCCGCATTGGTTGTCGCCCAGGTCGGCACGGCGGCGAACTGAACTTCCGGGAATTGCCGCGCCAGCTTCAGAAAAATCGAGATGCCTTTGATCGCGGACGGATTCACAATGGTGACGAAGCCGCGATCGAAAGAGCTGAAGTTCGGAAATGGACCACGACCATAGACAGGGCACGGAATCACCGTCGACTCCATGTTCCCGCCTTGCTGAATGTAGTCCTTGAGATACTGGCTGACTGTGATGATGCCGGCCGTTTGCCGGACCAGTTCGGTATTGGCCGCGCTCTTGAAAACAGAGCTGGCGCCAAACGGAAGATCCCACGCGGCATGGACCATGTAAACAACGCGGCCAGGGCTCTCTCGCAGCGCCGCATCGAGTAACACCTGGCCCGGATCCTGCGACGAGACCACGGTCCAGTCCGGTTTGAATTCGCGAATCTGTTCGACCAGATGCGAGCGCAATTGAGCAACATCAGGCACCGCATGAATCTCGACGCCGTTATGTCGAAAAACGTCAGCGCCGTTTGACGAGCACAGAGTGATGTCTTGAGCGAGCAGTTGTTGGCGAAACTCGGCGAGCGTTTTGGGTCCGTGACCGCCAAGCGCCGGAGCAATAACGCGACAGGAGTGGTTTCTCTCAACGAGGCCCTCGACGAGGAGGCGATTCGCTTTGTTCGCGCCACCGATGGCGGGAACGTAGAGCATGTTCTGTGCTAAGAGAATTTTCACAGTGACACCAAAAGGACTAGATTGACTTGAATTAAGGAAGGTAAGGTGACGATCAACTGACGGGGAGCTTACTCCAGGCGTCCGCCCTCGCTTGACAGGAGCATCGATATTTCTTCTTCAGAGAGATCTTCCAATTCCTTCATCATCTCTGCCATCTCATCTGCATCCGCTTGTTCGATCAAGGAACGTTCGACGACCTCCGACAGTCTCGCAACCGTCGGCGCCTCGAACAGAGCAAGCAACGGCAATTCGACGCGAAGAGCGTCTCGAACGCGTGAAATCATGACGGTGCCGAGCAATGAATGGCCGCCGATAGTGAAGAAGTTGTCGTTGACGCCGACCTGGTCAACGCCGAGAACAGCGATCCAGATCTCAGCCAGCATTTCTTCAATGGGAGTTCGCGGCGCAACGTACTCGCCGGCGGTCTCGGAGCGGACCGTCTGCTTTTGGAATTCAATCGCCTCCAGAATCTGCTCCGGCGCATGAAACTCCATCGCGATCCGGCGAATCACGGCCGACTTCGCCCGCACCTCTATGGCGCGTTGCTCAACGCCTGCCGCTTGCTTAACAAGCGGTGACTCGCCTTGCTTCGCCGGACTTTCGCCGTCGAAGGGAGTCAGACTCAGCGCAACGTCCAACGGTATCTTGAAAAGGTAGCCGTCTCGGTGTTGCTCTCGGTATGGACCACCGACCGCCCGCAACGCATTTAGCGCCGGCTCGTTTTTCGGACTCTGCACGAAGTACACGTCAACTCGTTGTCGTCCCAGTTCGCGGGCAGCTTTGCCGAGCTCGATCAGCATCCGGCGCTCGACTCCCCTGCCGAGCACGCGACAACTGAGCAGCAACGTCTCGACGTAAATAGCTTCGTCGTTCTCCTCGGTGAAGATCATGACGCCGACCAATCCATAATTCCCGAAGCGATCCTTGACGTCGACGACGAGGCAACGCGCGGCGCCACTCTGACAAAGCTGCTCGATCTCGACTTCCGTGCGTCTGATCGTCGACGTATTGAACTGATTAGTCCGCTGCGTCAGTTGCGCCACTCTGGCCCAGTGCTGTGGTCCAGCGTCCGTAATCTCGACCTTCAGCTCGAGCCCGGATAAAAAGTCTTCGAGGTTGAAGCTCTCACGGCGGAACCGCTCGCGCTCGATATTCTGCTGGTAGAGAGTAGTGCGTTGCTTGTCTTCAGCCGTCACACTGAGATGATCGAAGGCCCACACGTGACGCATGAATCGTGTAATGTCGGCGTCTTCCTGCGGCAACTCCAGCGTTAACACTTCCGGACAACGAGCCTGCACCTCGGCACATTCAAGCGGATCGTTATCGATGAAAATAAAGCTGTCGAGACCGAGGCCGAGCTCTTCAGCCAGCGCGATGATGTTCTCGGACTTCGGTCGCCAGTTGATTCTGTAGTTTGCCAGGTGCGCGCGCCGCAACGGCATGTCGTGCCGCTTTTCGAACACGTCGACGACGTCCTGTTCCTGGTTCTTGCTGCACAAGCAAAGCAACATGCCGGCATCGTGCTGCGCGACCAGAAACTCCTGAAATTCTCTGCGCGCTGCATCAATCTCGATCCCGAGCGCGCCGTCTTCAGCGCAGACGCCTTTCCAAAGCGTCTGATCACAGTCGAGCACAATCACCTTGTACGGTGCACTACGCAACAACTGAAGCTTGCGCGCGATCGCTGTTCCGAGGGCAGTGAAAAAGAGCGGCGTGAAGGGCACATGGCCGAGTTCGTCGGTGAATGAATCGTAATAATTTTCAACCGGGTAGACTGACATCACGTCCGAAGATCGGATCAGGTGGACACCGTTGACGTTTTGAAGCTCAGCGGCCATCAGATCTTCCATCCGCTGGAATAGTGATGCGCGCTCCGGGTCGTCAACGTGGAGCGGTGACGCAGGGCAAATGCAGACTACGTAAGGCGTGGCTGCCTGCTGTTGCTCGATGGCGGCTTTGAAAGCGTCCAGCAGATCGCGCACGTACTGCTGTATTTTCTCCGTTGAGTCAACTGCGACTTCGTCGTTCTCGTCTGCCGCATAGCGGAGACAATCTTCGAACCGCACCAACGCGACATTGACTCCATGTTGGTTCTTGCGGAACAAGCTCGACGGATCGAGCAGTTCCTGAAACACCTGGTTGTATGACGCAAACTCGATCGTGGAAGGAACGTCCAACTGGTCCATCCAGAACTTCAACGAGTCTTCCAGCGGCTCGGCAGTGAAAGTTGAAGCAATCGCGATCGTCTGCTTTTGTTCACGGGCCCGGGCGGCTGTGACTTTCGTCTGAAGTGGCGCGGGCAACTCAAACTGCGAAAGCATGACGTCGGGTTGGGCGACGACTTTCTCCAGCAGCTCGAGGTACATACCCGCTAAATACTCGATCGTGTCTGAGTCGAAGAGATCTGTGCGGTACTCGAGGTGGCCCACCACGCCGCTGCCAGTTTCACCCAACGAAAGACTCAGATCGACGTTCGTGCCGATCTTCTCGACGCCGATCGCCTGCGCAGCGAGGTTCGGTGATTCCGCCGGATCAGCACCGCTGTCCTGTCTGGGTTGAAGGACAAACATCACCTGGAACAGTGGTGAATACGTCGCGTCGCGCTCCAGCCTCAACTCTTCCAGCAGCTTCTCGAACGGCACGTCCTGATGTGCATATGCGTCGAGACACATGGTCCTGACTCGCCGCAGAACTTCGCGGAAGTCAGGATTGCCGGAGAGATCCGTATGGAGAGTAAGGTGATTGATGAAGTATCCGATCAACCCCTCGATTTCCGGTCTGGCCCGGTTTGCAGTGGCTGAGCCGACGACGACATGTTCTTCGCCGGTGAACCGGGAAAGCAGCGACTGATAGCCGGCCAGCAGCGTCATGAATAGCGTTACTCCCTCGCGCTGGCTCAACTCTTTCAGACGGTCAGTCAACTCTCTGGAAATTGCGACCTGGTGCTTGGCGCCGCTCAAAGTCTGAACCGCGGGCCGCGGCCGGTCGGTCGGCAAGTCCAGCAGCGCAGGAGCATCCGCCAATGCCTGTTGCCAGTAATTGATCTGCTCCTCGAGCACTTCGCCCTGCAACCATTGACGCTGCCAGTAAGCATAGTCGGCATATTGGATCGGAAGCTCTGGCAGCGGTGAAGGCTCGCCCTTGCTGAACGCCGCGTACAAAGTCCTTACTTCGCGCACCAGTACGTTCATGGACAGAGCGTCGGAAATGATGTGGTGCATCGTGTAGAGCACTACATGATCTTCTTCTCCCAGCCGTAACACACTCACGCGCAACAATGGACCACGGGCGAGATCGAAGGGCTTCTGCGCTTCAAGCAGAGTCAACCGGCGGGCTTCACTCTCGCGCTCCTCTTCCGGCAGCATGCTGAGATCGACGATTGGCAACTTCACCGGCTGGGCTGGACGGATGTTCTGCAACGGTCGCCCGGCAACCCCGATAAACGTGGTGCGCAACCCTTCATGTCGCCTGACGATCTCGGTGAGCGTTTGCTCCAATGCGCTCACGTCAAAAGCTCCGTGGAGGCGCACCGCCGCGGGAATGTTATAAGCCGCGGTATTGGGCATTAACTGGTCCAGCAGCCACTGTCGCTCCTGGGCGAACGAGAGCGGTAACTCCCCTTCCCTCGAGACGCGTTCGATCGGCAATTGCAAACTCTGTCCTGCCTTGAGTGCCTGCTCGATGAGTTCCGCGAGCCCGGCTATCGTCGGCCGCTCAAACATCCGTCGCAGCGGCAGATCGACTTGAAAAGATTCTCGTATTTGGAAAATGACTTGTATCGCCAGTAAAGAGTAGCCGCCCAGGAAGAAGAAGTCGTCATGGATACCGATCCGATCGACTTGTAACACCCTGGTCCAGATTCCCGTCAGTATTTCCTCGGTTGGCGTACGAGCAGCAACATAGTCCTCCGAGATGTCCGCACGTGAAAACGTGGGTGTGGGCAGCGCGCGGCGATCTACTTTGCCGCTTGGCGTCAACGGCATCTGGTCCAACGTCACAAACACTGACGGCACCATGTAGTCCGGTAAACGCTCACCCAGGTATTCGCGCCATTCGCTGCTCGCCGGCGCTGCCGCTTCTTCTTCAAAAACGAAATAGGCCACCAACTGATGCTCGCCTGCTCCATCGCGACGGGCCACGACGACGGCTTCTTTCACCTGCTCGCGGCTCAGCAGCGCCGCCTCTATCTCGCCTAACTCGATCCGGTATCCGCGCACCTTCACCTGATTGTCGACGCGGCCCAGGTACTCGATCGCGCCGTCTTCCCAGTAACGTCCGACATCGCCAGTCCGGTAAAGTCGCGCTCCGGCCTCTCCGCTGAACGGATCGGGCACAAACCGCTCGGCCGTCAGTGCCGCATCCCGCACGTATCCGCGGCCGACACCCGCTCCGCCGATATACAGTTCTCCTTTAATTCCTACCGGCACTACGTTCATCTCGGCATCCAGCAGGTACAACGCAGTGTTCCATACACCTTTTCCGATCGGGACCACGCCGCCCGCTTGCACTTGCTCTCGACTCACTCGGTGATACGCCACCACGTCCGTGCACTCCGTTGGTCCGTACGTGTTCACGACTTCCGCTTCACTACCCTGCTGCCAACCGTGCAACCGCTCCAGGTTGATGACTTCGCCACCCAGAAACACCTCTCGCAAGTTGCTCAACTGCGCCCACTGCCTGCTCTCGCTCGCTTCCACTACCGGATAGAACGCGCTCGGCGTGCAGTTCAACAAACTGATCTCCTCGCGCTCCATCAACTCCGCTATCGCCTGCGCATCGAAGAACCCGTTGCCGTTCAGATGCAACTGTGCTCCTACCAGCAGTGGACCGAAGATGTTCTTCTGAGTCAGGTCAAAGCTGAAGGACGACACGAGCAACAGCCGATCGGCCGCCGTGATCCCGAAGTCCTTAACGAACCACCACAGCAGATTGGTGAATCCTCCCTGGGCCACCGCGGCTGCCTTCGGCCGGCCGGTTGAGCCGGAGGTGTAGATCAGGTAAGCGAGGTTGTCTTTGGTGCCGGTGCTGAGCGGGTTGAGTACGGAATAGTCAGCCAGCAGCGGCCACTCCGAGTCGAGACAGAAGGTATGCGCCGTATGCGGCGGGATGGAGTCGAGCAGATGTTGTTGAGTTAAGAGGACGGCAACCTGCGCGTCTTCGATCATGTAAGAGAGCCGCTCTTGCGGGTAGGCGGGATCGAGTGGGACGTAGGCGCCGCCGGCTTTGAGAATCGCGAGTAGCCCCACCACCATCTCCACGCTCCGCTCCACGCAGATGCCCACGAGCGTCTCTGGACCAACTCCCAAACTCTGTAAGTGATGGGCCAGCCGGTTGGCGCGTTCGTTCAGTTCGGCATAGGTTACCCGCTCGTTTTCATACGCGACGGCCAGTGCATCGGGAGTGCGCTCAACCTGCTCTTCAAACAACTGATGCACACTCGTCTCTTGCGGATACTCCGCCGCTGTTCCATTCCATTCAACGACTTGTTTGCGCTCTGCTTCTGTCAGCAGGCCCAACTCTGACAAGCGCCGCTCCGGATGATTCGCCACTTCGTCGACCAATACCTCGAAGTGTTTCATCATTCGCTGAATGCTGGCCGGAGCAAACAGGTCAGTGTTGTATTCCCAGGTGGATTGCAGCCGCCCGTCGCTGGTTTCTATCACTCCCAGCGTCAACTCGAATTTTGCCGTTTGATTCTCGACGCCGAGAGAAGCCATTTGGAGGTCGGTCGTGATCTGCACGGCCGCGACCGGTGCGTTTTGCAGTACCATCAGCACCTGAAACAGCGGCGATCGGCTCATGTCTCTGTCCGGCTGCAACTCTTCGACCAACAGTTCGAACGGCACGTCCTGATGCGAGTAGGCCCCGAGCGCCACTTCTCTCACGCGCTGCAAAACTTCTTCGAAAGTCGGGTTGCCGCTCAGGTCTGTGCGCAACACCAACGTGTTAACGAAGAACCCGATCAACGACTCCGTTTCGCCTCGATTGCGTCCGGCAATCGGTGTCCCGACGACGATCTCTTCCTGCCCGCTGTAACGCGACAGCAGGGTTTGGAACGCGGCGAGGAGCGTCATGAACAAGGTCACTCCGGAGCGCCGGCTTAGCTCCTTCAGTTGGTCTGATACTTTTTCGGAAAGCATCAGCGACTGTTGCGAGCCATGGAAAGTCTGCACCGCAGGCCGCGGGTAATCTGCCGGCAGCTCCAGCACTCCAGGCGCTCCGGCCAGTTGCTGTTTCCAGTAGCCCAACTGGTGCTCCAACACTTCGCCCTGTAGCCACTCGCGCTGCCAGTGCGCGAAGTCGGCGTATTGAATGCCAAGCTCCGGCAACGGCGACGCCTCACCCTTTGAGTATGCTTCATAGAGCGTCGTCAGCTCGCGAATCAGTACGCCCATGGACCAGCCGTCGCTGATGATGTGATGCATCGTGCACAGCAGCACATGTTCCTGATCGCTCAACCGCAGCACGCCCGCGCGCAGCAGTGGTCCAGTTGAGAGATCGAACGGCCGTTGCGCTTCTGCCGCTGCAGCTCGCCGTGCTTCTGCTTCTCGCTCGGCTTCGGGCAACGTGCTCAGGTCCGTGACCGGTAAGCTAAACTCGAGCGCCTCGTCGATCACTTGCACCGGTGCGCCGTTGACGACTCCAAACTTCGTGCGCAGTGATTCGTGCCGCCTGATTACTTCGCGGAAGCTTTGCTCGAGTGCGGTAAGATGCACCGTGCCTTGCAGCCGCACCGCCGCTCCCATGTTGTACGCATTATTGCCCGGCTCCAACTGGTCGAGGAACCACAGCCGCTGTTGCGCAAACGAGAGCGGGATCTCTCGATCTCGCGTGACCGGCATGATTGCCGGCGCTTCCAGTTTTTCTGCCCCACGTAGCTTCTCCTCTATTACCTCAGCCAAACCTCTCACCGTCGGACGCTCGAACAACACTCGCAGCCCGACCTCAACGCTGAACGACTCTCGCACTCGCGACATCACCTGCGTCGCCAGCAACGAGTGTCCACCCAGCCGGAAAAAGTTGTCGTCAATCCCTATTCGCTCGCGACTCAGCAACCGCTCCCAACTTTCAACCAGCAATTCTTCCACCGGCGTCCGCGGCGCCGCGTACTCCGCTGCTCCGCCTGTTCCGCCCGTCTCGGGCAGCGCTCGCCGGTCCACCTTGCCGCTGATCGTCCGCGGCAACTCGTCCATCTCCACGTACGCGCTCGGCACCATGTAGTCCGGCAGTTCCTGCGCCAATCCTTCAGCGACCGCTACTGTCTGCACTCCTTCGGCCAGCACCATGTATGCACACAGATACGTGTAGCCGCTCGCGTCTTCACGCTCGATCACGGCAACGTCCAGAACGCCCGCTTGCCCGCGCACCGCGTTCTCAACTTCCTTCAGTTCCACGCGCGCGCCGCGCACTTTCACTTGCTCATCGCGGCGGCCGAGATATTCGAAGTTTCCATCTTCCAGCACGCGTCCCATGTCGCCGGTCTTGTGCACCAGATCTGTGGGATCGCTGGAGAACGGGTTCGGCACGAACACGGCCGCAGTGAGTTCCGGCTGCTTGTAATAACCGAGCGAACGATACGGTGTCCGGATGTAGATCTCGCCCACTATGCCGCGCTTACAGGGCTGCGCTCGTTCATTAAGAATCAGCGCTTGTGCACCGTCGATGGGTTTGCCGATAGGCATTACTTCGCGCTGCTCGTCTCCGGCTGCTACTCGATAGCTGAACTTCGCCATCGTCGTCTCGCTCGTGCCGTACAGGTTCACCAGTCCGACACGTTCGCCATAGACAGTCTTCCACTTCGCCACGTCTCGGCCCAGCAACGCCTCGCCCGCCATCACCACGTAGCGCAACGCGCTCAGCTCCTCCGCGCGCAACTCCTCGTTCACCATTGCGCGGAATACTGACGGCACGCAGTGCAACACTTCGATTCGTGCTTCCTCGAGCCACTGGACCAGGCCGCGTCCTTCCAGCACCTGTTCCCGCGTTTCCGGCACGCATACCGTTCCACCTACACAGAGCGGCAGAAAGATGTCGCGCAGTGATCCGTCGAACGACGCGGACAGCAGTTGGCTGACTCGAACGCCGGCGCCGACTCCCAACTCCTCGATTTCCCAGTTGATGAAGTGTCCGATACCTTTCAGCCGCCCGGCGATCCCTTTCGGCGTCCCCGTCGATCCGGATGTGAAGTAGATGTAGCTGAGTTGATCCGGATCGTTATTCACTTCCGGTGCAACCGGGTTGTAATATTCGCGAAGATCTTCGACACGCACTGTCTTCGCTGCTTCAGGCAAGAACTCCTGGCCCACTGTCGTGTCCGTCAGCACAAACTGCGGCGGCGCCAGCTCCATCAGCTTCCGCAGCCGCGCCGCAGGCTGTCTCACATCCAGCGGCATGAATGCTGCGCCGGCCTTCATCGTCCCGAGCATCCCCACGATCCGCTCACACGTGTCGGCCATCAACAGCGCCACGATCGAATCGCGCCCTGCTCCCTGCTCTATTAAATAGTTCCCCAGCGTGTTGGCCCGCTCCAGCAGTTCTCCATAACTCATCTGCCGTTCGCCACACTCAATCGCGACCGCCTTCGGAAAGCGTGCCGCGATCGTGTCGAACAGCTTCTCCACGCTCGCCCACTCGGCACCCTCACTGCAATTCATTAGGTTCTCTCCACCACCCGCCGTCAGCCGCCGCCACTCGGCAGCGTCGATCAGCTCAATGCTGCTAATACTCCGCCCCGGCTCTGCTACGATCCCCGCCATCAGCCGCTGGAAGCTCTCCAGCATCTCTTCGATCGTCGCCGCCGCGAACAGATCCGTGTTGTACTCAAGCACCAATCCCAACTCGTCCCCTTGCTCTTCCACAAACAGCGTGAGGTCAAACTTCGCTGCCCCGCTCTCTCCACCCATGCCGCTCACGCGCAAGCCATCCAGCTTCGCCACTTCTCCCTGCTGCGGGTTCTGCAATACCAGCATCACCTGAAACAATGGCGTGTAGCGCGGATCGCGCTGCGGCGCCAACGCTTCCACCAGCAACTCGAATGGCACGTCCTGGTGCGCATACGCTCCCAGCGTCACCTCTCGCACTCGCGCCAGCAGTTCTCGGAACGTCGGCTCGCCTGACAGGTCCGTCCGCAGCACGAGCGTGTTCACGAAGAAACCGATCAACGGCTCTGTCTCGGCACGATTGCGATTCGCGATACCGGTGCTGACCACGATGTCGTCCTGCCCGCTGTACCGCGACAATAACGTCTGGAACGCGGCGAGCAGTGTCATGAACAACGTCACGCCTTCGCGCTGCGTCAACTCTTTCAGTCCGCGGCTCAACTCCGCTGTCAACCTTAACGACCGGTGTGCGCCGTTGAATGTTTGGACCGCAGGCCGCGGGTAATCTGTCGGCAGCTCCAGCACCGGCGGCGCTCCCGCCAGTTGCTTTTTCCAGTAACCCAACTGCTGCTCCAGCACTTCACCTTGCAGCCACTCGCGCTGCCAGTTCGCATAGTCTGCGTACTGAATCTTCAGTTCCGGCAACGGCGACTCTTCGCCTTTCGTGTACGCTTCATACAGCGTCGTCAATTCGCGGACCAGAACGCCGATGGACCAGCCATCGCTGACGATGTGGTGCATCGTGAACACCAGCACATGCTCCTGCTCGCTCAACCGCAGCACGCTCGCGCGCAGCAGTGGGCCAGTTGAAAGATCGAACGGCCGTTGCGTTTCCTCCGCCCCAACTCGCCGCGCCTCCGCATCTCGTTCTGCTTCTGCCACGGTGCTCAGATCCAACACCGGCAGGCTAAACTCCGGCGTTTCGTCGATCACCTGCACCGGTACGCCATTGACCACTCCAAACCTCGTGCGCAGCGACTCGTGCCGTCTGATCACTTCGCGGAAACTCTGTTCCAGCGCCGTGAAATCCAACGTGCCTTGCAGCCGCACCGCCGCTCCCATGTTGTAAGCGTTGCTGCCCGGCTCCAACTGGTCCAGGAACCACAGCCGCTGCTGCGCAAACGACAACACCAACTCGCCGTCTCGCGACACTCGCGTTATTGCCGGCGCTTCCAGTTTTTCTGCTCCGCGCAGCTTCTCTTCTACTACCTCACCCAAACCTCTCACCGTCGGCCGCTCAAACAACACTCGCAACCCGATCTCCACGTTGAACGACTCTCGCACTCGCGACATCACCTGCGTCGCCAACAATGAATGGCCGCCCAGGCGGAAGAAGTTGTCGTCAATCCCTATTCGCTCGCGACTCAGCAACCGCTCCCAACTCTCCACCAGCAACTCTTCCACCGGTGTCCGCGGCGCTATGTAGTCTGCTGCTCCGCCTGCTCCAGTCTCCGGCAGCGCTCGCCGATCCACTTTACCGCTGATCGTCCGCGGCAATTCTTCCATCTCCACGTACGCGCTCGGCACCATGTAGTCCGGCAGTTCCTGCGCTAGCCCTTCAGCGATTGCGGCCGTTTGCACTCCTTCAGCCAGCACCACGTAGGCACACAGGTACGTGTAGCCGCTCGCGTCCTCGCGCTCGATCACTGCAACATCCAAAACGCCCGCTTGCCCGCGTACGGCGTTCTCAACTTCCTTCAGTTCCACGCGCGCGCCACGCACTTTCACTTGCTCATCGCGGCGGCCCAGGTATTCGAAGTTCCCATCTTCCAGCACGCGTCCCATGTCGCCAGTCTTGTGCACGAGATCTGTCGGATCGTCTGAAAACGGGTTCGACACAAACACTGCCGCCGTCAACTCCGGCTGCTTGTAGTAACCGAGCGAACGATATGGTGTGCGGATGTAAATCTCGCCCACGACCCCACGCTTGCAGGGCTCTGCTCGTTCATCAAGAATCAGCGCCTGTGCACCGTCGATAGGTTTGCCAATGGGCATCACTTCGCGCTGCTCGTCTCCGGCCGCAACTCGATAGCTGAACTTCGCCATCGTCGTCTCGCTCGTGCCGTACAGGTTCACTAACCCAACACGCTCGCCGTAAACGGCCTTCCACTTCGCCACATCACGTCCCAGCAACGCCTCGCCCGCCATCACTACGTAGCGCAACGACTGCAACTCCTCAGCGCGCAACTCCTCATTCACTATTGCTCGAAACACCGACGGCACGCAGTGCAGCACTTCGATTCGTGCTTCCTCCAGCCACTGCGCCAGTCCTCGTCCTTCCAGCACCTGCTCCCGCGTTTCAGGCACGCAAACCGTTCCACCCACGCACAACGGCAGAAAGATGTCGCGCAGCGAACCGTCGAACGAAGCTGACAGCAGTTGGCTCACTCGCACTCCCGCGCCCACTCCCAACTCCTCGATCTCCCAGTTGATGAAATGTGCGATCCCTTTCAGCCGCCCCGCGATTGCTTTCGGCGTCCCCGTTGATCCTGATGTGAAGTAGATGTAGCTCAGTTGGTCTGGATCGCTGCTCACTTCCGGCGCTACCGGGTTGTGATACTCCTGGCCCACTGTCGTCTCCGTCAGCACAAACTCGGGCGGCGCCAGTTCCATCAGCTTCCGTAACCGCGCCGCTGGTTGCCGCACATCCAATGGCATGAACGCTGCGCCCGCTTTCATCGTCCCGAGCATCCCGACGATCCGTTCACTCGTGTCAGCCATCAGCAGCGCCACGATCGAGTCGCGTCCTGCTCCGTGCCCTATCAAGTAGTTCGCCAGCGTGTTGGCACGCTCCAGCAGTTCTCGGTAACTCAGCCGTCGCTCGCCACACTCGATCGCCACTGCTTCCGGATAGCGAAGGGCAGTCTCTGTGAACCACTCATGAATACATTCATGCGTAATAGTTGCTGTGCTCATTGTGTCGGGAGTTGGGTTGAAGACTCTGGGTCGTGGTCGTGGGGATTGCGACCAGGATGAAAGGTTATGCACCTTTCCTTAAATACACATCGGAATTAACCGCCTTGATTTTTATTTTGTTTTGCCCACCAGCGAAACTGCCTGTGCCGTACAAGCACTTACCGGAACGGGTCTGTTGAATCTCGAAATCACTGACGATCCGGTAATCTCTGCGCCGATCTACTGTCTGATCCAAAGTAATCTCTACTTGCATGGAGAGATTGGCGGGAACGATCAATTCGGTGACTTCGCCCATCGAGGTTATCTCCACGTCGCGTTTTCCCTTATCCGGCTGGCCCACCATTCTGACTTTAACCCCGCCGGCCATGGTTGACGCCTGGACCGATCCATCGACGGCATCTATCAGAATGTTCCCCGCGTTTGTTTGCGCCTTAACCAAGACCGCGGCTGAACGAACGTGGATATTTCCTGCGAGAGTAGTGAGATACGCGCCGCGAGGAGCGTCGTCGACGTTTATGTCTCCCGCCATTCGAAAAAGATGAATCTCGTCGCACTTCTTCTGAAGCTGCTGAGGCGACTTCCGGTGGACCACCTCGCCCGTCATCGAAGAGCCCAAAACGCTTCCGCTGACGCCCTGCATCAGGACCTTGCCGGCCATTGTCTTAACCTGACCGCTAACGTCCGAGTTTTCTATGGAGATGTTTCCGGCCATTGTCTCCAGGTTCAACGCGCCTTTTAAAGCTCTCAGGTTCAAGTCACCACACATGCTTGCGCCTTTGATCTGACCAGCGACGTCGTTGATGCTGATCCGGCCTGACATCAGCTTTATCTCGATATTGAACTTCCTCGGCACTCTTATCTCGAACTTGCAATTCTTGGGAGCGCCCGAACCGGTGCCGATATGGCGCGAATAAATTTCCACGCCGTTTGAGTTCTCCTGGCAATCAAAACTACCGGTCTTCTCATCGCCGCCACTAAACCGCGTTTTGACGGAGACCAGCTCCTGGTCCCACCCTTTGATATCGACGTCCGCTCCCGGCAACTCAACGCTCAACTTCTTTCCGGGTGAAGCAGTAAATTCTTTTTCGATAATCATCTGTCTCTCCTTGTTAGTGCGGTTTGCGGCGTTAGGTGAATTTCTACTTTGGTTGCAGCAAAGATTCTGCTTCGTCTTCCGATAGCTGATTCAACTCTTCCAGTATCTGTGCGATCTCGGCGCTGTCCGCCTGCGCGGCCTGGGTTTCTATAACGATCCCAGCCAGGCCGGCCACTGTCGGTTGCTCGAACATATGGCGTAACGGCATCTCTATTTGGAAGCTGACTCGCAAGCGCGCGATGACCTGGGTGGCGAGCAGCGAGTGTCCGCCCATCTCAAAGAAGCTATCGAACACGCCAACTCTTTGCAGGCCCAACACGTCAGCATAGATGCCGGCCAGTATCTCTTCTGTGGGCGTGCGCGGCGCTACATACGACTGGGCCATCTTCGGCCGGATGTGTTCGGGAGTTGGCAAGGCCGCGTAATTGATCTTCCCATTCACCGTCAGCGGCATCTTCTTCAAACGCACGAACACGTTGGGGATCGTTTCTTCAATCACGCGGTCTCGCAGCCAAACTCTCAACCGGCCCACTTCCAACTCCTGCCGCGATACGTAGTACGCGACTAAAACTGCTTCCGCTCCCTTGCCCGAGATCACTACGACGCTGTCTCTGATGTCGGGATGCTCGTTCAGCTTCTCCCTCAGTTCGCCCAACTCCACCCGATGACCTCGGACCTTCACCTGCTCGTCTCTCCTGCCGATGAACTCCACTTCACCGTTCGCCAGCCGCCGGCCCATGTCGCCACTACGGTACATCCGTTCACCCTGCCGGAATGGATTAGTGACGAATTGCCCCGCGCTTAACTCGGCCCGGCCCTGATATCCCTGGGCCAGTCCAACTCCGCCGATGTAAATCTCGCCTTCGACCTGGTCGGCGACCGGCTCCAGTCTCTCGTCAAGAATGTAGATCTGCGTGTTCGCGGCCGGCCGGCCAATGGGCACCATCGGCCGTTGCGCCGGTCCCATCTGATAGCGATGTATCATGCATCCCACGGTGGCTTCGGTTGGTCCATACTCGTTGTAGATTTCGACCTCCGGACCCAATCCTTCCTGGATTCCCCGCGCGAGCTGACTCGAAAGCGCCTCGCCGCCGACGATTAGCCGCTTCACTCCTACACCTGTGGTGTCGCTCAAATCCTGCTCGCCAACTCGCAATTCCGATATGAGCAACATGAGATGGCTTGGCGTCACCTTCAACAGCCCCACGCGTTCGTCCTGCACGATCTCGTCCAACGCCCGTCGCACCTCTTCCTCTGCATAAACGATCGTCGCGCCGCCGCTGATCAACGGCACGTAGATCGAAGTAACTGTCAAATCGAAAGCCAACGAGGAGTAAAGGGCGGAGTTGAGGACGTCGCCATGCAGGTATGTGTCGCGAGCCCAGCACAGGTAGTTGACTGCCGAGCGGTGTGCAATGCGCACGCCTTTCGGTTGGCCGGTCGAACCCGACGTGTAGATTACGTAAGCCAGGTTTTCGGCACGCGCCGTGTACTGCGGATTACTGGCGGGTTGGGCCACGATCTCCGGCAGCTCATCATCGAGGCACACCATCGCGACTCCGCTCGCGGCGCAGTGGTCCATCAGCGGCCGTTGAGTCAGCAGGAGCCGGACGCCTGCGTCTGCCAGCGTCGAGATCGCCCGCGCGCTCGGATGTTGCGGGTCTACGGGGACATACGCGGCGCCGGCCTTCAGGATCCCGAGCAGCCCTACGATCGTTTCCACCGAACGCTCCATGCAGATACCGATGATCGTCTCCGGTCCTGCTCCGGTGCTTTGTAGATAATGGGCCAGCCGATTCGCGCGCTCGTTCAACTCGCGGTAAGTTACTTGCTCATCCTCACAGATTACGGCGACTGCTGCGGGAGTGCGCTCGACCTGCTCTTCGAATAGTTGGTGAATGCACATCTCCTGCGGGTAATCCGCCGCCGTGTCATTCCACTCGACCAGCACCTGCTCGCGCTCTGCCGCCGTGAGCAACTGCAATTCTGAAAGCCGCTGGTCCGGGTTGCTCACCACGTTCGCGAGCAGCAGTTCAAAGTGACTGAGCATTCGCCGGATCGTCGCCGCCTCGAACAAGTCCGTGTTGTATTCCATTGCGCCCTGCAACTCTCCCGGGGCGCCGCTGATGTTGAGTCCGAGATCGAACTTCGCGGTCGAGTGCTCCACCGCCAGACCGGCGACGCTCAGCTTGTCGAGATCGGTTCGCGGCATCGGCGCGTTTTGCAGAGTGAAGACCACTTGGAACAACGGCGTGTATGCCAGGCTTCGCTCCGGCTGCAACTCTTCGACCAGCAGTTCAAAAGGAACGTCCTGATGCGCGTAGGCGCCGAGCGCCATTTCCCTCACGCGTCCGAGCAATTCGCGGAACGTGGGATCGCCGGAAAGGTCCGTGCGTAAGACCAGCGTGTTGACGAAGAAACCGATCAGCTTTTCGGTCTCGGCCCGGTTGCGGTTGGCTATCGGCGAGCCCACTACGACGTCCGATTGGCGGCTATAGCGGGACAGTAAAGTCTGAAAAGCTGCGAGCAGCGTCATGAAAAGCGTTGCCCCGTTGCTGCGCGAGAGATCGTCGAGCTGCTCGCGCAACGCAACAGGCAGGACGAAGTATTGCGTCGCGCCGGAGTAGGTCTGCACCGTGGGTCGTGAATAGTCGGTGGGCAGTTCCAACACAGCCGGCGCTCCGGCCATCTGTTTTTTCCAGTACGTGAGTTGTCTTTCGAGCACTTCGCCTTGCAGCCAGCCTCGCTGCCAGTGGGCGAAGTCGGCATATTGAATCTCGAGTTCCGGCAATGGCGACTGCTGCCCGGTTGAGTAAGCTTCGTAAAAAGTCGTTAGCTCGCGAATCAGGACGCCCATGGACCAGCCGTCGCTGATGATGTGATGCATGGTGCACAACAGTATGTGCTCCTGGTCCGTCAGGCGAACTACGCTGGCCCGCAGCAGTGGTCCAGTTGAAAGATCGAACGGCCGTTGTGCTTCCTCGGCGGCTACTCTGCGTGCTGCTGCTTCTCGTTCGGCCTCGACCGTCGTGCTGAGGTCGATGACAGGTAAGTTAAAATCCGGCGCTTCGTCGATCAGTTGCAGTGGCACTCCGTCGACGAGCCCGAACCTGGTGCGCAGCGGTTCGTGCCGGCGGATGACTTCCCTGAAGCTCTGCGCCAGCGCCGCAATGTCCAACGTGCCTCGCAGTCGCACCGCGGAAGGTATGTTGTAGAAGGAGCTGTTTGGTTTCAGTTGATCGAGGAACCACAGACGCTGCTGTGCAAACGAGAGCGGCAAGTCAATGTCTCGAGCAACGCGCTGAATCGGCGGCGCGTCGAGTTGATGGCCGGCCCGCAGCAACGTTTCCACACTCGCCGCTTGTTGGGCCACCGTGGGCTGCTCGAAAAGTTCGAAGAGTGGAAGTTCAACGTTGAAGACTTCACGCACACGCGACAAAATCTGTGTCGCCAGCAGCGAGTGACCGCCAAGTTCGAAAAAGTTCTGATGGACGCCCACTTGGCGCTTACCCAACAACTCGCTCCAAATTCCCGCTAGCATTTCTTCGACGGCCGTCGCCGGTGCAACAAAGCCCGCGCTCTGTTCGTCGTCTTCCTGGTCCGGCTTCGGCAGAGAACGACGATCGATCTTGCCGCTGATCGTTAATGGCATCTCCGCGAGCGTCACAAACGCGGACGGAATCATGTAGTCAGGCAGGTACTCGCCGAGAAAAGTCTTAAGCTCGCCGGCAGAGAGTTCACTCACGGCCGCGGGAACGAAATACGCAATCAGCCGCGTCAACCCGCGAACGTCGTCTTGAGCAATGACAACTGCTTCACGTACCGCCTCGTGCTTAGCCAACACGGCCTCGATCTCGCCTAACTCGATGCGGTAACCGCGCAATTTCACCTGGTGATCGATGCGGCCCAGAAATACGATCGCTCCGTCTGGCTGGTACATCGCCAGATCACCGGTCTTATACAGGCGAGCACCAGCCTGAACGCTGAACGGGTTAGGAATAAACTTTTCAGCCGTCAATTCCGGCCGGTTGAGATACCCGCGCCCGAGACCGATGCCTCCGACGTACAGTTCGCCGGCCACACCGCAAGGTACCGGCTGCAAGTTAGAGTCGAGCAAATAGATCTGCGCATTGGCCAGCGGATAACCGATTGGTGGTCCATCCGGATACTCTGCCGTGCATTTCATCAACGAGGCGCAGACGGTAACTTCGGTCGGGCCGTAAGCGTTGAAGAAATCGCGGCCGGCAGACCAGCGCGCCGCAATCGCTGCCGGACAACTCTCGCCAGCGACGATGATGGTCTCTAATCCGCTGATCTCGTCGTCAGGAAGAGTCGATAACGCGGTCGGAGGCAGCGTTACAGTCGTAATCGCTTGCTCGCGCAACAACGCGTCCAGCGCGGAACCGTAGAAAAGATCGTTGCGGTTTCCCAGACACAACGCCGCGCCGCTCGTCAGCGCCATAAAGATTTCCGACACCGAGGCGTCGAAACAGCTCGGAGCAAACTGGAGGACGCGACTGTCCGGCCGCACACCGAAAGCACGTGCCTGCGCTTCAGCCAGATTGCAGACGCCCTGATGTTTGATCATAACGCCCTTGGGTTGACCAGTTGAGCCGGACGTATAAATTACGTATGCCAGGTTCTCGGCCGTCACTATGCTCGCGACGTTCTCGCGTGACTCGCGACTGATGACGTCCCAGTCGCGATCCAGGCATACCAGTTCGGCGTCGCACGCAGGCAGCTTTTCCAACAATCCTTCTTTAGTCAGGAACACGCGTGCCTGCGTATCATTCAACACGAACGCCAGCCGCTCGCTTGGATTGCCGGAGTCCAAAGGCACATAAGCGCCCCCCGCTTTCAGAGTACCCAGGACTCCGACAACCAACTCGAAACAACGTTCCATGCAAACGGCCACGAGCGTCTCAGGCCCTACACCCATCGCGCGCAGGTGATGGGCCAACTGATTAGCCCGCTCGTTCAACTCACGATAAGTTAGCTGCTCGCCATCGAAGATGACCGCGACGGCTTCAGGCGTCTTGAGTGCCTGAGCTTCAAACAATTCGTGAATACATGAATCATTCGCGAAGGCTGTTTCAGTGTCGTTCCATTCCACCAACAACTGATGCCGCTCGGTCTCAGTCAACATTTCCAAATCCCGAATCGGGGCATCGAGATTGTCGAGGGCCGCGTTCAACAGGGTCATCCAATGCGTTGTGAAACGCTCGATGGTTGCTCGTTCGAAGAGCCTGCTGCGGTACTCGATCCGTCCCAATACCCCGTTCTCGGACTTGCCAAAGATCATCGTGATATCGTTTTTCAGCTCGGGCAGGTCTCCATGAATGTTTTCGAAGACCATCACGATATCGAACAGCGGACACTGGTTTTCTCGTATCTCCAGGCCGAGGTCTTTCACGAGCCGCGCAAACGGGTAATTCTGTCTTGCGTAACCGTCGACCAGCGTCGCTCGCACATTCACGAGAAACTCACGCACTGACATCTCGCGGTTGACGTGGTCCACCATCGCCAGCGCATTTGCCTGCGGCGGCGCCTCGTCATCTCTTCGCCGGCACGGCGTGCCCACTGTGACCGTGCTGCTTCCCGTGT
Organism: Acidobacteriota bacterium; assembly: GCA_046732935.1. Lineage (GTDB taxonomy): Bacteria > Acidobacteriota > Blastocatellia > Pyrinomonadales > Pyrinomonadaceae > PSRF01. The sequence continues at coordinate 61,283 of JBKPOC010000076.1, read as the reverse complement.
ACTTATGAAGACACATCTTCAAGGCCGCCATGAGCACGGCATTGATCAGAAAAGGTGAATCGCCCGTGATCTTCGCCAGCTTGGCGGTCACTGCGTCCGGTAAGTTGATCTCGACGGCACTGATCTCCGAACCGTCCGACGCCGCGCGGTCATGGTCCAATCTAAGACTAGCCGAACCGGCTTCGTGCGATAGTTTTTCGACCCAGTAATCCCGCTCCTCTTTGAGCTCTCGGTCGAATGTCAGTGTCTTTGACTGAATGCTGTTCATACTCTCCCCTCACGGGCGATCTCGTCGATCAAAATGAGAACCGATCTTCCGTTTGCTCAATGGGCCGCGGATTCGGCATGACGGCGGGATAGGACATGGAAGTCGTCGACGGTTGAAGTGGAAGGACAATCTCGCCTTTGCCAAACATGATTGCGGCGTCGTCAAAGCCTTTTTCGCGGGCCGTGGCGACGAGCCGCTTGGCTTCTTTGATCTGCACGGCGTCTTCGGTGTACGCCAAACCCAGCAGGTGTTCCATCCACGGTTCGAGGCCCATCGCGTAAAGATAAATTCGGTTTGCGCCGACTGCTTGCAGCAATTCCAGCGCCCGGCGGGAGTCGCATCCGTGGCACCTTCGCGATTGATCCTTGGCGAATTCAGGCTTCACCGGTAAGAGCGATCCGCAGGACCAACTGAGGGGCGCGCCGACACATTCCATTCCGAGGAAAACTGTCTGCACCGGTCCGAGAATGCGACGCATGTGCTCATACATGCGACGGTCAAGACAGTCGGAATCGGCGCCGAAAAGGATTCGCTGCTGTCCTGCTCGAATCACGTATCCGGATTTCGCATGCGGCAGGTCGGCGTGTTCTCCGAGGAAAGGCGCGCCAATGATCTCGCCTCCGGGCAACTCGATAGATTCGAGGGAGTCGAGCTCGACTACGTTCTTGAAGCCGATCTTCCGCAACAACAGCTTCAGAGAAAGATCCCCGTAGAACATTCCGAAAGAACGTGGAACGACGATGCAGCCGATCTTGTGCCGGAGCCGCAGTAATGTTTCGAGGCAAAAATGATCCTGGTGAAGATGAGTGACCAGGAGGTAATCGATCTTTTCAGGAAGAGAAGAATAGCCGAAGCGATCGATGCCGCCTTCCTTCGGAATCACGCTGACGAAGGGATCGACGAGAATGGAATTACCGTTCCATTCAATCAATGCCGCGGCGTGTCCGAGAGTTCTGATGCGGACTTCCGGATGGTCCCATGTTTCTGGTTGATGCACCGGCTGGGCGGAGAGGAGCGATAGAAGCAACGGCTCTGAAGCGGGATCGAGGTCAAGCAGTTCGCGGATGTACCCGAGAGGCTGTCGTGCGTGGTCCAGTCTGAAAAGCTTGTCGACCCTGGAATCTGCAAAGGGGATGGTCCAGTCGATTTGGCTGCTATCGGGAAGGCGTGGAGTGCTCTGGAAAAACGGACGCGTATTGTCACTTATCTCGTGGAAGAGGCGGAATGACTGAAGCGCATCCTGATAATAAGGACTGTCGTAAAGGAGGCTTTCGACGCAGCGCACGATCGGGTGATCGTAATAATCGTAAAGCAGCTCGACGTATCCGAGCAGCGGCTCGGGCAACGTTTGGTAGTAGGGTTCGAGGCTCGCTCCGGTCGACTTTTTCGCCAGGTAATTGTGAAAGTTTATCAAGCTGGAGGCGAGTTCGAGATTGTCCTGCAAAACGGCTTTCGTGCTTGCAAGGAATTGTTCGACGTCGTCTATTCTCGCCGGGTTGATGTCGACGAATGGACCACTGCGCAGTTTCGGATTTTGGCACGCCTGCACATGCACGCTCGGGTCCTTCAGGAAAGACTCCAGAAGATTTACTTGATAGTTTTTCAAATGCAGACTGCTCGCGACCGGTGCGATAACGTTCGTCCAGGCTGCCCATCTATTAACCAGGGGCTCAATCGCGGTTGAGTCTGCCAACCGATATAGACCATTAGTTGCCATATCTCTTATCACTTTCGTGCGGTAGAGGTCAGTACAGGGAGCGGTAGCGACCTGGGTTCGGGACTACACGCTAAGTTTTTTAATGGGTTACTCCCGTTTTGATCAGGTCGCTACCGCTCCCTGTACTGACCGTATGCGAGTGCGATTCCTATTTTGTGTGCGGGCTATAAAACGAACTGGTCCTCGTACTGATCGGCTTTGAGGTTCAGCGGGAGGCGCGGCGTCGTGGATTTGTCCAGCGGAATTTCCAACAGCCGCCAATCGGGGTGTGCAGTCACGCCTTCAAGCAAACGGGTAAAGCGTTCCACCATTTCGGAGATCGTGTCGTCATTGAAGAGGTCGGTGCTGTACGTCAGTCCGCCTGCAATCCTCTCCTCGGATTCCTGCATCGCCAACGTCAACGGGAATTGCGCTGTTTTGCCGGGCCCGCCGATGTGGCTCAAGGTCAATTCCGGTAGCGTCGACGGCCGGTTCATCCCTGCGTTCTCCAAAACAAACCACACCTGAAACCACGGCGTGTCCTTGACTTGCCTCTCAGGCTGTAGCTCTTCGACTAACTTTTCAAACGGCACGTCCTGATGCGCCTCTGCCGCGAGAGTGACTTCCTTCACGCGCTGCAACAACTCGACAAAACTGGGATCACCTGAGAAATCAGTGCGTAGGACCAGCGTGTTGATGAAGAAACCGATCAACGGCTCGGTCTCGCTTCGATTGCGGCCGGAGATGGGTGAGCCGACGACGATGTCGTCCTGGCCTGTGTACCGCCAGAGCAACGTCTTGAACGCAGCGAGCAGAGTCATGAACAACGTCACTCCTTGCTGACGACTCAGTTCGCGGAGCGAGTTCGAGAGCTGTGCTGGTAACGTGAAGTGTTGCGTGGCCCCACGGCTGGTGCGCACCGCCGGTCGCGGACGGTCAGCCGGTAATTCCAGCGTGGCGAGCTTCCCACCCAGCCGCGACTTCCAATAAGCAAGCTGTGTCTCGAGGACGTCGCCCTGCAACCATTCTCTCTGCCACGCCGCGTAATCTGCGTACTGGATCGTCAACTCGTGCAACGGCGAGGGCTGCCCTTTACGATAGGCCTCATACAACGAGCTCAATTCGCGGACGATGACGCCCATGGACCAACCATCGGAGATGATGTGATGCATGGTAAACAACAGCACGTGATCGTCTTCTCCGAGTCGCAGCAGGACGACGCGCATCAGAGGGCCGCTGGACAGATCGTAGCGATGCTGCGCTTCCGCCGTCTTCCACCGCTGCACTTCAGCATCTCGCTCTTCTTCAACCAACTCGCTGACGTCGACGAATTGGAGATTCATCGGCCCGGCCGGCGAGATCATCTGCATTGGTTGCCCGTTCACTACCACGAACCTCGTCCTTAGAATTTCGTGCCGTCGCGTGATCTCGGTGAATGCCCGCTCCAGCGCTGCGACGTCGAGGCGGCCCGTCATCCGGAATGCCGCCGGAATGTTGTAAGCCGGATTGCCAAGGTCCAACTGGTCCGAAAACCACAATCGCTGTTGAGCGAATGAGAGAGGGAACATGCAGCGCTCGCCCGCCTGAGGAGTGATCTCGGTCCTGGTCCAGCCGGCGCGGTTTTTTTGAAGCTGCAATTCCAGAAGGGCGCGCTGTCGTGGAGACAAGCTGGCCACTTCACTACGGATGTCACTCATTTGATACTCGCTTCGTGGATTGAGCTCTCCAGAACGTTCGGGTCAATACTCTTTATCTCTTCTATCAGCCGGGCTATCTCATCGATGTCGCTCTGCTCGACTTGCATTTGCGTCACTACCAATGCCAGTTGCTTCACGGTGGGCGCCTCGAACAAAACACGCAGCGGTACGTCTACGTGAAAGGTCCGTCGGATGCGAGACATCACCTGCGTCGCCAGCAATGAGTGGCCGCCGAGCCGGAAGAAGTTGTCGTTAATGCCCACTCGCTCGCGCCGCAACAACTGCTCCCAACTCTCGACCAGCAGCTCTTCCACCGGCGTTTGTGGCGCTTCGTACTCCGCTGCTCCGCCTGCGCCAGTCTCCGGCAGCGCTCGGCGGTCCACCTTGCCGCTGATCGTTCGTGGCAACTCCGTCATCTCCACGTACGCGCTCGGCACCATGTAGTCCGGCAGTTCCTGCTCCAGCGCCTCCGCGACTGCGCCCGTCTGCACTCCTTCGGCCAGGACCAGGTACGCGCATAGATACGTGTAGCCGCTCGCGTCCTCGCGCTCGATCACTGCGACGTCCAGCACGCCGGCCTGACCGCGCACCGCGTTCTCAACTTCCTTCAGTTCCACGCGCGCGCCGCGAACTTTCACCTGCTCGTCGCGGCGGCCCAGGTATTCGAAGTTCCCGTCTTCCAGCACGCGTCCCATGTCGCCCGTCTTGTGCACGAAATCTGTGGGATCGTCTGAAAACGGGTTCGGCACGAACACTGCCGCAGTCAACTCGGGTTGGTTGTAATAGCCGAGGGAACGATACGGTGTCCGGATGTAGATCTCGCCAATGACTCCCGGCACGCAGGGTTGGCCCTTTTCATCAACTACCACCGCCGCCGCACCAGGGATGGGTTTGCCGATGGGCATCACTTCGCGCTGCTCGTCTCCGTGGCCCACGCGATAGCTGAACTTCGCCATCGTCGTCTCGCTCGTGCCGTACAGGTTCAGCAGTCCAACACTCTCGCCGTAAACAGCTTTCCACTTCGCGACGTCTCGGCCCAGCAAGGCTTCGCCAGCCATCACCACGTAGCGCAACGACTGCAACTCGTCAGCGCGCAACTCCTCGTTCACCATTGCTCGAAACACCGACGGCACGCAGTGCAGCACTTCGATTCGTGCTTCCTCCAGCCACTGGACCAGCCCGCGTCCTTCCAGTACTTGCTCAGGCCGTTCCGGCACGCAAACCACTCCACCCACACAAAGCGGCAGAAAGATGTCGCGCAACGAACCGTCGAATGAAGCCGACAGCACTTGGCTCACGCGGACGCCTGCGCCGACTCCCAACTCTTCGATCTCCCACTTGATGAAATGCCCGATCCCTTTTAGCCGTCCGGCGATCGCTTTCGGCATGCCGCTTGATCCTGACGTGAAATAGATGTAGCTCAATTGATCCGGATCGCTGCTCACTCCCGGCGCAACTGGGTTGTGATACTCGTGATAATTCTCCAGCACTTCTACCTCTGCGCCCTGCACCGCAAGCCGGACCTTAGTTGCCGGCCCGTCCACGCACATAACCTTCAGTGGCGCAGGCGCGTCTGCCTTCATCAACTCCTGGCCCAGTCCCGCCACGATTTTCATGTCGGTCAGCAGAAACTCCGGCGGCGCGAGTTCCATCAACTTCCGCAGGCGCGCCGCAGGCTGCCGCACGTCCAGCGGCATGAACGCTGCTTCCGCTTTCAAACTCGCCAGCATGCCGACGATCCGTTCGCACGTGTCCGCCGTCAGTAGGGCCACGATCGTCCCTGGTCCAGCCCCGTGGCTGAGCAGGGAGTTCGCCAGCGTGTTGGCACGCTCCAGCAGCTCTCCGTACGTCACCCGCTGCTCGCCGCATTCGATCGCCACCGCCTTCGGATTGCGCGCCGCTGCCGCGTCGAACATCTCTTCCACGCTGAATTGTTTTGTGCGGGTTTTATTCATACTTATTTCACAACCAGGTATTTCAAATTCGTTCTGATTTATGACCACGACTCGATCAATTCGAGCCGCTCGTCAGCATCGATCAGCTCGAGGCTGCTGATGCTGCGCTCCGGCGCTGCCACGATCCCTGTCATCAAATTCTGGAAGCTCTCCAGCATCTCCTCGATCGTCGCCGCCGCAAACAGGTCCGTGTTGTACTCCAGCACCAGGCCCAACTCTTCTTCACGCTCTTCAACAAACAACGTCAGGTCAAACTTCGCCGTGCCGCTGTCGCCGCCCATGCCGCTCAATCGCAAGCCATCCAGCTTCGCCACTTCTTCCTGCCGCGTGTTCTGTAGCACCAACATCACCTGGAACAACGGCGTGTAACGCGGATCGCGTTCCGGCGCGAGCGCTTCCACCAGCAACTCAAACGGCACGTCCTGATGCGCGTACGCTCCCAGCGTCACCTCGCGTACTCGGCCCAGCAGCTCTCGGAACGTCGGGTCGCCTGACAGGTCCGTCCGCAACACCAGCGTGTTCACGAAGAAACCGATCAGCGGCTCCATCTCAGCACGGTTCCGGTTCGCGATGCCCGTGCTAACAACGATGTCTTCCTGTCCGCTGTAGCGCCACAACAACGTCTGGAAGGCTGCGAGCAGTGTCATGAACAACGTCACGCCTTCGCGCTGCGTCAACTCTTTCAGCCCGTTGCTCAGCTCCGGCGTCAATCGCAGCGACTGATGCGCTCCGCGAAATGTCTGTACTGGCGGCCGCGGGTAATCAGTCGGCAGCTCCAGCACCGGCGGCGCTCCCTCCAACTGTTGCTTCCAGTAGCCGAGTTGCTTCTCGAGCACTTCACCTTGCAACCACTCGCGCTGCCAGTGCGCATAATCTGCATACTGAATCTTCAGCTCCGGCAACGGCGACTCTTCGCCTTTCGCGTAGGCTTCATACAGAGTCGTCAGTTCCCGGATCAGCACGCCGATGGACCAGCCGTCGCTGACGATGTGGTGCATCGTGAACAGCAGCACATGCTCTGCTTCTGCCAATCTCAGTAAGCTGGCCCGCAGCAACGGACCGGTTGAAAGATCGAACGGCCGTTGTGTCTCTTCGCGCGCTGCTTGCCGCGCTGCTGCTTCTCGCTCACCTTCGGCTACCGTACTCAGGTCCATCACCGGCAGGCTAAACTCCGGCGCTTCGTCGATCACTTGCACGGCCATGCCGTTGACGACGCCGAATCTCGTGCGCAACGACTCGTGCCGCCTGATCACTTCCCGGAAACTTTGCTCCAACGCGCTCGTGTTCAACTCTCCCTGCAATCTCACTGCGGCGGGAATGTTGTAGAAGCAACTGCCCGGCTCCAACTGGTCCAGGAACCACAACCGCTGCTGCGGAAATGACAACACCAGCTCGCGATCTCGCGACACTCGCGTTATCGCCGGCGCTTCGAGTTCCGCTGCCCCCCGCAGCTTCTCCTCGATTACCTCTGCCAAACCTCTCACGGTCGGCCGCTCGAACAGCACCCGCAGTCCGATCTCCACGCTGAACGACTCGCGCACTCGCGACATCACCTGCGTCGCCAGCAGCGAGTGTCCGCCCAGCCGGAAGAAGTTGTCGTCAATTCCGATTCGCTCGCGACTCAACAACCGCTCCCAACTCTCGACCAGCAATTCTTCCACCGGTGTGCGCGGCGCTACGTACTCTGCTGCTCCGCCTGTTCCAGTCTCCGGCAACGCTCGACGATCCACCTTGCCGCTGATCGTCCGCGGCAACTCTTCCATCTCCACGTATGCGCTCGGCACCATGTAGTCCGGCAGTTCCTGCGCTAGCCCTTCCGCCACTGCGACCGTCTGCACGCCCTCGGCAAGGACCAGGTACGCGCATAGATACGTGTAGCCGCTCGCGTCTTCGCGCTCGATCACGGCGACGTCGAGCACGCCCGCTTGACCGCGTACTGCGTTCTCAACTTCCTTCAGTTCCACGCGCGCGCCGCGCACCTTTACTTGCTCATCGCGGCGGCCGAGATATTCGAAGTTTCCATCTTCCAGCACGCGGCCCATGTCGCCGGTCTTATGAACCAGATCTGTGGGATCGTTGGAGAACGGGTTCGGCACGAACACGGCCGCAGTCAACTCCGGTTGGTTGTAATAACCGAGCGATCGATACGGTGTGCGGATGTATATCTCACCGACCATTCCGCGCCCGCACGGTTCGCCTCGCTCGTCGAGCAGATATGCTTCCGCACCAGCGATCGGCTTTCCGATCGGCATCACTTCGCGCTGCTCGTCTCCGGCTGCCACTCGATAGCTGAACTTCGCCATCGTCGTCTCGCTCGTGCCGTACAGGTTCATTAGTCCGACACGCTCGCCGTAGACAGCCTTCCACTGCGCGACATCACGACCCAGCAACGCTTCGCCGGCCATCACGACGTAGCGCAACGACTGCAACTCATCAGCACGCAACTCCTCGTTCACCATTGCGCGGAACACCGACGGCACGCAGTGCAGCACTTCGATCCGCGCTTCCTCCAGCCACTGGACCAACCCTCGTCCTTCCAGCACCTGTTCGCGCGTTTCAGGCACGCACACCACTCCGCCCACGCACAGCGGCAGAAAGATGTCGCGCAGCGATCCGTCGAACGACGCGGACAGCAGTTGGCTGACTCGAACGCCGGCGCCGACTCCCAACTCCTCGATCTCCCAGTTGATGAAATGCCCGATACCTTTCAGCCGCCCGGCGATCCCTTTCGGTGTCCCCGTTGATCCTGAGGTGAAGTAGATGTAACTCAGTTGGTCCGGGTCGTTGATCACTTCCGGTGCTACCGGGTTGTGATATTCGCGAAGGTCTTCAAGGCACATTACCTTCACCGATTCAGGCAGCAATTCCTGCTGGGCTGTGTCTGTCAGCAGGAACTCCGGCGGCGCAAGCTCTAGCAGCTTACGTAGCCGCGCCACCGGTTGCCGCACATCCAGCGGCATGAACGCTGCTCCTGCTTTCATCGTCCCCAGCATCCCCACGATCCGTTCACTCGTATCCGTCAACAACAGCGCCACGATCGAACCGCGCGCTGCTCCCTGCTCTATCAAGTAGTTCGCCAGCGTGTTGGCCCGCTCCAGCAGTTCTCCGTAACTCATCTGCCGCTCGCCACACTCGATCGCCACCGCTTCCGGATAGCGCGCCGCCATTGCGTCGAACATCTCCGCGACGCTCACGAACTCGGCGCCCTCACCGCAGCTCAGCAGGTCCTCGCAACCACCTGCCGTCAGTCGCCGCCGCTCGTCAGCATCGATCAGTTCAATGCTGCCAATACTCCGCTCCGGCTCTGCTACGATCCCCTCCATCAGCCGCTGAAAACTTTCCAGCATCTGATCGATCGTCTTCGCCGCAAACAAGTCAGTGTTGTATTCCAGCACCATCCCCAACTCTTCGCCCTGCTCTTCAACAAACAGCGTCAGGTCAAACTTCGCGGTGTCGTTCTCTCCGCCGATGCCGCTCACTTGCAAGCCATCCAGCTTCGCGACTTCGCCGTGCCGCGCGTTCTGTAGCACCAACATCACCTGGAACAGCGGCGTGTAGCGCGGATCGCGCTGCGGCGCGAGCGCTTCCACCAGTAACTCAAACGGCACGTCCTGGTGCGCGTACGCTCCCAGCGTCACCTCTCGCACTCGGCCCAGTAGTTCCTTGAACGTCGGCTCGCCCGACAGGTCCGTCCGCAGCACCAGCGTGTTCACGAAGAAACCGATCAGCGGCTCTGTCTCAGCACGGTTGCGGTTCGCGATACCGGTGCTGACCACGATGTCTTCCTGTCCGCTGTAGCGCCACAACAACGTCTGGAACGCGGCGAGCAGGGTCATGAACAACGTCACGCCTTCGCGCTGCGTCAACTCTTTCAGCCCGTTGCTCAGCTCTGCTGTTACCCGCACCGCCTGGTGTGCGCCATTGAAAGTCTGCACTGCCGGCCGCGGGTAATCTGTCGGCAGCTCCAGCACCGGCGGCGCTCCCTCCAACTGTTGCTTCCAGTATCCGAGTTGCTTCTCGAGCACTTCACCTTGCAACCACTCACGCTGCCAGTGCGCATAGTCTGCATACTGAATCTTCAACTCCGGCAACGGCGACTCTTCGCCTTTCGCGTAGGCTTCATACAGAGTCGTCAGTTCCCGGATCAGCACGCCCATTGACCAACCGTCGCTGATGATGTGGTGCATCGTGCATAGCAGCACATGTTCCTGCTCACTCACTCGCAGCACACTCGCGCGCAGCAGTGGTCCAGTCGAAAGATCGAACGGCCGTTGTGTCTCTGCCAGCGCCGCTCGCCGCGCTGCTGCTTCTCGCTCACCTTCGGCTACCGTGCTCAGGTCCAACACCGGCAGGCTAAACTCCGGTGCTTCGTCGATCACTTGCACCGCTACGCCATTGACTACTCCAAATCTCGTACGCAGCGCTTCGTGCCGTCTGATCACTTCCGCGAAGCTCTGCTCTAACGCGTTCGTGTCCAACTCTCCCTGCAATCGCACTGCGGCGGGAATGTTGTAGAAGCAACTGCCCGGCTCCAACTGGTCGAGGAACCACAGCCGCTGCTGCGCAAACGAAAGCGGGAAATCTCGATCTCGCGCGATCGGCAGGATTGCCGGTGCCTCCAGTTCTGCTCCTCCCCTCAGCTTCTCCTCTATTGCTGCCACCAGCCCGCGCACCGTCGGTTGCTCAAACAGCACCCGCAGCTCAATCTCCATGCTGAACAACTCACGTACTCTGGAGATCACCTGCGTCGCCAGCAACGAATGTCCGCCGAGTTCGAAGAAGTCGTCCTCGATGCCAACCTTCTCGACTCGCAACACTTCCGCCCAAACACCAGCCACTATCTCCTCTAATGGCAGGCGCGGGCTGACGTAGGTCTGCTCCAGCTCGGGCCGCGAGTGCTCGGGAGCCGGCAGCGCCCGTCGATCGATCTTTCCGTTGGGTGTCAACGGCATTTGCTCGAGCATCACAAACGCGCTCGGCACCATGTAGACCGGCAGCTTCTTACTCACATAGTCGAGCAACTGAGTAACCGTAGCCGAACTCTCCGGTTGCCGAACGACGTACGCCACAAGTCGCTTCTCACCAGGAACATCCTCTCTAGCCAGGACCGCAGCTTCTCTAACGCTTCCGTGCCGCTCCAACACGTTCTCAATTTCACCGAGTTCGATACGGTAGCCACGCACCTTTACCTGGTTGTCCTTGCGGCCGATGAACTCGAGCCGGCCATCTTCGAGATACCGGACCATGTCGCCGGTCTTGTACAGTCGCTCGCCCGGCGCTTCACTGTAGGGATGCGGCACGAAACGCTGCGCCGTTAACTCGGCCTCTCTCAGATATCCGCGCGCCAGTCCTGCTCCACCGATGTACAGCTCGCCTACGACTCCCACCGGCGCCATCTCCTGATTGCGATCGAGTACATAGACCTGCGAGTTATCGATGACCCGGCCGATTGGAACGCCACGGTCCAGGTCCTCGTCCTTTTTAATCCCGTAACAACAAGTGAAGGTCGTTCCCTCTGTCGGTCCGTAGCCGTTGATGATTTGGGTATGGACCAAACGTCGGAGCCCTTCGTCGACGTGTCTTACCGATAGCGCCTCGCCTCCGATCAGCAACTGTCTCAGACCTGCGAGCGCCTCGGGCGCTTCGTCGATCACTGCGTTGTAGAGCGACGCCGTCAGCCACATCGTGTCGACGCCATATGCGTCGATCATTTCGCCAAGATCCTGCGGCGTCGGAACTCTCGCCGCACTCAACACACAACGTCCGCCATTCAGGAGCGCGCCCCAGATTTCGAAAGTCGAGGCGTCGAAAGTCAGGGGAGCAAGTTGCAGCAGGCAGCTTTGACTGTTGAGCTCGACGTAATGCACGCCACACACCAGTCGCAGCACTCCGCGGTGCAGCACTTCCACTCCCTTTGGTTGGCCGGTCGAACCCGAGGTGTACATCACGTAAGCCAGGTTCTCTGCGCTCACTGCGCTCTCAGGATTGCTCGTAACGTCGGCCCACTCCGGCTCCTCTTCGAAACACACCACCGGTCCCCAGAACGCCGGCATCTTCTCCAACTGTTCCTCGTTCGTCACCAGCACAGACACCTGCTCCAGCATCATCGCCTGTCGCTCGAGCGGGTATCTCGCGTCGATCGGGACGTACGCTCCACCGGCCTTCAAGATCGCCAGCAGTCCGACCACCATCTCGACTGAACGCTCGACGCAAATGCCAACCAGCGTCTCTGGACCAACTCCCAGTCGTTGTAAGTGGTGAGCCAGCCGGTTCGCGCGCTGGTTCAACTCTTTGTAAGTTACTTGCTGCCCCTCGAATAGAACGGCCGGTGCCTCAGGAGTGCGCTCGACCTGGTCTTCGAATACTTGATGAATGCCGTTCTCCCGGGGGTATTCGGAGGCGGTATCGTTCCAATGGACCAATAACTGCTCGCGCTCTTCCGGTGTCACCAGTTGTAGTTCGGAAAGCCGCTGTTCCGGATCACTGACCACGCTTTCAAGCAGCATGTTGAAATAGCGGAGTATCCGCTTGATCGTCGACTGCTCGAACAGGTCCGTGTTGTATTCAAGTCCCAGTTGCAACTCGCCGATGGCCCAACTGACGTTGAGCACGAGATCGAATTGCGTCGTTTCACGCGCCGTCTCGATCATTCGTAGCTGGAGACCTTTTACTTCCCCGCCGGCTGTGCTCGGCACGTTCTGCAAAACCATCATTGCCTGAAACAGCGGCGAGCGACCGGTGTCCCTTTCGGGCTGCAACTCTTCCACCAGCTTCTCGAACGGTAAGTCTTGATGCGCGTACGCGCCCAGGGCCATCACTCGCACGCGCTCCAGCAACTCGGTGAAGCTGGGATCGCCTGAGAGGCTGGTGCGCAAGACCAATGTATTAACGAAAAACCCGATCAGCGGCTCAGTCTCGGCGCGATTGCGTCCGGCAATGGGTGTCCCGACGGCGATCTCTTCCTGGCCCGTGTAGCGCGACAGCAAGGCCTGGAAAGCTGCGAGCATCGTCATGAACAGCGTCGTTCCCTTGCGCGCGCTCAACTCCTTGATCTCTTCACTCAGCCGTTGCGACAAGCCCAACCCGTAACGCGCGCCGTTCTGCGTTTGCACGGTGGGACGCGGGCGGTCGGTCGGCAGGTCGAGCGGCTCGACTGAATCTCCCAGTTGACCGCGCCAATAGGCCAGTTCAGCGGCGAGCACTTCACCGCTCAGGCGCTCGCGCTGCCACACAGCGTAGTCGGCATACTGAATCGGCAGTTCCGGCAGCGGACTCGGCTTGCCGGCGGCATAGGCGGCGTAGAGGGTTGAAATCTCCTGGATAAGGATGCGGATGGACCATCCGTCCGAAATGATGTGATGGGTAGTAAACAGCAGCGCATGGTCCTCATCACCAAGACGCACAAGCATGGCGCGCAGTAGCGGGCCGCGCTCGAGGTCGAAGGGTCGCTGCGCTTCGTCGTCGGCGAGGAATTGGAGCTCAACCTCGCGTTGCTCTGGTGCGAGATCCGCGAGGTCGAGCACAGGAAGGTGGAAAGCGGCGGGAGGAGCAATCAGTTGGTGTGGCTGGTCGTCCCGGATGGGGAAGGTAGTGCGGAGAATTTCGTGCCGGCGCAACAACTCGGTAAAGGTCCGCCGCAGGATGTAATGATTGAGCGGACCGGAAAGACGGACAGAAGTTGGTACGTTGTAAGCCGGGCTGTTCGGCACGAGTTGATCGAGGAACCAGAGGCGCTGTTGCGCGAATGAAAGAGGCAGCGGCGCATCAGACTCAGGCCTGCGACGAATGGTCGGTTGCTGAGAACTGCGTTCACGCTTCTCACGTAACCGCCGCGCAAGAAGCTCCAGCTTGGTCGAAGACAAGTCGGCGATTTGTGGTGCAAGAGTACTCATTTCGGGTTTTGAAGACTGAAGGAAGGTTGGGTTTAAAAGGAATAACTGAGGGACTGATAGTGCCACGCCTGGAGTAGTTGCGACTCGCGATCGGGGCGAATGCCCAGGGGCTTACGATTTTCTGCCCGATCGTTGTCCCAGGCCAACGTATCCTGAATCGTTACGGCAAGGGGACGAAACGTAAGGCCGGACGCGAGTGCTTTGCCGCAGTTAACCGAGGCGAGTCCATAACTTCTTGGATCATGACGCCAAATTGGCAGTTCGGTTGTGGTAGCACTCGCGTCAAGCAAAAACTGGTCGTCAACCCAGACCAGTTTCGCGTCGCTTCCACAGGAAACGACACATTCTTTCAGAAGCTGCTCGAGCGTTAAGCAATAGTCCGGTCCAGTCGCGTTGTAGTCAGACGTGTGGCCGGCTTCAATCATTCGAATAATCCACTCAGCCAAATCACGAGCATCTATCAACTGTACCGGGCGATTGGGCCGGCCTGGCGCCAGCACCTCTCCACCTTTGCTTATCCGCCGCACCCAATACGTAAAGCTTTCATGATAGTCCCACGGTCCAACGATCAGACCGGGGCGAACGGTAAGCACGCGGCCCGGCATAGCTTCTTCCGCGACGCGTTCACAAAGAACCTTGAGCGGTCCGTACAGTGGTCTTATCTTTTCCGCGAGGGCAGGGGTTAGATCTTTGATTTTTGATAAAGCGGCCGCCTGGTCCTTCGTCAGTTCCGGTACCGGAGTAGTTTCATCTACTCCCGGCGCGCTGAACTTCGGATAAACGCTCAAACTCGAGATGTACGTGTAGTGCTGCACCGCGTCGGCGAGTAAACCAGCAGAAGCCTGCACCTGCCAGGGAAGATAACCGCAAGTATCAATCACCGCGTCCCACGAACGGCCTTGCAGCGCTGATAGCTCCCCACTCCGATCGCCGCGCAGCTTTTCGATCTCAGGATACACGTCGGCGTTATTCACACCTCTGTTAAAGAGCGTGACTTCGTGCCCCTGAGCGAGCGCGGCGTCGACCAGATGCCGGCCGACAAACTTTGTTCCGCCGAGAATTAGCAGCTTCATTTAATTCTCACTTAGGCAAATGCCAAGATCGCATCGTCGGCCACGGGACTGATCGAGCTGTAGTCGCGGCTCACGAGAAAGTCCGGTCGCGACGTCTCTCCTGTAATCGGAATGTTCTCGACGCTGTTGAAGGTGATCAGGACCATGTTCCGGTCAAACGGCGAGATGTTGTTTGCGGATGCGTGTACGACGTTGCCGTCGAAGAAGAGCACCGATCCCGCGGGCCCCTTGAGCGCTTTCATTCCGTAGCGATGGACCAACCGCGTCACAGTTTCTTTATTTACCGAGTATCTCAACTTCGCGGTCAGGTTCGAGATCCATGTCGAGCTCTGCGTCTTTTCATCTTCGTCAAGCGCAGGGACCTCGATGACTCCTTCTTTATGCGAACCCGGAATAATCAACAGCGGAGCGTTGAATTCATTAACATCACTCAGAAACACGATGGCGTTCACGATGCGCGGCGAAGGCAGGCCGTCTTCCTTCAGCCAGAAGATGTAGTCCTGGTGCCACTGCCAAACGTCGCCTTCGAACGCCACCTTCGCATTCACTTTGAATTGATAAACGTAGACGTCGCTGCCGAGTAGCTGCATCGCTGGTCCAACCAGCCGCGGATGACGCGTTAAGCACTTGAACACTTCGTTGGACGTGTGCGAGCCATAGACTGAACGGACCGACGTTTCATTCGTTTCGGTGATCCGCCGCGGCGAATTGTTCGAAAACACGCTCGGCAGTTCAGCCGCGAGTACATCGATCTCGGCGCGTGAGAAGCAGTTGGGCAACAGTAGATAGCCGTTCTCTTCGTAAGCTTTGGCCTGTTCGGCAGTCACAGCTCGCGTAATCTCTTGCTCTATCAACATGAACGTACTCCTTTACTTTCGAACGGCGGGGTTCGCTACTTTTCGGGGAAATTCTGCGGAATGAAGGTTTGTGGAAGCCCTTACGCCACGGTCAATTCCGCTGGCTGAGGCTCGTCTTCGTTTCTCTTTTGCGCCCAGTCGCGGGCCAGGATAGCTAATGGATCGATAGCGCTGTACTTCGACGCTTGATTGCCTGAAGCGAGAAAGTGTTTGGCAAGCACATGTACTTCCGAGCAGCCGGCGATGAAAGCATCAACCTCGTACTTTTCGAGCAGCCGTTGCAGCAGCGGGAATTGCGTGCTGATGTCAGGGTTCGTTTTGATCGGATAGATAAGGTCCCTGTGAATCGTATTCTGATCATCTTCACTCGGCAGAACGACGTAAGGTTCAGCCTTGGACCATTGCGGATGATTCTCGAATAGCCCGAGTTTTCTTGTGCCGCTGGAAGAGATCAACAGATGTCTTTTCCGGGTGTGCGCGACGTTTTCGAGGATGATGTCCGGCAGGGAGATGACTCGCTCGCGGAGTCGCGTGGGCAGCCGCGGCAGCAGATAGTGAATGGTCATGCAGCAGAACACAATGTCAGTGGCGCCCGCTTGAACTAAGCGTTCCATAACATCAATCAACTGCGCCAGCACCGGTTCGGACTTCCCGGAGAGAAAAGCCTCAGTGCGATCGGGAAACGTCGGATCGGAATACACAATCACAGTCGGCAATTCTTGTTCGCGATCGGGCGAACCGTGCTCATAGATAGTCTTCAAGAACTCAGCCGATGCTACCGGGCCCAGTCCGCCAACAACTCCAAGAACGCTTTTTCTTTCAGTCGTAGTCGCCATCGTTGACTCCATTAGTTCAAACTGGGCAGGTTGAAGATATCGAGAAACATCCCAAAAGTAAGCACCACAATGAGCAGGTCACTTTCGAACGGGAAGTTGAGTTTGAATCCATCGCGACCATACTGCTTCTTGAGCCGGTCGATCACATCCGGATTGAAATACCCTTGCCGCTTGATGCGATCGTAGGAAAGCATGTCGTCGATCCACTCAATCTTGGACTGTATCAAGTAAGGGCTGCCCGGCGCGATGAAGCCAAACTTCTCGCGGTTGATGATCTCGGGCGGCACCAGGCTTTGAGCGACTTTCTTCAGAATATATTTCTCGTTGAAGTTGTTCAGCTTCAGATCAGGCGAAATGTGTCTCGAGAACTCGATCAGGTTCAGGTCGAGGAATGGATATCGGGCTTCGACAGAATTCGCCAATGCCATACGATCACCGTGGTCGGAGATCAGATGATCTGACAGCCGGAGTTTAAAGTCCAGGTACGAACGTTGATGAATGTAATGCCGGTCGCGCAGCCGTTCCTTGTTGACCACACCGAAATTCACGCAATCAAACTCGGGAAACTGCGCGTTGACGTCAGACGAGTAGAGCGCAGTCTTGGTCTCCCGGAACGAGTATTGATCGATCTCGTAGAAGAGGTTCTTGTTGCCCCAGAGCTTTTCCCTCAACTCTTCTTCGAGAACCGCTTCGATGCCGCGCTTTTGCTCCTTGCGGATCCCGAATTGATCGAACCGGTAGCCGACGTAGCCGGCAAACATCTCGTCGGCGCCCTCGCCGGTGAGGATCACCTTCACGCCGGCGTCGCGCGCGGCTTTCGACAGCGCCATGGAGCAGGTGTTGTAAGTTTCTTTCACCGGACACTCGCAGTGATAGATCATGCTCGACAGTCGCTCCGAGATTTCCGGCCAACCGAACATGATCTCATGATGTATCGAGTCAACATGCCGGGCCATCATCTGTTGATATTTCGCTTCGGAGATCGTTTTGTCGCCGAAGCCGATGGAGAACGAGTGACGGCTCCTGCTCGGCGAGACTTGATTGATCATTGCCGCGATCATCGAGGAGTCGAGTCCGCCGCTGAGATAAAAACCGACCGGGACGTCCGACTGAAGACGATACTCGGTAGAGCGCGTGAAATGGTTCTTCAATTCCTCAACGTAATATTCTTCCGGCTTGTCGTAAGAGACCTCGCCGATCTTCGGGTAATCAAGGTCCCAGTATTCCCTGGTTCTTATGTCGCCATTCTCAACGGTGAGAAAGTTGCCGCCCTTGAGGCTTTCGATCCCGCGGAACATGGTGCGCGGACTGACGAGTCCCGGGAATGAGAAGATCTGATCGAGTCCGGTGAGATCCACTTCCGGGGTGACTGCCGGGTGTTCCAGAATGGCCTTGATTTCCGATGCGAAGATGAAGACGCCGTCTTTAACCGTGTAGTAGAGCGGGTTGATGCCGAAGTGATCCCGCGCCATGAAAAGGCGCTTCTTTTTTCGGTCGTAGATCACGAAGGCAAACTGCCCGTTCAGCTTGTTCAGGAAGTTGAGGCCGTCTTCTTCGTAAAGGTGAAGCAGGACTTCGACGTCGCTGTTGGTCCTGAAAACGTGGCCTCGCTGGACCAGGCCTTTCCGCAATTCCAGGTAGTTGAATATCTCGCCGTTGCACATCAGGACCACCGAATTGTCCTCGTTGAAGATCGGTTGGTCACCGGCTGCGAGGTCGATGATGCTCAGCCGTCGAAAGCCCAGGCCAAGGTTACCTTCGAGGAAATACCCGGACGAGTCCGGACCGCGATGAGTAAGTTTGTCCGTCATCGCTGCGAGAGTGTCGGCGTCGGCTCCGCGTTCACGTTCGATGTCTATGTATCCGGCAAAACCACACATTGTTGAGCTCTTTCTTTGTCGTTCGCGGGCCAGGAGATTTGGTCGCCGCGAAGATTTGGTTGTTTGGGAATTGGATTTTGGGTAGAGCTACCGCACTCGGATGGCTGTTTAGCTATCACCCGTTTGAATGTTTGCCCCTTGGCAATCTACGAACTTCGGTTACGTGGGATGTACGGCCAAGAACTCGGAGTAGGCTTAGCGAGAAGTGGAGGATGGTGCCAGCAGGTTAAATGCAAAAGCGACTCAACTCATCTACTCACATGCCTCTCTGTTCAGAGGGGGACATTAAACTCTTAGAGTTGTGAGTGCAATGGTATTTGCAGAGCCGCTTTTGGCATTTATTGGCTAATCTTGGCTTTAGCGAGGTGTGAGGCTTTTGGGAACACGGAATGAGGAATATTACGCGATCGCGAGCACGCCACAGAGCTCGGCGGCGTCTGAGGGGAGGCGCAGGCTGCCGTCGAAAAGGGGCCACTGGTCGTACTGGCCCCGAGGAAGTTGAAGGACGTCTCGTTCCACCAGCAGATATTTCTGTTTTTCTGAAAGCAGACCTTCGGAGCGCTGCCGATCCTGCATCTTGCTCTGGTGAAACTCCCGCAACTCGCGATCGAGTTGAAGGTTGCCGAAAGACAGAAAACGCACCGCACCCTCAACGTCTCGAGCCGTCATCACCTCAGCCTTATTGTAAATACTGGGCGAGAACGGAACATCGACGAATCCCTTGCGAAAGCCCGTGACGATGCCTTCGGTTATGCTTCCTCGGCCACAACCGATGACGCTATCGAGAATGTTCTGCACTTCCCAGCGGATGATCCGGGCCTCAGCAGCTATCTGCTCTTCGTCAAGCTGCACACGCGCCCCACTCGAGACTCCCATCATCACCAGATTGAGCCCGTGAATGTTATCCGTCAGTGCCGGGATCTTGTACGCCTCCGCCGGCGTCTTCACGATTACACGTGTGGCGCCGGATAGAGACGCCGTGACCGCCGACTGGTAAATCAATTGTTCCGCGCGCTGCGGCGTATCGGGAAACGCAGCCATGTACTGGTGGAACACCGTGTTAATCTGAATGTCTCTGTAGCCCAGGTTTCTGACGGTCTCTTCAGTCATCTGCTGGAGAATGCGAATCGCAGCGACGTCCTGGATGCGGTTTCCCTGTTCGGCATACCCGAGACTCACGCACTTGACGCCCTGTTGGATCGCCAGCAGCGTCTCGAGAATGTTGACGACAATGGCCAAACTCGGAGGAATGAGTGTCGCGGTCAACGTGCCAAAGAATTCGCGGTCCAGCCTGATGCCATAGCGCTCGAAGTACAGACCAGTGAGACGATCGACGTATTGCCACTTCCTGATCGATTCATCGAGCGGATAGTCTTTGTAGTAAGGAATGTTGTAGCAAATCGCTCCGCCTTCGAAAGACGTCACACCTCCAGCGTAGGAGATCTCCGCCAACAGACGCGGGTCGCGCGTGCTGTGTCGCGTCTGCAAAGGCACCTTGATCGCGGAGATGATTCGCCGCAGACCGGGCACGCCATGGTTGATTACGGGAAAGCCGTTGAGCGTCGAAACGCCAGAGACGCGACTCTCGCGGATTGCCTCGTCAGCGCCTCGATAGTTGTTGTTGCGGGTCATTGAATCGACTTGATAAGACAGTACTCGCGCACCCGCATGCTTGAACGCCGCGAAGAGTTTGGTCTGTTGCAAAACGCCTGGCACACCGGAACGCGGCTGAATGAGCATAGGCGCGCCGTTTGTTTTGACGGCCGCCTGAGCAGCAGGGAATGACGGCTGGCGTCCAAGAAACTCCGCGTTCTCATCGAGGTCAATCGCCCCCTGACCCGTTCTCCAACCTTCGAGCACTTCGCGCCGGGCGCGTTCGAGCGTGTCCAACTCGAGACAATCGTCTGAAGGAGCAGGCGCGAAATAACCGTTTGCGCTCGAGGAGCGTTTCCAGAGCGTCGGGCAGAAGGCACGCGGCTCGGCGCCTGCCAGGTCCCTTTCGAGTGTCCTCAGGACGGTGTTGATATCGACAAACTTGACGAAGACGCGATCGAATCCCATTTCCATGAAATGTCGCTCGTATCCCTCGCCGTCGCCGATGTCTAGATTTCCGCCGAGGTACCAGAGCGGCCCCTGCGTCTTGTACTCACGCAGCATCTCGGGAAACTCGCGCAAGTAATAACGGACGTGACCATCCATGTTGGAGATCATCACGACGTTGAAGAGTGCAGCCAACTCGAAAAAGTCTTTCAAGCTGTTCTGAGTTCCGAGATAACAGACTTTGTACCCGCTCACCATCAGGGCTTGATGTAAAACCGTCAGCCCGACTGAATGAGAGTCGCCGCCGATGCCGCCTAGCAGGACAGTGAAGTTGTTCTCTTGTTGAGTGCCGGGTATTTTCATGTGTGATGCTCCAATCGACAGAATTTGGCCTCACGATGTTGCTGAGCAACTCGTTTGAGTTAAGCGTGAAATTTGGAAAAAGAGTGGAGGGGCTTAGACGCTACTCCAGCGTTTGATTGAAATTGGAGATGAGCAGGCGACGTTGTTCGTCCTGTCCCAGCGAAATGCTTTTCAAATCTTTATCGGGATGCGCAACTACATCCTCCAGCAAAGCCTGGAAGTGCTTCACAATCCGCGCCGCGGTCGACGCGTCAAACAGATCGGTGTTGTATTCCAACACTCCGAAGAGGCCCTGGTTGGTTTCAGACACGATCAGCATCAGATCCGCTCTTGCCGTCACATGATCGAACTCCACGAAGTCCGCGGTGACGCCTGTTACCTCGACTCCCTCGACCGGCGTGTTCTGAAAACTCAACATCACCTGAAACAGCGGCGGGTAACTCGAATCGCGCACCGGTTGCAAGACTTCCACCAGCTTCTCAAAAGGCACGTCCTGATGAGCGTACGCGTCCAGGCACACTTCACGTACTCGACCTAGTAATTTCTCAAAAGACGGGTTGCCGGAAAGATCGCTGCGTAAGACCAGGTTGTTGATGAAAACTCCGATCAGACCTTCAACGTCATGCCGGTGGCGATTAGCAACGTTCGTCCCGACGACGATGTCTTCCTGACCCGAGTAGCGGGACAGCAACACCTGGAACGCTGCGAGAAGCGTCATGAAGAGCGTCGCTCCCTCGCGCCGGCTCAACTCCTGAAGTGATCTGGAAGTGCCCAACGGGAGCTGAAATGCGTGTCGCGCTCCGTTGAAGCTCTGCGTCACCGGCCGCGGACGGTCTTTCGGTAACTCGAGCACCGCAGGAGCTCCCGCCAGTTGCCGCTTCCAGTATTCGAGTTGCGAGTCCTGTCCATCACGTAGTAACCGCCGTTGCCAGTAAGCGAAGTCTGCATACTGGATCGGAAGCTCCGGTAACGGCGATGGCCGCCCGGCAGAAAACGCCTCGTAGAGTATGGCAATCTCTTTGCTGAGAATGCCGAGGGACCATGCGTCCGAGATGATGTGGTGCAAGGTAAACAATAAGACGTGTGCGTCCGGTTCCAGTCGTAGCAGAGCAGTGCGTACGAGTGGACCACGTTCGAGATCGAACGGCTCTTGCGCCTGCTCCCGGGCCAGTCTCAGCACTTCCGCTTCTCTCTCGCCCTCGCTCAACGTACTGAGGTCGACTATCGGAAGCGGCACGAATCCAGCGGGGTCGATAAGCTGCACGGGTTCGTCATCGATCTCGACGAAACGTGTACGCAGGCTCTCGTGTCGTCTGACCAGTTCGGTGAGTGCCCGTTCCATCGCACCAGCGTCAAGCGCTCCGGTCAGCCGCACGGCGTTAGAAACGTGATATGCGCTGCTGTTGGGATCGAGCCGGTGAGACACCCACAGTCGCTGTTGAGCGAACGAGAGCGGTAACGGCTCGTCTCTTGATACCGTCACGATCGCGGGTTCCTCGACGTTTCGCCCGGCCCGGCGCGCCTCTTCGACGACTTTCGCCATTCCTCTCACGGTCGGGTGCTCGAACAGCACTCGCAGCCCGAGATCCACGCCGAACGACTCACGCACTCTGGAGATTGCCTGTGTCGCCAACAGAGAGTGCCCGCCAAGTTCAAAGAAACTGTCGTCGACGCCAACTGCGTCGAGCCGCAGCACTTCGCACCAGATGCCGGTAAGCACTTCTTCGACCGGCGTACGCGCGGAGACAAAGTGGCCGCCCATATCCGGCCGGGAGTGATCCGGCGCCGGCAAAGCGCGGCGATCGAGCTTACCGTTGGGCGTCAAGGGCATCTGGGCCAGCATCACGAAGCGGCTCGGGACCATGTAGTCAGGCAGTTGTCCCTTGAGATGTTCTCGCAATTCACCTGCCGTCACGGCGGCGCCGTCGCGAGTGACCACGTACGCTACCAGCCGTTTGTCACCGGGCGCCTCTTCGCGCAGCACGACGACGACTTCAGCGGTGCAATGGTGTGTTGCCAGCGCGTTCTCAACCTCGCCCAACTCGATCCGGTGTCCGCGCAGCTTCACCTGATTATCGGCGCGTCCGACGTACTCGATCGCGCCGTCTTCACGAAACCAGGCCACGTCTCCGGTCCAGTACATTCGTGCTCCGGGCTCTGCGCTGTGCGGATCGGGCACGAACCGTTCGGCGGTGAGCTCAGCGCGTCCGCGATAGCCCCGCGCCAGTTGAACTCCGCCGATGTACAACTCGCCGCTGACTCCGACCGGCGCCGAATGCATCGCCTGGTCCAATATGTAAATACTGGTGTTAGCGATGGGCCTGCCAATCGGCACCGATCGCGCATCGCTTTCTTCGCGGCAGTGCCACCACGTAACATCCACCGCTGCTTCCGTTGGGCCGTAGAGGTTATGTAGTCCTACCCACGGTACGCGCTCCATGAACCGGTCTTGAAGTCCCTTCCCGAGCGCCTCTCCGCTACAGATCACGCGCCGGATTTTTTCACACGACTCCAGGCCTTCCTCTTCGACGAATGCCTGCAACATCGAAGGCACGAAATGGACTGTCGTTACCTCCTGCTCGGCAATCAGTTTCACTAAATATGCGCTCTCTGTATGGCCTCCAGGCCGCGCAATCACCAGACGCGCTCCGGTTATTAATGGCCAGAACAACTCCCACACTGAAACGTCGAAACTGATGGGCGTCTTTTGCAACACGGTATCCGTTGCATCCAGCGCGAATGCGTCCTGCATCCATAGCAAGCGATTGCAGATGGCGGCGTGGGTGTTCATCGCGCCCTTCGGTTTCCCGGTCGAGCCGGACGTGTAGATCATGTAGGCCAGGTTGTCAGCCGTCACCCTACCTTCGTGACTCGCATGTGTTGGCGCCTCTGCTCCCCAATCGTCGTCCAGACACACCACTCGCGCGCCGTGTTCGGGCAAGGAATCCAAAAGATGACGTTGAGTTAAGAGCACTGGCACTTGAGCGTCAGCCAGCATGAATGAGAGCCGTTGCGCCGGGTACGACGGATCGATCGGGACATAGGCGGCGCCCGCCTTCATAATGCCCATCAAGCCAACCATCATTTCCACTGAACGCTCAACGCAAAGGCCGACCAGTGATTCCGGTCCCACTCCGAGATTTTGTAAGTGATAAGCGAGCCGTTGGGCTTCATCGTTCAGAGCTTGGTAGGTTATTTGGCTGTCTTCGTAAACGACGGCTACCGCATTCGGCGTGCGCTCTACCTGCTCTTCAAACAGTTGATGTAGGCACTTCCCTCGCGGATACTTGACTGCCGTACTGTTCCAATCGACCAGTATCTGTCGCTGCTCTTCATCCCGCAGCAGCTTCAACTCTGAAACCTGTTGCTCGGCATTAGTGACTACGGCGTTGAGCAACACCTCGAAGTGGCCCATCATGCGAGCGATCGTGCTGCTCTTGAACAAATCCGTGTTGTATTCCCAAAGCGTTTGCAGCCGCCCGTCACGCGTCTCCGAAACAGCCAACATCAGGTCAAACTTCGCCGTCCCGCTCTCACCTCCCTCACGCGTGATCGACAATCCGTCGATGTTCACCACGTCCGCCTCGGGTGTGTTCTGTAACACCATCATCACCTGAAACAGCGGCGACCGGCTCATGTCTCGTTCGGGCTGCAAGGCTTCCACCAGCTTCTCGAACGGCACCTCCTGATGTGCATACGCGCCGAGGGTCACTTCCCTCACGCGGCTCAGCAACTCCACGAAAGTTGGATTACCAGTCAGGTCTGTGCGCAACACGAGCGTGTTGATGAAGAACCCGATCAGGTTTTCAGTTTCCGCGTGGTTGCGTCCGGCAATCGGTGTCCCGACGACGATTTCGTCCTGCCCGCTGTAGCGCGACAACAAGGTCTGGAAGGCCGCCAACAGCGCCATGAACAACGTCACGCCTTCGCGCTGCGTCAACGCTTTCAGCTCCGCCGTCAACTCCCGCGCCAACGTCAGCGACTGATGCGCACCCCGAAAACTCTGCATCGCAGGACGCGGATAGTCTGTTGGCAACTCCAACACCGCCGGCGCTCCCGCTAACTGTTGCTTCCAATAACCGAGCTGCTTGTCCAGCACCTCGCCTTGCAGCCACTCCCGCTGCCAGTGCGCATAGTCGGCATACTGGATCGCAAGCTCCGGCAACGGCGAAGGCTTACCGTGTGCGTACGCTTCGTAGAGCGTGGTCAGCTCTCGCGTAAGCACCTCCATGGACCAGCCGTCACTGATGATGTGGTGCATCGTGCACAGCAGCACATGCTCCTGCTCACCTAACCGCAGCACGCTCGCTCGCATTAGTGGACCAGCGGAAAGATCGAACGGCCGTTGCGACTCTTCCATCGCTGCGCGGCGCGCTTCTGCATCTCGCTCGGTTTCAGCAACCGTGCTCAGGTCGAGGACCGATAAGTTGAACTCCCGCGCTTCGTCGATAACTTGCACCGGCATTCTGTCAGCCACTCCGAACCTCGTACGCAGCGACTCGTGCCGCCGGATCACTTCCCTGAAACTCTGCTCGAGGGCTGTGAGGTCCAACGTGCCTCGCAACCGCACTGCGGCTGGAATGTTGTACAAGGAGCTGTTGGGCTCGAACTCGTCCAGGAACCAGAGCCGTTGCTGAGCGTAAGACGGCGCCAGTGTTTCGTTTCTGGAAATTCGCTCGATGGGCGGCGACTGCAAATCGTCCCCAACGCTTTTCAACCGCTCAATCTCTGTGACTAATCCCGCGATCGTGGGTTTATCAAACAACTGCCGCAGCGCTACCTCGACTTGAAAGACATTGCGCACACGTGAAATCAGCTGAGTTGCCAGCAACGAATGGCCGCCTAAAGCGAAGAAGTCGTCATCGATGCCGACCTGTTTGACCTTCAGCAGTCCGGCCCAGATGCCGGCCAGTATCTCTTCAGTTGCCGTACGCGGCGCAACATAACTCCCCGCAAAACTCCGATCGCCCAGGTCGATCGCCGCCAGGGCGCGCCGGTCTACTTTTCCGTTCGGCGTCAGCGGCAGCCGGTCGAGCATCACGTATTGGGCCGGTACCATGTAGTCGGGCAACTGCCCCTGCAACTGCGCTCTCAACTCACCGCTCGCCGGCGCTGCTTCGTCCGCGCTCACAACATAGGCCACCAACTGCTGCGCTTCACCGTCGCCGCGCACCAGCACCACCGCTTCACGCACCTGTGGGCTTTTCAGTAACGCCGCTTCCACCTCGCCCAACTCGATCCGGTAGCCACGCACCTTTACCTGATGGTCCACGCGGCCCACATATTCCAGCGCTCCATCCGGCCTGTAACGCGCCACGTCTCCCGTCCGGTACAAGCGCGCGCCCGCCTCGGTGCTGTATGGGTGCGGCACAAACCGATCTGCCGTCAACTCTGCTCGCCCGTGGTAACCGCGGGCCAGCCCCGCGCCGCCGATGTACAACTCTCCGCTCACTCCCACCGGCGCCAGCTTCAACTCATGGTCCAGCACGTAAAGCTTCACGTTCGCGACGGCTTTCCCAATCGGCACGCCGCTCCATGCACTCTCCGCGTTTTCCATCTCCTCACGGTCGCACTGCCAGCACGTCGCATCGATCGCGGCTTCCGTCGGTCCATACAGGTTGTATAAATCCACCTTCGGCAGCCGCGCGTGAAATTGTTCCGCTAAGCCTCGCGTTAGTACTTCACCGCCGCAAAAAACTCGCCGCAGCTTCACGCACTCTTCCAGCCCCGGCTCCTGGACCAACGCCTGCAACAACGACGGCACCAGTTGCAGTATCGTCACTTCCGCTTCCGCTATAGTCTGTACCAGGTAGGCGCTGTCCTGGTGTCCGCCGGGCCGCGCCAGCACCAGCCGCCCACCGACAAACAACGGCGCGTAAAACTCCCACACCGACGCGTCGAAGCTGAACGGCGTCTTCTGCAACACCGCGTCCGCCGCACTCAGCGGCAAACGCTCCTGCATCCACCGCATGTGATTGCAGATCGCTCCCTGCGAGATCATCACTCCCTTCGGCTGACCGGTGGAACCCGACGTGTAGATCACATAGGCGATGTTCGTGCTCTCCAGTTCCACCTCGAGATTCTCATCGTCGTGCTCCGTGAAGCTCTCCCAGTCAGCATCCAGGCAAATCACTTCCGCCTGCTGCACGCCCAAATCTTCCAGCAACCGCTCCTGCGTGAGCAGGACCTTCGCCTGCGAATCCTCGATCATGAACGCCACTCGCTGTTGCGGATAGGCCGGATCCAACGGCAGATACGCGCCGCCCGCTTTCAGTATCGCCAGCAGGCCCATCACCATCTCCGGCGAACGCTCGACGCACAAACCGACCACGACCTCCGGCCCTACACCCAGCATCCGAAGATGCCGCGCCAGTTGATTGGCCCGCCGGTTTA
Source organism: Acidobacteriota bacterium (assembly GCA_046732935.1). Classification (GTDB taxonomy): domain Bacteria; phylum Acidobacteriota; class Blastocatellia; order Pyrinomonadales; family Pyrinomonadaceae; genus PSRF01. Next base: position 34,333 of record JBKPOC010000076.1, on the reverse strand, counting down.
ACTCCTCATAGCTCACCCGCTCTGTTTCGAAGACCAGGGCCAGCGCTTCCGGTGTCTTCGCCGCCTGCTGCTCGAATAGCCGCGAGAGTGTTTCTCCCTTCGGATACTCCGCCTCTGTCTGGTTGAAGCCCACCAGCAACTGCTCACGTTCGTTGCTGCTCAAAATTTCGAGCTGGCCAATGGGCGACTGCGGATGGTGGACCGCACTGGCTACGAGCGTATGAAACTCGGCTGCGAGTCTTTCAATATCGGCGGCGTGAAACGAGAGCGAATCGTAGTGGAACTCTGTAACGAGTGAACCGTTCTCGACGCAGGAGAGTTTTACTTTGAAACGGTCATGGCAAACGTACTGGTTGGAAATACGAAATGTTACTCCACCCGCCGAGCTACCACTTTCCCGTTGAGCGTATTCAAAGCCAACCGATGGGAAACCACTATTGTGACTGACGGTCCCAGGGACCTCCCAGACGAAATACTCCTGCCATTCTTCGGGCTCAACCGTGTGCTGATGGACCATCTGTAGTATTTCGGTGAATTGGTTTCTTTCGTCGAATTCACAACGTTGGGGCAGCCATCTGGCGAAGAGGCCAATCGCTTTATCCATTCCCTCATAATTGCGTAAATCCCGCATGTTGCCGACCACGATCTCGGTCTCACCAGTGAGTCGCCAGAGAAGGATCTGCCAGCACGCCAGCAGGAATATATCGATCGAAGTCTCATATCTTTGTGCGCTCCTACGCAGGTCCGCTAACAGAGTTTTGTCGAGGTCTACTGCAAAAACATCAGGTTTGAAGCCTTCAGTACCGGAGGGTGCGCGATCGAAAGGAAGCACCACTGCCGGGGCTGAGGAAAGATCCTTCCGCTGCCAGTACTCTTTACCCTCGGCCGATTCGTCGTCTTCAAGCAGTTCGTTTTGCCATTCAGAAAACGGCAAGTACTGCGCGACTTCATCGTCCATTCCGCGGCCCTCAGTGAGCGCCGCGTACGACGAAGCAATTTCTTCAGCGAGATTTTCGATCGCGCAGGCGTCGGCGCAGAGCGCGGGCAAACTCAACAACAGAACGTGTCTGTCGGCGGAAAGGAACAGCAGAGTGGCGCGTAAGACCGAGTCGGTCGTGAGATCGAAACTGCGGTATCGATCCGCGCGGTAGAGCTCTTCGATCGCGTCTTCTTGCTCCTTAGGATCCGATTCCGCAAGGCTCAACTCCCGCCATGAGAACACACCTCTCTCGGCGATCACCTGAACGGGCGTTTTGGCTCCTGGTTGGCGGTAGAAGGTCGTGTGGAGAATCTCGTGGCGATCGACGGCGCTCTGTACGGCGTCTTTCAAAACCGCCGCATCGAGTGGTCCATCGATGCGAATGCTGCACTGGGCACAATAAGGCGTGCCGGGTTCACCCTGTTGCAACATCCAGAGACGCTTTTGCTGCGGCGAGAGCCGGTAACCCTCTACCACTTTGTTGGCTGTGATTACGTCAAGCATTCTTCTAATTCCAACTTCTCTTCGTCAGCATTCGTCAAATCGAAACCTTCACCCATCGCGACGATGACTCTGCGCTTTCCTTCGAACGGGTTGCGTCCGTGCGCGACCAACATGTTGTCGAGCATCAATACGTCTCCGCGTTGCCAGCCAAACTCCACCCGTTCCATCTCATACGCCTCGCGGATCTCCTCCACGACCGAATCTTCAATCGCGGATCCATCTCCGTAATAAGTGTGGTAAGGCAAGTCGTTCTCGCTGAACATCGACAGCATCGCCTCGCGTACCTGTTGGTCCAAACTCGACACATGCCAGAACGCGACGTGATTGAACCAGAGCGGCTCGAGCGTTTGCGGATGAATAGCGATCGCGGGACGGACCTGTCGCGTGCGCAGCCCACCATCAGGCTTCCACTCCACGTCAATACACGCCTGGCGGCAGTAAGCTTCGACTTCAGACTTATCATTCGTGTGAAAACTGCGCTGCCACGGCAAACTCATCCCGTCACTGAAATTGCGCACCAGCATCCAGCCCTTCTCGTCAAAGCGCTTTCGAATACTCGGATCGATCCGCTCGTATACGCGTCGCACATCGGCGATCGGAGTTTCTCCGCGAGCGTCAGCAGGCTGAACGCAACAGAACCAGATCAGCTTGGGCCAAGTCGTCACATAGGTCAGCTCATTATGGAAAGCAATGGATTGGTCGGCCGGGTATTCAGTCGAAGTGTAGACGTGGTCGCCCACCTCGGTCCGCGGCGTGGCCCCTTCCATGTAGGTCATCAACCGCGCGGAGATACATGGCAGGAAGCGCTCGAACGCGGCCTGTGTTGCCACGTCGAAACCACGGAAAAGAAGCGCGCCATACTTCAGCAGCGACGTCCTGATGAAAACCTGGTTGTGGCGCACCCAATCATAAAGATCGACGTTGTCATCAGCAGGCTGGATCACCAACGGCATCTTTTTCTCCGTCGAGAGGTGGCCTACTTTGATTAACGCTCGCGCTGACTGAGTTACAGGTTTCAGAGTGATGGTCTTGAGCTTCTTGATCTTCGACTGCTCGCGTTTTCTTTTCTCGGAGATTCGCTGCTGAGTTTCAGCCTCTGTCTGATATTCCAAAGCACTCAACTGCGCTTCGGGTTGGGCCACGATGCTACCCAATAATCGCTGCAAGTGTTCGATCATGCGGATGATGGTCGATCTCTTGAACAACTCGGTGCTGTAATCCAAAGACCCGCGCAGTCCGGACTCACTTTCGACAAAGTTCAAGAGCAAATCGAATTTCGCGGTCTTGACTTCATCGCTATCGTCAATTGGTTCGATGGTCAGGCCCGGAAGTTGGACTGTAGCTTTCGGCGCATTGTGTAAAGTGAGCTTCGCCTGGAACAACGGCGTGCGGCTGCGCGAGCGGTCGGGCTTTAGCATTTCCACGAGCTTGTCAAACGACACGTCCTGATGCGCGTATGCTCCAAGCACCACTTCTCGCACTCGTCCAAGCAGTTTAAGAAAGGTGGGATTACCGGAAAGGTCAGTTCGCAGGACCAACTGGTTAACGAAGAACCCGATTAAGCCTTCCGTCTCGACTCGAGTGCGTCCGGCAATATCGGTGCCAATCACGATGTCCTCTTGACCTGAATAACGAGAGAACAAGGTCTGCCATGCCGCGAGCAGCGTCATGAACAACGTCGCCCCTTCGCGGCGGCTCAACTCTTCAAGCGATTTGGTTAAATCTGGGGGAAACGTGAATGAATAAGTCTTTCCGGACAGTGTCTGCACCGCCGGGCGCGGATAATCGGTTGGCAATTCCAGCACCGCCGGCGCTCCCTTCAACTGTTGCTTCCAATAACTGAGCTGCTTCTCGAGTACCTCGCCTTGCAGCCACTCCCGTTGCCAATGCGCATAGTCTGCGTACTGGATCTCAAGCTCCGGCAACGGCGAAGGCTGACCGTGTGCGTATGCTTCATACAGCGTCGTCAGCTCGCGGATCAGCACTCCCATGGACCAACCGTCGCTGATGATGTGATGCATCGTGCACAGCAGCACATGCTGCTGCTCACTTAAACGCAGCACAGTCGCTCGCAGCAGTGGTCCAGCCGAAAGATCGAACGGCCGTTGCGCTTGCTCCGTCCCGATTCGCCGTGCCTCCGCAGCTCGCTCTGCTTCGGTGAGGATGCTCAAGTCCACCACCGGCAGGTTAAACTCCGGCGCTCCGTCGATCACTTGCACGGGCTCTCCGTTTACTACTCCGAACCTCGTGCGCAACGATTCATGCCGCCGGATCACTTCGCGGAAGCTCTGCTCCAGCGCCGTAAGGGCCAACGTGCCTTGCAGCCGCACCGCCGCTCCCATGTTGTAAGCATTGCTGCCCGGCTCCAACTGGTCCACGAACCATAACCGCTGCTGCGCAAACGACGGGCGCAACTCTCCTGCACGCGACACCTTTGCAATCGCCGGCGTCGCGTCGCTCACTGCCCCTCGCAGCTTCTCTTCGATTACTTCTGCCAAACCTCGCACCGTTGGCCGCTCGAAAAGCACGCGCAGTCCGACCTCCACGTTGAACGACTCCCTCACTCGCGACATCACCTGCGTCGCCAGCAACGAGTGGCCGCCGAGACGGAAAAAGTGATCGTCAATTCCTATTCGCTCGCGGCTCAGCAACCGTTGCCAGTTCTCAACCAGCAACTCTTCGACCGGCGTCCGCGGCGCCACGTACTCGCCCGCACTACCTCCTTCGCCGACCGCCGGCAGCGCTCGACGGTCCACCTTGCCGCTGATCGTCCGCGGCAACTCGGCCATCTCCACGTATGCGCTCGGCACCATGTAGTCCGGCAGTTCCTGCGCTAGTCCTTCCGCGACCGCGCCCGTCTGCACTCCTTCGGCAAGCACGACGTAGGCGCATAGATAGGTGTATCCACTTGCGTCCTCGCGTTCGATCACCGCGACATCAAGAACGCCCGCTTGACCGCGTACCGCGTTCTCAACTTCCTTCAGTTCCACTCGCGCGCCGCGCACCTTTACTTGCTCATCGCGGCGGCCCAGGTACTCGAAGTTTCCGTCTTCCAGCACGCGTCCCATGTCGCCGGTCTTGTGCACCAGATCTGTCGGATCGTCGGAGAACGGGTTCGGCACGAACACGGCAGCGGTGAGTTCCGGCTGCTTGTAATAGCCGAGCGAACGATACGGCGTGCGGATGTAGATCTCGCCTACCATTCCGCGGCCACACGGTTCGCCGCGTTCGTCGAGCAGATATGCTTCCGCTCCAGCGATCGGTTTGCCGATGGGCATCACTTCGCGCTGCTCGTCTCCGGGCGCAACTCGATAGCTGAACTTTGCCATCGTAGTCTCGCTCGTCCCGTACAGGTTCACCAGTCCGACACGCTCGCCGTAAACAGCCTTCCACTTCGCGACGTCACGGCCCAGCAACGCTTCGCCCGCCATCACCACGTAGCGCAACGCGCTCAGCTCGTCAGCACGCAACTCCTCATTCACCATTGCTCGGAATACCGACGGCACGCAGTGCATCACTTCGACCTGCGCTTGCTCCAGCCACTGCACCAATCCACGTCCCGCCAGCACTTGCTCAGGCCGTTCAGGCACGCACACCACTCCGCCCACACATAGCGGCAGAAAGATGTCGCGCAGCGAACCATCGAACGAAGCCGAGAGCAGTTGGCTCACTCGCACTCCCGCTCCTACTCCTAATTCCTCGATCTCCCACTTGATGAAATGCGCCATCCCTTTCAGCCGCCCGGCAATCGCTTTCGGCGTCCCGCTCGATCCCGACGTGAAGTAGATGTAGCTCAGTTGGTCCGGATCGTTGCTCATCCGCGGTGCTTCCGGGTTGTGATAGTCGAGATAGTCTTCCAGCACCTCGACCGTCGCTGTTACTGACTTCTTTGTGCCGTTTGTGCCGGCGCCGGCAATTGCGCCTGCACACCGGAACGCGAAGCTCACCTCACTCGCCGGTCCATCGACGCACATTATCTTGAGTGGTCCGGACGACCGTCCCTTCAGCAACTCCTGGCCCAACGCCGACATCACCTTCGTATCCGTCAGCAGAAACTCCGGTGGCGCGAGTTCCATCAGCTTCCGCAAACGCGCCGCAGGCTGTCGCACATCCAGGGGCATGAACGCGGCTCCCGCTTTCATCGTGCCGAGCATCCCGATGATCCGCTCACTCGTGTCTGCCGTCAGCAGTGCCACGATCGTCCCTGGTCCAGCCCCGTAGCTGAGCAGGTAGTTCGCCAGTGTGTTCGCGCGCTCCTCCACTTCTCCGTAACTCACCCGCCGCTCGCCGCATTCGATGGCCATCGCCTGCGGATTGCGCGCGGCCGCAGCGTCGAACATCTCCGCGACGCTCACTACCTCCGCACCCTCATCGCAGCTCAACAGGTTCTCGCGACCGGCGGTCAGCCGGCGCCGCTCGTCTGCGTCAATCAGCTCAATGCTGCCGATGCTCCGCTCCGGCTCTGCTACGATCCCGGCCATCAACCGCTGGAAACTTTCGAGCATCTTGTCGATCGTCGCCGCCGCAAACAGGTCCGTGTTGTACTCGAGCACCAAACCCAGCTCTTCGCCCTGCTCGTCGACAAACAGCGTCAGGTCAAACTTTGCCGCCCCGCTTTCTCCCGCCATGCCGCTTACTTCCAGTCCCGCGAGCTTCGCAACTTCTCGCTGTCCCGTGGTCTGTAGGACGAGCATCACCTGGAACAGCGGCGTGTAACGCGGATCGCGTTCCGGCGCGAGCGCTTCCACCAGCAACTCAAACGGCACGTCCTGGTGCGCGTACGCTCCCAGCGTCACCTCGCGCACTCGGCCCAGCAGTTCCTTGAACGTCGGCTCGCCTGACAGGTCAGTCCGCAGCACCAGCGTGTTCACGAAGCACCCGATCAGTGGCTCAGTCTCAGCACGGTTTCGGTTCGCGACGCCCGTGCTGACCACGACGTCTTCCTGTCCGCTGTAGCGCCACAACAACGTCTGAAACGCTGCCAGCAGAGTCATGAACAACGTCACGCCTTCGCGCTGCGTCAACTCTTTCAGCCCGTTGCTCAGATCCGCCGTCAACCGCAACGACCGATGTGCACCGTTGGATGTTTGGACCGCAGGGCGCGGGTAATCCGTCGGCAGCTCGAGCACCGCAGGCGCTCCCTCTAACTGTTGTTTCCAGTAGCCGAGTTGCTTCTCGAGCACTTCACCTTGCAACCACTCGCGCTGCCAGTGCGCATAGTCTGCATACTGAATCTTCAGCTCGGGCAACGGCGACTCCGCACCTCTCGCGTAGGCTTCATACAGCGTCGTCAGTTCGCGGATCAGGACGCCCATCGACCAGCCATCGCTGACGATGTGGTGCATCATGCACAGCAGCACATGCTCCTGGTCGCTCAACCGCAAGACACTCGCGCGCAGCAGTGGTCCAGTGGAAAGATCGAACGGCCGTCGTATCTCTTCCTGCGCTGCTCGCCGCGCTGCTGCTTCTCGTTCATCTTCGGCTACCGTGCTCAGGTCCAACACCGGCAGCGTGAACGGTTGTGCCGCCTGAATAACCTGGACGGGTGCGCTGCCCGCCATGGCGAAGGTAGTGCGCAAGATCTCATGACGTCTGATTATCTCGGTGAGTGCGCGTTCAATAGCCGGCACGTTGAGTCGCCCGCGTAGTCGCAAGGCGTTGACTATGTTGTAAGCGGCGCTCCCGTGTTGTATCTGATCCGAGACCCACAAACATTGCTGCGCATACGAAAGAGGCAGGGCGCCGTCTCGCGGCGCTCGCTGGATGCTTGTCTGATGTTGGTTTTGGCCGTTGGACGAGAGGGCCTTCTTTTTCTGAAGCCGTCGAACCAGCAGTGCGAGGTGTTCCGGGCTCAGGCCCGCGACACTATTAAATGCCTCACTCTCACTCGAAGTGAGGTCCGTCGAATCCTGACTCTTGGACGCACTCTGCTTCGATCTGGACACGCGACTGGTTGCGAGTTGGGCCAGCCAGTCTTCGAAGGGACGCACACTAAGCCGTGAAACAAAATTCAATGCCGCTGTGCGAGCCGCTGCTGACTGCCTCTCGTATGTTTCGCGATTCGCAAGCAGGCTGCTCAACGCAGCATGCCATGGACCAACATCCTGGGTGGGAACGATGGGAGTCGGAAGCAGGTTGGCGTCGAGCTGGTCTTCAAACTGCTCGATTGGGCGCACCGGAAGTAAATAGTCTGTGCCGAGTTTAGCTTCGACGAGTCCTCCATAATTGCTGGCCAGGACCGGAATCGCTCGGAGCATGGCATCCACGACGGCCATTCCAAATCCCTCGATCCACAACGTCGGCATTAGCAAGACGCTGGTTTGACAGAGAATGTCTTCAATGTTCTTCCGATTTTGCAGTAACGTCACGTTGGACATCGCCGCGAGTGCGGCACGATCCGCGGGAGTGGTGCCATAGCCGGGGAGCGCGGCGAATTTCACTTCGGGCATCATCCGCGCCAGTTCCAGGAAGATAGAGATTCCTTTCACGGCGCTGCCATTCATCAGCAGTACGTGGCCGTCGAAATTACTGAAGTGTGAATATGGAGGCGCGCCGAAGTGAGGCGGGTGATTGACGAACGAATCGAAGCCTGTCCACTCTTTGATGTACCGCGCGACGAAGTTGCTGATGGTAACGATGCCTGCTGCTTGTCCGACGAGTTCGGTGCGCGCTTTGCCGGGGTAAAGGCTGGCAGGACCAAACGGAAACATCTGAGGCGTGTGCGCTAAGTAAACTACTCTGCCAGGGTGCGATCGGAGCGCTGCGTCGAGCAAACTTTGTGACGGGTCTTCGGACGATACCAGGACCCAGTCGGGTCCAAACTCGCGAATCTGGTCCACCAGGTAAGCTCGCAGTGACTCCGCCTTCACGACGCAATGCACTTCGACGCCGTTTAGGGTAAAGACGTCGACGGCGCCATCGGATTGGACGCTGATGCCTTCCGCCGTTAGCTCTGCCAGAAACTGTTCGTGGTTGATCGTACTGGGAACGGCGAAAGCCGGAACGACGACGCGCACGTTATGTCGCTCGGCAAGATGCTCGGCGAGACAGCGATTGGACCTGTTTGTGCCCCCAGAGACACGTGTGTAGGGCAAATTCATCGTTAATAGAAGCTTCATGGGGACCTTTCGCGTGAAGGTAAAACTTGGGCTAGCAGGTGTTCTGGCTTAGGTTCTCAAACTTCGACCATTTCTTCGGCTTCAAGTAGTGCTTTTACTTCGTCCGGCGAGAGTTTTCTTAATTCGGCCAACAGCTCATCGGCCTCTTCGTGCTCGACTTGCCGGGCCGCGATTGCAGTTGCCATATCGACAACGGTGGGCGTGTTGAAGAGGACGCGCAACGGGACCTCGACTCCGAAGGTCCGATGAATCCGTGAAGCGAGCCGCGTGAGCAACAGCGAGTGACCTCCGAGCTCAAAGAAGTTGTCGTGAATGCCGATCTGCTCGATCCCCAGTAGATCGCGCCAGATATTTACCAGGTCTTCTTCCAGCGGAGTGCGAGGCGCCACAAAAGCGGTCTCACGCTGCGGCTGCGCCTGGTCAGGCCGCGGAAGCGCTTTGCGATCGACTTTGCCACTCGGCGTCAGCGGTAACGCGTCGAGCATGATGAACGCAGACGGCATCATGAACTCCGGCAGTTGTTCCTCCAGCAGATGCCTCACATCCGCCAACAATGCTTTCTGACTGCTCCAGACTGAAGAAGACGCGCGCTCCGAGTCTACCCGGCTTTCCATCCACGAGCGCGTCGCATAAAGGTTGTAAAGCTCGGTGCCTTCGCACCACGCTTCCTGCTCCACATTCACTGCGAACCCATGACTCTCGAGCAACCGCGTAATCTGGTCCAGCCGGTGATCCAGATCGTGAACTTCCATGACGATCTGATCGATCTTTCCCCAATCGTCTTCACGAATCCCGGCGAGCACATCCGACTCACTCTTCTCCGCGTCGATCTTGAGCAGATCGATCCTCTCGATGTTATTTTCGCGAATTACTTCGGAGATGGTTTTCAGTTGGCACGTAATCTGCTCGGCCGTCAACCGCTCGGACACTCGCTCGCCGATGATGGCCTCGAGCTCTTCGTTGGAATACCCTTCCGTCTCGGCGTCCTCGCGAAGCATGTTGAGCACGCCAGACTTCAACACTTCCCGATCACGCTCCGGATCTCCGAAGCGTCCCGACGAACCCGGGAATTGCGGGTAGTAAGTAAAAACCTCGGTCGCCGCCTCACGCGCCAGACCACAGTTATAAGGCTTCACATTCAATCCCGAGAGATCACAATTGAGCTTCAACACTTCGAAGATCGCGGGCACCGGCTCAAACGCATAGACCGCCGAAGGCTTGCACACCGTCCCGGCAAAGAGTGTAAACATCCCGATGTTGGCGCCGACGTCGAAGACACAAGCGCCGTCCTTCAAGTGAATGCCTCTTCTGAAGTAGCAATGCTCTTCAAAAATCTCTTTGTAGAGAAACCGTGTTTCTTCCTTGTTCGGCAGGCAGACGATTTCCCGACCGTTGGGTAATTCAAGCCGCGACCGGCCGTCGAGCAAGCCTTCCTTTTCAAAGCGCAACAGTTGTCGAATCGGAAACGCGTGGTCCTGATCGGGGACGAGATAGGCCCGCAGACGCACATCACCCGGCGCATGCTCGTGAATAGTGACGACAGCTTCCTGAATGCCCGGATGCCGGAGCAGGACCGCCTCGATTTCTCCCAACTCAATGCGATGTCCTCTGACCTTCACCTGCTGGTCCACTCTGCCGAGATACTCAACCTCACCGCCCTCGCCATAGCGAACCAGGTCTCCTGTACGGTACAAACGACCGCCGGTCTTCCCATTCATCGCGGCGGGAATGAACTTCTCGGCCGTCAACTCCGGCCGGCCATGATAGCCGCGCGCCAGGCCTGCGCCTCCGAGGTACAACTCGCCGGTCGCACCCACCGGCACCAGCTCGAGCCGCTCGTCGAGAATGTAGAGTTGCGTGTTGGCGATCGGTCTGCCGATGGGCACAGTCGATCGGCCATCATTGGGCTCACAGCGCCACGACGTAACATCAATTGCGGCTTCAGTCGGTCCATAGAGGTTGTGCAACTCAACGCCATACAGCCGTTCAAAGAAACGTTCCTGCAAATTGACGCCGAGTGCTTCGCCACTGCATATCACCCGGCGAAGAGTCGAACATCGCTCGACTCCTCGATCTTCCAAAAACGCCTGCAACATTGAAGGCACAAAATGCAGAGTCGTGACTTGCTGTTCGGTGATCAGGCTGACGAGATAACTGCTGTCCTTGTGTCCTTCAGGCCTGGCGACGACCATGCGCGCGCCAGTGATCAAGGGCCAGAACAGTTCCCAGACTGAAACATCGAAGCTCAACGGCGTCTTCTGCAATACGCGGTCCGACTCATTCAACCCGTATGCCTGCTGCATCCACAAAAGTCGATTGACGATTGCGGCGTGCGTCGTCATCGCGCCTTTTGGCTGTCCAGTAGAACCCGAGGTGTAGATCATGTAGGCAAGGTTCGCGTGGGTTGCCGAAGGTGGCGCGGCGGGCATCGGACACGACTGCGTAATGCTGTCCCAATCAGTATCGAGACAAACGACTGCTGCGTCTTGCGGCGGCAGCAATTGGCGCAGGCGTTGTTGTGTTAAGAGTACAGGCGCGCCGGCATCCGCCAACATGAAACGAAGCCGCTCCGCGGGATACGAAGGATCAAGCGGCACATACGCGGCCCCGGCCTTCAGTATCGCCATCAACCCCACGACCATCTCCAACGAACGCTCGACACAAATACCGACCAGCACTTCTGGTCCAACTCCAAGCGTTCGTAAGTGGAACGCGAGTTGGTTGGCTCGCTCATTCAATTGACTATAGGTCAACTGCTGATCGTCATAGACGACGGCAACTGCGTCCGGCTGACGCTCTGCCTGTTGCTCGAACAACTCGTGAAGGCAAAGATAACGTTCAGGGTATTCAACCTGCGTTTGGTTCCAGTCGAATATCAACTGTTGATTTTCGTTATTCGTCAGCAGCGACAACTGCGACAGGCGCTGCTCGGGCCCTCTGATGATTCCGTTCAGTATGGTCTGCAAATGCCCGAACATTCGCGTGATTGTGTCCGCGTCGAAACGGCGGCAGTCGTACCAAAGGTCGATGGCAAGCTCCGGCGTGGGCCAGACCACCGCAGCGAGTGGGAAATGGGACCACTCATAGACCGAGCTGTAGCGGATCTGCAAATCTGCGCCGGGATCCTGCGGGCCGCTCTCCGTCGTCATGCTTTCGAAGACCAGCGTGCTCTCGAACAGCGGCGTTCCTCGCAGCACGTCGCTACAGGCGTGAACGTCTACCAGTGGACTATAGACGTACTGGCGCGCTTCGACTTGTTGGGACTGTAAAGCCTTGAGCCAATCGATAACTGTGTTGCCGGGCGAGACGTCGACGCGTACGGGCAGCGTGTTAATGAACAAGCCGATCATCGATTCGGCGCCGACCACATCGGTCGGGCGACCCGACACTGTAGTGCCGAAGACCACGGCTTCTTCGCCGCTGTAGCGGCTCAAGAGCAAGGCCCACGCGCCCTGGACGATGGTATTCAACGTTAGTTGATGCCGGCGGGCGAGGGATTGAAGGCTGGCCGTGGTGGTCTGTGGCAAACGAATACTCTGTTTGTCGTAAGTCTCCTCTTTGCCGTTGAAGCTTTCAACCGGATGGTCCACGCGAAACGGAGTTGCCGCCGTAATGCCTTTGAGCGTTTTACGCCAGAAGTCTTCAGCCGCGGAACGGTCCTGTCGTTGCAGCCACGTGATGTAATCGCGAAACGGACGTGGTTGCTCAAACCGTATGCGCTCACCCCTTTGATGGGCCTGGTAAGAAGTAAACACTTCCTTGAAGAGCTGGGCCACAGATAATCGATCGAGTATGGCGTGATGAAATTCCCAGATGAATTCGTAGTATTGATCGTCCATTTGAATCAGGATGAGGCGAATCAGCGGAGCCTTCGAGAGAGTGAAACCAAGCTCTTGCTCTGCCTCCAGGAACGACTTCAGTTGCTCCTGCTGCTCAGCCGGAGTAAGCCCGCGCCAGTCTTTCTCTTGCCACGGCAACTCGATATTCCGGTAGACAATCTGGAGTGGCTTGTCGCGGCGTTCCCAGGCGAAGGAGGTGCGCAAAACCGCGTGACGATCGACGACTTGCTGCCAGGCTTGTTTCAAGGCATCGACGTCAAGGGCTCCATGTAAGGAATAGCTTTCCTGCTGGAAATAGAGTCTGGACTCCGGAGCATAAAGGGTATGGAAGATCATTCCCTCCTGCATCGGCGAAAGCGGATAGATATCCTCAATCTTATCTTTGCTCATTAGTTTTTCTTCTTACGGAGGTGAGTTTGGGTTGTTTAAGCGGAGGTGAGCTCTGCAATCAACTCATCAAGTTCCTCCTGGCTCAAACCAGATTCGGTGAAGTCGGAAGGCGTGTAGCCTCCGGCCTCGCTGGTTCGGCAGTGGTTGATGAGCGCGCGCAAGGCTTCGATAAATTCTTCCGCCAGTCGTTCGACTGTCGAAGAGCGATGCACATTTCGGCTATAGGTCACGTCCAACTTCAGTTGGCCTGCGAAAATACTTCCCGTAAATTCCAGCAAATGACTGCGCGTTGCGAGTGGACTGATAGTCGATCCGCTGGATTCTTTGGCTGGACCAAACAGAGAGACGGTCGACTGAGTGCTATCGAATTGGCCCAGGTAAAGAAATGATATTTCAGGCGGAGACGCGGCGCGCAATTTGGCCGTCAGCTCTTCATCGTCGCGTAAATAACGCAGCAACCCGTAGCTCATGCCGTGCGTCGGGATGGCGCGCAACTGCTCTTTGATCGACTTCAAGTGGCGCCCGGGGTCGTCAGCGTAGTCTTCTAATTGCAAGTGCACCGGGAACATGGTCGTAAACCAGCCCACCGTGCGCGATAGGTCAATGTCATCAAAGATCGGCTCGCGTCCATGTCCCTCCAAATCGACTACGACAGATCGCGCGCCTATCCACGGCGCCAGTGCTTGCGCCAGTGCGGTCAACAACACGTCGTTGATCTGCGTCCGATATACAGCGGGAACTTCCTGCAGCAACGATTCAGTCTCTTCGGCGGTGAGCGACAGCGACACAGTCTCTCTCGACCCTTGCGTGTTGGCTCCCTCCGGGTAATCCCGCGGTAGCCGTATGTCTCTGCCCGCACGCTCGCTCAGCCAATACTCCGACTCCGCCAGTACGGCTTCGGATTGCGCGTACTCCGTGAGCCGGTTGGACCATTGCTTGAACGACGTAGTCTTCGGCGGAAGCACAACCGCCTCACCACGGCTCAACTTCTGATAGACGGTTTGCAGGTCCTCCATCAGAATGCGCCACGACACGCCATCGATACATAAATGGTGAATCACGACGAGCAGCCGGCCCGGCTCTTGCTCCCCGAGATCAAACAACATCGCCCGAATCGTCGGTCCGTCGGACAATTCCAGGCTGGCCTGCACTTCCGCTGCCGTGCTCTCGATGGCGGCACGTCGATTCTCCGCCGCAAGACTCGAGAGATCTGTCCGAGAAACCACAGACGTCTCGTCAAGGTCTGCGTTTACCTGGTCCCAACCCGATTTCCATTGAACGAAACGAAGGCGCAGGGCGTCGTGATGTGCTACCAGCGCGCGGAAGCTCTGCTCCAACAAGGCCGGATCGAGAACTCCTCTCACTTGCAGCAAAACCGCCTGATTGAAGTGGTGAGACTCCGGAGATTCCCTCTCGAAGAACCAGTGTTGTATCGGAGTCAGTGGCAGCGGGCCCGTGACCAGTCCTTGTTCAGCCTGTATGGCTTTTTGCGTGCCTGCCACCGCCGCCATTTCCGCGATTGTCTGGTGCTGGAAAACCTGTTGCGGCGTGAGATGCAGCCCGACTCGATTCGCTTTGGCGACGATCTGAATGCTGACCAACGAATCTCCGCCGAGTTCAAAGAAGTTGTCGTCAATACCCACTTCACTGATGCCGAGCAACTCTTGCCAGATTGCCGCAAGCGTGTGCTCGACTTCATTTCGCGGAGCGACGTAAGAGGTGTTCAGGTTGGGTCGTTGATGGACCTGCCCGGGCTCACGGCGGTCCAACTGTTCTAAATAATTTGGCGCCGGCGCTTTGTTCTGGGCCAAGCGCACGGAGAAATCGTTCACTGACACAACCACCTGCGGCATCGGGTAATCCAGCATGCGGCTGAATACATCCCGGCCTTCGGCTGACAGGATAAGCCCCTCGCTCGATGGTTCTTTTGGGCCAGTGTTGTCGACGCCCATGCCGACTTCTTGCCAGCCATCCCAATCGATAGACATCGTCAAGTCGCAGTTAGCTGAGTTTCGGCGTTGATAAGCGAACAGATCAAGGAAACAGTTAGCGGCGGCGTAGTCAACGCCTCCGGGGACGCCGAGGAATGATCTGACTGATGAATTGAGTATCAGGAAATCGAGTTTCGTATCTTTGAAGACGTTATCCAGCACCAGCGTGCCCTGGATCTTCGGCGCCATCACTCGCGCGCACATTTCCGGCGTCTTTAGTTGAATCAAACCTGCGGGCGCAATTCCGGCGGAGTGGATCACGCCATGGATGTCACCAAAACGTCCGGATACCTTGCTCACCACCTCTCGCATTTGCACTTCATCAGTGACGTCGGCGCCGACGACCATCACTTCGCCGCCCATTTCCTCCAGCCGCTTCACCGCGACGATCTTCCGGCTCGTCTCCTCATCCGGTCCGTGACTTTCCAGCCACTCGTCCCACTGCTCTCTGTCCGGCAGTCCGCGCCGGCCCACGAGCACCAGTTTCGCCTGTACGGTCTCGACCAGATATTCAGCCAGGACCAGTCCCACGCCTCCCAGTCCGCCCGTGATCAAATAGACTCCTCGTTCGCGCAACCGCGCCGAGACCGCGTCTTGCTTCTCTACTCGCATGGCCTTGAAGGACTGCACCCAGCGATGGCCTCCACGATAAGCGACGGCTGACTCTGTCGATTGCCCGGCAAACTCATTTGTGAGCTGGTCAACCAACCTCTCTTCCTGTGGCGTGTCAGCCTCAGGCATCACTACATCTATGCTGCAACAGGTGATGTTTGTGTATTCCTGCGGAATGACTTTGCACGGGCCCAAGACAGTCGCCTTCTCCGGAGAGAGCAACTCGTCACCCGTTAGCTCTTGCACATTGCTCGTGACCACTTTCAGTTCGATGTTATTGACCACCGTTGGCTCGCCCGTTATCCGCTCGAGCAACTCTTTACCAAGCGCCTGCGCGAGGTACAGAAGGCTGTAGAAGCCGATGTCCTGCTCTTGCTCGAACGACCGCTTTGCTGGACCATCATTTCTGCTGACGCTCCAGCAATGTCCGATCTTGTGCGGCGAGCGGTCATGCGCCTGAAGGTCCATCAGCAGCGCATCGTAGTCGTCACGCTGCGTCGGGTCGATCGTGTAAAGGCTCTCAGTCAGCTTAGCGCAGTGTTCGCCGGCCATGACGCTGACCACGTCGTGTCCGAGTTGCTCCAGTCCTTTGATAATACGCGACGCCAATCCGTATTCGTCTACGAAGATTAGCCATCTGATAACGTCGTGAGCCGCGTCCGTGTGGGGATGAGGATTCATAGAGCGATTCCACGAGGGGACGTAGAACCAGTCAGCAACATCCGGATTTTTGTGCAAGGCTGTGGAGGCGCTCACGGGCTGCTGCGCTTGGGTCTTGCGATCTATCCAATATCGTTGTCGTTCGAAAGGATACGTTGGCAATAACACTCGCCGCCGTTGCTCGGCCGCATGCACGGCCGTCCAATCTATTGCCACGCCTTCCACCCACAGTTGGCCCAACGCTCTCAGCAGTAACTTTTCATCCGAGGCGCCCTCATCAGCGCGTCTCATCATCGCCACCACGTGTGCGGCGTCGTTTCCCGCCTGCTGTTTAACCAGCCGGCTGAGCGTGTGTCCCGGTCCCATCTCCAACAGCACCCGGTCGCTATCTTTCATCAACTCGCGCAGACCATCAGCGAACCGCACCGGCGCTCTCAATTGCTGTGCCCAGTAACGTGCGTCCGTCGCCTGTTCTACCGTGATCCAGTTACCGGTTACACAGGAGATGAACGGGATGCGCGGACGCTGTGGGCCGGCCTGTCTGACGTGCTGCGTGAACTCCTCCAGGATCGGGTCCATCATCGCCGAATGAAACGCGTGAGACCCCGGCAATCGCTTGCCTCCAATCTCTCTTTCGCTCAACTCAGCTTCGAACGCCTCCACCTCGGCGCTCGACCCTGACACCACGCATTGCTTTGGTCCATTCACCGCGGCGATTGCTAAACCCTTGTTAGCGAGCAACCCCTTCACTTCACTTTCGCCCAGCGGCACTACGAGCATCGCTCCGGCGTTACACTGCTGCATCAACCGACCGCGCACGGCGATCAATCGCATCGCTTCGTTCAAAGAAAAGACTCCGGACAGGCATGCCGCGACATACTCGCCAAGGCTATGCCCCATCATCGCCTGCGGTTCGCCGCCCCACTTAATCCACATCTGCGCCAGCGCATACTCGATCGAGAAGAGCGCCGGCTGCGCGAACGCTGTTTGGTCCAGCTTCTGCTGTGCTTCTTCTCTTTCATGCGCTCTCGGGTACAGCAGCTCCCGCAGGTCTATCCCGAGATGCGGCTGGAATGCTTCGGCGCATTCGTCAATCACCTCGCGAAACTTCGGCTCCACTTCGTAGAGTCCCAATCCCATGTTGACGTACTGTGTGCCCTGCCCGGGGAACATCAACGCCACGGGGCGTGGTCCACCTTCCCAGGTTCCGGTAGCCACGCCATCTGCCGACTGTCCTGACAATCCCATCAATGCATTGTCGACGTCGTTGCATACGATCGATTTCCGGTGACTGAAGCCGCGCCGTCCGACTTGCAGTGTGTAAGCGACGTCGGCCAGGTTCACGTCAGTGTCGCGCTTGAGGTGCTCCATTAAGTTGGTCGTCGTTTGCTCCAGCGCGCTATCTGTCTTCGCCGAAAGCAACAGCAGTTGGGGGCGGCGCGATCGGTCGACGACTTCGACCGGCGGCGCTTCTTCGACGACGAGGTGCGCGTTTGTGCCGCCAATGCCGAATGAACTGACAGCCGCTCGACGAGGATGCGATCCATTCTTCCATTCGGTCAGTGTGGTGTTGACGTAGAAAGCGCTGTTGGGAAAATCGATCTGTGGATTCGGTCCGGTGTAGTGCAAGCTCGGCGGCAACTGTTTGTGTTGGAGCGCCAGCACCGTCTTGATCAGACCCGTGACGCCGGCGGCCGTGTCGAGATGGCCGACATTGGTCTTAACGGATCCAATGGCGCAGAAACCCTTTTCTTCAGTTGATGCGCGAAAGGCTTGATTCAGGGCTTCAAACTCTATCGGATCGCCGAGAAGAGTACCCGTTCCATGGGTCTCGATATAGCTGATGCTTCGCGCATCGACGTCGGCCAGATCCTGGGCCATCGTGATCACTTCGACTTGGCCCTTTACACTGGGCGCCGTGTAGCCGACCTTTACTGCGCCGTCGTTATTTATCGCCGAGCCTCTTATTACGGCCTGGATTCGATCGCCATCCGCCAGCGCGTCGGATAGTCGCTTCAGCACGACAACGCCGACACCGCTGCCCCCGACAGTTCCCTGGGCTTGCGCGTCAAAGGCACGGCAATGTCCGTCGGGAGAGAAGATTCCGCCTTCCTGATAGAAGTAACCTGACTTCTGCGGAGAGATCGAAACGCCGCCGGCCAAGGCCATGTCGCATTGGTAACCGTGCAAGCTTTGGCAGGCTAGATGAACGGCGACGAGCGAGGTGGAGCAAGCGGTTTGCACTCCCAAGCTTGGGCCTCTCAGGTTCATCTTGTAAGAGACACGTGTGGGCAAGTGGTCCTTATCGTTGCCGATTGTCACTTGCACCGGGGCGACCGCGCCCATCATGGCGCGATTGGTGTACAGGTTCAGGAGGTAGTTGTTCATCCCGACTCCGGCATACACGCCGATAGCGCCGTCGTATCGCTCAGAGTCGTAGCCAGCGCTTTCGAGGGCTTCCCAGGCGCACTCGAGAAAGAACCGGTGCTGCGGATCGGTGAGTTCTGCTTCGCGTGGATTGAAGCCGAAGAAGGAAGCGTCAAACAGGTCGATGTCTTCGAGCACTGCCCCGGCCTTGACATAGTTTGGAGCATTCAGGAACGCAAGGTCGACGCCGGCTTCTGCCAGCTCTTCATCGGTGAAGAAGGAGATGGACTCAACACCGTCGCGCAAGTTCTGCCAGAACTGCTCGACATTCCTGGCGCCGGGAAAGCGTCCCGCCATGCCAATGATGGCGATGCCGTCGATTGAATTTTCGAGAGTTGAGTTATCCATTAAATGTCCTAATTCGGCTGTGATTTTGTTTATCCGTGTTCTTCTATATCCGTAACACCACCTAAACCAGCACTCATGGGAACACGGATTTTGGGGGTAAAGCTCCCTTGCTTTCCAAGTCGCCTTTGCCGCTTAATGGCTTGTTTTTGCCTGGCCGCGCGTTCGTGAACTTTCTCGAGCGAGGCTGCGTCACTGTCGTTGCGGCTCATGTATTTGGCTAAGGAGTCAACGGTCGGGTATTGGAACAACTCGATCATCGTCACCGCACGCTCGCTTACTTCGCGCAGCTTCAGATGAACCTGGACCATGAGTAACGAATGTCCGCCAAGGTCAAAGAAGTTGTCGTACACGCCGACCTTCTCGATTCCCAGAACTTCCTGCCACACCTTCACAATCGCACTCTCGAGATTACTGCGCGGAGCAACATAGACTTGGCCCAGCTCGGGGCGCTTCTGATCGGGAACAGGCAACGCGCGGCGATTTACTTTTCCGCTCGGAGTCAGTGGTATCGATTCCAACATCATGAAGACCGATGGAATCATGTACATCGGCAAGCGCTGCTCGAGATGCGTGCGTAGTTCCCCAACACTGATCTCCGCCTGCTCCTGCGCTACCACGTAAGCCACCAGCCGGCTCTCAGCAGCAGCCGCGGCCTGCGTCGCCACGACGACGGCTTCCTTCACGGAAGGATGGGCCATCAGCGCCGTTTCCACTTCACCCAACTCGATGCGATAGCCTCTGACCTTTACCTGCTCGTCCACTCGGCCCAGGTACAACAGTTCGCCATTGCTCAGCCACCGCACCTTATCTCCGGTGCGATACACTCTCGCTCCGGCTTGCCCGCTCCACGGATCCGGGCTGAACCTGTCACTCGTCAACGCCGCATCCGTCACATAACCCATGCCGACGGCTGCTCCTCCGATCCACAACTCGCCGACGACTCCCATCGGGACCAGACGCTGGTGCTTGTCCGCCACCCACAACTGCGTGTTTGGAATGGCACGGCCCAGCGATACCTCGCTAGCTGCTTCGACTTCCTCCTTGCTGACCGTGTGGTAGCTCACGGTATCCGTGCACTCCGTGGGCCCATAGGTGTTCACTATCTCCGCGTGTGTCCCCTCGTCGCTAAGCCACCGTTGCAATCTTCCGAGGGCGATCCGCTCTCCGCCGAGAACGACCTTGCGTAAACTCCCCAGCGGATGCTCCGCGATGTCCTCAGCGGCTTCGACCACAGGATAGAAAGCGCTCGGTGTGCAGTTCACGAACGTGATCTGCTGCGCCTCGATCTGTTGCGCGCGCTGGCGAGCATCGTAGACCGCGGAAGCGAGCGAGAGTCTCGCGCCCGTAACCAGCGGACCGAAAATGTCCTTCTGGGTCAGGTCGAAACTGATCGAGCTCACCAGCAGCACACGATCCGCTGCTGTGATCGATAGCTCGTCGATGTACCAGTGAAGCATGTTGGTGAACGAGCGATGACAGATGGCGGCAGCTTTGGGCGTGCCGGTAGAGCCGGAGGTGAAGATCAGATACGCGGCATTGTCAGCCACCACCTGGCTCCGCGGATTTTCAGAGGAGTGACTCGCGATCACAGGCCATGTTTCTTCACTGAGCACGACGCTGGCCCCGCTCACGGAGAGCATCAGCGCGATCCGTTCCTGCGGGTAAGCAGGATCGAGCGGCAGATAAGCAGCGCCGGCTTTGAGCACGCCGAGCAGTGCAACAATCATCTCGATGGACGGCGGCAAGCAAACGGCGACGAAACTTCCCGGAGCGACGCCGACGCTTTGCAGATAATGCGCCAGTTGATTCGCTCTCCGGTTCAGTTCCGCATAAGTCAACTGTTGCTCTTCGTAGACGAGCGCGATCGCCTCAGGCGTCCGTTCCACCTGTGCTTCAAAGAGTTGATGCAGACATTGCGTTGCTTCGCTTTCCGAATGAACGGAGGCGGTTAGCGTTCTCTGCATTAGCAGTTGCTGTTGTTCTGCGTCCGTCAGCAACGGCAACTCTGATAGACGATGCTCAGGCGCGGCGATGATGCCTTCCAACAACGCTTCGAAATGACCATTCATCCGCTCGATGGTCGCTGCCTCGAACAGGTCGGTGTTGTACTCCCACACTCCTGCGAGCCCATCAGTCTGTTCCGTGAGCGCGAGCGTGAGATCAAACTTCGCCGTGCGGCGGTCCACCTCGACTCCGCTCAGGTGCAGTTCATCGCTCAGTTGCAGAGCTTGTCTCGGCGCGTTGTGCAACACCAGCATCACCTGAAACAGCGGTGAACGACTGACGTCTCGCTCCGGCTGCAACGCTTCCACCAACATCTCAAACGGAACATGTTGATGCGCATACGCGCCGAGTGCGACGTCTCTAACCCGCCGCATTAAGTCGACGAAGATCGGGTCGGCCGAAACGTCTGTACGCAGGACGAGCGTATTCACGAAGCAGCCGATGAGCGGTTCGATCTCAGCCCGAGTACGATTGGCAATCGGAGTCCCGATGACGATGTCCGTTTGCGCAGTATAGCGATAGAGCAGTGTCTGGAAGGCCGCCAACAACGTTATGAAGAGAGTAACGTCTTCTTGCTTGCTTAATTGTTTGAGTTGGGCCGTCAACGCCGGCGAGAGACTAATTGCGCGAGTTGCGCCGCGGAATGTCTGTACGGCAGGACGAGGAAAGTCAGTCGGCAACTCCAGCAACGGCGGGATTCCGGCCAACTGCTGCTTCCAGTATTCCAACTGCTGTTCCAGCACTTCGCCTTGCAGCCACTGTCTCTGCCACTGCGCGTAATCCGCGTACTGGATCGACAGCTCAGCCAATGGCGATTCTTCTCCCTGTGCGTATGCCTGGTATAGCGTCGTCAGCTCGCGGATCAGCACTCCCATCGACCAGCCGTCGCTGATGATGTGATGCATCGTGTACAACAGCACATGATCCGTTGCTTCCAGCCGCAGCAATCTGGCTCGCAGCAGTGGTCCACTCTGCAAGTCGAAAGCCTGGCGCGCCTCTTCGCCCGCCAACGCCGGCCACTGGTTCTCCCGCTCCGCTTCCGGCAGATGGCTGAAGTCGTCGATCGACAGGTGATAAGGCTCGGTTTCGTGGATCAGTTGCACCGGCTCTGTTCCCGCGACCGCGAAGGTGGTGCGCAGTGCTTCATGCCGCCGGATGATCTCACCCAGACTCTGCTCCAACGCGTCGACGTTCAACTCTCCGCGCAGTCGCACTGCGGCCGGAATGTTGTAAGCATTGCTGCCCGGTTCCAGTTGGTCCAGGAACCACAGTCGCTGTTGCGCAAACGACAGCCGCAACTCCTGATCTCTCGTCACCGGCGCGAGTTTGGGTTCGTCCTTTTTTTCTCCCTTTAACTTTTGCTCGATCGCGGCCACCACGCCGCGTACCGTTGGCTCCTCGAACAACACCCGCAGACTCACTTCCACTCCACATACCTCGCGCACTCGCGATAACACCTGCGTCGCCAGCAACGAGTGCCCGCCCAACCTGAAGAAATTTTCGTCGCGCCCGACCTCTTCCAGGCCCAGCACCTGGGCCCAGATACTCGCGACTATCTCTTCGAGCGGCGTCTGCGCTGGTTCGCAAGGCCCACGCTCTTCTCTTTGCGTTGCGCCCAGGGCGGCCAGCGCGCGCCGGTCCACTTTCCCGCTCAACGTCTGCGGCAATTCGTCCAACACAACGTAAGCACTCGGCACCATGTAATCCGGCAAGTGCGCTTCGACATGCTCCGCTACTTCAGCCGTCTTTCTGTCCTCGGCCAGTTCCACGTAGGCACACAAATACTGGTAACCATGCGCATCCTCATGCGCGATCGCAGCCGCCTGCCTGACGCCATCGTGGCTCTCAAGCACGCGTTCGACTTCCGCCAACTCCACCCGCACGCCCCTGATCTTCACCTGATGATCGCGCCGCCCGAGGAATTCGAAGTTGCCGTCCGGCAGTATGCGGGCCAGGTCTCCCGTGCGATACACAATGTCAGAAGGATCATCCGAGAACGGGTTGGCGATGAAGGCCTCGCTGGTCAGTTCCGGCTGACGGTAATAGCCCAACGAGCGATACGGCGTCTGAATGTAGATCTCTCCCACCATCCCGCGCGAACACGGCCGCCCTTTCTCGTCGACGATCAAGGCTGCTGCGCCCGTGATGGGTTGTCCGATCGGCATTACGTCCCGCTGCTCGTCGCCGGGCTGTACGCGATAGCTGAACTTCGCCATCGTCGTCTCGCTCGTTCCATACAAGTTGATGAACTCGACTCGCTCGCCATAGACCTGTTTCCAACTCCTCAAGTCGCGCCCCATTAGCGGTTCGCCTGCCAATAAGATGTACCTGAGCTTCTCCAGCGCCTCGGCGTCCATCTCTTCGTTGACCATTGCTCGCAACATCGAGGGCACGCAATGGACCAGCGTGATCTGCTCCTGGTCCAGCCACTGAAGCAGCGCTCGTCCATCCAGCACGACGTCGCGGTCCGCGGGCACGCACAACGTGCCACCCGCACACAACGGCACAAAGATGTCTCGCAACGAGCCGTCGAAAGAGGCCGACAGCAAATGGCTGACGCGCTCTGCTGAGGTCAATCGCAGTTCGTGAATTTCCCAGTTGATGAAGTGCGCGATCGAACCGAGGCGACCGGCGATCGGTTTGGGCAGTCCTGTCGAGCCTGAGGTGAAGTAGATGTAGCTGAGTTGGTCTGGATCTGAAGGCAACGGCGGAACGGATGCATCCGTGTAGTCGTGCTTAACGTCCAGACAGATCACCTTCAGCGACTCTGCGTCTTGTGTCAGCACCGTCAATGGCTCGAGAAGGTGCGACTCCGTTAGCAGAAACTGAGGCGGCGCGAGTGAGAGCAACAACTTCAGTCGCTGCTCCGGCAACCGCTTGTCCAACGGCACGTAGGCCGCTCCGGCTTTTAGCGTCGCGATGATTGCTGTGATCACATTGATGCTGTCATCGCTGTAGATGGCGACGAGAGTGCCGGCGCCCGCGCCCTGCGACGTCAGGAAGTTAGCGAGTATGTTGGCCCGCTGGCCCAGTTCAGCGTAGGTAAGCTGTTGCTCGCCGCACGCGATGGCCGTCTTCGTTGGGAACTGCGATACGTTCTGATCGAAAAGTTCTATGATGCCGGCCTGTTCGATCGACTGCTCGGCGCCGGCGGCCACGGCCTGCGTGCCGGCGGCAGTTATCAACCGGCGACGTTCGTCGGCGCTCACGAGTGCGATGCTGCCCACTGGCTCCGCCGGTTCTCTGACGACGGCCGTCAACAGCACCTCCCAACTCTCCAGCATCTGCTTGATGCTGTCGCTCCTAAACAAGTCGGTGTTGTATTCGAGCACTACGTCCAACTGCCCGGCGCGCTCCTGCACGAACATCGTTAAATCAAACTTCGCAGTACCGCTCTCGGCACTCACGACGTCGACCTGCAAGTCTGCCGACATTGCCGCCGGCCGCGGCGCGTTCTGCAACACGAACATCACTTGGAATATGGGCGTGTAACGAGGATCGCGCGCCGGCTCGAGGGCTTCGACCACCAGTTCGAAAGGCACGTCCTGGTGCGCATAGGCTCCAAGCGTGACCTCTCTGACGCGCTCCAGCAACTGCGTGAACGACGGGTTATCGGAGAAGTCCGTGCGCAGTACGACCGTATTGACGAAGAAACCGATCAGTGGCTCCGTCTCGGCGCGAGTGCGATTGGCGATGCCGGTGCTGACCAGGATGTCCTGCTGCGCGCTGAAGCGATAGAGCAGCGTCTGGAAGGCCGCCAGCAATGTCATGAACAGAGTGACGCCGTGCTCTCGGCTCAAGTCTGTAAGGTTGGCCGTCAGCTCCGGTGCGATCGTCACCGGAATGTGCGCGCCGTGAAATGTCTGTACGGCCGGACGAGGAAAGTCAGTCGGCAACTCCAGGAGCGGCGGCGCTCCGGCCAACTGCTGCTTCCAGTATTCCAACTGCTGTTCCAGCACTTCGCCTTGTAACCACTGTCTCTGCCAGTGCGCGTAATCCGCATACTGGATCGATAGCTCCGCTAATGGCGATTCTTCTCCCTGCGCGTACGCTTCATAAAGCGTGGTCAGCTCGCGGATCAGCACTCCCATCGACCAGCCGTCGCTGATGATGTGATGCACCGTGCACACCAGGATATGATCTGTTGCGCCCAGCCGCAGCAGTCTGGCTCGCAGCAAAGGTCCACTCTGCAAGTTAAAAGCCCGGCGTATCTCTTCGCCCGCTAACACGGGCCACTGGTTCTCGCGCTCGGCTTCCGGCAACTCGCTTAGATTGTCGATCGGCAGGTGGTAAGGTTCCGGTCCATTGATCACTTGCACCGGCTCTCCGGCCATTGTCGCAAATGTGGTGCGCAGTGCTTCATGCCGCCGGATGATCTCACCCAGACTCTGCTCCAGCGCGTTGACGTTCAACTCTCCGCGTAATCGCACTGCGGCCGGAATGTTGTAAGCATTGCTGCCCGGTTCCAGTTGGTCCAGGAACCACAACCGCTGCTGCGCAAACGACAACACCAGCTCGCCGTCTCGCGACACTCGCGTTATCGCCGGCGCCTTCAGTTCTTCTGCACCACGCAGCTTCTCCTCTACTGCTTCTCCTAAACTTCTTACCGTCGGCCGCTCAAACAGCACTCGCAGACCAACCTCGACTCCGAATGTCTCGCGCACTCGCGACATCACCTGTGTCGCCAGCAGCGAGTGCCCGCCCAGGCGGAAGAAGTTGTCGTCGATTCCTATTCGCTCGCGGCTCAGCAACTGCTGCCAACTCTCTGCCAGCAACTCTTCCACTGCCGTCCGCGGCGCCACGTACTCCGTTCCACTGCTTTCCGCTCCGGCGGCAGGGAGCGCGCCCCGGTCCACCTTGCCGCTGATCGTCCGTGGCAACTCTTCCAGCTCCACGTACGCGCTCGGCACCATGTAGTCCGGCAGTTCCTGCGCCAATCCCTCTGCGACCGCTACTGTCTGCACTCCTTCGGCCAGCACCATGTATGCACACAGATAGGTGTAGCCGCTCGCGTCTTCACGCTCGATCACCGCGACATCCAGAACGCCCGCTTGCCCGCGCACCGCGTTCTCAACTTCCTTCAGTTCCACGCGCGCGCCGCGCACTTTCACCTGCTCGTCGCGCCGGCCCAGGTACTCGTAGTTTCCATCTTCCAGCACGCGTCCCATGTCGCCGGTCTTGTGCACCAGATCTGTTGGGTCGTCGGAGAATGGATTCGGCACGAACACGGCCGCAGTGAGTTCCGGCTGCCTGTAATAGCCGAGCGAACGATACGGCGTGCGGATGTAGATCTCGCCGACCATGCCGCGCCCGCACGGTTCGCCTCGGTCGTCGAGCAGATAGGCTTCCGCACCAGGGATGGGCTTGCCGATGGGCATCACTTCGCGCTGCTCGTCTCCGGCGACGACTCGATAGCTGAACTTCGCCATCGTCGTCTCGCTGGTCCCATACAAATTCACCAATCCGACACGCTCGGCGTACACTTCTCTCCAGCGCCCTACGTCCCGCCCCAGCAACGCCTCGCCCGCCATCACCACATAGCGCAACGACTGCAACTCTTCAGCACGCAACTCCTCGTTCACCAGCGCGCGAAACACTGACGGCACACAGTGCATCACTTCGATCCGCGCTTCCTCGAGCCACTGCACCAACCCGCGCCCTTCCAGCACCTGGTCTCGCCGCTCCGGCACGCAGATCACTCCGCCCACACATAGCGGCAGGAACACCTCGCGCAGTGAACCGTCGAACGAAGGCGACAACAGTTGACTCACGCGCACTCCGGGGCCGACGCCTAATTCTTCGATCTCCCAGTTGATGAAATGTGCGATCCCTTTCAGCCGCCCCGCGATTGCTTTCGGCGTCCCGCTCGATCCCGACGTGAAGTAAATGTAGGTCAGTTGGTCCGGGTCGCTGCTCACTGCCGGCGCCGCCGGGTTGTGATACTCGCGAAGGTCTTCCGCGCACAGTACGGTCACTGATCCAGGCAGAAAGTCCTGGTCCAACGCTGCTACGACTTTCGTCTCGGTCAGCAGAAACTCCGGAGGCGCCAACTCCATCAACTTGCGCAGCCGCGCAGCCGGTTGTCGCACGTCGAGCGGCATGAACGCAGCTCCCGCTTTCAAACTTCCGAGCATCCCGACAATCGTCTCGCTCGTGTCCGCGGTCAGGATCGCCACGATCGTTCCTGGCCCAGCTCCGCGTGCGATTAAGTAGTTCGCCAGCGTGTTCGACCGCTCCTGCAGCTCTCCATAAGTCAGTTGCCGTTCACCACATTCCAAAGCCACTGCCGCCGGGTTCCGCGCCGCCGCAGCGTCGAACATCTCCGCCACGCTTTCCGCTTCTCCACCCAGCCCCGCCTCGAGGCCATCGCCCAACGTCAGCCGCCGCCGCTCCTCGGCGTCGATCAATTCAAGACTGCCGATCCGCCGCTCCGGCTCGGCCACGATCCCTTCGAACAGCTTCCGGAAGCTGGCCAGCATCTGCTCGATCGTCGTCTCCGCAAACAAGTCGGTGTTGTATTCCAGCACCAGCCCGAGCTCTGCTCCGCGCTCCTCCACAAACAGTGTCAAATCAAACTTGGCCGACCCGGTCTCGCCGCCTACGCCGCTCACCTGTAAACCGTCGAAGTTCACTTCCTCCGCCGCGCGCGCGTTCTGTAGGACCAGCATCACCTGAAACAACGGCGTGTACCGCGCGTCTCGCTCCGGCGCGAGCGCTTCGACCAGTAATTCAAACGGCACGTCCTGATGCGCATACGCACCCAGCGTCACTTCCCTCACGCGCTCGAGCAGCTCCGCAAATGTCGGGTCTCCGGACAGATCTGTCCGCAACACCAGCGTGTTGACGAAGAAACCGATCAGCTTCTCTGTCTCCGCCCGGTTCCGGTTCGCTATTCCGGTGCTGACCACAATGTCGTCCTGCCCGCTATAGCGCGACAACAAGGTCTGGAACGCCGCCAGCAGCGTCATGAATAACGTCACTCCGGAGCGTTGCGTCAACGCTTTGAGATCACTGGTCAGTTGCTCAGGCAAGGTCAGCGACTTGTGCGCCCCGCTAAACGTCTGCACGGCCGGACGCGGATAATCGGTCGGTAACTCCAGCACCGGCGGCGCTCCCGCCAACTGCTCTTTCCAGTAACCTAGCTGCCGCTCCAGCACTTCACCCTGCAACCACTCTCGCTGCCAGTGCGCAAAGTCGGCGTATTGAATCTCCAGCGGCAGCAACGGCGACTCCTCGCCGCGCGCGTACGCCTCGTAGAGCACCTTGAACTCTCTCAGCAATACTCCCATCGACCACCCGTCGCTTGCGATGTGGTGGATCGTCAGCAACAGCGCGTGCTCCTCCTCTGCAAGTCGCATTAACTGCACTCGCAGCAGTGGTCCACAGCCCAAATCGAACGGCTGGCGCGCTTCTTCAGCAGCCAACTCGCGTAGTTGTTGTTCCCGCTCCTCACTTCCCAGCTCGCTTAGATCCGTCACGCTCAGTATCAGCGGCGCCGCCGGCATCACAAACTGCTGCGGCCGTCCGCTTACACTCGCAAACCTGGTCCGCAGGATCTCGTGCCGCCGGATGATTTCATTGAACGACGCCTCCAGCGCGGCCACTTCCAGCCTGCCCGTCAGTTTTACTACTCCGCCGATGTTGTAAGACGGATTGTCCGGCTCCATCTGGGCCAGGAACCACAATCGCTGTTGCGCAAACGACAGCGGCAACTCCTGCTCTCGTGCGACGCGCACAATCGGCGGCGCCAGCACTCCGTCGGCTGTGCGCAAACTCGTCTCCACGGCCGCCGCCAACTCGCTCAGCCGCGGATGCTCAAACAACCGCCGCACCGGAAACTCGATTTGAAAAATGGAACGCAAACGCGAGATGACTTGGGTGGCCAGCAGCGAGTGGCCGCCGATCTCGAAAAAGTTGTCGTGGATGCTTACCTGGGCCACTTGCAGGACTTCCATCCAGATACCCGCCACGACTTCTTCAATACTCGTGCGCGGCGGCACAAACTCCTGATCGCTTGCGGCAACACTCTCCGGCGCCGGCAAGGCTCGCCGATCGATCTTGCCAGTCGGCGTCAGCGGCACACTGTCCAGCATCACGAAGGTGGCAGGGACCATGTAGTGCGGAAGTCTTTCGCTCACCCAACGACGCAGTTCATCGACGGACGGAGCCGGCTCTTGCGCCGCTACAACATAAGCGACCAAACGCCCATCGCCCGTGCCCTCGTCGCGCACCACGGCGATTGACTGTTGCACCAAAGGATGACTGGAGAGCGTGGCTTCGATCTCTCCGAGCTCAATGCGGAATCCGCGAATCTTCACCTGGTGATCGCGGCGGCCCAAAAATTCAATCGTGCCATCCGGCAGGTAACGCGCCAGGTCACCGGTCCGGTACAAACGCTCTCCGCGTTCATTCGCGAACGGGTTAGGGATAAACTTCGAAGCCGTTTGTTCGGGGCTGTGGTGGTAGCCGCGAGTAACGTTTGCGCCGCCAATGTAAACCTCTCCCGCGGCCCAGACGGGAACCGGCTCCAATTTGGCATCGAGCAGGTAAACCTGAACGTTAGCGAGTGGATATCCGAGCGGTAGCGTCGCACTTCGTGAATCAACCGGCAGATCGTCCAGTAGATAAGTCAGAACGCCAACAGTGGCTTCCGTTGGACCATAGTGATTGAGGATGCGACAGTCCGGCGCCAGCGTCCGCAGCTTCTCAACCAACGCCCACCCGGATGCTTCGCCGCCGAGGATCAGTCTTTGCCGCGGCAGGATGCTTTCCGGTCTGGAGCAGTCGAGCAGAGCCGCGAGGTGAGAAGGGACGATCTTGAGACAGTCGACCGGATGATGACTGAGATAATCAGCCAGCGCTTCGGAGTCTGAAAACCGTTCGGGCAAAATCACGTTCAGGCTCCCGCCCGAACAAAGCGCGGGAAAGATCGCTGTGTTCCCGAGGTCAGCGGCAAACGTGGAAGCAGTTGCGAAACTCGCGGGCCGCGGAAGAGCTAGTCTTTGCAGGACGGCGCGCAGGTAATTGAGTAGCTGCCGGTGCTCAACTGCGACTCCTTTCGGTGTCCCCGTCGAACCAGAGGTGTAGATTACATAGACCAGGTTCTTATTTGTGATGGCGGCAGACGGATTCTCATCACTCTCATCGGCAATCGCAGCCCAATCGTCATCAAGCTTGAGGCATTGTCCATCGAATGAGGGAAGCGCGGCAGCCAGGTGCGACTGCGTCAACACGACCGGCGGCTGAGCGTCACTCATGATTTGTTTCAGCCGCGCAGTTGGAAGGGCCGCATCGAGCGGAACATATGCGCCGCCCGCTTTGAGTATTCCGAGCAGCCCGACAATCATCTCCACCGAACGCTCAACACAGAGGCCTACCAGCACTTCCGGTCCCACACCCAACCTGCGCAGGTGATGGGCCAACTGGTTCGCTTTGCGATTCAACTCGCCATACGTCAACTCCCGATCTTCACAGACCAGCGCCACTGCCCGAGGGTTTCGCTCGACCTGTGCTTCAAAAACCTGATGCACACACTTCCCCTCCGGATAAGGGACTGTGGTTTTGTTGAACTCCTCCAGCAGCCTCTGCCTCTCGGCAGCGCTCACAATCTTCAACTCGCCGATTGGCACGTGCGGCCGGTAAACGACGTCGGCCAACAGTGTCTGGAACTGTTCGGCCAGGCGAGCGATTTCGGTAACGTCAAAAGAGCCTGCGTCGTAATGCAGTTCCGCGGCCAGTCCAGCTCTTCGCTGGAAACAGGAAAGCTTCAGCTCAAACCGATCGAAGCAAACGTATTGCTTGAAGATGGAAAACGAGAGGCCGGCGGACTGACAATCCTCGACTTGCTGATCCCACTCGAAACAGGCTGGGACAAACGAGGCAGAGACATCGGTATCGGTCGGAGCTATCTGATCCCACGCGAAACAGTCGTGCCATTTGGAAAGCTCGAGACGAGACTCACCCAGTTGTCGCAGCACGTCGTCGAGTGATGTGCTCTCCTCGAGGCGACACGCTACCGGCAGGAATTTAGCGAACAAGCCGAACGCGTCCTGGAGTTCCTCGTAATTTCGTCCATCCGAATACACGCCGATAGTCAGTTCCGGCTGTTTCGTCAGGCGCCATAAAAGAACCTGCCAGCAGGCGGCTACGAGAGTTTGCAGCGAAGTTTCGTGACGCGCGGCGAGAGTTTGGAGTTCGCGGAAAAGCGAAGCATCAATCGGGACAAAGTGGGTGCGGGGTTCAAAGGCCGTTTGTGGCAGAGTCTGTCTCTTCGACGGCAATGTCAGGATGGACCAGGCGGTGTGGTCCTGTTTGAGCCAGTAATCTCTGCCGGCTTTGGTATCCTCTCCGTCAAACAAATCGTTTTGCCATTCGGAAAGGTCTGCATACTGGACCAGGACCTGCGGAAGTTGGTCGCCACGGAGTTGGGCTTCGTAAGCAGAGCTGATTTCACGCAGCAGAATTTTAAGGGCCACCGTATCGGCACAAAGAGACGGCAGGCTGACGATGAGTAAGTGGCGATCGTCGCCGAGGAGAAGGAGCGAGAAATAGACGAGAGGTCCCTGTTCAAAATCGATGGGAATGTGGCGCGCCTCGTCGAACAACTTATCAATGACCCGCTGTTGCTCGGCCGCTTCGAGGCCTTTCAGATCATACTCGTCAGGCGGAGAAACATCGCTCGGCAGGACAACCTGAAGCGGTGTTTTCATCCCCGGCAACTGTTGAAAGACCGTGCGCAGCACCTCGAATCGCTCGACGACGTTCTGAAGCGCCGTGTTGAGCGCTTCCCGCCGGAGATGACCTTCAAGCAGAATCGCGCAACACGCGCGGTACGACTCGTTCCGGTCAGTCTTCTGCAACGACCACAAATGCTTCTGCTGAGGCGAGAGGCGAACGCCCTCGATAATCTCCTCTTGCATATGAGACCTGTTTTTCCTGGATTAGAAATCTTGGTTGGTGAAGAGCTCAGACATGCCGACGAGAACTTTTCGCAGGCCGGAAAATCGCGCGCGCCCGTGCGCCGTCATCATGTTGTCCAGCACCAGGATGTCGCCTTCTTTCCATGCAAAGCGAACTGCTTCCTGTTGGTAGATGTCACGAATCTGGTCCAGCATCGAAGCGTCTAACGGTGTGCCGTCGCCGTGATAAGCATTTCGGGGAAGGTTTTCTACGGAAAACTCCTCGAGGAAGGATTCGCGAACGGCTTCCGGCAGGCTCGAAATGTGGAAGAGATGCGCTTGATTGAACCAGACCATCTCGCCCGTCACAGGATGAAACGCCGCGGCCTGACAA
Organism: Acidobacteriota bacterium; assembly: GCA_046732935.1. Classification (GTDB taxonomy): domain Bacteria; phylum Acidobacteriota; class Blastocatellia; order Pyrinomonadales; family Pyrinomonadaceae; genus PSRF01. The sequence continues at coordinate 2,169 of JBKPOC010000076.1, read as the reverse complement.
ACCTGCCTGGTACGCAGGCGATCTTTTTCTTTCCACTCGAACTCTATTCCGTTACGGCGACAGTATTCCTCGACCTCTGATCTGCTGGTGGTTTGAAAGACCTGGTGCCAGTGAAGGTCCAGGCCTTCGCCGTAGTTTCTGACATACATCACCTTCTTCTTCATGAATCGCTTTTTGATTGTTCGGTCAATCCGATTGAAGACTCGCCGGCTATCGGCAATCGGAGTTTCACCTCCCAGCTCGGCAGCCTTCATGCAAAAGAAGAAGATTTTCATGGGCCAGCTACGCGAGTAGGACATTTCATTGTGAAGAGGAATTTCCTGATCGGACGGATATTCGGTTGAAGTATAAACGCGACCGCTCACCTGAGTTCGAGGCGTTGAGCCGTACGAGTATTCCAGCAGCTCGCCGGAAACAGCCTGCATGAATTGTTCAAACTCCGAAACGCTCCGGATACCAAAGTTACGGAACAGGAGTGCGCCCTCCTTTAACAAGTGCGACTCAATGAAGTCGCGATTGCTGCCGGCCCAGGCCAGCGGATCCATTTCACTGACCGTCGGTTCAACGACAACGGGCAAGGATGCGGTGGGCGTCAGGTGTGATGTTATGACCAGGTCCGCGGTCGAGACTCTCATGATTTTTCGCGTGAGAGACCCGATGCTCCCAATCTTTGGCTTGATCGATTCGGCTTCTATCATTTCGATATCTCCTTCAACCGAGCGCGATTCAGCGCTTTCAACTTGATGTTCTGTAACCTTTGGTGAGCGGCATTGATGAACTCTTGTTCGCGGATCATCTTTTGCACGTTGTCGGTGTCTGCGAGTAGTTGCGACAGTGTGTCGATCTTCATGTCGGGATCAGTTGCGACGTGCTCCAAGAGCATTTCGAAGTTTCTGACCATCTGTTTGATCGTGTGGGCGTCGAATAAGTCGGTGCGGTATTCGAATGAGCCGGTAAGGCCTTCAGAACTCTCTACGAGGTCGAGTCTCAGATCGTGGCGCACCCATCCTTTTGCAAATTCGACCTGGTCCAGCGTCAGTCCCGGGAGTTGAAGTTCTTCAAGCGGAGCGTTCTGGAGTACGAACCAAACCTGGAAGAGTGAGTTATGACCCAAGCTTCGTTCAACCTGTAGTTCTTCCACCAGCTTCTCGAAGGGTACGTCCTGGTGAGTGTAGGCGCCGATTGCGGCTTCTCTAACTCGGGCGAGTAGTTCGGTGAAAGTCGGCGCTCCGCTCAGGCTCGTCCGCAACACGAGGGTATTGACGAAGAAACCGATCAAGGCTTCCAGCTCGGCCGTGGTCCGATTCGCAATCGGGGTTCCTACGACGATGTCATCCTGACGGCTGTAACGCCATAGCAATGTTTTGAACGCAGTCAACAGCGTCATGAACAGCGTCGCGCCGTTCTCGCGGCTCAACTGCTTTAACTTCGCGACCACCTCGCCGCTGATCTTTATCCCTTCACGCGCACCGCGATACGTCTGCACGGCCGGACGGGGATAATCGGTCGGCAACTCCAGCACCGGCGGCGCTCCGGCCAGTTGTTCTTTCCAGTAACCTAGCTGCCGCTCCAGCACTTCACCCTGCAACCACTCTCGCTGCCAGTGCGCAAAGTCGGCATATTGAATCTCCAGCGGCAGCAACGGCGACTCTTCGCCGCGCGCGTACGCTTCGTAGAGCACCTTGAATTCTCGCAGCAACACTCCCATCGACCACCCGTCGCTCGCGATGTGGTGGATCGTCAGCAGCAGCGCGTGCTCCTCCTCAGCCAGTCGCATTAACTGCACTCGCAGCAGTGGTCCACAGCCCAAATCGAACGGCTGGCGCGCTTCTTCAGCAGCCAACTCGCGTAGTTGTTGTTCCCGCTCCTCACTTCCCAGCTCGCTTAGATCCATCACGCTCAGCGTCAGCGGCGCCGCCGGCATCACAAACTGCTGCGGCCGTCCGCTTACACTCGCAAACCTGGTCCGCAGGATCTCGTGCCGCCGGATGATTTCATTGAACGACGCCTCCAGCGCGGCCACTTCCAGCTTGCCCGTCAGTTTTACTACTCCGCCGATGTTGTAAGACGGATTGTCCGGCTCCATCTGGGCCAGGAACCACAATCGCTGTTGCGCAAACGACAGCGGCAACTCCTGCTCTCGTGCGACGCGCACAATCGGCGGCGCCA
>JBKPOC010000075.1:0-87957 GCA_046732935.1 Acidobacteriota bacterium | reverse complement strand
GGATTCGGATTGGGATTGATGTTCGGGTCTATTCCGTCGCCGTTGCCCCACGCTGCGCCGCTCAGGTATGCCGTACGCGAAGGCGTGTGCGGCTCGTTGCGTAAGTCGTAGCCGAGGATGATGGGGAGACCGTCGGAGCCGAAATAGTTGACAGTTATGGTGTCGGTGGACCCCATCGTCTGCTGGATGCCGCGAGCCCAGCGCTGGACGCTCACCCAATCGTTGATCCATTTTTGTTCGGTATAGTTGTTGCTGCCCGAAACGAAGTACCAGAGCCCGTTGCCTTCAGCGGAGTTACCTGCCTCGGACCGATGGTTATCGAGGATTACGTGAATCCCCTTCGAGCCCGCATAGTTAACAATCAGCGCGAGAATGTCGCGGGCGTGCTTGCCCTTGCAGCTGGGGCATGCACTGAGCGTGTTAGCATTGGGGATGGGATTGAGCTCCCACATGGCGTTAGAGAAGGGGATGCGGATGGTGCTGTACCCGTCTTGCCCAATCGCATCAATGATGTAGGTATAATCGTGCGCGAAGAGACCTTTTGCGATGTTGCCCGTGGTCTCGAACCCGTACCAATTGATGCCCGTGATTCTGAACTCCGCGCCGCTAGGCGCGATAATCTTGCTCCCGCTGGTGGTCCAGCCCGCTATGGCCGTGCCGGCCGCAGAGCACACCAGCAGGCAGGTGACTATTAAATGCCGCAGGCCCTGAAGCCGAACGTTTGGATACATTTTTACCCTCCTCTGTAGTAAGGATTAGATTGAGTGAGAACCAGAAAACTTAGGGGAGTAACATCTTATTCCTGTCAATCGATAAGTCAAGCATGAAAGACTGCGAAGATCGTCAACGTTGCACTCGTAGTTACTTCTTAGCTGGTTTCCTCATAGCATCCTCTCCACGTTGAAGTAGACGCGTTGCGTCCCGCGAGCGATTGTTGAGAAATCTCCTAAACGGGATAGACCCCATAATCAGGTCTTCACCAATGTGATGATCGCCAATCCCGGAACCATGCTTTCAGACGGGTATCTCCAACACCATTGGGTCGCCGGTCTTAGGTTGCCGCAACGCGCCCTTCTTTTTACAACGTCCCGGCCCCCTCTATGCCAGCGGCTTTATGAGAACGAGGTCAATGTTGAGGCCTACATCGAACACCTTGTTCAATTAAACTCACTGACCCTGATTATTCCTTCAGCTACCAATCTCTTGACCATTCCTGCTTTGATTAACATCGTGACTACCGGCTTGTCGTGAGCCATGAGGGACTGAAGTGGGCTCCAAAAAGCATAAGGTCACTGCGCAAAGCGTCGAAACCTTGAAACACGTCAGCAAGCGCTTCTTACAAGCTTCGATCGAGGTCTTCGTAGAACTCTTTCTCGCCACCTTCAAAGTGATGGCCTTTCGCTCGTACTGCAAAAAATTGTCTTGGACCACCGGCCCTGGAAAATAGCGTCTGCGCATCCTGGAGCGGGGAGGTGTCGTCATCTGTGGCGTTCAGCATTACTAACGGCACGGGGGCAAGCTGCTTGAGATAATCCTGCGCTTCGAACACCTTTTCGTGTGGCGTTCCATGCGTGATGTAAATGAGCGCATCGGTGGGCTTCCACGCAAGCTCGTTGTATCTGGGAAGACTAATCACCACCACGCGCTCAACGTGATGCTTCAGACCCTCGTCGGACCCGACCAACACACTATAGCCGGCGCCGAGCGACCAACCTGCCAAAATGATGGGGGCTTTCGCATCAATCCCGGGTTCAGACAGCGCCGCACGGATCAGATCCGAATAATCACGTCTGAGCTCTTCGGGTGTGACCGGCTTTTGCGAACTCGCAAACGTGGTGAGATAACCCTTCACATCAAAACCGACCACCGTCTTTCCGGTCGCGGCAATGTGAGCAGCCACATCGGCACAGAACGGACTCCAACCACCATCTCCACTCGTGAAGATCACCAGCGGCTGCGCGCGCGCATTCATCTGTTGATAAAGATGGAGCTTGACCGATAAGCGATCTCGAATCGAGGCGTCGAACGTCGAATGATTAACCTCATGCGACACTTCCTGCACGGTCACATGATGATTAAACCGGTGGTACCAAACCGCGCCGCCAGCAACGGCGGCGCCAACGAATACCAACAAGACGCCAACCCCAAAATTAACTCGAGCGCGGCGCATCATCAGCGGGTTTCGTCTCTTGCCGTAACCGGAGTCGCAGTCGCGGTACTACGCGTTTGCTGAATCCACGTCTTTGCATTTGCCAATGCGGCGTAAAACTCACTCCGAGCACCACTGAAACGATGATTCTCGGCTTTAATCAGAACGTATTGCTTAGGATCGCGAGCGCCGGCGAATAATGCCTTGCCGACTTTCGGCGGACTTGCCGTATCGGAAGTACTCTGAATCATTACGAGCGGAACCGGAGATAGATGCGACATGACTGCTTCAGTCCTGAAGCCGTACCGTGCGTTCGTCGAATTCGTAAGGTTGACGTGGTTGGCCCCGAATCCACTCACGAGTTGATTCTGTGCCGGCAATCCGATTGCTATTATGCCTGCCCAGTTAGCGCGCGTCGGGACGTCTGAACCGACTGCGATGGCAAAGCCGGCCCCGAGAGACCAGCCGTAAACATATACGGGAGTCGTAGCCTCTACGTTTGCATAAGGCCGAAGCGCGCGGGCGATCTCGGCATAGTCACTGGCCAGGTTTGCAATTGTGAGTGGGTCTTGAGCAGACGACAGCTCGCGAAGGTACACCTTTGAGTCGAGCCCTGCGACTGCGAAGCCAAAGTGTGCAAGCTGTTGCGCGGTACGCGGCGCTAATCCGCGCCACCCGCCATCGCCACACGCATATATCGCAGGAACCGCTGCACCTCGAGTTCGTGGACGATACAGATGAATGACAACTTCATGCCCGCGAATGGAAACACTTCGATCCTCATTGACGACGTCTTCGTAAGTCTTCAAGTCGTCGGGATCGTAATGATCGGCAGGAATAGCCTCCTGGTCCGGCGTAGTTGTTTGCTGGGCCCCCGCGCGCGGCGGCGCTTTGATCGAGGTTTGCGCCGCCGCGACATTGCCAAGAACCGTCACGACAACAACAGCACTGAGCACAGACCAATAACGAAAGATGCGGCGTGTCTCCATGATTCCACTCTCTTGACTAACTGCAAACGTGATTTGCCGAGGCCATCATTTCGGCTTGCGCCGTTAATAACATCGCGCAACGAGATCGGATTTCGCACCTGAATGGTGGCGTACAGCATTCGAACTGACAACGGTTGATTGAAACAGAGGTAGCGACGCTCCCAGGCGTGCGGGTGATATTTCGCTTTGTAGCGATAGAGGCGTTTGAAATCGTAGGCGCCGTCCGCGCGGTCGTAGATGAATTGCATCAGCTTCCTAAGTCGGGGATGGCTCATGAGATCCGGATCCTCGAGCTGCGCAAGCGGCGCAAGTCCCATCGAACACATTTCAAAACCTTCAGAACAAAGACGCCGAAAGATCTCGGTGGTTAACAACTCCATGGTTCCGCGAATCGCATCACGACGGCGGCGCGTGCAATCGAGGTAATAACCTTTGCGGCCGTAAATAGGTTCACAAACGATGAAGCCCTCGATCCTTCCGTGCTCTCGGCCCGAGCGCGCTACGAAAAAGCGTTTGGCCGAACGACGGTCAAGCATCCATGAGCCGAGCAGGAAACCCATTTCGTGATTGCCTTTTTCTTCCAACCACTCGGCCGACACGTCGCTTAATTCTTGATTAATCCTCTCAGCACCCGGCGCGAATGGGTGGTGCTCATAAACCACCACCCCTTCACGGCGCGCCTTGTTCGTGGCAGCGCGGACTAATTCCATTGATCCCCCGGCGAGGCTAAATTGAGTCAAGTCGAAGATGGCTTCGTTACCGATCTGAACGTCGTGAAATCCTGCGCGACGAAAAGCGCTGAGTGCTTCCGGCATCACCTGGTAAGCGCAGATGGGACGACCTCGCATTGACGTCACGAAGTCGCTAATCACTACCTCGGCATCTTCAGGTGCACATATCGGATCGCCACCGATTACCACCGTTCCCAAACTGGGCTGATAAGCTAAAAACCCATCGACACGCGGTGAGATGAAATACCGTTTGGGGCCTTCGAGCAGCACGTAAGAACTGGAGTTTGCGCCATATCGTTCGACCCACGCTTCCAGTTGCTCACGTGGTGGGCAGTCTTCGAGCCTGCCGTCACCAACTCTCTTTTCGAAGCGATGCAGCATGGGGCACGTGTTTCCTCCGTTTCGAACTCCGGCGGTGATGTCGATGACGCGCATGTCGCGAAACAGATTGCCGGTTAGACTCGTGATCCAACCTGGCTTGCTTCGCATTTCCGGTAACAGCGAAGGCAAATGTAACGCAACCCAGCAGAGTCGCGAGTGTTGCTTGTTTGACGATATGCATCTTCCCCTCTCGGAAGCGAATCTTTTTCGACAACCGGACTTGGCAACGGGCATGCCAACGATCGGATGCGAGGAGGTGCGAGAAAACTTGTAGTTTCAGAGATAAGAAGTGTGACTTGTTTGCTTGAAACTGCAGAACCGCCACAGTGAGCGCCGGGCTTCGCGTAGCCTTGCCCTAAAGTACAAATACTACCCACGGCAGTGGGTGGATTGTTAAGCTGCAACCTATAACCATTCGGCGTTAAGACTGGGAATCCCGCCAACGGTAGTTGGGGGAAGGTTCATTTACTGTATATGGATGTTGGTACATCTATTGCCGGTGCACAATGCAAGATGGAAGCGTTTTTGATCAAGTATGGCCTTCTGGCCGTTTTTGTATGCGCGATGATTGAAGCCGACGTCGTGCCGGTTCTAAGCGGAGTCGTGGCCCATCTTGGCTACATCGATTTCATCGAAGCTATCGCCGTCGCAGCCGCAGGCGCATTCATCGGCGACTGCATTTGGTTCTATCTCGGTCACACACGTTCTGAGCAGATTCATAAAAGCTGGTTGTATGCACGCGCCGCAAGATTAACTGAGAGTCTCGACCGGCGATTCGGGAAATGGCTCATACCCGCTTCACACATCATCTATGGCACTCGCGTCGCAACAATGACGCTGTCAGGCATCAGACGAATGCCATTTGTTCAATTTGCGGCGGTCGACATGCTCGGGTGCGTGACATTCACAACGCTCTTCGCGTCAATCGGTTTTCTGTTCAGCAGTAGTGCTGCGCTGATTATCGGGCACGTCAAGAAAGTCGAGGTGCTTCTGCTGTTGGTCGCGGTTGTCACCGCGCTCGGATTCCACCTGTTAAGAGTGATCGCGCAGCGGCAGGCGGGCGGTAGCGAGAAAAATGTCAAACGCGCATAATTCCCCTGATATATGCGACCGCTGAAGCTTCATACCAAGACGACCCTCGTCGCTTCCGCCGTCACGATTGGCATGTTGACTTCCGCACTGCTTATAACCAGCACGAGCATCGCAAATCTCGAGCGCGAAGACGACAAGGCGCTGGCCCAACTCCAAGCTGTCAATTTAGCTACCCAGATCAGCAACATGCCGGCTCCTCGTGATCAGCAGGCCATCGCACGTGCCGCTGACCTTGTGATCGGCGCCCGACCTAACCTTGTCAGCGTTCGTGTTTGGGATCGATCGGGCGGCGAGTTTGTGGAAAGAGTAGCGGCGTCAGGAAGTGCTCCGGTAGAGCCAATGCCGGACGACACGAAAGATGCACTGCGAAGCGGTCTCGCTTCGAAAGTCGTCGCGACTCGGCCGTACGGCGCTGATAAATCTTTATACCGCGTGTTCGCGCCGGTTACCTCAGAGGGCCGGCTCAGCGGCGCGGTTGAAGTTGCCGAACGCTTCGACAGCATCTGGTCCGTGGCGCTTCGTTATGCACGCAAGACGCTCTGGATGTCGCTCGTAGCAATCCTTCTGATCACGCTCGGAAACTACTTTCTCTTTCGACACCTCGTTTACACACCGATCGATCATCTGCTCAAAGCGATGTCGCGTGCGAAAGCCGGCGATCTGCAAGCGCACGTGCCTGCTCGCGCCGCCGATGAGCTGGGCCTGCTTTCAAATGAGTTCAACAGCATGATCGGCCAGGTGCGGGATATGACCGCGGAACGTGACGCCCAGCAAGCCATCCTCGAACAACGAGTGCATGAAGCAACCGCCGAACTCGAGGAACGCAACAGCGAACTGAACGAAACGAACCTCGAGCTTTGGCATACAACGCGACGCATAAATGAGCTGGGAAGATTAGCGGCTGCCGGTCAGACGGCAGCGCAGTTTGCGCACGAAGTTGGCACACCCCTCAATTTAATCAGCGGGCACGTGCAGTTGCTCCGTGGCGACCTGAACCGGAATCCACGCGACGGCGAAACGCGTCTGACGATCATCGGTGAACAGATTGAACGGATCGAGCGGATTGTCCGCGGGATGCTGGATCGAACGAGGTTCGAGACGGAGTTGACTCCAGTCGATCTCAATGAAGTTTTGAAACAACTGTTTGTCGCTACCGCTGTGACTTTTGATAAGCGCGAGGTAAAGCTGGTGGAGTCACTCGAGCCGAGCCTGCCGCACATCGGCGGATCTTCCGATCGCTTGCAGCAGTTGTTTCTGAACCTCATTAACAATGCGCTAGACGCGATGCCAAACGGAGGCACGCTGAGCGTGTCGACGCATTTGCAAAGTGATAATGGTAAATCGCCGGTAATAGTGGTTAATTTCGCAGATGACGGCGCGGGAATGGAACCTGAAATCGTCGCGCACATCTTCGATCCGCTCTACACGACCAAGGCACGAGGCCAGGGCACGGGCCTGGGACTAGTCGTCGTCAGCCAGATCGTGCGCGAACACGGCGGCGAGGTCGAAGTCGAAAGCAAGCCCGGAGGAGGCACGCGCTTTTGTTTAATGTTTCCGACATGGAACGCTGCCACAGAACTCAAAACCGAGCGCGCTAGTATTGCCGGATGATGGAGTAAGTACGCTGTGAAGCGAGTCATAGTAATCGATGATGATCGCGCGTCATGCGAGTTGCTGCGCGAGATATTTGCGGGGAAGGGTTGGATCGTAGACACAGCACTCACGCCGGACGAAGCTCTCGAAAAAGCTCAGCAGACAAAGTTCGATCTCGTGGTCAGCGATATCAACCTGGAAGCGGAAAAATCGGGTCTTGATCTGTTGAAAGATCTGCGCGATCAATGTCCCGTCATTCTCGTGACCGCATTCGGAAGTCTCGACGCGGCTGTGACCGCTGCGCGTGAGGGCGCATGGGACTTCATCTCAAAGCCGTTCAAAGTCGACGAAGTCATCGCCATTGCCGAACAAGCACTGAATCGAACGAGTCGGATGTCCGGCGAAATTGAACCCGCAACAACCCGCGCCGTCTACGAAGAAATGGGTTTGGTTGGACGATCGGCGCCGATGATTGAACTCTACAAACAGATCGCGCGAGTCGCGCCGACAAAGGCGACCGTTTTGATCGTGGGCGAATCCGGCACCGGCAAAGAGTTGGTTGCGCGCGCGATTCACAAACACAGCTCGCGTTCGTCAGGCCCGTTCGTGCCCGTCAACTGCGGTGCTCTGACCGAGACGCTGCTCGAGGCGGAACTGTTTGGTCATGTGCGCGGGGCATTCACGGGGGCGGCAAGCGATCGAAAAGGACTATGGGAAGAAGCAGAAGGAGGAACACTCTTCCTCGACGAAATTGGGGAAACCAGTGCCGCCATGCAGGTGAAACTCCTGCGCGCGCTCCAGCAGGGCGAGATACGACGTGTCGGATCGTCGAAGACCATACGCGTTGATGTCCGCGTCATTGCGGCAACGAATCGGAACGTTGAAAAAGAAGTGAAACAGGGAACGTTCCGGGAAGATCTGTTTTACCGACTGAGCGTGGTCACGCTTCGGGTGCCGGCGTTGAGAGACCGTCGCACAGACATTCCCTTGCTTGCTGATCGATTTCTGCGCACAACGTCGGAACGCCTGGAAGGGAGCGTGTTTCGATTAGATGAAGAGACGATGAAGATCCTGATCGCATACGACTGGCCGGGCAATGTTCGCGAACTCGAGTCGGCGATCGAGCATGCGGCACTTCGCACGCGCGGCAATGAGGTCATGCCACAGGATCTTCCTGAGAAACTACACTCGCCCGAGTTGAAAGCGGCTGCGCAATCGCCGCTTACCGCCTTGTATGGCGATCTGCCAACACTGGCGGAGCTTGAACGACGATATTTGGTTTATGTACTCGAAACGATGAGCGGCAATCGCTCGCGCGCCGCCGAGGTCATGGGAATTGACCGGCGCACGCTTTATCGGATGGCTGAACGATATGGCATCGAACTGGATGGTGAATAGCGGGTCAATAAGTTACCGAGTCAAGCGTCTGGTCGACGTGCTTCAGTTCTTTAGTTGCGTAACCCATTCTTCCCTTTCGAATCAGGTCCTTCACTTGTTCGATTTCCTGATTGGTTGAAATCAACTGCTTCCGGGTCTTACTTCCCTCGGGGTTTTTCATCACGGCGCGGCTGGCTGCAACCTGCGCTTGCTGAAGAGCATTAAGCGCGGGTTCGCTCTGGCGTCGCTTCAGATAGATCACGGCTGCCGCGACTCGATCACCAGCCGTTTCAATGTCGGGATCTGCTAGCGGCAGCGCGGCATGTACTACGGGTGCGATTGGTTGGGGCGCCGGCCTGTTCCCGTCGACCGTGATGGTCTCTTCGACGGGCAATGGACGCTGTGATAACGCAAAGAGCATGAGTGCAATCACGCAGCAGAGTGAAATCGCGTAATACCAGACCACGCGTCGTCTATTGTTAAGCAGGTTGTAGTCACCATGCGTCATCGCGTAGCGCTGCATTTATCAAAGAAGAGAGACGGCTGCCTCGCGACATCCCGCCTCTCTTCAGTTGCAACCGGTCCCGGCACTCACCTTGGCTGCATCGTTATTTTTTGGGCGGCGTGCTCTTTGTGGTTTTGTGCATTGAGTGGCGTTTGTGATGGCTTGTGTGCCGCTTCTTCTTCGACTTCTTTTTCGAAGTCTTCGCGGGCGCCGTTTGGCCGGTGTTGTTTTGATTCTGTTTTGGCGAGGTTTTACCGTAAGCTGCCACTCCCATAGTCAACGCCAGTGCCAGTGCTGCAAGTGATCCGATGATGCGTTTCATGTTCTTTTCAACCTTCTCCTCTTGATTAAGGCGACTGATGGCCGCCGATTCTTCCGTGGTCCACTTCGTTTGTGGACTTGCCAGGACATGTATCGGCAACGCATGTGCCAACTGAAGATTTGCTGGAGTTGCTGAATTTGTCGGATGTTTTTGGGCTGATTGAAGAATTGAGGTGGGGCATTCGGGCAAGCACCTGCAAACTCGCCACGCCTGGGTCCTCAGTCTGCCGGTGCATCGCCGGATTAAGACTGGCGCTTCGGCTCCTCGTATAAACCAAATTCAGTGCCTGCTGGATCTGCGAAAGCGGCAAAGGCGCCGGAATTTGGTGCAATGTCTGTTCGCGGCGTTAGCACGCGGCCACCTGCCGCCTCGATCTTCTCGAGAGTGTCGGAAATATCATCAACCATGATGTAAATGCGCGTCTGCTCGTCCGGCGTCCTATCACTCTCCTTCACCCACGTTCCGCTGACGCCGCCGCCGGCATCGTCGAACGCGAGTGCGCCATCTCCACGCGTTCTGACAGTCCATCCGAAAATGCTGCTGTAGAAATCGGCCGATGCTTCCGCCGTTATCGCGGGAATTTCAAGGTAACAAATCTTGCCGTGCGACATATCACTCTCCTCGGGAAGGGTTCCTTAAATGCTAAGGGCAGCAGTCAGAAGCAATACGTACTCGAAGGTTGGCTTTAGAATATACGTCGAGTCAAATTTTGGAAACTGCTCGGGTGCGCGATCACAAAAACCTTTACGTGGAAGAGTTGTCATCGCACTTCCTGAAACGAATTTCTACTGAGTTACATATTTGAGTAGACGAGAACCTATCGTCGCATAATCGCGTTTACGCTTAAACACTACCGCGACGTTTTCCGGAGGAGCTAATGAACCAAAGTTTCCAACTTTCCTGCCGCCGGTTGGCCATTCTTATTCTCAGCGCAAGCTTTTACTTCTCCACGCTGGGGGTGCATCCGTTGCGGGCACAGACAACTCAAGAAAAGCCCGCGAACCAGGTTGTCAAACTCTACTATTTGCGCGAGGCAAGCAAGATCGCCACGATTCTAAACACGGTCGCAACCCAAACTCCGAAGCCGCCTGAATTCGAGGGATTATTTATCTCTAGTTTAGGCGACGACGAAATCGTGCTGTTCGGATTGCAGAAGCAGCGTGAATACGCACGTCGCCTCATTGTGACGCTCGATTTACCGCGCCCGGGCATAAACATGGAGATGTGGGGAATTCAGATCTCCAGTCAAAAAGCAAAAAAGATGGCGCAAGTCATGCCTCTCGTAAGGGAAGAGATAAGGCAAACACAGGCGGCTGTTCGCAACACCTACCAGAAGATGCAGCAGCTAGCTCGAAACATAGTGCGTGACGATCAAGTGGACCCGAGATTCAAGACTGTACTTGTTGATGAACTGTTCTATCGGACCGCGCTCGATCGTGACCGGCCCTTATCGGTTCCGGATATCCTGCTCCGATTTATAGCCGCTCAAAACCCGGCTGGAGCGCTAACTCAGTTCGCCACTCAGCTAGACAGTTGGTTGACAACGACGTACCCGAATAACGTTAGTTTTGTTACTGCTCATGGGCATCGTCCATTCGATACATTCTTTGATAACCGTGGAGTACATTTCGATCATGGGTGGGCAGCGGATACAGAGGCGGTAACGTTGAGCACTCGCACTGCCCAGGCGGCGCTCATCGATTTCGGTCTGAACTACGGGCAATTAGTGCATGAGCCGAGCAGTTTCAGCCCCTACTACTTGCAGCGATCGGCTGAGATTTTAAACAGTCGCCTGCAAGAAACTACCGATGCGCTCAATAGCGATTTGCAAATGCTATTTGTTGAGCCGACTCTGGACCGTATTCGCGGCATAGTGAAAGACTTCCACGATGTGGAATACGCGCAGGTCGGTAAAACCAGCGTTTCCAGCCTGAGCGGAATAGCCACTGAAGTCACGTCACATTCGGTAAGCGCCTTTGACGTCACTCCACCCTTGCGGCTATCAGAGCTGCTGGATAAAGCGAGCAAATTATCGACCAGCGTGACGCCTTTTGATCCGGCAAAGAATGTCGTCGGCGCCCTGCCCTTATCGCAAGTTATCGGCTTGATCGGCGCACTCGGCGAGGAACGCTCCGTATGGCGAGAGTTACAGGCGGGCGTGTCGATAACAATCACCCCTAATGTGCTGCGGAACATGACGTCCGCCGAATTAGCAGTGAATTTAAAAACGGGTGATCCGCAAGCTGGATCACGGGAATCGGGCGTCCGCCCGTTATCGCGAGTTAGTCAGCACGACGTGAAAACAAGTATCTATGTTACCGGCCTCGACTTCTTCGATCTATCTGCGTTCACCAATCAGAGTACATTAAATGGAGGCCGCGGATACGTTCCGGTAATCGGACCCGTTTGGCAAGGTGTGTTTGGTTCGGTACCGGTTGCGGGCAATCTGTTTAGCTGGCCCAAGTCTCCAAAGACCGTATACCAGGAGAGCCTGATACTTACCAACTCATTCATCACGCCGACGGTAATGGGAGTGGCAGTTTTATACCCGAATGATCTGGTCGATCCTCGGACGGGCCAAACAGTCGAGTACAACTTTAAGGATCAGTCGACGAAAGTGCGGCAATTCATTGCCGGGCTGGGGGCAAAGTAAGTACCTCCACTCCGGTAAATGTGTGGCAGCAATTGCGAAATGTCCTCGCGAGTGAAGACTGGCAAGCGTTCGAGGGGAAGATCGATCGTCTGACGCGACCGCCACTCTTCGAATTGCGTTCGTGCAGAGACAGCGTCTTGATCGAGTGAGGACAGATAAAGAACATCGCTCTTGAGCAGCGCAGCGCGTGCTGACGGCTTCACTTTACCGCCGTCAGCACGAGCGCACATGATCACAAGATCGGCAGCAACGTATTCAAGAAAGCTATTGCCTTCGATCACAACGCCGTCAGCTTTTACACGTGTCAGCGCTTCCTGGATTCCGCGTTCTACCTGATCGTCTTTTACGATCACCCAATGAACATTCGCGGCGCCTGCATCCCAAAAGCGTCCCGTGTCTTTGCCTGTTTCATAGTTCGACGCCCGGCCTGATCTGACAACAGGCTCGTCGCGGATCAGATCACTTACACAACATCCGACCGGGTCTCTGCCGCACGACCGGTAATGGCCGCGTGTCAGTTTAATTGCTTCCCAACCAGGCAACTGTTGTAACAGATCGCACACGAGCGTCGTCTTGCCAACATTGGACGAAAAGCCGCTAACGGCAACAACTCTCGGTCTCGGAGCACTCATCGATTATTTTCTCGCGGCCGCTTCGACGCTGCGCGTCGGGTCAGCGCCTTCCCATTTTACGTCGGCCGTCGGCCCGTATGTCGAAGGTACACGCTTCTCGAGCAAACGCAAGTAGACGGTCAACTGAGTCCGGTGATGCACGGTATGCAAAACACGCCGCCAGAAGATCCAGATCCGTTCGCGCTGCACGTCAAAAAACGGAACGACCGTCAACCACCATTCCTGATCCTGCTCGGCCAAAAACTTCAAACGCGCGCGGGACAACTCGAGCATGCGCGTCGCGTAAGCGCTCGGCGTCCGCGTTTCAGGTAGAACTTGTTCCGCCGCAGGCTCCGGCAACTCGAGAAACTCACCGAAGAAGCGACGTTCAGAAAGTAACTCATGCTCGATAATCTCGCGCACGGTGCTCGAACGCCCGTGCGGCTTGAAATCGAGATCCTCCGGCGCGAATTCCGACCACACTGAGTTCAGTTTGTTCGCTTCGCTCGCATAGGTTTTCAGTAGATGCTGAAAGATCGGTTCCCGAGCTCGCGGTACGTCAGAATCGGCTATGCCTACATCGTCGTATTTCATTGGTCTTGCATGTTCAGCGCGAGTCGTTCTGCTCGCGAATAAAATAGTGTCGAGCAACCACGAGAGCAACCAGCGAAGCCGTTCCCAGTAAAAGCTCGAGTCCCGAGATGTCAGGGCTGACCATCTTTCTGGCAACTACGAAGATTATCACCTCGATTGCCGCGCCCGCGCGGTGGAACAGAAGCAACAGCCCGAGCTCACCGGCGATCGCCACCAGAAGAATGCTTTGAATGACGTGGTGTAACACGGCGTACTCATTACCCGTTTGCCGCCATAGTTGCGGAAAATCTCTAATCAGAATGTCGACGGTCGCTATCGCCGCGGCCACTACGATCACGATCGCGAGAAACGACAGAAACAGATGAATTCCGTTTCCAACGTAGCGATCGAGAATAACCTCGAGCGCTGGCGCCTTTCCGGTTCTGGCAGAACTCGTCGATGGACCCTTTTGTTCTTCGCTCATCAGAAACTGAAGATTGCCGCAAACTCCGATCGAATGTTGTGTGTGGTAAAGCTCGGAATGCCGCGAAACAGCGGCAACGCACCGGCACGATTGTCAGCTCGCGTGCGGTAGTAACCTTGTTCGTAGGCAAACGTTACCCACTGGTTCCATCTGTATTGCACATTTCCGGAGAAGAGATCGCTGCGAGTGCCTCGTCCGCCGAAGCGGCGAGCGTCGCGCGCTGTGGCCTGGTCGTCGCCGTAATAAAGGTAGGCAGTCCAACCGGCATTGCGTCCTTTCGGATCTGCGTCGAAGATGCGTGAAAGCGGAAATCCAAGTTGAATGAATCCGCCTTGCCCTCGCACCGGCCTTTGCGGCGCGACGACCGGCACGCCGTTGAGAAGACCAAAGACTACGGTCGACGATGCATCAATCGACAGTGCTGTAGCTGTGCTCGTCAAACCCGCAGTGTCGTTGAAATTTGAGAGCAGTTGGCCGGCCAGGAAGAACCGCAGGTCCGAACCGTTGTAATACTTACTGACCAGCGTGACGTAGCGAGTGGGCAATTGAATCTCTGCCGAGTAGCCGTCGCTGTTGCTGCTGACTTCCGCTCCGCTCGGGAATGCGGGCCTGAATGCCAGCGGCACATTCGCAGCCGGAACGATCGCGGTTCGCTTGGCATGTTCGAAACTCACGATGAACTGCGCCGGCGCTACGCTCGCGGCCTTATCGAGTTGCCATTGCAGCACTGCTCGACCCTGTATTCCCGGTTGCTGCGAGTCCACTCCCTGTCGCTCGCCAAATCCCAACTGGTTGGCTGTGTCCGCAGGTAAATTGCCGAAGGCCGGCAGGACGATCGCGATCTCCGGCCCAAAACTTACCGAGTGAGACCCGCCGAAAACATGATTAAGGCCGAAGCGAGCTTGCGGGATTCGGGTATACGCGGCGCCGTAACCCACTCCGCCGAAATTTGTGTTCTCAATCATGTTGGGCAGGGTCGACGACACGAACGACGACCAGTCCTGACCAAACAAGACAAAGGCGCTGTTATGGTCGTCGAACCGCCGATCGATTCTTACCCAGGCGAGACGAATAGACGGCTGGCTCGATCGAATCGAGGAGATGTTGCGATTGTTCGCGCGCGGGAAGTCACCTTCGAAATCGAATTCAAACTTGCCGGTGAGTGTCGTCTTTGGGGCCACTTCCAACCATTCGAAGTTCGCGCCCAGCCGTAAGGCACGTGCCCGCACGTGGAATTCCGGTGAATTGTTTGGTCCAGTATCGCCCGCCAGCAGCGGGAGCGGAAAATCATTTCCCTGCGGCGATGATGAGTCGTGAATGAAGCTGGTCTTGAAGAAGCCGTATAACTTCAAACGCGCGCCCGATCCGAGTTTGATGTCGGGTATCAAACCTTCACGCTTGGGCGCGTCGATTCCGAGCAAGCGAACGGGAGCAACGGCGGGGATAACAGTCGGCGCGGGCGTCTGCGGCGCGGCTGCGGGCGCGTTTGCGGGAGCGGCTGATGGCGGCGTCGAATTGCTCGTTTTGTAATCGGCCGTGATCAACGCGACGTTCGCGTTAGCTGCCGGCGCATTCGTTCGCACCTGGTCAAATTCCGCCGCCGAAATCACTCCCTTGTCACGCAGCAGCGTCGCCAGGCGATCGCGTTGTTCGGAAGGCGACGCGTTCGTGACGATCAGCCGGGCTTCTTCCGCCGTCAGCACGCCTTTCGTCACAAGGACGCGCACCAGCGGATCGGGCGTGTTCTCACCCTGTGCGAATGCGGCCGGTGTAGCAAGTAAGGTGATGACGCAGATCAAGGTAACGTATAAAACGATACGCATAAGAAACTCTTCCTTTCTCGATGCTTATCACAAGCTTTGCCATAAAGTTCTCTCATTCACACCCGGCTTTAGCCGGGTGTGAGATTAACAACCAGGGAGTGAAACCGTTTCAACGGTTTTCAAGTTTCGCTGATGGAAAACCGTTAAAACGGTTAGTTAATCCTGGTGCGTCATACACCCGGCTTTAGCCGGGTGTGAATGAGAGAACTTTGACAAAGCGCTTATCAAACCTGATCGCGCCGGTCTTGTTCGCGTTCCCACTGTTCGATGGCCTGCTCGCGACCAGTTTGGCGACGTCTTTCACGCTCGTAACTTTCCTGAGGATCGCGACCCGTGACAGCGCGATACCACGCGGGATGATGAGTCCAGGCCCACTTCTCCGTGACGGTCCCGTTGACCATCGCGCGAAATGTGCCCGGCTGCGCTGCCGTTCCTTCGTAGATGTGAATTATGAAACCACCCAACATGATCAGCGCCGCGATATCGTGAACTACGTAGCTGACGGCCACGACCCAGCGCGGCGTGAGATCGTCAAACCACATCAGCAGTCCAGTGATGAGAAACAGCACAGCGCTCAGCACGATGGCCCAGAAATAGATTTTCTGCCCGCCGTTGAAGTACCCGACACTCGAGGGCTCTCTCTTTTCCGCATTTGTCGCGTATTGCTTGATGCGTTTCAGCCAGCGCGTGTCGTCGTCGTTCCACACCATTGGCGTTAACCAATTGAGAAACTGAAAAAAGAAGAAAACAACAAAGAAGAGGCTGAACCACGGATGCAGAAACCGCGTCATCGCGCCGCCACCGAAGAGCGGTGTAAGAAACCTGTAGAGCCAGGGCGAGTAGATGGCGAAACCGGAGAGGAGTGCCAGAACAAACGAGATCGCGACCAGCCAGTGCAGCACGCGCGTGTAAACGGGATGACGCAAGAGCTCGCCACGACGAACGATAGTTTGGCCCACGCGCTCAGCTTCGCGTCGTGCGCGTTCGTCGAAACGTTCAACCGAAGTGCTCATGGCTGCTCCTTTCGCTTTGCTTCGACAGGATCGGGCCGATAGTCAACGGGCGGAGGATCCTCTGGCTGCGGCAGTTTTAGTCCAACAGCAACACGATGGAAAAAGACCGCTAAAACGCCGAGCGCCGCCATCACCAGCCCGGTCGGTTTGGCCAGCCATTTCCAGACGGTGTAAGTCGGCGGTATCACCGGCGTTTTCGGCAGACCGTATCGCTCGGGATTGTTTATGTCGTGCAACACGTAGATCACGTGCGTTCCGTTGATCGACGCCGGATCGTAAACGCCTGCACTGGCAAAGCCGGATTGTTCGCGCAGTTGCTTGGCGCGAAGCCCGGCGATCTGGACCATTTCCTCCTTGGCCCCAAAGTGCAGACAACCCGTTGGACACGCCTTGATACAAGCGGGCTCGAGTCCCTGGCCCACTCGATCGGAACAGAGCGTGCACTTGTAAACTTTCTTCGTCTGCTGGTTGAACTTCGGAATGTCAAACGGGCATCCCGAAATGCAGTAACCACAGCCAATGCAGTTGTCCTGCTGGAAGTCGACGATGCCGTTTTCGTATTTGATGATGGCGCCATCGGCCGGACACGCACGCAAGCAACCTGGATCTTCGCAGTGCATGCACTGGTCCTTGCGCATCAGCCACATGAAGTTGCCGTCGCGTTCGTCTTCGGCAAACTTGATCAGGTTCCAGTAGTTCCACTCAGTCGCCGGCATGGTCTGGTAAGTGTCGTTGAACGTCGTTTCCCTGAACGGATGATCGTTCCATTCAACGCACGCGACTTCGCACGCCTTGCAGCCGATACAAGTCGACACGTCGATGTACTTGCAGACCTGAACGGCACGCTGCGTACCTCGTCCGGGCACCGGACCTGGATGGGCTG
Organism: Acidobacteriota bacterium; assembly: GCA_046732935.1. Taxonomy (GTDB): domain Bacteria; phylum Acidobacteriota; class Blastocatellia; order Pyrinomonadales; family Pyrinomonadaceae; genus PSRF01. The sequence goes on along the minus strand of JBKPOC010000075.1, from coordinate 70,778 downwards.
AGATTTCCTGTATTTGAAGTGTTTGTGGAGTAGTCATCTCGTGCCCTCCTTTCTACGCCTTCTCGAGTTTCACCAGAAAGCCTTTGAACTCCGGCGTAAACGCGTTGGGATCGATCGCGGCCGGCGAGAGTTGATTTGCCGGAGTTAGTGCAGTCTTGTCCTTATCCTCAGCAATGCCGCGATAACCCCAGTGAATCGGAATGCCGATCTGATAAGTCTTCTTTCCATCGATCATCATCGGCTTGATGCGCTTGGTAACCATTGCCTTGGCGATGTAGACGCCGCGAGCGCTGGTGACCTTAAGCTTCTCGCCGCCCGTGATCCCCATCTCGTCGGCAAGCTGCGCCGGGACTTCGATGAACGGCTCCGGCACGAGCTGAACGTTCATCGGATTGTTTTTGGTCCAGTAGTGATAGTGTTCGGTCAGACGATACGTGGTGCAGACGACATTGAAACCCTGGTCCGGCGTGCCAAGCTTGTCCATGTCGGACTTGAATTTCTTCGCCACTGGATTGTTCGACTGTTGCGGGTGAAGCGGATTCGCAATCGGGCTCTCGACCGGTTCGTAGTGTTCCGGGAACGGACCGTCGGCGAAGGCTGCGAGCGGAGCGAAAATGCGGCCCACGCCTTCGGGGTTCATGATGAACGGCCCCATGTGATCCTGCGGCTTGGAATCGACTTTGAAATCAGGCACGTCATTGCCAACCCATTTCTGCTGCGCCTCACTCCACCAAACCTGGCGGCGTTCGGAGTCCCACGGCTTGCCGGACGGATCGCACGACGCGCGGTTGTACATGACGCGACGATTTGCAGGCCACGACCAGCCCCAGTTCTGATAGATACCGAGTCCTGAAGGATCGTCGGTGCCGCGGCGTTGCATCAACGGTCCAGCCTCGGTCCATGAACCTGAATAGAGCCAGTTGCCGCACGCGGTTGAGCCGTCGTCGCGCAGCCAGGCAAACCCCGGCACTTGTTGTCCGGCTTTGATCGTGACTCCTGGTTGGGCTTCATCGGTGAGATCGGCCAAGGCTCTGCCGTTGATTTCCTTCGCGACTTCAGCCAGCGAGGGATTAAACGGAGTCGTGTAAGTCCATGAGAGATTGAGGATCGGATCGGGAAACCTTCCGCCCTCGGTGTTATAGAGTTCGCGCACTTTCAAAAAGATGCGCGCGAGTATTTCCTGATCCACCTTTGCATTTCCCGGCGGCGGAACAGCGACATACTTCCACTGCAACCAGCGCGCGGAATTAACAAACGTTCCGTCCTTTTCAGCAAAGCCGGCGCCGGGCAGACGATAGACCGTCGTATTGATGTTCTTCATTTCGTCTTTGCTGATGCCGGGCGCTTGCCAGAAGTCGGACGTCTCTTCGGGATAGAGATCGCAGACGACAAGGAAGTCGGCCTTCTTGAGCGCCTCGATGTTCTTGCGAGAGTTGGGACCGATCGCCACGCCGTTCATGCCGAAAGCAAACAGTCCTTTCACTTTGCCGGCGTACATCTCGTCCCACATGTCCGTCCAGGAGAACTTGCGATCGATCTTGGGTAGAAAGTGGTAATTGAAATCGTTCTCTTTCTTTGCCGAGTCGCCGTAGAGCGCCTTGAGAAATGAGACCATGAACTTCGGTGTGTTGGACCAGTAGTTGTACGAGTCCCATTCCGCCGGCTTCGACGGCGTCGGCGTTGTGCGCTTCAGGAAAGTCGCGAGGTCGACATCGGCGGGGGCCGGAATCTTCAGATAGCCGGGAAAGATGTCGAAGACGCCGCCCATGTCGGTGGCGCCCTGGATATTTGAATGACCGCGCAACGCATTCACACCGCCGCCGGAGCGGCCGACGTTTCCGAGAAGGAGCTGCAAGATCGCGGCGGTGCGAATGATCTGCGTACCGAAAGTGTGCTGCGTCCAGCCGACCGCGTAAATGATCGTGCCGGCTTTCTTCGTATCGCCGTCCTTACGAATCGAGGTAAACAAATCGGCGGCTTTGAGAAACTGATCTTTCGGAATGCCGGTGATGCGCTCGACCATCTCCGGCGTGTAGCGCGAATACTGCTGCTTCAAAAGCTGAAAGACAGACCGCGGATGCTGGAGCGAAGGATCGTAGGCCACATTTGACGGCAACGCCGGAGGCGGTTTCGGACCAGCTTGACCGGACGCGCCTGGACCACCAGCAGCTTGATGACCGCCGCCTTCAGGACCCCTTTCCGTCTTTTGTCCGCCGCTGCCGGCGGAGCTTCCGCCCGAGTTTCCATTTGAGCCGCTTTGCTGGGTTTGACCCGCCTGCGGGTTTGATGGTTTGGCGGCAGCCGCGGCCGTGGGTTCGATCTTCCCGCCTTCTTCATAGTTCCAGGTTGCTTTGTCGTACGTTGTGGCCGTTGTATCGAATCCCGAAAACAGACCGTCCTCCGGCAGTTTGAATCCGTCCTTAACTATGAAGGCCGCGTTGGTGTAGTTGATGAGATAGTCTTTCGCGATGCGGCCGTTTTGAATTGCATAGTTGACTAGGCCGCCGAGAAAAGCGATATCAGTTCCCGCGCGGATCTGTAGGAACAGATCGGCAACCGCAGCCGTTCGCGTGAAGCGTGGATCGACCACGATCATTTTTGCGTTGCGGTTTTTCTTGGCTTCAACCGGCCACTTGAAACCACACGGATGGTTTTCGGCCGGATTACCGCCCATGATCAACATCATGTCCGTGTTCTTGATGTCGATCCAGCCGTTCGTCATTGCGCCGCGTCCAAAGGTGGGCCCCAAACTGGAGACCGTTGGACCGTGTCAAACTCGGGCCTGCGTTTCGAAGTAGCAGAGCCCGAGACTGCGCATCGTTTTGACGGCGAGGTAATTCAGTTCGTTCGTATCAGTGCATCCGCCGGTCCAGCCGATGGTTTCGAGACGATTGACTGTATAGCCGTTCTTGTCTTTTTCGATGAACGTAGCGTCGCGAGTTTTCTTGACCCAGCGAGCAATGTCGTTGACGGCATCGTCCCACGAGATGTCTTCCCAGTGGTCTGAGCCAGGCCGCCGGACTTGCGGTTTCACCAAACGCCGGTCGCTCGAGATTTCTTGCTCCAGTGAAGCTCCTTTCGGACAGAGCGTGCCGCGATTGATCGGATGATCGGGATCACCTTCAACGTGGACGACGTGCGGCGTTGCGTTCTTCGCTTTGTCGCCCAGCGTGTGAATGATCACGCCGCAACTGACTGAACAGTACGGACAGGTGCTGCGTGTCTCTGTCGTGCGAGCGATCTTGAGTCCCTGGGTTTGCGCGTACACCGGCGCCAGACTAAAACCAAAGACGGAAACACCTGCGCCTCCGATGACCGTCGTCTTAAGAAATGTTCTTCTGGAGACCATAATGCGAACCTCCGGGCCGACGAATGGATGTTCAGTGAAGGACAGACAAGGTTTGTCTCCCATCTCTGAATCTCGTGGAGGAGTGGAGTTTATTTTTAGGGGGTTTACGTGAGAAGACTATGAACATCCGCAGCAAATGTCAACGCGAATTAGACCGCAGCCTAAAACCGTAACGCACGATTTTTTCGCCTTTATCGGTCCAAGCGGTTATTCTGCTCTGAAGAGACACCATGAAGATCCTGCAAGACACGCGCTTCGCGTTCCGGATGCTGCTCAAGCGGCCCGGCTTCACGCTCATCGTCGTATTGACAATGGCGTTGGGCATTGCCGCGAACACGACCATCTTCAGCGCCATCGACGCTGTTTTGCTGAACCCGTTGCCCTATAAAGATCCGAGCCGTCTGATGGTGGTGTGGGAAACGAACCGCCAGTTGGGTGCGGAGATGTGGGATCAAAACGAAGTCTCGATCGGCAACTTTCGCGACTGGCGTTCGCGTAACCAGGTCTTCGATCAACTCGGGTCGCTTTTCTATACCGACATGATTCTGACCGGCGCCGGTGAGCCTGAAAAGATCAAGAGTTGTGTCGTCACTACCAATTTCTTTCAGGTACTCGGCATACAACCGATGCTCGGGCGATCGTTTCTTCCGGAAGAAGAAACACCAGGCACGCCTTTCTCCGTGATTGTCAGTCATGATCTGTGGCAAAGAGCGTTCGGTTCTGATCGAAATCTCATAAATAAGACTCTCACTCTCAACGGGCATTCCGTTGCTGTCGTTGGTGTAATGCCACCGGCGTTTGAGCTGCAATTTCCAACCAGCATGCACGTGGACATGTGGGTGCCGATGATCATTGGCGAAGGCGATTTTGACCGCAGCAATAACTTTCTTTATGCGCTGGGAAGGTTGAGGCAGGACGTTTCGCGAGAGCAGGCACAAGCTGAGATGAACCTGATCGCGAGTCAGCTTCAACAGGAACATCCGGACACGAATACGGCGAGAGGCGTGCGTGTCGTTCCTTTGCACAAACAGCTTGTGGGAAACGTTGAGTCGTATCTTTACATGTTGTTTGCAGCTGTCGGGTTTGTCTTACTGATTGCGTGCGCGAATGTCGCGGGCTTGCTTTTGGCGCGAGTCACTGCACGGCACAGAGAAGTGGCAATTCGCATGGCAGTTGGAGCAAGCCGCTGGCGACTCACGCGCCAGTTGTTAACGGAGAGCGTCATCCTCTCGTCGCTCAGCGGCGTATTGGGCCTGCTCTTGGCGTACGCTGGAATCAAGCTGCTGGTGTCGCTCACGCCGTCAGAAGTGCCACGACTTCATGAGATCGGTTTGCATGTTCCAGTGTTTCTCTGGACGCTGGCGATTTCCGTCGTGACCGGTGTGTTGTTCGGACTCGCTCCGGCCGTTCAAGCTTCGAGAACCGATCTGAACCAGGCGCTCAAGGAAAGCTCCGGTCAAAATACTGGAGGCTCGCAAGGCAGTGCTTTACGTAATGTGCTGGTCGTTTCGGAAGTGGCCGTAGCGCTGCTCTTGCTGGTCGGAGCGGGTTTGATGACCCGGAGCTTCTTCCGCTTGCAGCAAGTCAATCCCGGATTCGAGGCGACGAACTTACTCAGCATGAACATCGCTCTGCCGCCCAAGAAGTATCGCCAGCCGCAACAGACGAATGCTTTCTTCGATCAACTTATCGAGCGCGTTGAAAAGCTGCCGGGAGTGAAATCAGCCGCCGGCATTGACCCGCTTCCGTTAAGCAACAGCAATGTGACGACGACGTTTCTCGTCGAAGGTGCACCCTTCGTAGCAGTGGCGGATCGTGTGGACGTAGGCCGGCGGGTCGTCACGCCGGGTTACTTTCAGACGATGAGCATTCCTATTTTGAAAGGCCGTTCATTCACCGAACATGACCGCGATAACACTACGAACGTAATCGTCGTGAACGAGGCACTGGCCCGCCGCTATTGGCCGAATCAGGATGCGATTGGAAAGCGGCTCGGCTTCGAAGAGGATCCGAGCAAGCAGGTGTGGCGCGAGATCGTCGGCGTCGTGGGCAACGTCAAGCACAAGGCGCTCGAGATTGAAGCAATGCCGGAAGTTTATTTTCCGTATCAACAGTCGCCGCGTAGTTTCATGAACCTCGTCGTGCGCACGGAATCGGAGCCGGCGAGCATCGTTCCAGCGGTACGCGGTCAGGTCTCAGATTTGGACAAGGACCAACCGGTTTCGGATGTCATGACGATGGAGCAGCGGTTGGTGCAGTCAGTTGCATCGCGTCGTTTCGTGATGTTGCTGCTCAGTACGTTCTCTTTTCTGGCGTTGGGTCTGGCGGCGGTGGGGATTTACGGAGTGATGGCCTATCTGGTTACGCAGCGAACGCAGGAGATTGGCGTCCGCATGGCGCTGGGCGCGCAAAAACGCAACGTGCTCAAGCTGGTGGTCTCGAAAGGCATGGCGCTGGCGCTGACGGGAACCGGAATCGGGTTGGCTGCTTCACTCGCTTTGACTCGGTTGATGAGGAGTTTGCTGTTTGAAGTCGCTCCAACTGATTGGCTGACGTTTGTAACAGCGTCGCTGGTGTTGCTCACCGTGGCGCTACTCGCCTGTTACATTCCCGCGCTTCGGGCCACCCGAGTCGATCCGCTGATAGCGCTGCGTTACGAGTGAGACGTCAGAAAACGTCGAATGAATCCAAACGCCTCTTCCCGCTTCAGAATGTAGGACGCGTGTCCGGCTGAAACTGCGTCTTAATTGAGTGCTGCTTTCAACTCTGCGGCGGCGAAAGCATCCGGAGTTCGAGTTCTAGCGAGCTTACTTGAACGAAGCCTTTTGGGAACTTTCAAATCAGAGCGTAGTGAACTATGGGCAGTTACACGAGGAATCTTTTCTCGCGGAGGGGCAAATGCCGGATCACAAACGAAGAACAAGAAGCATCATTGCCGGACTGACCATCGCAGCAGTCGGTTTACTGAGTTTTCCGGCGGCCGCACAGCAAGCTGGCCCACAATGTAAACACGCAACCGTCGGCGATGAGGATTTTGTAAGCCTTCAGCAGCAGATCAAACAACTGAAGAACCCTACCTTCCGCGCGTTCCTCAGGATACAACTAATAACCTGGCAACCATCGGATGCCGGCCCGGCACGTCGACAAGCAGCGATGGAAGTAGCCACTCAGGGCGTGACGGACCTCTGCGAGCATCAGGATGAAGTCTGGCTGCCAACGGCTTCGTGGTTACATGAAATTTTTGTAAAGCAAATCAAGAATTTTCAAGCTCCAGAAGCGCCTGCGCTCGAGATCTGCGTTCTAAAGAGCGGACCAAAGAATGGTCCAGCAAGCGATCTCTCTGCCGGAATCAAGATGTTGAGTAGCCCTGAAACGAGTGCTGCGGGACTCAAACTGGCGAAAGCGGCAATTCTCAGTGGACAAGTACAAGCCAGCTCGATGTTGGGCCAGCTACACTCGGTCCCGCCAGCGCATCTTCCGGAGTTGCTCGGCGCCGTGCTGTCGCTCGAAGAAAAGCAACCAGGCGCGTTGACGTTGATGCTGATGCCGTTCTTTTCCCCGATGTTTTTCGGAGAGTCCGTTCCGCCGGAACTGACAACGCGATGGATGTCCGTTGCGCTTAGAGCGACTCGGCTACCCGCGGAAGAGCTCGCTAAACCTTTCGTTGGCGGTCCGGTTAACCAATTGCTGAATGGGATTGCGGGTCCGGCCCAGCGGCTCGCACCGGCGCTGTTCCCCGAAATTGCAAGCCGGCTCAGAGCCCTGAACAAAAACTCAAACATCCTCGAGACAAGACTGGCCGCTGAGGAACGAATCCAAAAGGCAACCGATCCCCTCGAACAACTTATCTCCGAGGCTAACTCCGCTTCAGACGAGCAACTGAGAAAGCAATTCTTCTCTCGCGCCGCCAGAGCGGCGAAAGAACAAGGCAAGCTAACCACCGCTGTAGATCTCGCAACGAAGACTGCGGGTAACGGCGATCAAATCTGGCTCAATGAGTTTCTGCTGGACATTGTCTCGCTGGCTGTAAAGAACCGCTCGCCGTTTGATGCGACTTATGCAATTCCACACATGACCCGACCTCTCATAAGAGCCAACGCCTTTCGTTTAGTTGGCGAGTACTACGCGGGAACGAAGGAGACGATCAGAAGCAAGCAAGCCTTCACGCAATCGGCCAAGGCACTCGAATCGGCTGATAACAGCAATGACAAAGTAAGAATGTTACTGATGCTTGCCGAAGGTGTTTTGAAGTACGAGCCGGCGGATGCTTACGAACTCTTTCACGAAGCAGTGAAAGGAATCAACAATCTGCCCTCGCCTGAGCAGAGCCAGGAGAAGATGTATTACGTGCAGCTCTTGCCGATAGCGGAGGATCTAATTCGCACCTTCCGAGAACTTGCCGCTCACGAAAATCAGATCGCGACAAACCTCGCGGCGGAAATCAAGCTTTCAGAATTGCGCGTGTCGGCGTTAGGCGGAACCTACAGCAGTCAAGAGTTGTGAGAAATTATTGACAGGCGATCGTGCCGTCAATATATTCCGCTGGTTGATGACACGCGTAATCGAAGAGTTTCTGCAAGACCTTCGTTATGGCTGGCGATTGCTGGTCAAGAATCCTGGCGTCAGTCTGATCGCGATCGTGACGCTCGCACTCGGCATCGGCGCTAACACCGCAATCTTCAGCGTCGTCAACGCGTTTCTTCTTCGCCCATTGCCGTACGGCGACGCGGACCGCCTGGTGATGGTGGATTCGCAACAGAAGGGTCAGTCGGCTGGAGTGTCATTCGCCGACTACCAAGATTGGCGTGAGCAAAACACCGTCTTTGACGATCTCGCCTTTTTCAATCTGCGTTGGAACGCGAACCTCGAGTTTCCTAACGAAACGGAAACACTCAATCTAACCTTCGGCACAGCGAATCTGTTTTCAACTCTTCAGGTCGCGCCATTGCTCGGCCATTGTCCAACGCCAAATGATTCGGACACGGTCCTGCTGAGTCACGGATTGTGGCAACGGAGGTTCGGCAGCGATCCCGCGATCCTCGGGCGGCAGCTTCGCATCGACGGGCATAGCTTGACTGTCGTCGGCGTGATGGCGCCGGGATTTCGCTTTCCTTTTCAAAGCGACCTGTGGTGGCTGAGCGATCGTTACTTCGATCGTCAGGCTCGCGGATGGCGGATCGATCAAACGATAGGCAGGCTCAAGCCGGGCGTCTCACCGGAACAGGCGCAAGCGGAAATGCAGCAGATCGCCGCTCGCCTGGCCCAAACCTATCCTGATACCAATGCCGATATCACTGCGGCCGTGGTCCCGTTGCGAGATTTCTGGTTCGGGAGATTACGGTCGTCATTCTGGCTGCTGTTGGGCGCTTGCGGTTTCGTGCTGTTGATTGCCTGCACGAATGTAACGAACTTGCTGATGACGCAGGCAACTGTACGCGAGCGCGAGTTGGCCGTGCGCGCGGCACTCGGCGCGAGTCGGGGACGTCTGATTCGACAGTCGATCTCGGAAGCGTTGCTGCTCGTTTCGCTCGGCGGCGCGGGCGGCGTCGCGCTTGGTGCGTGGGGCCTGCGTCTGCTGGTTGCACTGCTGCCGGCAGAAGTCTTGCCTTTCTTTGTGAAGATCCAACTCGACGGGCGCGCGCTGACGTTTACCTTGATCGTTTCAGTTCTGTCGGCGCTGTTCGTCGGCCTGATACCGGCGTTGCGAACCGTTTCAATCGATCTCGATCGGTCGCTGAAGGCGGGTGGAAGATCCGGGACGAGCGCGGGCATGCAACGTGTTCGCGGTTTGTTAGTGGTAATGCAGATCGCGCTGGCGGTCGTGCTTCTTGCCGGCGCAGGTTTGATGTTGCGAAGTTTCGCGCGCCTGCAAAATACGTCGCCCGGTTTTACGGCAGACGGCGTGCTGCATCTCGAAATCAATCCGACGTATCGCAGTAAGGAAGATTATCGCGTCGAGTTTATGTCGCGGCGTTACCAACAGTTGTTACAGCAGGTGGCAACTGTCCCGGGCGTAGTGGCTGTTGCGGCCAATAGTGATCTCCCGTTTGTTGGGCAAAAGCCGTGGTATCGAGGAGAGTTCTCGATCCAGGGCCAGTCGAGTGAAGACGCCAAGCAGAACCCGCTGGTGAATTACCAGGCTGTCTCGCCTGAGTATTTTCGTGTGATGCAGATTCCGCTGCTGCGTGGGCGCGTCTTTACTGAGCGCGATACTGTGCGGTCGAATGGGCATCCCGACGTCGCGATTATCAGCAAGCGGTTGGCTGAACGGATGTGGCCCAACGCTGATCCGCTAGGCAAGCGAGTCAATTGTAACGACGATGGCTCCGGGTGTGGTGAGATCGTGGGCGTTGTCGGCGACGTCAAACACAACAGTTTGGTCGATGAGGTTGGTTACGATTTCTACACTTCTTGCTATCAGAGTTACAGCAAGCAGACTCACTTTGTCGCGCGCACGCAAGGCGATCCGATGCTGGTCGCGGACGACATCCGGCGAGCAATCTGGCAGGGCAGTCCGGATACAGGAATCTTCAATGTTGTGCCGCTGACGCGACTGTCGGCGAACACGGTCTGGCAGTCACGAGTTTGGGGATTGCTGTTCGGTATCTTTGCCAGCATTGCGTTGGTGCTGGCGGCTGCGGGCATTTACGGAGTGATGGCGTATTTCGTAACGCAGCGAACGCGCGAGATTGGGGTTCGCATCGCGTTGGGTGCGCAGTGGGAAGACGTGCTCAAGCTGATCCTGCGCAGTGGAATGATGCTCGTCGTTGTCGGTCTGACGATCGGGCTCCTGGGCGCATTCGCGTTGACGCATTTGATAACCACTTTGCTGTTCGAAGTCTCACCGACGGATCCGATTACCTTTGCCGCAGTGGCACTCTCTGTGATTCTCGCCGCCCTGCTCGCCTGCTACATCCCCGCTCGCCGCGCCACCAAAGTCGATCCGCTCGTTGCGCTGCGACAGGAGTAACCTTTTTTAATATTCCTCTAAATCCGCCGAACCACTCTGGCTCGTAAATCAATCCAGACACAGTCGAAGAAGAAACGATTTTCAACGCCGGAGGCTGTCCGAGCGGAGGGAGTGGTGTGCGGAAAATCATGGAAACGATGACAGGCAAAACAGAAACTCGTCGCGGGCCGGCGGTGACGAAGATGACGATCACGCTGCTCGTCAGTTCATTTATCGTTCTCGGCTTCACGGCAGTGAACAATGCGTTTCGGACTCGCGGCGAAAACTCCGCGGCCAACGCTACAACGACGCAACCGGCTTCCTGCCGTCTTGTACTCGCGCCGCTAACTGTCGACAAGGGCGCGTCCGCGCGCTCAATCGATCGCGACATCGCCGACCAACAAGCTCTGATCATCAGCGGCTCAGCCAGAGGGAACACGTTCGAACGACTCGGATGGACGTTTGTTAAGAAGGCCCGGCTCTCGTTCGACGCCGGATTTTACAGACTGGCGGAACAGTGCGCCGCCTGCATGGAAGCGCTCGGTTCCAAGGGCGCGGACGCGCTGCTGTTGCGCGCTCATGCACTACAGAGTCTGCACCATTTTCGCGAGGCCGAAACCGTCGCACGCGAACTAGTGAACCTGCGCGAACGCCCGTTCGACTACGGCGTACTCGGCGACATTCTGATCGACGAAGGCAAGGTACGCGACGCTGCCGCGGCGTATCAAAAGATGGTTGACTTGCGTCCTGACTTGCAGTCGTACGCGCGAGCCGCGCACGTGCGTTGGATAACGGGCGATCTCGCAGGCGCGATCGAGTTGATGAAACTCGCGACGGCAGTGAGCAGTCCGAACGATCCTGAGTCCTCAGCGTGGGCGTTTACTCGACTCGCACTCTATCAACTTCAACGCGGCACAACTAAGCAAGCGCTTGAATCGTGCGATGCGGCGCTCGCGCTGCAAAGCGACTATGCACCAGCGATGTTCGCTCGCGGCCGCACGTTGTTAGCCATGAATCGTCCGGCCGGCGCACTCATCGATTTTCAACACGCGGCAAAACTGAATCCGCTGCCGGAATATCAATGGGCTGTCGCCGACGCTCTCACACTCAGCGGCGATCGTGTTCATGCAGCGGAGTTGGAATCACAAATCGCGGCTGGTCAGACGGAGGATCCGCGATCGCTCGCGCTCTTCCTCGCCACGCACAACCGCGACGTTGAACGGGCGGTACGTCTGGCTGAACAGGAATTAACCAACCGGGGAGACGTTTTTACGCACGACGCACTGGCGTGGGCCCTCGCCGCCGCCGGACGTATTTCCGAGGCGCAACAACACATGAACCAGGCACTCTCGGAAGGCACGGCGGACGCACGCCTCGACTTTCACGCCGGAGTCATTGCCGCGCTGAATGGCGACAACAAACAAGCAACAGGATGGCTGAAAGCTGCCGCGGAAACACAGCAGATGCTACTGCCGAGTGAACGCGCGCAGCTCGAAACGTGGCGCGCAAAAATCCATTAAGTCACTAAATCCAATTTTCAAAGGGAGAAGAATTAACATGCCTAAACCATTCGAAAGGCTGAAACGCATAGTCGCAGCTTTGCTGCTGGCCGCTGTGCCCGCCGCACTGCTGCCGGCAACCGTCCACGCTTCGAGTCACATGGACGCGCCGCTGATCACGCTCGACCCTGCGGCCAACACCACCGACGTTTACGCGTTCGTGGACCAGGAGGCGGATCAGAAGTCGCTGGTTCTTGCGCTCGGCGTGTATCCGCACGAGGAACCGGGCATCGGTCCAAACAAGTACAACTTCGACGACAACGTTCTTTACGAGATTCACGTCGCGCTCGGCGCGGATGTGGTAGCCGGACGGCCCACGTTGACTTACCAGTTTCACTTCACCACCAACTTCAAAAACCAGAACACGATTCTTCAGTCGTACCTCGGCGTTGTGCAACACGTCGGCGACGCGAACCAGAACCTGACGCAAACCTACACCGTCACGAAAGTGGACCATCGCACGCATCGAGAAACCGTGCTCGGCACCGGCGTCGTTCCGCCAAATAACCAGGGAAACGCGACGCCTTTCTACAATCAGGGCGACAACGGTGAGAACCATGCGCGCGACGGTGTCGCGACGGAGGCTGAGCTAGACCGTTACACCACGGAAGCGATCGCTCAACTGTCGCATGGCTACGTTGCGTTTGCGGGCCAGCGTGACGACGGCTTCTACGCCGACATTCAGTCGGTATTCGATCTGCTGAAGCTGCGCAATCCGGGCAAGGACTCGCAAGGAGGCTTCAACTTGCATCTGATGGCGCTCGAAGTTCCGATCGCCGAACTCGGCGGCGATCAGCAGATCGCGGGCGTCTATGCGACGACGAGCCGGCGAACAGTACGCGTACTGGATGACAAGCACGCGCCGAAGAATAACGGCCCATTCGTACAGGTCGCGCGCCAGGGAAACCCGCTTTTCAACGAAGGCTTGGTGGCGATTGCTGACAAAGACTTGTACAGCCGCACCAGCCCGAGCATCGACGGCCAGATCTTCAGGAAGTACGCCGAAACACCGGAGCTGGCTCACCTCATCAACCTGCTCGTCTTCAACGCGCCGGTTGCTCCGGAAACTAATCGCACCGACATCGCGGGGATTTACATTCCCGATCTCATCAAGGTCGATCTGTCGACGAGCAAAGTTCGGTTTGCGGGAGGTGGCGCAGGTCATCCCACCAATCCGGACGACGCAGGATACTCGCGACTGAGCATCTTCGGCGGCGACGTGCTGAAGAGCAATATTCAGGATCCGTTCAAGAACGGCGGGTTCATTCCGGGCGGATGGCCCAATGGCCGGCGGTTTGGAGACGACGTCGTCGACATCGCTGTCACTGCGCTGATCAGCGACCTGCGCGATCCGAACAATTTGATCATTCGCGGACCGGCGGGTGATGGCGTCGATCGCAACGACATGGCGTTCAATAAAGTCTTTCCGTACGAAGCGACGCCTCAGAACGGCCGCAACCATCAACATCCATGAACCGATATCTCTTCAAACTAGCGAGAGTGGGGATGCTTGCGGGCATCCTCGCTCTTCTGAGTTCGAGCGCGCTCGCGCATGATCCGGGCTTGAGCGTTGCTGACGTTCGCATACTCGGCGATCGGATCCTCGCTGAGGTCAGCTTTGCGCCAACCGATTTGGAAGGGATTCAGCAGCTAGAATCGAACCTGCTAATCATTGAGAGCGATAAGGGAAAACTGGAGCTACGTTCGTTCAATCGCTCATCGTCGGATGCGACGAGCGTGCACTTTCTGCTCGAGTTCGCGGCTGCTTCGAATGCGGCTGAATTGCGAATCAGCGCGCCGGTTCTTGGGAGTCTTCGCCGCGGTCACAAGCAGTTCTGCTCGGTTTACGATCAGAACAACCGCGTGCTGGCGGAGCGCATGCTGAGCGCGGAGACAAACGACTTTGCGATCGACTTGCGAAGCGCGTCCGGTAACACGCGATCGGTCTTCGACTTTCTGCTTCTTGGAATCGAACACATCGTCACTGGCTACGATCATCTCGCGTTTCTCCTCGCGCTGCTGCTCGCCGGAGGCTCGCTGCGCCACAACGTGAGAATCATCACTTCATTTACCGTCGCTCATTCATTGACGCTCGCGCTCGCCACGCTGGGCCTTGTTGCCATTTCGCCGAGCATAGTCGAACCAGTGATTGCAGCGTCTGTTGTATTCGTCGGCCTGGAGAATCTAATTCGTCGACGCCTCACGGCACGCTGGCTGGTCACATTCGTTTTTGGCTTGGTCCATGGCCTCGGCTTCGCGTCGGCACTGCGAGAGCTTGGTATCGGCAGTGCAGGAACGGGCGTCGCTATCCCTCTTCTGTCCTTCAACCTCGGCGTCGAGCTCGCACAGATCGCAATCGCCGCCCTCGTCCTCCCCCTCGTATGGCGATTAGAACAACGCCCCTCCTTCCACCTGAAACACGCCCCGGCCCTTTCGTTATTAATCGCCTGCGCCGGCCTCTACTGGCTGCTCCTCCGCACCCTTATGTGATGCGCGAAGCATACACAGTTGTGTTACACTGCGCGCATGCAATCGAACAAAACCTCAAAGTCTCACAAGTCAAACGGAAAAAAGCCGTCAACTAAAGCTACACGTTCGACTCGGGCGAAGAAGACTTCATCGAAGCGCTCAAGCAAGACTTCGAAAACTACGAAGCCAGAAACCGCCGCTGAACGTTCAGCCCGCAAGCTCCATGAGATGACAATGAAAATGTTTGACATGGTCTACGAGGACTATCAAAACGGTAGATTTCAGCGCCTTTAAACGTCAGCACAATTTAGCAATAAGCGATGCCGTACTTCACCTACGACACCTCAGTCTTTATCTCACGGCAACTGATTGGTCATCTTTCCAGAAATACTCAGATAGAAAATTCTACAAATCCTGTTTCCACGTGCGATCCGACTGCGCTACTCACAGAGAAAAAGGAATTTTTCGTTAAAACTGCTCAGTAGTTCGTCAGGATCTCTTCCGGTTTGAAGCCCATCTTGCCAAGACGTTCGCGCGTTTGCTCGATCATTTCGCGCGAGCCGCAGATCAGGGCGATGGGTGATGAGAGATCGGGTAGGACGTGATCCAGTAGTGATTGGACGTAGCCAGTCGGGCCGGACCAGTCGTGACCGTCAGGACGTGAAATTACCTGCCGCAGCTCGACGCCAGCGTCAGCCCAACCCTCGACTTCGTCGCGGTAACAAAAATCATCGGGCGTCCTCGCACCGTAAAGCACGACGAGCTGGCCGAAATCGCTGCGATGTTTCAGCACGTGACGCAACGCTGAACGAAGCGGCGCGACGCCCGTGCCCATCGCGACAAAGACGAGATCTCGATGCTGTTCTGCCGCCAGCGGAAACCCGCGCCCGGCGATGCCGAGCAACTTGATCTCCTCGCCTTCATGCAACTCGTAAAGCACCTTGCTCGCCCCGGCTTTCTGCTTCACGAGAACTTCCAGATCCCGATCGTCAGGCGCACTCGCAAACGCAAAGTAAGCCGGTTCTTCTTCGCCGACGCCGAGAATCGCCACCTGTCCCGGCACAAAGTCGATCCGCCCGCCTTCCGAGGCCGGACGCAGATCAAACGAACGCGTGATGCGCGCCTGATCGCGAACCCGAGTAATCACCAGTTTTTGCGGCGTGTCATTCATCAGAATGGCATTCAGAACGCGCAGTGTAGCAAAGCCGCAAAAAGCGATGCTACAATCAGCCATCCGTTCTACTCTCCTCGAGCAAAAGCATATGAGTATTAGACCAACTCGAATTGCATTTGGCGTCTCCCTCGCTCTGCTCGTGACAATGTGCTCGCTGTTTGCGTTTGGACAGTCTGGCAGGAAACAAGCGAAGCCGCCGGCTGTCGCGCCTGTTCCGTCGCCGACGCCCGAACCGACGCCGGAGCCGAAACCCAAACACGACGCAAACAAGCCGTCGATCCTGGTTGCCGTCGGCGACCGCGGAACGAACTACTCGAATTATCCCTATACGTACGTCGAGGCGGCCGCGATGGGCTGTGCCGAACGCTTGCGCAAAGGTTCGGATGCAAACGTCGACGTCTCGCAACACGAGATCAGCCGCGGTGAAGCCATAGCGAAAGCCAAGTCGGAGCAGAACACCTATGTAGTGCTGATCACCTTGGTCGAAGACATGATGAGCGCCACCAGCAGCTCAGGATACGTCGAACTACAGGTCGATTACGCCGTTTTTGCGCCGGCAACGGCGAAGGTGCTGGCGACCGGCAGGACGTACGAAAACAGCTCGCGCAAAGGTCCGCTGGTGGTTCCGCGAACGCCAGGCACGAACCTGCCGACTTACCGCGAACAATCGTTGCGGCGTGCAGGTGAAGACGCCGCGGACCGAATACTCAAAGCTTTGCACCTCGACAGTCAACCAACTAAGTGATCATTCCTTGTAAAGCTTCTCGATCACGTCGCGATACTTTTGATCGATAACTCGGCGCTTCACTTTGAGCGTCGGCGTAAGCTCGCCACCCTCGATACTGAACTCATTCTCCAGCAACGCGATCTTCTTGATCTTCTCGTACCGCGCAAGGTTCGGCGTCAGCTTCTCGATCTGTCGTTGAAACAGGTCGATAATCCGCGGATGCTCGCACATCTCGCGCCTGCTCTTCACTTCGATCCCTTTCAACTTACAGTACGAGTCCAACTGCTCCCACATCGGCACGATCAGCGCCGCGGGAAACTTCCTTTCAGCGCCAACCAACACGACCTGGTTTACGAAACGCGACCCCTTGATCGCCTGCTCGATCGGCTGCGGTGAAATGTATTTGCCGCCGGAAGTCTTGAACAACTCCTTCTTACGATCCGTGATGCGCAAAAACCCGTCGGCGTCGAGCGTCCCGACGTCGCCGGTCTTGAACCAGCCGTCGTCGGTAAACACTGCGCGCGTCTCTTCAGGTTTGTTGTAGTAAGCACGCATCACGTTCGGACCGCGGACTTCGATCTCGCCGTCAGCCGCGATCCTGATCTCGACGTTCGGAATGGCCTTGCCGACGGTCCCAACACGAATGTTGTCCATGTGGCTGGCCGTGATGACGGGTGAAGTCTCCGTCAATCCGTAACCCTGAATGATTGGAATGCCGGCGCCGATGTAGATACGCGCAAGCTCTTCTGACAGAGCCGCGCCGCCCGACAGCAACAGTCGAATCCTGCCGCCAAATGCAGCATGCCACTTTGCGAACACAAGCTTCGTCGCTACAAAGTGCTTGAACTTCAGAAACAGCGGAACCGGCCGGTGCGCCAACGTGTAATCCGCATACTCCTCGCCGACGGAAACAGACCACGCCAGCAGCATCGTCGCGAACTTCCCCGCTTCCGCCGCGCGGTCCTGGATGCGCGCGTAAATCTTCTCGAACATTCGCGGCACGCCGACGAGCACCGTCGGACGCACTTCGCGCAAGTTTGACGCGACCATCTGCAACGACTCCGCGAAATAAACTGCGATGCCGTGGTTCAAATACATGTACATCGCTTGCCGCTCGTAGATGTGCGACAGCGGCAACACTGAAAGCGCAACGTCTTGTTCGCCGAACGTAAGGTGGTCCGAAGAGTCAAGGAGATTGGTGACGATGTTCGAGTGCGTGAGCATCACGCCTTTCGGTTCGCCCGTCGTTCCTGAGGTGTAGATGATGGTGGCGAGATCGTCAGGCGTTATCTGTGTCGCCAACTCGTCTATCCGTCCCGGCTCCTTTTCCTGAAACTGCCTTCCCAACTCTTCGAGCTCTGCCAGCGACAATCCGTCGGAGGCTGCGAGACCGTCGGGATCGAAATAGACGATGTGCTTGAGCTGCGGACACTCGGCGAGGATCTGTTTCAACTCGTCGAACGTCGCGCGGCCTTCGATGAAGAGTGCCGACGCACCGGAGTCGTTCAGAATGTAACGTACCTGTGGCGGCGACAATGTTGGGTAGATGGGAACGTCGATGATGCCGGCGAAGATGCAACCCGCATCCGTCAGCGTCCATTCCGCTCGGCTTTCAGACAGCAACGCGATGCGGTCGCCGCGATGCAAGCCGATCGCATGCAACCCGGCAGCGATTCGTTTTGCGCGCGCCATCATTTCGTCGGACGAGATCGGGATCCAGCGGCCGTCGCGCTTGTAGTTCAACGTATCGGCGCGCTTATGAACGCGCGCTACGCGAGTGAACACGTCGACTAACGTCGCGGGCTCATCCGGCGACGTCGGCCGCCGCCGCGGCGACTCGTGCAACACGTCCAGTTTTTCCGACACGCTCTTCACGACGCGCGCACTCCGTTGAGAAAAATATCCAGCACGTGATCGGCCATCGGCGCGAGCTTGTAGCGGCGTTTGGAGAGAATCCAGTTGGTCGCCATTTCGTCGAGCGCTCCAAACAGGATCTTCGCTACGACTTTCGCATTCAGTTCCGGCCGAAACAATCCCACGCGTTGGCCTTCTTCAAAGGTTGATCGGATCAATGCGAGGTATTCGGCAAATCCGGCGGCTGAAAACTCTTCCATGAACTTCGTCGAGCCGCGCAGTTCGACCTGGAACACTACCGCGAGGTTGCGATCCGCGCCGAGCCGTTCGAGATGCATGTGCGCAATCTGCCGGAGCTTCTCACGCGGATCCGCGATTCGCTGCACCAGTTGCTTGGCCGCCCCGAGCGCTTCCTCAACGCTGCGGTCGAAAATCGAGTGGAGGATCTCCTCCTTACTTTTGAAATAGAGGTAAACGGTGCCGTCCGCGATGCCTGCTTCGCGTGCGATATCGGCAACTTTCGAATTGAAATAACCGTTGCGCGCGAAGACAGTAGTTGCCGCTCGCAAAATAGCTTCACGTTTGTCGCTAATAGCCAATGAATGAATCCTCACTCAGTCACTTAGGCTATCACAAAAACATTCGAAAAATGCACAATCCGCAGACAAGAACTGCTAATCTGTGGTATTCATTCCCCGACACGAAACCCATCACCCATAACAATAGGAGACCACATGCGGACCCCTGTTATTTGCGGCTTACCCCGGCTTCAAAGCATCATCGCAAGCCTGGCGCTCATTTTATCCGTCGCGCTTACGGCCAGCGCGCAGAGTCAAATCACAACTGCAACCCTTGAAGGAACAGTTCAAGATGCGAACGGCGACGTCATTCCCGGCGCTAACGTCGAGATCAAAAACACGGAAACCAATTACTCGCGAAGTCTAACCACCGACGAACAGGGTCGATTCCGAGCACTCCAGTTACCACCTGGCAAATACTCAGTTACAGTTTCCAAACAAGGTTTCGCTACGACGTCAGATCCGAACGTCGTATTGACTGTCGGCCAAACTGGCGGCCTTCAATTTAACTTGAAGGTCTCGGACGTCGCCGAGCAAGTGACTGTCAACGCAACAACGACAGTCGACACGGCGAAGACCGAAGTGAGTACGACACTCGACGATACGGTCCTGCGCACGTCGCCAAGCCTCGGCCGCAAGTTTGAAGACTTCCTGACGCTCGCACCCAGCGTCAGCATCACCCAGGGCCCTGACGGCGACGAGATCAACTTCGCCGGACAACGCGGCATCTTCAACAACGTCAGCCTCGACGGCGGCGACTACAACAACGGCTTCTTCGGCGAGCAACTCGGCGGACAGCGCGCAGCCATCGACATCACACTCGAAGCGGTAAAAGAGTTTCAGGTCGTTGCAACAGGCGCGAGCGCGGAGTTTGGACGCACCGCCAGCGGAATCATCAACGTCATCACGAAGTCAGGCACGAACGAGGTTCACGGCAGCGCGTTCTACTTCCAACGCCTCGAAGCACTGACGGCGAATACGTCTGACGGCAAGCCGCTGCAAGACTTTCATCGCGAACAGTACGGCTTCAGCATTGGCGGCCCGATCAAACAGAATCGGGCGTTTTACTTCGTCGCCTTCGAAGGCATCAAGGAGAACCTGGCACGCGCGAACCTAAGCGAACCGATCGGCACGCCGTGCCCTATCGCCACGCCAACGATCGTCGCCAACGAAGCGCTCATCAACAGCAACACCGATTGCCAGCGGCTCGCGCTGATCAATTTCTTCCACACGTCGCGCAACCAGGAAGAAGGCTTGCCGATAAACCACAAGATCAACAACCAGGCGTTCTTCTCCAAGGGCAGTTTCAAACTGAACGACGCGAACGAACTCGACGTCTCGTACAACTTCGACTACTCCAAGAACACAAACCAAACGTTCGACGTCGCCACTTACGGCAACTCCGCGAACGGCATCGAAGGCCCATCGAAGATCAACGTCATCCGCGCGAACCTCTTCAGCACGATTTCGCCGACGAAGTTGAACGAAGCCCACTTCTCTTACTCGCGCGAGCTGCGGCCGCGTTCGGCAATTCCGTCGAACGTTCCGGCTGATACGGCGATGGGTTTCGACACGACGTTCCGCTTCGGGTTCCCGTTCTTCCTCGAACCTACCGTTGACGAGTTGCTCTGGCGCACGCAGGTTAAAGACAACTTCTCGATTATCACCGGCCAACACACGATCAAGATCGGCGGCGACTGGCTGCACACGCTCAACGATCAGGTGTTCCGCGGGTTCTTCACGGGACGCTACATCTTCGACAGTGTCACCGGGTTTTTACGTTACGCCTCGCCGGCGGCGCCGGGAGGTTTCGGACCAAACACTGTCGGCTGTTCGAACGGTACGTTCGTTACTGCACCGGCGACCTGTCCGGGCGGAACAACAACCGGCGGCCCACTGCTGCTCTATTTGCAAGGCGCGGGACTGACTGGTCCAGCGACAGACGCGGCCGGTTTCTCGAAGATCACCAACGAAGACATCGCCGTCTTCGCCCAAGACGCGTGGAAGATTCGGCCCAACTTCACGCTCAACTACGGCCTGCGTTGGGAAGCGCAAATATTTCCCGAGCCGGTCGTGCCTCCGCAGAACACCGCGTACGGAATATTCCTGAAGGATCCGCGGTTCCCGTCGGACGGTACGCTGCCCGATCAGAAGGCAGAGTTTCAACCGCGATTGGGTTTCGCGTGGGACATGTCGAACCAGGGCAAGTCAGTGCTGCGCGCGAGCGCGGGCATTTATTACGCGCGGCAAAACATGCTGTCGCAAGTCGGATCGATCACGACCAATGGCGTGCAGCAGCAAACGATCTTCCTGAACACGCCGATCATTTCGTCAGGCGTGCCCGGACCGGTGTGGCCCAACGTCGTGGCGCCGCCGTCGACCGTTACGCCGTGCGTCGCGGGCGGGATCAGCAATCCGTTTCCGTGTTTCAGCGGTGTGCGCGTGTTTAGCCGCGATTACAGGAACCCGCGGATCTACAACTTGAACGTCGGTTTCGAACAGGAGATCGCGAACAATTGGTCGCTGTATATCGACTTCACGCATTCGAAGGCCGTTCACCTGACGCGCTTTCTGAACGTCAATCGCAACAACTTCTTCGCGCCGTTTCTGGGCGAGACGATGGTGACGAGCGCTGTCGGGAAGTCGGTCTACGACGGTTTCACTGTCGGCATGCGCAGGCGTTTCAGCGGGCGTTTTCAGCTCGAGTGGAACTACACGTTCGCGAAAGACAAGGATGACGATTCGAACGAACGCGATCCGTTTACCGATCGCGCCTTTGATATCAACAACCTTCAGCTCGATTACGCGTACTCCGATCGCGACATTCGACACAAGTTCAACTTGTTTACGTTTATCGAATTGGGTTGGGGGTTTGAAGGAAACTTCCGTGTGCAGGGACGAACGGCGCAACCGATCACGCCGGGGGCTCGCACCGCGACGAATCGCAATACCGCTCGCAAGGACAATGAATACTTTTCGTTTGACTGGCGTATTCAGCGTCCGATCAAGTTGGGCGATCGCTATTCGATTATTCCCGTCGTCGAGATGTTCAATACCTTCAACAACGCAAACAACATCAACCCGCTCGTCACGCCCGGGCTGTTCAATTTCGACGGCTTCCTGCGTCAGGGTGTAGGCGATCCGCGGCAGGTGCAGTTGGCGGTGAAGTTTACGTTTTAATTCGTGTGAAAAACTCAGCTAGTTTGTGGCGGTCGAGCGCGCCGTTGGTGCGAAGGCCGCTACAAACGTCGATCCCGAACGGTTGAACTTCTTGAATAGCGGCGGCGACGTTCTGAGGCTTCAAGCCGCCCGCAAGAAACAACGGAACGTCAATCGCTTCCCTGATCTTGCGGCTTAAACTCCAGTCGTGCGTCCGTCCTGTTCCTCCAAGTTCCTTGATCGCCAGCGACTGATTGCCCGAATCCAGTAACACGGCGTCAACATGCGGCGCGACCGCAATCGCTTCATCGACCGCTTCCGGCCCGGTAACATGAACGACCTGCACCAGCGAAACGCCCGGCAACGCCCCGCGCAACACGCCATAATCCGCGTGCGGAACCCGGTCGCAAAGCTGGATCGTGTTTACTTTCAACCGTCGCTGCTGATCGACGATCGACGCCGCGTCCTGTTGACAGGTCAGCAGGAATGAACTGACGCCCGGCGGGATCGTGGCAGCAATCTCGGCGATCAGCGCTTCGGGAATCGGCCCCGGCCCGCTCGGCATCGCCGAAACCAGACCGACCGCCGACGCCCCATGCTCAATCGCCAGCCACGCCTCCTCGACGCTGGCAATGCAGCAAATCTTCACTCGTGGTCTTGTTGTCGGTTTCATTGGGGAGAGAGAGATACTTTCAAATCAAGAACAGTCAGGAAGGGGGCAAAGCGTAGCGTCGCCCCCGCCTTCGCATCAGCGGGGGCGACGCTGCGCTCTGCCCCCTTCCCAACTTGTTCTGTTCGGAACTTTCACTTGCAGTCGATACAGTACCAAAGGAACCGGAAACGTTTTCCCAGCCCAACGTCATAGCGATCAGGGAATACAGTAGCGTGTACACTCAACATTCCAGCAAAGGAGACTCCCATGCCTACCACAGATGATATGCGCTGGTTCAAAGAGCATTTTCATGAAAAAATTGAAACAGCGCTTCAAGGCACACCGTTCACCCTCGACCTGCTTACTGCTCTCGCCTGCCAGGAAACCGGCGAAGTCTGGCCGATCTTACGCAAACAACCCCTCAGCGTCGAAAGGATTCTCGAGCTGTGCGTTGGTGACACTCTCGACTCCGATCGAGGACGCCGCGCGTTTCCCAAAACAAAGGCCGAACTCGTGGCGCACCCGAACGGCCAGCAAATGTTCACGATCGCGCGCCAGGCGCTCACCGATATGTCTCAGTTTGTGCAGAGCTATCGCGGCGCGGCTAAGCGGCAGAACAAATTCTGTCACGGGTTCGGCATTTTTCAGTTCGACATTCAGTTTTTCAAAAACGAGCCTGACTACTTTCTCCAGAAGAAGTACGCGGACTTCGACGCCTGCCTCCAGAAAGCAATCGGCGAACTGACCCACGCCAAAAACGGCATCGGCTTCAAAAACAGGACCTCGCTGGACGATCGCGAACAGGCACTCGTCGCGATCGCTTACAACATCGGCGCCGGAAACTTCCGCGCCAGCCGCGGCTTGCGCCAGGGCTTCCGCCCGCCGGGTGGAAAGTTTTACGGCGAGCAGATCTTCGATTTCATCCGGCTTTCCAAAACAGTGAAGGTCAACGGAATGCCGTCCCCTGTTTCCGTACCCGCGCCCGGCGAAGCGGCAGTGCCTCCGCCGACCGAGGTCGCAGCCACCGGAAAACTATTCAAGGTCGACGTGCGCGAAACGCCTCTTCGCTTGCGCAGCGAGCCGAAGGTCGACAAGGACGATCCGACGTCAAACGTCATCGCGCGGCTGCCGGACGGACACATCGTCCAAGCCGTCAGCGATAAAAAAGTGAATGGTTTTCTCGAGGTCGAAACGAGTTTGCTCGGCGGACATTTCCACGGCTTTGCTGCCGCGGAGTTTCTGAAACCGGCGGCAGACGTACAGGAAGTCCCCGTTTTGCAACCGGCAGCGGCGCCGCCAACCAGCGGCATCGTCGAGGTGACAATGCCGCGCAAGCCCGGCACGGTGACGAAACGCGTCAACCCGGCAACCGCTCACTCTCTCAACGAGCCGAACCAGCCGGGACGTAAAGGCACGACGCCTGATGAACTGCGCGCCGAGCTTGCCGCGATTATCGATTGGCTGGCCGTCGACAAGCCGGCTCACAAGCGCTACAAGCCGATCCCGAACGCGACGTTCTGCAACATCTACGCTCACGACTATTGCCATCTCGCCGGCGTCTATCTGCCGCGCGTCTGGTGGAGCGCAGCGGCGATCGAAAAGTTGGCCCAGGGCAAGACTGTCGAGCCACTCCTCGGCAACACGATCGACGAGCAGCGCGCGAACGATCTGTTTCGCTGGCTGCGCGACTTCGGCATGCGTTTCGGTTGGCGCCAGACTGGCTCGCTCACGAAGTTGCAGCAGGAAGTGAACCAGGGAGCGATCGGCGTGATCGTCGCAAGACGAAAGAACGATGGACTCTCTGGACACATCGCCGTCGTCGTTCCCGAGACTGACGAACACTCAGCCAAGCGAGATGCAGCAGGCGAAGTGACTGCGCCGTTGCAGAGCCAGGCAGGAAGAAACAACTTCCAATACGGCAACGGTGGTGTCAACTGGTGGAAGGGCCAGCAGTTCGCCGAGAGCGCATTCTGGATCCATTCGTAAGCGCAGTTTCTTTCAATCCGTGTTCCCTATGTACCGTTCATAGGGAACGCGGATTCCAACCTTTAAGCAACCTCACTGCATCATAGGCTCCGACATTCGGTACAAGAGACCAGCGCCTCAGGTCTCTATTCGAAACCAATAGTGCGGAACTGATCTCGCGCCGGCTTCCACGTCGCCGCACGTGTCGAAGTGTGCCTGCATTACCGCAATACCTGCTAAGGAGAACCACAATGCGTTTACCTGCGTCGCTTTGTTTACTTCTCGTTTTCGTTCTTTCAGCTTCAGCTCAAACCGCGTCAACCGCCGCCGCTGACGGCTGGGTTGTGCTTCCAGTCAACGAGTACACCGCACTCAAACGCGCGGCTGCAAACCCGGAACCCGAGCCGCCGCCACCACCCGTCGAAGCCACGCTCAGTCGCATCGATTACGATCTGAAGATCGACGGAGATCTAGCATCGGGTGAAGCACGGCTCACCGTCGACGTGATCAAAAACGGTTGGGTGCGAGTGCCGATGCCGGAAGGACTGATGGTCCGCGACGCACAACTCGACGGGCATCCGGTCAATCTGATCACGGAGCCAGGCAGTCAGGGACCAGGCCGCCTCGAACTCTTATTGTCGAAGCCCGGACGATCCGTGTTGACGTTGAAGATCGTTGCGCCCGTCACGACTGTCGCCGGAACAGACATTCTTCATCTGCCGGTAAGCAACTCCGCCATCTCACAAGCAACCGTCGAACTCGTGCGACAAGGCGTCGACGTTCGCATCACTGGCGGTCTGCTGCTGGAACACTCGGAAACAGCGACGAGCAGCCGCTGGAAAGCGAACGGAAAAGGCGGTGAACCTCTGACGTTTGCATGGAGGCGGCGAGTCGACGACGCACGTGCAAGCCAACCGCTTCGCTTGCGCGGCGCCGTCACGCAGTTGATCGGTCTCGGCGAAGACGCAACGCAGGTGAATGCGGAAGTTCAGATCGAAGTGGTCCAGGGACTGGCGCGCGAGGTTTCGGTGGAACTGCCCGAGCATTTCACCGTCAATCAAGTCTCAGGCGCGACCGTCGCCGACTGGGACGTTTCCAATCGCGAACTGAAAGTCTCGTTCATTGAAGACGTCGCGAACACCGCCCGCTTCACCGTCAACGGCGAGCTGCGACTGGCGCGTTCAGGCCAGTTGGAGGTGCCGCTGATTCGGCTGCCGCTCGCCGAACGCGAAACCGGCGGCGTTGGGATCGAAGTGCTTGGCGCGGGTGAAATAAAAGATCGGCGTTCGAATGGTCTCGAAGAAGCCGAAGCCGGTGAGTTAGGCCAACTGATCTCGAGCCGTCCATCGCCGTCGCTGATCGCGTTTCGAATGCTGCCGGCGGACGGCCACTCGCCGCGTGCGTTGTCGCTGACAGTCGCTCGCTACACGCCGCAGGCAGTGCTGACCGCAAACATCGAGGAAGCTGAATACGACGCGCTGATCTCGTCTGATGGAAAGATGCTGGTCCAGTCGCGCTTCGCCGTGCGAAACAATCAGCGAAACTTCCTTAAGCTTAACCTGCCTTCGACTGCTGTGTTGTGGAGTGCGTCGGTTGCCGGGCGTCCGATTCGTCCGGGACGTGCGGCTGACGGCTCGCTGTTGTTGCCGCTTGAAAAATCGCGCAGCGGAGACGAAGCGCCGGCGTTTGTCGTCGAGCTTTCGTACATGGACCGCGCGCCCGCGTTGACTGACAAGGGACGCACGCGTGTTTCACTTGTCACGGTCGATCTGCCGATCTCCAAATCGCGTTTGCTTGTTCACTATCCGCCGCTCTTCAGGCTGGCGCCTGCGCCGGGACTGTCCGGAAGTTTCCGCGTGACTAATTATGTCGAGCCCGATTCGATCGCGCTTCGTCCCACCACCGTTGCCGAGACCGCAAGGCAGATGCTACCTGCTCAGGACCAACCACCAGACACAACGAAACAACTCGTGTCGCAACTGCCGGCCGCAAAACGCAGCGCCAGACCCATGCGCAATCTCCCGATTCGCGTCGTGTTCCCACACCTCGGTCCTTCGATCTTTCTCGTGTCGGAACTGACCAGCGAAAACCAAACACCGGCAGTCGAATTCGATTTTTCACGTGACAGAAAGAGAGGCGACCGATGAGAGCGACAGTAACTTTGATTGCGATTCTGCTTTTGATGACGACGGCTTACGGCCAACACCGAAACTCCTCGTTGGACGCGCCGCTTCCAGCTCCGGGTAGCGCAGGCACTGTGACGTTGTCGCTCAGCGACTACAACCGTCTCGTCGAGCTTGCTTCACGCAAACCGGCGCCGGCTGACGTCGCGCCGCTTCCGTTCGTTCTGTCACACGCTGTCTTCAAACTGAAGCTCGTGGACCAAACGCTGGTCGGCACGGTCGACATCGACGGCGCAACGCTAACTAAAGGATCCGTTAAAGCGCCGCTCACGACCGGCTTGACCATTCTCGAAGCGCGACAGTCAAGCAATCCTTTGCCGCTGCTTCAGGAAGGGCCGAACCACGCAGCGATACTGAGCGGGCCCGGTCCGTTCGCGGTGTCGCTCGGCATCGCGTCGGGCCTCACGGTCGACGCCGGACGGGCGTCGTTTGTGTTGCCGGTGCCGCTGGCAAGCAGTTCGCTCCTGAGGTTGGAACTGCCGGGGAATCACGCGAACGTTCGCATCGAACCGGGGATCGTGACGAGCCGCACGACGGAGAATGGAAACACGATCGTCGAAGCGACGCTCGAGCCAGGGAAGCCGGCGCGCGTCTGGTGGACCACGCGCGAGCTCGCCGCGCCGGTGGCCCAACGCGAGGTACGCTTCTTGTCTGACGTCAAGACTGTCGTCTCCGTTGGCGATTCGCAACTGCGAGTTACCGCGCTCTGCGACGTGACGGTGATTCAGGGCGAAGCAGCGGAGTTCAAAGTGCCGATGCCGCCCGGGTTTGAATTGACGGCAGCGTCAGGGACGACGCTCGAGTCCGCCGATTCGTCGGGTGGAACGTTGACGCTTCGAGTTCACGAACCGAATCAACGCAACCACCAGTTCTTGATTGCTTTAGAACGCACGAACCGCGAAACGAAAGTCGATGCGCCCATGCTGACGTTCACCGGAGCGCAACGTGAGACCGGTGAGCTGTTGGTTGAAGGTGTCGGCGCGATGGAGTTGGTGGCGCATGAAGCCGGTGGGTTGCGTCGAATGGACGTGCGCGAAGCCGGCGCGATCACGCGTTCGCTTTCGCACTTTCCATTGCAGGCGGCGTTTCGTTACAACCGGCGCGCAGCCGATGCGCCAAAGCTCGAGCTCGAGTGGACGCAGTTTCCCGACGCGAACGTGTTGTCGGCAGTTGCGGAACGTGCAGTCGTAACGACGCTGGCGAACGTCGAAGGCAGGTCGCTGACGGAAGTGACGTTGCGCGTTCGCAATCATGCGCAGCCGTTTCTCAAGGTGGAGCTTCCGAGTGGAGCGCAATTGCTGTCGAGCGAAGTCGAAGGCGAGAGAGTGAAGCCGGTGCAGGACGTGGATGGCAGCCGTGTGCCGCTGTTGCGGCCGGGATTGGATTCGTCGCGCGCGTACACCGTCTCGTTCGTTTACCTGAAGAACGGATCGCAGTTCGCGAAGAGTGGCACGTACGACATGGGACTTCCCAAGCTCGACATTCCGATCAACGTGTTGACGTGGGAGCTCTCGTTGCCGGACCGGCTCGAGGTGAAACAGTTCAGCGGTAACGCGTTTGCCGCGGAGCTCTTGCCGGGAGCAGCGGAAGAAGTTCTCGCGGCTTTGAATGATGGAGGTGATTTCGATTCGGGGGCGCGCATATCGAATGAAGTCGATCTCAGTAATCTACAGGCAGGACAGGTCGGCGGAGTTATCGTCGATCCGAATGGCGCTGTGGTTCCGGGAGCGACAGTGACAGTCGTGAACAAACAGACCGGCGCGTCGTTGTCGACGCGATCTGACTCTGAAGGTAAATGGGTTGTTTCAAGCGCGTTGCCTGGACCGACTCGCGTCAGCGTCGAGTCGCCCGGATTCAAAGTGGCGCAACAGGAGCTTAACCTTGTCGCGCTGCAACCCGGAGTGGTTGGGACGACGCTCGAGATCGGGCAGATTGCTGAGTCGGTCACAGTTACCAGCAATGCCAGCCTTCTTACGCTCGACGGCGTGAACAAAATTGAAGAGCAGGCGCGTAAGAACCGCGCCGCGCAGTTGGGGCAAGCGTCGCAGAACGTTGCGAATTTGCAGCGGCGAGTTGCGGGAGTGCTTCCGGTTCGAATCGAAGTGCCGCGCAGTGGACGGTCGTATCGCTTCGTTCGCGCACTCATACTCGACGAGGAGACGAAGATCGCGTTTCAGTACAAGCTGAGATAGTTCGTAAGGGTTACGAGGCTGAGGCGCCGTACCACAGGACGGCGAAGTAGTGGCAGGTGGTTCCGGCGATGACGAACAGGTGCCAGATGAAGTGGTTGTAACGCATGCGCGGGGCGGCGAAGAACGCCAGGCCACCCGAGTAGGCGATGCCGCCGGCGAGGATCAATAGAACGCCGGGCAATGGGACGAGCGTCAGTATCGGTTTCACCGCCACTATCGCCAGCCACCCCATGACGATGTAAAGCACCATCGAGAGCCACCAGTGCCGCATTCCGCCGATGCATTTGTGCGTGATGCCGGCGATCGCCAGCGTCCAAATGATCGCGAGCAGGGTCCAGCCCCACGGCCCGCGCAACACGCCGAGCGTGAACGGCGTGTACGATCCGGCAATCAACAAAAAGATCGCACAGTGATCGAGATGGCGAAAGAACTGCTTGGCGCGGACGTGTGTGAGCGAGTGGTAAAGCGTCGAGGCGAGATAGAGTGTGACGATCGTCAGACCAAACACCGCTGCGCCAATCGTGAAGTGCGTGCTGCCCGCACGCATTGCCGACGTCAGCAACACCGGCAGCGCAACGAGCGCAAGCACTAACGCCAGCCCATGACTGATGCTGTTCGCGATTTCTTCACGAGCGTGAAGCGGACGTTCGTGTTCGACACTCTCCATAACGCTCCAGCAGTGTACTACGAACCAGCACCGAAGATCCGTAGTTAAATTGTCACGGCGCCACCGAATTTTTTCGGATGATGTGTCTAAAAATAGTCGGAACATTCCAAGGCGTGCGGCATCAAAGAACATAGTTCTGATCAGCTTACGGCGGAGACAAGTCGATGAACTTCGGATTCGTTGCCTGCCTGTTGACGATCTTGTGTGCGAGCGGCACGGCGCTCACGGTTGAGCAAAGCGCGCCTACTCGAGCGGCCCAGTCGAGGATCGTCGAAGAGCGCGTAAAGGCTTCGCTCTGCGACGTCAAGAAAGATCCTGCCGCGTATAACCACAAGCTACTCGAGGTGACAGGATTCGTTTCGCACGGTTTTGAAGACTTCACGTTGTTCGACACGGCGTGTTCGTCGTGGCCCGAAGTTTGGGTCGAGTATGGCGGCACGACTGCATCGGGGACGATGTACTGTTGCGGCGTGACGTCAGCTCGCAGCCGTCCGAAGCCGCTCACCGTAGAAAACATGCAGATCGAGTTGGTTCCTGATGAGCAGTTCCAGCAATTCGACAAGCTGGTCCAACGTCCTCCCAGCTCAGTTGTTCGGGCCACGCTCGTGGGCCGTTTCTTTTCAGGTAAACGACTGAACTACGGGACGAAACCTTTCTGGGGCGGCTACGGCCACATGGGATGTTGCAGCCTGTTCGTGATTCAACAGGTGACTTCGGTCGAGCCGCAGAACTCTACCGAACTCGATTACCGCCTGTGGGCCGATCAGCCTTCGTCCGACAAGGTTGGTTGTGGCTATACGTACCTGACCGAGATCGTACCGTTTGACGATTCGATCAAGGCGCAAGCAAAGGCCGACAGTGGGCAAGAAGATTGGGCCTTTAGCGATCCGCAGCGAGCGGCAACCGAAGGTCTCGCTCGACTGATCAAAGTCGCTCCAGGTTCGATTACATTGCGCCAGACGCGGCAGACGCAAGGCAGGTTCATTTATGAATGGCGTCCGAAGGGTAAAGAAAAGGTGACCTACATGGTCGTCGTCAGCCGCCCGTACTGGCTGTCGTTCCACGCCAAAGATCCGAAGCGCGTCGCGTGGATTGTTAACGGAGCGTACGAATCATCCTGTAGCGGCCGCCATTCCGTCGAACGCATCAAGTGAGCGATAGTCAGCGCGGATTGTTTTTCGATACGTTTGTGAGAACTTGACTGCTGCGTCGAGAATCTCGTCCCGCCCGTCAACCAGTCCTCGAATCGTTCGTTCCACTCGGATCGTTGGTTGTATCCCGACTCGCTGCAACTGACGGCCGTCGGCGTGGCGCACGTCGTGCCCGCTGAAAGTGACACTCAAATTACCCGGCAGGACCATGGTAGTGACGTCGCCGTTTGCACCGTCACGGCTCATTTGAGTACTCCAGGTCAGAGAGCAGGGATTTGTGGAACAGCCACCTTGGTAAGTTGAGTAATTACCACTCTTATTACCAAGGGACGTGAGGTTTTATTCCGAGAGATGAGTTCTGCTTAACGCGGCGGCTGCGCATCCACAGCGTCGAAGCGCAAACCGGACGCGCGCGTAGGCCGCGCGTAGGCTTTCTCGCGGGCCAGCCACGTGAAGATCTTCCCGTCGAACCAACGCGCCTGACGCCAGCGTTCCTTCACCACGATTCCGGGCATCGTGATCTCTTCCTCGTTCAGATCAAAAGCACGCACCGACGCCGACTCCAATCCCTCGCGCAGGATCTGCGTTCGCGGGCGGATACGCTCCGGCGGTCGATTGCCCAGCGTGCGTGGCAAAGCAGCACGACGCAGGCGCATCTGGCCGTTCTCTTCAAAACGGATCGGAACAAACGGTATCCAATTGTCCGGCACCGTGGTCCCCAACACATACTTTCTATCGGCAACAGGCTGGGCCGCAGGTTCTTCAGGTTCTTCGCCATTCGGCCCCGGCTTCACACCCAACACCGCTTCGAGCCAACGCCGCACGGAAATCGAAGCGTCGAGTCCGTCCATGCCACCGCCTAATCCATCGGGCACTACATTCTCAATGCCCCACGCGAGGTTCGCCATCTCGTCACGAAGCAGCAGTACCTCCTGTTTCGGCGGCGCCTGAACAATCGCGGTCGCAACCGGCGGCCCCCAAAGCCCTGAACTTCGCTCCGGGTTGATTGAGTAGAGTCCCCAGTCCTTAGTCTGATCCGACTCGAATAAATAGGTGGTTTCGCCAAACACGTCTGTCGCCAGTACCGTGAAGAGACCGGCAAATCTGCCCACCGGCAACTCGAGTGGAAACGAAAGCCAATCGTTGCTGAAGAGCAGCGCAAATTCTGACAGCACAAAATGCGCTGTGTCGGCCGCTGTCGGACGAAGATTAGCAAGGTCAATCGTGCTGTCTTCCATTTCCCACCAGCGGTTGCGCGGCGCACCCGCGAATGTTACGGGACGAGGCAGGACCGTTTTGAAAGTGATATTGAAGTTAACGTCGGGATTAACTGGACCTTCTGACACGATCGGCTTGCCTTCGTCAAAACAATGCCAATCCAAAAAGCTGCCATCGTATTCCGGCACAGTCAGGACGTTCGTGACGCTGTCCGTCATCTTCAAATGGCAATCAAACTGGTACTCGAGCCGCGAAGAGTTCCACGCAGTGGCCGCATTTTTCGCCAACGTTGGGAATGTGTCCGTCACCCACTTTTTGAAATCCTCGCCTATCTGGTCCACCGCTGGATCCGCGTGAGCCAAGAAGCTCGAGGCGGTGTTCGTTTGTAACTGCTGCCAAAGTTCCCAACCGTCTAAAGCTCGGCCATTACTGAGAGCTGAGAGCATTTGTCTATAAGGCTGATTTGCGAGCGTCGCTGCGTGCGCGAGTTGCTGCTCCTGCGTTTCGGCGGGCGGCAACTTGAAGTGAAATAACGAGAGTCCTTTGAAAGCGCTGACCGCCGCAGCGGCTTTCGTCGAGGGTAGTTTGGCTTTCAAGAGAACCTCCCAGCGCCGGCCCAACTCGACGCGGAGGTCCAACGACAGTTCGGACGGTGCACCGTGGTCCGGCGAATGGTTCTCGAGTGGAGCAACACCTTCAGTGAGAAAATTTAACGGTGTATCGGGAGCGATGTCCTGCGGTGCGCCACCGCGCAGCGAAACCTTTTTGGCATCGAAGGTTGCCAGAACTGCTTTGACGAAGGCGCAAGTGCCGGCATCTTCCGCGCGAAACTCACCCATTTGCCACTGACGGCCAAGCATCCAAAGCGCGTCGCGAACGTCGCAGCGAAGTGCGCTACTGAGATCGTTGACGGGCGGCTGAGGCTCCAGTCTGTTCCAAAACAATATTGATGAAGGCATTTTTGTGAATTCACCCCACTCTTACAAGCCAGCGAGTGAAGCGCCTCCTTTTTCGTCAAGCTCTATGTCGAACACGTTCCGCCCGAGATTAAGATTCGGACAGAAGTTTTCCCGGTCGATCGGTGCAACGACCGCGGGCAAGAGGTGGTTGAGCGCCGGGTTCTCTTTTAATTGCCCAAGACTGATGAGTCGTTTTTTCGCACGTTCAAAGGTTTCCGAAATAGTTTCCGTCAGATAGTCCCAACGCCAGTTTTCGCCTTCCGCAGGACACACGGCGAGCAACATCACTTGCGCGGGTTCCGTATCGGGCTGATTGAAATGGAAGGCAACACCGGTCGTGGTTTGACGTGCGGGTAGCACGTCGGTCCACTCGTCGAACATCAGGCCCGTTTGACTCTGCTGCGGCTGCCAGTTGGGCGGAAGTTCGAGAGCAAGCGAAAGTGTGCCACCGTATTTCTGAGATACATCGTCAGCGGTGTCAGCCGTTCGCATTTCGGCGCCGACCCAGAATCCCCGCGGCGCACTCGGCGAATTAAACTGGATTACCGTCAGCGGCCGATCCGCACCCGGAGCGGCAAACCCTTCGCGCAGCACAGTGCATTGGCGGTACATGCGAAACACCGGGTGGACCAGCGCTGCGTGACACTGCCAGTTTTCAAACGACAGGGCATCGAAATTCTTCGATAGGTCCGCGTTCCGTGCCTGCGTGACGACAGGCAGGTTCGTCAACTGAACTCCCGGACAAATTCGAAATGCTTTGCCGAACAAGTGCTCAGCTAATTGTTCGCAGATGGCAAACTTGTCGGAGGCCTCGGCATGTTGCAGTTGGGCCAACAACACCTCGGCGTCAGTCTGCATCCGCTCAAAAGTTGTCGCGGCAAAGTTTGCTTTGAGCAGCAGTAACTGCAATTGCGACTCGTCAAATACAGCCGGGAAGTCCAGGACCAGACTTTCACTTTGCCAATGCGTGACGTCAGCCAGCGTGTTTAATACGTTCGCCCATGCAGCCTGCCGTTCTTCGGCTGGTGTTTTCGGATCGAGCTTGCTCTGCAATGTAGACGTTGCCGACGAGATTCGGTCCGCCAGGTCTTTCGGTTTTCCCGAACCCGTCAACAACTGGCGGAACGCCGCTTCGATCTCAGCGGCGTCGAAAACAGGCGTCGCGCCCTGCCCGTCACGGAGAAAATCATTAGCGCTAAGCAAACGCGAGGAGGCCACGAGCGTCCGCAGTTGATGAATTAGAGGCGTCAGTTCAAAGATGGTTATTGCTTCTTCACTGGGGCGCGTGGTGAAGTCGATCTTGACGGCGGCATCGGCCGGCAGCGGGTGCCGCGATCGGAAGAACGATTCGGCAAGCCACGCAAGATGACTCTTTTCAGTCGCCACGACGTCCGGGTCCCGAAAACTTGCCAGAAGATCGATCGGCTGAATATCGAGATCGACGAGGGACGGCTGCTCAGTGACGCTGTCATGAGTCGCAATCATCACGACTCTTGTTGGATCAGGCAGTTGACTCGCTAGCCAGTTGTTTAGTTTCGGTGAGGCGCCGGCCCGCGGTGTCACAGTGCTTCCCCACTTGCTTAGAAAATCAGTGTTGGAAAAAACCACTCCAGTGCGAAATGTGACGAGGCTTCCGGTCTGCGGCGTGCGCACTACTTCCGGCTGATGAAGTTGGCCCGAGGCGTTAAGCGTACGCAAAGCTGCTGCGGCGCGCGCGGGACTGTCCTTCACTGTTTGAAAGACACTCTCAGTCAGCATCAGGTCACCCAAAGCGTCGAATTGCGCGTCGAGGTTGTCGGCCAGCCCATCAAGCGTGCTTTTCTCCGAAGCGCTGAGGTCCGTGTCGGGCCAGTGGTCTTTCTTCGCTTCGATTACGGCCATGCCGTCGATCGTGGCGGCAAACGCGCTGGCGGCATCTTCCGTCTTTAAGGGAAAGAGTCTCCTGAGCTTAAAGATCAATGGATCAGATCCCTGGTCGTGCAGCGTGCGTTCGAGCTGATAACCCAACAACGCGGCGATCGTGTCGCCCTGTCCGATACCTTCGAGCAGCGCCAGCGCGGATCGTACGCGTGGAGAATCAACCCGCACCGCCAGCGCATTGCTACTCTCACCAGCTTCCTCTTCCACTTTCCGGCTGGTCCAACCGGCACGCAAAATCGCAGCCGTCGCCGCGTGTTCGGGCGAAGGCGCGAGCATGTATCCCTGATTGCTAAGGGACAGTTTGGGCTGCATCACCACCTTGCCGGTTGCCGTATTGAGCTCGCAATCGTCGGTTGCGTTGCTGCCGAGATAAACGAAACTCTTTTCCAACAGCTTGTCGACGTCAGGGGCGGCCGTTTGCAGTCCCTTAAAATGGACCGCCGCTACAAGGCTCGTCTGCCGATCGAATTGAGCTGTGAAGACCGGTTCGACTTCTTTCACGAAGTTCCCGGGTTCCTGCGGCACGACTCTTTCGAGAACTCCGAAGGCGCCGAGATAAATGCCCTGGGCACTCACTTCACGGCGTTGACGGTCCAGCCGTTTAAGGACGAGGCCGTTGAACCACGCATCCAGGCGGTAACTGCACAGATCGACGTGCTCGCAAAACAGCCGTTCAAGTCGCGCGGTGGGCAGGCCACTCAGAACAGCCAGAGCCTCCTTCAGTTCGTGAAATGGCTTCGTTTCGGGTGCATCACCGCGGTCGAGAACATTCTTGAGTAATTGAGAGTCGATTGCCTGCTCGAAAAAGCCGAACCGATCGGGTCTCAGGAAAAAATCGTTCTGAATGCCCGACGCCTCGAGCAGCGGCTTAAGCCAATGACCGAAAAGTATGGTGTCATTCAAGGCCGCCGGCTTGACCTCGAATTCGTTGTCGCCGGTGATCGCCAACAGTTCTAAATCTTTGGTCTTGAACAAGCGCAATTGCTCGTTTGGTTCGAGCATTCGCAGCGCGCATTCCAGAGCACTGCGACGCACAGCAAAGCGAGCAAAGTGATAAAGCAATGCTTTCGGTGGAACGGGTGCGCCGGTCGGGTTCGGCAGGTTTTGAAAATGCTCTTTCCACACGTCTTCGATCGAGCTTCCCAATAACCAGTCGAGATAGTTCCACTCAGAACCCGCGAACGGACTCAACGGTTGACTTTCTGACGGAGGCAACTCGTCAATCACTGGACCATCAAGGTCATGGACCTTCGGATAAACGTGCATCCACCGGAAAGGTGAGAACTTTGCCGGATCGAAAAACTTCGCGCGTAACTGCGGGTCGACCTCTTCCGGAAATTTATTGAACTTGGGCATCGGCCCGACGCCCGGGATGAACTGCGCGCCCAGGAACGGAAAACTATTCAACGTCAGCATAGCGTTCAAATAACCGTCGCCAAAAAGCGCTTTCTGCGTGTATCGCGAAGACGTCGGGTCTGTCGCGGCAAGCTCGATCAGTTGCTGACTGTACTGAAGGGTGGGCGCGCTACCGTCGCCGGCAAAGCGAACTTTACCCTTCGCTTCTTCCCAAAACACATCCAGTTTTTTCAGAACGCTATCGAAGAGCCGTTGCGTGAAACTGAGCTGGTCCTGCGATTTCCAAAACTTGAAAGCTGTGGCCGGAACGATGCCATACGGCTGTTGCCCAATCCGCACGGCAGGCAAGAGACCACGGCCCGTCACAAACTCTTCGAAGAATGCTCGCAGGTCTTCCAGGTCCGTTTCTTTGAGCGGCGGCAGGATGAACTGTCGCAGGTAATAACCCAACGTCCCCGGAAACAAGAGTCGATTCATCGCCAACGCTTCACGGCTGTCTTCGCCGTCCGCGCCTGGCAATCGTCGCGAGTACTCTTCGTCGATACCTAAAGCCTGCGTCAGCCGAAGACCGTCAGGCTTCAGGAAGTGGTTATCGCGCTGGTCGTCGGTCCAAACCTGCCCGGCGCCGTAAGCAGCCTTGAGATGATTCGCAGCCTCGCGTTCGGGCCAGTTGTACCCGGACTTTGCGCTGCCGAAATTGTTTGTCGGCGTACCTTGCGGCACGACGTACATTCCCTTTTCCTGATAGGTCTGGTGGCGCAAAAGCTCTTGCAGCAGTTGCTGCCCTTCAACCTCTCCGGCAGAGAGCTTCACGCCGAGCACCACCAGTTTGTCGAAGCCGTTTTTAAATTCTTCGGGACTCAACTGAACTCTGATCGCCAGGCCTTTCTTTTCGGCTTCGTCGAAGTCGAAAATCCAGCGCAGCCCTTCGGGAAATTTCATGTCGCCCTGTTCGTTAGGTTGAAACGCGGTCGCGTCGGGTTCGTTCGGATCGAAACCGGCGAGAACTTCTTCGGCAATCAAATTTCCTTTGACAACTCGATCCGGCTGTCCCGCCCTGGAGAGAATGGCCGTGAAGAAATCCGGCAACACAGCCGCAACCGGCGGTTTCGTGTAACCGTTTGCGCGCACCGGCGGATCGTCAAACTGCGGCTCACCGGAAAAGTTAGTACCGTTGCCAAAGTTCTTCGGTTGCGTTTGCCGCACGCACCATGCGCTTCGTGAGATGCTAAAAAAGTTGCGCAACTCGGCCCATGCGAGCGCACGCTCCTGCTCCGGGTTGCCGCTCTTCCAGATGCGTTCCCAGAAATGGCGTCCGCGCTCGAGCTCATCAGGCGTAAGGCCTTCTTCGAAACTGTCGATATGAATGTCGTCGGGCGCAATACGAATGCGCAGTTCGAAAGCGTCTTCTTTGCGTTGCAGCCAGCCGCTGGGAGGATTGAAAAGGCCATCGTCGATCGCGAACATGAGCCGCTCATAGAAAAGTTGCTCGCTTACATCCTGAATAAACGGGAATGGAGCTCGAATTTGCAACGTCAAATCGGTGGATGTTTGACGGGTTCCCCACTGGCCCAATGCCTTTGTCTGAGCTTCCGAGGGAAACCACGGGGAACAGTCGATAAGAAACTGCCTGTTCGCCGGCTTGGCGAAGTGACGAACGCGACAGAAACGAGTTTCAAGCCGAACCGGCAAAAGCAAGAACGGCGTGTGGCCGGGCAACTGCGCGATCAACTCTTCGGTGCTCTGTTGAGCGTAGAGATCTTCCACCAGCGTTCGCACCTCGTCATTCGCGTTTGCGGCGGCGACTTGCAGATCCGGCAACTGATCGGTCAGTGCCGTAAACCGCGCACTTAAAGTCGCGGGAAAGTCAGTCGCACCCGACTGCCTCCTGGCTTTCAATTCATCTGAGATGAGTTGCAGAGACTGGACCGCATCGTAGTGACGCTGTCGCGCAGCGCGCCGGGAATTGCGCCTGGCGAATAATTCGTTTTGTTCGTGAGCAAGGTTGACCATGGCAGTTAGGCAAGCATTTTCGATGCATGAATCAGCATCATGAAGGGTTGTTGGTAAGTAAACGTGGCGACATCAGCGGCGTGCTGTAAATTGGCGAACAGCGACTTATCGGTATCGATGCAGTGTCCGGGTTCGGTATCTGCGTTCTTCCAATCAGGAGCGCCAGGTGAAACATCGTCGTTTTGGTCCAGGCCAAAATGAAGATCTCCGGGGCGCTCCTGAAAAACGATGAACCATCCGGGATTACCGGTCGCTTCATTCTTTGAAACATTGAAACCAACAAAGAAGATGTCCGGTTCTATTCGCGCGCCGGCAATCGGCATTCTGATCGCATCGGTAGCAGTGTCGGGTACTTTCACGCCATTGGAGAGCTTTGCGCGTTGCATGAACACCACGGTGTTCGGATATTTGCGCAGCAAGTCTCCGCGCAGCACGAAGAACAGCGGATCGATGTTCGTTCCAACGCGATGCAACTCATCGCCCAGGGGAGTCGGCGAGCCCCATTCCCGAATCGGTGTTATGTCCTTAAACGACGCCGCATTCGCGGGTGTATTCGTTGGCTGATCGTTTTTATCCCAAAACTGCCTGAAGAAGGTAAACGTCAGGTTGGCTGGAAACTCGCGCCAAAGCATCTCCCTTGCCATTTCATGATTCAGTCCGATCAGAAACGACTCGATCGCGTTGCGATTGCTTAGAAACATGCCGCAGCGATTGACGGGAAACTTTTCGACGCCGGGGATGACGAAGTCGAGAGACTGTCGCGCCAGTTCGTCAAACATCGGCTCCGGGAAATCCGGCTCGACGCGCAGGAGCTCAACCTTGTTTGTTGGTGAGTCAGTACGTGCCGTTACGGGGAGACGCGCGTTGACCTTTCTTCGAATGGCGTCGTCGGCTTGAAACTGCTCGCGCATATTTGAATTCACTTTGATCGGCACGAACAAGATCGAAACCAGCGGAAAGAAATAACTCTTGTGAGTTTCCAGCGCGCTTTGAACCTTTTCCGGCGCCAGGCCCTTGATGCGATTGGCGGTGCCTAAATGGTTTGGATCGAAGACTGCCCTGGTTGTCAGATTCATGACAATCAGATCCAACGGACTAACGTGTGCGTTTTCGTGCTGAAATACTTTGGCTTCCAGTCCTTTCAGCCAGACGTTATCCCCCACAGGTGCGGTTGGCGCCGTCCCAGCCACGCGCCTCATCAAAGCACCCTGCGGACGAAACATCTTCATCGCGACCGGCGACGTCCACGAGAAGACCTCCGTCTGCT
Organism: Acidobacteriota bacterium; assembly: GCA_046732935.1. GTDB lineage: Bacteria > Acidobacteriota > Blastocatellia > Pyrinomonadales > Pyrinomonadaceae > PSRF01. The sequence goes on along the minus strand of JBKPOC010000075.1, from coordinate 31,417 downwards.
TCTGTACAGCTTCGAAGACGCGGGCGCTCCGCGACATTGCCGCCAGCCGCAGTCCGCGAACCTGCTCATTGCTCGGGTCCATCCTCGAAAAACTATCCAGCGTTGCGCCGAAATGTTTGGACAACATCGCCGTGCTCGCCTTACTCGAGAGCTGGGCCATGCTGATGAAACGATTCGTCTCGCGGATCTCTTCGTATTGCTCCCACGCTCGCTCCATGTACTCTTCCTGATTGTCGCGAATGACTTCCGCGCCCACACCACCAATCACGCGCAGCCCTGGATTCAAATTCATCTGGTGAAACCAGTCCGACCCCATCTTTATCTTGTCGAGCCGGATCGGCGGCTTCACATACCAACTACCGTAGACCGGCGGCGTGACAACCGGGTCGTCTTTGATCTTGTTGCCGTCCGCATAGATCGGATTCTCCTGATCGACCTCCGCGTGGGCTTCCTGCATGTCTATCGAGAGGTTGAGTAACTGGGCAAGACGATCGACCCAGGCGTCGTCATTCACCGGCCCTTGGGCCGGAAACTGCGGGTCCTCAGGACTGCTCGACAAACGAAAGACCGAAGGTATCCGTATCGCGCGCTTGGGGTCCTGATGGGTGACGCCCCAACCTGGCGAGTGAATGTCCATCGTCAACGGCACGCCTACGCCGCTCGTACGCAATTCGGCTTCGGTAACAGGAGTGATCTTGCTGGCAAGCTGTTCGAACTCGCCCTTCATGGTGGAGAAGGACCAGTGGTAGTAGACCGGAAACTGATTGGGAGGATTCGACTGCGGCAACTCCCACGACACACGCATCGCCGGAATAGTTTCGATTGTTTGATGATCGACGCCCAGGCCCGCGAGACGTCCCGTCTCGAACGCCGGAATCAGAAATGCCGTGTAGCCTTTCTCTTCTTTGAGACGGCGCGGAGAGATCAGACGCGAGCAGCCGAGGTTCGGGTTGTTGCTCAATTCTGTTTGCGCGTTCCTTAGTGCCGCGTTTAGATCGCTGTTCTCCTCGGCGACTTTGAAATTGAGGTGAGTGTGGGCCCAGGCCCAGCTCTGTTGAGGTTTGGGAAAGGCGTTGTTTATTACGCCTTCATGCAGCAACACAACCGGCAGCGAGCCTGCGATTGGCGACAGCAGATCAAACTCGCCTTCCTCGAGCACCAGCAACCAGAGCCACGGCGCCACTCGATCGCCATTAGGAGCGGCGGGAGAGTAACGCCACGGAAAGTCTTCGTCATAAAAATCGATCGCGGCTAAAAAGTTCGCCTCGAAGTCATGCGTGCCGGCCCGGGGAACGGTGCGAATGATGGTGTTGTTATTGACGCCCAGGACGTCTCCCGGACCGTAGAGCTCGACGTTGCGTTGGACCGTGTCTTGAACCGCTCCGTCGCCGAGAATTTCCAGTTGCAGCGCTACGGACGCACGGCCCGCGCCGGTTGCAGATTGGGCCAACTGCGCGCCAACTCCGGTGCGCAACCAGGGAAGAAACGTGTAGAAGCTCTGGCCGTCACTCATGATTTCAGCTCCCAAGCAGGTACGACGACGAGTTTTCGAGCCAGGTCAGAGTCGCGTCGAACCAGATCATTGTACGCAGCGTGTACGGCTGCTTCGCTGCCGGCGAGACTCTGCGCGGGTTCATAGGCCGTGAAGTCCTCGCTGTTGGCGATTACAAACTCCTCTTTTTGCAGACCGAAGTTGCGGCGCACCGTGCGTCCGATGCGGCGCCCCGTTCGTGACTTTGCGATCGCGTTGCCGCGGATTTGTACGTCGAAATGCTCGCGCGGCAGATCAACTGACTCAGGTCGTGCCGACGTACCAACCAGCTTTCGCTCGTAGTCGACCTTCACAACTCGGAAACGACCACCGTGCAGGTTGTCTAATCCTTTGGTCGAAACGCCGCATTGGTAACTGTCATACGACTTGCGAAGCAGTCGTTCGTCCTGAGTCAACTCAAAGAACTGGGCCGGAGCGAAGAAATCGGGCAAGGGATCAGTGTCGACTGACCCTCCACTCACTCGCAGGTCGAACTTTCTAAAGTCGGTCGAATTGAAATGACCGTAGTGTTCCAGTTGCACACCAAGCGGCAGTATGTTCTGACGCACTTCGAGCGATTCATCCGGATGGGCCAGCAAACGTTCCCCTGTCGCTTGCACGGCACGAATGGCGACGCCCTGGCGGAAGTAGCGCCGTACGGGTTGCCATGCTGTTGCGACACTCAGCTCTTCCTTCAACAACGGCACCAGCAAAATGCTCTCGGCCAGATCGTCGCTCTCGTCGCCCCAGGTCTTGTCGACTGATTTGGTGTAATCCCACCAACCGATTTCAAAGGAAACGGAGCCTTCGAAGTGCCACGGACTGAAACCGGAAAACTCACCTTTCAACGTGATGCCGCCGAGGGTGAAGCCCCAAATCTTCACCACTACACGCCCGCTCGCGCTCGCTTTGAAATTCGGATTTCCCGTGCGGTAAAAGATGACATCGAGCTTCAGGTTTCCTTCGACACTCAGTTTCCAAACCTTGATGTAGGCATCGAATCCGCCGCCGAACTGCACTGTGTTCGACGTGACCGCGAGATACGCGTAGCCGCTGATCTTTACCGCGTCAGAATCGGCGACGATGAATTTCAGCCGCTGGAGTTCTTTCGGCAGGTTGAGCGCCGGAGGGTGAAAATCGGGATGAAAGCCGCCGGCCGACAGCAGAAAATACGGATCAGGAGACCCTTTCCAACGCACGCACAGATCGCCGATGAGTTGAAAACCGAGAAACGTCGACTTGTACATACTCGCGTCCAAGGCGAAGTACGAACCCTCTTCATAGTCGGCCTTGAAGTTGACCTGGATCGTGAAGACCGTGACTTTCTTGCCGAGCACCGTTTTCTCGACGCCGATCTTCATCACGCCGAGTAACGCGATAATCGTTGGGTCCTGGTACTTGAGAACCAGACCCAGCTTGAGTTGGACCAGGCTCTTCGATCCCCACGACAGCAGAAACATGATGCCGAACGTGTGGCTGTTCTCTGCCGGGGGAAAGACAGCGTTCGCCTGACGGACGATGACGGCGGCGTTCTTTACCGGATCTTCGGGAAACAGGATGTTATCGAGGGTGTTGTCCTTCATGCCCACCAGCAGCGCTTCGCGGTCGATCGTTCGGTGGATGCCGACCAGACCGCCGACGCCTTCCAGGCGAAACCCAAATGGGAGCGTCACCGCCGGGAATTCAAATGTGAGGAGGAGCAGGAAGGAAAAACCTTCTGAGCCATCGGGCATTCGCGTTTGGATAATGCCGATAGCTTTGATTTCGATTTTGCGCTTGACCGTCAGATAGACGATTCCGAAGTATTGCCCTGCCGCTGTGTCGAACGAGAGAAACCCGCCACCTTCGATTAACTTCGCGTCAACCACGACGCCGATCTGCGTTGGCGGCTTGAAACGAAGGTCGACATCCGCAAAGCCCAGGTTCCCGGCCTGACCCGCCTTCTTCGGCAACAGATCGAGTTGCACGCCGGTGCGACCAATTTCCAGAGACGCAGGACCAATCTTTGTTTGCCCTGAAAGCGACGCGTAGATGCCGAGTCCCTGGCTGAGTTTGAATCCGAGTTGTATCTCGGGAATGCTGAAGGCTGAGCCAATCTTCCTGCCGGATGGAATGATGAGTTCCGTGCCGGCTTGTCCTTCGAAATGCAGGCCCTTGGTATTGGAGTATTGAAGTTTGAAATCGAAATCAAACTCCAGTCCTTTATCGGGGAGGAGCCGCTTTGAGAGGCCGTCGCCGTCGCCGTTATCGAAAACAAACTTTCCCTTCTTTACCTCGAGCGCGATCTTGAAATTCTCGCCGTCAGGTTCCGACAAGACGACACCCCAACTCAGGCTGATTTCACCGAGCTCGAGTCGCGTGCCATCCTCGGGACCAAACAAAAACGCGACACCGTTATCTTCGCCTCGCTTTTTTGTCAGGCTGAAACCCATGCTGAAGGTTTCGTCGGGAAACTCCAATACCGAGCGGATGACCGTGTCGTTGAAATAGAAGGCGGGAAAGTTGTCGGCGATAGAGAACGCTAGGTCCCAATTACCGGCCGGAATTTGAAAGTTCGTCAAGCCGACTACCGGAGTGACGAGTATGACGGGCGCATCCTGGTTGATTCGCTGGTTGTCGATATCGCCGGCCTTCAGAGCCGTGAAGGTGCAGCCGAAAAGCGCAGAGTTGGCGATGGTGAACCAGCAGGCCAGATTCCGGTTCAGCATTTCGCGCGTCTCGGCGTCGATGTCGCCGATCTCGTCGACCGGCTTGATACCGCGCGTACAAGGAATGCCGAGGGCCAGCAGAATGTTATTGAGCTTTTCAATCAGGAGCTGTGGTGTGTGGTCTTCGGCGAAGTATCTCTCCCTGATGATGTCGGCGGGCGAACGACCTATGTTGGCAGTGTTCAGACTGGTCTGCGTGTGAGCGAAACGAAGAAACTTGCCGTCCTGCGTTCTCGGCGTGGCGTCTTTTTCTTCTTCCTTGAAAACCTCGAGCAACTCGAGAATAGCAAAAAGGACCGGATGGGCCTTCTTAAGAACTTTCAGGCTGACTTGCTCGCCTATGTCCTTCCAATCAGGATCGGTCGCAGTAGACTGGGCATCAAACTCCTCTATCGCCTTCATCTTCTGGTAACAATTCTTCCAGGCGATAAGCATGGGTTTGTAATCCTTGATCGACTTAGGCGGGTTTTCGGTGAAGAACAGAACTTCTTTCATCTCGGTCAGAACTGTGCTTGCGAAATCGCGGAACTCGTCTCCCGTGCTTACACCTGTACCTAACTTCAAATTCAGGTCGGCCTCGTACCCTACCTGGGCCAACATCTCCCGGCTCAGCGCGTCACAGATGCCCTGCAGCGTATTCAGGAAAGAGATTATGAATATGACAGCGTCTTTCATTGCGAGCGACCGTTCCTCAGATATTCAAGACGGGTTTCGGAAACTCCGGATCGTCAAGCTCCATCGTTATGTCAAACCGCGTGAACTCGGCGCATTCGACGTCGTCAATACCAGTCGGGAGCTTGTCCTTCTCCTTTGGTTGGGCGATCCAGTGTGTTTGGCTCACCAGTTTGCGGACGCGCACTTCATCGCCGGCGGCGTGAGCAGCCTTCGTCGTCTTCGCGAGCCCACGCGTGCACTCGAGTACGTGAAAGTTCAAACCGGCCGCTTCGGCCTTCGACACGAGAATCAGTTCGGCGCCGGCGATGAGGTGAAAAGGAGTAGACGGAAAAAGTGCGTCTGTCGTGTCTACCTTAATAACGAAGTCTGTTGCGTTAGCGTTGAGGGCGTCTACCAACGTACCTTTGCCTTCCCAGCCAAACGTCAACTCCGCGATGCTGTTGGTGTGAATCACTTCCAGACCCGGCGCAAAGTTCCTGGCGTACGTCAAATGTTCTAACTGGTTCGTTAAAAGCTTTTGGAGGTTGTGCGCAAAATTTTCGAACTTGTGCAGGTCTGCCTCGGGCACTTTCGGCTTTTTCCCTCGCATGTGGTCGATGCGATAGAACCAGTCTGGTTGGGGAATCTTCACGTCGGGATTTGTCTGGTGGTAGGGCAGGAGCGACGGCGCGCTCTCTTCCGCGGGCGCAAACATTTTCACGCGGTAGTTTGGAAACCAGCGAGTCTTCTCGATCAGTTCCTTTCGCTTTTGCAGTTCCGGATCGGTGAGGTCGTTTACTTTCTTGCCATAACCAGCGAGCACTTCCGTTTTCGGCAGCCGCTTGTCGCCATCGACGTCGAGCGCTTCGAAGCCCATGTTGTGCAAAACCTTCCAGATGGACGTCTCATTCTTCAGACCACTGGAAACCAGATGGGCCATCACCAATTCGCTGGTAACCGCAGCTTCACCAAATGGTTTCTCGGCCCAGTACTGAAGCCGCGAGCTGGCGCTGAAATGGACGTCGCCCGAGAGCACAACAACGCGCGCCGGCAAACGCTTATTCCCGACTATTGGCATTCGGGCAGCGAGACGCGCAATGAGTCGTTCAAAAGGTTCTTCGGCGACAAACCACGAATCGGCTAAGTCGGGGTCATAGTTGAAAAGAGCCGCCTTTTGCAGGCCCTCGGGATGCCGTAAACTCCCGAGGTTCTTAACGCCGATATATATCGGCAGCGCCGTGCCGACGAACCCTTTTCGGAAATCGGGAATTGTCACGATGTTGCAGGGCGAGACGACCATCGTGAACTCGTGATCAAATTGTGCGCCCTGCGTATCCGGCACCTGAGACTTGATGGCGTCCTTGCTCAAGTGCTCGGCAGGCGCTAGCTCGTGTTGTTTAAATGCTCGCCGCGTGCGTGCGTCGGTCGTGATCGCTTCATACTTGCCGAAGGAAAGGCGGTAGTCCCAGCGAATGGATTTTTCGCTGCCAACCAGGGCGCCGTCTTTCAGCAGCGGAATTGTTTTGACTTCGCCGTTGGCAAGCAGTTCGCACGGCATGACTCGCTCCAACACTGCATTAGCTTTCGGGCCCGGCTGCATACTCTCGCTGATCCAATCCTGAATCGCGTCGAGGAACTTCTTACCCGGTTCGTCATTCTCAAACCGCTCCGGTGTGTTGCCCCAGCCCTGGAAGATCGCATAAGCGGAGAGCGCATTCTGGATGACACGCCTGGCGATTGTGCTGCGGTAAACTTCGTTCACCCATTCCCTGGTCATGTGCCAATCGTCGGTGACCTCGTGGTCGTCGAACATCATGTAGGTGGCGATGTTTGCCAGGGCTTTGCGGACCTTCCGAACGCCCTGTGCGGCAATGGTGAACGCGAAAAGTTCCTCGACGAGGATGATGAACTTTTCAGCAATTTGATTAGCCGCGGCTATCTTTGCTTTTTCGAGTTTCTTCGGATCCTGTGAAACGGAGAGGTGAAACCAGTCTACATAATCTTTGAAGCGCGTCTCGTTCGCAGGAAGGTGTAGGAAGGTATCTTTTCTAAAGAGCGCCTCGGCAACTCGCACGTGCGCATCGCGCTTGTCGTCTGACTTCCCTTTCCTGGCTTCCAGGAAAATTTCATGCAACTTCGCGATCTCCTGAGCAAACCTCGGGTCGCGGAAGATGTCGGGCCAAACCTTGTCTGACCAAACCAGTAAGTATGTGCCGAAGAATTCGCCGAGTCCGAAGAGGTGGTTTCCGGACTTGGCCGTGAATTTCAAACCCTGGGCAAGAAGATCGAATGGCTCCTTGGTATCTTTGTCGCCAAGACAAAGTTGGTGCTCCCGCACGGTGCGTAAACCCGGGTAGAGCGTGCTCGGGTTCTTGAATTCGTCCGGCGTTCCCAGAACACGCTTGTTTGCCGGATCGATCTTGACCAGGTTGGCGGGAACGGGCAGCTCTTCTTGCCAGTTCAGCGTAACGCGGTCCTCCTTGTATCCAGCCAGTAGTGCGTCACCTGTTTCACCGACAATGTTGAGCAGGATATCGGTTCCCTCGTCGGCGTAGATCTGATCGCCTGTCAGAAAAAGCTGGTGCGGACGGGCTTTGGTCCAATTCTTCGCAGATTTGTCGTACGACTTATCGAGCAGGTGATCGATAGCGGGAGTGGCGTCGTAGCCATCGCCTTTAACGTTGCGGCAGGAACCGTGCAGAATGCGCAGTTGATTGAGATCGAGCGGCGGGACTATGAAACTCGGCAATAGTTCATCGCCGTAGACCAGATCCAGGCGATGGGCCACCAATGTGTCCTCGCCCCAGTCGAGATCGTAGTAATAGACGTTGCCGGGAACGAGTTTTTCCGACGCGGTGCTCTGTCGTGCGGTGACGGCCACAACGTGCAAACGCTCGCCGACACGTACAGTTTGGCGCGAACCGGTAAGAATCACGTCACCTGCGAAGCCCTCAGCTGTCCTGTTAAAAATCCGCAGGGTAACGTTAGCGTCTGTCTTCAGGACCAACCAGACAGTGACTTCTTCCGGTAATACTTTTCGTACGATCGGACCACCAAGCAGTGTGGGCAAAGAATCGTACCAGGCCGCGTTAGGCCGCCACGAGCTATGCATCAACGCCTCGAGACGATCGACTTCCGCTTGTGTCTCAGCGCCGGTTTCCTGCGAGAGCATTTGCAGGCGGGCTTTGAACATTTCATTAACTGCGAGCTGAATGGCTTCAAAGCGCATGGCGTTCCTTTGGTAGGTCCTTCTCTGATCCGTGAAGCAAAATCACTTTCGACTAATACGCCTCAGGTGAAACCCTCGCGCGGCTGCTCGAAAGACCGTGATGATCTACGGTCGGTTGGAAAAGCAGTTGTTGCCTTCGCGGAGCAGGACACGGCAGCGCCTACTGCCTGCTCCGAAAGACGTCGGCAACGAGCTGTCTACTGCGCTTATTAGATATGGAACAAAGGTTGGAAAATGTTACGGACTGAAATCGTCAAACTTTATTCAGTCGCAGTTGAGCTTTCCCCGCGTACTTTTGGACCAATAAGTTGCGGGGATCGTGCTTAGGAGGCGGGTAACAAAATTTCAAACCGGCACGCGAGTTCTACCTACTCGAACCCGTCGCCGAGTATAGGCGATCAATTTTGCATGAAGCATTCGCCTAATTGTTTTAGACAACCTGGCTCAGCTATATTCCGCCGTACACAACATGACACCGTTTGTACCTCAATCGCTGCCCTTGTCTGAAATCAAATGGGAGGCTTTGATTCCACACTTAGCGAGCGCGAATCGTGCCCTCGGCTATTACGATGGCATTTTACAAGCCGTTGTAAATCCCGAATTGCTCCTTTCGACCATGGCTACCCAAGAGGCGGTTTTCTCTTCAAGCATCGAAGGTAGCCTGGCGACCTTGGGCGAAGTGCTGAAATTTAAAGCTGGCGAGCCCCTGCCAATGCCGGAGCGCGAAGAAGACATTTTAGCCATCTTAAACTATCGACGAGCTCTGGAAGCGGCTGAGGCTGAGCTCGAGAAAAAACCATTTACATTGGACCTGCTGAAAAGACTTCACGCAATTCTGTTAGACGGCTTGCCCGGCCGCAACGTGTCGCGAGGTAACTTTCGTACAATTCAAAATTGGATTGGTCCGCGCGGTACAATCGAGAAGGCTAAGTTCACGCCGCCATCACCCGAAGGACTAATCGCATACTTAGAAAATTGGGAAGAGTACTATCATATGGAGCGGCCTGATGCGATTGTGCAACTGGCTGTTGTTCATGCACAGTTTACAATTATCCATCCTTTCCACGATGGCAATGGTCGCATAGGCCGCATGCTAATACCGCTCTTTCTTTTCGAAAAGAAGATATTGTCTCGCCCACGATTCTATCTGTCGGCTTACTTTGCATTGCATCGTGAGGAGTACATCAGCAAGCTAAGGATGATTGGGAACACTGCAGATGCGTGGAATGACTGGATCGCGTTTTTCTTGACAGCGGTCCAAGAGCAAGCTCGAATAAATGCTGAGAAGGCTCGTGACGTAATTAGCCTTCATAACGCCTTGAAAGCGAGGGTGCTCGATCTTACCCATTCACCATTTGCCGTGCCTATGCTTGATCTGATGTTTGAGACGCCAGTTTTTACGCCGCCCGATTTTAAGGATCTGCCGCAGATGCCAACATACCCGATGATTAACAGCCTTCTTGGCAAGTTCAAGGATGCCGGAATCCTGCACGTTGTCCGTCCAGGCAGTGGCCGGCGTGCTCAGGTACTGGTTCTCAGGGAACTCATCAACCTGTGCGAAGGTCGCGAAATAATTTGATAAGCGGAGTTCAACCAACGCTGGTCAGCTTCAACTTACACAGTCATCCCATGCCACCGAGCCACCGAGCAGGGTGAGCACTTAGCCCGTTAACGAGTTACTGCAAATTGCAAAAATCCTTAACTTTGGACCTCGCAGCAAAATCCGCCAATACTTTTCTGTACGAAATTGTTGACTCCCTCTTACGCAAGGTATAGGTTGCGCGCGTCAAGTCAGAAAGTTCCCCTACAGTCACACGCAAGCACTAATCCTCTGGGTAGATGTAAGTACCGATCTCAGGGTTTAGCCTCGCAGTTTTTGAAACACAACGGCCGCGCTTCGAAATCAGCCCTGACGTAGAAGTGTGTCCGGGTTAAGTCTGGGTTCTTTCAAGAACCTTAAAGGATGCGCTCCTTGTCGCCCGACCATTGGGAGTGCATCTGGCTCACAAAAGGAGACCAACCATGACGTTCATCTCGAAAAGAAACAAGAGATGGGAGAGGGAAAAGCAGCAAGCCCTCGACAACCGGCTCGAGCTGGTAAAAGAGGGGTTCACGCGGCGCGCCTTGATAAGCATGGGGCTAATGACCGGCGCGGGTGTATTGATTCCAAAAGTCGGTTTGACTCACCCGTCAGTTGGGCCGCCTCAGAACTTCAGCAGCAGCAGCACTCGCACTCAGTGCGATTTTGGGAATAGTCCGCAGCCGGCTCAGGTTTTTGTCGACCCGATGCCGATTCCGCCGGAACTTCCATCGCGTCCGCTGACTGATCCGGGTCTGCAATTCGGGGCGCCGCCGCAAATATGCCCTAACACGGCACCCAATCCTGCCAACAACAATCTTCCCTTTGAAGGTCGCGGGCAGTTTGAAGGCCTCCCGCGGCCGGGCACCGACTGCTTCCAATTTTTCACGCAGTATCCGGTGCAGAAGTATTTCGTTGAGCGCATTCGTGCGAATAGCAATTTCCGGATCTGCTCCGATACAAATATTCCGAATCAGTTGATTTGGGGATTCAATCTGGGTGGCAGCGCCTCGACAGATGTCGCGAGATTTCCGGGACCAACGATCGTCAGTCGCTACCAGGAACCCTGGCTGATTCGGCGCTTCAATGAATTGCCGACGCAAAGCCAAAACGGCGGTTTCGGAGTGCCGGAGATGTCGACCCACTTGCACAATTTTCACACTGCCCCGGAGAGCGACGGCGGGCCGTGTCGTTGGTTTTTCCGCGGCCAGTATTTTGACTACTACTTCACCGCGCAGCAGGCAGGGTTTGCATCTACCCATGCTCCAAACGGCGACATCAATGAATCGCTGAGCACTTTGTGGTATCACGATCACCGGATCGATCACACCGCGGAAAACACTTACAAAGGGCTGGAGGGGTTCCACCTGATCTTCAACCAGTTCGATACCGGCAACGAGACCACAGGTTTCCGCTTGCCGAGTTACCCGCAGTTCGACATTCCGATCATTCTGAATGACAAACTGCTCGATCCCGCCACCGGCAAGATCTGTTTCGACACCTTTGATTTCAAAGGACTGATCGGTGACATCCAATTGGCGAACGGGATCATTCAGCCGTATTTCAACGTGAGCAAGCGGCGTTACCGTTTCCGCGTTCTCAACGGCGGGCCATCACGCTTTTACGAGTTGTTCCTCACCGATCCGCTGTCGCCCGGCACGGTCATACCGTTCTGGGTCGTCGGTAACGACGGGAATCTTTTGCCCAAACCGAAACAGGTGACGAGTTTCCGCATTAGCGTTGCCGAACGCTATGACATCATCATTGACTTCAACCAGGTCAAGAGTCTGATCGGGAGTCACACGAAGGTAAGGCTTGAGAACAGAATGATTCAGGACGACGGTCAGGGACCGACTTGCAACGTCGCCGCGCCCGGAACGGGCATCTATTGCGTTGAATTCCGGATCGGCTCTGCCGTCACCGACAATAGTGTCGACCCGGCCACGCAGCCGTCCTACTACACGCTGCCGTCCGTCATCACGCCGCGCATTACGCGCCACTTCGAGTTTGACCGCGACAACGGACAATGGGTCATCAACAACCAGTTCGCCGATTGCGGTGACCTGCGTTTTACGGTGACACAGAACTCCGCGGAGAACTGGGTGCTCACGAATCCGCGTGATGATTGGCAGCATCCGATCCACATTCACCTGGAGGAACATCAGATTCTCAGTCGCGTCGATAACAACGGCCGTTACAGCAGCTTTAGCGGTCGTTCCAGCACACGTACTCAATTCGGCAACAACTGCCCGTGGCCCGGTGGTGGCGCTGGAATCAGCACGACGCGGCCGGGTGTGCCTAACGTCGAAGTGTCGCGCAAGGACGTTACCACGCTGCAATTCGACGAAGACGCAACCATCTTCTTCCGTTTCCGCGATTTTCGCGGAGATTGGCCGATGCACTGCCACAACACAGTCCACGAGGATCACGCCATGATGCTGCTCTTCCAGGTGCAGCCTAACGTGATCGACAACAACACTGAACCTTAAGGCGGCAGCCGCCCCACGTTCGAATCAGAAAGGAGAAAGAAAGACTATGGCGAAGATAACAAGAAGAAAATGGCTGGTGGCTGCCGGCACAACCACGGCCGCGGTGGGCGTCGCAACTCTTGCTGGAAAGACCGGGGTTAAAGCTCAGGAAGCAACGCCCGCGAGCAAACACAACTACAATTACAAGAACGTGTCGCCGCGCGAACTGATCCAGCGTCGACACCTGCCCAACGTTGAATTGATCACACAGAACAGCGAGAAAGTCCGCTTCTATGACGATCTGATCAAGGACAAGCGCGTGGTGATCCAATTCATGTTTGCGCAATGTAAGGACGTCTGTCCGATCATTACGCACAACCTGGTTCAGGTGCAGCGACTGCTGAAGGGACGCGTTGGCAAAGACATCTTCTTCTATTCGATTACGTTGAGTCCGGAAGAGGATAAGCCGCAGGATCTCAAGGCCTTCGCGGCGCACCACGGAGCGGGCTGGACGTTTCTCACGGGCAAACCTGAGGACATTCTTCACCTGCGCAAGTCGCTCGGCTTCTTCTACAACAATCCCAAGGAAGACGCTGATCGAAACAACCACTCGGGCATGATCATGATCGGCACAGAGCCGCTAACGCGGTGGGCTCACTGTCCCGGTGGCTCGAAGCCTAAATGGATCGCCACGGTCATTAGGATGGAGATGGACGCTCCGCTGAAGGGGTCGGTCAACGGCGTCACTCAACCCGACGTGGCATTTAGCACCAGGCGACCGGTGAAGCAAAGCAAGCAGGTGATGCCGGGCGGCCACATGCATTAAGACCGCGAGCGGTTGAGTGAAGAACACTCACGGGGACTCACTACCCGATTCTTCTTCGATGGCTTGATCTCGTTTCGAATAAGAGAGCCACCAGGACACGCGATTCTTGATCGCGCTGTCCTGGTGTTCTCCGAACCCGACAGAGTAGTCAAGATTGGAACCATTAAGTTGCCGGGCGATATTGGAACCATTAAGTTGCCGGAAGTGCAAATTGGAACTTAAGTATTGCCGAAAGTGCAGATTGAAAAGGTACTGAATCGCAGACAATGCGATTGGCGGCGCTACCCGGGCTGAATATCTTACAGCTTTCGCCGAGGCAAACTCGACACTGGTTTAACTAGCAAGTAATTCGACGTTCTCAGGCTCGCTTAGAATGTTCGTTGCCAAAGCTAACTCTTCAGATGCTCGCTCAATATCCTCCCAAATGCCTCGCATCTGTCGCTCGACTGAGAACTAAGGGCGAGAGTTGGAGTAACTGACACGCAGATAGTGGACTCTGAACTTTCGTATCGTACGCGCGAACAGCTTAGCAGGCTGTCTTAGATTCAATTAACAAGTAGTCATTTCGCCTCGTTTTTGCGTATTCCGGTGATTGTGGGCGGTGATTCCGGAATCAACGTGGGCAGTGATTCCGGTTGATTGTGGGCAGCTCTTTCCCGTTTTGCTTTTGCCGTTTGCGTAGGGACTCGCCCTTGAGTTCGAGCCGATGAGCCGCACTCAGGAGACGATCCAACAAAGCATCAGCCACGGTCGGATCCTCACCGAGATAAGCATGCCAATGAGCGATCGGGAGTTGGCTGGTAACCAAGGTGGAGCGGCGTCCATGACGATCGTCGATCAGCTCCAGCAGGTCGAGGCGCTCGGCCTGAGTTAAACGCTTCAGGCCGAAATCGTCGAGGATCAGCAAGTCAGTTTTGGCGAACGCTGCCAGGCGTTTGTGATAAGAGCCATCGCCGCGGGCGATACGCAAAGTTTCCAACAAGCGGGCCACGCGTTCATAGCGCACTGAGAGTCCCTGGCGGCAAGCTTGTTGCCCGAGGGCGCACGCAAGCCATGATTTGCCGGTACCGGTGGGGCCAGTCAGGTGCAGATTGTGATGGGTGCGGATCGAATCACAAGTGACGAGCGTAGCCATCAGCGAGCGCTCGAGGCCGCGGCGATGCGTGTAGTCGATGTCTTCGACACAAGCCTGTTGTCGCAAACGCGCCAGTTGTAAGAGGGGGTTGAGACAGGGGTTCTCGCGCAGGTTGAGTTCCCGATCGAGCAATAAGGAGAAGCGTTCTTCGAAGGAAAGAGCTTGCAGTTCGGGTTGTTCGAGTTGTTGGGCAAAGGCGGCGGCCATGCCGCTGAGTCGCAGGCGCCGCAGTTGCTCCAGGGGTTTGGTTATCAAGCATCGTTAAAGTCTCCTCAGATAAGAAAGTTGTATTGATCTCCCTGGTCCTCAGTTGGACCGGGTCGAGAGAATCGTTTACAGGGCCCAATCCGGGCCAGAAATTTTCGGCGCTGGTCCCTGATGGTCAAAAACGCATCCAAACTGGATGCACCGGAGCTTTAGCTCCGTGTCTACTCCCAGCCGCGGCGAGGACGGCAGTCAACGGCGAGCGAACTGTTTTTTAGTTCGCGAAGTTCATCGAGCGCAGCGAGACCGTTGACGGCCGCCGCAGCGAAGGCTACGGCGCGTCATCAGTTTCACTGGTAGTAACCGGGACCGCGAATGTTTTCATGGAGCAAGGAGCGCTGGACGGGTGCGGCTTCCGGCAGCGGCAACTGGTCCAGTCCTTGTTGCAGCAGCGAGAGCACACTGCTACGCGTGGGCGAGCGCAGTGCCAAAGCTCGTTCACAGGCGGCTTCCAGGCGCTTAGGTCCGAAGCGCTTGCCGAGGCTGAGCAAGCCCAGACAACTGCGATAACCCATCTCCGGATGCGGTCTGTTCCAGAGCAGGTGTTTGAGGAGATCGCGCGTGTGTGGGCCAATCTCAAGCGCCCAATTCAATTAACGACCGGGCGTCCATTCCATATGGGCGCGGTGTGCTTTGGGCATGTGCTCGGGCTTGGTTGAGTGCGCCCCCTGACGCTTGGAACGCAGGTGCACCATCACGCGCTGACCGCGTTGGAAGATCTCCTACCGTTTTTGCGGTGAGGCGCACATCGAGTTGTTGCCGCAACAACGCATGCGGCACGTGTAGTAATGCCGGTCGACCTCCACGTGATAGTCGAGACCGACGCGCGCTTTGCGCCGCTCGGCATATTCGTAGGCTTGCGCCGGCAAGGGTTGCAGCGCCGGTTGGTCCAACGCTTCGAACTGCGAACGACGCGAGCCCGGCAGCTTCTTGAAGGGACGTTCGTTGAGGGCCGTGAGCAGTTGACGAATCGCCAGGTTCAATTCGAAGAGAGAGTGAAAAGTACGGTGCCGCAGCCGCGCCGGGATTCAACGCTAAACTACTTGTACCGCCACTTCCACTTTGGCTTTGTCGCGCGGCTTGTAAGACCGTACCGGCAACGCTGCGTGCCATAGTGGGCCAACATCTGATAGTAGGAAGTGTTCAGCAGTGGTTCGTAACGACAAGCTTTATTCACGCCGCTGCGAAGATTGTCCGGGACAACCAGCGCGGGCACCCCTTCAAAGAAACTGAAGGCACGAGTGTGCGCGCCGATCCAATCGGCTAGACCCTGAGTCCAGGTTGCTTCTGCGTAGGTGTAGTTGGAGGCGCCCAACACGGCCACGAAGATCTGCGCCTCGCGGATCTCGCCAGTGATGGGGTTGACGATGGCTACGGTCGGACCACTGTAATCCACGAACAGCTTTTCCCCGGCGCGATGCGTCTGCCGCATCACCAGCTTGAGATGTGAGCGCCACTGCTGGTAATGAAAACAGAACTGGGTGTAGCTGTAGCTTTGGTCCGGGTGCGCGGCCCGATACTCTTCCAGAGCAAGAGTCGCATCACGCCTTTTTCTTTCAGTTGTTCGTGGATGTTGGCAAAGTCAGGAGCGACGTGAGCAGTTGGGGCGCGGGTGGACTCTTTGGGGCAGAGCCGGTTGGCTAAAGTGACGTCCTCTACTGCTTCCGGCAGCGGCCAACTAACGCCGGCTCGTTGCGCTGCGGCCTGATATTTGCCGACCACGCCATGGCTTAAATGGAGACTGCGGGCAATCTGACGCTGACTCAGACCTGCCGCCGTTAATCGCAAGACTTCTTTGACCAGATGCATAGAGACCCTCGGGGCTGACATCTATGGCGGTTTCCTCCCGTAAAAGTTGGTGGAAGCCATGATGTCTGCCGCCAGTGGAATAGCTCCAGCATCGGTCTTTTTAACTGCCCAGGATGCACCGGAATCGGTGCCCACGATGACCCGGAATCGCTGCCCACGATGGGCCGGAATTGGTGCCCACGATGCACCGGAATACGCAGTTATGCAAGCCGCGACATAATCAGCATTGCATATGATTTCATAAGACTATTGCAACCATGCGTCCGAGGAGGCGCGTTACTGTGCGCTTTCAACAGTCGGTCGCTTGGTTAACGAGACTGTCCTCGTTAACCTCACGTAAGAAATCACAATGGAAAGACCCGGTTCAGTACTCTCACGTCGTCAAAGTCATTTTGAAGTAATCGGTCGGCTTGGCGTGTCGTCGTGTGTTAAGACGCTGGAGAAAATTCGGCCGCAGGCTTCGTCAGCGGCCTCAGACCTGTGTCGGCCGCGGTGCCGGCTTCCGCAGCAGCGCCTCATGCCACGGCACGTTGCGGACATCATTATGTATAAAGAAGTATTACTCGGAAGGCCATGGGTGACGCAGTAGGTGCGCTTACTGTCACAGACCGCAACTCCGAGAGAATCTACGGGAGATCTTACCCACTTCCTCATACAAGGTTGCCACTATGGAACAGGAAGGCGCGCGCGCTCATCTTCTGCCACATTGTTCGCTTATCGCCATAGCGCTCCCGTTGGCGGAAATTCGAGGGAGGATTATCTACTCCCGTAGGCTGGAGCGGCTTTGGGCGTTCATCGAGGAGTGTTACGCGGACCCGGATATTCATCTGACAGATGCGGCCAGGCATAGTGGCGTCAGCCCGGATCATCTCAACCTCCTCCTTCACCGTTTCGCCAGCACGACGTTTCATCATCTACTGTCGCGCTACCGCATCGAGAAATGTTTGGAGTTGCTTCACGAGAAGAACTACACGCTAACTGAAATCTATAGCCGCTGCGGGTTTAACAGCCCGACTACCTTTGACCGGCAATTCAAGAAGTGGGTGGGCTGCTTACCACGTGAATATAAGAGGTGGATTACATTTTTCGACGAGTCGGACGATCGTAAACCGGCGATAACGATTTCTGAATAAAGATTGCCGCTTTTTGATGAGACAGATCTGAGGAGAACTCTTAACTTACTTCTCTGAACCCCTACCTTATTCCCTTACCCCTATAGCTAAAGGTGGTCACAGACCCATTCTCTCGCAAGTGGGTTTGCCTCTGTCCACATAACATTCAGGGAAGGAGTGTGTTCTCGTGCGAAGTGTATTTGGTAAAAACGCGAAACGCTATTTCACTATGGGTCACCTCTTATTGCTGACGGCTGTTTTGTTCAGCCTATTCCTGCCTCAAAGTGGCTTTACGTCCGATGGCGTAAAGCAGATCGAGTTAGCTGTAAAAAAACCTGGTCAGATTGGTCCCACTGGTTCGGCGCTCTGGGTCACAAATCTTGGCAGCCAGAATACCAAACTGACTGTGCGCGCTAAACCATTCGATTCAACAGTTGCCCAGGAACAACCGTATGAGTCAGAAGTAATTGGCGGCGGTAAAACGGTGCGACTCGATGATTCTTTGCCGGCAACTTTCCGCGGCAGCGACACGCTGTTCATTCGTAGCCATGAAGAGGTAGCAACGCTTATGGCGGCTGTTGATTTTCCCGTCAACAGCTCTCAATTTTACTCCGAGACGTTACTACAAGCAGACGGCAGACCGCAGGCGGCGCCGAAATGGGTCAGGGAGCTCTCGGGCATAGGGAAGAGCGGAAAGAACGTTTTCAACGCTGATGGTATCGGCTATGCACCCGCTGTCAAAGGACAGACCGAGGTTGATAAACGTTATGCATTCGGTGTGGGGGTGGCGCTGAGCAAACCGAACAGTTCTGTTGAATTCAAGCTGATCAGCCGAGCGGGTCAGACGATCAAGTCGCTGGTCTTATCGAGTTCGACACAGATTCATTGGCAGGCTCCCTTGGGAGAGTTCATTAGCGGCACAAAGGATTTCCCAACCCATATCGAGATGAGAGTGCTCGCCGGTACAGCACAAGGATATTTATCTATGAAAGATGTGGCATCGGGAGAATTCCTGCCTCTACCTATTGTCCCGTACGCTGGAGTGGGCAGTCTTCGCGATCAGGCCGATGACGGAGGAGCGATTACGAGAGAGGAAAGCAGTCTCTCGGCTCAGTCTGGTCGCGGAGGACCGATGCTGGACGAGGAAAGCAGTCTCCCAGCTCAGTCGTGTTATGGAGGGTATGCGTATTTCTCAAGGGGCATCTTCGATTGCGGATACACTTCATACACTTACAACGTTTACAACGGGCCTCCCAACACCTGCGGCACGCTCCATATCGTGCGCAATGGCGTTGAAGAGACTACCCCTGGCTGGATTTGTACTGACGCAACTGGACAAGCCCAAAAAGGCCCATGGACTCCGTCAACAAACCAGACAGGTCAGGGTATCTACATCGAATGGTCTTGTGGTGGTACCACATCAGGTGACGATTACAAGGTAGATGACGTTTCTCAACCAAATGTATATCCCGATCAAACTGGGGGATTTGGTGCTCCCATACCTACCGAATTTAGTGGGTGGGCGACAGACACTCAGTGGGGCAGTGGCGTGTCAGTGATGGAGGCCACATTCCAGAACACAACAACGGGCAGGTATTATGACGGCTCGGGATACAACTCGTATTCTCCGGTGAGGTTCTTCCCCAGTCTCTCACCTCCAGGTGGTGGGTTCAGCGTTTTTTGGGCGGTGACCCCCCCTTCGCCATCCGCCCACAACTCTTACGATAATTACGAATGGTGTGTGGTCGGTTCTGATGCTTGCTACTTATGTACCGTTTGTGTTCCCTTCTATGGCCCCCGCTAAGCACAAGCGAGTTATCGTAACTCTTATTCGCGATAGCTCTTTACCAGCTTGAATCTAAGCTGCTGCGAAATAAGGTAAAGGCGTCTGAGTAGCTCTTTTAATCTATTCCGTCCGTTGCTCATGCCAGTCGGCTTATGAGCATCAGTCTGAATGAATAGGCGAAAGTGCTTCTCAGATGCCACCGCATATGGCCGTGAGATCGCGAAGTAGGTTAAGGAGCAACGCAGGCTTAAGCTCGGGTCCGAGAGAGTTCAATAGATACGATAGGCGCATCAAAAGTCAGACGTTCTAAAGAATTCAAGATACTCGCACCTTTTCCCGAAAAGTGGAACCAATCAATTGCCGGGCGCTATTGGAACCAAGTTGCCGCAGCGGCAAATTAATGGTTCAAGGGTTCAAGGGTTCAAGGTTCAAGTTGCAGAGGGACAACAATACTACTATCAAGTTACAACAACAACAGAATTGGTTTGCGTGCTGGAGGTTGATGGCGGAGCATACTGGACAATCTTCGCAACTTTTTCCTGTCACCACCGGCAGAAATGCTTAGTTCCTTGCAACAGTTGCGAGAGGCGCTCTCAGTTTCTATATCTTCGCTCTTTAGGCTTCGGCTAATTTAGGGAAATGCCACAGTGGTTATGACTAAAGAAAAAGTTTTTTAACTGGTTTCCGCCTAACGTCGTCCAATTTGGCCCAAAGCTTATGTTCGTTCCGCCCACCTTCTTTAATACTTCAACTACGGTAATAGGAAATTGAATCCTCCAATACTCCGCGTGTGCAGACGGATAACGCCTTTGTGCCTCCGACAGTGAGGACAACTCAAAAAATTCAATCCTGATTTCATCTCCATTCTCATACATTGCATGAATCAGTTTGCCGGAAGGCGGGCATTCGAAATCTGTCGGCGTACCTTTTTCGATCCAGTAATTATCTTCGAGCCAGAGCCGGGGTTGCTTAGACGTCGTAAGCATTCGCAAATTCAGTAACAGGTAACCATCCTCGTCTCTACGGAGTCAAATAATCGGTGTCCCACGAAACTCCAGAACTATTAAAGTTTCATAGAAGAAGCAACTTCCAGCAACTAGAAGTAGTCTGTTGCGTAACCAATCAAAGCTTCCGCTTATTTCCTCACGTTTAGTCGCACCGTTTACTTTGAATGCACGCAACTGTTCTATGGTAAATGCACCCGCATCCGCCTTTGGATGATGCTCGCTACAGAGCGCAATCATGCCGTCCGGCTCATGATGCTCGCGACTCGCCAAGGCGGATCAAAGTGGTGCCATTCTAAGTAAGGGCTTCCACAATTAGGCACAGGGCACCCGAAGCCAACCTCACGTCTCAAAGCGCGACGAACATCGCTTGGCGGTTTTCTATTCATATCTCCTCAGCAAAGAAGAAAGCTAACTATGTATCTTGATCTCGATAGAATCGGGAAGTGGTGTTAACCTTTCGTTTCCCGTACACATAAAGAGCGACTCCATTCCGCCAATCTTTTTGTTCATGGCACGTGTGGTGGCTTCTTAAACCACCGTTCCTTGTCTTATTCGGTTCTGGATAAATCAGCTTTGCCAAACACTCAAGGCGCATCCGACGGGCTTTTTGATACCTTCTCGCCTCGGTTCAATACGTGCTGTAACGATCGTCATTTCAACGTGCTCGTCTGAGGAATGTTTCGTGAACGATACGCAATTTGCCAGCACCAGTCCACCAGCACGGTCAACAGCACCTCATCACAACGTCGCCAGTAGGGATGACTGTTTGTTCGAACCCACACATTTCCAGATCTAATTATTCAGCTTGCGGGGCTAAGGAAGGATTGTGGAATTCTGACAAAGTGCATCTGTCCTACATCGACCGCGTCTGATTTCAAGAATCAGATTGATATGATAATTGTCGTGTTATACCTTCACTCAAAGCTGTCGGATTTTTCTTCCTGCTGAGGTTTGAGTGTCCTGGCAATTACGAACACGGCTTGGCAAAAAGAAAAGGTCGCCGGAGTTGTTATTAATATCAAGTGAGTTCTAATTTGGGGTTAGTGGCGGGCCATACGGGACAATCTTCGCAACTTTTTCCTGTCGCCACCGGCAGAAATGCTCAGTTTCTTGCAACAGTTGCGGGTAGCGGTTTAAAGCTGCTCGCAACTTTTAGACAGGGTTTCCAAAGATATGCCCTTCTGTCGAGTACGAGATTAAGGGCGCACTTCGATGTCCAGCGCCATTGAGCCAAGATGTAAACCAAACAAGCCAAGCAAGAATTGAATTCTTTTCTAAATGTAATACCTCGATCGGGTCGCCCAACGCTAGATCCAAATCCCCGCCGAATGCAGCCATTACTTGTGCCCTATGCGGGCTATTCGGCAAACCTAACTTTGAAAGCTCACGGTAGCTTCCGGCCGTAACGACAATTGAATCAGGAACTACAATGAAATCTGGCTGTTCAGAGCGGGGAATTCCTTCTAAAGAATCAAGAATGTTTTTCTTGGCTGTCTCAGGCGACGGGGCGTCAAAGGCCCACAGTACAAAGAGGGAGTCGGGAATCTGAGGCTGGGCGGGTACCGTTGCGAAATCCCGAGGTAATGTTTTAAATTTTCGGCACTTTGCCACCGCATCGTTAATGTCATTTGGGGACAAACTTGTCTTGACTTCAAATAACGCATAGACCGCTTCGATAAGCCAAAGATGTTTTGTACTAGATGGGAAAAGAGGCGCGTTGTAAGTGTGATCTACGACAACAATATCCGCCTGATGAGAGAATTCCCCAGATTTAGAGAGTATTAGCCCTGTATCGATCGAGAAAGCCTTGGGTAGATATTCACGTAGGAAATCAGCGACTATTCCCTCCCTATTTTCGCCTGCTGTCAGGTGGTGGGTAGAGAACCCCAGACGGACTCTGTCTGACCTCTTTTTTAATTCGTCGGCAATGTCAGCAAAGTACTCATTCACGCTCATTCTTTATATCTCCAGCACGCGTGCAGCGTTAGTGCGTACCACGTGCGCGTGTGCACGTTTAGCGCGGATCGCGTGCAGCGTGTAACGGTGCGCACGTTTTCGAATATCGCGTGCGCGTGTAACCGGCGCGCGTATGGTAACGCGGATCGCGTGCAGCGTGTAACCGGTGCGCATACGTTAGCGCGGATCGCGTGCGCGCTAAAGGTGAGAGTGGCGAAGTAGCTGGATAGTCAGTTGACTATTTTAACTGAATGACGAGGGGCGATAGACGAGATTAGTACCGGCCTTTATTTGGTCAGGACAGGTATGCCTCAATTTTCGTCCAACTCAATAATCTTGAGGCAATGGCCGTTTCGCCCTACAACTTCGTATTCGATACCTTCGTCGTCTTCAACAATGTCCCCGATCTCTGGAAGGGGCTCGTCGCATGGCCAACGCATGTACGAATACTGAGGTTCGGGTTGGCTTCGACTGTGGTGACTCGAATATTGTGGCCGTGGAGGTTGTGGAGTTGAGTAGTTTTGGCTTACTGATGCAGAGGACCCCTGGTACTCTTCAGTTTCGTCTGTTTCTTGTTCTGCCTTTAATTGCTGTTCTGCAAATTCACGCTTCTGTTTTTCTAACTCAGCTTTTTCTTCTGCGATTTTAACGCGTTCATTTGCTAGGCGTAACTCTTCCTCTTTTTGTTTACTGGTAGCGATTTCGTCAGCCGAAGCGGCGTCGTTACCAGATCCGCCGACTTGGACAGTCACTTTGGCGTGTGGAGAGTTCGCCTGACAGCCAGACAGGACAGCAACAACAACTACCAGGGCAAGAATGAAAATTTTCGGGCTCACCTCTTATTACCTCCTTACTTGAGGTGGTGTGGCGTATTGTATTTCCTGTACGACAGAAAAACAAACGAATTCTGAAACTCTATACGTCAAAATCGGTCTCTTGGTTGTGGACAACTTTCTCGAGTTCGCTTAGTTAAGCGGCTTGATGAACTCAACTGGTTTGCTATCATTAGGTTAGCTGGTATGGCGGAAGCTGATAATATGGCCCAACCCCAACGGGTGCTCAGGGACCCATAGGATAAAACCCTAAATGTAGGCAAAGCCACCAGTGCTATCAGAAAATAGACGCGGGATGACTCCCGACAATTCCAATCCTGGGAACCATGAGGGCGGCAAGTCCGGGAATACGGTTAATCGCCAGTTAGGGAAGCGTAAATTGTTCATGCAGGTATCGAATCCTGCTGCCAGCTAAAATAAACCTCACAAATCGTCCGCCCCCTGGAATTCCCAGAGCCTCTTACCGAATCCGAAAAACGAGAGTACGAGCATCAGCTTAAGGAGCTTGCCGACCCTAGATTTCATGAACGATTGAAGTGTGGTCAAGAACTTGAGTTCCGGCCCGAGTCTGGTCGAATACGTCACGCTAGGCTTGACCGTAAATATGGTCTGGTCCACAAAGTAAGGGTTGATATGGCTGGTTACGAAATCGGCCATAGCCTGGGAAGTGATAGTCGCCAATTGAGTAGAATTTCGAGAGCGTCCCCCCAACATTTGTTGGGATCTACAAGATACTCCCTGACCGTGTGTCGGGGGGATGCCCTCGCAAGCTTTCATCAAAGACAGAACACGAGGTAAGGAAGGGCAGCATTATGTTGCTCAAATGATCGCTCGTGGGGTCAGCAAGTCGAAGAGGTCGAAGACGGATTCTTCCAAGATTACGATTTACGTTTGAGTAATGGCAGGACCATTGAAGTAAAGCATGACTTCATGGCGAGCAAGACACGCAACATCTGTTTAGAGCTTGAAGCCTTATTCCACTCCAAAGCGAATCTACTGGCAATCGTCACCGATAATCCCAGAACTATTTACATCCTGCCTTTACAGCCGGCACTAGCCTTTGCATACAAGTGGCCCAGAAAGCAGAGAGTCGGAGAGTTTCGATGATAGCTGTGGAGTTGAAGATTCGGCCCAACAAACCCACGGTATTACAGGAGAGCTATTTGGAAGAAGTCAGGAAACGCGGAGGCATAGCATTAGTGGCATACGACCTTAAAGATGTTGAAGCAGTTTTATGAGCAAACACACTAGAACCCGAATCGTTTACTTAAAGAAAATCGAAACCGCTAATTCTAGACCAGTATGAACTCACAACGCCGTCCCGCGAGAGCAGGTTCTACCGCCCCGAGACGTACTGGACAGTGTACAGTGAACTTAAAGAAGAGTTTTTAAGAAAGCATGAAGAGATGGAAAGTGCTCTATTAAACGAGGAATTTGTACCGCCGTGGTTGTATGAGGAATACGAGAAGGCGAAGACAGCGCTTCTTGTAGCGCAGGAGACTATCTAATAGGGAGTACGAGAACCTTGCCGTTTAAAATCAAAAACCCCGCGGTTGTAACCGCAGGGCACCTCGATAATAGTGTCGAACGTCAGGAGCTTAGGTAATTGTAAATTTCTCGAATAGTGGGGTCCTCAAGTAGTACCCGCCATAGAGCCGCAAGAAAAAGAACCAACAAAACCAACTTGAAAACGAACCATGCAATCTTGTCCAACCCATCTTTTTCTCTGTCCATCGGCCATGTCACAGGCTCAAGCCCTGTCCTCCAACACCGATGTTCTACACGTTAGAGAATAATTGTCTCAACGTTTCATAAAACATCAGGTGTACATGGCTCATCGGCCTTCATTTTCCGCATGATCCTATTCTCCTTTCAAAGAACTCGTCACTTCGCGCAACGAACGTTTGATGATCAAAGTATGCGTCCAGTTGGCTAGAACGTCAACGACCGCCCTGAGAAATAATAACCTCTATGACCAACTACGAACAACTTAAGCAAATAGTTCAAGCCGCTAACCCCTGAAATCATGGAGTTGAAGTTTGGGTGTGAGGTTAGATTTTTAGGCAATACCGACCCTGTTACGCGGCAAGTCATTTGTATTGCAGAGGAAACTAAACAAGGGTTTTGTGGTTTCTTTCCCATTCGGTGCCAGCGTCTGACTGTGCTGTGCTGCGAATTCTGTCCACAGATTGGCCACAAGTTTTTGGGGTGAACCCCAGCTACAGTTCTGCCACAGCGAAGTAAGTGATCACTCCATAAACTAATCAGTTCCGTCTACGCCATGATGACTTTTGGTATGTAGCGGTGTTTCAAATCTGAGAATAGGAAAAAATTCTTAAGTTCAAGTATTTCGCGTGTGAGTTCAGCAAGAGAATCTGTCAATTCATAAAGGCCAGTCTTATCGGCGCTGGCTCCATCAACCAACCTTCTTTTTTCTTTATCCAATCTGCTCCTGATGTCTATTAGATATTTCTGTAGTCTCTCTACGCTTTGTTTGAAGGCCTGAAACTCTGTAGTTTTCGAAAGATTTTTTGGAGAAGGTTGATTTTTGAGTTCTGCGAGTTTGTCCTTCAATTTGTCAGCCGACGATATCAGACTATCGAGGGTGTTTAGTAATTGGCGCTGGTCGAGTTTGTCAGTAGATAGCTTCTGTCTATCAATTTCTACGTGGTTCTGGATTCGGATGATATCGTCTCTTAAATTGCGCTCCCATTCGTTTTTTTGTAGCAGTTCAGAAACAGATGGTGGCTCTGGCTCGCGAGGTGTGTTAGGGGGTCTGTGCCAAGGCACCAAATTAGATAAAGCTACTATTGTTACGAGAGCGTTAGTGAGCAAGAGAGACCTTGCAGCTCTCCTTAATTTTCGGAAAAAAGTGGACTTTTTTTCTTCGCTCACAATATTCATCCTCCCTTGGTCTAAGGTGCGAGTAATCAGTCGAGTTCTTTAGTGCGCGCTTTCTCTAACGAGCCGCGTTGGTATCAAGCATCATTTATTGTTGAAGAGAACTACTATAAAGGAATAGGTGAAGCAGCGTTCTTTTATTCCAAAACGACCTCAAGAGTCAATGGAAACGGGATGGTCACTCTTTACTTCGCGCCAAGTTGACGGACGTTATCGCTTGCTTCGGCATTTACGCGCCTAGCGATCGTCAAGGTAATGCTTTGGCTGGCTTAGTATTAACACTCAGCGCCACTATCTTAGCCACATCTTAGTTCTCATAGAGCGTTGGTCTTAGCGTAAGGCCGCCACACGGATGCGGGTTCTCACGAGAACGAAAGGATCTAGAGTCGTCTGAACCTCGCGCCTATCGGTTTCCAAACTGTGTAGCTTCCTGAGATAATCCTGACGAATCATCGCTCAATGCGATTCGATATCTGTTATAGGCTTTAATGAAAGGGGACTGCTGTGTATGAAATAGACGATGACCATCAAGGAATTGGCGCTTTGATAGATAGCAATCTACTGATTCAGGTCGACTCTGTATTATCAGGAGATAGGCGGATCAATCCATGTTTTCTGTATGACTTGGGAGTTTTAGCGGAGGCCGTATGTTTATCAGATTCCTATACGTGGTACTTTCAAGATGACATCCAAAATGATCGTCCGGGACGAACAAACCATCAGAGTGCGGTGGAAAACATATTGGCAGGTCGATATACGACTGATGAGGGAATAGCTGGTCCTTTATCGGATGCGCTCATCGCTTCCGGCAGCATCAAGGCTTATAGCGGGCGAGAGATCGCCACCATAGCCGAACAGAAGAATTTGGAGTTTGACTATAATCAATTCTTACTGGACCTCATTTATGGTGCGCCAGCCTTCAACTATATTGAGGTAGATGAGTATTTTGACGAGTATATAACCCTTCAGACTTTAGCATCGGATTTATTTCTGAATAGTCCACATTTCAATTTTGTTCGTCTTTTGAGACGCACTGATATAACAGTTCTCGAACAGGAAAATGCTGGAGACAAAGAGGTGCTACAACCGTTTTCTGAGTTGTCGGGTCTTACTCCAATCCTATCCGATCAGGAGGCCCTAGAAGAAGGAAGATTAACAGGTCCTAGTTTCTCTGACTTGAAATTGAAGGGTTTTATCTATGATTTGATAGATGCCCAGGAACAATGGTCGAATTCCGTGTACCGAGTCGCTGAATGTTTCGGGTTGGAGGATGTACATTTACCGCTGCTAGGCCGTACGATGCAAATTCAAAGGAACTACGGTCAAGCCGTCAAATACATAACGAAGATAATCGACGACGCGAAGGTGAAAATAGAATCGGTTGAAAACAGTTTTAATTATCGAGTTGGGTATGGCTTGCTTCCGGTGCCAGCCTTCGCACGAATATTGCTGTCCAAGTGTAAATCGAGAGATGATATTCCTCTCCGCTTAGTTGAATTACGAGACCGTTATTCTTCTCTGCGCGACACAATAATTCGCTACACGAAACGTGTTAGTGAAGCTCAGAGAGTAGGTGATTTACTACGCATTGATCATGAGCTCCGAACCGCGTGGCAAAACCTCTTACAAAAGGAGGAGATGGACCTATCCTCCCGATTGACTTATCGGGTCTGGGATATCGTAAAGACTGGTCCTAAAATGTTGATTGAATTTCTCGATAGCCTTCGAAGAAAAGACGAACTCGAATATCCAATTTTCCGCGTTCGCGGCTTGTACGATCTCTGGGCTGATCTCAAGCTAATGCCGCCCAAGAAGCGGTTCAGAAGCCTAGTTGAAGAGATTTTTGCTGAACCGATACAAGAAAAAGACTATATGGCGGTACACGGTTATTGCGAGTCATTAGAACCATGGACCAGTGATCGCTTGAAAGACCATAGTTGAAACGACTTTACTGAAGGAAAAATCACGTAGCAAGTTAGACAACCAACGCCTAAAAACCACCGTGGAAAAACATGTTACAGGCGTTGAAACTGATGGCTCTCTCATCCTTCCAACGATCATCAATATTCTTTAAAGAAAATTAGTGGTTTACGATTTTGAGGTCTTGCGGAGTTTACGCGGTCGGCCCACCTTGCGGTCTTTAACAGCGTCAAGGTCTTTCGGATCGATCAGCCAGTCATGCCCGACTTTCGTCGCCTTCAAACGCTTTGACCTAATCAGCACGCGCACTCTGTTTGCGGTTACTCCTAAACGTCTTGCTGCCTCAGCCGTGCTGATAATTTTCATGGCCCAATTATAGCATTCTACAAAATTATGCCGATATCGGCATAAATTCCTCTTGACAAGCGAAACTGCTGTCTTTATAGTGGTCCGCACCCACCAAAAAAGAGCGGGCTGGCAAGTGCTCTAACACTCGCCAACCCTACACAGCCGACTCCTAACCCTGTTAAGCGAAAGGAATCGACCATGCCGGATAATACTATCACGGACACTCACGCCAAGAGTGAAACCCCTTACGCTGTCGTAAACCTAACTCCTAATGACCTTGAGCTAAAAGATTGGGCCTTCCTGCGCGAATGGGCCAACAGGCTTGGCGTGTCGATTGAGGTCTTGTTACATCGCATTCTAGTTGCGGCAGTTAGGCCAGCTTTACGTAGAGAAGATTCCCGGAAATTTAAGATAGCCTCATGCGAACTGAGGATCTCCCGCATGAGGCTCGGGGCGTCTGTGCTGTGACCTCACCGCACCTCATCGCGCCTTAAGCGCGCACGACGCCCCTGAAATAAGCGTTATCGATCCGCGAGGGGGCCGAGGGATCGGTGACGCTTTAGAGGGTGCTACAGGTAGGTGGGTGCCTGTAGCGCCCTCGATCTTTTAGGGAGTTATAACAGTGGATGAATCCGGCGAAACAATGATCTGTGCGAAGTGCGGATTGCCTATAACCGATGGCCTTTTCGTTGTTGTCGAGAGAGACGATGGAACGTCTAAATGGATTGAATGGGAGCACCTGTACGATTGCACCGATTATGATACGCTTCGCTTCTGGCTTAATCATATAATCCAACCCTGAGAACGAACCGCGCCAGCTGAGGCAATGGCCCCGGCTGGCGCTTTTTTTTGACCGGGAACCAACTGCCAAGTGGCGCAGTTGCGTCGAAATTTCCCTTCTAAATCTTACCCCAAACCGTACAACTCTTTCCGTGAACTTTCACTGACATTAACTCCAAGTTCGGAAACTCTGATGATGCTATTTGGCTCTGTTCTGATTCCCACTTACGCGTCAAAAACTTGCCAGTTGTTGCGATACTCTGCGAGGTCTTTCGGGTGAATCCCCGGCATCTTTTTATAGTCCGCAAACCACTTCCCAAACTTGGAAGGATCGGAGCGAAGATCACAGCCCGGCACGATGTAATAATCGGGCGGAATGTCCGGCTTGTTTAGCACCACAAAGACGTAATAACAGGCATCCTGGACGCGCTCCAAATCGATGAGAAAATAGTTCGGACTTCGGAGCGCCTTTACTTGGATCGTGAACCTCGTACCTTCGTCGTTAATGGCGAACAAATCTATTGACTTTGCATTGCCCAACGTCAGAGAGGTTTGCAAGCCTCGTTTGAGAAGTTCAGCAGCAACAAAAAACTCCCCGGCCAGTCCCGACTTTTGACCGTCCGCGCGTTGCTTTGACACGCGCTTTATCGGTTCATGTTTATTCAGAGCATCCTTCTGATCCATCACGTCTCTCCGCTCGTAATCTTACCGTACTTCACCATCACGTAATCGCCACCACCTCGCGGTCCCCTCATATCCTACAGAGTTAGACCAAGCGTTTCATCCACACTCAGACGCCGCACGGCTCACATAAGACCCTCCTAGTCTTACGTTCGCTACAATCCAGCGACTTCAATCGAGAGAAAAAAAATAAAAGGTGCTGCGCACCTGAAAGATTAGACACGACACCCCCGCTTTGGGGCTGTCGCGGTTACGCAAAAA
Organism: Acidobacteriota bacterium; assembly: GCA_046732935.1. Classification (GTDB taxonomy): domain Bacteria; phylum Acidobacteriota; class Blastocatellia; order Pyrinomonadales; family Pyrinomonadaceae; genus PSRF01. The sequence goes on along the minus strand of JBKPOC010000075.1, from coordinate 1,629 downwards.
CTGACGCGTTTACAACGCTCGTTTTTAGCCGCTAACTTGTTTCCTTGATATACGTTACACGTTTACAAGTTTTTTGCGCGGTAATTTTCGGCGTCGTATCTCTTTGCGGCTCAGTCGTTTACGTCGTAACTTTTTTGTGGTTTTGGTTTACAACTCAGGTAAGTGCCTATTGTTCCTATAGTTTGCGCGTTTACAACTTTGCCGTTTCAACCTCTAAGTCCGTCAACAATTTGCGTTTCTACCTTGCTGTCAATGGTTTGCACGTTTACAAACTACTGCCATTAGAGACTCGGCGTCGCCCTCAGTTTCTTCCGCGTGCTTTAAGCTCTTACGCACGGTTGCGGTCCGCGCTCCGCGCTCATGCAGCTTGCTTATTAGCGCAACTCACTGAGGCAATCAGTTGGACCAACTGCGGCAATCACTTGGACCAAGCCCCAGGCGCGAGCGAAAAAAGCAGAGGCGCGAACGCCGCTTTGAGTGCGCTTACCGCGAAGGGAAATTTTCGAGATTCGATTCACTGCGCTATACGCTGAATAGGGTTACTGTCGCCCTGCGCTACACCCTGAGTGTTGTTACTGTCGCGCCGCGCTCCACCCCCCACCTAACAGAGCAGGGTAAATTACCCTGCTCGTTTTTCATCGGCTTGGTTCCCCTTAGCTGCCATTCTCAGTCGGCAGCCCGCCCGCACAACTCTCCGCTGCGCTCCGAGTCCTTCACTTCGTTACGGCCCTGCGGGTGTGCGACGGGCACCCAGCCGACTGTGATTGTCGCTAAGGGGAAAAGCCTAAATATCGCGTGTTACGCGCTGTTTTCGAGCATTATGTGTAAAGGTAGGAAACCTTGACACTCACCAGTGTAAAGGAACCTTAATCAGCCTCTCCCTCGGGTGGTCCAACACTCTACGACCAACTACTACTCAATCAATGCTCTCCGTCGTTGCGACGTTTTCCAATGCGAGCTAAGTAAGGCGGTCAAGTGGCACCAAAGTTGTCTCTGCCAGACCAGCAGCGCTCGCGGCTTTGTCAGTCGCCGGATGCTCTGTTGATTGAATCGATCATCAATGGCCCAGCATTGGGCCATTCGATTCAACCGCGTCGGAGTTTTCGATCTCGCAAGAGTTGACTCCGATAGACCACGCGAGAGTTTAGTTTTGCCCCCTCGATTTCCCACCCTCGCGTCAACACAAACCCATAGCTTGGAATGAACCTCGTTCGAGGATCAACGGGAGAATTCTGCGCCCTTGAAGAAGGCAAAGATTCAACCCCGGATTACCACCGGAACGATCCCGAATGCGAGGACAAACACGAACCAAACAGCGACTCGAACGAGCTCGCTGATGACTTTAGGAGTTGAATTTATGTTGACCACGAGCGAGCAACGCGCCGCGACCATCAGCGCCCCCAAATCCGTTTCCTTAGCCGCGCTTATCGGCGGCGATGACCGTATCAGAGACGCCTACCGCGAGAGCGTCAAAGAGGCGCTGAAAGAGTTTGAAAAATATCTGCAAGCGCGTGGCGGCGGCCCACCCTCGCGTCACCACAAACCATAGCTCGGAATGAACCTCGTTCGAGGGATCAACGGGAGAATTTTGCGCCTTGAAGAAGGGCAAAGATCCAACCCCGGATAACC
>JBKPOC010000074.1:0-26745 GCA_046732935.1 Acidobacteriota bacterium | reverse complement strand
CTCGTTGCCGGCAGCATCGATGAAACCAACGTCCTCGATTGTGCGGTCGAGATTCTTGCGGGTGTAACGGCCGCTGAATACCAGAGTGTTAGTCAATCCATACTCAGTACCAACGGTGAATTCAGTCTGCCGCGCCGGTTTCAAATCCGGATCGACCCTGTTGTCTGCCGGGTCGTTGGAAGGAACTCGGAAATCAAGTGGTCCAACCAACGTATGCGACAGCGTGTAAGCCCTCGTGTAGGTGGTGAAGTTTGGATCCGCCAGTGGGAAGAAGTAGCGCAACAGTTTGTCGCCACCGAATGACCCGCGAGGAAGTTCGTACTTGAACCGATCGTAGAATTGACCGTAACTGGCAAACACCTTCATGCGGCCATCGCCAAAAACGTCGTAAGCAAAACCCAATCTCGGCGCAAGCTTGGAGCCCCAACCGAACTTGATCGCCTGCGCGTTTTCAGAGAACGAAGGCACGTCCTCATTCTCGAGACGCAGACCAAGATTCAATGTCAGGCGTGGCTTTGGTTGCCAGCTATCCTGAACGTAGAGAGCGGTGTTAGTGCTCTTGGCCAAACCTACCGTGCCGAAATCCTGAAGGTAGCCATAACCGAACGAAGTGCATGGCCCCGTCGGACAAACTCCTGGACCAATACCGCGATCAGACTGTCCCCAGAACAAGCGGACTTCACCAACACCAAAGTAGCCCTGGTCCACATCGTTGGATAGTTTGTTGAGCTGGTAGCCAAACTTGAAGTTGTGACGACCGGCAAGACTATCGACGAGGTAATTAGCGTCAGCGTCAAACGTTCTGCGGATCGAAATGTCCTTGTTTGTTTTGGTAATGTCTGACGTGCTGTTGAAACCGGAAGCGCACGGATTAGTCGCGGGTACTCCTTCCGGACTACCGCCGTTGAGACACCGAATTCGTGGACCGGCGGGAACACCGTAAGAACTGTCTTTTTCGTTCAGATAGTTACGTCCAAAACGGCCGCTGATTACCAGCTTGGCTGTCGGAGTCCAGACGCCACTGCCGGTGACATTGTTTGCTGCCACGCGTCCACCCAATTGACTGAAGTCGTTTGAAGGAGGAGCTGATGTTGTGTACGACGGGATTTGTCCATGTTCGCGCTGCGGGCTGTAAGTAAAAGTCCCGGACAAGCGCAGCTTACTCGTAATTGATGAATCTAGACGCGCAAACTCATAATCGTTTCGCAGGTTACGCGTGTAATCCACCGTTTCTCCTGTCGGAAACAGGAACGAGCGATGGGCGTGATAAAACTGCGGCGCCGCGCTTACGAGAAACCAAAGTCTGTCTTTGACAATCGGTCCGCTAAGCGTGCCGCTGGGATAAGTGTTAACAAAACTGTCACCTGGTGGATTGATGTAGCTCAAGGTAGCCGCACTGGTTCCTTGAATCAGCGGGTTTGCTTGAAACTGCGGGTCACTGTTGGCAATCTTTCCGGTGAGCGTTTGTCGCGCACTGAGATTGCTCGTCTCAAACTGCATCCCGAAGTCTCCGTGAAAATCATTGCCGCCGCTTTTGGTGACAACGTTGATTACGCCGCCTGTTGCACCACCAAACTCAGCATCAAAACCACTCGACTTTACCTGCACTTCCTGTACGAACTGGAAAGGTAAGTTATTGGTTTCGCGTAACTGGCCGGTGCGGAAGTTTGTAACTTCAGAACCGTCGATGACGAAAGTGTTCTCTGCGCCGCTGGCGCCGTCTACTTGAAAGCCACGGCTCAGAGGTTCTTTCCTGGTTGCGCCGGAAAGCTCCAACACACTATCGACTTTAGTCCCGCGGGGAATCGCGTTGATGATGTCGGTTGTGATGTTGGTTTGAATTCTGTTCGATGAAGTGTCGATGGCTGCAACATCAGCCGCCGTGACAACTACATTAGCCGAAACCTGACCGGCATTCAGCGTGATGTCAGCAGTGGTGGCCCGGCCGAGTGTGACGCGGACGTCTTCACTTCGTTCGGTAGCGAAGTTGGGAGCGCTGGTAGTAATCGAATACTTACCTGCCGGAACTTGTAAAATGCGATAAAAGCCTTCGCTGTCAGTAGTGACGGTGCGGCTGAACGCATTCCCTTCCACCAGCACAGTGGCGCCTGCGACTCGTGCGCCCTGAGCATCTACCACGGTGCCTTCGATGACACCCGTGGTTTCCTGGCCATTAGCAATGCCGCTGAGGCAAAGACAAACAACCAGGACAGTCAAAAATTTTATAAGCTTCATTTGCTTCTCTCCTTATTAATAAGCGGGAACCTGGCGCGCACTTCTTGAGTGCTTGTCTCTCAGTCAATTTTTCTCTCCAAAAAGTTGGATTGATCCATTGAGTGAGATTTGGGAAGGGTGCAACGACCGTGCCCATTAATTGGTCCTTCATCCAAGCCAGTTCGTCACGCTGTCAGGCCCACTCGTAGAGAAAACCAAATAATCGGAGTTGTTGGATTTGGATTAGCGGGCGAGGAAGTTGCACATAATGGATGGATGAGCTGAGGATTGCGATCGAGATCGTTGGATAACTACAACATTTTGGAGCGTTAAGCCGCAGATGAACGCGGATGAACGCGGATAAGAAAAATATTTATCTGCGTAAATCTGCGTTTATTTGCGGCTTAAATTTTCGCTTGGCTGAAATCCGTAAGAGAGTCTAAACTGCCGCCATGTTAAACGATTTCTTCTACGCGTTTCGCACGCTGCGCAAGAGTCCCATATTCACAATCACAGTCGTGGTGACCATTGCCCTGGCTATCGGCGCCAGCACTGCTATTTTCAGCGTCACGAACGGCGTGTTGCTCCGGAAACTTCCTTACAAGGATCCAGAGCGGCTGGTCCTGGTCCGCAACGATTTGCAGAAACGGAATGTCAAAGACTTTCCGCTTTCTAATGCAGACTTTCTCGACCTGCGTAACGGCGCAAAAAACAATTTCGAAGATTTAGCTGTTGTCAATACGGGTCGCATCACTCTTCCTGGTTTGGACGGCACGCCTGAGCGCATCCGCATAGCCGGCGTATCGACGAACTTCTTTCAAATGATGGGCGCCTCGATCATTGCGGGCCGAGACTTTCAGGAGTCTGATGGAACGCCCCAGCAAGCTCCGCCAGCGGCGCCGGCAGGCAATGCCCCTCCAGCTAACCCACCGGCCCAGCCACCTGACTCTGTTATTTTGAGTAACGATTATTTTCAACAGCGCTTTGGTGGCGATCGATCGATAATCGGCAAAACTCTTCCAGTGGCCGCCGCGTTTGGACCACCGCCAGTCGTCGTGGGAGTACTGGCCCCAGGTTTTGAATTGCTGTTTCCGCCAAAAGCGAATATGGAACAGTTTCCGAGTGTCTGGATCGCCGCGCGCATTCCGTATGACGTAGCCAACCGCAACAACGTGCAATGGCGCGTTATCGCGCGACTGAAACCTGGCGCCACGATCGTTCAAGCTCAGGCCGAAGCCGAAACGATCGCTCAGAAAATTCGCGACGAAAACACGATCGCAAAGACAGCGGGTCAATTCTTCCAACTCGTGCCGATGAAGCAGCACCTTGTTGACGAAGTTCGACCGACGATCCTCGCGCTCATGGGTGCGGTCATTTTTCTGCTACTGATTGCGTCTGCGAACGTGGCGAACCTGATGTTGGTGAGAGCTTCGTCGCGCGAACGAGAGTTGGCCGTTCGGGCCGCACTGGGCGCCGGTTGGTGGCAACTGGTTCGGCAAACACTCGCCGAGGCGATTGTGATAGCCGCTCTCGGAACGATCATTGGAGTAGGGCTTGCTTATTTAGGTATTCGCCAACTGCTCGTGATCGCGCCGGCAAATCTGCCTCGCTTGAATGCGGTGGGAATCGATTGGCAGGTGTTGGCATTTTCGGTACTGGCGGGACTGTTGTCTGCTGTGCTCTTCGGAGTAATTCCGGCCCTTCGCACTGCGAAACCAAACCTCATGGAGACATTACGCGCTGCCGGGCGAAGCGGCGCACTCGGCGCTGCCGGGCTGCGTAATGCTGTCGTAGTAGTGGAAGTTGCGCTTGCGTTTGTACTCCTGATTGGCTCGGGGTTGATGTTTCGCACGTTCGTTAACATTCAGCGTGTGAATCTGGGTTTTGAACCGCGCGGGCTGCTGACGTTTCAACTGCTCGGCAACATCGGCCAGACACCTCAGGAAAGAGATACCTTCAAGCGCCAGCTTCGCGAGCAGCTCGACGCGATCCCAGGTGTGAACAGTGTTACAGCATCATTTCCATTACCGCTCGCCGGCGGGTTTAGTCCTGTGCGGTGGGGTGGAGCCGAAGCTCAAAACGATCCCAGCAAGTTCCAGGCTGCGGATCTTCAGATCGTGCTGCCCGGCTATTTTGAGGCGATGGGCGCGACACTTTTGCAGGGACGGACCTTTACGCAGGACGACAGTACGCCTGATCGGAACCTGCTAATAGTTGATCAAGCACTCGCGGCGAAGGCATTTCCAAACGAGTCTGCTGTGGGCAAGCGGATCCTGTTTCGCGTGCGCACGCCTGAGGCTCAATGGGGCGAGATCATTGGTGTGGTGGCCCATCAGCGCAACACATCTCTTGTCGAACCGGGCCGTGAACAACTGTATGTCACAGACGGATATGTAAATCACGGGGCTGCTTCGTGGTGGGCGCTGCGCACGGATGGAGATCCAGCGAGCGTTGCAGGCGCGGTGCGTGAAGTAGTACGCAAAACGGGCAAGGAAACATTTATCAACCAGATGCAGCCGATGGACACGCTGGTGACCGCGGCACAAGCGCAAACACGTTTTTCGCTTTTGCTGATAGGAGTCTTCTCGACGATTGCGGCGCTCCTTGCCGGCGTAGGTTTGTATGGCGTACTGGCAACCTTGGTGCGTCAACGAACGGCGGAGATCGGAGTGCGCATGGCCCTGGGCGCAGCGCCATCACGCATCTTCCGTTTGATGGTAGGGAAGGGACTTTACCTTAGCGCTATTGGCATCGCGATCGGTGTGGTCGGAGCGTTTTTACTTACGCGCGTTCTGGCGAGCATGCTCGTCGAGGTCAAACCGACGGATCCGGTGACGTTCGTCTCGGTCGCGGTGCTGTTCCTGGTTATCGCATTTCTGGCCTCTTGGCTCCCGGCAGTTCGCGCCGCGGGTTTGGATCCGACCACTGCACTGCGGAACGAGTAGTGTATTGAATAACGAGTAGTGCGTTGAATAACGAGTAGTGTATTGAATAACGAGTAGTGCGTTGAATAACGAGTAGTGCGTTGAATAACGAGTAGTGCGTTAAATATATGAGTCTCGATCTGCGTTCTCAGCGCCGACGGCAAGCGACGAAGGAGCGCCGCCTCTGGACCGAATTCAATCCGCGTTCTCAGCGCCAACGGCGCGAGATATAACAGCCAGGGGCAAGCGACGAAGGAGCGCCGCCCCTGGACCGAATCTGCCCACGTTTGGAAGCCCTGAAAGGGCGAAATAAAATTCAATTACAGCCAACAACAATGTATTCTGTCGTCGTTTTACGATCCTCACATCAGAAAGCGAGATCAAGACATGCCTCAATCCTTGTCGTCAATCCTCATTCACCTTGTTTTCAGCACAAAGAATCGCGAACCATTTCTAACGCCTGAAATTGACGCGGAACTCTATCCTTACATGGCTACAATTCTTAAGGCGATGAAATCACCGGCATTAATTATCAACGGCACGTTTGATCATGTTCACACACTGCTTTCACTTTCGCGCATAGTGACAATTGCGGACCTGGTGGAAGAAGTGAAGACTGAGTCTTCAAAGTGGATCAAAACCAAAGGGAGGCAGTTTCGAAACTTTCATTGGCAGAGTGGCTATGGAGCCTTTTCAATTGGTCAATCGCAAGTGCCAACACTGAAGAGATACATCGGACGACAAAAACAGCACCATCGTCGTGTGACTTTTCAGGATGAGTACCGAAAATTTCTCGCGGCCTATGCGGTGGAGTATGACGAACGTTACGTCTGGGACTGAATCTATTCCGCCCCTTCAGGGCTTCTAACATGTGCTGACCGGATCCAGGGGCGGCGCTCCTTCGTCGCTTGCCCCTGGCTGTCTTATCCCGCGCCGTTGGCGCTGAGAATGAAGGATCATTCCTGTCGTGGCCCATCAGCGTAGCTCATCCCCGATCGAATCGGCCCCAAACAATTGCGCGTCATATCCCGCGCCGTTGGCGCTGAGAATGAAGGATCATTCGTGTCGTGGCCCATCAGCGTAGCTCATCCCCGATCGAATCGGCCCCAAACAATTGCGCGTCATATCCCGCGCCGTTGGCGCTGAGAATGAAGGATCGTTCGTGTCGTGGCCCATCAGCGTAGCTCAGCACCGATCGAATGGGCCCCAAACAATTGCGCTTCATTGTCTCGCGCTGTTGGCGCTGAGAATGAAGGATCGTTCGTGTCGTGGCCCATCAGCGCAGCTCATCTCCGATCGAACTGGGTCGCAAAAAAATCAAGCCGTAGCGTTACTCCTTCCAGTGCACTGTGGTCCAGAACTGTGGATCAAACAGTTTCGGATCCAGCTTAACGTCGGCACGAATCTCAGAGTACTTTTCAGTTGTCACAACTTTGCCGTCGACCATGAAGATCACTTCAGGTGCTATCCAGCCACGGCCAAGTTTCTGATACTTGTTGAACTGAGTCTCCTGCGTTTGCGTCCCATCCTTACCCGCGGGACGAAGCATTCTGACAAAGTAAAGATTCTCCTGATCGATCCAGAATTGCGGCGAATGCAAGTCGCCCGCCTTTGCGCCAACGACATAAACCGGCCGTCCCTGCCACGTGTCTTCTCTGAACTGCGCGAGATCAAACTTCAGTGCCTGCAACTTCGTGGTCACCTCGCCGGCAGGCGAGCGATAGATGTCGAATCCGAGAATTAGAAGCGGATGTTCAAAGGGACGCGTACTGTCGATCTTGCCGTTTTTGAAAACGAAAATTTTGCCACCGGTAAACAGGATGCCATTGCCGGCCGTTGTTGGTGTGAAGTCGATGCGCAAACTGCCGGGCACTGACATCGCCTCGTACCACGTTTCGATTTTGGAGCTTCCATCAGGTTGAACATTTGTCGTTTCCTGAACGAAGGTGGCGGTCTTGTACCACGACTTTCCGTACTTCTTCTGCATGGCCGTGATCAGCTCATTCGTATTCGAGATTTTCGCGTACGACGTGATCGGCAACATCGGTAGAGAAAGCGCGACTATCAAACAGAAATATTTCATCATTGTCCTCGTGTTAGGAACGTCTAATCCACAGATTACACAGATTCTTAAAAGTAATCTGTGCAAACTGCGATACGCCAACCGCAAGGAGATATGTATACTACTGTACATGCGAGGCAGGAAAGTTCGGTCTCCGCTCAACATTGCGGTTCTGATAATCATCGGGCTCACCCTGAGCACTGCCTTTGCCCAGACTCCTCAACAAACAAAACCAACCAAACCATCTGAAGATATCATTCGCATTGAAACGAATCTGGTTCAGACAGATGTGACTGTTGTCGATAAAAAGGGGCACGTAGTCACTGGTCTGAAGCCGGATCAGTTCGAGCTACGCGTCGATTCCAAAGCCCAATCGCTGACCTTCGTTGAAGAGGTCATTACCGGAAGCCCCGCAGAAGAAAGACAACTAAAGCGAGACGGAAGAGCGAGCGACACGCCTCCGTCACCTACGCGTGCTGAGTCCGATCGTCGTCCTTTTATTTTCTTTTTTGTGGACGATCTTCACCTTGGCGGCGAGGGTTGGACGCGGGCGCGCTCACTGTTGCTAAACTTCCTGGACCACCAGATGAAGCCAAACGATCGAGTGGCAATCGTATCGACGAGTGGTCAGATCGGTTTTCTGCAACAACTCACCGACAACAAAGCGGTATTGCGCGAAGCGATTAGCCGCCTCAGTCCTAAGTACAACCCGGAAGCAACCGCCAGCAAAGTTACTATCAGTGAAGCCGACGCGAACATGGTGGCGAACCACTCAGACCGTGCGCTTTTCGGTTATCTGGTAGCGGCCACTATGCGCGAGTATCAAATGCAGAACCCGATCAATGCGGTGATGATGGTTAAGAATCGTGTCCAGCAGATAAATCAACAAGGCAAACTGGCAGAGTTGGCAACACTCTCCACGCTCGAAAACCTGATTCGATCGACCGAGCCGCTTCCCGGACGTAAAGTCATTTTCTTCGTCTCCGATGGTTTTATCGCAGACATCAAACGGTCGAATGGCGCCGAGGTGATTAAAAGTATCGCGAAACGATCAGCCTCCGCCGGTGCGGTGATTTACTCTTTGGATACGCGAGCTCCTTCCCTTGGGTCAGGCGCCGACGTTTCCCGTAACGACTATCCGGATTTCAGTGGCGGAACGGCTTGGCGGACCATCGTCGAAAACAAAGCCCCGCAAGAGCCGCTTGAGACAGTGGCAGATCTGACGGGCGGCCGCGCTTATTTGAATGCCAATGCACTCCGCGAAGGTGTTTCCGAAGCGCTGGACGAGAATTCTGCTTACTACCTGCTCGGGTGGCGTCCTAATCGCGAAACGCAACAGCCCGGCCGATCGACGATTCAGGTGAGCGTAATCGGACGTCCGGATTTGAAGGTTCGGACGCGGCGGCATTATTTTGATTTTCCAAAGGCGCAACCAATTAACACTCAAGCGCCAACCGCAACTTCCGTCGAAGATGAATTGAAGTTAGCGCTTGGCTCTCTTTATGCGCGTCGAGATGTGCTTACCGCTGTCTCCGTGGTAGTCGATACGACGTCTAAACACACAGGATTAGAAGTATCGATGAGGATCGACGCGAGCATGCTTACTCTCGAGAGCGTAAATGGAAAAGAGTCGGCGATCGTAGATGTGTTGGGTGCGGCCATCGATGATCAAGGCTTGTGTTCGACGTTCAGGCAGAAACTTGACATTCCTCGCGACGTGTTGAGCGGCGATCGTTTCATCAAATGGAAGCAATTCCTGCCACTGCCGGCGGGACTTTATCAGGTACGAGTGGCGGTGCGCGATCGACGGAGCGGACGCGTTGGCAGTGCGATGACCTGGATTGAAATTCCGAAGCACGAACTTACGCCGGCTGGAAATAATTAACTCCCGCGCAGTGTATCAACGGTATGGGAACTTATTGGAAGCCGAACTGCGGAAGCTTGCGGGTTTGTAACGTGACGCCAACAAATCGAGGCATGCGTAGTCTGGCTTCTGTGTTCGCAGTGATTGTGCTGGCAGCCTCGGGTGTGCCGTCACAACAACCACCCGCACGTCTTTATCAAACACCTTCTGTGCGTAGCGATGGCTGGCAAACCGCGGACGCGGACTCGGTTGGCTTCGATTCAACGCGGCTCGCCGCACTGACTCAATCCATTCGCAGTTGGCCCGAGTTAGGTGTGCACGCTATCCTCATCGAGCGCAATGGTCGACTGATTTACGAAGAGTACTTCGACGGCTTCGACGAGCGTTGGGGACAGCCGCTTGGACGAGTCACTATGACAGCGGAGTCGAAACACGATCTTAGATCCATTACAAAAAGCGTTGTCAGCGCACTCATCGGAATCGCACTCGCGGAAGGGAAAATTCAGTCGCTGAACCAGCCCCTCATCAAGTGGTTTCCTGAGTATCCGGATCTTGACACAGCAGAACGTCGACGCGTCACTCTCGCTCATGCCCTCTCGATGATTTCCGGATTCGACTGGAATGAAGACGTACCCTATAGCGATCCGCGCAACGACGAAATCCGCATGACGCGCGACTCCCAGCCACTACGATATGCACTGGCGCGGCCCTTCGCTGCGGATCCCGGTTCTGATTTCAAATATAACGGCGGGCTGACTCAGGTGGTGGCCGCCGTGCTGGTGCGCGCGACGAACATGTCGCTTCAGGAATATGCGCGAATGAAATTGTTCGAGCCGCTAGGCATTACCGACGTCGAATGGGTTGGGAATCTTGCAGGCATGCCCTCAGCCGCGTCCGGTCTCAGGTTACGCGCGCGAGATCTTGCCAAATTCGGATCGTTGTATCTGAATGGTGGAAAGTGGAACGGCAAACAGATCATTCCTGCTAACTGGGTAGATCTTTCTACGCGTCGAGGGTTCCGATTTCGCCCACGCACAGGACCTGGTAGTGGCGGCGAATTCGGATATGGATATTTCTGGTGGTACTCCTGTTACCCGTCTACCGCAGGTCTGATCGAGGCGCGTACGGCTGTTGGTAATGGCCAGCAACGCATCTTCGTGCTCCCGACCCTCAATACAGTTGTAACCATATTTGCGGGTCGTTACAACGACTTCACGACTGGCAATACACTGGGCCAAAGAATTCTGCTCGATCACATAATACCGGCAGTCAAAACTGGCGTTCGCACTGGCTGTCCAGGCGCCTAGGTCCATCCAGTACGGCGATTCGGGACTGATGGTCTACCACCTCTAAATCTTTTCGGAATAGATGTCGAAGTGGAACGAAAATACTGCCGGTGGTGCAGGGCTTCGGGAACAACTCAAAAATGTCTACTGGATCGGTGGCGGGAGTGCTGCAGGCAAATCGACCATCACCCGCCGTATAGCCGCTCAGCAGGGTCTGCGTGTTTACGCTACTGATGACGTAATGGCGGACCATGCCCGCCGCAGCACGCCAGAAGACTCTCCCTTGCTGCACAGGTTCATGGCCATGGACATGGACCAGCGATGGGTGAACCGACCCGCGAAAACCATGCTCGAGACGTTCCACTGGTTCCAGGGCGAGGGTTTCAACTTGATCATCGAAGATTTGCTCCGCCACCCACGCGAGGCCGGTGTGATCGTTGAGGGATTCCGACTGTTGCCACACCTTGTCAAACCTCTTCTCTTCGCACCCAGTCATGCCGTCTGGCTTCTCCCGACACCCGACTTCCGTCAGGCAGTGGTCGAGAGTCGAAGCGGATCGGCATGGGGATTTCTCGCCAGGACCACTGACCCGGAAAGAGCCTTGCGCAACCTGCTCGAACGCGATCGGATGTTCACGGACATCCTCCGCGAGGAAACGGCGCATTTTGGGTTGCGCGCCATTGAGGTCCATACAATCACGACCGAGGATGATCTCACGAGGCGAGTGACGAAGGTGTTCGGACTCTGAGCCGCTCATTCGTCGCGAAGAGCAGGCAGCGGTGCCATTCAGGTAACGTACTGTTTAAAGCTCATTTATACTTAGACCCTGTTGTGAATCACTTATGAAAGGCGACAGCTAATGAGAATGAACGCGATCCGAATGATGTTGGCGTTGATGAGTGTTGGGCTCATGTCCGCCTCATTAACGTCAGCAGGGATGCAGAAGTCGAGCGGTGGGAACCCGCTTAGCGGCACATCGTGGCAGTTGGTTAAATTTCAGGGACCTGATGAGAGAACCTTCACGCCGGACGACAAATCGAAGTACACGATCAATTTTGGTCGTGACGGCCGAGTGAGATCGCGAGTCGATTGCAATCGTGCCAGCAGCACCTGGAAAGTGAACGCAAAGGGTGAATTACAGTTTGGATCCTGGTCGAGGACGACTGCGAAGTGTGGCCCAGGATCGCTTCACGACCAAATCGTGAACGATGGTGCGAATGTGCGAAACTTCGCCATCAAAGACGGACACCTCTTCCTATCCGGGATGGGCGACGGCGGGTATTACGAACTGGAGCCGATGCCTAAGTAATCCACCCACAGGTTAGCACTCACCGAATCTCTCCTCTTGTTTTCCCATATGAGCCGTTGTATAGTCCTATGGCCAAGCCATAGGAGAATGCTCAGTGTCAACCAAGACTGAAATCTGGCAAGGAACACTTGCCCTCATGATCCTGAAAACCCTCGATACCCTCGGACCGCTTCATGGATACGGCGTTGCGCGTCGGATCGAGCAGATTAGTGGAGATCGATTCTCTTTGAATTACGGCACCCTTTATCCATCTCTGCTGAAGTTGGAGCAGGAAGGCTGGATCGTCGCTGAATGGGGCACCTCTGAAAACAACCGCAAGGCCAAGTACTACAAACTCACCCGCGCGGGCCGCAAACAATTGGCAAGAGAAGAGAAGGAGTGGAACCAGACTACCGCAATCGTCGCCCGGTTTCTCGCACCAGCGGAGGACCAGTCATGAGACAACTTCGCGCCTGGCTGTTGAGATTCAAGGGACTGTTTCTGAAAGACGCTCGCGAACGCGAACTCGCCGATGAGATCGAGAGCCATCTGCAAATGCACATCGACGACAACATCCGTGCCGGGATGTCGCGGCAGGAAGCCAGGCGAGTCGCGGTAATGAAGTTAGGTGGCGTCGATCAAGCAAAAGAAGCTTACCGCGATCGCGCCACGATTCCTTTCCTCGAAAGCGTGGTCCAGGACCTGCGCTTCACGTTCAGACAACTCCGCAAGAATCCGGCCTTCACTGTTACTGCTACCGCGATGGTGGCGCTCGGCATTGGAGCAAGCGCGGCGATCTTTGCTTTCGTCGATGCCGCGCTCATCAAACCATTGCCCTATCAGAATCCTTCGCGTCTTCTCTTTGTCACCGAGACAACACCGGATATTCCGCGGGCCTATCTTTCATATCCTGACTATCTCGACTGGAAAAAGCTCAACAGAGTTTTCGACTCGATAGACGTCTATAGTCAGCGCGGCTATGTGGTAAGTACTTCCGCAGGCGTGGAAATGGGAGACGGAGCCCGCGTAAGTGATGGCTTTTTCCGCACGCTTGGTGTTGCTCCTTTGCTCGGTCGCGATTTTTATCCTGGTGAAGATCTGCCTGAAGCACCGCGCACAGTGATTCTAAGCTATGCGTCGTGGCAAAAGCGTTTCGGCGGTAAACAAGAGCTTACCGGCCAGCCAATAACTTTGGATGAGACTCCTTTCACCATCATCGGAGTGCTTCCGCAAAACTTTCATTTCGCGCCCGTCGAGAATGCCGAGTTCTGGACCACTCTTAACCATCGCGCCGGCTGCTTTACGAGACGTATCTGTCACAGCCTGCAAGGCATCGCACGTCTGAAGGAAGGGATATCGACCGAAGCGGCGGTCGCTGATGTGTCGCGCATTGCTAAGGATCTCGAGAGTCAATATCCCGATTCAAATCGGAATCAGGGCGCAACCGTCGCGCCGCTGTCCGAAGTTATAGTGGGAGACGTTAAGCCAATTCTGCTGCTCCTGCTTGGCGGCGCCGGGTTGTTGCTTCTAATCGCCTGTATCAACGTCGCAAGTCTTTTGCTGGTGCGCTCGGAGACACGTCGACGCGAGTTGGCTGTTCGGCGTGCCCTTGGCGCAACGAGAGCACGGTTGATTCGTCAGTTTGTGATTGAAGGACTGGTGATCGTTGTTGCTGGCAGCATTGCGGGTCTTGTTAGTTCTCATTGGGCCATGCAGATCTTAAAGGGACTCATTCCCACCGACATGATGGCCGGCATGCCATACCTGGACGATCTTGGATTGAATTCTCGTGTGCTCACCTTCGCCCTCACCGTCGCTGGATTTGCAGCCGCACTCTTTTCACTCACTCCAGCATTTCGTCTATCGAGTTTGGACGTAAGACAAGGAATGGCGGAAGGTTCTCGAGGTAGTGCTGGTAAAGTCTGGACACGAATCGGCTCGAAGCTTGTGATCCTGGAATTGACTACAGCGATGGTGTTGTTGGTTGGAGCAGGACTTCTCGGTAAAAGTTTCTATCGCTTGCTCCAGGTAGGAGCAGGTTTTGAAACAAAGCATCTGATAACAATTAGAGTCAGGGCACCAGTTTCGGCTTACGGAGAAGATGAACAAGCTGTAGCCCTCGGGCGAAAACTGGTGAACGAGATAAAGAGCCTGCCCGGCGTAATCTCGGTTGCACTCGCTGACACTCTACCCTTGACCCTTAATGGCAACAGCGACTGGATCAGAGTTGTGGGCCGCGTATACAACGGCGAGCACAGCGAGGTAAATCAACGAGCAGTAAGCTCCGAGTATTTCGCAACGCTGCAAGCGAAGTTTTTGCGAGGGCGTTCATTCGCAGACGCCGACGATTCGACTAAGCCCAAGGTAGTGATCATCAATCAAACCTTGGCAAGGAAGTATTTTCCTGGTGAAGATCCGATTGGCCAACGATTGGGCGACACTGACCTGAATCCGAAATCGATAAAGGAGATCATCGGCGTTGTCGATGACATCAGAGAAGGGACGTTAGATACCGACATTTGGCCCGCCTATTACTATCCGTTCAACCAGAATCCGTACATCAATTATTCAGTCGTGGTCCGAACCGCACAGGACGAGGAGTCGCTGATAGCAACGGTTGCCGATACCATACGTCGAATCGACTCGAGGATCACTATCTCAAATCAGACAACGATGACGGCGAGAGCCAACAATGCGCCGTCAGTTTACTTGCGCCGTTCCTCCACGTGGCTTGTCGGAGGTTTCGCGGCGGTGGCGTTGCTGCTCGGAGTTGTTGGACTCTACGGAGTGATTGCGTATTCCGTAAGTCAACGCACTCGTGAGATTGGAGTGCGCATCGCACTAGGCGCACAACGCGGTACGGTTTATCGACTCGTTCTGAAGGAAGCAGGTACGTTGGCACTTTTAGGAATTGTGATCGGGACCGGTTGTGCGATCCTTGTTGCCTCACTAATGCGCAAACTGCTCTTCGGCACACCGCCATGGGATATCACAACGCTTGTTTGTGTGGCCGCTGTGTTGGGAGCATCAGCGTTATTGGCGAGTTTTCTTCCCGCGCGACGGGCGGCTTCAGTGGATCCGATTTCTGCACTGCGCGCGGAGTAGCAAGCCAGAACCTCTGTGATAAGAAATAGTTTCTCGCGTAAAGGCGCAAAGGAAGCAAACCCTGCGTTTGAAATAGTAGGTCTGTTCACGCGGCACGGGTAGCTTGCCCAACTCCTCGCGAGATGCTTTAGTTGATGGACGTGGCAGACCAGCATTTTCTACCCCGCAATCTGCGAAGGGCTGTACGCTGTTAGCACAACTTGCTAGAATCCTTGCAACACGCTCCCTCGAATCCTAAAGATTGCTGACCTCCGAAGCAGTCCCCGATAAATATCGGGTCTGGGCCATGAAAAAGAGACCTAACCTCCGCCTGGTGATCTTCTTTACTTTGCTGACATCGGCACTGACCCTCGTCGTGATTGCTACCTGGGAAAAAGTCTTACGGCCGCCGTATTTTGCCTGGGTTGAACGGCATTATCCAGGCCCCGAAAACGCTGAGTCGCGGTGGAAGATCGAGCAGAGGACTGAGCATTTCTTCATCTCGATGACGGTCGACGTGGTCGTTGTCAGTATTCTGCTGATGCTGGTCGACCGCCAGCAGCGGCGGCTGATCGGGAGCGAGCAACGCTATCGCGCCCTCTTCGAGCATGCTCACGACGGTATCGGTGTCGTCCAGGGCGCGGACTTCAAGCTGGTCGAGGTCAATAGCAAGTTTGCGAAGACTCTCGAACGCGATGCACGTGAGCTCGCCGGACGGGATGTGCGTGAACTGCTGGCTCGGCGTGTCGTCGAAGGCAGCAATGGCCAACCGTCCAACACTATTGCGGAACTCTTCGCTAGCCCCGATGCCAGCGAGGTAGAGCTGATGCTGGAGACCGGGGCCGGCGATACTCGTTTTGTCAGTCTTTCCTTCAGCACCATCACGGCCAAGGACGAACGCCTCATCATATTGCTGCTTCGGGACCTCTCTACGCGCAAACGGTTGGAAGATGAGAAGCAAGAGATGCAAAGGCAGCTTTATGAGTCAGCCAAACTGGCTTCGCTGGGCGAGCTTTCGGCAGGCGTTGCACATGAGATCAATAATCCTCTAAACGGCGTCATCAACTTCGCGCAGCTCCTTAAAGACGAACCAGTCGAACGGACGAAATTTGAGCACCAGATGATCGACGGCATCATTGACGAAGGCGGGCGCATTGCGGAGATCGTGCGTGGGCTGCTGACGTTCGCGCGTCATGATGAGAACGAGCCCCGACAAATCAACCTCGCCGAGATGATTAACACCTCCATCGCGCTTTTCGGTCGTCAATTTGCGAAGGACGGAGTGCGGGTTGAGATTGATATCGTGCCCGATCTTCCACCGGTGCGTGGTGATGTCTCGCGCTTGCGCCAGGTCATTGTCAACATGATCAGCAACGCGCACTACGCACTGAAGGGGAAGTCGGCCGCCCCGGGTGAGGAAAAACTATTCCGTATCAAGGCTCACGCAGCACAGAAGATCGCCGGCGGGCGTAGCCAGGGGATGGTTGTGCGCCTCGAGTTTTACGATAATGGCACTGGAATTAACCGCAAAGACATTCCACGGGTTTTCGATCCTTTCTTCACGACGCGTCGCGACTCCGGCGGTACAGGTCTCGGCCTCTCGATTAGTTTTGGCATCGTCAGGGATCACGGCGGGACGATTACAGTCTCGAGCGAAGAAGGACGTTACACGCGCTTCCAGGTAGAACTGCCCATCGTACCCCAATCGGAGCATCAGTATGTTTAGGGTCCTGCTGGTAGATGACGAACCCAGCCTTCGCCTAACCTTGACCGAGTTCCTGAAGCGCGCCGGCTACGAAGTCGTCGCGGCCGCGGATTTCCAGAGTGCGCTCCGGCATTGTAGTGCGAGCTTCGACGTGGCCGTGATAGATATCAATCTACCTGGCCGCAACGGCATAGAGCTTCTCCACGAGATCAACTCGCGCGAGTCGTACGTCCCGGTGATCATGATCACCGGTGAACCGAGCCTTTCTGTCATCCCGGAGATCGTGCGCGCGGGAGCGTACGATTTCCTCGCCAAACCGGTCGTTAAAGAAGTACTCCTGAAGGCCGTAGCGCGTGCGACTGAGAAGAAAGTTTTGAGCGCCGAGAAACGCCGCCTTGAACTGGAGCTCCAGCAGCGCGCGGCAGATTTGGAAGTGCGCGTCGCGGAGCGCACGGCCGAATTAATCGAGGTGCACGATCGGCTGGCCCACAATGGGAAGGTCGCGGCCCTTGGCCGAGTAGCGGCGCAAGTAGCACACGAGGTTAGGAATCCGCTCCACGGTTTGTTGCTTTATTCATCCCATCTCAAAGGAGAGTTGGCAGGAAAGCTGACCGATGACCAGGTTGAACTCTTCAACAACATCATCGATACGATCAACCAATTGACGAGTCTTACCGAGCAGATTCTTGACTTCGGGCGACCCGTCAGACTGGCCTTGCGACCGGTGGAGCTGAATAGTGTAGTCAGTGCCGTCCTCAAGCTCCTCCGTTCACAAATATCCGCGAACGGGATCAAGGTTGAGTTTGATCACGATGACTCAAACCCGACGGCCCTGATTGATGAAGCCTGCATGCGCGCAGCCTTGCTGAACCTTCTTCTCAATGCTGTTCAAGCAATGCCTACAGGCGGGACTCTGAGCATCACCAGCGCCACTGCTGGAGAAATACTCTCGCTGACAATAAACGATACTGGATTTGGAATGACTGAAGAGCGAATTAAGAAGATTTTCGAACCGTTCAATTCCGATAAGCCCGGGGGGCTGGGTCTCGGCATGCCGTACGCTAAAAAAATCGTTGAAGAACACGGCGGCAACCTTAGGGTTGAGAGCCGACTTGGTGAAGGGACTCGAGTTCGGATCACCTTACCAGTTGAGAAGAATCAAAGTGACGGCACATACGCCTAACACAATACTCGTCGTCGATGACGATAAGAGCATAACCGGAGCGTTGGCCCTCATCCTTAGGAAGGCAGGCTATGAGGTGCTGACTAGAAATAGTGTCGTCGAGGCCAAGTCGGTTCTGAGCAGCCGTTCATTCGATCTGGTCTTGACTGATCTGCGCTTAGGCGACGGCACCGGGATAGATCTGATCACGCACATCAAGAAGCATACTCCCGAAACTGAAGTCATACTGATGACCGGCTTCGGCTCGATCGATATAACGATTGAAGCCATCAAGCGGGGCGCCTATTACTATCTGGAAAAACCTCATCCGCCGGAAAAGCTGCTCGCTCTGGTCGAGAGAGCTCTACAGTTCGCGGCCCTGCGGATCGAGAATCAAACCCTTAAACGTTCGCTGGCAGGCGACAGCGAAATGTTCGGCCTGGTTGGCCGTGATCCAAGGATACGAAGAATCCATGAGACGATACGAACGGCAGCGCCGTCTGACGCGTCAGTGCTGATTGAAGGCGAGAGCGGCACAGGAAAAGAATTGATTGCTACAGCGGTTCACACTGAGAGCAATCGCGCCTCAGGGCCATTCGTAAGCATCAATTGCGCCGCAATTCCGCATGAGCTCATTGAATCCGAGTTGTTCGGCTACAAGAAAGGCGCGTTTACAGGAGCGCAGCGCGATAAGCGAGGCCTGATCGAAGTCGCTGAAGGAGGCACACTCCTGCTGGATGAAATCGCGGAAATGCCTGCCCATCTGCAAACCAAACTCCTGCGAGTACTGCAGGAACGTAAACTTCGCAGGCTGGGCGACGAGCGGGAAATCGAGGTTAATTTTCGTCTCGTGTCCGCCACTAACCGCGACACTTCGTTGCTATTGAAAGAGGGTCTCCTGCGAAAGGATCTTTACTTCCGCATTAGCACGATCAAGATCAAAGTACCGCCTTTGCGGCAACGTCGAGATGACATAATACTGTTGGCCAGACGCTTACTTAAACGCTTTAACCAGCAGTATGAGAAAAGCGTCCGGAACATATCGCAGGATACTGTGATGTGGCTGACTCACTACGACTGGCCCGGGAATGTACGTGAACTGGAGAGCGTCATAGAACGCGCCGTACTGTTCTGTCAGGGAGAGGAATTAACCATTGCAGACCTGCCGGATGAACTCCAGGATGCCCAGATGACACCTAACCACGTGTTTGCTCCCCCGTCTCTGTCGTTGGAAGAAATCGAGCGTGATGTAATTATTCAGACGCTGGAACGCACCAGCGGCAACGTGAAAAAAAGCGCAGAAATTCTCCGCGTTCACCGGCCCACTTTTTACCGCAAGCTGAAGAAATTCGGTATCAAGGTGGAAAGGGAATCAGGATGTCCTGGACGTGGGCATGCGATTCTCATTGAGACCTCACACGACCGCCGCCAGACTTCACAGAACCGAAGCAGGTTCAAAGTAAAACAGATCGGTTCGTGAATGATGACTCCGGATGAAACACATTTCCACGACCCCACAACGAAAACTAAACATTTGCGGCGAATAGCCTCATTTTCCGTTCAGGCATGAACGTTGCACTCTTACCCCTCGCTCGGGAGGCTTTTCTACGTTCTCCACCGATTGCTTGAACGGTTTTGTCGACCCGGTTTTCGTCAAGCAGATTAGCTCTCGAGCGAAGTAACTCAGTAGGAATCCCGGGACAAGAAAGTCTTTTTTATCGAGGAAGTAGCCGCATTATTCCGGCTCTAGCTGGAGGTCTGTCTCCACCGGGATTAGGCCCTCCACCTCAACAACGGTTCATACTCATCAATGATGGTCACCTCAGCGTGGCTGAGTGTGTTCCACCCCAAATAGAGGACGGACGCCCCCTATGGCGAACAAGGGCGGAGTGCTTGGAACGTACAAAGTCGGCGATGGTCCGATAGGTGTCCTCTTTTTCCAAACGAATGTTTGGGTGACGAACGAACGCGATGGCACGGTGACCGAACTAGCGAGTACTGGCGAGTTGCTGGGCACTTTCAAAGCAGGAGCCCGACCGCTCGGTATAACCACAGATGGAATTAATATTTGGGTGACCAACAACAAGAGCAACTCTGTGACCAAGCTGTCGGCCAAAGGCGAGTTGCTGGGAACCTATAAAGTCGGCGACGGCCCGTTTGGCATCGCTTATGACGGCGCCAGCCTTTGGGTCACGAACTTCTTCGGCGGAACCGCTATGAAGTTGAATGTTGCCGATGGATCCATTCTGGGGACTTTCAAAACGGGGGATGGTGCAGCAGGTATCGCCGTCAACCGTGGCCAGGTCCTGATCGTCAACAATGGAGCCAACAGCATAATGACCCTCTCAACCGAGGGTGCGGTGCTCGCGACCTCCATCGTAGGTCGAAGCCCGTTTGGAGTTGTATCGGACGGGTCCTACGCATGGGTGACGAACTCCGGTAGCAACACCATATCGAAGCGCTAAGTTTATTCAGGAGGGAGGGCGTATCTGATACCCGCCCTCCTGACCTGGACCACTTGGACCAACCTCGCGTTTGGTTTGCCTCAAAGTCGAAAGAGGAGCGCCAACGGCGCGAGATATGAAAGCCAGGGGCAAGCGCGAAGCGAAGCGGAGCGCCAACGGCGCGAGATATGAAAGCCAGGGGCAAGCGCTAAGCGAAGCGAAGCGCGTCGCCCCTGGTATCAGAAGCAGTACGAAACGAAGGCCTGAAAGGCCGAAATAGGGCCTCTAATTACGCCCTTTCAGGGCTGGGATAGGTTGGTTGTCTGATACCAGGGGCGACGCACTCTGCTTCGCTTCGCGCGTCGCCCCTGGTATCGAAGTAGTACGAAACGAAGGCCTGAAGGGCCGAAATACGGCCTCTAATTACGCCTCTTCAGGGCTGGGATAGGTTGGTTGTCTGTTACCAGGGCCGGCGCACTCCGCTCCGCTTCGCGCGTCGCCCCTGGGATTGATCAAAAACAAAGACGCGGCCGCTGATTAGTTTGGCGACTACGCGACCGCGCCTTCACGTGCGACCTAAAGGAGAGACCGGGCGCTACATGCGCTTACGGTTCTTCATGGGCCGTTTCTGTTGACAGTGTTCAAAACGACTGCCGTGCTGAGTATAGCTTACTGAGAAGGATCGAATGAACAGTACCTACTCCGATGCAAGGCATTCCTAACAGTTTATAAGAAAGAAAGAAGGAGAATTTCCCATGAAGGTGAACCCCACCAATTTTAAGAATGGAACAGCACGAAAGCTGACTTTCCTCCCAAAAACAAATCAACCTGGATCTATTTATCGAAGCGTTCAATTGGCGAGCAGCGCCCTGCTACTGATGTTGTTTGCGTTTTTGCTCCTGCCAGCCGGCACAGCACAAGCACAAACCGCGTCGGCGGCCCCAATCACAGGTGAGATAGAACGTCTCACACTTAACAGCCAGACGGATCCATGGTCCGGCGGCATCATCGTTGTTGGCGGACAGAACATCATCATCCCTCGCAACCTGCTGATGGATTTGCCAGCCAACCGTCTAACGCTTAACCAGACATTCGCCCAGGCGCCTCCTGCATGTTTGCAGCGGGCAGAGAGTGGCCTGGCCAAGGCAGATTTCTGTAACGCTAACAAGACAGGCGCCATCGCCACTATTCACGCCAACCGCACTAGTGCCGGAAACGTCATCGCCGGCGACGTCTTTATTCAAAAAGGTGTTGAGACGGTGAAAGGTAAGGTCACTTACATTAATTACACCGATGGTTACTTTCGCGTGAACGGTATTCTGAACGACGCCACCACCGGCGTCATGGTTCGCCTCAACGATCCCGGTAACCGCCACACGGTCCAACAGGGACTCGGCTGCCAGCCCGGTACTGTTAACTGTAGTCCGGACCCGCGTTTCACGCTTGACCGGGACAACTATACGAACACTTTTTCAACTGGCGTCCCCAGTTGTCTCCCGAGCACAGTTGGACGTTCGTTCGTTGATACTCTTGATATCGATGCCGACGGCAACACGACCGAAACTCTCACGACACAGAGCACCACTTCGGGCACCGGTGATCTGCTCTGTCCGTCCACCAACCGGACGGCGGACTTGGTAGTCGCTGACTCACGGCGCTTCGCTCCAATTCAGATCGGAGACGGCATCGAAGCTGAGGGCAACTTCGAGACGATCAATGACGTGCGGTTCCTCTCCGCGCACACCACGATGGTCAATCGTGCGCTAGCCACCAGGGATGTCGCCGGCCAGCCCGACTACCTGACTCTCGACGAGGTGGGAATCGACGCACCGGGCTTTCAAAACCAACGCGTGCGAACCCTCTTCATCGGCTTCGCAAGTCTAAACACAGACGTCATGATCTGGTCGCTTCATTACGACCCCGCCACCAACAACGCTCATGAGTTTCCCCTGGCGACGGTGGTGGGTTGCGACAATGCCGCGGGCGCGGGCACCTGCGGCCAGAATGGTCTCGTCGCCGGAGTGGGCGGCAACATTTGGAAAATCCGCCACGATGTGGATTTCATCGACCCCGCAACGAGCCCGAGACTTGACCCCTGCGATCATCTGCGCGCCGACCCGAGATTCGCGGCTTCGAACCCGTGTCCTGCCGGCGGCACCTTCGAGGAGCAGTTCGGTGTCCTTAGCCCTGTTCCGCACGAGATTATGGCGCGGACGGGTCGCAAGTTTGGTGATGCAACAGGTTCCCTCAAGACCATAGATATCCTGGGGAACGAGGCGACGAACGGCGAGTACCTATTTCCGTTGGGCTTGGGCCTTGGCGGCATCGTTGGACCAGAGTTCGTAGAGATCGACCTCGACGCGCTTGACACTCCATTCAGTTTCTCCGGCCTTCCGTGGAATCTCGACCGGCGGCTCAGTCCCGGCGGCTGCAATGGTCCATGTGAGACGACGATGCAACCACTCAGTCCATTCCCGTTCGAAATCATCGACCCGCGCACGCAGGCAGGCGTACCGACTGGTCCATACAACGACCCGACCTTCTCGGCGAGCCCGTTAACGAGCGCTTCTAACCGGATTCTCTCTTACGTGGATGGCACTATTGGCAATTTCAATGGCAACGCCACTGTGCTGCCGTGGCCGCCCGCCAATCCACCGTTGCAGACAATCACTCCGACTAACTTCTTCAAGCCGCAGCCCACGGTGTGCGATTCAACGGCACCCTCGACGCCAGCCAATCTGGTCGCGGGCGCTGCCAACCCGACCACGATCAATCTCTCATGGTCGGCTTCGACCGATAACGTCGCTGTCACTAACTACCTCGTCTTCCGCGACACATTGCCGTCGCCGATTGCTTCAGTGGTTGGAACAACTTTTTCTGACACTGGACTTACGCCACAACAATCACACAGTTATCGAGTGATCGCGATCGATGGTGCCGGAAATCTCTCGGGCTTCTCAAATACCGCGACCGCCACCACGCCGGCCGACACAACAGCTCCGAGTGCTCCAACCAATCTAACAGCGGTTGGACCAAACTCCACCACGATTAATCTCTCGTGGACGGCCTCGACCGATAACGTTGATGTCGTCGGTTACAACGTTTTCCGCGACGGTGGGGCAACTCCGATCGCCACGGTTTCGACAACCAACTTCTCCGATACCGGCCTTGCGATCAGCTCAACGCACAGCTATACGGTCAAGGCTCTTGACGCAGCGAATAATCAGTCGGTAGCGTCGAACACTGTCACGGCCTCGACGCAGGGCAACGACACTACTCCGCCTACTGTTCCAGCAGGTCTTACGGCGACGGGCTCGAGCACAACGACTATCGACCTGAATTGGACAGCTTCGACCGATAACTTCGCTGTGACGGGTTACAAAGTCTTCCGCGATGGCGGATCGACAGAAATCGCCACCGTCTCTACCACATCATTCTCTGATGCGGGCCTGGCGGTAAACTCTACGCATAGTTATCAGGTGGTTGCATTCGATGGAGCGGGTAACCAGTCCGCGAAATCGAATACGGCCTCGGCAACAACTCAACTCGCAGGCGCCCTGACTTCACTTGCGTTGAACCCGACTACTGTGACGGCGCCAGCGCCTTCAACAGGCACGGTCACGTTGAGTGGTCCAGCACCAGCGGGCGGTCTGACTATCACACTAACCAGCAGTGACACACGGAAAGCCCGGGTACCGTCAACGGTAACGGTGGCGGCCGGACAGAGTACTGCGACCTTTACGGTCACAAGCTTGACGGGGCAATTAGGCGGAGGCCAGAACCCCGTCACCATCACGGCGACCCTCGCCGGAACCGGAAGGACTGCCGTACTCAATATTCTCAGACCATAGCTAAGCAATCCACAGGTTGCACAGATTGAATCTGTGCAATCTGTGGATGCATTTACTGAGAACCAGGGGAAAGAGGATAAACACCAATGAGAAGCATGCAAACGTTCGTGGCAGCGATAATCGTCATATTAACTATGGCAGCCGGAGTAGTGAGCTACGCGCAGACTACGGCTGGCAATCTCGACCCGACATTCGGAACGGGCGGCACCGTTAGAACCGACTTCGCCGGAAACATCGATCAGGCCAACGCTGTTGCCGTTCAGCCGAACGGCCAGATCGTTGCCGCCGGTTCGAGTTTCAGCAATTCAAAGACTGTCGAGGACTTTATCGTGGCGCGTTACAACGCGAACGGCTCGCTCGACAAACGCTTTGCTAAGAACGGCAAGATTACAACTGATTTTTTTCGCAACGTTGATTCAATCAGCTCCATCGCGCTTCAACCAGACGGCAGGATCATAGTTGCGGGCTTTGCGCAACTCGCCGGCAACGGCGGCAACCCACGCGTGTTCGCATTGGCGCGCTATCGCAGTGACGGCAATCCTGACACAAGTTTCGGCAATGGTGGGTCGCTCACGACCAGCTTTGGTGGCAACTTTGCCGCAGCCAGCGCTGTCATGCTCCAACCCGACGGCAAGATCGTCGTCGCCGGAACGGTTGACTTCAACCCGGACGTTCCCGGCAGCGGCCTTGACTTCGCTCTCGCCCGCTACAACGCCAACGGCACGCTCGATGGAAGTTTTGGCAAGGGCGGCAAAGTCGTCTTTGATTTCTTCGGCAGCTTCGATCAAGCGAACGCTGCGGCTCTGCAAGTGGACGGCAAGATCATTGTCGTCGGCAGCGCTTCGTACGACAGCTTCAACCGGGATATTGGATTCGCTCTGGCGCGCTTCAACACGGATGGCAGCACTGACTTTGGTTTTGGCACCGGCGGCAAGCAGATCACCGATTTCTTTGGCGCCGGCGCAAAGGCGAATGGTGTCGTGCTGCAACCGGACGGCAAGTTCGTCGTTGCCGGAACTGCTTCGGATAGCGCGACGCGCCCGGCTGCGACTGACATTGCTTTGGCACGTTACAACTCGGACGGGACTCTTGACTCAGGTTTCGGCAGCGGGGGACAAACCGCCATTCCTTTTCAAAACAGCGCCACCGAACAAGGTAACGCTTTGGCCCTTTCAGCCGAAGGCCAGATCATTGTGGCCGGCGCAGCGTTCAAGACGTTCGCTGCTCCACCCGACTTTGCCCTCGTGCGTTACAACTCTGACGGCAGCCTTGATACTGGATTCGGTAGCGGCGGCATAATAACAACCGATGTCGCGGGCGGCACCGACGTCGCCCAGGCTGTAGCTATTCAATCCGACGGAAAGGTCGTAGCCGCGGGCAGGGCTTTTCGCAACGATTTTGATCTAACACTGGCGCGTTACATTAACGAAGTTGCACCCACGACCGACACGACGCCGCCGACAGCGCCAACCAGCCTTACGGCAACCTTCAATACCGCTACCAACGCGATCGATCTTTCGTGGACTGCTTCAACTGATAACGTTGCTGTCACGGGCTACCGTATCTTCCGTGACGGTGGACCAGTTTCTATCGGGACAGTAAACGGGACCACGTTCTCTGATGCCGGACAGTCCGGAACTCACAGTTACGGAGTGACGGCAATTGACGCGGCGGGCAATGAGTCGGCCCTCTCGAATATCGCCAGTGCCACCGTCCCGGCTGGAGGTGGTGACATCACGCCGCCGGCAGCGCCGGCCGCTCTGACTGCAACGGCTAACCTGGCCACCCAGACAATCGAGCTTTCGTGGACCGCGTCGACTGATGATGTTGGTGTAACCGGCTACAGGGTCTTTCGTGACAATGGAGCAACACCGATCAGTACCGTCACCGGAACGACGTTCAATGATCCTGGCCAGTTGGGAACTCACGTCTACGCAGTGGCGGCTGTTGATGCGGCGGGTAACCAATCGGCGTTGTCTAACAGCGCAACTGCCACGATAACAATCCCCGAGGGTTCGACTCTTGCGAACCTAACCGTGGATCCAACGACAGTGACCGCCCCTGCAAGTTCGAACGGTACCGTCACCTTGAACGGTGTGGCGCCCGCCGGCGGAGTCTCGGTAACGCTGAGAAGTAGTGACACGGGAAAGGCGACGGTTCCACCCAGCGTCATCGTGCCGGAGGGGGCAACCTCAGCAACCTTTGTTATCACCACTCTTACGGGTAGATTGGGCGGAGGTCGGAACCCCGTCACCATCACAGCCACCCTTGGCAGCAGCAGTGTGAGCGCAACGCTCAATATTCTTAGACCGTAACAGGTTGAAGATCCCAAAGACCTGCTGGAGCAGGAAGGCGAAGGCCTTCCTGCTCCTAAGTAACCAGTTTACTTCCCGAAACTACGCCGAACTATTTACACGCCTAGCGGTCGTCAAGACCGCTTCGGCTGGTTTGGTATCCACACATACCGCCACCATCTTAGCCCGATCTTTGAATCCTCGAATAATTCGATTAGCATCACGTAGTATGAGTAAATTGTAATGGATTTTGGCGGATGGTTCGTCCTTGGCTCAGACGCTGAAGCGCTTAGGTGAGCAGCGTCCAAGTGCGAGATTCAAGCTGAATTTACGGTACGGTACCTAGGAAGAACGGAATGAATCCTCGAAAAAGAACTTCGAAAGTTGAAGAGAGCGAGTCTGACTTCATTCGGCTGCTTCGAGAAATTCAGGCGGATCAAGCATCGACGGAACTGCTGCTTGAACACCCGCTCTTCCAAAGTAGACTTCGACTGGTCACTATGGCTCATGCGTCAACAACGCAGGACGCGGAAGAGTTAGCAAACGATGTGCAGATCAAGGTATGGC
>JBKPOC010000073.1:0-3516 GCA_046732935.1 Acidobacteriota bacterium | reverse complement strand
GTCGTTAACTAAGGGAGTGTTTATGAAAAGATTAAGAAACGGCTTACCTTCACTTTTAGCCGAAGCGCCGCCGGTCTGTTCCACACCAAGAATGAATCTCTTGTTCATACTGCTAAAAGGATTGGCCGTATCTTCCTGCGTAGCAGCCTTCATGGTCCGAACGTCCGCAGCTCGTTCAGGTGCGGTGGCAGCCTTGTCCTCGGCAGCCGACTCTGGATCGATAGATAGAGTTGGAGAAGAAGGGTGATTGAACACTGTGTCCACTGGGGCGTTCACGGGCGCCAATCTCGGGCCTTCGATCTTCGTTAATCGCAATCGCCCAGCTTTTACCTCCATCGAAAAGCGCAGTTCCAGTGGCTCATCGCGCACCGCCATATCGACTGCTTTCAACGAAAATTGGTAGGCTCCAACGCGCGCGTCCTTCGCGTTGCCGATAATTGTTCCATCGGTGCGGATTGAGAGGCCGGCAGGCATCTCGCCTGATGACATGGCCCACAGAACCACGGCATTCGGCTTTTCGGCATCAACCCTTAATCGATATTTATCTCGCAGCACACTCTCTATTTCAACGCGATAATCTTCACCCAACCGCGCGATGGGCAAACTGAACTCCTGCGGCACTTCTTGGGCACCCACACTGGAGAACGGCAAAAGACTGATGAGCAACAGAATCAGATTGCGTGTGTAAGGTTTCATCTTCTTCTCCTCGTTTCGCACAGACAATTCGGTCGTACAGAACTTCCGACTTGTTATGACGAGGAGGTGAGAAATATATCGCCGTGTTTTAGTAGATATACTTTCAACCAACCCGCCATATAACGCAGATAAGATTTTCTAGAACGAAGAAGGAGTGGGAAATGTTGGCTTGTACCGTCACGACTTGGCGTTTGCATGCACCCGGGTGATCTCAGCAGAAACAAGACCGCCCATTTGAAAGGACACGAACCATACATCGTCGCATCTGAGCACGGTGACGCGGAACCGCGAATGGAAAATAAATCTAGATGACAGACACAAATTGGGGAGCTGCATGATGAGTTCAGACAGTTTAGGCGATCTTAGAAATAAGGCTCGAGAACTCTTTGAGCTGTCGAAGATCAAAAGGCCAACCATTAAGATATTGCTTTACACAGATGCCCCTACCGAAGTTGTAAGAGCACCAGTTGGGCGTTTCGGTCTCGGCCGCATGATCCAACAACTTGAAGCCCACGCCCCAGCTTTTGCTGACGTGTCAGTGAAGTGGGCTGGAAGATATTCACAGGGAAGCAAGACCGCAGATAACAAGATCAATGTCGTGATGAACAAGGAGGTCCTTGAAACCAAAGAGCCCTTTGACGAGATTTGGTTTTTTGGCGTTCACCAAATCAACAAAGAAAGGCTTGACTTGCGAGTTGGCGGAGGAGGAGGTCCCGAAAGTGAACTCGATGCCGCCGAGGTAGACGCCTTGAGGACATGGATGGATGCCGGTGGTGGCGTACTTCTCACCGGCGACCACGCTAACGAGAAACCATTAGACGCTATTGACAAAGACCCCAACCCTCGTTGTCCAGACAAGTTTAGGAAAGCGAAGTTTCTTGGTCTGGGCCGTGCGCTAGGCCGTTGCATACCACGCGCTGGTCTAATGCGTGATTGGGAAGGACCACCAACATCACGCGAACAAGACAGCAACAACACGCAAATTATAACGTCCGGCGACTTTGACGATTTCGACGATCAGATTTTCTTTCAACGTGACCCAATCCCCCAGCAGCTGATCCTGCCGACTTTTGACCAACTAGGATTTCCTTCGGTAGGCGGCCAACCTCATCCTCTTTTCTTTTACAGACAGGGACATCCAATCCTACTTTTCCCAGACCACCTTCACGAAGGCGAGGTGACTGTGTCGCAAGGGCGACAGAGCGATGTATGGCCAACCAACCCTTTTAAACCTATGCCGCAGGTTGTGGCTTTTGGTACTGATAAGCGCAGTGGTAAGCGGATAAAGATCCTTGCGGCTTACGATGGAGATGGAGCACGGGTTGGACGCATAGTCGCCGACTCAAGTTGGCATCACTATTTCAACATTAATCTGGCCAGGTTCGAACAGCCAGCCGCTAGAAACTCAGCCTCCGACCAGATTGGGCAGTTCTATGGCAATTTGGCTCTTTGGTTGTGCCCTGCTCGAAAGCGTTTTGAAATGGCTGCTGTGATGGCGCGGACTCTTGCCCGCGACCCTCTTATCATGGAGGAGATAGGTCCAATCGCTAATACCGATAAAATCAACAAAGGGAAGGCTGGAGTGCTGGGACATCGCCTCCTTTCCAGCCTAGCGTCGCCGTGCGAGATTCATGAGCTATTGAACATTACAATTCCCGAACTTCCTCGCCATTTTGCGCCTTCGACGCCTATGTTTCTTGCGGAAAGACGAAGTGAATCTGGTTTCCTACCTTCCCAAGAATCACTAATTGCCAACCTCATTACTCAGTATCCGCAAGAGTTATTCGAGCAGGACGAGTCGACCCTTTCGGACGCAGCCTGGAGCAGAATCAAAACCGCATTTTCCCAAAGCTGGGATAACGCCTTCGCTTACCAACATCAGCAGTTTGAGCGAACGGCTGACTTCAGAGAGAGATTTCTGACAGAGGTCGAGAACAAGGTCACAAAACTCTCAGACAAAAAGAAATAGCGTTGCTCAAAAAACACAATAGTCATTCTAGAAAGGAGCTAACAAAATGCCTGTATGTGCAGACAAAAGGTGGGACATGGAATTGATCGTAGACAATGCCACGACCAGTAACCTTTTTACCTTTGACATTACGGTCGATAATGAGACCATCTCCGGTTGGGTCACTGATGATGATGGGAACCGAACCGAATTAAGCGGAAGATGCTCTGTGGTGTCGCCGGTGGGACAACCAGAGGTTTCGCTGATGGACTTCCGTTTCATCGCGAGGGCAATCCACGGTGACGTGGAAATTCTGATGGGCGGAATTGGTTTTCAACCGCCTGATCCCGCCTTGAAACCCCTCTTCCGAGGAACCTTCATCGCTGTGGCACCCACCAAGGTTCTTGTTGCTGCTGCGGCCCTGCCAGTGGGAATAGATGAGGGAGACACCGGAACCGGAACCGGAACGCAGACATGAGCTTCGTCTCTTGTTAGCATATTCGCGCCGGTTGTTAGACTAGTCTAATCTCAGCCGCGTTTCCGCGTCTTAATCCTCGCAAAGTGGGCAATATGACCAGGTCTCCCATCAGACGTTGTCTTCAAGATAGTGCTTCCAGTCACAGGTTCATACTTGTGGCTGGATTAGCACACTCGGTACTGCTCGCTGCGTTTTCTGCCCTCAGTACTAGCGTCGTGTTTTCGCGCCCCGGCGATCAACCAACGCAACAACCCACTCCCACGCCTATTGAAGTCCGAACACTTGCGCCTGACGAAGTCGTGGACCGGCGCATTGAAGCTGGTAAACCGCACCTTTACGAATTGGCGTTGAACCAACAGGAGTTTGCTCAGATCTCTGTCGAGCAGCGTGGCGT
>JBKPOC010000072.1:0-1705 GCA_046732935.1 Acidobacteriota bacterium | reverse complement strand
CGAACGTCTCGCCTTCACTGTCAAATGGAGTGACGCCATTCGAGTGCAGCACGTCGCTCAATCGCTGTCGAATCAACTTGAGACCGTCGGCTACGGCATCAGGTGCTGTTCCTACATGCAAGAGGGCACGGTCGAAGTCATCCATTACGTCGAGAAGTGCGAGAAGGATCTCTCGTTTACCCGCCTCTTCCGCAAAGGCTCTTTCCTCATTCGTGCGCCGTCGGTAGTTATCAAATTCAGCCAGGAGTCGAAGACTTCGATCGCGTTCGGTAGCCAAGTCACCCTTTAGCCGCACGAACTCGACTTCCGATACTTCGGAAGGCTCCCCTTCGATCACCTCGTAGAGGCTATTATCAGATAACGCTGTTTCCTGTATGTGCTCTAAGCGTTGCATATTTTCTTCCTTAAGTTCTGGTACATTCATTTCACTTTCAGACGTATCCAGCATCACTACTTCTTTTATGGAAAGATGCCGAGCTCTGCGTAGCAAGTTGCGATCTTGTTTATCGCGCCTATAAAGGCCGCTGTCCTGAGGCTCGGAATCTTCGAATCTGCTTTCCACACTTCCCGAATCTGGTCGTACGCAACAGCCATCGACTCCTCGAGACCGGAGTTAACCAAATCGATCTCGTCGGCACCGCGCGCAACAGTTCTTCTTTCGGTGTCAGAGAGTCTCCGACCAGTATTTTCTTCGATGACGCGCAGCAGTTTCTCAAAACTTGTTGCCTCAAACCGCTTACCCATCCTGCCGAAGCGAACGTGTGACAGATTTTTAAGCCACTCGAAATACGACACAGTGACTCCGCCAGCGTTTAAATAGATGTCTGGGACGACAAGGACCCCTCTGCGTAGAAGGATCTCCGCTGCACGTGCAGTGGTTGGTCCATTGGCCGCCTCGGCGAGAATCTTCGCCTTAACGCGTCCTGCGTTCTCTTCGGTGATCTGATTCTCGAGCGCAGCCGGAATCAAAATGTCGCAATCAAGCTCGAGTGCATCCTCTCGAGTGTTGAGATTGGTTGCTCCCGGAAAGTTGAGGAGAGAACCTGTTTCCTTCCGGTGCTTCATCACCGCCTCGAGGTCAAGTCCCTTCGGGTTATGAATTGCACCTTCGTATTCCGCCAGGGCGACGATGATTGCGCCGCCTTGCTGACAGAACTGAGCTGCGTTGTAGCCGACGTTTCCCAATCCTTGTACGACGATTCGTTTACCCTCAAGCCCCTTTTCAAGGCCGAGTTGCAGCATGTCATCTGCGTGGCTACATACTTCGCGCAGGCCGAAAAAGACCCCGCGTCCGGTGGCTTCAAGTCTTCCGCGGACTCCACCCTGTGAAACGGGTTTACCTGTCACGCAAGCAAGCGCATCGATCTGTCCCGGGTGGAAGGCGGAGTAGGTGTCCGCTATCCATGACATTTCTCGCTGCCCGGTTCCATAGTCGGGAGCTGGCACGTCCACTCCTGGACCAATGAAGTTCTTCTTGATCAACTCCGAGGTGTATCTTCGTGTGATCTGTTCCAACTCCTGCAGCGTGTAATTCTTCGGGTTAATCTTGACGGCGCCTTTGGCACCACCAAACGGTACGTCCATAACTGCGCACTTGTACGTCATTAGCGCGGCCAACGCCTTAACTTCATCTTCATTGGCGTCTTCTGAATATCTGATCCCGCCTTTCACAGGCAGCTTGTGATGACTGTGCTGCGCCCGCCAG
>JBKPOC010000071.1:0-23888 GCA_046732935.1 Acidobacteriota bacterium | reverse complement strand
CGCTACGCAGCATCAGCAGATAGCCAAGCTGATCTTCGCTGGGGCGAAAGCGAGCGTAGACCACCTTGCCGGTCGCATCGTCGATCGCGCCGAGTAGATCCATCTCTGGAGCGCGGCCTTCCAGCCAATCGTGTGGCGAAGCGTCGGTCTGCAACATCATGCCTTCGGCGCTCTTGCGTTCGCGCTGCATGCGCTTGACCGCCAGCCTGGCACGTCGGGGCGGGCGAATGTGATGGGTAATGAGCAGGCGTGACAGTGTAGAGCGGGGGAGCTTGATGCCCTCATCGCGCGCCAGCAGCTCAGCCAGATGCGAGACGTTGAAATCGTGATAACGGCCGGTGGGTCCAGCTAACTCTCTTAGTTGATCGATGAGCGCTGGCTGGGTGCGCCGCGGCGACGGTCGGCCCTGGTTGCCGTGCACCAGAGTCTCTAAACCCTGCGCTTCATATCGCTGTCGAATGCGGCGCACTTGGCGACTGCTCCGGCCCAGCAACTCGCTGGCTTCGCTGCTGCTAATCTTGTTCGCGATCAGCCGCGTGATGATCTCGCAACGACGTCGTTGTTTCTCATTCAAGGTGATTGTCCCCATGCTGTTAGCATGCGGACATTTTCACTGAGCAGTTAAGCGGACATTTTAATTGAGCAGTAACATAACGATTAGAATTGTTTGACTTTTTCTTTAGACAGGAATATTGTTTGCGCGTTCTCAAGGGCAGTCTGACGATTTGCTTACAACCTCGCGATCCCGCTGGTGATGAAAAAGATTAATCGACTGGCCGCACGTGTCGGCCGGTTTGCTGATCGATTCACTATTGAAAATATCAAAAGTTTTCGTAATGCCGGTCCTGGCCGGATTTATTAGGTTGAGGCTGGCCCAAGGAGGCCCATAGATGGAAGTTAACACCCGCGACTTAACCCCTCAGAGTTCAGAAGTCCTTGCCGATGAGATGGAGTTGACGTTAGAAGAAGCCAGTAAGCATCCAATTCTGGATCGTGTCGCTAAACGAGTTGCGAGCGATGTTCGCACAACGAGTCACTCGGCTCACAACTCACACTACTCCTCGAACACTTAAGATTAACTGACGCCTTGATTGTAATGTGAACGGGCTCGCCGTTCGGGAGTAGATGTGTCTTCGCCGCAGCCCAATAGCTCCAACATATCCATGCTCGACGCATCCTCAGCGGTCGAGTTTAGCGAGGACGAACTGCGGCTTTACTTCTCTGAATCTGGTTGGTCGTCATCCGTCGACAGGCTATTAAAGCACAAGAGACGCAGGAACATCGCTGAACTCATCGGACAAGCGTCAGTCATCGAAACCGATCTCGCGCAGCTTGCAGAGTCAACCGGGTTCCTCGAGTATTTCCACAAATTCAAGGCTGTACGCGTGAGTGCAGCCGGGCATGTTTGGGCGACACCGGCAGCGTTTCACTGGAACTCCATGTCGAGAATGTTCCTGGACGTGGTCCACTTTGGAGTTCCCATTCACGAAGCTCTTCAGGGGTACTTAAGTCATATTAACAGTTCCTTCAGTCAGGGCCTTGCGACACATTTAAATGACCTTGGCCGGTTTGCACTCGCTGCCTATATTCGCGATAAGCGGACAGTAGAGTTCGAGGAACCCATCAAGATCAGATTACCGAGCGCATTGCCTGGAACTCATGTAGCACTCTTGCCGCCAGGCTCTGACACCAACTCGTCGAACCGTGTGCTGAATTGGAAGTGTCTCGATCGAGGAATATTGGATGCGATTGAAGATCTAAGGACAAGCGTGGACACCACGTGCTCCCTAAATATTTCGCCAGATGAGTCAGGGGATGTCGTACTCCAGAAGCTCCCGGTTTTGAGCGGGTCGGCGGGGACCATCGCTATTGACAGTTTTGAGCCATGTCTACGGTTACGGAGCGTGGAAGTCTATCCTCGAATCACGGATCCCGAGCGTAGCCGGCATTTTGTTGTCACAGTGAGTCGCGCTTTAGAAAGGTTAGCTGCATACGATGAATCTCTGGTGAACGACATGACGCTAATAACCGCATCGCTTACGCCCATGGATGCGGGTGTGAGCGAAGAGTCGATGTTTAGTGGAACATCGTCCGCGATCTTTGGTGCATGTTTTCTATCTGCAACGGAGCAGCCACTATTTGTCGCTGAGATGCTGCTACATGAATTTTGTCACAATAAACTTCGCCTGCTTCAAGAGGTCGTGCCGCTGATTTCCGACAAGTACTTGAATCAATCGATCTTTTACTCTCCATGGCGAGACGAACCCCGCCCGATCGATGGCCTGATGCACGGGCTATATGTTTTCAATTCAATCGCCGATTTTTGGCTGCACGTTTGGAAAAACCTAAACGCAAACGAAGCGGAAAGGGAAATCGCACAAAGGCGTGTGGGAACGCTCTTGTTACAACTAAAACTCGCGTTTGATGAGTTTTCCGAACACGCACAACTCATGCCTGCCGGGAAAGTATTTCTGTCCGTCATCGACAACAGAATCGCGCGCCTCGAAAGCTACACTAAGGGATGGAATTTAAATCGATTGCAATCTTTATTCTCCGGAGTATCGAAGGACCAAAGTCTAAAAGAGATGCCGGTTTTGGAATCCGTTCCGCGGCATAAAAAGAATTGGGAAGCTACTTATCGTGCCTAAACCTTCACTGGCCCAGTTGGATTCGACCCTGCCGCTTGAGACGCCCGAGCCGCTCTCGAGTTTTATCATCAAGGTTGCGACGCGCTGTAATCTCGATTGCACTTACTGTTACGAATACAACATGGGCGATGACTCCTGGAAACGCCAGCCGCATTACATGCAACTCGATACGGTGCGAACTCTAGCCGAGAGAGTTAAGGAGCATGCTGTCGCGCATCACCTGAATTTCGTTGCGTTTAGTTTTCATGGCGGCGAGCCACTGCTGGCGGGACCAGAATTTTATCGCCAAGCGGTGCGAATAATACGAGAAGTGCTTGGCGAAAACATTCGTTGTAGCTTTGGAGTGCAAACTAACGGTACTTTGATCACCGAGGAAATCGTTGATTTATTCAGCCAAGAGAGGATCCATATAGGCCTTAGTCTTGATGGTCCAAAAAAGATCAACGACAAACGGAGAATCCATGCGAGTGGCCGGGGAAGTTTCGACGATGTGATGAGTGGAATTAAATGGTTGAATACACCCGAGGGTCGGGAAATATTCAGTGGAGTACTCTGTGTAATTGACTATGAAGCCGACCCGTTAGAAGTATTCGAGTTTTTAGCAACACTACCCGCACCCTCAATTGATTTCCTGCTTCCGCACGGAAACTGGTCGTTATTGCCGGTCGGTAAGAGCGATCCGGAAACGACGACGTATGCCGACTGGCTCATACAAATCTTCGACAAGTGGTTCGACGGAGCACATAGCGACGTAGCGATACGCACCTTCGAAGAGATCATTGAATATCGATTAGGTGGAAAAGGTCACCTTGAAACGCTCGGTCTTTCGCCCGTGAGT
Source organism: Acidobacteriota bacterium (assembly GCA_046732935.1). Lineage (GTDB taxonomy): Bacteria > Acidobacteriota > Blastocatellia > Pyrinomonadales > Pyrinomonadaceae > PSRF01. The sequence goes on along the minus strand of JBKPOC010000071.1, from coordinate 20,402 downwards.
CTGATCTGCGTAGCTGCAGGTGGATCCATCGAGAGTGTCGATACGATGAAATCCGTTTTTCCGGGTGCACATCAACTTGACATGGATGTTTTTAAACACTCATTTGACGATGTTCTGAGACACCCTTTAATCCGAGCCCGCCAACTCGGACTTCGCGCGCTTTCGGAAACGTGTGTCACCTGTTCGCTGGTCAAGACGTGCGGCGGCGGTTATTTCCCACACCGGTGGAGCAGCACCAACCAGTTCAGGAACCCCTCAGTTTACTGTGCCGACTACGTAAAGCTAATCACACACATCTGGCAACGAGTAGACCATGAACTTTCCCGTTAAGTGCACCACCAATCGTCCGGATCTAGTCGTAGGGAGTGAAACGAAGGATCTGTTTGGAGCACTCAAAGACAAATTCAACGACAATATGCTCCGTGAGGTGATACTTGCCTGTTGCGGTCTCAAAGTCGCTCGAACATGTCTCTCAGACGATGACCTCGAAGCTTTTCTTCCAGTTGCCGAGCGAAACAATCTTGAGGTCATTGTGAGCTCTGAGAAATATCTTCATCGAAAGGACATCGGGAAGGGCGGATGGTCAAACTCGCTCGAACGTGTGGTTCCTGCTGATTATGAAGGCGGATTATTCAACGTTTATGTGGCTACGGAAAATCATTTAGCGACTCTCGGCCTCCGGACCGAAGAGCAGAATTGCGAAGACGAATTTGGGCTGCTTCTCGGAATCCCGCAATGCTGTAGACAGGCGTACATGCAAAATCACCAGTTGGCCCGTCTCAAGCAAAACGATCTCATCCCGTTCGTACTCGATAATACGGTTGGACCACCGCCCTTTAATTTTTGGAATAATTACATCTCGCAATATTTCGGGCGGGCATTGCTCAGTTTCTTCCCGTGTTCATTTAACTGCACGCTTGCGGCTGATCTGGCGCAGACTAGCTTTAGCATCCTCAGACAGTGCTCAGAATCGTGGGCCAACCAATTCATAACCAGCCAGCAGATGAACATTCTCTATACGGAGTACCTGGGCGTGCATCAGTTTCCCGGTTCTGTTTACAGGGATGGCTGGGTGAGATATGAGTCAGAAAACGTCGAATCAACGGAGGAGACGGAAGTCAGCCAATACCTGAAGGCCGGCGACAGGCTCAAGGTTCTGGATCGGCATGATGTGGAAATCTACGACGGCAACCAACTCGTCCAGTGCTTGAAGAGTGAGGACGTTTCCGTTTGTCTCTTTGTTGGCAGTGGTACGAACATGTCCAGCATTAAAACGATCTCAGAATGAATTCTTCGATTGTTGCCACAAATCTGTATCCGGGCCATATGCATTACCAGTCTGTCCGGCAGAGCCTGGCTTATGGTGGATATGAACTTGTCAGCTTCATCAAAGGGGAAGTCAGCGAGATCACGTACAACGGTCCCGCGGTAGCACAGTTCATTTTCAACTACCCCATGAACTCGCTGATAGTCGAACACATTCTCCGCAGGAACAATTTGGGTCAGCCCTTTGTTGTATTCATGGATGATCCCCTCGCCTTCTTTGATGTAAACATCAACGCGGTAATAGAACCGGTGCTGGTTGCAGCAAGCCGCATGTTTACATCAACCGACAACATGATCCCAGTCTATCTTTCGATGGGGGTAAAGGCTGAATTACTGGTTGGGCTGGCCAATCCGCAGTTTGATATTGCGGCGCCGGTAGACGAATCAAAGATGCGATTCGATTGGGGTTTTATCGGGGGCCTCTATCCGCAACGTTTCCGGTTCTTCTGGCAGCTCAAGCGCATGCTGCCTGATCTGACGCACTACATCGTCACAGAGGGTTTCGGAGTAGAGGCTGTAATCGAGCGCATCCGTGAGACTCGAGTAAACATTGCGTTTGGAAATTTCAGCGACATCACGGATTTCAAGTCGAATGGGACAACGCTGCGGGCCTGGGAATTCCCTTACGCCGGCGCCTTCATTTTGCATGACGAAAGACCGCTGTTGAAGGATTACTTTGTCGAAGGTGAATCGATAATCACCTTCAAAACCGTCGGGGATTGTGCAGCTTTGATTCGCCATTACTTACCGTTGGGTGATAAGCGTGCGCAGATCGCCGCCAAGGCGCGCGAGGTTATTCATAGTCGTTCGATGCTCGAGTTCTTTCCGCGTCTCTTCAGAGAAGTAACGGGTGATTATGAGCAATCGAATCCAGGTCAGGGAAGTAAGCGCTGAAGAGGCACACCGGTTCGCAAATCAGGTCGACTTACAGACCCTCAAAAGAAGCCGGTCGAAGGCTGAGCTTGTGTTCGGATGGGGTTCATGGACCGGTGTTCCACCAGAGAGCAGCGCCTTCCTGATCTTAGTAAACGAAAAGCCCACATTTGCGATGTGGCTTAAACCTGACGCTTTCAATTCTGAGTGTCTCGAGGTCGATCAGGCACGACTCCATTGGGTGCTTCATTCGTCGCCGCGTTTGAGTTCGAGTGATCTGCGCGCCGTGTCGGTCGCGCTTTCAAACATTCTCAATCAAACCGATTTCAATGTCGTTGCGACTCACATCTTTAATCACGAGCCTCTGGCTGCGGAGTTATTTCAACGCGCCGCGTTCAGGATGGTGATGGGTAACGCCTGGCTGTACAGATGGCCTATTAAACCCTTGAGAGTCGGCAAGGCTCCGAAGGATGTTTCGTTTGAGTTCCGCAACGTGAATGAATGGCCTGTGGGAGACGAAGCACTGGGTGAATACCTTGAAGTGGCGAGGGAGAGTTTCTTCGCGGATCGGTTCTCATTGGATCTTAGCTTTGATGAGGACCTGGTGCGTCAGCGCTTCCTTGCAATCGTTGAGAATGGTCTTCGCGGCAAGATCGCTGACTACACGGTGACTGCGAGAAGTAAAAGTGGAATCGAAGCGTTCGCGTTCTTTGCGGTTAAAAAATCGCCTGCTCCGAATTCGTATCCGCAGGCAGGTGAGTGGTTCACCTTGATTGCTCGCGCCTCGCGCAAGGCCCAGGGAATTGCTCATTTTGTAATCGCCGAAGCTATTCGTCAGCTTCCGGAGGGCAAAGCGAACTGGATGTGCACGTGTGCTCTGGATAATGTTGGTTCCTTGCGTACAGCGCAAAAAATGGGGTTCCAGGTTGGAGCGATCGTTTATGACATGCATTGTTGGCTTGGAAATGGAACCGCCGATTGACTCACATGCGAGTCGTCATTATCCAGCCTCATTTTTTGCCATTCATCGGATACTTCGATCTGATGAAACGTGCGGATATTTTCGTCTACTACGACACCGTTCAATTTGTACGCCGAAGCTGGCATTGCCGCACGTACATTAGCGAGCAAGGTGAGGCGCATTGGTTGTCAACTCCGGTGCGAACTGCGGAGGGATCGAGACGTCCGTTGCATGAGATGAGGTGGGCTGATGACCAGCCATGGCGGATTAAGATGCAGCGCCGTCTCAGTAAGCTATACGTAGGTACCGAAGAGTCGCACGTTCTGGCGGCGATTATCGATCTAGTCAGAAACGGGCCTGAGACACTGGTCGATTGGAACATTGCTGCAAATAAGTTGATCGCGGCGGCGCTTGGTATTGAGACGTGTACTTTGAAGGCATCGGAACTCGGGACGATTGTCGGTGATAAACAGGTTCGGATAATTGAGCTTTGTCGACGCTTGGGTGCGACAACGTATGTGTGTGGACCTGGATCGCGAAGTTATATAAACGAGCGAGATTTTTTGGAGTTCGGAATAGCGGTAGAGTGGGTCAGTTATGATTATGAGGTTTACGCAACCACCGCCAACGGAATTCAAATCTTTCCAAGCGCGCTGGATCTTGTGCTGCGCAATGGTGTGAATGCTGCTAAGGCTGAGATCCGTTCGAGGATGCGAATTTCCAAATGATTTCTTGACCTCCATCGGCTTTGCACGAAGGTTCTGCATAGCCTGCGAAGCGCCGGGGTTCCTAGCCTGCGAAGCGCGTGGGTTCTTAGCCTGCGAAGCAGGCGTAAGCATAAAGCTGGGGCGCAAGCCCAAGGTCACTAAACAAGGAGCGATTGAGCCCGTGGAAACGGGCGACAGCGTCAACATTTGCAGGCTTTCGCCCGCTATCGCGGGCTCGGATCTCGATGCGATTTGTACGTGGGCTTGCGCCTCAGGCTTTATGCTTTCACCTGCTTCGCAGGCTAAGACAGGCTTTCTGCCTCCGCCTGCTTCGCACGCTAGGAAACGTATGACTCACAAAGTTCCGCTTTTTAATCCCAAGACTGAATTCAACCTTTGCCACCAGAAGATTGAAAGTGTTTTCAAGCGCGTGGCCCAGAGCGGGATCTACGTTAATGGTGCGGAGTGTCAACAATTTGAGCGTCAGTTTTCAGAACGCTGTGAAGTTCCGTTTGCGGTAGGCGTATCGTCTGGAACGATGGCGTTGGAATTAATGCTGCGGGCCGACGGCATTGCAGCTGGAAGTCGAGTCGTAATCACCGCGCACACTTTCGTCGCCGTGTTGGAAGCCATATTAAATGTCGGGGCAGAGCCGGTGTTTGCAGATATTGACGCGACCACCTGGCAGATGCCATGTGGCAATTGGCCGGACGATGCCGTAATCGTGTGCCATTTGTACGGCGGATTCTCGAATGCAATAAGGTCGAAGGCAAGATTGCTGTACGAAGATGCTTCGCAATCGTTTGGCGGTGTCTACGAGGGACAGGTACTGGGAACGTTCAGCCGAGCAGCGGCAATCAGTTTGTACCCAACGAAGAACCTCTCGGCTTTAGGCGATGCTGGTGTGATTATCACCCACGATGAGAACCTCGCTCATCGTCTGCGAGCGCTTCGTAATCATGGTCAGACGGCGGCACAGGTTCACGAATACTGTGGCACGACCGGGCGTCTGGATGAGTTACAGGCAGCGATTCTTTCTGAGAAGCTTCTCCTTTTCGATTCATTTCTGACCGAACGCCGGCGCGCCGCACACTATTACCAGCAGAAACTGAAAGGCCTTCCGATCAAATTGCCTCGCGACGTTGACGGTTACATAGCGGCACCAAACCTCTTCGTCATCCGTGTTGAGAACCGAGATGAACTTCGAACGTTCTTGCATGAGCGCGGCATTGTTACCGGCGTCCATTATCCGACACCGCTCCACCAGTTGCCGGCGTATCGAGACCAGCATTGGGCGCGTGTGTCTATGCCGCAAACGGAACGTCTATGTAACGAGATACTTTCGTTACCACTGTGGGTTGGCCTTACTTGCCAGGATCAGGCCGAAGTAATTACTGCTATTCGCGAATACTTCCGCGCCGGCACGTGATGAAGCTAGATCGATAGACGAAACCGAAGAGAGGAAACATATATGGATCCGGCCCCGATTAACCCCGTAGTGTTCTGTTCGCTTTGCAATAACCATGCTCCCCAACGGCTCGTGCATTTGCAAGCAGCAACCTCCGGCGGGGACACTTTTGGCCTCGAAGAAAGGAGATTCGAGCTAAGCGGTGCTTTTTACTTCGTTGCCGTATGTGAAACGTGTAAGGGAATCTTGCTCTATTGGGCCGGACCGGACAATCACATTAAGCCTGAAGTGTTTTACGAAGCCGAGTTGGTATGGCCCAGGCCGGTTACTCATCATGTATCAGTTCCAAAGGAGATTATTAATCGATATGAGGTCGCATCGCGAGTCAAGGACCATCCGGATTCCTTCGCAGTGGAGATTAGGAAAGCTGTGGAGTGCCTGTGCATACAAAAAGGTGTCGACCCAAGCAAAGGCAGGCTGCATCAAGCAATTGAGAGACTGCGCAAACTTAAGTTGATTAGCGAGGAGATTGCTGAAATCGCCCTCGCTCTAAAAGAGTTTGGAAACGAGGGAGCTCATGAACAAGGTGAAATCAATAGTCAACAGGTTCCTGTAATAGAAGAGCTCTTCTTAACAATAATAGATCAGGTGTACGTGTCCCCGTACGAGTCGGAAACAATGGGAAGACGAGTTAGCGAAGCACAGAAAAGGGCTAAAGACGTCAAAGGAATGTCAGCAGAGAAGAGAAAGAGCCGTTCGGTTAACAATGGGTAGCCAGGTAATAAGTCATGTTAGTTCAGCACCTCATCACGGCCGCGACTTTGCGGACGGTGTTCTAGAGCTACTGCGCGCATGCCCTATTCTAACCCCACATAATTTTATTGAGTTACTCGCATTGTTCTTCGGCGAAAAACGGGTAGTGCGTTTGGTCCTAACCACAAAAACGTATCCCGAGGTCCAACACTTCTGCAGCCAAAATAGACTTGTCCAGGATCATAGTGTTCGGAAACAAGCACTATGCGTTAGATCCGCCACAGGCGATATGTTTACGGTAAGCGTCGATTGGAATGACCCACGCGGAGAATTCTTTGCGGTAATCGTTGGGCGTTCGATTGATGATGTTGAACGAGCCCTGGAGCTGGAAAACAACGATGCGTCCTTTCGATCGTTTGGAGAGATGTATGAATATCCACCATGTTGCGTCGAAGCTTACGAGGATTTAGAGCGCGGAGGGAACTGGATCTCAACATATCTGTCTCGGAGTGCTCAAGCAGCCGAAGGTTCAATTTACACCAATCGACTAGGTGTTCTTTTTGATGGCAATACTCTGCTACCTGATTTTTTCCCGTGTAAACTTAATTGCCCTCTAACTGAAGATCTTGGCAGACGTTACGAATCGTTGTTGCAACAGCTCGGCGCTCATGCGTATGTGAACCAGGCGAGGCGTTCATTATCTGCTCCAATCGTCGTGCATTCCGGCTTCCTCTTACAGCTTTACGAGTGCCGGCGAAGCGCGGGTGGCTGGGAATTCGATTCGGATCAGGTTCGGGTAATTCACTGGGACTCGTCTGTGCCACCCGACAATAGCTTCCGAGAGGCTGATGCCGTGCAAGTTTCCGAAGGTCGTTTTCGCTTCCTTTGCGGCAGTCGTACTTTGATCGATCAGCCTGTCGATTTGCTCGATAACCGCCTACTTACTTTTCGGGAGAATTAAAGGATGGTTGCGAATCAAACATCGGTGATTGAATTAGGGCCAGGGGATGCGTGGGCCTATCCCCGAGGCACTGACGAAATCCACCAGCGGCTGATGCGCTTTATTTCCAATCTAACTCTTGCGGAGTTCACCACCGTCATCGCTTTACTGGAAGAATGTTTACCCAATAAAGAAGATAAAGCTCGACTGCGGCAAGGCATGCATTCGCTGCAGAAGTTACCAGCGAAGACTGTTCGCCGAGTGCTTACGCACCCGTTGTGGATTTATTGGGTGCGATCAACCGGCCAAATCCTTTGTGCCTTCAACGAGGAGATTGCCGTAGCCAAACAATGGCGCGGGCACCTTCATCCCGATACGGCATCTGCCCCCGAGTGCCTTACGTCCACTGCACAACTTTTTTCACGATTATTACTTGCCTCACACGTCGTTGCCGGACGCGAAATAGAGGTAACAATTCCGGTGGCTGGAAAGAGTTACCTCACTTTGCCGGGGACGGGTTTGTCTTACAACTTACGTCACAGGCTGATTGCCGGGCAGGGGCCAATTACGGTATCCGTGCAGAAGAAGTCAGAACAGTACTTACAGCTCGATCTGAGCACCGATACAAATGTCTTTGATCGCGTTCATTTTTCAGTGAACGGTCAGACGGTTACGCCCGTGCATGATTCACATCAAACAGCTTCACATTGGCTAAGTGTGATCAAATTCTTAGATCGAGAAATAGAACTCGATAATCGCGATGAATGTTATCTAAGCAACTGGGTCAAGTGCGAGATATACCCTGCGGGCACCCAGTTAGATCCTGTCGCTGATTCGGACTTGCCAGCATGGTGCAAAGATGTGCCATCAGCGCTTGAGATCCTGGGCCATTGCCACCCCCACTTACAAGCTGAAATATTATCCCTGGTACGGAGCCTCATTCCGGTTCGCAGTAACGTCCCCGAGCATAGCGTCAGCTGTAGTAATCGAGACTTTTTTGGTGCGGTCCAGCTTTCCGCACATCCCGGTATCGCCTTGGCCGAAGTTCTGGTGCACGAGTATCGCCACAACATTCTGAATGCAATTATCGATTCCGATCCGATCCTCGACGAATCGAATCCAACAGAAGCCTTGTTTTTCTCTCCTTGGCGAAAAGATCCAAGGCCATTGATTGGTCTGTTTCACGGGATTTATTCGTTCATGGAAGTAGTCGGGTTCTATTTCGCGTACCTTGACTATTACGGATCGGAAGCCCCTCAGGCAAAACTCGCTAGAGAGCGCATCGTGACAAATACTTATCGCCTGGTAATGGCGGTCGAAGATTTTGTACGCGATGCGGAATTGACACCTTTTGGAACTCAGCTCGTCGAAGGGGTTCAAGAAAGGGTCGGGCAGTTCCAGCGACGTGCATTGCTGCTCGACGATGCGCTCTGGAAGAAGGTTTCCATTGAAGTCGATCAGCAACGGCGCCGCGCTCGTTGAATCATGTACTCGTAATCAACCGTGCAGATCTTAGAACAGATTTTAGCTGACCTGAGCGAACTGAAAGACGTGTCGTCAGTCTACTTAAAGGACTTCCATGTCTGCTCGCCTTTCACAGTTGTGCTCCTGAGCGACGGATCGGTTGGCTCGTCGGGAAATTATTCAGTGCAGAACCATGTCAGTGGCTATGTTCCGGACCAGGTTAAGGACAACTATGCCGGACTTTTGCGTTTCGATCCGCTATTGCTCGAGACGTTGCGGAACGATCAAACGCTTGTGGGACGTTCGTTGTTTACTGCTATATTGTCGGCGCTTTCCCAGGACGTTCTCAATCAATCAGTGTTGTCAGCTTACGGACTAACGATTGTGCCTGCGACAAATTGGCACGCTGTGCTGCAGAGACTGCTTCGTCCAGGCGACATAGTGAAGATGATTGGATATGGAGGCGCATTGCCGCTGTTTTGTACGTCGAGCACTGTCCGCAAGCTTCAGATTTGCGATTTTAGTTTTGCCGACCAAAAGTATCGCCACCTGGCCCAGCAGGAAATCGAAAGTTTTGGTTTCGACCCTTCAAACGTTACGTTGTGCTCAGACGTTTCAGAACTCGATACATTTCCCTGCGATGTCTACTTTATTACTGGTTCTGCTTTATGCAACGGCACGATGGAGCAGCTCCTTTACCGTTCGACCGGATGTCGCGAGGTGATCATTCAGGGGCCTAGTTGCAGTGTTTTTCCAAGTGAGTTCTTTCGGCGTTCCGCCACTCTTGTGCTGACCACGAGAAAGAGTCGCGCCGAGTTCCATGCGGGTGGACAAGCTGGTGATGAAATCTACGATTATGTCGATCAGAACTATGTAGCAATCTCTTGGCAAGGGCGGGAAGCATGACATTGACGTCACTGGAGGCCCGGAGCAACGTGTTGGTTTTCCTTCTCAATGGCTTTGGCGATTGTTTTCTTGCCTTGCCGATATTGCGCGAAATACAACGTAGATTCAGATCAAAAACGGTCTACATGGCAGCCTTCAATGATGAGATCGACGCTCTATTTGGAGATCTGGATTTTGATTTTATCCGCATTAACCGCACTGCGCTGGGCCGCAGCAGGTTCGAAACTGAAGAGTTTGACTTCGAACAGATCGTCAGTCTTAACGCTTACTTTCCTTGTTCAATCGAGAGTGAATTGACGGCGGGTCGTGAGCGCTTACCTCGTTGGGCGTTCTGCGATTTGAAGGGAAATGCCCTCGAATTGGACCACCTGCACATGCGGGACCAGTATTTTCACATACTCGGGTGGCAACCGCTTTATTCAGAAGCGGATCGGCAGGTCTTTGTCTCCAATGAAACGTTGACTGCCGTCGAGGAGATCATACATGAGTGGATCCGTAGTCTTGGTGCGAGCTTCTATACAATCCATCTGGATTCGCTGCCGGACAAGATGTGGCCGACTAGTTCCTGGATCGATGTCGTCGACTACATGCGGTCACGTTGGGGAGCGTGGCCAATCATTCTGGGAGAAGAGAGCGAGCAGGCAGAAGTCCTGCTCCAACAATTTTCTTATGTGCGTAAGCTGCCCAGTTCTCTTGGGATCTCCGCGCACTTTGCGGCTGTCAAACAGGCGCGTGCATTTCTTGGAATAGATTCGATTTTCGCTCACATAGCGGACAGTTACGGCTTACCTTCCGTGATTCTCTTTGGTCCATCGGATCCAGCTGTGTGGGGACCTGTAAACAAGAATAGTCGACTGGTAATCGCCGGAAATCGGGAGCTCTGTGATTTGGCGTCACTTCACGTGAAGCAGCAACTCGATGCGGTGCTAACGTCAGGTTCTGAACCTGTCTTCAGCGAATGGAATTTTGGAGAGGTTAAATGGTCATTGAAGCAACCGAACTCATTCTAATTCCGGGTGGCCGCTTCATGATGGGAAGTGAAGAGGGCAACTCAAACGAACTGCCTGTTCGCGATATCGAGGTTTCGCCTTTCTACCTCGAGCGCCTCGTCGTCACAAACAAGCAATTTCGCAGCTTCCTTCTTGCTAATCCGGAGTGGCAGAAGGGCAAGATCAATCCACAGTTCGCTGATGGTGATTATCTGAACCTCTGGAATGGAAATAACTACCCGCCGGGACTCGATGACTACTCAGTCATCAATGTTTCATGGCACGTCGCCCGGGCATATGCCGAATGGATTGGAAGGCGATTGCCAACCGAGGCTGAATGGGAATTTGCGGCGGGAGGTCACGAGCATTTCAAATGGAGCCTGGGAAACACTTTCAATCAGCATGATTATTTCTTCGCCAACTTCGATGATCCAGTCGGCTTTCCAGTCGCATCTCTGCCGGCCAACAGCTACGGGCTTTATGAAATGTCCGGTGGCGTGTGGGAATGGGTCGAAGATTCATACGAGGTCGACTCGTACCAGAGGATTGCCGCCCGGAATCCGCTTCACCGCGTTGGCGCGTGGAGGTCGTTGCGTGGAGGGGCGCATACGTTCGATGATCCAAACTACGCCCGTTGCGCAGTACGAGGGAGTAATGATCCGATAGCCTGTCATGAAGATTACGGATTTCGTTGCGCCATGGACAGGCGCTAGCTCTGCCTTCTGCTCAGTAGAAGTATCGCAATGATTCTCGGTGTTAACCCCAGTCACGATGCTGCGTTCTGTCTGCTGGACCAGTCTGGTCAGCCGCAGTTTATCCTCGAAGAAGAACGCTTTAATCGCATAAAACACTCAGGCTTTAACACGACACTATCATTAGAAACCCTCTTGCGCGAGGGACAACTTGATGCAGACGCTGTAACCGACATTGTTTACAGCTTTGAGATGGACCCTCAAATTGAACGAGACTTGATGAAGAAATGCTACGACAACGTCAAGAATGATTTCGGCGTGGCGATTTTTCAGGGAGTCTCAAAATATTTTCACGATCCAATACATAACTACTCACCGATTCAGGGTCTCGGACTAACTACGAGTTTTGATGATGTCACTTCGAATCTGCGCGCAATGTTCCCGAACGCGCGGGAAACAAGTTATATGCATCATCTTTGCCATGCTGCCAGCGCTTTTTATCCTTCCGGATTCGAATCAGCCGCAGTGCTTATTGTGGATGGAGCAGGAAAGCTGGAGACGATTACGACCTGGCGAGCGAGTGAGTCGGGTATTGAAAAAGTCAAACAAATAGAATTGCCACACTCCCTGGGAATCTTCTATTGGCTTTGCAGCAACTTTCTCGGGCTGGAAGAAGGACAAACCATGGGACTCGCGGCTTACGGCCGGCCCCGTTTCCGAGATGTGATTTTCGACCGGATCATTCACGTAAATGACGATGGTGACTTCTCATTTAAGCTGCCCCTGGTGTTTTGGTTTGACATGGACCATGAATATGCGAGTGACATACTCGAAAATGTGTTCCATGCAAAGGTTCGCTCCTCAGATGGACCGCTAACGCAGTTTCATGCCGACGTTGCGGCTTCACTTCAGTGCGTGACCGAAGAAGTGATGCTCAAGCTCGCAACTTATGCTCGACACATAACAGGCGAGAAACACCTCTGTCTTGCCGGAGGTGTCGTGCAGAATTGCGTCGCCAATGGACGGTTGGTTAATGCTGACGTGTTTGAAGGAATCTGGATTCAACCGCTGGCCCATGACGCAGGGACCGCCTTAGGTGCAGCATTACAACATCATTACGCGCTAAACGGCGGCGCGCCGAGTAAACGTTGGCGAATGACGACTGCGCGGTTGGGCCGCGGTAGCGACCGCGCAGAGGTCAAACTATGTCTGGAGCGATTGAAGATTCCATTTCGGGAATGCACCTCGCCGGCGAAGCAGGCCGCCACATGGTTGGCGGAAGGCCGAAGCGTGGGATGGATGCAGGGAAGAGCGGAGGTTGGACCAAGAGCTTTGGGCGGTCGGAGTATCTTAGCCGATCCTCGACAAAGGTTTAGTCACTTTGCCTTGAATGAAATCAAAGGACGGCAACCGTGGCGGCCGTTCGCCCCGTCAGTGCTAAGCGAAGACCTTCACGAATACATAACTCCCGCGTCTGATTCTCCTTTCATGATTTTGTCTTTTCCTGTTACAGAGAAGTCTATCGCCCGGGTTCCGGCCATTTGTCATGCCGACAATTCTGCAAGGGTACAGACGGTTTCCAAAAATGGAGATACGGAGTACCGGTTGCTAATTGAACAGTTCAAAGATCGAACCGGGGTTCCGTTAATTCTCAACACATCGTTCAATCAAAGATCCGAACCGATAGTTCAATACCCACTGGACGCAATCAGAGACTTTCTGGTCACCGGGCTTGATCGACTTATCCTCGAGAAGTGGGCGATTGACGAGAAACCGTTGAACGACTCATTTCTATTAAAAGCATTACGTGCGACCAGATTCCCGAGTCTTTACGATCACTATCTTAGAGATTGCTCACCGGTCCTCATCGATCACGAAGAATTCACCCCAGAGCAGCGGAAGCGGAAGCAGTATCTAGAGACGATTCTCGACTGGCTTGGTATTCGTTACGGAGTTATCAGTGGCCCCGAGCTGGCGACGGTCGTGGCTTCAAGACGCGACCGGAAATTAGATTTCATCAGCGTCTCCTGTTATCTGGACGAACGAAGTCTTCGCACTCTGACAGCAGATTTGCTGGCCGTCGTCAATGTTTTCATCCTCGATGAAAAAATGTTTATGACACAAGCACCGGCCGTTTCGTTTCTAGTACAGATCGAAAGGGTTCGACAGGAGATATGTAGCCTGGCAAATGGACGCTCGGTGTTACTCTGGGTAGAACCCCATCAATTCGCCGAGTTCTATCATTGTTTGAAGTATTTGGGCCTCGAGGTATCGGGAGTAATTAGCGAAAATCCCCTGATGGCTGATATCCCGACATGTCCGCGTTCATTCATCGAGGGACGGTCTGAAGAGGCGTTTGTAATTGCTTCTCATTCAATTATCGACAGCTTCAAAAAGGATCTACGAAAGTCAGGCTTTAAGGCCGGCGCCGGTTACATCGTGTTCGATTGTTAGGAATTGAGGTCGAACCTCAGGAGATTTCAAATGGAAGGCACGGGTTATGTCTTATCCAATATGGAAATGGTTAACTGGGTAGATGCCCATTATCCTCACGCGACAGTAGATGAGGCAGGTAACTGGAAAGCCGACGATGAGCCACAATATTCTCCTCCAGTTGGCCCAGGGGATTCTCATCAGACGGCGATCGCTTTTAGCAGCGATCAGGCTTACTTTCCTGGATTGATGCCCGCGCTTCTCTCGGTTTTGGAACACCATCCCGGCGTGCCACTGGTTGTCATTGATGACGGCCTTACCAAAGCTCAGGTTCGCTACTTGCAGCAGTATTGTGAGGTGTTTCCCTCACGAAATCCGTTGGAAGAGTATCTTCCATGGAGTTGTTTGGATGTTTCTTTTCTGAATTATGACCGAGTAGTTTATTTGGACAGTGACACCATAACGATACGTTCGTTACCAGCTCTAATCGAATCGAAAGCGGAATTTGCTGCCGTCCGGAATATCGATTGGACCATCAAAGAGAATTTTTATGATCCTCGCATATTAGACAGGTATGGGATTGCCCTGGACGTGACCGCTTTCAATGCCGGAGTGTTTTCAATCGACAATCGTATCTGGGGTAACGGCAGACTCTTCCATGAAGCTAAAAAGATCTACGACGAGGTAGGTTCATCATTCATCTATCCTGACCAATCGGTGCTACACATTTTGATGAATACACCGAATCCGCGAGTCACCCTTATCGAGAATGGATATAACGTGATTGCTGAATGCTGGGATTGGTATCAGCCGCTAAAGGAGCTGCGGTTGATTCATTACGCGGGCAATGAGATCAAACCCTGGAATCCATTGTGCCGATATCCAAAGCTCGAACTGTTCTTTAGTTACAGCAAGATCAGACGTCTATAGCCTTGTCGGATTCAACTCCATAACGGTGCGTTTACTTCTTTCGCCTTTCACGCTCGATAGTATAAGCACGCATTTCCTCCAGGCCTTCTCGTAAGGAGGTTGTGGGTCTCCAGTCAAGCAAACGTTCGGCCCGCGTGATATCCGGTCTGCGTTGCCTGGGATCATCTTGCGGGAGAGGGAGATACGTCACAGTTAGTTCGGCACCGCAGATCGAAGCGATCTCTTGTGCGAGATTCAGAATAGTGATTTCAGACGGATTCCCCAGATTGACCGGTCCGTGTATTCCCGGAGTGTTCATCAGCCTAATCAATCCATCAACTAAATCACTGACATAGCAAAACGAGCGGGTCTGGTTGCCGGAACCGTACAAAGTGAGCGTCTCACCGCGGACTGCCTGTACCAGCAAATTACTAACAACGCGCCCGTCGTTTTCACTCATCCGCGGTCCATAACCATTGAAGATCCTGGCGATCCGGATATCTACTGAATGCTGCCGGTGATAAGCTGCAAACAACGTTTCCACCAGACGTTTCGATTCGTCGTAGCAGGCACGGACACCCACGGGATTTACGTTGCCCCAGTAATCTTCCTCTTGAGGATGCTCCAGCGGGTCGCCGTAGACTTCAGAGCTTGATGCCTGCAAAATCCGACAGCCGAGTTCTTTTGCCAGTTCGAGAACATTGATAGCTCCCCAAACATTCGTTTTGATCGTGCTGATCTCGTCGTTCTGGTAGTGAACAGGCGAGCCGGGTCCGGCCAGGTTGTAAATTTGGTCTACTTTCAGAAAGAGCGGTTCAACCAAATTGTGTCGTAATAGTTGAAAGCGATGATTACTTCTGAGCGGCTCGACGTTCGGCAACTGTCCTGTAAGAAAGTTATCAAGGCAGATCACCTCGTGTCCCTGGACCAACAATTGTTCGCACAGATGTGAGCCGATAAATCCGGCTCCTCCAGTGACCAGTATTTTTAATTTCTCGTTCGCTTTCGTATCCATCGCGTAAGAACCTAAGAGCTTGTAAAGGAGTCTAAGGATTACTGCTGCTTCATCACCTTTAATGCAGCGGCTAAAACTTTGTTTAGTTCTTTCACGTCTTTTCTTTGAGGCGCCAGCTTGATGCAGTCTG
The DNA here is from genome assembly GCA_046732935.1 of Acidobacteriota bacterium. Classification (GTDB taxonomy): domain Bacteria; phylum Acidobacteriota; class Blastocatellia; order Pyrinomonadales; family Pyrinomonadaceae; genus PSRF01. Next base: position 4,896 of record JBKPOC010000071.1, on the reverse strand, counting down.
AGACGAGCTGATTACTTCTCTGTAGATAGGTGAGCGCATCATCCTGCGAGTGGAGCTTGCTGAGATACAACAACGCCCAGGCCTTACTCAACTTAGCGTCGATATTATTGTGAGCGATAGATAGTGCACGATCGCAGAGAGCCGCAACTTCACTAAACTGGTCTGATGACGTTTCTTGACTGGTTTCAAAGCGTACGGTTGCTAACTTGCGATAAGCCTCGGCTTTCTTTGTCAGCGCGTTAATGTTGTTAGATGAATGGGATAAAGCCTGAGAACACTGGTCCATGCTCTGCTGGTACCGGATCATCGCTTGTTCGTGTTGAGACAAGTCAGCCTGAAGATCGCCGAGACCTCGAAGCGTGTCGGCTTTTTGCAGAAGCACGTTGATGTCGGCTGGTACCTGACGCAAGGCGACATCGCACGCCTCCAGTGCACGCCGGTAGTATCCATCAGCCTCTTCGTAGTTTGACTGGTGAGCTTCAACTTGTGCCAGATCGAAAAATGCTTCGGCTTGATTAAAGCGCAGTATGAAATCGTCGGGATATTGTTGTGTTAACTCGTCAAAGATACTCGTTGCTCGAGTGAAGTTATCGTTCGCCGCGGCATAGTTAGATAATCGAGCCTGAACATAGCTCAACCCATGAAGAGCACATGCCTTAATTGCTCGAGTTGTATCCCGGCCTTTGCCTATCAACAAAACATCCTCGGCTAATTTAATAGCACGCTGGTACGTGTGCCTCGCTTCAACGTATCTGCCCAAATCGGCCTGCAGATTCCCGAGTTTCAACAGAATATTTCCGATCTCCTCAGAAGTGCTGGGTGGTCCTTTGGATTTCGCAAACGTTTCGTAGGTTCTAAGTCCCTCAGAAACACTCTTTATTGCTTCATCGTATTCTGACAGTTGAATCAAAATCTCACCGCGCAATACCATGGCGCTTGCGATGCCTAATTGCGCCGGCTCATGATGCGGTCCGGATTTAAGCGATCGCCGGTATTCAGCCATCGCTCGTTCGACATCATTGATGGCATCTCTGTACAGGGACTTCTCGAAATTCACTTCTCCCAGCCCGGCAAACGCGTCCCCACGTCCCACAAGAGCGGCAAAATGATCCGGGACGAGCTTTAACATCCGGCTGAATGTCTTCAGTGCTTCTTCAAACTGCTCTGTCGCTTGATCGTTCTGGCTCAGGAGAAGGTGCAGGCTGCCCAGCGTGTTATGTGACTCACCTTGCTCGCCCTGTGTTACCAAGTCATTCGACGCCACCTGCAGTACCGTTTCATTCATGGATATAGCTTGCAACAAATAATCGAATGCTAAGTCGTAGTCTGCTATCTCCGTGTAGATCTCTCCCAACTGGCGGAATGCGATGGCCTGGTTTTCGAGCACACTAACTTCTTCCGGGGCATCGCGGAGAACTTCCTGCAGCTGGGATACGGCCTCCTTCAAGCTCGCAATTGCTTGCTTGTTGTCGCCTAATTCCGCTTGCAGCTCGGAGAGGCTACCCTGAATGTTCGCTCGACGTGTGCGTAAAATTTTGTCAGCAGAACTACGGTTTAATCCCTCCTCACAGACCGCAATGGCTTGTTTGTAGACCTGCAATGCCTCGGGATAAAGACCTTGCTTAACTCGAACTTGTCCGAGATGCTCGAGGGCTTCAACTCTAAGCGAAAGTGCCGAGAAGTCTCCGGCGGCCAGTTTATGAACATCGTCCAGCGTTTTCAGGCTCTCTTCAAAACAGGCGACAGACTTCTCATATTGTGACAAGGTGCTGTACATATGGGCCATACCCACCAAGGTTGTCGCTTTGTTTGCCAGAACGATGACGTCATTAGCCGCACGTTCGAGAATCTTATCGTAGAGTTCCAGCGCTTGTTTATAGCTCGAACCAGCTTGCGTAAAATTCATCAATGTGCACTGTACGTCGCCGAGCCCCTGCATTGCTGCTGCCTTGTTGGTTAATGCAGTCAGATCGCCGGGTCTAAAACGCAGCGCTGCATCACAAACTGCAATTGCTTCGCCTAATGTCTCAGTTACTTTTTCATATTCTGAAAGCTCGCTTTGCATCTCGGCGAGGCCTATGAGTGTCTCGGATTTATTGGAGTATGTGTCGGCGTGCTCCGGCGCGATGCGAAGCGCAACTTCGTAACATTCAAGCGACTGTGCGAAGGTTCGTGAAGCTGCTTTGTAATTGGATACTTTGAATTGGAGCTCGGCGATAGAAGATAGAGTTGACGCTTTGTGATTTGGCGGATCCGGATCATTCGGTACCTTCATCATCGCCGTATCGAGTGTCTTTAAGGCTTTGTGGTAACTCTTGAGTGCAAGTTCATCCAATGATAGTTCTTCGTACAAATCACCCAGCCTCGAGAGAGCCAGTCCTTTGTAATCGTAAATATCCGGATTAGCTTTTCCGCGCAATGCACGATCATAAAATGCAATGGCCTCGTTGTATTTTTGTCTGGATTCGTCATAGCGTCCGAGGATCAGGAAGTAGTGGCCAATACTTTCTGACATGTGGCCCGCATCAGCGTTATTCTTGGCAATAACGTCGGCAGTGAGCTCTATCAGCGCATGGGTAAGATCATGACGCGACTCATCGAGCGCCTGGTCGAAGATCTCGAGCCACTCTGCTACTCCTTTTTCCCAGTCCAGCCGGTACGCGTGGTAGATCGCTCCGATTATCTGCAACGGTTCGCCCTGAGCGACGAGCTTTCGAAAATAGGACTCCAACACTTCATCGGCTTTGCGGGTGACTTCATCTGCCTGTTCAAAAAATAATCTGCGAAGCAAATCATGTATGCGGTACTGGCTGGCACCTGGACTGCGCCATACAAACGAGAACTGAGTGAGTAATTCGAAACTGCTTTCGGTTGGATAAAATCGAAGTGCCTGGCCGAGAAGAAAATAGATCTCTTTGTCGAAAGAACGACAGGCGCTGAGGGCGCGTATGGCATATCTCACATCCGGCCTCGCATACGAAAGCAGTTTATCTATAATTTCGCGGACTCTCAGCGTTGTCTCGCCCGATCGTCTGAATTCCTGCGGTGTCAGCGATTCCCCTTGTCCGGCTGCCAGCAGGACCACGTCGGCGCACAGGCCCAATAAGAGAGGATGAACGCGGTTGTTGGTAACCTTCGCATAACGTACCAGGCAGTCGCGCATCTTCTTATCTGCTATGCCTGCTTTGTCTAAATAGAGTAGTGCGTCCGAACGTGAGAGTTCTTGTAGCGTCTTGTTGTCGATATAGCTTGCCGGAATTTGCCAGCTCGTTGCATTGGCCCACTGCGGAGCCTCTCTACCGGCAATAACGACGCGAATGCCACTCGAGATCTCAAGAGACAGCAAGAGTCGTCGCAACCATTCATCACGCTCATAAAAAACTGCGGTTGGAACCCCCTTGTCATAACCCCAGAAGGCTTCGTGACTATCAAAAAACAGCACGATTCGTTTATGGAGGGCGCCGGCGCCGAGATTCATATTGAGATCGGTGGCAAACAAGTAGGGCAACTCGCGAAACAGGTCACGTGGTTCCATGGTCTGGATTTGATGCACCATGTCTTCATTGACCTTGCGCTGCTTCATAAACATCGTGAATTGTTTTTTGGAGTGCTTGCCCATCAATTTAAGGATGGCACCTATCGGGACAAACCATACTTTGTGCTCAATTGCATCCGTCATCGCCGTTATGAAATCCATTTCCACATCAGGAAAAAGATTGTTAAGACGCTCTGCAGTAAGTCTTTTCGTCTGATCGAGATACCAAAGACAGGCAAAATCGAAGATCGGAAATTGCAATCCGTGACCGCTTAACGATCGCCTTAGCATCTGTAACGCGGTGAAAGGTTCTTGCGAGAGTTCGTCACTTTGAGGTGCGAAATCGATTGTCGCAGCTAAAATGGATTCTGTTCCAAGGGCGCGGTTTGTTTCTTCAACTAAGCTTTTGTCTTGCGGGTAAGTCTCTTTGACATAGCGCCAATTTACAGGTGAGAAGTAGACACAATATTGCTCTCTCAGAACCCTCAATAGCAGTGATTTCCCATTACCGCCGTCTCCGTGGAAAAAAAGAATCGACCGGCGCGGGCGCTCATCGTTAACATATGTCAGGAATTCGCGGATTGGTGTGTAGCGATTCGTAAACAATTCAAGGGCTCGCCAGCCTTCGGTGATGGTTACGCTGCCGCCAATTTCATCCAGAATAGTCATCGTAAACAATTCTTGCAAACGCGCCATGGTCCGCCGGGTAGCTCCCATTTGGCTTCGGGCGCTATGGAATCTTCGTCAGATCTATAGGCATGAATTTAGATAGTCGACGCGGTTTCCGTACTTTTAGTAAGCCTGAGGATTAGGAACTGACGATTTAATCGCGTTTATCGTTTCTGATTTGAAAGCGTAAGGCTCAACCCTCGCATCGGTGGGTAGATCTTCCGTGAAGCCTGCGCCACCAGACGATGCCGGAGCGCACTTTAACACCGAGAGCAACAGGGAACAAGGATTCGATCCAGATCCTGTCTTCCTTCTAATTTACCGGGTTCTTCCGGTTCACATGCACGTTTTGAAACGCACGGACGACAACGTTTCACATGACATTATGGCTTGCTGCTCTTGCGCGACTTGCGCGGCCGCCCGACCTTTCGTTCCTTCACTGCCTCGAGGTCTTTCGGATCGATCATCCACACGATTCCGACTTTTGTCGCTTTCAAGCGCCCGCTATTGATCATCGCTCGCACTCTAGTAGGTGTCACGTTTAAGCGTCGTGCCGCCTCAGTTGTGTCGATGATCTTCATGGCCCAAAGTATAGCATTCTGCGAAATAGTTACTTCCGCGTAATAATTTTTCTTGACAAGCGAAAGTCCTGTCTCTATAGTGGCCCGCACCCACCAAAAAAGAGCGGGCTG
>JBKPOC010000070.1:0-4117 GCA_046732935.1 Acidobacteriota bacterium | reverse complement strand
CAGCCACAGGTGCACATCTTTCTGAAACCGAATGTGACACGGAACGCCGCGCGGAAATTTGGCTTCGACTTCCATTTATGAGGCACGACCGTCCTGGGAAACGTATTCCGAGTTTTACAGTTCGGACAGATAGTACGGAGTGAGGTAATGGATTTACGGCCGCGTGACATGATAGACATTCAGTCATTTATCTGGGTGTTGGGGTCTGATGAGTATGAAGACTAGGACATAAGAACACGAAGAATGATCGAGAGCTAGCGAGTAGTCGATAAGTGCGGGTTGGATGTTTCCCGTGGGGAGTTTTTAGTAGCGAGGGAAATCTGTGATGTCTAACGCATTCAAAACTCTTGCCAAGATCCTTTTGGCTGTACTGCTGCTTGTCGACGCGAGCGGATCGCGATCCGAAATGCCAAGGAGCGAGGGGCTCGATACTTCACGTCAGGACGGGCAACGACTAGCACGTTTCGAGAAACAAGCCGATGTACTTCGCACGCTTCTGAAAATTCCCGGCATGTCCGCAGTCATAGTCAAGGATCAAAAGGTGCTATGGGCGAAAGGGTTCGGGTTTGCAGATTTCGAGAGCCGCATCCCCGCCACTCCAGATACCCTCTACGCCATCGCATCGCTAACCAAAACATTCGCGGCGACCCTTATCATGCAGCTCGTGGAGCAAGGGAAGCTGGACCTCGATGAGCCGATGTCCAATTATTCAACCGATTTCAAGAATGACTCCGTTAAAGTCAAGCACCTGCTCAGCCATACTTCGGACGGCCCAACGCCCGGGGACCGCTACCAGTACAATGGAAACCGGTTCAATTACCTGACTGTGGTCATCGAAAAAAAAACCGGCAAACCATTCCGCGAGGTGATGGTGGAAACCTTCTTGGATCCTTTGCAGATGGCGAGCAGTGTTCCGGGTCAGACTGTCGTAGACGAAGTGGACAAGTGGGCCCCCGTGCTGGGAAGGGATAATCTCAAACGCTATGCAAGAGACCTGTCTCGCCTGTCCCAACCTTACACGCTGTACGGTGACAGCGAGATTGTGCACGTGCCCTATCCTCCCAAAAGCTTCTTCGGCGCAGCGGCAGGGCTCCTATCAACTGTTCTCGACATGGCTAAATTCGACACTGCGATTGATCGCCACCTGTTTCTGAAGAAAGAGACACAGGAAAAAGCCTGGACGAATTTCGTCTCGAATAGCGGTCAGCGACTCCCGCACGGCTTAGGTTGGTTCGTCACTGATTACCGCGGAATCAAACTGATCTGGCATTTCGGGCACTGGGGCACTGGATTCTCTGCCATCTATCTTAAAGTGCCAGAGAAGAATCTCTCCCTCGTCATGCTCGCCAACAGTGAAGCACTTGCCGATCACCAGTTCCAAGTGGGCGAGGACATCATAAGTAACCTTTTCGCGTGTAACTTCCTCCGCTTATTCGTGTCTGAAGACGTGCAGGGACGCCGCTTACCGGACCCGCGTTGGGCGCAAAGCATGCAGGAGTTCTCCAGCGAAATTACAGGCTTGAGTAAACAGTCAAAGGGATATACATACGACTGCGAGCGTAACTCGCAAATGGCACTGGCAAAGTGGAGAGAGCAGCGCCGGCAGCAAGCGCGCGTGGTGATTCAAGTAGATCCTAAAATCCTCGAAGCTTACGTTGGACAATACCACTTCGACGCGCCCGTCGATCAGACCCTCACGGTGACGCGGGAGGGTAGCAAGCTGTTCGTGGACATACCGAGCAGTCAGAAGACTGAGTTGTTTGCCGAGTCAGAGTCGAAATTCTTCCTTAAGATCAGACCCATTCAAATGACATTTATTAGAGCTGAAGGACAGGTCACTCACATGGAATTCGTGCAAGACGGGGAGACCTTGCGCGCAAAAAAGATTAAATAAACTTCTCATGGACCGGGTGAGGCCTGTAAAGCATGGTTATGCGCAAGCTGGTCCGGACAAAGAGGTCGTGCATGCGGCTAAAGTTTGGCTTTTGTGCTTCTTTGTGGCACCATTCTCCCGTGCACTCGTAGCTCAGTTGGATAAAGAGTCCAACTTCGGATCAGAAGATCACGGTTCGAGCCCTGCTGTGTGCACCAACAGCAAATTCCTAAGTTCTTCAACCACGGGTTCCTCATATGTCTCCAACAGAAGTCCGATTCCGTCGCAAAGATATCTGGCAAGGACTGGTGTTTAGTTTTGTCTTTTTCACCGCACTCTATTTTGTTCTGGACCTGCCATTCCTCGTCTGGGTAGGTGCCGCGGCAATGATATTCGCTTTAGTAAACAAGTTACTCCGCGCGCACAGCCCGGAACCCGTAATCGTCATTAACGACGAAGGCGTGTTTGATGAACGACTCAGGGTGGGCGTCGTCCGCTGGGAAGATATTCGCCGTATCGAGTCGATATGTTTGAACCGTGGCGTTTATTTCATCTCTCTCGAGCTCCATAATAGGAAGACTTACGAATCGCGCAGACCACTATGGCTCAAACCGTGGTCGTTAGCGAAGCGCGTGTATGGCCTTGGGGCCATCTCGATTAGTACCACTAGCCTCGACATCGAGCACAACGCACTGATCGCGAAGCTGCATGAGGGCTGTATGGCTGCTGCACCGGGTCCACCGACTATCATAACCAGGTGAAGGACTCACAATGATTTTCTACTCAGGCCGAGGCTATCTCGTCATCATCCTTTTTTTTGTGCCCCTGCTCGTATTCGGAATGCCGCTCAACGTCTTTACGGTGGGGTCGTGGTGGCCCCTTCATTCATTGATGATACTGGGAGCAACACTGATCATAGTGGTCGGCCGGTTTGCAAACCGGAAGAAGGCGATTGCAGACATCATCTACGAAAAATCCGGTCCCGTAATTGTCTTAAAACCGCCACACACCCTTTACTGGATCCGGATGGAATATTGGGGACCGATATTACTCGTCATCTACTTTGGTCTCGCTGCTCTTCGCTACAACAGATAAACAAACAATTGCTTCCTGTGGCCCATTAGCCTCCCTATCAGTGAGGGCACTGTTGTTACGCGGGCCTTTGGTTTTTTATGAAAACTGTTTGTGATTTGCTTGGCATAGGCAGAAATTCTACTTTGGCATCCCAAGCACTTGGCTGAAAATTGGAAACCGTCACGACCGTTATTGCCTAACTTACTTACAGGTCCGCTGATCACTTGCCAGGGATTCGCCAGATTGCGTTTAGGAACTGCTTGATCACTCTTAGGATCTGCGGATTCACTGCAAGGAATCGCTAGATCCTTTGCAGGACTTAGTGGAAACCCATCTCGGTTTTCATAAATTACTTTTAGGAACCGTGAACTCCTTTCGGAAGTTTTGTAGTTATCATGTAGAAGTTGCGAGAACTCACAAGGGGTATGCCAAAATCCCACATAGGATCTCGCAAGACCGAGATCGGTGCTCACCGATCCTTTTCATCATTTCGACATTCCTGGAAGTTATTTGCCGGGACCGACATGTCAACCCACCGCAGTCTCTAAGGTGTCGTCTAATTCAAGTAGCAATTTTGCAACGGAAAGGGATGAATTTCGGAGAAACTGTAGGGCGGAGGCTGGCCCATACAGTTGCGCCTTTGAACCTTGGTTAATTCGCGGTGGCCAACAATTCGGCCTCGATTACACCGATCTGAGCGTCCACGATGCCATATAAGTTCGACTCACCGCAGCGAGTGAAGGCAAAGTGCTTCGCCGTGTTCGCGAGTAGTTTAGGATGCGCGGAGTTTTCCAGCGTTCCCATGAGCACGAGCAGCGCCGCCGCAGATACATCGCCGGCCCGACAGATTATTTCTGCCAGTGCTTCGACTTTCTCTTTGTTTGAATCATCTTCGTTGGCGTCAGGCTCAAGCGTGAAGTCGACCATGACGATGATCCTTTCTCCCGCGTCAGCGCGCCGCACGATGTCAGCGAGCCACGGATCATTGATTTCCAAAGCGTAACGAACAATGCTTCGCCACTCTGGATCGGTTCTTCTGTCGTTTATGACTGACAGCGCGCGCCGTCTGAGAGCATCGCTGATTGTGATTTGAGTTGTTTCAGTTTCGTGAGGTGTTTCGCGCACGGTTGCGCTAACATGAGTAGCCACTGTCTCTTATACACATCTGAC
>JBKPOC010000069.1:0-84504 GCA_046732935.1 Acidobacteriota bacterium | reverse complement strand
GCCACTTCCAGATTCGCGTTTCGGTTGGCCGACTCATTCGCGTTTCTATTACTTACTATGTACAGAATCGCGGCCATAGCCGTGATCGCGAGAATTGCAATTATGGCGATCGTTCCCACTGAAAGACCCGATTCGCGCGAGCCTCTCTCTATTCTTTCGGTTACAACCTCGCTGCGCTGGTAAGGCCTATCGACTACGACCCGCTTCTGTACCGTCTCTTCATTGGAATCCATAAATTTTCTCTCCTTCTTGATATCACGTGATTATGGAATGCGGCATTAGATCACTGCGCATTACTATGGCCATCCTTGGCAAGCACAAACGGCACAAGAAGGAGGTGGTTGGTCTCGGGTGTCGAGAGTGATTCGTCTAAAGAACGACTACGAATGAGTTTACGACTCAACAGATTGGCGGTCTGTGCGTCAGCACACATAGGAAAAGATACTAAGGAAGGAATGACAGAATCTTCCAATCAGAACAGGCGATGATGCTGAAGGCTAATGAGCTAACACTTGGTGTGTGTCTATATGTGTGTTAGTGCACGGACAGACGCTTCCACCCGATCTAGCCTAGCTATCCATTCCAGACGATTATCCCCAGATCTGGCTTTCAGTAAGCGCAACCATTCATAGGAAGCAGAAGACATGAACGCAGAACCATCAGTCAAACTCGTTAAGAAAGGGAAACGCAAAGGCGCGGAACCTCAAGCCGAGGTCGAATGTAGGGTCGACCTAAATAGATGGTCCACAGCGGTTCAGTCGTGGGTTCGTGAATTTCAAAAGCATCGTCGCGGCGAATCGCTGCCAGCTTTCGACAGTCTGTTCAAGTGATGGCACCGCATCGCAGCTGGCCTGCAGCACTATGCGATCAGAGAGTGAATTCTGGCCCAGTCTCTAAGTGTGCTACCAAGTGACACGAGTAATCGCAGAATCCAAAACCTCACCTTGTCGAGATCGCTGCGTAAGCGCGGAGGATGGTGGCGGGCGGATAATACAAAAACAAAACAGGAGGAAATACAATTATGAAAACACAACTTTCAATCATTAAATCACTCGCGATAGCAATGACTCTAGCTACCCTACTCATCGCGACTTCCGTGCAAGCCGCCCCGCAGACCGAGAAGAGCCTGTACGAACGGCTTGGCGGCGTCTTCGCCATCGCTGCAGTAGTTGACCACTTTAGCGACGTAATTGTGCAGAACCCCATCGTGGGAAAAAAACTCGAAGAATCCAGCCCTCAGGAAATGGCACACGAGCAACTTGGGCAGGTTACCCGGACTCAAGTTCATGCGAACCCTTTGGGTCTGCGAGGTCACAGGCGGGCCGTTCAAATTCTCGCCAACAAAGCCGGGTAAAACTCATTTGGGCCTTGAGGAGGCGCATCGTGACCTGAATATTTCGCCAGCGGAATTCGACGAGGTCGCGGCCGAGCTAGGACGCTCGCTTGATTTCGCGAAAGTGCCTGCCCCTGAGAAGGCAGAAGTTCTCGCCGCATTTGCAGCGCATAAGGACGAGGTAACGGCTGGCTACAAGGCGAAGAGATTTCCCGGCAGGCGCGTTCTAGTGATTGATGAGTCTCCACGCTGTGGGCAGTCTTGAAAAGGCCTCTTCGAATTAGGCTTAATGAATTTTCGTTTGTTGTGCGTAAGTCAAATAAAAAGTCTCCTGCCGAGTTCCATGGGTTCGTAGATCGAACAACATCAAAGCCCGTCGGATCTATTCTGTATAATCGCGCTATGAATAAACGAGCAAGAAAAAGATTGAAGGAAGCGATCGAGAAGAAAAACCTCGAGCGCCAAAAAATGCTTAAGGAGCAGAGTTCAGCCTCTTCGCAGACTAAAGAGCGACGTGGCTTTACAGTGAAGCCCGAGAAGAAGCGTGGTTAATTAAGCTATCGCTGAAAGCAAGCGAAGGTGATTGGCGAGACTGGTAGCCCTTAGGCGCTCGCTCAGTTTTTAGCAATCCGTGATCAGTTTGCTGATCAGTGGCAACCGCGAGACTGGTCCAGTTCTGTTAGAAATGCGCTGGAGATTTGTCACACGGAAGGACCTCGAGCGGACAGCCTGGCTAAAGTTGGAGAGACACTACTTTTTGGTAACGCGCTTAATGCCGACCGAAATCATAGAGTCACTTTTTATTGGCCGGCCAGTTGAAATGAGATCGTCCCCGTAATTTCATTTTATGACCGACAAATTTCACTTTATGCCGGATCCCACACACATGATGCGGGCGGGAATCATCCTTCTTTTGCGAGCACTGAAGCTTGCTGAATGAGCGCTCATTCAGTTATCATCGGCGAAGCTTAAATGGCGTAGTGTCTCGACGGGAGGAAGCGGCGGGGATGAGGATTGAGAAGGCGGCGGTGTTGGGAGCGGGGACGATGGGGGCGCAGATTGCCGCGCACCTCGCTAATGCTGGCGTGCCCACGCTGTTGCTCGATATTGTCCCCAGAGAAGTTACGCCGGAGGAGCAGGCGAAGAGACTGACGGTTGACAGTAAGGCCGTCAGGAACAGAATCGCCAGTAAAGGATTCGAGGCGGCGAAGAGTGCTAAGCCCGCCGCGTTCTTTACGCCCGAGTTTGCATCCTTAGTTACAACCGGAAACTTCGATGACGACCTGTCGAAGATCAAGAACTGCGATCTGATCGTCGAAGCCGTCGTCGAAAATCTCGACATCAAACGCTCGCTCTTCGAAAAAGTCGAACAGCATCGACGTCCCGGCTCGATCGTCGCCTCTAACACGAGCGGCATTCCGATTCACTTGCTCGCACAGGCGCGTTCCGACGACTTCAAACAGCACTTTCTCGGCGTCCACTTCTTCAATCCGCCGCGTTATCTGCATCTCGTCGAAATCATCCGCACTGAGTGGACCAAACCTGAAGTCGCCTGTTTCCTCTTCGGCTTTCTCGATCAACGTCTCGGCAAAGGCGTCGTCCCGGCAAAGGACCGTCCAAACTTTATCGCAAACCGCATCGGCACGTTCGGCGCGCTGCACACGATCAAGACGATGCTCGACGACGGCTACTCGATCGAAGAAGTCGACAAGATGACGGGCCCGGCCGTCGGTCGCCCAAAATCAGCCACCTTCCGCACCTTCGACCTCGTCGGACTCGACGTCTTCCATCACGTCATCAAAAACCTTTACGAAGCGCTTCCTGAAGATGAAGAGCGCGACATGTTCGTCGTCCCTGAAGTGCTCGCGAAGATGGTCGAGCGCGGACTGCTCGGCAACAAGACGAAAGCCGGCTTCTACAAGAAACAAAAAGGCGAAGGCGACAACCGCGAGATCTGGACGCTCGACACGGCAACACTCGATTACCGCCCGTCCGAAAAAGTGAAACTCCCATCGCTCGACATGGCGAAGAACATCGACGACGCTGCCGAACGCATCAAGGCACTGACGTGGGGCAAAGATCGCGTCGGCGCATTCTTGTGGAAGACGTTGACGCGGACGCTGGTCTACGCCGCGAAGCGCATCCCTGAAATCGCCGACAACGTCGTCGAAGTCGATCGCGCGATGCGTTGGGGTTTCGGCTGGGAGTTGGGACCATTCGAGGCGTGGGACGCGATCGGCGTCGAGAAGTCAATTGCGTGGATGAAGGAAGAAGGAATGACGGTACCGGCGAACGTCGAGCAGATGCTCGCATCGGGCGCCACGTCGTTCTACAAGAAAGAGGACGGCCAGCAGTTCTACTTCGACTTCGCCGCCGGCAAGTACGTTCCACTCGCGGATCCGCCGGGCGTGCTGATTCTCAAGTCGGTCAAAGATCGAACAGGCGTGATCAAGAAGAACGCCGGCGCTTCGCTGATCGACATCGGCGACGGCGTTGCCTGCCTCGAATTTCATTCGAAGATGAACGCGATCGGCGGCGACACCCTCCAGATGTTGAAGTTTGCATTGAGCGAAGTCGAGAAGAACTTTCTCGGTCTCGTCATCGGCAATCAGGGCGCGAACTTCTGCGTCGGCGCGAACATCATGCTGATGCTGATGGAGGCGCAGGAGGAAAACTGGGACGAGCTCGACATGATGGCCCGGGTTTTCCAGACCGCGACCATGAGTTTGCGTTACTCGCCGAAGCCCGTCGTCGTCGCGCCGTTTCAGATGGTCTTCGGCGGTGGCTGCGAGATGGTGCTGCACGGCGATCGCGTGCGCGCGGCGGCGGAGACGTACATCGGTCTGGTGGAGGTCGGCGTCGGCATCATTCCCGCGGGCGGCGGCACGAAGGAGATGCTGCTGCGCGCACTAGATGCGATTCCGAAAGGCGCGGACGACGCGGACCCGTTTCCGTTTGTGAAGCGCGCGTTTGAGACGATTGCACTCGCGAAAGTCGCGACGTCGGCTGAAGAAGCCAGGGCGCTTGGTTTTCTCTCGGCCGACGACACGATCTCGATGAACGCGGATCGTTTGCTTGCCGACGCGAAGAAGGAAGTGCTCGCGTTGTCGGCGAGCGGCTACGTTCAGCCGCAACCGCGAACGGACATTCTCGCGCTAGGATTGCCCGCACTCTCGACGTTGAAACTCGGCATTCACCAGATGAAACGCGCCGGATACATTTCCGACCACGACGCCGAGATCGGCGAGCAGCTCGCGCGCATCCTGACGGGCGGCGACTTGAATCATGCGACGCGCGTTTCCGAGCAGTACTTGTTGGACCTCGAACGCGAAGCGTTTCTGTCGCTGGTCAGCAAACGCAAGACGCAGGAACGCATCGCGCACATGTTGAAAACCGGAAAGCCACTCAGGAACTAGGAACATGAGAGACGCAGTAATTGTTTCAGCGGTGAGGACCGCAGTCGGCAAAGCGCCGCGAGGCACGTTGCGCACGACGCGCCCGGACGAGATGGGCGCGGCAGTGATCAAGGAAGCCATCGATCGCGTGCCCGGTCTCGAAACGCCGGAGATTGAAGACGTGATCATGGGCTGTGCAATGCCGGAAGCGGAGCAGGGAATGAACGTCGCGCGAGCGGCCGCGATCCGCGCCGGCTTGCCGGTCGAAACGAGCGCGATGACGATCAATCGTTTCTGCTCGTCGGGGTTGCAGTCGATTGCCATGGCCGCCGACCGTATCCGGACCGGCAGCGCCGACGTGATCGTTGCGGGTGGACTGGAAACGATGTCGATGATCCCGATGGGCGGCCACATAATTCGGCCGAACCCGTACCTCGTCGAACATTATCCCGATTTCTATCTCAGCATGGGACTCGCAACTGAGAACGTAGCGCGCAAGTATGAAGTGACGCGCGAGGAGCAGGACGAGTTTGCGTTCCATTCGCATCAACGCGCAGCCGCCGCACTCGACGCCGGGAAGTTTACGGACGAGACGGTGCCGCTGAACGTCGTCCTCGAGGATCTGAACGAAAAAGGCAAGAAGCAACGGCGCGAGGTCGTATTCGATAAAGACGAAGGCGTGCGGCGCGACACGTCGCCCGAGAGCCTGGCGAAACTCAAGCCTGCGTTTCACGTGAAAGGCACGATCACTGCCGGCAATGCGTCGCAGATGTCTGACGGCGCGGCCGCCGCGATCGTCATGTCCGACGCGCGCGCGAAGGAGTTGGGCGCACGACCGATGGCGCGGTTCGTCGCGTACGCAACCGCCGGTTGTCCGCCGGAGGAGATGGGCATCGGACCTGTGTTTGCCATTCCGAAAGCGTTGAAGCTCGCGGGACTGACGCTCAATGACATCGACGTGATCGAGTTGAACGAAGCGTTTGCGGCGCAATCGTTGGCTGTGATCAAGACGTTGGGACTCGATCCTGAGAGGGTGAACGTCAACGGCGGCGCGATCGCGTTGGGCCATCCGCTCGGTTGCACGGGCGCGAAACTGACGGCCAGCATCCTGCGCGAGTTGGAGCGACGCAACGGCCGCTACGGAATGGTTACGATGTGTGTCGGCGGCGGCATGGGCGCCGCTGGAATCTTTGAAAGAATCGCAGCTTAGAAAGCAGTCGATAGGAGGACGAACCTAATGGCAGCCGTAGCCGAACAAAAGCAGCTAATTAAAGGCGGCGCGTTTCTGATCGAAGAGCGCCCGCCGGAAGAGATCTTCACACCGGAAGATTTCACTGAAGAGCATCGGATGATCGCCGAGACGACGCGGCAGTTTATCGACAACGAAGTCAGTCCTCGTATCGACGAGCTCGAGAAGCACGACTGGAAACTCTCGCGCGAACTCGTCGCCCAGGCAGCGGACCTCGGATTGATTGGCGCGAATATTCCTGAAGAGTTCGGCGGGCTCGGTCTGGATCAAACCAGCGGCGCGCTCATCGGCGAGAACATCGGCCGCTCGGCTTCGTTCGCGACCACGCTCGGCGCCGAGAGCGGCATCGGCTTGTTGCCGATCATTTATTTCGCCACCGAAGCTGCGAAGAAGAAGTACTTGCCTGATATCGCCGCGGGCAAACTGATCACGGCTTACGCGTTGACCGAAGCAGGCTCGGGGTCCGACGCGATGTCCGGCAAAGCGACCGCGCGTTTGAGCGACGACGGCAAGGAGTACATTCTCAACGGCGAGAAGATGTGGATCACCAACGGCGGCTTTGCCGACATCTTCATCGTCTTTGCGAAGGTAGACGGCGACAAGTTCAGCGCCTTCATCGTCGAGCGGCAGCCGGGTCTGACGTCCGGCGCCGAAGAGCACAAGATGGGAATCAAAGGCTCGAGCACGACGGCGCTCGTGCTTTCGGACGTTCGCACGCCGGTTGAGAACCTGCTCGGCGAAGTCGGCAAGGGCCACAAGATCGCTTTCAACGTGCTGAACATCGGCCGCTTCAAACTCGGCGCGATGTGCGTCGGCGGCATGAAGCTAATGGTCCATGAGTCGACGCGTTACGCAAACGAGCGGCATCAGTTCGGCAAGTCGATCTCGTCGTTTGGCGCGATCAAGGCGAAGCTCGCGGAACAGGCGATTCGGACGTGGGTCGGCGAGTCGATGATCTATCGCACGCTCGGCATGATCGAAGAGCGTCTGAACACGGTCGACGCGAAAGATATGGACGCGCGGCTGCGGGCGATTGAAGAGTATGCGGCGGAGTGTTCGATTATCAAAGTCGCGCTTTCGGAGTACTGCGATTTCGTTGTCGACGAGATGGTGCAGATTTACGGCGGCTACGGTTATTCCGCGGATTATCCAGCGGAGCGCGCGTATCGCGATTCGCGCATCAACCGCATCTTCGAAGGCACGAACGAGATCAATCGCATGTTGATTCCGGGCCGGTTGATGAAGAGCGCGTTGAGTGGAAATCTGGCGCTGCTGCCGGCCGCGCAGGCGTTGATGGATGAGGTGTTGTCGCCCGCGCCGAGCGGCTTTGACGATGACGATACGCTGCTGGCGGCTGAAGAGAAGTTGGCGAAGAACGCGAAGAAGGTCGCGCTGATGACGCTGGGGACCGCGGCGCAGAAGTACATGATGAAACTCGGCGACCAGCAGGAGATCCTGATGGGCATCGCGGACATCATCATGGATACCTACGCGATGGAGACGGCGATATTGCGCGCGCGCAAGCTCGCGAAGTCGCAGGGCGAAGCGGCGGTCGAACGCTATCTCGACATGACGCGCGTGTTCTGCAACGACGCGGTGCAGCGCATTGAAGGCAAAGCGAAGAACACGCTGGCGGGCATGTCGGAAGGCGACGAGTTGCGGACGTTGTTGGCGGCGCTGCGACGATTCACAAAGTTGCAGCCGATGAACACCATTGCCGCGCGACAGCGAATCGCGGATGAGTTGATCAAAGCGAACAAGTACGTTTACTAGAATCGATCCGTGTTTCTGTAATGCGCGTCATTCCCATCTCGCTTCCGACGCCGTTCTACATCGGTCCGGTGAACGTCTATCTGATCGCTGAAGATCCGATCACGATCATCGACACCGGACCGAAGACGAAAGCGACAGCCGACGCCTTGCGCGCCGGACTCCGCGACGCTGGTTTTCGCATTTCAGACATCCGCCGCATCGTCCTCACGCACGCGCACGAAGATCATTGCGGCCTCGCGAAGTCAGTTCGCGACGAAGCGAAAGACGCGAAAGTTTTCGTTCACGATTGGGAGACGGGCCATCGTCACAGCCGGCTCGAGTACGACGAGCATCGCGCCCTGCTGGAGCGCGCGGGCGTCCCCGAAAAAGAGATCAAGCTGATGCGCCGCATGTACGAAGGCATGCGCGAGTACGCTGATTCGTTGAGCGACAACGAATGCGTGTCGTTGAAAGACGAAGCGGAGCTCGAGTTTGAGTCCGGCAGTCTTCGCATTCTTCACACGCCTGGACACACGCCCGGTTCGTGCTCGTTCCTCCGCGAAGCCGATCGCACGCTGATCGCCGGCGACTGTGTTTTGAAACGCATAACTCCGAACCCGGTGCTCTCGCCGGATCCGCTCGATCCGTCGCGCCGTTTTCCCTCGCTGGCGGAGTATCTCGTCAGTCTGGCGCGTCTGCGCGCGTGCTCTCCGACGCTGGTTTACGGCGGTCATGGCGACGTGATTCGAGATTACGAAGAGCTTTTCAACCGTTATTTTCGCGCGTTTCAGGAACGGCAGGCGCAAGTGATTAATCTCGTTAAGAAGAGCGGCGTCACTGCGTGGCAAGTCGGGCAGGCGATGTTCCCGGGGGCAGACGACGTTCACAAGTTTCTCGCCGTTTCAGAAGCCGTTGCGCATCTCGATCTGGCCCACACGGAAGGCAAGATCGCGGTCGAAGTCGCCGGCCACACCGAAGTCTACAAACCCCAAACACAGAGTTAAGAAAATTTTTGGAACCGCCGATACGAGTGTCGCGTGTAAGGGCAAAACTCTTCCGGAGGAAATCTGTAATGAAAGCCAAATACTCGATCGGATTTCTGGTTGCTCTCATTCTGACTGCCGGTTTGGCGCTTGCTCAACAGCCCAAGACTCCGCCTGAACCGCCCGAATCGGCGGATGAACCGCTCCAAAATACATTTTCACTTTTCACCGACGGCGGTTATCTGGGCGTCTACGCCGAGAACATCAACCGCGAAAACATGGCGCAGTATCACATGAGCCAGCCGCGCGGCGTCGGCGTCACGCGGGTCGTTCCGGGCAGTCCCGCTGAAAAGGCCGGATTGAGGAAAGACGACGTGATTCTTCGTCTGGACGGCGAGAACATCACCAGTGTGCGAAAGTTGAACCGGCTGGTTTCGGAGATCGCGCCGGATCAAAGCGTGCGCGTGACAGTCAGCCGCGGCGGCGCCGAGCAGGAAGTGACGGCGACGATTGGAAAACGAGACAACACCGGCTTCGCTCAGGACTATTTCTCGGTTAATCCGCGGAGCTTCAAGTGGGAAGGCTTCGACCCGAAAAGATTTAGACTTGACCCCAAAGAGTGGAAATTCGAGGGTCCGCGAATTGAAGAGTTCACATTCGGCGGGCGCGATGGCGACCTGTTCGTTCTCGGAAACGGCCGCCGCCTTGGCGTCAGCACGATGCAATTGAACAAGCAGCTTGCGGATTACTTCGGTGTTGCCAAGGGCGTACTTGTCACTAATGTGGCGGAAGACGGCCCGGCAGCGAAAGCGGGCGTGAAAGCCGGCGACGTGATCACTGCCATCGACGGTGAAGAGGTCGATTCACCCGGAGATGTTGCTCGGGTTGCTAATGCCAAGACCGAGGGTGACGTCACGCTGACCATCATCCGCAACAAGACCCAACAAACGATTCGAGTGACGCCGCGTCAGGGCGGTTTTACTACTGCTCCGGGTAGACCGCAGATGGGACGCCGGATCGTGATTCCGCGCATCGAGATTCCGACTATGCCCGACATCACTATCGAGATGCCGCAAATCCGGATTCCGTCCGTACCGGCTATCGACGTGAGGATGCCGCCGATGCGCATCAGGACGCCGCGTGTGAGAGTTGTAGGTCCGGGTCGCGGCCCGATTTAGTGCTCTAATTCGCCTTCTCTCGGAGTGCGCTTGCGCCAAACGAGCGGGTTGTGTGATGATCGCACACGATGAAAGCGGTCATTTACAGCTCTGATCTTTTGAGGAGTGCATAAAGAGTGAAAGCGGAATTAGAGAAGTTAATCGCTCTGCAGAATCTGGATACAACCATACGAAAATTAGAAAAAGAGCTGGCAGCGATACCACAAAGGCGCGCCGATATCGAAGCGGAATTCGATCGGCGCGCTTTTGAAATTAGGGCCCTTGAAAACCGCCGTGACGAAGCGAAACACAATCGCGCCCGCCTCGAAACTGAAGTAATCGACCAGCGCGGCCGGGCCGAACGCGCCGAACGAAACTTGATGTCCTCGAAGAAGCAGGACGAATACACCGCAGCCATCCGTGAAGCTGACGCCGCTCGCAAACAGATCTCGGCGCTCGAGACGCAGATACTCGAACAGATGGATGCCCTCGAACAAGCGGAAGCAGCGTTGAAAGAACGAGCCGATGAGATTGCGACGCTGAATTCCGATCGCGAAGCCAGGCTCAAGTCATTCGACGAAGAGACGAAGTCGCAGTCGGAACAGCTCGCGAAATCGCGCGTCGAGCGCGAAGAAGTTTTCGCGAACCTGCCCAAGGCGATGAGTGGTTTGTATTCAAGGATTCGCGCGCGGATACGTGATGGCGTGGCTGTCGCCGAGGCGCGCAATCGTTCTTGTAGCGCGTGCTTCATGGCGTTGCGGCCGCAGGTGATGGCCGAGATTCGCCGTGGCGAAGACGTGCTCACGTGCGATAACTGCGGGCGCATTCTTTATTACGTCCCGTCCGATTCCCTACAGGCTGACACTGCGGCAACCCAACCGAACGTCGCGATTTCGTGACCCTACTCGCGGCGTGAGACAATCCCCGAACACAAAACAAGGAGGTTAGTTGCGTGCGTGTGCTTGTGACAGGAGGCGCGGGTTATATCGGCAGCGTCGTTACCGAAGAGTTGGTGAAAGACGGCCATGAGGTTGTGGTCTATGACAATCTGGTCAAAGGACATCGTGAGGCGGTAGTTGAAGGCGCGCAGCTCGTCGAAGGAGATCTTCTCGACGACAAGACGCTGCGACAAACGCTAAAAGAGCATCGCGTCGAAGCAGTGATTCACATGGCGGCTTATTCGCTCGTCGGTGAATCCTGCGAGCATCCGTCAAAGTACTATCACAACAACGTCGTCGCCGGTCTCATGTTGCTCGATACAATGCGCGACTGCGACGTGAAACGCATCGTCTTCTCTTCGACAGCAGCGACGTACGGCGAACCTGAGTCGCAACCTATCTACGAAACCGCGCCCAACAATCCGACGAACCCGTACGGCGAATCAAAGCTGGCGTTTGAAAAAGCGATGTATTGGTACGAACGCGCCTACGGACTAAGATACGTCTCGCTACGATATTTCAACGCTGCCGGCGCGAGTGAAAAGTGCGGCGAAGATCACGATCCGGAAAGCCACATTATTCCTATCGCATTACAAGCTGCGGCCGGCAAACGCCCGCACGTAGAGATCTACGGGGACGATTATCCAACTCCTGATGGCACCTGCCTGCGCGACTACATCCACGTCATCGATCTCGCGCGAGCACACATCCTGGCACTAAAAGGATCGAAAGAAAGCGCGATTTATAACCTGGGTTGTGGAGGCAATGGCTACAGCGTGCGTGAAGTCGTTGAAACCGCAAGACAAGTCACTGGAAAAGATATTCCCGTGCGTATGGGGCCGCGTCGTGCCGGCGATCCGGCAACCCTGATCGCCAGTTCAGACAGAATAAAACGCGACCTGGGCTGGGCGCCAAAGTATCAGGATCTCGAACTGATCATCGACTCCGCCTGGCGCTGGATCCAGTCGCACCCGAACGGCTACAGCAAATAGTTACTGGCGATGGCCGACGATGTCGAATTCGAAATCGACGTCGTTGCTGACGCGCACGAATCCGTGAAACGCCGACGTAGCTTTCACCTTGTAGTCGTCGCGGTCGATGTCGAACTTACCAACCGCGCGTAAATCATTTCCGCTCAGTGTGACCGTGGCGGGGATCGTCACCGGTCGCGTCACGCCGTGCAGCGTCAGGTTACCGTCGATCTTCACTTCGTAACGGTCTGTGCCTGCCGCCTTCGCGGTGACGTTCGTGCTCTGAAAAGTGATGTCCGGATACTGATCCGGATGGAACACTATCTCACGCAACTCTTTATCGATGATCCCCTTTTGCTGCTCCGTAAACGCCGCTCCGGTTTCGTGCAGCGAAGCCGCCTTCACAACCAGGTGCAATGACGCCGGAGTAATCGTTTGCGGCGTGATTCCAACCTCGCCAGTGAACTCGCTCGCTGCGAGGTGGTGGTCCTTGCCTTTGAACCAGAACAGCCCGCTGCGATCGGCATGGGCCATAAACTTGCTGTGGGTCGCGTCGAGAGTGTAAGTGACCGTGGCCGGCGCCGTGGCCGTCACCGCCACAGCCAGGTATGTGAAAGTTATCAAAATGAGGGCGCTCGTGATGGTTCGTCTACTCATTACATATACCCCCGCGATAGATGTTAAGCACTATACTACTCACATGACGGTGAAGCGAACGCGACAAAAGGATGGAATGATCGTCACGGTCCAGGAATTTTTGAGTTTGGACCGGCCCAAGGGCGACTTGATCGTGAAGATCGGGCGCGAACAGGTATCAGTTACCAGCCTCGATCGCATCTACTGGCCCGACGAAAAGCTCACGAAGTTTGATCTGCTCTGTTTTTATCTGAAGGTTGCGGACCACATCCTGCCGTTCTTGAAGGACCGGCCCGCGATTCTGCAACGATGGCCGCGCGGCATCAAGGCGCCGATGTTCTTTCAGCAGGATCTCGAAAGCGCGCCGGATTTTATCAAGACGAAGAGACTCACGAACCAGGAAGGACGCGAACTCGATTACGCAGTCTTCTCGACGATCGGTTCGGTGATCCATTTCGTCAACCTCGGCAACATCGAACAACACCCGTGGCACTCGACCGTCAAACATCTCGACAAGCCTGACTGGATCGGCATCGATCTGGATCCGAAGAGTGCACCGTGGGAAAACGTATTGCAGGTGGCGCTACTCGTGAAGGAAGTGGCTGACGAGATTGGGTTGGAAGTCTTTCCTAAAACTTCAGGCTCTTCGGGCTTGCACGTCTATATTCCCTTGAAGCCGACGAATGACTACGAGCGTGCGGCGGAGTTTGCGAGGCTGCTGTCCACGGAAGTCGCACGACGAGCGCCGCAGATCGCGACAGTTGAGCGGACCATCGCCAAGCGCAAGAGCACGCAGGTTTACGTCGACTGGATGCAGAACGCGCGCGGGAAGAGTCTCGCTTCCGTTTTCACCGCGCGGGCGAAGCCCAAAGCGACCGTCTCGATGCCGCTGACGTGGAAACAGATCTCGCAAGGGGTGAAGATTACCGACTTTACCATCACCAACGTCCCCGACGTCTTGAAGAAAACCGGGGATCCCTGGGCGACGTTTTTCGCATCCAAACAGACGTTGAAAGTTTGATTTGGGGTATTTATGCCAAGAAAGTCCAAGGGATTTTGCTTGACTAGTCTCGGAATGACCGCTTATGCTGTCGTTCGCGGAAGTTAGCAGCATGAACCAGAACCTTTATCGCTATTATTACTATTACGGCCCGCTCTTCAGTGGAAGGAGCGGTCGGGCGATAGGGTGTCGAATGCTGAACATCTAGCACTTAAGACAAGATTCCTAAAACCGGCCATCAATCCTTCCAGAGGATTGGTGGCCGGTTTTTTATTTGCCGAGGAAAACATCATGATCGCTATCGAAACCAAACCAGTCTTGCTAGACCACGTCGAGCTCCGCATTGTTGAGCTCGATCCTGACCACCCCGGTTTTCGGGATCGCGAGTACCGCGCGCGGCGCAACGCCATCGCGGACATCGCCACCCGCTACGTGCCCGGCGAGCCGATACCTCCTGCGCCGTACACCGAACTCGAACACGGCGTCTGGCAACAGATTTGGCGCGCACTCGGACCGGCACATCGTGAACATGCCTGCGCCGAGTACCTCGACTGTCTCGACCGGCTTGATTTCGACACCGATCGGATCCCGCAGTTAAGCGAAGTCACGCGTAAAGTCGAGGCCATCAGCGGTTTCCGGCTCGAACCCGTGGCCGGGCTGGTGGAACCAAGGATATTTCTCGAGTCGCTCGCGAAGGGTGTGTTCCTGAGCACGCAGTACATTCGTCACCATTCCACGCCGCTCTACACGCCGGAGCCTGACGTAGCGCACGAAATCATCGGCCACGCGGTGACGCTTGCGAGCCCGCGTCTGGCGGAGCTCAACCGTTTGTTTGGCGAAGCTGTGAGTCGTACTACCGACGCCGACGAGCTCGACCGGTTGGCGCGTGTCTACTGGTTCACGATCGAGTTCGGAGTCCTGCGTGAGGACGGACGTCTCAAGGCGTACGGAACGGGCTTGCTCTCGTCGGCCGGTGAGCTGGCGGAGATGCACAAGGCGGAACTTTGGCCGCTCGATCTAGAGGTCGCGGCAAACCACGTCTACGACCCGACGCACTTCCAGGAGATCCTGTTTTGTGCCGAGTCGTTCGACCACATGGAACAGACGCTGCGAGAGTTCCTGATGTGCTACTAACACATGGTTATGGGTTTTCGGATGATGCTTGTGGTTTTTGGATTTTGAGTGGAGAGCAGTCGGTGATTTTGCTGAGGAAATCCCGAGGCAGCCGACTGCTTACTCCGGCATCGCCGTTGCTAGCTGTATTTAAACGACCCCTCCCCCGACTGTTTGAAAAGCTAGCCCACCCGCCATGTTTAGGAGGTATTTATGGTTCGCAACAGGATCGCGTTGTTCTTCCCGCTCTTGATGCTAGTAGCCGCTTTCTTTGCGACTCCTTCAGCACTGGGCCAATCAACTGCCGTTCTACAGGGAACGGTAACTGACTCGAAAGGCGCAGTATTGCCGAATGCGACCGTGACCGTCAGGAACCGGGCCACTGCCACTGAACGCACGACCCAAACGGATAGCGACGGCAATTATCAAGTCGCGGCACTGCCCGTCGGAATTTACTCAGTCGAAGTAAAGGTTCAGGGATTCAAGACCCAGGTCGCCGATCAGGTGACTCTCGAGGTCGCGAAAACCGTCGTGCAGAACTTCCAGATGGACGTCGGCGCCATATCCGAGCAGGTGCTTGTTTCGTCAGACGTTCCGATTATCGAGAACACGACCACTTCCGTCGGCACCGTCATCAACCAGCGCACAGTGCAGGAGATTCCACTCAACGGCCGTCACTTCGTCGACCTCGGCCTGTTGATCCCCGGTTCCGTGACGCCGCCTCAGAACGGCTTTCTGACAGCCCCGTTGCGCGGTCAGGGATCGTTCGCTTTCAACACTGCCGGCGGCCGCGAAGACACCGTTAACTTCATGATTAACGGCGTCAACCTCAACGACATGGTGCAGAACCAGATCACGTTCCAGCCGTCGATCAATACCGTTCAGGAGTTCAAAGTCGACAACTCCACGTTCAGCGCGGAATACGGTCGAAACTCCGGCGCGATCGTCAACATCGCCACTCGCTCCGGCAACAACGATTATCACGGCGAGGCTTTCGAGTTTCTGCGCAACGACGTGCTCGACGCTCGTAACTTCTTCGACGCGAAAAAGCCGCCCTTCAGACGAAACCAGTTTGGCTTCAACATCGGCGGCCCAGTGAACCTGCCGCACTTCGGCGAGGGCGGCCCGATCTTCGGTTACCACGGAAAGAACCGGACCTTCTTCTTCTTCAGCTACGAAGGCACGCGACAACGACAGGGCCTGACCCTGACGAGCAACGTCCTGACTAATGCGCAGCGTGCTTCGGTTACCAACGCCACAGTCCTAAAACTCCTGCCGCTGATCCCGATAGCCACCAGTGTCGATACTACCGGCCCAGTTCCGGTTGGCAAGTTTTCAGGCTCGGGGACCGCTCCTGTCGACATCGACCAGTTCACCGGGGACGTCAGTCATAACATCGGCGCCAACGATCGCATTCACGGCTACTACGCCCATCAGAAAGACAAACGCGGAGAGCCGAACCTCCAGGGCAACACGATGCCCGGTTTTGGTGACACTCGCCAATCGCGACGGCAAATCTTCACGTTGAACGAGACGCACATCTTTGGTCCCAGCCTGACCAACGAAGCGCGCCTCGGCTTCAACCGCATCAACATCACATTCACGCCGAACGCGCAGCTCAATCCGGCTGACTTCGGCATCAATAACGGTATCAACGACGACATCGGTCTGCCGCAAATCAGCATCACCGGTTTCACCTTCAACCTCGGCGGACCGGCCGGTTTCCCGCAAGGGCGCGCCGACACGACCGTCGTCCTCAGTGATACCGTCAGCTATCTGAGAGGGAACCACTCATTCAAGTTTGGTGGTGAGGCAAGACGGTTCTACAACAACAACTTCACCCTGGACACTGGCTCGTTTACCTTCGCAAACGTGAACAGCTTCATCGCCGGCAACGGAAACGGGTTCAGCATCACACTCGGCGACCGTTCCAGCGCGATCATTCAGAATGCGTTTGGGTTCTACGTCCAGGACAATTACAAAGTGCGTCCGAACCTGACGTTGGAACTGGGCTTGCGGTACGACTGGAACATGACGCCGACCGAGCGTTATGACCGGTTCGTTGTTTTCGATCCCGCGACCCGGCAGTTCGTTCGCGTCGGTTCCGGAATCGACAAGGTCTATGATGAGAACAACCGGAACTTCCAACCGCGAATCGGCATCGCATGGGATCCATTCGAAGACGGTAAGACGTCGATTCGCGCGGCCTATGCAGTCCTGACTGACCAGCCGGTAACCAACGTCGTGACGCCGCTCACTTCGAATCCTCCGCTGGCAACGCCGTTGACAATTACAGGTCCGGTGACGTTCTCGAACGCGGTGGTGGTGGCGGGTGCTGCCGGTCTCGCTCCCGCCAACGTCGATCCGGGTTTCGACAACGCTTACGTTCAGTCATGGAACCTGAACATTCAGCGGGAGCTCGGAAACGATCTCGGCATCACCGTCGGTTACTTCGGCACGAAGGGCACGCATCTTCGTATCTCTCGCAATATCAACCAGCCGATCAACGGCGGACCTCGACCGTTCACAACCGTGTCATCGTCGAGTCCGATTCGTCCAGGCGCGACCTTGAACAACATCGTTCAGATCGAAGGCACCGGCAATTCGAGTTACAACGCAGCGTGGCTGACCGCGACGAAGCGCTTCTCGCGCGGGTTCCAGTTCAACGCTTCGTACACGTTCTCGAAGTCCATCGACTACAACTCGCTGAACAGCCAGGGCGTCGTGGTCCAAGACAGCTACAATCTCCGCAACAGTCGCGGTCTTTCGGACTTCGACGCGCGGCATCGCTTAGTGTTTAGCGGGCTTTACGAGTTGCCGTTCCGCGGCAATCAACTGAAGGAAGGCTGGCAGATGTCGGCCATCGTCCAGTCGCAGAGCGGCAACCCGGTGAACATCGTGATCAATAACGGGACGTTTACTGGCACGAACAACACCGTGCGGCCTGACGTCACTGGTCCGGTCGCGATCCTCGGAACGCCGTTCGAATGGTTCGACATCTCGCCATTCGTCGTGCCGCCCGGACGTTTCGGAACCTTGGGCCGGAACGTCGTTATCGGTCCGGGGTTCAACAACACCGACTTCTCCGTTATCAAACGAACGAAGTTGAGTGAGAACCAATTGATCGAGTTTCGGTGGGAAGTCTTCGACTTGTTCAATCACGCGAACTTCGGACAGCCGAACCGCGTGGTTGGCCCTCTCGGAACCTTTGGCCGGATCACCAACACGCGTTTCCCAACGGGCGACTCGGGTTCGTCACGACAGATGCAGTTTGCGTTGAAGTATAAATTCTGAGACTAGAACTAAACCTGTGAGCTAATAGTGCTCTCGGCGGCCGGGTTCAATGCAGCCTGCGCCGCCGCGAGCCGCGCCACAGGGACGCGGAACGGCGAACAACTCACATAATCCAGACCAATCTCGTTACAGAACGCGATCGACTGCGGATCGCCGCCGTGCTCGCCACAGATGCCGATCTTGAGATTAGGTTTCACGCTGCGGCCGCGGTCAGTGCCGTAACGCACCAACTGCCCAACGCCGTCGCGATCGAGGACCTGGAACGGATCGTCTTTGACTATTTTCCGTTCGATGTAGTTTGGTAGAAATCGGCTGGAGTCGTCACGGCTCAAGCCGAAGGTCGTCTGCGTCAGGTCATTCGTCCCAAACGAGAAGAAGTCCGCATGAGCAGCGATGCGGTCGGCCATCAGTGCCGCACGCGGCAGCTCGATCATCGTGCCCACGTGATACTCGATCGTCATGCCGTGTTCGCCCATCACCTGCTTCGCGACTTCATGAATCAGTTGCGCCTGCTGGTGCAACTCCTCACTGAGCGACACGAGCGGCACCATGATCTCGAGCTCGACCTTCTTGCGTTCGCCCTGCACCTTGCATGCTGCTTCGAAGATCGCGCGGCACTGCATGCGCGTTACTTCAGGGAACAACAGGCCCAACCGGCAACCGCGAAAGCCGAGCATCGGGTTCGCTTCGCGAATGCGAATCACTTGCCGCAGCAGCGCTCGTTTGTGATCGATCTCGTCGAGGATCTGATCCATTGCCGTTAGCGACGTCGCGCCCTTCAAGTCCATCTTCAACTCCGACAACTCCGCGCCGAGTTCTTCCGCGTTCGGCAGAAACTCGTGCAGCGGCGGGTCGAGCAAGCGAATCGTCACCGGCAAACCTGACATCTCGCGAAAGATGCCGATGAAGTCGCCTCGTTGCAGCGGCAACAGTTTTTCGAGCGCCTTCTCACGCGCACCTACGCCCTCCGCCAGAATCATCTCGCGCATCGCGGCGAGTCGCTTGTCCCCGAAGAACATGTGCTCAGTGCGGCACAGGCCGATACCTTCAGCACCAAACTGCCGCGCCGTTTTCGCGTCGAGCGGCGTGTCGGCGTTGGCGCGCACGCGAAGGCGGCGAAACTTGTCGGCCCAGGTCATGAGCTTGTAGAAATCGTCCCCCAGTGTTGGTTGAATCGTCGGCACCTGGCCCAGGAAGACGCGTCCCGTGGAACCGTCGACGGTGATCCACTCGCCTTTGGTGATGACCGCGCCCTCGACCGTGAACTGTTGCTGGCTGTAATCGATATTGATCGCCTGCGCGCCGCTGACACACGTCTTGCCCATGCCACGCGCGACGACAGCCGCGTGACTCGTCATACCGCCGCGAGCGGTGACGATCGCCTGCGCAGCCACCATGCCGTGAAAGTCGTCAGGGCTCGTTTCCAAACGCACGAGCACCACTTGCCTGCCTTCGCGCGCCATCTCTTCAGCTTCATCTGGACTGAAAACAACCTGACCCTGCGCCGCGCCCGGGCTGGCCGGCAGTCCGGTCGCGAGCACTGTCGCGTTCGTTTTCGGATCGACTGTCGGGTGCAGCAGTTGATCGAGCTGTTCGGGCGTGACGCGCTGCACGGCCGTGGGCTTGTCGATCAGTTTTTCGTAGACCATGTCGACGGCGATACGCACGGCGGCCGCGCCGCTACGTTTGCCCGTCCGCGTTTGCAGCATCCAGAGTTTGCCGCGTTCGATCGTAAACTCGCAGTCCTGCATGTCGTGGTAGTGCTGCTCGAGCAGGCTCGCGATCGAGGCAAACTGGTCATAGACCTCGGGCAGTTCTTTCTTTAGCTGAACGATCGGATTCGGCGTGCGAATGCCGGCGACGACGTCTTCGCCCTGAGCGTTCAGCAGATACTCGCCGTACAACTCTTTCTTTCCCGTCGAGGGATTGCGAGTGAAGGCAACGCCGGTGCCGCTGCCCGCGCCCATGTTTCCGAAGACCATCGCCTGCACGTTCACAGCCGTACCGAGCGAATCGGGGATACGATTGACGCGGCGATAGTCGATCGCACGGCGTCCCATCCACGAATTGAAGACGGCCTTGATCGCGACTTGCAGTTGCTCGTACGGATCTTCCGGGATTGCTTGTTGTTCGGTCAGGATGATCTGCTTTTCGGCGGCGATGATCTCGCGCAGGTGATCGGCTTTGAGATCGGTGTCGCGCCCGCCCTGCGTCTGCGCTTTGAAACGATCGAGCACGCGTTCGAATTTCTCGTGCGCCACGCCCATCACGATCTCGCCGAACAACGATGCGAAGCGGCGGTAAGCGTCGAGCGCGAAACGCAGGTCGCCCGTCTGCTCGGCGAGTCCCTGCACTGTCTCTTCGTTGAGGCCGAGGTTCAGGACCGTGTCCATCATTCCCGGCATCGAGAACGCCGCGCCTGATCTGACGGAGACGAGCAGCGGGTTCTTCGGATCGCCGAATTTCTTGCCGACTTTCTCCTCGATGCGGGTCAAGCCCTGCTTGACCTGTTCCCAGAGTCCTTCCGGAAAGTTCTTGTCGTTATCGAAGAACGCGTTGCAGGCTTCCGTGGTCACGACCAGACCCGGCGGCACGGGCAGTCCGGCTTGCGTCATCTCGCAGAGCCCGGCGCCTTTTCCGCCGAGAAGCGATTTGTCGTCGCCCGGGCCTTGGTCGAAAAGGTAAACCCACTTATTCGTTTTTTGTTCGGTTGATTCGGAGGCTTCTTCAGTAACTGTGCTCATGGATTTGCAAGTTATCGCATTTCTGGTGCTTTAGGGAAGTGGAGTAGGATATTTGGGCAACAAGGAGGATACGCCATGGCAAATGTCACCTCATTGAACGTCAATGGGAAAAAACTGCCCCTGAACGTCGACTCCCAAACCAGCCTGCTCAGCGCCTTACGTGACTATCTGAATCTAACGGGAACGAAGTACGGCTGCGGCGAATCGCAGTGCGGCGCGTGCACGGTGCTCGTGGACGGAGTGGCGACGCGCTCGTGCATAACGCAGGTCGGCAAAGTCGCGGGGCGACAGATCACGACGATCGAAGGCCTCGAAACGAACGGCCAGCTTCATCCGCTCCAGCAGGCTTTCATCGAAGCCGACGCAATGCAGTGCGGCTATTGCACGTCGGGAATGATCATGGCAGGCGCCGGGCTGCTCCAAAAGAACCCCAAGCCTTCGCGAGACGAGATCGTGAAGGCGATGGACCGCAACATGTGCCGCTGCGGGACGTACCTGCGCATCGTTAAAGCGATTGAGATCGCGTCGGCAAAGGAGGTGCGGAAGTGAATAACGATCTCGATCTTGAACTCGAGCGATACGAGCTATTCGCCGATCCCATTTACAACTTCAGTTTCAACCGGCGACAGTTTCTTAAAGTCTTCACCGGCGGCATTGCATTGCTGGTGCCGGCGTCGAACCTGCTCGCACAAGCAGGGCAGCAGGAGCAGGGCGAATCCGGCGGGCGCGGGCGTTTCGATCAGCGCGTCCCAAACGACATCGGCGCGTGGATCCACATCGAAGAGAACGGCACGGTTTCAGTTTTTACAGGCAAGGTCGAGTTGGGCCAAAACATCCGCACGTCGCTGGCCCAGGCTGTTGCCGAAGAGTTGCGCGTTCCGGTGAATACGATCCGGCTGGTGATGGCTGACACGGATCTGACGCCGTTTGACGCGGGCACGTTCGGAAGCCGAACGACGCCGACGATGGCGCCGCAACTGCGCAAAGCCGCCGCTGCCGCGCGCGAGACGCTGATTAGCCTGGCGGCGGATCAGTTGAAAGTCGCACCCGCGGACGTGCGCATCGTCGACGCGCGTTTCGTCAATCACGACGCGTCGAAATCGTTGAGCTTCGCCGACGTTGCGAAGGGACAAAAACTCGTCAAGACGATTCCGCCGGACGTGGTGATTACGACTGTGAAGGAATGGACGGTCGCAGGCACGTCCGTTCCGAAGGTCGGCGCGCGCGATTTCGTTACCGGGAAACACGAGTACACGTCCGACATAAAGCGGCCGGGCATGTTGTATGGCCGCATCGTTCGCCCGCCCGCGCTGAATTCGTCACTCGAATCCGCTGACACGAAAGCGGCGGAAGCGATTAGCGGCGTCACCGTGGTACGCGACGGCGATTTCATCGGCATCTCGGCGCCCGATCCGCAGACGGCTGCACGCGCGGAGAAAGTGATCGCAGTTCATTGGAAGACGCCGGCGCAGCCCGGATCCGCGGAGTTATTTGAATTACTGAAACGCGATTCATCGCCGAGTCGCGGCGGTGGTGGACGTCCTGTCGGCTCGATCAGCGACGGCCTGGCTGCGGCTGACAAGAAGCTCACGCAGTCGTACACCGTCGCTTACATCGCGCACGCGCCGCTAGAACCGCGCGCCGCCGTCGCCGAGTGGAAAGACAACAAGCTGACAGTCTGGACCGGAACGCAGCGGCCGTTCGGCGTTCGGTCGGAGTTGGCGGAAGCGTTTCATATTCCGGAAGAGAGCATACGCGTGATCGTGCCCGACACAGGTTCCGGCTACGGCGGCAAGCACACGGGCGAGTGTGCGATCGAAGCCGCGCGTCTGGCGCGCGCGAGCGGCAAGCCCGTGAAGCTTGTGTGGAGTCGCGAAGAAGAGTTCACGTGGGCTTACTTCCGTCCCGCCGGTGTGATCGAAGTATCGAGCGGCGTGAAGAACGACGGCACCGTCACCGCCTGGGAGTTTCACAATTACAACTCCGGCGGTTCTGCGATTCAACCCAAATACGCGTTTCCGAACCAGAACATTCAGTTTCACAACAGCAAGTCGCCGCTGCGGCAAGGCTCGTATCGCGGGCTGGCGGCGACTGCGAACCACTTCGCGCGCGAAGTACACATGGATGAGTTGGCCCAACTCGTCGGCATGGACCCGGTCGCGTTTCGTTTGAAGAACATCCAGGACGAACGCTTGCGGGCGGTGTTGGAAGCGACGGCTAAAGGATTCGGCTGGGGCGCGAAGAAGCAGAGCGGGCGTGGCGCGGGCATCGCGTGCGGGTTCGAGAAAGGCAGTTACATCGGAACAGCGGCGGAGGTCTCGGTCGATCCGAAGACGAAGAACGTGAAGATCGAACGCATCGTCGCGAGTTTTGAATGCGGCGCGATCGTCAATCCGATGCATTTGCACAATCAGGTCGAGGGCGCGGTCGTGCAGGCGATTGGCGGCGCGCTCTTCGAGGGGATTCAGTTTCAGAACGGCCAGATACTGAATCCGAAGTTTTCGCGCTATCGAGTGCCGCGGTTCAGCGACGTGCCGCCGATCGAGATCGTCTTGTTGGATCGTAAAGATCTGCCTTCAGCGGGCGCGGGTGAGACGCCCATCGTCGGACTTGCTCCGGCAATCAGTAGCGCGATCTTTGAAGCGACAGGACAGCGACTCAGGTCGCTACCGTTAGTTTCGAATATGCCTGTCTGATGATGTTGACAATGCTTTCCGGTTCGACGGCGTAGCGGCGGAAGTCGAACGTCGTCACCGGCGCGACGCCGATTCCGGAAGACGTTAGGAAGATCTCATCCGCGTCAACCAGATCGCCCATCTCATAAACACCCTCAACGAGCGGAATGAAGTGTTTGCCCGCGACGTTGATCACGCACTCACGCGTGATGCCCGCGAGTGCGCCGGTGGCGAGCGACGGCGTGTGAACGGTGCCGTTCTTGGCCCAGAAGATGTTCGCCGTCGTCGCCGAAACGATCTCGCCGCGTTCATTCAACACCACAGCCTCGTCGAAATCGCGGCTGCGTGCTTCTTCTCTCGAGAGCACGTGATCGAGATAGTTCAGGCTCTTAACGCCCGTGAGCGGCGAGAAGGTACTGACTCGATAAGGCGAGACCGCCAGCGACAGTCCGTTTTGCGAAACGCGGTGCGGATCACCCGTCATGATTAGAAGGTCCGTCTTCCTCGCGCTCGTCAGCTTCGCTTTCCAAAAACCGCCGCCGCTGCGCGCAAACATCGTCACGCGCGCGCGTCCGTCTTTCACCTGGTTGACGGCGATCAGTTTAGTCACGGCTTCGCCGACACTCTTTTCGGTGCAGCCGGTGTGATCGATGTCGAGTTTAGCAGCGTGCGCGGAAAGTCGTTGCCAGTGTTTGGACCAGAGGAATGGTTTGGAGTCGTAAACGGCGACGGTGGTGAAGACGCCACGTCCGTAAAGTACAGCCGGAGAGACGGCGGCGAGGCGCGCTTTGCTCGCTTCCACCATCGTTCGGTTGAGTGAGATGACGGGATGCAAAAAGCCTCCCTGTCGAACGTTTTCTAAACCGTGACCGGCACTTCAGCTTGCAACTTTCGCGAAAGGCCGTAACGCCAGGTGGACTCGAGATCCGCGACGTCCGCGTTCACAACCTCGGTTCCATCAACCGAGATCACAAACCTCTTACCACTCACTTTTCCAAGTATCGTAAACGGCGCGTTGTGTTGCTCGGCAATTCGCTGAACCTCATCGACCGCGGCGCTCGCACAGCTGATGATGATGCGTGATGGAGACTCGCTAAACAGCAGCGACGCCGGATCCAACGACCCTTCGAGATCGACTCGCGCGCCAATGGCTTCACGGCCGAGGGACGAGAAACACAACTCCGACAGCGCAACCGCCAAGCCTCCATCGGAGCAATCGTGGGCTGCCGTGAGAAGCCCAGTTTCTGCTGCTTCCAAACACGCTGACTGAACTGCTCGCTCGCGTTCCATGTCCAGGATGGGCACTCTTCCCGCGGCTTCGATCTCCGCCGTCGTGACGCCGCCCACGCTCACTGCATATTCACTCATCGACAAGTCATCTCGCGTGACGCCGAGCAACGCAACGACGTCGCCTTCGTTCTTGAATCCGGGCGTAATCGTGCGTCGCACGTCTTCGATAAGTCCGACCATGCCGATGACGGGCGTCGGCAGTATCCCCCGTCCTTCAGTCTCGTTGTAGAACGAAACGTTGCCGGAAACTACCGGCGTCGATAACGCGCGACACGCTTCACCCATGCCGTCGACGACTTCCGAAAACGACCACATCACTTCCGGCCGCTCAGGCGATGCGAAGTTCAAACAGTTCGTGATCGCAATCGGCCTTGCGCCAACGCACACGACATTGCGCGCAGCTTCGGCGACGACGAGCTTCGCGCCCTCGCGCGGGTTCGCTGCGCAGTAGCGACCGTTGCCGTCGAGCGACATCGCGAGTGCGCGGCGAGTTTCCTTGATCCGGACTACAGCGGCATCCGCGCCGGGAAGTATCGCCGTGTTCGTGCGGACCATGTGATCGTACTGGCGGTAGACCCATTGCTTCGAGGCGATGTTTCCGCTCGAAAGAACCTTAATCAAATCCGTGTTCAAGTCTTGACTGTCAAACGTGCGAGACTCAGAGCTTACACGGATGGGCGCGCGCATCGGCCGTTCGTAACGCGGCGCTTCATCCGTCAGTGCTTCTACAGGAATATCGGCAACCCTGTCGCCGTTGTGAATCACCTGCATGCGTTTCGTATCGCGCACGCGCCCGATCACGACAGCATCGAGGTCCCACTTGCGGAAGATGTCCATGACCTCGCGTTCGCGCCCGGAATGGGCCACGATCAGCATGCGCTCCTGCGATTCCGAAAGCAGCATCTCGTACGCAGTCATGTTCTGCTCGCGCTGCGGCACCAGCGAAAGATCCAACTCGATTCCCGTTCCCGCTCTCGCCGCCATTTCACACGACGACGACGTCAGCCCAGCCGCGCCCATGTCCTGAATCCCCGCGACCGCGCCGCTGCGCATCGCTTCGAGACAAGCTTCCAACAACAACTTCTCGAGGAACGGATCGCCGACCTGCACCGTCGGACGCTTCTCCAACGCTTCTTCGTCAAACTCCGCCGACGCCATCGTCGCGCCGTGAATACCATCACGGCCCGTCTTCGCGCCGACGTACAAAACGGGATTACCGATGCCAGTCGCTTTACCGAAGAAGATTTGGTCGTGACGCACGAGCCCGAGTGCAAAAGCGTTGACTAACGGATTGAGCGCATACGCATCGTCGAACGCGACTTCACCGCCGACGGTTGCGACGCCGAACGCGTTGCCATAGTGCGCGATGCCGGCGACGACGCCGGCCACGAGCGATCGATTGCGACGCCCGTGTTGCGCATGGTCCAGCGAACCGAAACGCAGACTGTTCATCGATGCCACCGGCCGTGCGCCCATCGTGAAGATGTCGCGCAGAATGCCGCCGACGCCCGTTGCCGCGCCCTGGAACGGTTCTATAAACGAAGGATGATTGTGCGACTCGATCTTGAACGCCGCGCACCAGCCGTCGCCGAGATCGACGACGCCGGCGTTCTCTCCCGGCGGAACGATCACTCGTTCGCCCGTGGTCGGTAGTCGCTTCAAGTGGATGCGCGAAGACTTGTACGAGCAGTGCTCAGACCACATCACCGAAAAGATGCCGAGTTCGGCAAAAGTCGGGTCGCGGCCAAGCAGGTTTTTGATTCGCTCGAATTCGTCTTGAGTGAGGTTATGGGCGGCAATAACGTCCGGAGTGATCATTCGTGCTTTGTGCTTAGTACTTTGAGCTTTGTCCTTGCTGGTTGTCAGTTGTCCGTTGTCCGTGGTTTTCACAACTGACCACTAACCACTGACTACTAACAAAGAACAAAGTACAAAGCACAAAGTACAAGGATCTTCAATCAGTTTTCTTTACTAGTTTGTCAATCGCGGCCCGCAACTCGTTCGGGTCTACGCGGCCCAAATGCTTGTAGACCTGTTCGCCTTTCGCATTGTAGAGAAATGTCGCCGGCAGGCTGCCACCCCACTTCGGATCGATCATCATGATTGCCGGTTCCGGATCGTTGACGTTGAGCAGATAAGCAGGCATCGTCGCGTTCATCGAACTCAGGAACTTCGGCACTTCCGTTTTGATGTCGCTGAAATCGTCGAGCGAGATTGTGACGAAGTCCAACGACTGCGGACGGTATTGCTTGTCGATCTTTACGAGGTCGGGAAACTCGTCGCGACAGGGGTCGCACCAGGTGGCCCAGAAGTTCACGAGCAGCGGACGTTCCCGTTGTTCGGTGATGATCTGTTTAAGCGCGTCTGTATCGATGGCGGAGACGACAGGGTTCTGCTTCTTCGCAGGAGGCGGCCCCTTTTGTTTCTGGGCCGGCGCTGCGAAGCTCGCCAAAACTACGCAAAAGAAAACTGCAATTACAACTCGAGATAAACGCATAAATCAGCCACGCTTGATGGTGCAACCGAAAGCTTTCGCTTCGGTCTTTTCAATTGCTTTGCCCGCCAACGCTGCATCGAGCGCGTTGCGCAAGTCGCTGGTTTCGATCTGCGCGGCGTTGCGGTTGTTGTCGATGCGCCCGTGATAGAGCAGCTTGCCGTTGGCATCGATGAAGTAAGCTTCGGGAGTGACGTTGGCGCCGAGCCGGTCGGCGATCTTGTTGCCTGCGTCTTTCAGAATCGGGAAAGTCAGGTTGTGCTCGGCGGCGTGCGCTTTAACTGTGCCGGCATCTTCCGCGACGTTCGAGTTGATGCCGATCACTGCGATGCCTTTGGCTTTGTAGTCGGCGGCGAGCTTCTCCATGCGTTCGTTGTAGGCGTTGGAGACTGGACACTGCACGGCGATGAACAGAAGCACGGCGCCATTCTTGCCGGTCAGCGACTTGAGCGAATGGTTCTGTCCATTGACGTCCGGAAGAGTGAAGTCTTCGATGGTCGCGCCAATCGCCGGCGGCGGCGGAACCTCTCCTTCAACCATGCGCGCGCCCGAAGCGACGACGGCGCCGGCAATCACAAAAGCGAAAGCCAACAAGATCGCAACGTTCCTCATCTTCTCTTTATCTCCTTCAATGCTCTCACGTTGGGGAAGTTGAAGATTAGCAGGCGATACGCGACGTGGCAAGTTGACATGACTTCACATTTTCCCCGATCTTGTGAGTGATGCTGGACGCCGATATTGATCTCTCTCAAGCCCTGCCGACGCCGCTGCGTTTGGACGCAGACGAGCGCTTTTTGGGCCGGAACGTGACCATCGCTTTTCTCGATTCCGGGTTCTACGCGCACAAGGATCTGACGGAACCCGCCAACCGCATCGTCGCTTATCACAGCATCTTCGCGCCCGAAGACGATCCGACGTTTTTGCAGACGACGGACGTCGCGAGTTGGCACGGCATGATGACTTCGGTCGTCGCCGCGGGTAATGGTTATCTCTCCGACGGCCTTTATCGAAGCATTGCGCCGGAAGCGAAGGTCGTGCTGGTCAAAATCGGCAAGAGCGGCCGCATTCCTGAAAGCCACATCGAAACGGGCCTCCGCTGGGTCCTGGCGAACAAAGACAAGTACGGAATCAGCATCGTCAACATCTCCGCTGGCGGAGATTTTGAGCAGTCGTACTTGAAAAACTCGCTGTGCCGTTTGGTCGAGGAGACAGTGACCGCTGGTGTCGTTGTGGTGTGTGCTGTCGGCAATGCCGGGCTCGCGCCGGGTCATCCGGTTTTGCCGCCTGCGAGCTCGCCGTCGGCGATCGCGGTCGGCGGTCTCGACGATCAGAACTCACTCGATCGAGCGCGACGCGGAATGTATCGGTCATCGTATGGTCCAACAGTCGACGGTTTACAAAAACCGGAGGTGATCGCGCCCGGGATCTGGGTCGCCGCGCCGATACTTCCACACACGCCCACGGCAGTTGAAGCACGGCTGTATGCGGAACTCGACGCCGCCGCTGACGACGAATTGTCGACCATCCTCGCCGCCAATGCCGGCGTAGACAGAGATCTCGACGAGGCGCACGGTCTGGCTGCGCCGCTGTTACGGCAGTTGATTACGATCAAGCTTCAGGAAGGCAACGTCATCAATCAGCACTACAAGTTTGTCGACGGGACTTCGTTTGCCTCGCCCATCGTTGCGTCAATCGTGGCCTGCATGTTGGAAGCGAACCCGAAGCTAACGCCGCAACAAGTGAAGCGGATTCTGATCGACACGGCTGAGCGCGTCGACGGCGTTGCAGTCGAGCGGCAAGGCTGGGGCGTCGTTGTGCCGAGAAAAGCAGTCGAAATGGCGCGCGCGACTTAGGTCTTTGGTCTTTGGCTTTTGGTCTTTGATCTTTGTGCTCACATGCTGAGCGTCAGAGCCAAAAACCCAAGACCAAAGACCGAAGGCCAAAAGCCCAAGACCTAACTCGCTGGACATGAGCAATGTCGTGTGCAACAATTCGCGTCACCCTAAACCCCACAATGAAAGATTGGAGACCTTTTGAGTTCGTATGTCTGAGAATGAAACCGCAATAGCCTCGGGCGCGGCCAACCAAGCGACCGAGCCCGCGCCTGAAGCAGCTACCGAAGAGATTACCTATCACGCAGTCGAGAAAGACGGAGTCGTCACGGCCATTTGGGAGATGCAGGGCCGCAAGCACCTGCGCACGATCGATCCGCGCTCACGGCAGGGACAGGACATTCTTCGTCTCTACACCACTGAGCATCACGATGAGACCGGGGAAGCGGCTGCTTCCTGAAACGACGGATTTACACAACGAGATTCCGCGGCTCGCCTCTCACAAACGCCTCCAAATTATCTACTAGCTGATCAGCGAGCGTCTGCATTGCCTGCCTGCTGGCCCACGCGTTATGTGGCGTCACGATGAGATTCGGAAGATCCAGTTCCAATAGCGGGTTTCCCTCGCGCGGTGGTTCGACGCGCAGCACGTCTATGCCCGCGCCGCCGAGCTGTCGCGCTTTCAGCGCCTCGATCAGTGCGTAATCGTCGATCAATGCGCCGCGGGCCGTGTTGATGAGCAGCGCGTCGCTTTTCAACTGGCGCAACTCGTCCTGGCCGATCAGGTTCTTCGTCTCTTCAGTCAACGGACAATGCAACGAGAGCACGTCGCTTCGTCGCAAGACGTCGGTGAATGACGTGCGGCCTTCACGCACGTTTGTTGCACCTTTTCGCTCGGCGACGATCACGTCCATGCCGATCGCGCCGCCGAGTCGGGCCATCGCCTGACCGAGTGTGCCAAACCCGACGATTCCCAAAACACTCCCGCGCAGATCGCCGATCCAATGATTCAGCAGGCAAAACTGCTTCGCGTCATGCCATCGACCGTCTCGCACGTCGTCGCGGTACGCGATCAGGTTACGACGCAAAGCGAGCATCAACATCAGCGCGTGTTCCGGCAATGAATTGACGGCGTATCCGCGAGTATTGCAGACGGCGATGTGGTGACGGCGGCAGTAATCGAGATCGACGTTGTCGGTTCCCGTCGCGGCGACGGCAATTAATTTCAATTGGGGCAGTTGCGAAAGAACGTCTTCGCGGAGAGCGACTTTGTTGCAGATCGCGATGGTCGCATCGCGCAAACGATCCACGACCTGGCTTGCGTCTGTTTCACCATATTCGACCCACTCGTGTGGGAAGTCAGGCTGGCGAAATGGGACATTGAAGGTGTTCCGTTCGAGGAAGATGATGCGCGCACGCGCGGGTTCGTTTTTTGGTTCGTCCTGCATGATATTTTGGACGGCGTCTAGGCGCGCGTCTTTACCATAATGGATTGAATCCGAAGATTTGAACGATAGGTCCGGAGAACTTTCGCCTCACGATCACGTGTCTCAGACTTAATCTTTGATTCGACCTACACTTAGTATCGCTGAGCCAGTTCTGCGATCAACTGGAATGTTGGTTGCCTATCGAGCGTCTCGCCGAACAAAATTTTTTGGCTTTCGTCACACCCAGCGTTCTCCACCAACGCCTTTTGAGCAAAGGAGTAAAACCTAATGAGAAGAGTTACCAGACTTGTTTTCTCTGCACTAGCCTTACTTGCGTTTCTGGCATCTCCGATTTTGGCACAAACCACGGGCTCCATTTCCGGCGAAGTCAAAGACGAAAAGCAGGCCATAGTCACCAACGCAACGGTGACGGTCCGCAACGTAAAAACCAACGAGACCCGCACAACGCAATCTGACGGAGACGGCCGGTATCGTTTCACGGCCATGCCCGTCGGCGACTATGAGCTGTCGATCGAGTCGACCGGCTTCGCGAAGTATGTTCAGTCAGGAATTACTCTTGTGCTCAACCAGCAGGCGACTGTCGACGCCGTGCTCAAGACCGGCGGCCTGAGTGAAGTCGTGAACGTCGTCGAGAACGCCTCGATGCTCAACACGACAACTACTGAAGTCGGCACTCGCTTTGACAATCGTCGCCTTGCTGAGTTGCCGATTGCTACTAATCGGAACGTCTACAATATCGCGCTGTCAGCGCCGGGCGTTAGCCAGCTTCAGTCCAATCAATCTGGATTCACCGCCGGCATCAACTACTCGGCCAACGGCGGCAGATTGCGTTCGAACAACTTCCTGCTCGACGGCCAGGACAATAACGACTTCGGCGTTGGCGGCGGCGTGGTCCAGCTCAACAATCCTGATCTGATTCAGGAAGTCAGACTCGTCACCAATCAATTCAGCGCCGAGTACGGCCGCAACAGCAGCTCGGTTTTCAACGCCATCACGAAGAGCGGCTCAAACGAGTTTCATGGATCAGGTTTCTGGTTCCACAACGATAACCACCTGAATGCTTGCAGCAACCTCAACAAGAACGGCGGGTTCTGTAACAAGTCGGCGACGGATCCGTCGCGGCAAATAGCACCATTCCGTGTTGAGAACCAGACCGGACTTACCTTCGGCGGACCGCTGTACTTGCCGACGTTTGGTGAAGGTGGCCCAACTTACATCAGCGGAAAAAATCGAACGTTCTTCTTTTTTGCGCTGCAACGATGGTGGGATCGCCGGTTCCAACAAGGCCAGACCATTCAAGGCGCTCCGACAGAAGCTGGACGACAGATCCTTCAGCAACAGGTTGGAAATCGTCCGCAGGTGCAAGCACTGCTTGCGTTTCTGCCGGCTGCTCAGTCGCCAAATGGGACGTCCCGGACGTTCACAGCCAACGGACAAACCTTCACGGTTCCGCTCGGCTCGCTCACGGGCTCCAGTCCATTTGTATTCAACGACTGGCAGCAGTCTATTCGCATCGATCACCAGTTGAACAGCAATCACACACTCAGCGGCCGTTACATTTACCAGGACGCAGATACCGTCGGCGCTGGCCAGGTGACGCCTACCGGTTACGAGTCGTCGAACGTGTCGCGCAATCAAGGCGTGAACATCGCGCTGAACAGCATCCTCAGCCCGAAGCTGGTAAACGAGTTGCGCCTTGCGTATCTCCGCGCCGCCAGCGCGACCGTGGCTTCGGATCTTCGTGCGGAAGCAATCCCGTCAATTCAGATCACGGACCTCGGATTGTTAGGCTTGAATGCGGGCAACACTCGCACCGCGATTGGTTTGGCTGCGAACCTCCCGCAAACGTCATTTCGAAATACTTACCAACTCCAGGACAACTTGTCGTATACGACAGGAAATCATGGTTTCAAGTTTGGTGTTGATATTCACCGCAGCCAGTTACACCAGTTGTTCAAACCGACGACGCGAGGCCATCTCGTTTACACGAATCTGAACA
Organism: Acidobacteriota bacterium; assembly: GCA_046732935.1. Lineage (GTDB taxonomy): Bacteria > Acidobacteriota > Blastocatellia > Pyrinomonadales > Pyrinomonadaceae > PSRF01. The sequence goes on along the minus strand of JBKPOC010000069.1, from coordinate 52,201 downwards.
ACTTCGTAGCCGATCTTGCCAACGTGCAAATTAATAAAGACTTGCCGGGCGTCGCACGAGTGCTGCACCTGGATTGGCACGATTTCTATCTCTACGGACAGGACGAGTGGAAGATTAAACCGAACTTCACCCTGACGCTCGGACTGCGTTACGAGAACGCCGGCCAGCCGATTCAGGATCTCGTCGAATTCAACGATCCCGTGTTTGCTGCTTCCGGAAACGATCCACGGTTTAGAGTGCGGCCGATACCCGGACGAGACACAAATAACTGGGGACCGAGAATCGGCTTCAACTGGAATCCGCACACCAGCAGCGACGGGATCATGGGCTTTCTCACCGGCGGAGATAAGCTGGTCATTCGCGGTGGATACACCCGCACCTTCGACTATGCTTACACAAATATCGCACTGAACATTTGGAGTTCGTTCCCATTTGTCGCGGCGTTCAACGTCCAGAATGTTCAAGGCGCATTTGCTAACCTCAATTCGCTGCCGGTTAACCCGGCGATTTTCACCCGCACGCAAGTGACGGAAGACTTTCATTCCCCGGTTTATGATTCGTTCAGTTTCGAGTTTCAACGGGAGTTGAATAGAGATACCGTGTTCCGCGTCGGTTACGTGGGATCGAAAGGTACGGGTCTCTTCGAGAGTATCGATGGGAATCCCGTTCGCTTCAGAACGGATCCAGCGACAAGCACCACGAATCCGCCGGTTAGAACCGATCCGCTCACCGGACCGATCCGGCTGCGCGCTAACTCGGGATCGTCCATCTATCACTCGATGCAGGCGAGTCTGGAAAAACGGTTGAGCCGGGGTTTCAGCGCCGGCGTTCACTTCACGTGGAGCTCGTTTATCGACACCATGTCGGAGATCTTCAACAACTCCACCTCCGAGATCGCACTTGCGCAAGATCCATTCAACCGCCGGCTCGACCGGGGAAGGTCGTCATACGATCGTCCTCTGCGTTTAGCAGGTAACTTCGTTTACGAATTGCCATTCTTCAGCGATCAGAAAGGGTTTACAGGTCGTGTGCTTGGCGGATGGCAGATCAACTCGAATTTCAACTTCCAGAGCGGCGCGCCGTTCTCGCCATTGAATCCGAATGACATTTCGGGCACGCTCGGCGGTTTGGCTTCGGCTATTGGTATCGCCACTCGACCCAATGTGATCACGACTCTCGACGTGTCGAGAATGAGTGTCGAGGAACTCTTCCGCTTACGCGGGACCGTTAGCTCCACCACCGGCAACGCACTCTTTAGAGCGTTGACGGACGGAGAACGAATCGGCAGTGCGGGACGCAACATTCTCCGCGCTGATGGACTCAACAACGTCGATTTCGGCATATTGAAGAACACGAAGATTGGTGAAAATCAGCGGCTCCAGTTCCGCGCTGACTTCTTTGACGCCACCAATACTCGCGACTTCGGTACGCCAAACTCAACCGTTACGGCTCCGGGCTTCCTGCGTCAATGGGATACTGACGGTGGTAACCGTCGCATCGTCCTTGGCATCAGATACGTTTTCTAAACTTGTTGCCGTAATTGAACTGGCCGGGCCGCGGAATTCACTGCAATCCGTGGCCCGGCCCTGCTTTTAGCAGTATTATTTAACCGCTACTAATTCCCGTAAGGAGCAGCATCATGAAATGGCTCGTACTGGGGCTCTGGTTTGCGCTGACCGCCACCGCGTCAATGGCGCAATCGACGGCGCAGCCGCCGGATCAATCCAGGGTTGAAGTAGTGCGTTTCAGTTGGAGTAAGGAACGTATCGGATGGGAAGGCGATCCGTTCGGCGGTCCAATCGAAAACTGGGACGAAGTTCGCGCTCGCACGCGCAATGAGCGAAGAATCGATGACGCGAAGCGCGGCGGTTCGGCTGAGGTCGATAAGATCAAGCGAGAAGCAAAAGCTGACGCCGCAAACATCGAAGCCCAGCATAAAGACAGTCGAACGCGATACGTGTTCGTCTACAAGACGACGGTAAAAAACCTGAGCGACAAGCCGATTAAATCGATTGATTGGGATTATGTCTTTCTTGATCGCGCCACTGAGAGTGAGATCGGGCGGCGCGAGTTTACGAGTGAAGAGAAGATCTCTCCCGGCAAGTCGAAAGAGCTAACAGTGACGATCACGAAACCGCCGACGCAGACTGTTAGCGTAACTTCACTCAACACCAAAGAGCGCGACGCGTTACTGGAGCGCGTGGTTGTCGTTCGCATCGACTACGCGGACGGCACGTTCTGGCAACTACCCTGAAAACAGTTTCCCATGATCATTCGACCTGCATCCCCGGACGAAGCAGCGGCCTTGACGCAGATCGCGCTCGATGCGAAGCGTTACTGGGGCTATCCCGAGCACTGGATCAAACACTGGGAAGCAGAACTCACTATCAGCTCCGATTACATCCGCAACAATCACGTTTACGTGGCTGAGAAGGATGGTCAGGTCCGCGGATTCTACGCGCTTTGTGTGGCAGGCAATGAAGCGGACCTGGACCACATGTGGGTCACGCCGGAAGCGATTGGCACCGGCGTCGGGAAGGAATTGTTTCTCGATGCGATGGAGCGGGCGGCAACACTTCAGGTCCGCGAGATTGGCATCTCAGCGGACCCGAATGCTGCCGGCTTCTACGAACGCATGGGTGCAACCCAGGTGGGGGAAACGGATGCCAGCATGGATGGACAAGTACGTAAACTACCCCGCTTGAAAATCGAACCCTCATAGATTGTCAGGTCTCTTCGGTCCCTCCGATTTAGGTGACTCACTTCTAGGCGACTCCGCACGCGGCTCCGATCGCGGTGATTCAGAGCGTGGAGATTCAGAGCGTGGTGACTCAGACCTTGGAGATTCTGATCTCGGAGATTCGGATCGTGGAGACTCCGATCTTGGAGACTCGGATCTTGGAGACTCGGATCTTGGGGATTCGTGTCTTGGTTCTGATCGAGGAGGTTCAGAACGCGGATTTTCAGATCTACGTTCAATACTCTGCTGACCTCGAGCGCGTTTGTCGGAATCGTCAGAATTAGATGGTCTCACCATGCGAACGGGTGCGGGTCGCTCGACCGCTCCGGTGTTCGGAGATTCAACAGCGGGTGTTGTTGTATTGACGACCGGTGTACTGGTCGTTTGTTGCGGCGGTGGCTGCTGTTGCCTCGGCTCTCGCCCACGAAAGACACGCGAGCGCCGCAATTCGTCATCAAGCTCAACGCCCGGCGCTCGTTGCGTAGCACCAGTCGGACGTTCAATAACCGCTGGAATCGCACCTGTCAGATCCGGTGCGCGGCGCGGCAAGTCGTCCGTTTGAGGCGCCGACTCGATCACTCGTCTCGCAACCGTCTCGTCAACAGGCCGTCCGAGCGAACCGTTCCCGAAATCCCTGCGCGGCACACGCGTTACACCACGCCAGTTTTTATATTCGCCCTCGCGATTGTTCGGCCGGTCTCCGCCATCTCTTCGACCACCACCGCCGCCTCCACCATAACCGGGATTGCGATCGTGATGACGGTAGTACCGCGAATGCGGATCGCGCTGATAATACGAAAGCGGATACCAGCAGACATTGTTTCCAAAAGAGAAATCAAACGAGACGAAAGCGACGAGCGCGGGCCGCCACCAACTCCGTTTCTTGTAAAACTGACTGCGCGGCACCCAGGCCCAGTAGTTGTCGTAAAAGACCCAACGGCCGTAGTGATATGGAGCCCAACCCCATGGTTCGTTACCAACCCAGGTCCACCCGTACGGCGACAACCAGGTCCAGTGGCCGTAGCGATACGGCGCCCAGTCGGCGTAGGTATTGATCACGCTCGCGTGCGGACGCCAGATCCAGCCGTAATCCTTCGTGTCGATCCACTCGCCGTACGCTCCCAGCTCTTCTGCGCCCCACACGTCTTCGTCGTAATACTTGTCTTCGTAACGAAGCCTCGAGGCGAGATCACGCTCCCGCTCGTCTACCCAATTATCGATTGCATCGAGCGGCCCTGCGGCGAGCAACTCCCAATCGCCGACGGTATCGCCAGTCGCAATCAACTCAGCCGAGCGGCCGTCGCGCAATGCGAATCCTGAAGTTTCTGAGTAGATGCGGGCGTTTCCGCCGTCACGGACAGTCAAACGGACCTTGCCTTCACGCGGCACGTCGACACGGTAAAGACCCGTCTTCTCGGCAGCCATCGTGATCCGCGGCGCGTCGATCTCGAAAAACTCGCGCCCGCGCTCGATCTTCGCCAGACGAAGCGTGGCTGTTCCTTCGACGACACTCAGCGCCGTTCCCTGATCGCGCAGCGTGGCGATGCGCAGCACTGTGCTGGGCGCGAGGCGAATAAAGTTGCGCGCGTCGAACTGTATTTCAAGCCGGCTTTGCTGGCCCGTGGCGACGGTGTCGCCTTCGACGAGCGGATAGTTGATCTGGGCGCGTTCCCAATCTTTGTTTCCGTTGCGCTTCAGCGTCACTTCGCCGCTGATCATGCTGATGCGTACGACGCGCGCTTTCACGTCGTAATCGTCAGGCTCATCGTCGTCGGCGCGGGCGGTTATGGTTACGGAGAGAAACGTCAGCAGGAAAAGAAGGAGGATGGTTTTTAGTCGGGAGACTTTCATGGTGGTGCTCCTATTCAGTTTTCGTTGAGGTCATGAGTTCCGGTGCGGCGTCCGGTGACCGCTTCGTCCGTGGTGACAAGCACCAATGCGACAACTTTGAGATTAACGGCCGTGTCTACCAGCGCGTCACAGCAGGCCAAAGCGGCGACCCGACGCTGCACTCGGAACAGTCCGCTTTTGCGGCAAAAAATATGCCCGTAAAGTAGGGAAGCGAAGCGAGATCTTAGAATTGAGCGTTCTCAAGTGCGGTTGCGTTTGGCCCACCGCGTAATTTGAGGTTCCTCAAGCGTGTTTGAGATGTAATAAGGGATCGAAAGAATGAGACCGTGTCTTAGACCGTATATGCGCAACACCAAATGGTTAGTCGGAGCTTTTAAGACGCGCGCGCGGGTGATGACGGTTGTAGGCTGAGCGTAGGTGGAGATCGGTCATGTGGGTATAGATTTGTGTCGTGGATATGTCGCTGTGGCCGAGCAGCGCCTGGACCGAACGCGAATCAGCGCCTCGTTGCAGCAGGTGAGTGGCGAAACTATGGCGCAACGTGTGCGGCGACACGTTTTTGATCCCGGCGCGCTCGGCGTAACGCTTGATCATCGACCAGGCGAGTTGACGTGTGAACGGTTTTCCGCGATGCAGGAACACTTGCGGCCACGATGTTTTGCCGTAACCCGCCTTCACCGCCGAATACTGTTGCAGCCAGTGAATCGCGCTCTTTCCCAACGGAACGCGCCGTTCCTTGCTGCCCTTGCCGTGGCAAACGACCAATCCCGCGAGCAGATCGACGTCCGCCTGCTTCAACGTCACGAGCTCCGACACGCGTAATCCACTCGCGTACATGATCTCGAGTACGGCGCGGTCGCGTATGCCTTCTTCCGTCGAAACGTCTGGCGCGGCGAACAAACGATTGATCTCGTCCTCGGTCAAAAATTTCGGCAGGTAGTTGAATCGCTGCGGCGTGTCGAGATCTTCGGCAGGATGCGACTTGATGTATCCATCCAACATTAGAAACTTGAAAAACCCGCGCGCGGCACTGACAGCGCGCGCGATCGACGTTGGCGCAAGTCCGTCGCGCGACAAACTCGCGATCCACTTGCGCAAATCACCGCGCGTCAAATCAGTGACTTGCTTGCTGCTGCCCGCGGCCCAACGTTGCAAACGCGTGAGGTCGCGCTCGTAACTCTGGAGCGTGTGGCGCGCGAGTCCTTTCTCGACCTGAATGTAAGTCAGGAATTCTTTTTTGAGGTCGCGGTCCACGAGCGACAGCTTACAGCAAAACCCACGCCTTCAGCGGATCATTCGTATCGCAGACACTCGATAGGATCGAGTCGTGAGGCTTTGCGCGCGGGCCAAACGCCGAAGATCAACCCGACGCCGATGGAAACAGTGAGGCCCGTTATCACGGCCCATGAAGGAATTGAAGCCGGCAAACTCGGAACCACCAACATCAATATCTGGCTGGCGCCAACGGCCAATATCACGCCGAGTGCGCCGCCGAGAAACGTCAGCATCATCGCTTCAAACAGAAACTGCCGCACGATGTCTCTGCGCCGCGCGCCGAGCGCTTTGCGGACCCCGATCTCTTTCGTCCGTTCGGTGACGCTGACGAGCATGATATTCATCACGCCGATGCCGCCGACCAACAGTCCCAGACTAGAGATCGCGATGGCGATCAATCCGACCATCGCCGTGATGCTGTCAAACTGTTCGATAAACTTGTCAGCAGTCTTGATGTCGAAGTTATTCGGCTCGCCAAACTTCACCTGACGCCGGCGACGCAGAATCTCTTCCGATTGCGTCAACGCTTCGCCGACCTGGCCCGAACGCCCGCGAATCACCAGCAACAAGTAGCCTCTTGCCGGTGCGATCTTTTGCGCCGTGCGAAACGGAATGTAAACGGCGTTGTCTTCCTCGTTCTCGCCGAAGAACCCGGCCTTGCGCTTTTCGAGTACGCCGACGACTTCGAAGTCGTAGCCGCCCATGCGCACGTGCGTGCCCGCGATGTTATTCGAGGTTGGGAACAGCGCCTCGGCAGCGTTCACGCCGATGACCATCACGTTGGAACGCTGCGAATCGTCTGAATCCGTGATGAAGCGCCCTTCTTTCATGACGATGTTCGTGACGTCGGCGTAATTGGGCGACACGCCTTGCGTGTTTCCCCAGCGATAGTTGCGGCCCTGGTAAGTGATGTTGTCGTCGAAAGCTCCGCCGTTGAAGCCGACGTTCGGCGCGACGTGCGCGACTTCCTCGACCGCGGGCGCCTGCGCCTTGATGGCGTCCGCGTCGGCGACTGTCAGCGGACGGCGCAGTCGCTCGGAACGATCCTCGGTGGTGCGCGGACCGGTCGAGAGATGGAACGCGTAGATGTTGTTTGTTCCGTACTCTTCGATCATCGCGACGATGTTCTGACGCAGGCCGGTAAGCAGCGACGCGATGCAGATCGCCGTCATCACGCCGATGACGATTCCCAGCACCGTCAAGAAGCTGCGGAACTTATGCCCGCGCACGCTGTCGAGCGCCATCTTCAGCGTCTCGCGCAACATGCCTTTTGGCAGTCCAAGCTTGATCGCTTTAAGTCGCATGTGTCAGGGCCAGGATCGGGTCGAGCCGCGCCGCTTTGAATGCCGGATAGATGCCGGCGATCATTCCGATTACGGTTGAGACGATCAGCGCCAGCAGGATGTAGCCGATGGTGATCGTCATTGTTATGGACGCCAGCGTTGTGATCAGCGTCGTGACTCCCCACGCCACGAGCAGCCCGAGAATTCCGCCGAGCGCGCAAAGAATGCCCGACTCGATGAGGAACTGAAGCAGTATCTGCGTCCTCGTCGCGCCGACAGCTTTTCGCAGTCCGACTTCGAACGTCCTTTCCGTCACGCTCACAAGCATGATGTTCATGACCACGATGCCGCCGACCACTAATGTGATAAACGTGATGGGGATAACGACCTTCGCGATGGCGCCCGTGAACTCGTCGATCTGATTGTTCAACTCTTCGACGTTGACCAGACCGAAGTCGTCTTCGTCGCTGCCGTTCAACCGGTGCTTGATGCGCATCGCGACGCGGGCATCTTCAATGGCGGTGTGAAACCTCTCGCGCGTACTGCTTTTTCCGTGAATCTGCAGGCCGTTGCGTCCGAAGATCTGCAAATGCGTGGTGACGGGAATGTAGACGTGACGGTCGAAGGAGTCTCCGAAGAAGGCGCCGCGTTTCTCTTCGACGCCGACGACGCGCATCGGCAGGCCGCGAATCTTCAATGTTTTGCCGATAGCGTCCTGGTTCGGGAAGAACTTGTCCTTGATGTCGCCACCGAGAACAACTACGAGCGCCGATCGCTGCACCTCGTCGTCTGAGATGAAACGTCCGGTCTCGATGGTTTTGTCTTCGATGTCGACCATGTTGGCGGTCGCGCCGAACACGATCGCGCCGGGAAACTCGATGCCGTCCTGCTTCAGGTCACTGCCCGCGCCTGATTCGGCGCCGATGGCATCGCAGGAGCCGCAATGGTCGCGCACCCACTCGTAATCGTCCCAGTTAATTCGCTTGTTCCGGCGATTGCGCCGTTCGAACTCCTCGTCGTCCATGTGGCCGGAAAACGCCATGCGGGCGATCATGAAGTGATTGCTGCCGAGGACTTTCGTGATTTTTTCGACGATGTAGGTGTTGAGGCCGCTGATCGAGGCGCCGACCGTCACGACGGAAGCGACGCCGATGATGATGCCGATAAGGGTCAGGAACGCGCGCAGTTTGTGCGCAAAAATCGACAGTAAGGCGATTCTAAGAGCGTCTGAAAAAAATGATGCAAATAGTTTCATGAAATACCGGGTGCCGCCGAATCCGTTGCCTATACGCGACTAAAAGCAGCGAAGTTCAACTGGATAGACGCTCGACGACGGCCCGGTATTAACAGAGAAGCACGGAATAATTGGTAAGTCAGCTCGTCACCCTCAACTCTTTAACGAGTCTTGTGAAATTCTGGTGCAGCCGCTGCGACCGTACAGTGTGGTGATCGAGAGAACGCGGAGTTCATTTCCAGATCCGGAAAAGAACCGCGGCCGAAGAAAACGTGACGTGCGATGCGGTTGAGGAGAGGCAAACGCATGACGGCACATCCCAGTTCCAGAAGTTGCGGCTGGTTGAAAGTGGAAGCGATGCGACGGGCCCATAACCGCGAAGCGAACCGCGCTCTGAACAGCTCTCCAGAGTAGGCTTGCAATACTTCAGCGTTGCCGCTCGCGAGATATTCGGCGACGACTTTCGCTGCGAACGCCGAGAGACGCATGCACGGATCGAGTCCGCCCGCAGTCAACGGCGAGACGGCGCCTGCGGCGTCGCCGATCAGCAGGCCACGTGTGTTCGCGATGTTCCGCAGTACGCCGCCGACGGGAATGTAACCGGCTCGACGTTCGATCTGTTTTGCGTGTCGAAGATCGATCAGGTGCGCGATCCTGTCGCGAAACGTCTCCAGTGCTGACGCGGGATCGAAGCGCGATGCATAGCCGCCAACGCCGAGGTGCGTCTCTTCACCGTCGTGTGCGATCCACCCGATATAGCCCGGCGCGAGTTTCGGATCGAGAAAACAGAGCAGGCGTGGTGGGCCATCGATCGCCGCGCCTTCAAAAACGATCTCGATGCCGATAATCAACTCGCGATTGATATCGAGTTTCAGATCGCGCGCGACACGAGAACGCGCGCCGTCGCCGCCGATCAGGTAGCGCGTCGTTACAGATCGGTTTGAGGAGCCGTTGCCGAGTTCGACGGTGAGTCTGCCGTTGGTTTGCGAGTGGTTGAGGTAACTCGTTTCAGGAAGCCAGCGAACACCCGCGAGCAGGCACTGCTGCAGGTAGCGCTGGTAAAGTTGGCCCATGCGTCCGATGCGAAACTCGTCGTGTTCGCTTACGAACTCGATGGGCCTGAGCCCCGGTGAATAAAGTGTGACGTGTTTGACTGGTGGTCCCAGGCAATCGCTGGGAATGTCGAAATCGACGAGCGTGCGGCGCACGAAGATTCCGGTGGTGTGGATCTTTTGGTCGAGTGTGTGCTTGCGGTCGACAAGAAGAACTTTCACTCCTTGTCGGGCGAGCAGGCGAGCGCATTGTAAGCCGGCGAGTCCGGCGCCGATGATGGTTACGTCGTGGTTCTCCATAGCTGATTCAAAGCTCTTTACCTCGCAAAGCTGAGAGGCAAAAAAAGAGGCGCGCGCGCCGCACGCGCGCGCGACGGGTCGGCACTAACTGTTTCGCATTTGCTTGATCAGCGATTCCATGTGACTGAGGTAGTTCTCGAGCGCGCTGCGGCCTGCGGCAGTTAGTTTGTATTCCGTCTTGGGCAAGCGGCCTTCGAAGAACTTCGTGCAGGAGATGTAGCCTGCTTCTTCGAGTTTGCGCGCGTGTACGCTGAGATTACCGTCAGTCGTATTCATCAGGTTCTTCAGATCGCTAAAAGTGAGCGACTCGTTGGCGGCGAGCGCGCTGATTATCCCAAGGCGCAGGCGCTCGTGGATCAAGCGGTCGAGATTGGGCGCGGCGCTCTTCTCTTTCACCGGCGAAGTCTGCTGGTTGGGAACTTCGGCGATCGGTTTGTGGGGGAGCGTCTTCTTTGCAGTCGATTGTTTAGCCACCGTATTTCCTCACAATAATAGCCCCGAACACGAGGTGCAGGCCGCCGAAACCTGCGGCCATAAACCAGTTCGAGTAAGCGGGAGAGAATAGCGCGAGAGCGCCGAGAGCCATCAGACAGATTCCCATGATCGGCACGACTCTGACGGAGTACATGCCGCCGGTGATCACGCCCGTTCCATACAGCAGCAGCCACACGCCGGGAATGGCGTTAGTCAGTCCGGCTCGCACGAGCATGATCGTGAGCAGCCCGCCGGCGATCATTGGCGGCGTCAGGCTGAAGACTGCTTTGCGGCCGGGACCGGAGCCGAGCGGCATTTCGATGGCGCGTGCTTTGCGGTCCATCGACCAGCCGGCGATCAGGAGCGAGATGAGACCTTCCGCGATCCAAACTGCGAGCCAGGAGTTGAAAGTGGGCTGTTGCGCTGCGATGAAGCAGGCGATCAGGGCGGTGACGCCGATGGCGATTTCGCCCCAGCCGGAGATGCCGGTGAAGGCCGTGGCGCGCTCCATCGTTTCGCGGATGTAGCGCAGGTTGTCCATGGCCCGGTCGTGTAGGGCGGGCGGTTCAGTTTGGGTTTCGGAGACGAGTGGGACGGGCTTCATCGACAGTCATCTTACGCCCGCCGAGAGACTCGCGTCAAGTACTTTGTCTAGTAAAGAAGTGTAGGTAAGGATTCTGCTTTATTCTTGTTCACCCGCCGGAGCCGTCGTTTTTGACGCCACTGAATTCGTACGTCACTTGCAACTTCAGCGAACCTTCCTGAATATCCGCCCGGACGTCCTTCGCACGCGCCTTGACCGCGCCATTACTCGCCTTCACCGGAATCGCCAACGACAACTGCGGCTCGCTCACGAGCACCAGCGGATTGACGCGCTGATTGATCGCGCCCTGCACAAATACAGTAAGGAAGTTATTCGTGATCGGATTCGCGCCTTCGAGGTTCACGCCCTGAACGTCCACATAGCCGTAGACAGTCTGCTTCGCCTGATCGAACGACAGTTTAATACCCGTCTGCGCCCACCCTTTAAACTCAATACACTTACCGACGAGGTTATAACTCCCGGTGAAAGCCATCGGCGCCGCCACAGTCCCGTTATGAAACTGAACGCCCGTCTTCACCCCACTCGCCTCAGGCAGCAACGTGATCGAGTTCGCACACCCGCCCTGAAAAAGCGCGGGTGTGATCTGCTCGACCGAGTCGCCGTTAGTTTGGCCCAGGTGAAACGTAGGAGTTCCCAACCCTTGAAACGTCGTCGCCAGCACTGCGTCGATGAAACTCTGTTCGAGACTCACGACGACAGTTGCGGGCGGAGTTCCTCCCTGGTCCGGCGGCTTAATCGCCGTGCCAGGCGCAGACTTAGCGGGCGGCGCACCGAGAAAGAAGATGGCGCCGCCGGCGCCTAACAATATTCCCAGGACGAGGATGACAACGTATCGCATCGGGACTCCTTATCGTGGCGACACAGCCGCTGCCGGTGAACCGGTGCCAGTCGGTGTTGGCGTCGGCGTCGCCGGCGGTGGCGGTGCTGAATTCATGTTCGTCAAGAGCGTTCGCAACACGGCCGCGACAGTGTTAGTGATAGCGTCGATCTGCGCCCGCACTTGTTGTTCGGAAACTTTATTCAATCCAGGCGGCACTTCAAAAAGCGACGGCTCGACATTCGTCGTGATGTTGCGCATCTCGGCGACGATCTTAGCTCCTTTGACGCCTTGAACATTACCACTCGCTTCGCTGAAAAGCTCGGCGCGAAGCGGCAGTCCGGTGTCTTTGTCGACATAGACAAACGCATCCGTTTTCACTTCACCGGCTGAGGTCTGCGTCTGCGACGTTCTCGCGTAGCGATACTTCACAGCTGTTCGACCGTTCACAGTTTCTTCACCGGCAGGTTCGATGCCTTGCAGCTTGTCGAGGTGCGCGACGAGTTGGCCCGGCGTCATCAGTTTGTGCAGTTGAAACCCGGTCGCCGCGGCAGTCAGCTCAGCATACTGTTTTCGTGCCGGCGAGATAGCGTAATGCGTGCCTGCATGGTCCAGGTAAATCAATTCGGAGCCGTCCGGTAACTTAAACGAGACGCGACGATCTTCGCCGCTGCGCGCGACGTCGGCGGACAACGTCGGAATGCCGATCGTTTTGTCGCCGCCTTCCGTCTCGGCCGTAAATACAAGCGTCGCGCGATAAGTTTCAGGCTCGCGCGCGGCGATGGTCGATGGCGGCGCAGTCGTGGCGTTGGCATTGAGATTAGCCACGCTGGTGTTCGTGTTGGTGTTGATATTGGTATTTATGTTGGCGTTCGCTTCCGGACCACGGGCGCAACCACTCATAGCGATAACCATAGTTGAAATAGCCAGGACGATAACAAGGACTGGCCCCCTGGCGTCAGTATTTTTCATCTTTACACTCTCCGCAGGATTCGCGCTTTCGCGCGACGTTAACGTGACCGAGGGGGTGAATAGGGTAGGGCCATAGCATAACATGGCGAGAACGAAGTCAGAAGAGATACTGTTCGTCGCGCATTTAAAGTGTTGACTTGGCGTGGTCTTTTGACATAGAAGCACAGCGCTCTGTCAAAAATGTTTGCGGGGTTTCCTAATGAAACATATTGCGCTCGTATTGCTTATCGGTCTTGCTCTCTCACTGTGCAATCTCTCGGAACGGCTGCATAAAGGTTCGAGTTCCACCTCTTCGGGTTCAGTAAGCGATAACGAAACGAGTCCCGAACATGGTGTGGCGACAGTTACCCAGATGGCCACGCTGGCTGGAGGTCCGGACGCGAAATGGGACCGACAAGGGATGTCGTTTAAGGTGCCGGCCGGCTGGACCGAAACGACGAATGAGTCGAAGATTTTCACGTGGCGATCGTCGGAAGCAGGCAGCGCTAACCTGATCGTGAATATCTCGCCGATGGACGAGAGTTTTCCGGTCGAGTCCAGCATTAAGGCGTTTTACGACGGCGCGAAGACGCGAGCGAAGAACGGCGAGGTCGACGAGTTGAAGTGGGTGGAGATCGACGGGCTGAAAGGTGTTCAGTTTCGCGAAGCGCCCACGGAAAAACCCGACGAGCCGAGGCGATTACAGTGGATGGCGTATCGGAAGTACCTGGGCCAGGTGCAACTGGTGAACGTGATGTTGGCGACTGAAGGGAAGGATTTCGACCGTCATAAAGACGCGATGTACGCGATTCTTTACTCGCTGAAGATCGCGCACTGAAATTTCTATGAAATGTTTTGCCTTCTGGTGACATAAGCAGTAGGCGCGGCACTAAGTAACGCTCCCCGCCCAGGCGACGTTACAGCGGCCAATTGCGGTGAATTGCCCCACGGCAGCCTCACCGAATGACGAAGGGCATACCTCAAAGCCATGACGGCGAGCGACCCGTTGACCGAGTCGCTCGCCTTTTTGTATTGATGGATTCACCCACGGGGAACACGGATAAAATGAATTTACTGCTTGCGAATGTAGTTGCGGTGGACCCAGTTGTCTCTGTCGCTGCGATCCTGAGTCTCGAAGAAGATGTTCTTGTCGTCTTCGCGAGTTACAAGCTTCACGCGTCGCGTGAGGTCTTTCGTGGCGCCCGCCGCACGTTCCGAATCGCCCAGGAACGTATGCACGGTCTCGACAACGGGCTGCGGCGCTGCTTTCTGATTCAGCTCGGCAATTGCCTCCACAGCGCTCGCCTTCAATAGCTTGGGCCAGAGTTTGACGAACAACGATCGCGACGCATAAACGTCGCCGCTATTCACCTGCCCGTTGATGGCAAACACATACCCGATAACGTCTGACTTCCCTTGCACGACGCCGGAGAGCGCATTGACATACTCCGCCGTCGTCTCTTTCACTTTCGGCGTTTCCACCGACAGTTCATAACTCGAAGCCGACACCGGCGCCTCCACGTTCGTTTGCAGGCTCTTGCCCAACTTCGCCTGGGCCACCTTCACATTTTCCCAAACTGCATCCTGTGACTGGGCCCGTTTCGCCGCCAGTTTCAACTCCTTCGTCGCGATCGAGTTCTCGGAACTGCTGAACTGCGCCGACGCCTCGCCGCCTCTCGCGCTCCACCTGCCCGACTCGACGCAGAACGCCGCAATCGGCATGCGTCCCGAGCGCGGCGGCACGATGAAATCCGTCGATATCATTCGATCCTGATCACCGCCGCGAACAACGTCGCCCGCTTGCACGTAAACATCCTGGTCCGACAGGTTGCGAATCGCGAGCTCGTTGACGTCTTTGGTCTCGTAAACAACGACCTTCTTCTGCGCGAGCGCTTCCTGGAGCGTGAGAAACGTCTTGCCCGGCATCAGTTCTTTTCCATGGACGAGAAAAATCGTGAGGTTCTTGTGCGTGTAAGGACCAGAGATTCGGTAGGCCGATTGGGGCTGTGGCTGCGTTGAGTCCTGCGCTTTGGCCCTGATGAAGATTCCAACTGGAAGGGCGATCAGCAGACCCGTGACTACGGTCTTAAGTAGATTCTTTGGCTTCATTGTCGTACTCCTCGATATTTGGGTAACACGAATGGAAGAACGAACGATGAGGAGACTTCTTGCAACCTGAGACGAGGAGGCGTATCGTGCGCGTTGCCCTACCGTGTTTCGACGTACGAAAAACTGCACGCGGCAAAAACCAGCCTCGAGGTAAATCCTCTTGATCTTAGTCGTGGTCTAGGATAATTTCTGCCTGTTTCCCAGCTACCGCGCGTCTTAACCTCTCGCCTGGTCTTCCGAAACATGTTAGTGCCCGAACATAGGAGATGTTGGCTATCACACAAGAACAATTCGATGCTTTATTGAGCTGGTTAAGCGACGATCGAGAGTTGGCGGGCAAAAAGTACGAGACGATCCGAGGAGGCCTCGTGCGCGTCTTCATCGCCAAAGGTTTCAGCGACGCCGAGGACCTCGCAGACGAGGCGATCAACCGGGTCGCAATTCGACTCGCTGACATTCGCGAGAGCTACGAAGGCGACCCGAGCCGCTACTTTCACGGCGTGGCTCGCAACGTCATGCGCGAGCATCTGCGCCGCAAGGAGGTGACCACCGAAGTCCCAGTCATTTGGATCGATCCTGAACCGACAACCGAAGAGCGAGAATGCCTCGAGAAGTGTCTTCAAACGCTTCCGGAGCCGAAACGCGACCTAATTCTCGACTACTATCTGTACGAGGGTCACGAGAAGATAGAACAGCACAAGCAGATGGCGGCCGAGCGGGACATTTCGGAAGGCGCCCTGCGGGTCCGGGTTCACCACGTCCGCGCCCGCCTGGAGGGTTGTGTACGGGAATGTGCCACTCGA
This sequence comes from Acidobacteriota bacterium, assembly GCA_046732935.1. GTDB lineage: Bacteria > Acidobacteriota > Blastocatellia > Pyrinomonadales > Pyrinomonadaceae > PSRF01. The sequence goes on along the minus strand of JBKPOC010000069.1, from coordinate 36,708 downwards.
AGTCGAGTAACGAAACCGAGGCCAAAAGCCATCATAGATAAGGGGAGTTTCGGGGGGGCAAAACAATCAATCAAGACGGAAACAATCAACTAAAACACTATCTTCTCGGCCGGCTTACGGAACCAGAGGAGGAAGAAGTCGAGCTGCGGCTCCTTTCGGAACCTTCGTATTCGGAAGAGTTGGACGTAATGGTCGACGAAATCATCGACCAGTACCGCGGCGGCGAGTTTGAGGGAGAAGAACTCGAGCGGGTACGAACGTACTTCTTCAGGTCGGAAGCTCGAAAGGAAAAGCTTCGGTTCGCGATTGCTCTGGATCAACGCAAAAAGTCCCGTCTTGCTAACACCGGCTCCGGTCCATCGGACTCAACTGGGACGGTCATTCCCATGCCCCCGAAGAGACGCTTTTTTACATCTCAAATGGCCATCGCCGCTATGCTGTTAGTCGCAGCAGGCATAAGCCTTTTTGTTTGGCGCTCGCTGCAGCGTCCAGCGTCTCAGTCGGATCTTGAGCGCGGCCTCATCGCCTTTCAGACTGCTTATCATGACGAACGACCCGTTGACGTGCGGCTGTCCAGCTTGAACTATGCGCCGCTTCCCAATCAGCGGGGCGGAACCCCGAAAGTAGATGAATTGCAACGTGAGCTGGCCGAGAGCTCTTTACAGAGAGCCGCTGCTGACAACCCGAACGCCGCCGCTCCACACCACCTGCTTGGCCAATACTACGTCGCCCGTCGCGAGTTTGATAAAGGCGTCAGAGAACTAGAGGCCGCACAGAAGTTGGATCCGCGCAACGCGAAGATCGATAGCGACCTCGGCGCCGCGTTGCTTGAACAAGGCAAGATTCAGCAGTCGGGCGCCGAAAGGGGTAAAGAGTTTGAGATATACGGCCGGAGCCTTCAGTATCTCGAAAAAGCGATTGAGCTCGACCCCAATCTTCTCGATGCTTACTTCAATCGCGCGCTTCTACTCCAGCACATGGCGCCGGGTGCGCAGGCCATCGCCGCCTGGAAGCAGTATCTCGAGAAAGACTCAACCTCACCGTGGGCAAAAGAAGCCCAGCGCAATCTCAAGAACATCGAATCCGAGCAAGGCGCCGTCAAAGGTATTGAGGACAACGTCAAAGATCTGTTGCAGGCGCGAAAAGAAGGCAACGACGACCTTGCGTGGCGTTTGATTTCCGACAATTACACAACCGCCGGCAATTCGCTTACCAATTACATTCTGGACGCCCAGTTAGGAATAGAGCGTTCCGAGCTCTTATCCGGTCCAAATAATGGTATTTCGGCGTTGGAGTTAATTGCGAAGCTCGAAACTAGCCGCGCCAATGATCACTACACCTCGGATCTGATAAGCCAGTTCTCACGAGCACCGCCCAAAGCGAAAGCCGCACTTACTCAAGCCCGCCGCCACATGCGCCTCGCCTACGCACTATTCACCGAATCGAATTATCAAGACGCTATCAAAGAGTACGACAAAGCCAAACATGCCTATGAGCTCGCCGGCACACAAAGTGGAGTCACCTTTGTTGAGTACAGACTGGCCCACTGTTATCTGTTCCTTCATGATCTTGAAAAGACGCAGCTTGCGCTCAAGGGGCTCCTGGCCGTCTGCGAGTCGCACCAATATCGCTGGCTTTTAGCTAACTGTCTTTTCAGTCTGGCACACGCCAAAGCCGATAGCTACGAGTATTCGGAAGCTCTCAAGTACAGCGAGCTCGGGCTGACTGAGTTTGAGCGCGTCGACGATCCCAATGGCGTCTTGAAGGTCCTGACGCAGATTTCGGACTTCAATTCGGTGCTGAATCGCTCCAGTCGAGCTCTGTCGTACATGAGCAAAGGGCTGGCGGTCGCGTCGACCAGGCGAATCGAGCCGATGCAGCGTTGGACCCTGCTGGGGCAGATCGGGTTAACCATGGCCGGGATGCAGTTGTATCAGGCTGGAGTTTTCTACCAGAAGGAAGCTTTGGCGACGGCACTCGAGATGAAGCGGCCGCTTCTAATCGCGTACTCGTACAGTTATCTCGGGTCCGCTTACGCGGCAATGGGCATGTTTAGCGAAGCAGTTAACGAAGTGAAGAACGCTTTTCAAGTGGGACGAAGGCTTCAGGATAAGAGTAGCGGTGTAGACATCATGGCCAACGCTGCGCTGCAACTCGGCGACATTCAGCGACAGGCAGGCGACTGCGGCAAAGCTATCGAACAATACGATTCAAGTCTCAAGTACTACAACCAGATAAAATTTTCATATTTCAGCTACAGCGCTTACAAAGGAAAGCTTCGCTGCTTCATGGCTAACGCGGACCACGCCGCTGTCGAGAGCGAACTGCAAAGAGTCATGCACCTGTCGGAGCAGTATCGTTCGAAGATCATCACCGAGAGTCAACGAAACAGCTTTTACGACGAGGAGCAGGGCGTCTACGACCTCGCCATCACTCACGAGATGGCTGCCAACGACACGATAAAGGCGTTCGAGTATTCGGAAAAGAGCAAGGGAAGATCGCTGCTGGATGCTGTGCAACGCGGCGCCGCGATTCGCGGCAAGGGCGCTGATCTCGAAGTTGACCTGAAAGCTGCTTCGCGCTCTTTCTCCGCGGACCAGGTCATGAACGAGATGCCGCGCAACTCGCAGATCTTGCACTACTCCGTGTTGGACGATCGAGTCGTAATGTGGCTGGTTACTAATTCGAAAGTCGAATCGGCGGCATCGCCGATCAAAGCGCAGGCGTTGAATGAGAAGGTGCGGGCCTATCTCGAAACCGTTAACCAGCCGCCGAACGGTTCGCAACCCTACAATCGCGAACAAGCTGAAGAGTTGTACGGGATTTTAATCTCGCCGGTTAAGAACCTGCTGAACGACTCCGAGCCTTTGTGCATCGTTCCCGACAAGATTCTCAACTATCTGCCCTTCGCCGCACTCGTCTCGCCGGTAAGTAAGAAGTTTCTGATTCAGGATTACCGTTTGTGCTTCGCTCCGAGTTCGAGTTTGTTTGTTTACCTGTCGCATGCTGCTGAAAAGAAAGCAGGCAACATTGACGAAAAGTTGCTCAGCATTGGGAACCCGAATTTTAGCCGAACCAGATTCGAGTCACTGCGAGACTTGCCGGCCAGTGTAGGCGAGGCGCGAGAAATAGCCGGTTTTTATAACAACGCGAAGCTGCTGGTTCGAGACGACGCGCGCGAATCGTCGATTAACGCCGCGATTGAATCCGCCGATGTGGGCCACTTTGCGATGCACTATGTTCTCAACGAGGAGTCAGAAGTGCTTTCCGGGTTTCCCTTGACGCCGGAAGAGGACGACTCCCTGATCGATCGCGGGTTCAATGGTTTCTTGCAGTCTCACGAAATCTATCGCTTGAATCTGCGGCGCATGCGTCTGGTGGTGTTGTCGGCGTGCAGCACCGGGATAGAACGACAGTATCGCGGGGAGGGCGCCGTTGGCGCCGTGCGTCCATTCTTAGTCGCCGGAGTCCCAACGGCGGTCGCAAGTCTCTGGGCGGTTGATTCGGATGCGACTGCCGAATTGATGGTCAATTTTCATAAGCACCGCCGTCAGGAATCCCAGCCGGTCGTCCAGGCCCTTCGCGCTTCCCAGATCGAAATGCTGCAAGCGACGGACAAGCCCGCTCACCAGCATCCGTATTACTGGGCGCCGTTCGTCGTAATCGGCGGGCTTTCTGCTTATTGACGGAAATAAAAAACGCCGAAATCACATTGATAGAAAGGAGAAAATTTAAAATGCCTTTCACAACTACTCCCGAACTTAACTCCCAACCCGACGTAAGAATCTTCTTCAGCGGTCTTTTGATTCTCCAACCGGTAGGTAACGCCTGCCAGGTATTCGTCAACAGCAGTGCTCCGCGTCACCACTTAACGATCGAAGTTCGCCGTAAGACCGAGGGACGACCCGACGAGTTAATGATGCGGCACGTCGGCCCACTTCCATTTGTTGACGTGCCCGGAGAGTCGCCGTTTCACGGCATGATCATTCGCAAGTTGGTAGGACCAACTCCGCAAAAGGGCGTACAAGCTTTTGCTCCCACCGAAGCTCAGCCGGACGACCGCGTGCCCGATAGGTTCGATCTCGCTATCGACATGCTTAGCGATTTATTGCACCCGGAGAATCGCGTAGTTCCCGGTGACCCCGGACCTGATCCTCAACATCCGATCGTCCACAAGCTTTTGGACATCGATCCGTTGGGTGGCCGCCCGAGCATACTGCTGGAGAATGGCGTACTTTACACGGCCGCCAAAGTTCGGACGGATTTCAAAGTCATGCTGAAGCGACCGAACGTCGAGGAACCGGAAGAAATGCCTCGCTTTGCCAGCCTCATCGGCGCCGCCATCACTCTGCAGGAGCCAACCAGCCAACTCGTGATTCTCTGGCGGCAACAGGGCAAACTCGAGCGATTGCAGTTAAAAAGACAACCGGGCGTCAGTTACGAGATCTACATCGTCAACGATCCGTTGTTTGAAAGCGACGACATTGGCAACAATCCCAGACACGATGAGTTCGCCGAGTATTACAAGCTTCTTCACCATGTGCCGAGCGATGAACAATTCCGGCTGCGCGTCGAGGAAGTCGCTGAAAACCCACAACGTGGCTCGACCAGGTTGCCCTGCATGCCCGTCGTCGTAGGTGAAGGCGGTTAACCGCCCAGGAAGGAGAAATCCCATGGCTAAAGGCAGGTCTGTTCACGTAGGAGTGGACCAGACTAACGGAGAATTTGAAGTCAAAACACTCCATGGCTGCAAGAAAGATGCGGCCAGGATGTCGCAGATTGCGGAAGCGAAAGGTTTTCAGACGAAGACCTTTTTGGACGGCGAAGCGCTCTTCAAAGAAAAAGTAAAGGAGGAGATTCTACAAGCCGCTAATGATCTCGAGGCCGGCGACATTTTTCTCTTTACGTTTTCCGGACACGGCAGTCACAACACCGGAGTAGAGCCAGACTTTCAGGAGGAACTGCTACTGTTCCATGATTGCCTGGTGCCGGACGATTACATGCGGCGCGTCCTGTGGTCGAAGTTCAAAAAGGGCGTGCGCATACTCGGGATTGCGGATTGTTGTCATAGCGGCACGGTGCTCATGTCGGCACCGGTTGGAGTTGGGGCTGCGCTGAGCGGTGCCGGAATACCGATGGCGGCTCACGCGGCCGTGCATCGGGCACTGAGCGATAACGCTCGGCGTCGCAGGATACCAGTGCCGCAGAGGGGTAAAGGTTGGAATCGTGGTATTACCTTCACCGACATGACACGGATCGGCAAAGTCAAAGCCGCGGCCGACATTCAGCAGGAGTTAAGCGATGAATTGCTGGCAGAGCAGGATGACCAACTGAAGGCGACGCTCCTGACGCTGGCGGCCTGTCAGGATTCTGAGTTTGCCGAAGATGGGGAAGAAAATGGCGCATTCACCGCCCAGCTCCTCAAAGTCTGGAACGATGGCGCGTTTGACAAGAACTATGATCTGTTCATCAAGGCAATTCAGGAGCCCTTCGATTTTGAGGGCTCGACGCAGCACCCGATAATGCAGAAGGACGATGCCGACGAAAAATTCGTCGACCAGATTCCGTTTACCATCAACGCCGAAGCTGATGGCCTTGCTTGATTAGTTTACTCGTGGACCGTGGGCGCGTCGGCGTGCGGGACGAAGCACATGCGACAACGTGCTTCGTATTTGTCGGCAGCGCCTACGGCTACGCGTTCTTCGGATTCGAACGTACGCTGAGAGTAGTTTGCCGGCTGGCCGCACTTCATGCAGATCGCATGCGTCTTGGTGATGTACTCTGCGATCGCGAGTAGTTGCGGCATCGGTTCCCATGGCTTGCCGGTGTAGTCCTGGTCGAGTCCGGCGATGATCACACGCACGCCGCGCCCGGCGAGCTCGTTCGCCACCAGGACCAGATCGTTGTCAAAAAACTGACCTTCATCGATGCCGACGACTTCGGTGTCCGGATCGACCTTCGCCAGTATCTCCGCGGCTGAACGACTGTTCGCTGACTCATGTCGCATCTCTGAGTGCGAAACGATCTGGTTTTCCGCGAAGCGCGAATCGATCTCGGGTTTGAACACCTGCACCTTTTGGCGCGCAATCTTCGCGCGGCGCAAGCGGCGTATCAGCTCCTCCGACTTCCCCGAAAACATCGATCCGGCGATCACCTCGACCCAACCCGCATTCGCGCGCGAGTGTGGCGGCGGTTCATCGTGATTAACTTGTGCGACTAGTTCATCCATTCTGGTTTTTATTGAGCATACATTTTGGGATTGTAGAACGGTGCGAAGGCGGCAATAAGCGCAAGCTCGAAACTCATCGAACGCGTCACGAGATCGCGCGACAACACACCCCACGCGCCTTGTTTGCTCCGAACGTCGCGTCCTCCTGTTACTTCGTCGATCACCATGCCGAGCTCGCGACGGCCCTCGACAACTCTCTTCACAATGTCGGCCGGCACTGACACTGACGGCGCCGCGCCAAATGCGCCTCGCTCACCATCCGTCGCATACGCCCAACCGCGCAGAAACGTGTGCCACTCACCATTGATCGACACCGAGTGAAAACCACCCTCGAGCCCGACGTAAATGTCGGCCTGCAAACGCCTGCTCTTCAAAGATTCCTTAACGGCGAGCGCGCGTTCGAGTGCTCCCTGCATCAACTGCCAGTCAGTAAGCGGCATCGCAGGCACGCTCGTCTCGACGCGCCGCGCGACGACGTTCGCATTGGCCCAATCCGAGTCGATGGCCGCAACACGAGCGACGCTGGCGCGCACCGCCATGATCTTTGCAGCGCGATCAGACCCGAGCGCGATTGTCTTCATGATCCGTATTCTGGGCGGTGTGTCACAAGCACCGGATGATAACCAAATTGCTCCGCGACTCAAAAGGCATGCTGCTTGACTTTAGTTTTCGCGGTTGCTGTAATCGATTTGCCCAGTTTGAGGTAGCAAATGACGATCGAAGAACTAGTTTACGACTGGAACACGATTGAGCCGTCGTTAAATCCTCCCAATCGCCATGTCGGCATCGACGACGAGACTTTGCGCGACGGATTGCAGTCGCCATCAGTATCCGAACCACCGGTAGAACAGAAACTCGAACTGCTTCACTTGATGGAAGCGTTGGGTATCGACACTGCCGACATCGGCCTTCCCGGCGCCGGTGGAACACACGCAGCCGGAGTCGAACGCTTAGCGCAGGAGATCGCGCAACAGAAATTGAAGATCCGGCCAAACTGCGCCGCACGCACTCATCGCAATGACATCGTTCCGATCGCCGAGATCGCGCAGCGCACCGGTATTCCAATCGAAGCATGCACGTTCATCGGTTCGTCGTCGGTGCGGTTCTTCGCCGAAGACTGGACGCTCGAACGCCTATTGCAGATGACGGAAGAAGCAGTCTCGTTCGCGGTCGCTCAAGGGCTGCCGGTCATGTACGTGACGGAAGACACGACGCGCGCGAGACCGGAAACGATTCGCGCGCTCTACACGACGGCGATCCGCTCCGGCGCGAAAGCAGTTTGCGTTTGCGACACGGTCGGCCATTCGACGCCGGACGGCGCGCGCGCGGTAGTGAAGTTCGTGAAGAGCATCATCGAGGAACAAGGCGGCGGCATTCGGCTCGACTGGCACGGACACCAGGACCGCGGCCTCGGCGTCATCAATTCGCTGGCGGCAATTCAGGGCGGCGCTGATCAAATCCACGGCTCAGCGCTCGGTATGGGCGAACGCGTCGGCAACACGCCGCTGGACCAACTGCTTGTGAACCTTAAACTGCTCGGTTGGATCGACAACGATCTCTCGCACCTCGGCAAGTACTGCGAAACGGCGGCGCGCGCTTGTAACTGGACTGTGCCGTGCAACTATCCCGTCTTCGGCCGCGACGCGTTTCGCACGGCGACGGGCGTTCACGCCGCCGCCGTTATCAAGAGTTATAAGAAAGGCGATAAGCGTTTAGCCGACATCGTCTATTCAGGCGTACCGGCGGGCGAGTTTGGTCTCGAGCAGGTGATTGAGATCGGTCCGATGAGCGGCAAGTCGAACGTGATCTACTGGCTCGAGAAGCGCGGGATCGATCCCAGCGAAACGCTTGTGAACCGGATTTACGAACATGCAAAAGCAGCTCGTGGGGTGCTCGAAGAGAGCGAGATTTTAAGGTTGGTCTGATTTGTCTTCCATCCCGAAAACTTCACCATCCGCCAGATCCGTGTTGTCCTCTCCTGAAGTGGGGCGCGCTCTCGGTTTCTTTGAAGGGAACGCAGACGCGATCACGGATGAACAGATCCGCATCTGCTCGATTCCGGCGAGCCCGTTCGGTGAACGGCAACGAGCCGAGTATCTGGGCGATAAGTTTTCAGCGCTGGGCCTGACGGAAGTCGAGATCGACGACGAAGGTAACTGTCTGGGGTTGCTGGAAGGTCAAACGCGATCGCCGTTGCTGGTCGTGAGCGCGCATCTAGACACGGTGTTTGCGCCGGAGACTGATTTCACTGTTGCCAGATCCGGCGAACGGTTACTGGCGCCGGGAATTGCCGACGACGGCTGCGGCCTCGCGGCTCTGATCGCGCTTATCCAGGTGCTGCGAAACGAGCAGATCAAGACGGAGGGTTCGATCCTGTTCGTCGGCACTGTCGGGGAAGAAGGCGAGGGAAACCTGCGCGGCGTGCGCTATCTTTTGACGCGTGGCCATTGGGCGTCGAAGGTCGACGCGTTTCTGAGTTTCGATGGTCCGGGCGTAGATCGCATTACGAATCGCGCGCTCGGATCGCGGCGTTATCGCGTTGAGATTAACGGTCCGGGCGGGCATTCGTGGGGCGACTTCGGCCTGCCGAACCCGGTGCATGCGATGGGCCGCGCGATCTCGCGGCTCGCTGCGTACCCGCTGCCGCGAGAGCCGCGCACCACGTTCAATGTCGGGCGCATTGAAGGCGGCGCGAGCGTTAATGCGATTCCGGAGAAAGCGGCGATGGATGTCGATCTTCGTTCCGTCGCTGATGCGGAGTTGCAGCGGCTTGATTCGTTTTTCCGTCGTGCGGTCAGGCAGGCAGTTGAAGAGGAGAACGCGACCCGAAAACCCGCGGCGCCGTTACTGGAACTCAAGCTGGACTTGATTGGCGAACGGCCGTCGGGTGAAACGCCGGCGGATTCGCCGCTGGTCGAACTTGCGATGGAAGCTACGACGCTGATGGGTGTCGAGCCGCGGCTCGATCAGTCGTCAACGGATTCGAACCTTCCGATCTCGTTGGGCATTCCGGCGATCACGCTCGGCGCCGGTGGCATGTCCGGCTGCTCACACACACTCGCCGAATGGTACGACCCACGCGGCCGCGAACTCGGTCTCAAACGCGCGCTGCTCGTGGTTCTCGGAGTGGTCGGACTCGCGCTCTAGCGACACTCATTAACCACAAAAGGCACATACAAAGCCACAAAAGGCACAAAGTAGTAGAAACAGGTAAGGGGCTCGTTTTCGAACCCGTTTACCTGTCTCTATCTGTTTGTGCCTTTTGTGGCTTTGTATGTGCCTTTTGTGGTTAATCGTTGATCGGGATCGAGACCGTCGCGGATCCAGCTTTACCCGGAGGGAAGCGTTTCTGACGCGCGATCCGCAACGCGTTCGCATCGCCGCCAGACGCCTGCGTCACGCGTCCTGACTCGTCGTAAGTCACCGTAACAACAACGCGCTTCGCACCCGGCTTCAATGTCTCAGGCGCGGGTTGGGCCGCTGGCGCAGCCGCAGTTTCAGTCTCGCGCGCGGCGGCCTCGCGGGCTCGCTTCTCTTTCTCACGCTGCCGTTTCGCAGCTAACGCCGCCGCATCTTCTCCAGTGGCTTCCGCCGTCGTTTCCGCAGCTTGCGGCTGGGCCGGAGTTTCAGCTTGCGTAGTCTGCGGCGCGGCCGGCGGCGCTGTTTCCGTCGTTGCCGCAGCCGCGGGAGCACTGCGCTTGTACCAGCCGGCAGGAATTCCAATCACCGCCACACTCGCCAGCAGCGCAACTGCAACCGCGCCGATGAAGATCGGTTTGCGACTCTTTCCGCCTTCCTTCCCAAACGTAAGAAACGCCGGCGAAAACGACCTCTCAACTTCCTCTTGCGATTCTTCGACCGTCGCTGCCGCGGACGGCATCAGCTCATCCGGTTCCGGAACGTAGTCCGGCGGAAACGCAACGCCCGGCGAGATGTTCTCGTCCAACCGGCGCAAACCCTCGAGCACGACCTGCGTCCAGGGCTGATTGATGGTCCGGTTCTTGGCTTCAGTGTTGGGGTTGAATTCAAATTCCGCATTCGGCAACGTCAACGCGTAGTAAACCGCGTCGATCCCGTGCAGCATTCCGATGCGCGCATCGACCACGGATCCGGATTGCAAGTAAAAATAGCCAGCACCCTTCGGGTACAAGACCTTGAGACAGCCGCTCTTTCGTTGATTGCAGAAAAACTCGATCAGCTCTGAAAGTGAAAGGTCACTGAGGTGTCCAGTTAGTGCCATGAGAACTCGTCCCTTCTTCTAGGAGAAGATATTTCAAAGGTTGGAAAAGAGGAGAGAATGGCGCGCCGACCTTCCCGGCGCGCCATCGAGGTAGGTTTACGGAACCAGCGCAAACTTGTAGTTGATGATTCCCGACACCTTGACTGGCTGACCTGAAAGCTTCGTGGGAGAGAATCTCGCCTTCAGTGCTGCCTGGATTGCTGCGTCGCGCAGAATGCCCGGACCACTCGTCGCGTTGGCTGAAACGACTTTGCCGGTTTCGTCGAGCACCACTTCGACAGTCACGATGCCCGCGGTCCTCATGCGTTTTGCTGACTCAGGATAAATCGGTTGCGGCAAGGAGAGCGCCGTGCCGTTGAGAACGCCACCAGAGATCGGTTTCAGGATCGGACGCGGACCCGGCGGCGGAGGCGGTTCCGCATCGAGATTCACCACGACTTGTTGGTTGGTTGCGACGCCTGGCGTCTTCATCTCGATCGGGAGAGAAACGATTTGCGCTGCTGAATTCGACGCGGTCGGCAGTTCCGGGGACGTCGTCTTCTTGTTTCGCGCATCCTGCTTATTCGTTCGCGGTTCGACGGTTGGCTTGCTGGTCGTGCTTGCCGTTACTGGAGCCGGCGCGGGAGTCGTTGCGGCGGGCGGAGCAACAGCGCCCGGGGCTCCAGGAACCGTCTTCAGCATGTTCTCGTCGAGGTAGTACATGATCGAGCGATACGTGATCTCAGTCGGCTCGAAGGTGATCCCGCGACCGTCCACGACGGCGACTGACGTCGTCATCTTGTTCCAATTGCCGAGGAAGTCGAAGTCGTATTTGTAGATTTCCTTGCTCAGGAGCGAGCCGTCGGCATTCAGCAAGGTCATCTCGCTGATGTTTCCCTTTTCGTCGTACTTGTAGACTTCCTTGCCCGTCAGGGTCGCGCCGGCAATGGGGAAATACTGGTTCTCGACCTTGTTTCCCTTGAGGTCGTAGGCGGCAAGTTCGACGAGAACATGCTTGTTTTCGACCTGTTTTCCGTCGCTGGTCGTTAGCTTGGCGACTTCCGTGCGCACACGTCGCACAGGGCCGATCAGGCCATCGCGAGAGCGGTCGCTTTCTACTGCGGCATTTACGGCTGGGGCATTCCCGGCCTTAGCCGTAGCGTTCGTCTGGGCGCTTGCCGGGGCAGCCAAAAGCAGCAGGCAAAGCGTGATGTAGCTCAATCGATTCGACATAGTGAACATTGTGGTCTCCAAAATCTGCTGAGGCAGGCCAAAATTGGAAAGATTTACGTGAGGGCGGGCCGCTCACCTTGCATATCGCCGCACGACCAGCGGGCGAGCCCATGCAATACTAACGGAGTTAAACGTTGTTTGTCTACATTAATTCTATCCGTGTTCCGAATAAATCAGACTGTTCGTGCGATTGAGAGTGAGTAGCGCGTGGGTGGCTTGATAGACGTCATCTACCGTGATTTTAGTGATTTCGGACCCACAGATGAGGCGATGTTGGTCGCCTCGCGGGATGAAGCTGTGCGGGGTTGGACAGTCGAGAATGACGATAACGGGAGCGCCGACGGCTGCTGCCAAATGTGCCGGCCCCGTATCGTTCGAAACCAGAACGGTCAGCCGCGCCTGCGCAGAGACGAGCTGCGAGATCGTCAGCCGGTCGAAAAAAATCGTGTTCGGCGGAAAAATCGCCCGCATCTGCCGCACCATCTCCCGTTCTTCCGGCCCGGCAAACACCACAATGCGTACCCGATCGTTCCGGACGAGATGGTCAGCAAGCTGCGCGTAAAGTTCCAACGGCCACTTGCGCGAAACATGCCCGGCGCCCGGAAACAGCCCGACCAGCAGTTCCCCTGACTGCGCCTTCTCCTTCTTCAGCAACGCATCGACCGCGAAATCACCCGCCGGGCTCGTCTTGATAACCGGGACGCGACTCGCATTCTGAATATCGAGCGACTTCAGCACATCGAGATAGCGATCGGTGACGTGTCGCGACTTCTCTTCCAACGGAGGACGCGGTTTGAAGTTGGCAAGGTAGTCGAGCGAACGTCCAGGACGGCGCGAGTAAAGCCGGTGCGGCGCGCCCGACAAGAAACCAAGAAGGTTGGTCTCCGACAGACTATGCAAGTCGATCACGAAGTCGAACTTCGCCTGTCGCACACGCCGGACAAACTTGATGATCCGCCCGATCGAGATCAGCGTGTGACCGTCGCGCAGACCAACGCGATCGACTTCGAAGATCTCGTCGGCATACCCGGACATCGCCACGACTTCATTCGCCGGCTTGCCCGCCGCAACCGTGATCCGCGCATTTGGAAATCGCTGGCGAATGGCCCGAAGGGCGGGCAGGCCCAACACGACGTCGCCGAGTTGGCCGAAGTGAATAACGAGTATGTTGCGTGGATCGAATCGCACTCAAGCTTAATTCTTGGGACGTTTTTGTTCGTTGTCGTGATGCTCGAAACCTGGAGAGCTCAGAACCAACTTAATCAGCGGAGGCTTCTGTTCAGTCAACGTGATCGTCACCGGTTCGGCGTGGCGTTGCTCTTCGATGACGTCGCTGTTGGCGTTGACGCGTCCGCCATAGGTGAAAGCATTGACGCGATACGTGCAGCCTTCGATTCCTTTCAAAACGAAATGGCCGCGCTCGTCAACGCCCTTCTGTCCGCCGACAACATAACCAGGGCCGCTTCCGTTTGTTAAATTGACCGCGGCATGGGCGGCAGGCTTCCCGTCAGGGAAAACGACGATGCCTTCGATCTCCCGTTCGACGCCGGCCCGCGGGAGCTGGATGTCGTAATCCTTTAGCTGTTCGCGTTCTTTCAGTTCGACGTAGCCGGCCTGCACCGAGTGATTTGGATTGACGTAGTAGGTCCGCTCGCGAGGGCAGTGAGGATTCGAGCCGCCGATGAGATTGATTCCGAGAACATACTTGCCCGGCGGTATGTCAGTTAATTTGTAATGTCCCTCGCTGTTGGTGAAGCGGACCTTGCCTTTCGGCGAGTCAGACGCCGCGTCTTCAATCGGGATCAGATCGACCTTCACGCCGTTGACGGGCTGGCCGGTGGCGTCGACGACTTTTCCCTCGATGTCGCCATCAACCTGATAAAGGATGGGAACACTGCTGCAACCGCGCTCGCCGACATTGGCTTCATCGCTCAGGTAATCGCTTGCGTCGTCGGAGAAGTAAACGCGGATGTTGTATTTGCCGGGGCTTACACCCGTGAACTCGGCATTCCCTTTTTCGTCCGTCTTTGCTTCGAGACGTTTGTTGTCGCGTTCGGCCGTGATGCGCAAACCGGGCATCGGCGCGAGGTCGAATTTACCCTCGTCGAGCGGCGCCGTCAGCTTGGTGACGTTGACTAGAATCTTTGGGGCCGAATTGTCGCGAGGTAGGTTGCGCAAGTACGCGAGATCTTCGTCAGCTTCTGACAACGGCCGCGTGCGAGTGCAGATTCCGGTGTAGAGCCTGTTGTCCTTTGCCCAATGCGTCGCGTACACGAGGTACTGCTTACCGGTTTGGAAAGGATAACCGCAGTCGCTGTCGCCGAAACCTGTCACTACCTCGACTTCGCGTCCGCCGAGATCGCCTCGGAACACCTGCTCGCTTGATAACCGGACTGCTAGAGCTAGAGCCTCTTCGTCGCCGGCTTTTGTTCGCGACTTGGAGATGACGGTTGCGGTGAAGACAGTGTCGGCCTTCCAGAACGCCTCGCACGGCGGGCCGGACTCGGCACACTGACAGGCGTGCACGCTATCCAGACTCAGTAACAGCAGGAATGGGAGGAGCAAGAATGATCTCGCCATAAATTACAACTCACGCAGATCGCGTCCCGTCATCTCAGCGGGTTTCTCCACGCCGCGAAGCGCCAGCAGCGTTGGCGCGATGTCTTCGAGAGCGCCGCCGTCCCGCAGTTTCGCGCCGATGGAGGCTTCGTCTATCAAATGAAACGGCACCGGATTGGTCGTATGCGCGGTGTGGTGGCCGCCCGTGACAGGGTCAATCATCTGTTCCGCGTTGCCGTGGTCGGCCGTGATCAGCGTGATGCCTTTCGCCTCGCGTACGCGTTTCGTGATCCAGCCGAGGCACGTATCGACGTATTGACAGGCTTCTATCGTCTTATCGAGTTTGCCCGTGTGGCCCACCATGTCGGGGTTGGCAAAGTTAATGACGAACACGTCCGTATCGCCTTCGTCGATGCCGCGCAGCACTTTGTCAGTCACTTTGAAAGCCGACATCTCGGGTTGCAGATCGTAAGTCGCGATCTTAGGCGAGGGAACGAGCAAACGTTTCTCGCACTCGTGTTCACGCTCGACGCCGCCGTTGAAGAAGTAAGTGACGTGCGCGTACTTCTCCGTTTCGGCGAGACGATAATTGTGGACGCGAAACGTGTCCCAAACATCCGCGAGCACGTTGCGATGCTGGCGCGGCGGAAACGCGATTGGCAGCTCGAAGGTCGCGTCGTACAGCGTGAAGCATACGTAAGCGATGTCAGGAAGGTTCTCGGTTGGAAACTCGTTGAAGCCGCGGACGGCGAGCGCCCGTGTCAGTTGCCGCGCGCGGTCGGGACGGAAGTTGAAAAAGATAACCGAGTCGCCATTCTCGATCGTAGTGACTGGAGCTCCGTCTTTGCGCACGATCGCGACCGGCTCGACAAACTCGTCTGTAATGCCGCGTTGGTACGACTCGTTAATCGCCTCGACCGCGTCCGTCGCGCGTAACCCGATCGCTTTGGTCAACAGATCGTACGCGCGCTGAGTGCGGTCCCAACGCTTGTCTCGGTCCATCGCGTAGTAACGACCGACGACGGTGGCGATCTCGCCGCGTCCGATGTCTTCTATCTGTCTTTGCAGCGCCGCAATGTAGTGCGCGCCCGATGAAGGCGGCGTGTCGCGTCCGTCGAGAAAGCAGTGGACGTAAACTCGCTCGACGTTTTCGGCGGCAGCCATTCTCAGCAACGCGTAAAGATGAGTGAGCGAAGAGTGCACCTGGCCGTCGGAGATGAGGCCCATTAAGTGCAGCGACTTTTGCCGGTCGCGCGCGTGGTGCATGGCATTGAGAACCACCTGGTTCTTAAAAAACTCCCCTGTTTCAATCTCGTGGTCCACCAGCGACACGTCCATGCGAATCACTCGACCCGAACCGATGTTCAAGTGACCGACTTCCGAATTTCCCATCACGCCCGCGGGCAGGCCAACGCGCGTGCCGTGCGCTTCGAGCAGCGTCTGTGGGTATTTCTCGCAGAGCTCGTCGTAAAAAGGAGTCGCGGCGAGAGCGATGGCGTTGCCCTCGCGGGCGGCGGAGTAGCCCCAGCCGTCGATGATGATCAGCGCGAGCGGTGCGCGTTGTTTAGTCAAACTTCACCTCTACGTGAAAAGCCTTTTTCCCCGGATAGCGTGACGCGCCACGCAGGTCGCCCTCGATGCGCAGCAACTGATTGTACTTTGCGATTCGATCCGTCCGAGACAGAGATCCGGTTTTGATTTGACCGGCATTGGTCGCAACCGCGAGGTCGGCGATAAATGGATCTTCAGTCTCGCCGGAGCGGTGCGAGATGATCGTCGTGCGCCCGTTCGTCTGCGCGAGACTGATGCAGTCGAGAGTCTCGGTCAACGTGCCGATTTGATTGACCTTGATCAGTATCGAATTGGCGACGCCGAGGTCGATGCCTTTTTGCAGAAACTCGGTGTTGGTAACGAACAGATCGTCGCCGACCAGTTGCACTCGATTGCCGAGCTCGTCAGTCATCGACTTCCAGCCGGCCCAATCGCCTTCGGCCATTCCGTCTTCGATGGAAATGATCGGATAGCGATCGGACCATCCTTTCCAGAACGCGACCATCTCATCGCTGGTCAGCTTTCGTTGATCGCTCTTCTTGAAGACGTATGAAGTGCCGTCGTAAAACTCGCTTGCGGCGGGATCGAGCGCGAGCAGACAATCCGTACCAGCTTTATAACCGGCCTGGTTGATGGCTTCGAGAATCGTTTCGATCGCTTCTTCGTTCGACCGCAGGTTCGGCGCGAAGCCGCCCTCGTCGCCGACGCTGGTCGCGTAACCTTTCTTCTTCAACACGCTCTTGAGTGTGTGGAAGACTTCCGCGCCCGTTCGCAGCGCCTCGGTGAAAGTCGGCGCTCCGACGGGCACAACCATGAACTCCTGAAAGTCGACGTTGTTATCAGCATGCGCGCCGCCGTTGATGATGTTCATCATCGGCACTGGCAGTGTGCGAGCATTTGGACCGCCGAGATAGCGGTACAAGGGAAGTTCGAGATAAGCCGCGGCGGCGCGGGCATTGGCCATTGAAACGGCGAGCAGCGCGTTCGCGCCGAGGTTTGACTTGGTTTTTGTGCCGTCGAGTTCGAGCAGCGCGCGATCGACTTCCGCTTGATCGAGTGCGTCGTATCCTTCGAGTGCAGGCGCGATCACTTCGTTGACGTTGCTAACGGCCTTCGAAACACCTTTGCCGGAGTAACGATCTTTATCGCCGTCGCGAAGCTCGACTGCTTCGTTTTCACCCGTCGACGCGCCTGAAGGAACTGCTGCGCGACCCACTTCGCCGCCGGCCAGCGTCACTTCGGCTTCCACGGTTGGGTTACCACGCGAGTCGAGTATTTCACGCCCCAGAACGTGCTCGATTAAGCTCATCGGTTACTTCCTCCCCTTCAGTTTGAACAATCTCCAGCCTCACACGCATGACGCGGCGTTTCTCGATGCGTTCGATCTTAAAAACCAGGCCGTCGTGCTGGACTACTTCTCCGAGCTTCAGCACGTGTCCCGCCTTCGTCATCAGGAAACCGCCGACGGTCGTGTACGCCTCTGACTCCGGCACTGAAAGTTTCAGCCGGCGGTTCAGGTCGCGCACTGCCAGTCCGCCGTCGAGCACGTAAATGCGTTCGTCGACCTCGGTGATCTGCTCGTTTACTTCTTCGTCATGCTCGTCGGAGATATCGCCGACGATCTCTTCGAGCAGATCTTCGAGGGTAATGATTCCTTCGAGGCCGCCGTGTTCGTCGATGACGAACCCGAAGTGTGCCTTGGCTCGTTGCATCTGGCGCAGGACGTGTTCGAGCCGTGCAGTATCGACCACATAAAGCGGCGGTTGCAAAACGTCTTCGAGCTTGAACTTGTCCGGATGCAGCAGGTAGGGCATTACGTCCTTGCTGTGAATGAAGCCGCAGACGTCGTCGAGAGTTTCGCGGTAGACGGGTAGGCGCGAGTAACGATGCTGGTCGAAGGCCTTCGTTATCTGTTCGAGATCGCAGGTGGACGGAATCGCGGCCATCTCGGTGCGCGGCACCATTGCTTCGCGCACCACGGTGTCGGAAAACTCGAACACGCGATGAATCAGACGGCGTTCTTCGGCGCGCAGGTGTCCACTCTCGCGCGAGATGTCGATCAGGCGTCGCAGTTCTTCTTCAGTATAGGTGGAGGCATGTTCGGCAGTTGCTTTGATGCCGACGAGTTGAACTGTGCGGACGCTGGCCCAGTCGAGCGCGCGGATCGGCAGGCTGAACGTTTTATAGAAGAGTTGCATCGGCAAGGCGATTGCCAGGGCGATCTTTTCCGCCATTGCCAGGCCCATCAACTTGGGCGCCTGTTCGCCGAGCACGATGTGGAGCGAAGTGATGATCGAGAAGCCGATGGCGAACGAGATGGCGTGACGCCACGTTTCGGACAGGCCGGAGAGCGGGCCTTCTAATAGTCGGGCGACTGCTGGTTCGCCGACCCAGCCGAGGGCGAGGGAGGCGAGAGTGATTCCGAGTTGGGAGGCGGAGAGGTAAGCGTTGAGGTTTTGCAGCACGTCCATCAGCCGTTTGGCTGAGCGGCTGCCGGAGGCGACGAGAGTTTCGATGCGCGAAGAGCGGACGCCGACGAGGGCGAATTCGGCCGCGACGAAGAAGCCGTTGGCGGCGACCAGAACGATAACGGAGAGAAGTTTTAAGAGAACCGGAACGCCTACGGCGGAAGTGGCCGCGGCGTCTTCGGCGAAAATGAGGCTCAACCAGTTACTTGGTAGCTCGTCCATCTCGTGCGGGGTGCAGAATCATAGCACGGAGACGCGCCGAAGGCAGACCAGTAGCGGTGTTCTCACTTACAGGGAACACGGATTAACGGAAGAAAAGTAATTAATGTCCCGCGGCGGCTCCGGCTGCACGGGTACGCATTGGACGCCTATCGTGTTTGGTTCGCGCACGCTCCAGCGCCTGATCGACACGCGGCTCGATATTGCATTCAGGCTGGCGGCAGACCGCGGCCAACTCCGAAACTACGAGATAACGTGACCGTTCGAGCATCCTTTGCTCGCGAAATGAGAGGGGTTTGATATTGCTCAGATAAGTCAAATGCTTGAGGACATCTGCTACTTCGAAGATGTCGCCAGTGCGCATTTTTTCCGAGAACTCCTTGAAGCGATCCTTCCAATCATTAGCGGGGGAGGAAAAATCATCTGCTAAGGCCTTGAGAAGCATTTCGCACTCACCCGATGAGATTGGGGCTCGCAGGCCAACTTCTGAAGCATTGGAAACCGGAACTAAGACCAGGGAGTTATTAGCAGCAAGACGAAGCGTGTAGAAGGGCAGGAGCGTAGCGCCTATTTGCTTCTGTTCTATTTGCTCGATGGTCCCGATTCCATGATTTGGGTAAACGACCTTCTGGCCGACTTTGAAGCCCACCATGCACCTCCATCGAATTTGAAACATCAGACTGCGCCGCACGCGCTGGTCTTGGGGATATTCTGAGCGACGCGTGTGACTGCGTCGGAAGCCCTTTTTGGAAAGTACTTGGAGTCTAGCAAGCTATCTTGCGAAGCGTCAAGGTTTCTGCCGACCATCCGCGAGCGACGTCAAATGCCGCATTGACAACCGAAAATAAGGTCGTTCATTTCAGCGGAAGCTGATAGTCGGTGAGGGTTTGGCATGGTTTCAGTTCAAGGTCGGACTTTTGAGTCTCAGCGGCGCGACGGAGTTTGGTCCGTGCTTCCGCTGACTCCGGCAATCGGAGCTTTGTCAACGTAGCGATTTCAGCTTGCGGAGTGGGTTGGAAGAGCGACCAGTAACGTCCCGGCGGCAGATTGTTGAGTGTGAACGTACCGTCCGAAGAGACTTCGCTGACGAAGTAGCGCAAAACGTCATCGCCTTTGTCTCGTTCTGCTGGGACCAGGTAAACGGCTCCGCCAGACGGCGCGGTTGCACCTTCAGCGACTGCGATTTTTCCGCGAATCGAAGCCGCGCCCGCAGCGAGCGTGATCGTAACGTTAGAGAGTTGCTCGCCTGCTCTGAGGGTCGTCCAGCTTGCCGCCGCATCGTTCTTAGCAACAGCCGTCTTTGCCGTGGCCGTCGCCGGAGATCCGCCGGTGGTAATCGATTGCAGATACCAGTAACGAGCATAGAACCGCGGGTTGAAGCGATAAAGCGACGGCGCTACGTTGCGCATCGTGAAAGCGCCTTTCGCATCAACTGACGGCGGGTTCAAATACATCCTCATATAAGGCGGCACAAACTCCGATTCTTTCTCGTTCCGTTGCAGCTCGATCATCATCTCGGCAAACAACGGCTTGCGCTTGCCCTGACACTCCGGCGCCTTCGAAGGCTCGAGCGCGACGACGCCGCTGATCACGCTCAACGGCCGCGGTGTTAGTTCAATGCCGGTGACGTCCGCGCCTTTCACGACGACGCGTTTCGCTTCCGAGATCGAAAGATCGGGTGGCACCCCTCCCGAGGGCATTACCAGGGGTACTTCCTGCGCGTACACGCTGTACTCGCCGTCACCCACACCCGTTAAAGCAAACCCGCGTGCTCCTATCATTTGATAGGCACTCGATATGGGCGACATGCTTCCGTCGTTTGCAAACAACATCACGGAGGCGGTGCTCTGGGCGCCAACTCTAACGGTGCCGCTGATGGTGCGGCCGGGATCATTGCGATAGCGAATGTCGGCAGTTGTTTCCTCACCGCTTCGCACGGTGTATTCCGTGGCGGTGTCGCGCGTAGATGATGGTGAGTATGTCGGTACGTCAGTCTCGTAGGGATTAAGCTGAACGGATTGCGAGGTACCCGCGCCGCCGGCAAACATCAGATACGTACCGGGAGTCAGGCCGTAGATTCTGTAGATACCGCGGTCGTCTGTTGGCCTATCCCCGAATGCGAAGGCGCCGGCGCGGGGCGTGCGTCCTTCCGCATCGCGAATGCGCAAAGCGCGGACGCGAATGCCGACGATGGGTTCTCCGGCGGCGTTGGTGACAGTTCCGGTTATCACGGCGCCTCTGATCAGTTCCAATCTGACGGTATCGCCGATGCGGTAATAGGGGATTAAGGAATCCGCCGGCGGAGGTGCAAGTACATAAGCCGGGGCGAAGCTGCTCACGGTGTAGAGCGCCGGTTCGAGGCCGGTAAAACGAAAGTTGCCTTCGGCGTCGGTGGTGGCTGTGCGGCTCTGGTTGGCCGAACCGACTGGACGCATCATGACAGTGGCGCCTGCCATTGGTTCGCCGCGGTCGCTGACGACTCGTCCGGTAATCGCGCCGACCGTCGTTTCGCTCACCGGCTCCGCGCTGCGCGCCGCTGGTTCCGCGTTGCGCGCCGCCGGCTGTTGCGCGTGAGTTAAAAAACAGATCGATCCTAAAAGGACCAGGGCAGCGACCAGGGACGAAGATTTCTTGAGCATCGTTCTTTTCTGCGAAGATGAACCTGTTCGACGGTTCATGGTTTAGGCTGCGGGAGTTCGAGTGTGAGTGAGACGTCGCTGACGACGCCATCTTGCACAGTCACTTGTTGCGTCACCGTGTTCGGCTGAACTCTGGCGCCCGACGGCACGAACAACGAAATCGAAATCTCATAAAGGCCTGCAGGTATTCCTTCCATCAGGAAATGCCCGCGCGCATCTACCAGCGACGTCGCGATTGTGTTCATTTGTGCGCCCGGCTTCACCAGCCGCGCAAACATCCGCGCCCCTTCCGGCATTAACCCGCGGTCCACGTTCACTACGCCGCGCAAAGAACCCGACCCATACCCGACGAAAACGCGGACGCCGCTCAAGTGATCACCCTCCTTGATTTGGACCTGCGGCACAACAACGCCGTTCTGCTCGATGCGAGAGATGAAGAAACCTTTTGCCGGAGTGCCTGGCGTTGGCGTAGAGAGCCACAAGCTGAGAAGGCCCGGCGATAAACCAATCAGACTGAAACTGCCGTCCGGGGAAATCCGCGTCGACGCTGTCTGTACCATGGCGGTACTGGTCCCAGGCGGCGTGATCTGCCCTCGCAACTGAAGCTCGAGCAGCTTGGCGAACGCCTTCTTATCTTCATGCTCGAACACGACCACTCCGGAAGCCGTCAACCCTTTCAGGAGTTTGATTGTGATCATGCTGACGTTCTGATCGACGACGTCGAACGTGATCGACTCCACGCGCAGTTCCGGATTTTGATTCGGATAAAGAAAAATGCCGTACCGGCCAGGCGCGAGACCGTCGACGACAAAATCGCCTTGAGCGTTCGAGACGGCCATGTTTTCGGCCGCCTCAAATCTCTGCCCGGAAAATCGCTGCAATCCGAAACGAAAGTTCGGCGCGGGTAGTTGAGTGTCGCTATAGATGATGCGGCCGGTGGCGGAGAACGTTTGGATTGCGCTTCCGAGCGCGATGTCCACGTTGGTCGCTTCGCTTCCCTCGCGTACGTCGATAACAGTCGCTTTCGCCTGATCCGACGCATCCGGGTGGAAGACTTGTTTGTAGATAAGGCGGCCGACGTTGAACGTGTTGGCGAAAATACCGTCTCCCCGTCCGGCCGAGACCTTGTACTGCCCGGCGGGGAGCCCGAAGAAACGATAAATACCGCGATCGTCGGTTTGCGTGTTGTTCGCAGGGAAAACCGGGCGCGGCGGTTGTGAGAAATCAGAAGTGCGGTAAAGGTAGACCTGCTGCTGGATAACCGGCCGCCCGTCGGCGTCGCTTATCTTGCCGGTGATCACGCCACCGCGAACGAGTGAGAAATTGATGTCTTCGACTTCTTCACCTTGGCCGACGACCACGTTTTTTCCGCGCAGATTGTTTGCGTCCGCGACCACATACGCGAGCGCAGACGGGATCACGTCGTACGTTCCGGGCGTCACGTTAGTAATGCGATAGTTGCCGTCCTGATCCGTCGTCGCCTTTTGAAATGGCTCGAGGAATGGCGCGTTGCCGATGGCTTTGCGCAGGCCAACCACGACGCCGGGCGCGGGTTTGTCTTTAATGGTGACGCGTCCCGAGACTGTGCTTCGCGCGGTTTTCGCCGCCGGCTTCGCGGGTGATTGTGCGCGCAGTGGTATTGCTACACTCAACAGTGTCAGCAGGAGGAGAGACACAAATCGGGCGGAGGAACTCATCTGGTTACTCCCTTTAGAAGTTGAGGCGCCGGCATCATAGCCCAGGCGCATGCTTATTTCCACGGCTAAGAAACGCCGATGTTCCATGAAACCCGGATTACTGTTAGGATCGCCCGGCCATGGCTCATCTTAAAATCACCGATGCAAGTGGCCGTCAATGGCAATTCACTTTTCTGCCCAAGACCACTTGCACGATCGGCCGCGCGCCCGACAACACAGTCGTGCTGGATGATCCTCGCGCTTCCCGCTACCACGCACACATCAATCAATCTGAAAACGGTCTCTTTACAATCGTCGACGGCGCGATAATCAACAACCAACTGCGTCGCAGCGCCAATAAGGTCTTCATCAACGGCGAGCCGCAGTTCGATCACCAGTTGAAGAACGGCGACCGCATCACCATCGGCGCCAGCACGCTGCGTTTTGAGCAACCTGTCGAAGAACGGACCACCGACGTCCGCTACGACGACAAGCCTCTCGGCCACACGCAGTTGCTGATCTCGGCAAACGACGTGATGTCGACCGTGCTGCGATCAAAAGAAGAGGTCTCGACGGCGCCGCAGCGCGACAAGATGCTGGAAACGCTTCAGCGGAAAGCAAACATTCTGACCGCGCTCTACGAGATGAGCAAAACGCTGGGCTCGGTCTTCGATCTGAACGCCATCTTTGAAAAGGCCACCGACATCATTTTCCAGTCGACGCCCGCGGACCGTGTCGTCGCGTTGCTGGTGGAACCCGGCGACCTCGACAAGGAAGACGTGAACCTTACGCCAATCGCCATGCGTGCGCGCGACAACAAGCTGGAAGCTCATGCCCGCAGACTATCCATCGGACGCACGATCACGCGAAAGGTGATGAAGGATCGCGTCGCTCTGCTGTCGCAGGACGCAGCGTCCGACGAACAATTCGCGGGCGTCGATTCGATCGTCTCGCAGGGCGTGCGCTCGACCATCTGCGCGCCGTTGATGGCTGAATCGCGCGTACATGGCGCTCTGTACGCCGATCGTCTGGATCCGTTCGCAGCGTTCAAGCCTGACGACCTGGAACTGATCAGCGCGGTCGCAGCGCAGACCGCAGTCGCCGTCGAGAATGCGCGTGCTCACGAACGACTGGCGCGAGAAGAAGTCGCGCGCGCGAACTACAGCCGGTTCCTTCCCGAGTACGTCGTGAAGCAGATGCTGGAGAATCCGGACTCGTTCAAGCTCGGCGGAGTCAGTCAGACCATCACGATCCTGTTTGCCGACATTCGCGGCTTCACGCGCATCTCGGAACACGCGCCGCCGGAAAAGATCGTCGGCCTGCTGAACCGCTATTTTTCCGCGATGACCGACATCATCTTCGCGCACGGAGGTACGCTCGATAAGTATCTCGGCGACGGACTGATGGCCCTGTTCGGCGCGCCTACGGCTACGCCGGACGATGCATCCAATGCTCTGAACGCGGCCGTCGCCATGCAGCGGCGCCTGCTCGGCATAAATCTTGAGCTGCGTGAGGAAGGTTTCCCGGAGATCGGCGTCGGCATGGGCCTTCACACCGGCGAAGTGATCGTCGGTTACATCGGATCGGACCGCCGCTCGGAATACACGGCGATAGGAGATACGGTCAATACGTCTTCACGGCTGGAGTCGAATGCTCGCGGTGGGGAGATTCTCATTAGCGACGCGACTGCCAAGGCGGCCCATAGTCGTTACAAGCTGCAACCGCGCGAACCGATCACGGTGAAGAACCGCGAACAGCCTGTGCGGTTGTGGGAAGTTGATTGGCAGCGAGCGAGCGGATCGTTTTAGTAACTCGAACAAGGGTTAATAACAGATAGGTTTTTATGTCTTTCATTGGCAGGACCAAAACACTCCTCAGCCTCAGCGGCCTGCGCAACCTCGTCTCGGATTCAATGGCGATCGACATGGGTTCGGCGAGCACCATCATCGCCGTGCGCGGGCGCGGCATCGTCGTAGACGAGCCGTCGGTGGTTGCAGTCAACAAAGTCACCGGCGAAGTGATCGCTGTCGGCAACGAAGCGCACAAGATGCAGGGACGTGAAGCGCGCGACGTGACGGTAATCGCGCCGTTGGTTGACGGCGTCGTCGCGGACTTCGAGCGGACCCGCGTGATGCTGGACCAGTTCGTCAAGTCAGCGCGAAGCGGCTTATCGCACTTCAGCCGCCGCGCGATCATGAGCGTTTTATCCGAAGTGACGCAGGTAGAGCAGCGGGCGCTCCTGGCCGCCGCCGAAGAGGCGCGCATTAGCAAGGTCTATATGATCGAGGAAGGGCTCGCGGCGGCTATCGGCGCGGGTGTTCCCGTGAACGACGAGCACGCCGCTGCCGTAGTCGACATCGGAGGCGGCACGACGAACGTCGCAGCCATCATCGCCGGTTCCATCATCGCGTCACGCGCCGAGCGTCTCGGAAGTGCGGACATCGATCTTGCGATCATGGACCGTCTGCGCCGTCATCGTGGCTTGACGATCGGACCGCAGACAGCCGAGCGTTTGAAACTCGAGCTCAGCTCCGCGATTGAACCCGCGAATCCTGCGAAGACAATCAACGTGCGCGGGCGCGACGTGCAGACCGGAAGCCCGGGCGCGGTCGACGTCACAGCTTCTGAAGTCCACTCGATCACGATGCCGATCATTCGCCGTATCGCCGACGAAGTGCGCCAGATGTTGACCGAGCTCGCGCCCGAAGTGGCGGGCGACGTGTACAACCGCGGCATTATTCTGACGGGCGGCGGCGCGTTGTTGGAGGGCTTGCCTGAGTATCTGCAAAAAGAGCTGGCGCTGAACGTGCGTGTCGCGCCTGAGCCTCGACTCGCGATCGTCCGTGGCCTGTCGCAACTCTACGACGAACCGTTGTTGCTGCGGCGGGTCGCTCGTACTGAAGCGCATCAGGTGATCGATGCCGCCGCAAGTGAAGTTTGAATATGGCGTTCTCTGATTTCTACAAACGTACGATCACAGTGACCCACATCTTCGGGATTCCCGTGCGTTTCGACTACCGCTGGTTCGTCGTTTTCTTTTTGAGTGTTTGGCTGATTGCCGTAAACCTCACGCGCGGCGGCATGTGGGTGGGCCAGGTGAAACTGCTGCCGGTAAGCGTGACTGCCGCCTGGATTCTGGCGGTCGTAACCACTGTTGGTCTGTTTCTGTCAGTGTTAGGGCACGAACTGTCGCACGCGTTGATGGGCCGCGCGGAGGGAATCGAGATCGAGGAGATCGTGTTGCATCCTTTCGGTGGGCTGGCGCGGCTACGTAACGAGCCGGAAAGCCCGCGCGCGGAGTTCCGCATCGCCGTCGCCGGACCGGCGGCAAGTTTTCTGTTTGCGCTGATCAGCTTTGTGTTGATGTTACCGACGATGCTGGCCGGTTACACGACGGCGGGCGGGGTTTTATTGCTGCTCTGCGCCGGTAACCTGTTGTTGGCGGTGTTCAATCTGTTTCCCGGTTATCCGCTCGACGGCGGCCGCGTGTTGCGCGCGATTCTGTGGCGCCGAACCGGAGACATCAAGGAGGCGACGCGACTCGCCGGCATCTGTGGGATGCTGATCGCCGCGATATTGATCATCTTCGGCGTCTACATGGTGATCGCGCCGAGTTTCCGGTCTTATTTCATGGGCTTTTGGTCCGTGCTTGTCGGTCTATTCCTATTCGACGCCGCTTACAGCGTGGTGAAGCACGTTCGCGGGCGCGTTCAGTACATCGTCAAAGAAGCGATGTCGGCGCCGTTTGCCGTCGAGCCCGACCTGCTCATCAGCCAGTTGATCGACTCTGTGTTACCGCTGCACCGGCAGGTGGCGTTTCCCGTGGCTTTGAACCAGCGCCTTCACGGTATCCTGTCGCTGGAAGACCTGAAGTCATTGCCCCGCGAGCGCTGGCACCTCACAAAAGCGCGCGACGTGATGCGCCCGATTGCGCCGCGATTCTTTGTCGAGCCACACGCCAGGCTCGATTACGCGCGGGAGCTGATGAAGCGAAACGGCATCGGTTCGCTCGCCGTGGTCGGCAAAAACGGCGAATTAGTGGGTTTTCTGCAAAGTGGCAGATTTAAACGCAAAAAGCGCTCCAAACGCGCTGCCTCATAGTTTTCTTCAAACCAGAACACAGATATAATCCGCACGGAGCTGTCATTTTTTCATAATCTGAAGGACTCGTTGCATGCTGGCCGTAATCGGCGCGCTCTTTGCCAACGGATTGATCACGATTCTGAAGTTCGCGGCGGCCGTCATCACGGGCTCTTCCGGCATGATGGCCGAGGCGCTGCACTCAGTCGCCGATACGACCAACCAGATCTTTTTATTGTTGGGTTTGCGGTTTTACAAGCGCCCGGCGTCGTCCAAACATCCTTTTGGTTACGGCAAGGAACGCTTCTTCTGGTCTTTCATTGCCGCGATTTTCATTTTCGGCGTCGGGGCGACCTACGCGATCTACGAGGGCATTGAAAAACTAAGACATCCGCATCCGCCCACTAACCTGAAGTGGGCTTACTGGGTGCTCGGCATCTCGTTTGTTCTCGAGTCGGGCTCGATTGCGCTGGCGATCTACCAGGAGGTCAAAGAAGCCCACCACGAAGATTTGACGTTTGGCGAGTACTTGCGCGAGTCGAAGGATCCGACAGCGAAGACCGTGCTCTTTGAAGATTCAGCCGCCTTGATAGGAATTGTGGTTGCCGCCACCGGACTGGTGCTGACGGAGTATCAGGTCGGAGGCAGCGCCGGTGCTTACTGGGACGGGATGGCCTCGATCGTCATCGGTCTGGTGCTGGCAGTCGTCGCTTTTGTGCTGGCGCGATCGTCGCGAGGCTTGCTGCTTGGCGAAGCAGCGAATCCGAAAGTGTTGCAGGCAATCAAACAGGCGATCGAGGGCCATCCGAACGTGGAGCGTGTGGTGGAATTGTTGACGATGCACCTGGCGCCGAAACAAATTCTCATTAATGCCCATGTTAAGCTGCGGCCGAATCTTGTAACCAATGACGTTGTGACTTCGATTGAAGAGGTCGAGGAACGGATCAAACAGGCTGAGCCGAAAGTCGAAATGGTCTTTCTCGAAGTCGCTCGTGACGACCAGCCGAACGCGCAGGTCGCCGAACACATGGGCTGATGTGTTTCTGGATTCACGGTTTTTCTGGAGAAACTAAGTGCTGTTGCCAAGCCAAGCATCGCGGGCGTACAGATTTGATAACACAAGATGTTACTACTACTGCCATACACCGAGTATTTGAGACGAATGATCGAGCCGCGCAACGTCGCGGACATCATCTTCGTCTTTTTGCTCGTGTATGCAGTCTTGAAACTCCTGCGCGGCACTCGCGCCGCGCCCATGGCCGCCGGAATCGCCGCCCTCGTTTTTCTTTACTGGCTCTCAATCAAACAAGATCTCGCGACGCTCGAGTTCGTGCTCAGTAACGGGCTGCTGTACATCGGCATTGCCATCATCGTGCTGTTCCAGTCGGAGATCCGGCAGGCTTTGATCACGTTCGGCAATCGTTTCCGCGTGCCGTTTTCTCGTCATCGGGGGCAATTTGGCGAAGGCATTTACGACGAGGTAATACTGGCCGCGTCAACGCTCGCTTCGTTGAAGACAGGCGCTCTGATCGTTATCGAGCGGACCGTTGGTTTGAAGAACGTCACCGATGGCGGCGTGCAGCTCGACGCCGAGCTGAGTTATGACTTGCTCGTCAGCATTTTCAATACGGCGAGCCCGCTTCACGACGGCGCCGTTGTCGTGCGGCGGCATCGTATCGCGGCGGCGTCCTGCTTTCTTCCGTTGACACTTAATCCACGACTATCGCGCGATCTCGGCACGCGCCATCGCGCCGCGATCGGCGTGACTGAAGACACCGATGCGGTTGCCGTGGTGGTGTCGGAAGAGACGGGATTGCTGTCGTTCGTGCAGGGCGGCGAGATCAAGCGCGGTCTCGACGCAACAAAACTTCGCGAGGCCATATTCGAGGCGCTCGGCGTGTCCAAAAAGAAAGAGCCGCAGAAGGTCGCGGAAGCCAACGCCGGTGAGACTGAAGAGCCGGCATCAATTTAGCCACGAAAAGGCACAGAGAACACAAAACTAGAAGGGAATAGGATGTCGTTCCAGAAGGAGAAGCAGCAAATAGCCGTTACTTTATTTGTGTCTTTTGTGCCTTTTTGTGGCAAAAAGTAGAACATGCCCTTCCAGGACGTAGACGAAGTCGCTCCAGAGATCGAACGCAGGCCGTCCCGCGTGGAGAAACTGCTGCGCCGGATCTTCCTCGAAGACTGGAGTTTGAAGCTACTGTCGCTGGCCATCGCGATCGTGCTCTGGCTGGTCGTGACCGGCCAGAATGAGCCCGTCACCGCGCACGTCAACGTGCAACTCAACTTCATTCGTCCCCAGTTGCTGGAGATCAGCAACGACCCGCCGCGAGCAGTCGACGTGATGCTCACGGGCAGCAGAAACAAGTTGGACGATCTGACGGCGCTCGACCTGGTCGCGACCGTGGACCTGAGCGATCAGCGCGCGGGCGAAAGAGTTTTGCGTCTCGCCGACAAGGCGCAGATTTCGTTGCCGCAAGGCGTCAAGGTCGACGGGTTTCAACCGAGCGCGATACCGATTCGACTCGAAGCGATTCTCGAACGCCAGATCGCGATCGAACCGAAGCTGGAAGGAAAACCAGCGGACGGCTATGAAGTTTACGCTGTCCGTCCGAACAAAGGATCGGTCACGGTGCGTGGACCGGAGAGCCGTGTGAACGCATTGCAGAAAGTGTTGACCGAGTCGATCTGGCTGTCAGGGCATAAAGAGACGTTTACTGCGTCGAACGTCGCTATCGATCTTTCGGATGCTAAAGTCGATCTGCTGGATCCGGTGGTGAATGTCGAAGTAGAGATTGGCGAAAAGCAAATTGAGAAGAGTTTTTCTGGTGTTGCTGTTTCTACCGCCGATGGGAAGACGGGACCTGCCAGGACGATTACAGTTTCGGGACCTCCGAGTATCCTCAACAGGTTGAAAGCCGAGGATCTGAAGATTGTCGTTGACTCCGGCGGCGAGCACCGCCTGCAACTTGCACCCGAGCTACAGGGAAAAGTGACTTTGAAATCAACGAAGGACTGATAGGTATTGAGACCTCTTTTTGGCACCGACGGTATTCGAGGCGAAGCCGGAAAATTCCCACTTGATGCACCAACCGTTAGGGCGATCGGTTTCTCGCTCGCGCAACATCTCTCAAAAACAAACGGCGGCCCCGAGATCGTCATCGGGCGCGACACGCGTGAGTCCGGCGACTGGCTCGAACGCGCGCTCATCGAAGGTGCGACACGCGCCGGCGGCAAGTGTTTGTCTGCCGGAGTTATCACGACTCCGGGCGTCGCTTTCCTGACGCGAAAACACGATGCCGACGCAGGCGTCGTCATCAGCGCTTCTCACAATCCGTACGAGGACAACGGCATCAAGATCTTCGCCCCTTCGGGTCAGAAGATGGACGACTCGGTCGAGCAGGTTATCGAAGCCGATATCTTCGCCGGCATCGATCCAACACATCCCTCATCTGACAAAGAAGCGCCTGACACAAAAGCACCCGTGCAGGAACAGGAACAGGAACACAGTCTCCAGCGGGAATATCTCGCGTTCCTTTCAGACCACATCGGCAAGGGCTTGGATCTGCACAATCTGAAGATCGTGGTCGATTGCGCGAACGGCGCGAGCTCCGCGCTCGCTCCCGAGCTCTTC
This sequence comes from Acidobacteriota bacterium, assembly GCA_046732935.1. Taxonomy (GTDB): domain Bacteria; phylum Acidobacteriota; class Blastocatellia; order Pyrinomonadales; family Pyrinomonadaceae; genus PSRF01. Next base: position 6,198 of record JBKPOC010000069.1, on the reverse strand, counting down.
AAACGTCTCGGCGCAAACGTCGTCGCGATCAACGCCGAGCCGGACGGCCGTAACATCAATCTCAACTGCGGTTCGCTCCACATCGACTCACTGCGCGAACGAGTCGTGAAAGAAAACGCCGACCTTGGCGTGGCTTTTGATGGGGATGCGGATCGCTCTCTCTTTGTCGACGAAAAGGGAACGTATGTCGACGGCGACGCGACTCTCTGGGTGCTGGCCAGTTATCTTCAGGCGCACGACCGGCTCAACGATGATACCGTTGTCGCCACGGTCATGAGCAACATCGGACTGGAAATCGCGCTTCGCGGCGCCGGAATCAAATTGGTCCGCACGGACGTCGGCGACAAATACGTACTCGACGAGCTCTTGCGGCGGAAGGCCAGCCTGGGTGGCGAGCAGTCGGGCCACATCATTCTTCCTGAGCTAAGCCTCGCCGGCGACGGCATGATCACGGCGCTGTCGTTGATACGAGCCTTGCGCGATTCGGAGAAGTCGCTGGGACAGATGACCACCGGCTTCCAACGCTATCCGCAGATCCTCCTGAACGTCAGAGTCCGGGAGAAGCGTCCGTTTGCCGAGCTGTCGTCCGTTCAGGACGCAGTCCGAGAGGTCGAGGAGCAGCTCGACAACAGGGGCAGACTGTTGCTCCGCTACTCGGGGACCGAACCGCTGGCGAGGGTCATGATCGAGGGCGAACACCAGCACCAGATCGAAAGTTACGCGCAACGGATCGGGAACGTCATCGAGCGGGAAATCGGCGCGTAGTTTTTACACACGGATCAGAGAAATATCTACACAACTTTGCCCGGTCTTCAACGCCCTGAATAGGCCGTTTTTGCTACTGCATAGCGTTTGTCTGAGCAAAGTCGAAGGAGTCAAGGCGCGGCGAAAAAGGGTCTTGCACGGCACAGGCGTTGCGGTGTATATTGCGGGGCAAGAGAGACGGTTGGTGGATCCTCCGTCTCAAGTGGTTGCTGGGGTGAGGACAGTAACCACGAATATGGATGGGCGCGACGCACTCCCACGTATGTCGAGCCCATTCGCATTTTGTATCCGAGGATCCGTGGCCCCAAAATGCACCGCCTCGAACTCGCCCTTAATCAAGAAGCTAAACGAAGCGAGATCAATGTCGGCAAAGGCAGCAGACGCAACCTCGCACAGCTAATCTCAACATCATTGACGCGGCGTCCACACCGCATCGGAATCATCTCCAATCCGCGAGTTTTCGGCCTTTACGGCCGCGAGATCGTGAGAGATCTGAAGCGCGACGGCTATAAAGTCTTCGAATGGCTGATGCCGGAAGGCGAGCGCTACAAGTCGTTCCGATCGCTGGAAACTGCCGTTAAGTTCCTCAACGAAAACAACTTCGAGAGAGACGACGCCGTGGTTGCGCTTGGTGGAGGCGTCGTCGGGGATCTTGCCGGTTTCGCCGCCGCGATTTACCTGCGCGGCCTTCCGCTCGTTCAAATACCGACGACGTTGCTATCGCAGATCGACTCTTCAGTTGGCGGCAAAACCGCCATTAACTTGCCGTCGGGAAAGAACCTGGTCGGCGCTTTTCACCAGCCGGCTTTCGTCGTCATCGATACCGAAACGCTCACGAGTTTGCCGCCGCGCGAGTTGGTTTCAGGGTTCTGCGAAATGACGAAACAGGCGTTAATTGCCAACGAATCTCTCTTTGAAAGCACTGTTACCGGGCTTCGCCGCGTGCGTGAGAGCCGGGATTTTCTGCTCGCGAGTGAGTTTGAAGCGCTGATCGCGGCGCATTGTGGGTTCAAGGCGTCGATTGTCGCGAACGACGAGCGGGAAGCGACCGGCCGCACGGATGCTAAGTCGCGCCGCATTTTGAATTTTGGGCACACGACGGCGCACGCGCTGGAGGCGATTACGAGTTATCGCGTGTTCCGTCACGGCGAGGCGGTTGGTTATGGAATGTTAGTTGCCGGAGAGTTGTCGAGAAACCTGGGTCTGTTGGACGCAGGTGACTTGGGGTTGTTGCGCGAGGCGGTTCATCTTTGCGGTCCGTTGCCGCGTGCTGACAACCTCGATCTCGGTGACATCATCCGCGCCTTAAAGCACGACAAAAAGAGCGTTGATGGTCAGATCAATTGGGTGTTGCTCGAAGGGGTGGGTTTGCCGCGAATCGTCGAGGGCAAGCTCGTCAGTTCGAAATCGTTGCGAGTCTCGCTGCGGGCCGGATTACAGGCCCGCGCGAGCCAGAGCGCGCGCGAGCGCGAGGAAAGTTCACACTAATGCGAAGATCAAGTGAACGGGGCAGTTCCAGGTTGCAGTTTATGATCGTCATGGTCGTTCTGGCGGCCGGCGCTTACGCTGGATACCTGTACATCCCGATCGCCTACCAGGCGCACACGTACAAAGACCTGATGCAGCACTATGCTGACGTTGCGGTGGCTCAGGGCTATCCGCCTTCATGGGCGGGCGAGCAACTGTTGAAGAGTGGCGCCGAGTATGAGATACCGCCGAACGCCGTCATCACGCCGAGCCAACGCGACAACCGCGTCGAGGTTAGAGTCCAATTCGTGCGGCCCATCGAATTCCCCGGTTACACCTACAACTACGAATTCGATCACACCGCGAAGAGCACGGCATTTCTCGCCTTCAAATAAATCCGTGGTTACCGCGGAGCTCCGTCTAAAAAGGCCTTCAGTTTTCGAGAGCGTGATGGGTGGCGCAGTTTGCGCAGGGCTTTCGCTTCGATCTGCCGAATACGTTCGCGCGTGACCGCGAAGTGCTGACCAACTTCTTCCAACGTATGCTCGGAGCCGGTCGTCCCGAGCCCAAACCGCATCTTGATAACTTTCTCCTCACGCGGCGTCAAGGTCGCCAGCACCTCGTCCGTGATCTCACGCAGGTTCGACGCAACGACGGCATCGGCAGGATTGAGGATCGACTTGTCTTCGATAAAGTCGCCGAGATGTGAATCTTCTTCCTCGCCGATCGGAGTCTCCAACGAGATCGGCTCCTGCGCGATCTTCAAAACCTTCCGCACCTTCGAAACCGGTATATCCATCTTTCGCGCTATCTCTTCACTCGTCGGCTCGCGTCCCAACTCCTGGACCAACGAACGTGACGTACGGATCAGCTTATTGATCGTCTCGATCATGTGTACCGGAATGCGAATCGTTCGCGCCTGATCGGCAATCGCGCGCGTTATCGCCTGGCGTATCCACCACGTGGCATACGTGGAAAACTTATAACCCCGCCGCCATTCAAACTTGTCGACGGCCTTCATCAACCCGATGTTCCCTTCCTGAATCAGATCCAGGAATTGCAGCCCGCGATTCGTGTACTTCTTCGCGATCGAAACGACGAGCCGCAGGTTAGCCTCCACCAACTCGCGCTTCGCCTGACCAGTCTGCTGTTCGCCGGTGACGATCGCCTGCAACGCTCGTTTGATCTCGATCGGACTGACGAAGTGATCGATCTCGATCTCAGAGAGACGCTTTCGCGCGGCAATGATTCGCCGCTTGAACTCCCGTTCGTCCTCGAGCTTGACGCGTTTCCGCATCGGCTTGTCGCTCAAGCTGTCAATCTCTCGTTCCGCTTCGCGCACTGACTTGTGAACTGAGCGAATCGAATTGATCAACCGCTGCCGCGCGCGCTCCGTGAGATTGAGTCGCCCGATCTCCTGCGCGATCTCGAGTCGAACTCGCGCCACTCGCCGTTTGAGCTTCGTCAGTTTCGTGTTCTTCTTGCCTCGTGAGGCTTTTTGTTCGACCTGAAGTTTCTCGAGTTCTTTCAAAGCGAGCTTCGCGAGCCGGTCGATGTTCTGAATGCCTTCGATGGTCCAGGTGCGGTACTCTTCAGCCTTGTCTTCGTCGCCGGTCAACTCGGCCTGTTCGGAGAAGACGACAGTGTCGCGGATATTGAGTCTTCCCGCTTCGAGCTCTTCGCCGATCTTCAGCAACTCGCGAACGGCGATCGGCGAACGCGCGATTGCTTTATGCGTTCTAAGTTGACCACGCTCGATGCGTTTGGCGATCGCTACCTCGCCTTCGCGCGTCAATAGCGGCACGACTCCCATCTCACGTAAATAGAGCCGGACCGGATCGTTGGTCTTCTCGAGTGCGCCCGCGGAAAGGTCGAGCTCGACGTCTTCGTCGAGGACCTCTTCATCGTCATCAGATACGGTTGCGGCCGCCTGCTCGAGCAGGCGCTCATCGGAATCGGCGACGGGAATGTTCGAGCCTTCCAGTTTCTGGAGGACGTCTTCAATGTCGTCGGGAGAGACGACATTGTCGGGCAGCTCGCGGTTGAGATCGTCGAACGTCAAGTATTTCTTGTCGCCGCCGAGCTCGAGCAGCCGTTCCATTACATCGTCGCGATCCTTGTCTTCGATACTCACGGTCTGTGTCTACCGTTCTGCGCGATCTGGTTGCAACATACCTTGACGCATGGAAGAGAGTTCGATCTGTTCACTCACAAGCTTGGAGATCTTCTCGTCATCTTGCTCCCGCTCTGCCATCACCAATTCTCTTCTTAATTGTTCAATCCGCTGCTCGATCCTCATTAATTTGAAAGTCGACACGCATTCTTCGGCGACGTAGTGTTGATTTGATCCGTGCAGGGAAGAATTCATCAGCAGCATCGGAATCATCTTTTTGGCGAGCTCGTCGCCTTCGGTCTTGTCGCTCACACTCTCGAAATCGATCGCGCCGCCTTCATTGTCGAGCTCAAACAGAGCTTGAAAGATTCGTGCCGTTGGCAGATCCTCGTAGTCTTCTGTCCTGAGCATTCCCAACACCTGGCGTCGCAGATCCGCGTCTCCGAATAGAAGGCTCAGCAAGCGTTGTTCAGCGGCAGTCGCTTCAGCTCGCTTCTCCAGCGGGTGCCCGTCAGGAGATCGCCGAGTCCTGTTGTCGCGCACGCTTTGCCATAACTCGCGCCGCCAACCCGACGTGTTGACGTTTTCCCTGTCAATGCCGAGCGCGTCCATTGCCATGTCAAAATACTCGCGCTTCTGAATGCGACTGTTGACGGCCCTGATGTAAGGAAGAACTTCTTCAACGGCCTCGGCTTTTTCCGCGGGCCGGTGAAGATTGCGGTCGCGCAAAGCGTTCTCGATTACGAATTGTATATGTGGTTGGGCCTGCGCTCGTCGTCGTTGATATTCAGTAACGCCAAACTTTCGGATGTACTCGTCGGGGTCTGCATTGTCGGGAAGCACCAGCACTTTTACTTCGAGATCCTCGGCGAGAAGGATTTCGATTGACTTCTTTGCCGCCATCACGCCCGCACGGTCGCCATCATAGTTGACTACCACTTTGCGCGCAAACCTACTTAGCAACTTTGCCTGGTCCGTCGTCAACGCTGTTCCCAAACTCGCCGCGATGTTTCGCACGCCGTGTTGATAAGGCACGATCAGATCCAAAAAACCTTCGACCAGGATCGCGAACTCCTGGCGGCGGATCTCGTCGCGCGTCAGGTTTAGACCAAAGAGATTGCGGCCTTTTACGTAAGCCGCTGTTTCGGGCGAGTTGATGTACTTCGCATCTTCGTCTTTCAACGTGCGGCCGCCGAAAGCGATCGGCCGTCCCTGGTAATCGAAGACCGGAAACATCAAACGGCCGCGGAACCGATCGTAAGAACGATTGCCCTCTTCTTTTTTTGCAACGAGGCCGCTGCGATCGATCTGTTGTTGAGTCGCGCCTTTGTGACGCAGGTAAGTTGAAAGCGCGTCCCAACTATCAGGCGCGTAGCCGAGACGAAAAGTCTGTTGTGTTTCGTCCGTGATCTCTCTTTTGTTTAGATACTCTCGCGCGATGCGTCCTTCGTTGCTCGACTCCAATTGTTTCTGCCACCACTCGAGCGCCCAGGAGTTGAGTTGAATGACCTCGTCGGCTTCCTGCCGCCGCATTTCGAAGCGGCTGTCGTCGACCAGCTTTGGCAAGGGCATGCCGACTTTGTCGGCGACGATCTTGATGGCCTCGGGAAACGCGACTCGCTCGATCTCCATGACGAAGTTGAAGACCGAGCCGCCTTTGTGGCAACCGAAACAGTAGAAGATCTCTTTCTGCGGACTGACCGAGAAGGAAGGCGTCTTTTCCTTGTGAAACGGGCAGCAGGCCATCCAGTTTGCGCCCTTTTTCTTGAGCTGCACGTAATCCTGAATGACGCGGACGATGTCTGCCTGTCGTTTGAGATCGTCGATGAAGGTCTGGGGGTAACGCATTGGGC
>JBKPOC010000068.1:0-85408 GCA_046732935.1 Acidobacteriota bacterium | reverse complement strand
GCGTTGCGCGGCTGCCAAACTTCGAGTGTGCGATCAATCAGATTGTCTTCGGACTTCTTCATCAGAAACCACAGACTGCTGGAACGTAGACCTGAACTCCGTAGAGCTCGGGACCGCTCGGCTGCGGCTGATGATCGACGTTTGCAGTCATTCTAAAAACCTTATTGGGTGAGGATTCTTCGTTTGGAGAATCAGTCCGCCGAGATCGATTCAGGGCTTCGATCTCAAGCTCGGCGGCTTTTGTTGGAGTGGCAGCTACTAAACACCTGAGATTAGTTTTCAGGTTGTGATAATGGCGACCGTGAGGGGTCGCAGATGGGAGTTCGTTGTTTGCGAAATCCTCTCGGGGCAAGTCGTCAAAAAGCGAAGCGTGGATTCAGGCTAACAGAGCCAATCAGTGCACGGGCTAAACGACAGATTCCCACCTTATTCAGGCGTGTCGTCGTCGCTAGACTCATCTTCGCCATTGTCTTCGGGCAGCTTAAGAAACACATCGTAAAAAAGCTCTGACGAGTGGAAGTGAAAAGCCGAAAGCTTGGCGAGCAGTAAACCCTCATCTACGCTTTTTTCACGCTCTGCTAAGGCCATTTGGTTTGCCTCGTCCTTGTAGCTGGGTCGTAGAGAGGGCTCGACGATATAGCGCTGAATCAGCCTGAGTACGGCCCAGTTAGCGGCAAAGGTTTGCGCGGAAAGGTTGTAATGAGCGATTGTAAACATCTTCGAGCGCTTTACTTTTCTCAGTGTGGTGTCCAGATCCTCTCTGACACGCCGCATCTGGGCCATTAGGATTGAATCCGGGTGCGAATCAGGATCAGGGCCGTCCTGGGTGTTAGGGATCGCAAAGAGGGGTACATCTAATTTGTGGCAGATCGTAGCTAGAGCCTCGTTAATGGGCGCGAGTTGTTCGGCCAGTATTTGCTCTTGCAGTTTGCCTATGGGACCAGCGGTTTCGGGTTGGTCTGTATTTTGACCTGAGAGCCGCATCGTAATAGCCCACTCATGCACAATTTTCCGCAAAAGCTCTGCTGGATTGGTGCGTCTACGCGCAACGGTTTCCGAAAAAAGCGCATGGTCTGCCGCCCACAGCCTTGTTGAAACTGTCTCGTCTGAACGCTCCTTCTTGAAGTGCGCTCGGTTTTTCGATTTGTTCATAAACGACTTTGGACCACCTTTTTTTAGATAAGTTGAAAGAGAGTAGCTCGCGGGTTAAAAGCAAGCCTCACATTGGCCCGTGCACGTGCTATACCAGAGAAACGTGGTCCAAGTGGATCGACCAGTCGAGGCTGTTAAAGGCGCTGCGCAAGAATTTTGGCGGCGGATAAGACTTTGTAAATGCGAGGGTTACAAGGGAGTGTGCGGATTTCTTGCGCAGGAGAACTCGTTATGGCCTCAAACAAATTGCAGCGCTGTAGTCGCGGAGCACTGTAGCGTGAAGCGTCAGTCAGTTTGCTTGCATGGAGCCGCATGCTTCACCTGCCATGCGATCACGGTGCTCAGCGGGATTGTGTAACAGAACTTTGGGACGTGCGGAAAGTCGCGCGTAAGCGCGACAATTAGCTATTTTCCCTTAGCGACAATTACAGTCGGCTGGGTGCCTGACCGCACACCCGCAGGGCCGAAGCGAAGCGGCGGACTCGGAGCGAAGCGGAGAGTTGTGCGGGCGGGCTGCCGACTGACGATTCGAGCTAAGGGAAAGCGCAGCCGCAAACAGGAATAAAGGGAAGCAGCGGGCTAGATGGGTTTTGTCTACGTGTTTACAACCATTAAGGAGCGTAAGCGTAATATCGGGAGGAAGATCCCGAGTTAGATTAGCGTCAAATATTGAGTTTGTAGACAAGTTTAAAAACGAGACGCGTAACTCCATGCCAGAGCATGAGTTAACGGGAAAAGAAGATGAGCAAGCACAGAATCTTGTCCGCAATGAAACGCGACGAAATAAAAGAGCAGGACAACACGAGCCATTAGGCGAGTAGCACCGTAAGAAACGGAACCCGTCAGAGTATCTGCGAGCGAGACGAATAAGGGAAAAAAAGGAATAGAAGGCGAGGCGTATGATAACGGCAATTATGTTCGGGAGCGCCGCCAGGCGCTGTAGTGGGGAGAACATAATTACCCGTTATCAGATGACCGTCCTTGTTGAGGCGCTTTCCAGCCGAAACCCTCTGTTCGAGGACAGTCGCAGGCGCGTTTTGCCTGCGGCGTCCGAGAACTAAATGCAGTACGTCTTTGTAAACGCGTTAAAGTGTTGCACCTGCGAATATAAAACGACGTCTACATGCAAACGTAGACGCGGCAGCCCCGAAGCGGGGGTGTCGTGTCTGATTTAATCAGGTGCGCAGCACCTTTTTATTTTTTCTTTCGATTGAAGTCGCAGGATTGTAGCGAACGTGTGATTTAGGCGGGTCTGTGAGCCGTGCGGCGTCTGAGTATTTGGAGAAAAACGTTTGGTGCAAACACCGTACGATGTGAGGCCGGTGCGCGTGGCGGCAATTAGTTCGGGCAAGGATCAGTTTAACTGATTAAGCCAGAAGCGAAGCGTTTCATAATCACTGCAATCGTACATGTGCTCCCACTCAATCCATTTGTCCATTCCATTGTCTCTCTCGACAACAACGAAAAGTCCATCCGTTATAGGGAGTCCGCACTTCGCACAGATCATCGTCTCGCTGGATTCATCCACTGTTAATAACCCTTAAAGACGAGGGCGCTACAAGTACCCACCTACAAGTAGCGCCCTCGGAAGCGTCACCGACCCTTTTGCCCCCTCTCGGATCGATAACGCTAACTGTGGAGCGTCGAGCGTGGTGAGGTCACTCTGTGGTGAGGTCACAAGCCCGACGCTCCGAGCCTCATGCGTCGCCGGGCATACGCGTGAGGCTGACTCGTACCTCATGCGTCGCTGGGCGTCGCGTGAGGCTTTCTCAAATCTCAGGAATCTTCTCTACGTAAAGCTGGCCTATCGCTGCGGCAACCAGAATGCGATGTAACAAGACCTCGAGCGACACGCCAAGCCTGTTGGCCCACTCGCGCAGGAATGCCCAATCCTTCGGCTCAAGGTCACTACGAGTTAGGTTTACGACAGCGTAAGGGGTTTCGCTCGTGGCGTGAGTGTCCGTGATAGTATTATCCGGCATGGTCGATTCCTTTCACTTAACAGGCTAGGAGTCGGCTGTGTAAGGGCTGGTTGTCGTTCATAGCGACAGCCAGCCCGCACCGTGTTAGATACGCATCGTATCATGAGTAGACGTGATACGCAAGGTATCATTTTGACGTGGTAGAATGGTGGCATGAAGGGCGGCAAACTTCGGGAACGGCGACTGGCATTGGGCTTAACTCAGCAGGGGCTTGCAAGCAAGCTAAAGGTGAGTCGAAACACAGTTGCACGATGGGAACGTGACGAAATGGCGATTCCCGGTTTCCTACACCTTGCGCTCAAGACTCTCGAGTGTGAGGCCGCGAAAGCGAGCAACAGCTCGGGCAAGCATTAATCCTGCCATTCTCACGCGCAGCCGGAGGAACATCGACCTCGAAGGTTAATAAATCGCTCGCTGGATGAGCGGCCTTATTGTAGTCGCGTTGGTGCACCGCCAAAGCGCAGAGTCCCGTCGTTCCGGGTCTTCAATCGAGAAGTGATATGGGTCGTTACTATGAAGGTTTTTGTCGGCTTTGTGGGGCATTTGGAAAGCTAACGTTTGAACACATGCCGCCAAAAGCTGCGTTCAACAATCATCAGCAGCTTCTTAAAACGATGGAGGATCATTTATCGAAGAGATCTCATTCAAGGTTTCGAAAAGGTCTTGGTACTTACTCGATTTGCGAACGCTGCAACACCTTAACAGGAGCTTGGTATGGCCAAGCGTTCGTGACATGGACGCGGCAGGGTTTTGAGTGGTTGGATAAGGTTGAAGGAGAAAAGGCACTCGTCCTTCCTTATTATATCCGTCCGCTCAATGTTCTAAAGCAAGTGCTGGTGATGGCTGTCGCAATGGCAGGAGAGCGTTCTCTGAAGGCGCATAGAGAGCTGAGACGGTTTCTTCTCAATCCTCGCTTGAGGTATCTTCCTGCGGATTATCGGACCTACGTATACTTCGGGATGAAGGGCCAATTGCGGTTCACGGGGGGAATGGCCATTTTGGACACGACAGGCCAAGGTTCAGATTACATTATGGCCGAGATTGCGCTTCCACCGTTCGGCTATTGCGTGACCCGACCTGTCGGCAACCGACCATCATTGGCGGCGTCAAAAGGACTATATGACATTAGTTGGTTTTCTAATTATGGATTCAATGAATGGACACAGATTCATCTGAGAATCCCTACTCGCGAGACGCATTTTCCAAGTCCCTTGGATTATAGAAATTCTCGAGGCGAAGAAAGGCTTTAGTGCGCCGATGCACCGATGACCACACTTGCGATTCGATCGAGGGCCTATAGTTAGTTACATAGACCAGCCGCTTACGCGCAACGTGGGGCGGTTGAATGAATTATGTCTCGTTCTCTGAGGAAAGTTCTTTGGTTGTGCTTCCCGGATCAAAAAGGAATTCAGGATGTTCATTCAGATATTCCCACGCCCAAGGCTGCATATTGTGATCGCAAGTGTATACCACGCCATGATAAGTATAATCGGCAACCCCAGATGTAGCTCTATTAGTAGCTCGATAGATTATGTCTTTAAACATCAATCCATTCACTATTCCGCTATCTACATCAAGACGCCGCGTCATCGTTTGGCGCTCTGTAAATTCTCTAAGAATAGCTCGCTCCTCCTTAGTGAGAGTCTCAAGCTGTTTCACACGGTCGCGCAAGTCTGTCTGTCTTTTCCTCCGGTCTTTACTCCAAGCGAACCCTTTAACACTTGCCTGTGTAATAGACAGAACTGCTGACACAAGGAAAACGACTGCTATATAGGGTGAATAGGTACTACGACTCTGATAAAGCCCCATCTTTTGAACTGCACTGTCAGGAAGAAAGATTATCAAGCCTGTAGTTACAGCAATTACGAAGACGAATTGAGGCTGTTTTAGAAAATCGATGATCTTGCTGTAATCCATATCGCAGAATTATACATTGATTCAACAGAGACCTAACGATTAGGATTCTTTCCGCAGTCTCGCCGCCGGTCAAGATGAAGGAAACCAAAGCTGGTGCGAGACGGGGAGGACTGTGGAAAGAATCCTATTCGTTCGGCAGCTTACCTGACTTCACGTTTCAGGCATGGACTCAAATTCTGCACCCATAGACGTTCGCGCTGCGCTGCTATTTCGTCCCGGAACCGATCTTCACCCATACCACGCGCCGGACGAAGACCAATGCATCGAACAGGCGCGCTTTTTGAACATTCTTTCCGAGTGGCTTCAAGGGGGTGCCCCACTCATTCTTCATGGTAGAGACATCTTGCATTTCGAGGTGCTAGAACAGTCAATCCACGATCGCCGCGCGCCCATCGACCCCGTGTTTCGCGGCTTAGTGGCAAATCTCTGTGGTAGCGAACGTGGGTTTCGTGTCAGCGTACAGGTGTCTCCACGCATTGGTGTTTTCGCGCATCGTCACGCCGATGAATATGATGTTCTGCATCGTGTTCGACATTGGACTGAAGACGTCGGCCTCGCGATGTACTTAGCGAAGCCGGGCGCAGCGCGGCGAGTCCGGTCTGAGGTCCATGTCGGCAACACCTGGGGTGAAGCGACACGTGATGATGGTTTCGACAATCTCTTGCGTCGCGGGAAGAAAGCTGATGCATGGCCTCAGCTTCGCGAACTTCCGCTTTCTACCGTTTGGAGCTGGCTGAAAGCCTCACCGTCCGTCGAAACGAACTTCGCAACAGATGCGGTTGGGCGTGCATTGCATGCGGCGTCACATACGCTCTACGCTCGTAGCTTCGTCACCGAACTCGTTTGGGTAATGGTCGGGCTTGAATCATTGTTCACATCTAGCGAGGGTGGTCTTTTGCACCAAGTGAGAGAACGAGGTCAAGCCTTGCTCGGGTGGTCTGGTCGAGCGAGTAAGGATGTCTCCGAAATGTACCGTATTCGCTCGAAATTCCTTCATGGAAAATTGGGTTTTCCGGGACCTCACTACGCTGATTACGGCGGCAATGAGTTTCGCCAATGGACTGGCGATATGCTGCAAGCACTCGCCACCGGGCGTGCTATGCTCATCGCGTCGCTACAAGAACTCGTCGTCCGTGATTGGCACGAACTTGAGTTCGGCGTATCCGTCGCGGGCCGTTGACGCCGCTGAATGCAATCGCGTCGCCACGTCTCTCAACCATTAGGCATATATAGGAATAGCATCAGATGAGCGTTGAGAATTACTGGATGGGCAAGGACCTCGATCTTGATGGCCTGTGGCGCGACTTCGACGCTGGTTCGGGATACATCGACAAGGTCTCGAGCTCCTCGCTCCACCTGTTGCGCCTGACTTTTGATGGACATCCCATTCGGCTTCCACTCTTCGACCACGAGGTCCTCTTCAAGACGGTCAAAGGCACCTTCCACGATGTAAAGGCGGAGTGCATGACGTCGGAGGCATACGACCGAGCGGCACCGATCTTTCTTCATCGTGTGGACCGGGGGTCGGGGATCTTCGAGTTCCTCGCGCAATTCGATCCCTTGATCACTTGGGTTGTGGCGCTGGGCGCAGCGGCCAAGTGGTATCAGAATTTGCAGGCAGCGGGTCAGGAACTCGATGAGAAGCGGCTTGCATTCATCCGGTCCAACTTCCCGAAGGCGAGCGCCACCGATACCCAGGCATACATGAAGGCATGGACAACCTTCGGCCGGCGCCGCGTTCTACAGCGGCTTATTGGTCAAGACCTCGGACGTGTGGAGGTATCGAAGTCGCCGCACGATCCGCCTACCACGCCGACCATGGTAGACATGGACCCTGTAGTTAGCATACGTCGAGACAAAGGCGATACCTAACGACAGCATGCAGCGACGGCGCTTCGCGCCGCCGGTGATGCATAATGTTACTAAGGTACTCCTCGCAACTATCGTAAGAAACTGAGCATTTCTGCCGTTGGTCAGGATTTTAATCAAAGACGAAAAACTGAATGCGGACATTGAGAGGGCTATCCCAGTCAATTTCAAGCCGGATCAGTAGGGTTCCGTTATCATGCGGCACAATGTTGTGGATCTCCATACTGGAATTTCCAATGAATGGAAAATCAAGTTCGCGTTGGCCCTCCGGTTGGGAAAGCTCGCAAATGTTTGCAAGGACATGACTATGCCGATTGATGACTCCCGGCGGAAAGTTCCACTGCACATCCTGAATACCGTTGCCGCGCCAAGTTGCATGCCAGAGACTCATGATGTCATTCCTCCTTTCGTATCGGTTGACTCGATTCGAGTGGGTGTCCCGGCGTTTACGACCTGCCGAGTGCTGTAGCCGGACGTACCGCTTGAAATGCTCCGATTGAGTGCGGTAACTCGAGTGGGTGTCCCGGCATTTAATACCTGCCGAGCGCTGTGACCGGATGTATTACCTGTTGGAATGCTCCGAGTGGATGTCCCGGCGTTTACGACCTGCCGAGTGCTGTAGCCGGACGTACCGCTTGAAATGCCCCGATTGAGTGCGGTAACCCGAGTGGGTGTCCCGGCATTTAATACTTGTCGGGCGCTGTCTCCAGATGACATAAAATGTACCTCCCGTGTGCTTTTGCCGATTAGCTAAACGTCCTTCAGCGTCAGTGATGTGAGAGAAACGGAGTGTCAGACTCATTTCACCAAGAAAGAACAAGTGCGGAGAGTCAAAGGCTACTCTTCTAATTTATATGTTAATGAGAGGCCATACGTTTCATGCTACCTATATGCATGGTAGTGTCATATTGGTGTTCATAAGGTAGAAGCACAAGAAGTTGTTGAACGCGATCGGCGAGGGCGTGTTGACAGCATTTCAGTTGGTAGTGTCAAAAACCGAGTTGTCCACTGTGGGCTTGCCTCAGCACTTTTGAAGCTCTTGGGCCTGTGTGCCAAACTACTACGCCCGCAAGTTTTGGAAGAAACTGAGCACCTCCGGCGTTGGCATCAATAAAAAGTTGCGAAGATTGTCCAGTGTGGGGAACTAAAGTTCCCCAACAATGTGAAAGAAAAAGGCCACAAGATCCAGCGCAATCGATTGCGACGTCAATTGATTGAGCCCACTAAAGGTCGATCTCGAGAGCTTGCAGCAATTCAGTCGAAGAAGAAGTTGTTGCTTTTGCTCCCAACTGCATAGCCTCCCGTCCATAAGTCGAAACCGCGGAACGGCTGCAAAAAAATGCTATGGGAGTTTTGTTGCCTGCATCTCGCATTGCTCGTATCAAATCAAGTCCTGCGGAACTGTTATAACCGCCCGATTCCTGTCGGCCCATGTCTGAAATTACTCTGTCATACTTCCTAGTGTTCATCAGGGAAAGCGCTTCGCTAGTTGATAACACTTGTGTAACCTGGATACCGCGGTTTGTAAGTCGTTCGACTATGAAACTATTGTTCTTTGGATTGTCATCGACCCAAAGTATTGTCGCCACATTTGGGGGACCCGCGCGTCTCACCGCATCTTCTCGGGATGTTGGAGCGGCTGCAGGTACCGCTTTCTGGATATTCAGGATTTGGTCTTGCAGGTCTGCCAGCAAAGTTCTCGATTGTTGACTGACTTCTGTCAATGTCAACTCTGCTCCGCCAACTACAATTGTATTCTGAGCACCCCAATCAGCGCGTGAAAATGCCTGAGCCAGATAGATCCTCGTCATAAGGTAACCGCCCAGAAACCCAATCACAAAAAAGTAAACGATGAGAGCGAGAGCGAGTGCCTGCGCTTCAGGCGCAGCCCCAAGGCCATTAGCGATAAAAAGTGAAAGGCTGTTCAAGTGGTTAGGAATGTTTCTGAGTTGTATCAAACCAAAACCAACAATGATCTTGGTAAGCCAATCGGAAATCTGCTCCAGGTTTGTGTTGACGGCCATCCGATAAACAGGTCCCGGGACGGTTGACTTCTCTGCCTCCTGGCGAACCTCGCGAACGGCGGCAATAGAGCTGTTATCCTGTAAAACTCGGGGGATTCCAAACAAGAATCCGATCAGACCTCCGGTTGCCAATGCGGCGAGAGCGCACAGAAAAGCAGTACTTTTCGTTCCAACATTCTGGATCAGAATGAACGTCAGCCCAACAGCTATACTCGAGGCGACGAAATAGACCGTGATTCTGAAATCAAGCCAGATTCTGGCCCAGTTGGCATCCATGGCGACTCCTTAGGTGATTTAGAGTCTTGCTGAATCAGACTCTGGTGCTGGTACTTGAAAGGTTTATAGCAGGTTAGAGGACCAGCAGCAGATCAATCTTGAGAGTTCCACTCTCTCTAGAGCGGTTGCTTGCTAAGTGGCCGGAATATAATACCGAGAAGATCGAAAGTGCAAGGATTAATGAATAGAGATAACCAACATCGGTAGTGCCCTGATTTGAAATTCCAAATTAGGGCGCTACCGAGCATTTCTGCCGCTGGCCTCAAAGCAAGTTGCAAGAGTGTCCATTCTGGGCTGCCTAGGACTCTTTTGAAGCTCTTGTGCGTTGGGTGCCAAGCTATTGCGCCCGCAAGATTTGGAAGAAACTGAGCATTTCTGTCATCGGCCTCAACAAAAAGTTGCCAAGATTGTCCACTGTGGGGAGCATTCATCATTAATAAATCTTACAAGGGGCCATCATACAAGGTGGCCTCACTTATTTTTTAACATGATTCGGGGAAAAGACGCGATTAGTAGCACAACGCACGTGCAACGGAAGCCGATTGGCATGGCGAATTGACGTTCGATATTACTAGAGGAGTGGTCCGTCAGGCGCTCACGTAAGAACAAGTGCGCAAGACAGAGAGACAGAAACATGTTTAGCTCAAGAGCGCCACTATGTGTCTTGGCGTCAGGATTATTGAATTGAACACTATTCCAAGCACAAACAGATTTCCTATGATTCCAACAAACATTGCAGCAATTATGACTGTCCACATTTCTCGGCGCCTAGATAGTATTCCGTTGTAATAATCCACCCAATCACCCCACAGGAATACGGCTAAATCTTCGCGCTCTCTGGCGTAACTCCCTCACAGCGTCGCTGCGACTTGTTTCGTTGACTTGCCATAACTCCTCTGCGAGAATGACCGCCGAACACTCATGTGAATTCCGCCTGTAGTCCGTATTAGAATACCCGTTTCGCAGGAGGCGTTTGTGGCCACCCACCCCACCAGCGAGTTCGCCGGAGAATCCGCGGATTCGTCCAAGGCTTATCTGGAGTATCTCACGCGTTTTACCGCGCAGTCTGCCAGAGTGCTGAATCTCTATCAGCAAGTCCTCGAGAGCGTGTCTCATGGACATCTCGCGCCGACGGTCTTTCAAGATCACTATCTTCGATTCACGCAAACTCACTGGCCTGAGTACGCGTCCAAGCTCGCTCAGTTGAATGCCCGATTTATGAGCGAATTAGTCCAGATTGGTACGATTTTTATGCCGGAACGGACGGAGTTCGACTCACTTAACTCTGAAGAGCCAGATTTGCCGCCGCCGGTATTCAACGCCGCAGACGCGGCCACGTGGTTCCAACAACTCGCCGACTACGCAGGTCGCCTGAATGCGAGGGCGCTGAAGGCCTACCGAGCACAACTCGACCGCGTAGCCGCCGGCGAAACTACGCCGACTGAGATTCACGATACTAGTTCCAACTACTTAAGGAATCGCCTTCCTGATTACCTTCAACACGTGGGCCAACTCTATTTAGATCTCGTCAGCGGGTTGAATGATCTTCGCTCCGAATACGAAGAACAGTATTTCCTGGAGATACTGGCCACAGCGAATCGGCAAGACAGCTCGCAGCTACTCGTGCTGACTTTGAGCGGAGAGCTTGGTAGAACCGTTACTGCCTCACTCGAAGTCGAGAACTCGACGGAAAAGCAAACGACGATTCTGTGCAGCGTGACAGACGTTCGGCGTCTGGACGGCGTGGGACCTGCATTTGCCCCGAAAATCACGATCACTCCAGAGACTCTCGATCTCGGTCCAGGGGAAGACGGCACCCTTCAGATCTCCATCCAACTCGATGAAACCGACTATGATCCCGGCGCACTGTACTCCGGAATTCTCTTTATCACTGGCCAAGCCGAATTGCCAGTCGAAGTGCTGCTTCGAATTACCGCGACGCCGGCTGTGCCTCAGTCTAGAGGAACGCCATGAGCCGCAACGACCATGAGCCTATCGCGATCATTGGTATGCGCGGCCGGTTTCCCGGCGCCAACAACCTCGACCAGTACTGGAAAAACCTCGCCGAAGGCATCGAGTCGATAGCGATTCTGAGTCGAGAAGAAATGCGCGCCTCAGGGATTCCGGATGAGATCTCGCGCTTGCCGGGCTATGTCAATGCCTCGCCGGTGCTCGACGGCGTCGACCTGTTCGATGCCCAATTCTTCGGATTCTCCGCACGCGACGCTTCGCTCACTGATCCACAGCATCGGCTGTTCCTGGAAACCGCTTGGGAAGCGCTGGAGGATGCCGGTTACGATTCGACAAGGTATCCCGGCGCCATCGGGGTATTCGGTGGGTCCGAGCTAAGCACGTACCTCTACAACCTCTACAAGAACATCGACTCGCTCGGATATATCGACGGGATGCAGTTGATGGTCACGAATGACAAAGACCATCTCTGTACCCAGGTTTCCTATCGACTCAATCTGCGCGGACCCAGTGTCGCCGTGCAGACCACGTGCTCAACTTCCCTCGTCGCTCTTTCGTTAGCCTGTGAAAGTCTGCAGCAGCTTCGCTGCGATATGGCCCTCGCCGGCGGTGTGACCGTAAGGGTTCCGCAACGGGGAGGGTATTTCTATTCGGCTGGCTCGATACTCTCGCCGGACGGGCACTGCCGCCCCTTCGACGCTAACGCGCAAGGGACGATTGTGGGCAGCGGCGTGGGCATCGTGGTGCTCAAACGCCTCGCTGACGCACTCGCCGATGATGATAACATTCGCGCAGTCGTGATCGGCTCCGGGCTAAACAACGACGGCAACGACAAGGTCGGATATACCGCTCCCAGCTTTCGCGGACAGGCTGAGGCGATCCGTTCCGCTCATGTCACCGCCGGAGTTTCCGCCGAATCCATCGGCTATGTGGAAGCGCATGGGACCGGCACGATCCTTGGAGATCCGATTGAGCTCTCCGCCCTGACCGAAGTCTTCCGAGCCAGCACAAAGCGTCGCGGCTTCTGCGGCATTGGCTCTGTGAAATCAAATTTCGGCCATCTTTCATGCGCCGCAGGCATCGCGGGATTGATCAAGACCGTACTCGCGATGGAGCACGAAGCGATCCCGCCGACCGTTCACTACAACTCGCCGAACCCTGCAATCAATCTTGCCTCGAGCCCGTTTTACGTGACCACGAGTTTGCGTCGATGGGAACGCAACGGACTTCCGCGCCGGGCGGGAGTGAGCTCATTCGGCGTCGGCGGCACAAACGCGCACGTCGTGTTGGAAGAAGCGCCACAACGCGAGCATCCGGTGGAGAAGCGGCCACACCAGCTACTTGTTATCTCGGCACGAACCGAGACCGCTCTGGATCAAACAACCGCCAACCTGAGCACGCACCTGCAAGCACATCCGGAGCTGGATCTCGCGGACGTCGCTTTCACTCTGCAAGTTGGCCGCCGATTTTTCCAGCATCGCCGCATGCTGGTCGTGGATAGTGAAGAACGCGCGGATACCATCGCCGCGCTCGCCGACGTCGCCAGCCTCGGCGCATTCGTCGCCAATGACGACGAGCGTCCCGTTGTATTCACGTTTCCCGGTCAGGGCTCTCAATACGTCGGCATGGCGAAGGACCTCTATGACACTGAGCCGCTGGTGCGCAAGGCAATCGACGATTGCGCAAGCTTACTGAAGCCGGCGTTGAAAGCAGATCTGCGCCGCATACTCTTTCCGGGACCGCGGTGCCGCAAGAGTGCGGCTGAAACTCTGAAAGATACGAAATTTGCGCAGCCGGCACTCTTCACCATTGGCTACGCGCTCGCCAAACTTTGGATGTCCTGGGGCATTCAGCCGGCGGCGATGATCGGGCACAGCGTCGGTGAATACGTCGCCGCGGCCCTGGCGGGCGTTATGACGCTCGAGGATGCGCTGACGCTTATTGCGCGGCGCGGCCAACTCATTTCGTCATTGCCGCGCGGCGCCATGCTGGCAGTGATGGCGCCTTCCGAGGAAGTCTTACGTTTTGTCGATGACGAGGTATCGCTGGCGGCGATCAACGCCCCACGACTCTGCGTGTTATCCGGACCGAATGAGCCGATTGCGCAAGTGGAGGCGACGCTCGCTGGGGAATCTGTAGTCACGCGCCGGTTGCATACGTCACACGCTTTTCACTCTTCGATGATGGATTCGATCCTTCCCGAATTTGAGGGGCATGTAGCGCGGTTCAAGTTGTCATTGCCGACGATTCCCTTCGTGGCGAGCCTGACTGGCGAGTGGGCCGATGCCGCGATCACTCAACCCGGCTATTGGTCTGCGCAGCTTCGATCGACAGTTCGTTTTACTGATGGTATTCAGAAGCTTATGGACGGAAAGAGTCCCGCCGGGAAGAATGCGATTTTCCTTGAGGTCGGCCCCGGAAATACGCTGACAACATTAGTCTCGGAAACTGCCAGGCGAGATGGAAAAAGGCCTCTCTGCCTTACCACACTTTCGGGTCCCGACAACCGCCGGGCTGATACGGAGACCATGCTGACCTCGCTCGGACAGTTCTGGGCGAACGGCGTTCCAGTGGATTGGGAAGGCTTCCATCGACTCGAGCACAGGAGACGAGTCAGCCTTCCCTCCTATCCTTTCGAGCGTCAGAGCTATTGGATCGGCCCATCCCCGGATGCTACCGCGCGGGAGGAGCCGGCACGCGATACATCGAATTGGTTCTATAAATCCTCTTGGCAGGAGAGTGCGCTGAAGGATGCCAGTCCCGTATCGCTTGCGACGCGGCGCGTTCTGGTGCTGGACGAGCAGATGGGACTCGGAACCGCAGTTGCTGATCGGCTCACTGCTCTCGGAGGTCTGCCGATCACAGTCCGAACGGGTGACGCCTTCGAGCGCGTCTCGGAAGATGAATATGTGATCAACCCGCAGGAGCCGGATAATTTCACGCGCCTGGCTGAAGCGGTGTGCTCCGCGGCTTCACGGCTCGCGGGTGTAATTGATTGTTGGACCGCCGCCACAACGACAGGCGATACCGAATTGGATTCCGCCGTGGTTGTCACTCTGCTGGCGCCAATGCGGATGGCGCACGCATTAAGCAAGCAGCATGTTGTTCGGCCGCTGCCGATCTTATTTGCGGCACGCGGCACTGCCCGCGTGCTTGGCGACGAGATCCTCGATCCCGCAAAGGCGCTGGGCATGGGCGCCGTGCGAGTGATTCCGCAGGAACATCAGGGATTGAGGATTGCCCACGTTGACGTTGATGGCGACTTCACGGAGTTGGCAGAGGAACTGATAGCGGAATTCGCGGCGGGAGTTCCGGAACCGAGCCTGGTCTTTCGTGGCAAACGCCGGTTCATTGAGGCATTCGAGCCGGTGACCATCGAGTCAATCCAACCACCCAAAGTTTTACCGGAGAATCCGGTCGTGATGATCACCGGCGGACTGGGCCACATGGGCATGGCTCTGGCGGAAGGCGTCTTTGAAGATCTGAATGCGCGGCTGGTTCTGATCGGCCGCACCCCGCTTCCGGCCCCTAAGCATTGGGCCGCGGAGAGTGAAAATCCGACGCTCCCTCCCGAAACTCGCGGACTCTTCGGCCGGCTCGCGCGGATGCATGCGAAGCGCGAGGACGTGCTCGTGCTCAACGCAAATCTGAACGATGCCGCCCAGGTAAACACCGCAGTCGATACCGCCATCGCGCGTTTTGGAGCAATCGACCTCGTGGTCCATGGAGCGGCGCGCATCGACGCGGCAGCTTTCGCCGCGATTGCGGATACAGGTATGGACGTGGTGGAGGCCCAATTCTCGCCGAAGCTGCGCGGCCTCTTCTACCTGATCGATGCGATGAAAGACCGGGAGCCTCGCCGGTGGGTTTTGCACTCCTCCATTTCCACAGTCCTCGGCGGGTTGGGGCTGGGAGTTTACGCCGGAGCTAACACGGTGCTCGACGTGCTCGCGTTAAAAGGCGGCGACAACTGGTTGAGTATCGATTGGGACGCGTGGGACAACGCGGCGGAAGCCCAAAGAGCAGCCATTCCTACCGCGATCCGGCCGCCTGAAGGGCGGGACATTTTTCTGCGTCTGCTCGGCTACCCGTGCGAACCACGCATGCTGGTGGCCACCAATCTTGCTGAACGCCTCGCGGCGTGGGTTCGTCATGACGACGCTGCGGCGACCAACGGCGCGGGCGTCAAGCGACATCCGCGGCCCAACCTGGTGACGGTATATATCGAGCCACGCTCGGAAACGGAGCGGAAGCTGGCGGAAATCTGGGGCTCGCAACTTGGCCTGACGTCAGTCGGAATACAGGATCGCTTTTTCGATCTCGGCGGTCACTCTCTGCTGGCCGCCCAAGTCGCGTCTGAGATCGGCGACCGCTTCCAGATCGATCTCCCGGTGCTAAAGCTGTTTCAGGCACCCACGGTGGCTGAGCTGGCTGTACTGGTGGACCAGGCCCTCGCAGGCGGCGAATCTCACGTCACTATCGACGCACCGGTTGCTAACTCAGACGTGCCGGTTGCTCCTGATTTGCAGGGGGACGCGACGACCGTAGCCGCCAAGGCAAGCTACCGGGAGTTCTACAACAATGTGACCCGACAACTCGAGCGATCGGGAGTTGGGGGAGCGTCGTACTTTCTCAACTACGGATACATCAGTGTCGGGGAAGGTGATGAGGCTCAGCACGAAGTGCCGGAGCAGGTCTTCAACCCGAGTTCCGTCAGGCTGGCGCTCGAATTGATCGGCGACACTGATCTGCAAGACCGCGCTGTACTCGACGTGGGCTGTGGACGAGGAGGAACGGTGGCATTGATGGTCGAGAGATTCGGCGCCAGGGCCACGGGCGTTGACCTTGCCCCGGAAGCAATCGCGTTTTGTCGAAAGACCCACGCCAACGCACACTTCGAGGTGGGCGACGCCGAACACCTACCCTTCGACGACGGGACATTCGACGTAGTTACGAACATCGAGTCGTCACATACTTATCCAAACTTGCGCGCCTTCTTTGCCGAGGTAAGTCGCGTGCTCACGCTGGGTGGTCTTTTTCTCTACACGGATCTTCTGCCCGTGCAGCGTTGGATGGAAGTAGTTGTGCTGCTGGGGCCACTTGGGCTGCGCATAGTCTCAGATCGCGACATTACGCGCAACGTGCTGTTGTCGTGCGACAGCGTGGCAGCGGTTAGGGCGCAGGCGTTTGGCGAAAAGAACTCTGCGACCGACAACTTTTTGGCGGTTCCCGGGTCAGCCGTTTACCAACAGATGAGCTCCGGCGCCTGGGCGTACCGTTTATTGCGTGCCGAGCGCCTGTGACGGATTGACGAGCGGAAACTTTCAGCAGCAGCAACCGCACTGGCATCCGGTGCGATGCGATCCGCAGTCATTCGGCAAAACGGCAAGGGCTATAACCAACGGGCGAATCGTACAACCCTCGGCGCGCAGCGTTGCATAACCTACCGTGCACGAATCAACTGTCCCGCGTGTTTCTCGTGGAGGTCCGTCGCTTGTTCCCGGTGTTCCTGCGGGAGGTTGTGGTGTGTTGGGGTCTCGGGGTTCGGCCGTGCCGGGAGTCTGGGAAATGTTCCCGCAATTAACCCCTACTCTGATCGTGATGGTCTTTTCACCGCACGGAGGCAGCTTGAACGTCTCCTCACTGAGCGTTCCGCGCCACAGCTCCTTACCGCTCTCGGTTAAGAATGGACCAAGCTCGAGCTTTACGTCTCGCTCGCGGCGAGAGTCGTTTTCGAAGGTGACCGGAATGGAACGCACCTCATCACAGCGCGCATATTCCACCGCGTCCGCGCAGCGAATGCAGCAGGAGCAGTGACAGTCATGCTCCTCCTTGTGACAGCAGCTTTCGTGCCCTCGGCCATGATGATGACCTGGACCAGCGGGCGATTGCTGTAGCGTGCCCGTGAAAGGTTGGAACATCGACGACATTCGCGATGCCAGATTCGAATAAGCTGTCTGTGTGTTGTCGACGAAGTCCGGTAAGTCCATCATTCTCATGCGGCCGCTTTCGTGACAATAGCCGTAGAACATTTCCGGTCCGCGGCTTTGAGTTCTGGCGCCCTCGTGGTAACCGTGATGCAAATGACGATGATGGATTTGCTCCTGGGTTTGCATAAAATTGCCCTTCTTGGGTTTAAGTTCAATTACCGATCCGCACACGGATGCCGGATCGCGGCTTCACCGAGGATTGTTGCTTGGTAGATTCTTTGTTCGGTGAACCATGACCGGAGAGGTGAACAGTGTGATGTTGCGGCTTGGACGGACTATGCATCGTCATCTCGGATCTACCCGAAACGTTGAAGCCCCAAAGCTCCATACCCATAAAGGTGAATCCGAAATGTTGTGAATACGGTTGATCGATACATATCGGTGGTGGCGGAGCAAGTTTGATGGTTTGGCAGGAATCCACTGCTACCGGTTTCAAATCAATAGTTGAGTTGGTATCGATGTCGGCCTTGACCGGCTCGAGTTTGATGTCGAGCGGCTCGACCTTGAGATCGAGTTTCGCGGTTGAATCGCTCTTGCTCGTGGAATCGGTCACGATGGGCCTCGTCACGGCAATGTTCGAGTTGACCGTTACTGGAGCGATTTCCTTGATGTGAATATTGTCCAGATCGCTGTCGATGCTGATTGTGCTTCCGTCGCCGCCAATTTTCAGCGTGCTATCGACGGACGTAGAAGCGCTGCTTCCGCCGCCTCCGCCAAGCAAGGGTCCGAGTATGATGTCAGGCATTTTTCTTTCTCCTCGATGTGGCTTTTGTTGCCGGCGGGGTTTTGGTTTCGGCCGTAGTGTAGATATCCACTGACAAAACGGCGTTGTAAAGCTGCAGGAACGCTCGGTAATGGCGCAGCGGCTCAAGTTCGGGTGGTAGTTGAAAATCGACATCTACCTCGACCTTCTGGCCGGGAAGGAGAGTCATCGATTTACGGGTGATTACCATCGTACCGACCTGCATGCTCGACCACTCTTTCAGAAATCCTTTCACCATCTCTTCTGCGGAAGTCTTATCTGCTTTATGGAGGCCGGTCAGTAAATTGCCGAGTAAACTCAGGGAGCGAAAAACCGCGGCCTCGCAACGAGTGCCCGTTGGGAGATCTGTGTTCCCTAAGTTTTGGAAGAAAAATTTTCTCGTGTACGATTCGCCGGGGTTTCCAAGGATGGTGATTTGCGTGGGGTCGATCTGAAAATCAACCACCTCGGAGACATGCAGAGTGGTCGGCACAGACTTGTCACCAACCTTCACTTCGATCTCATAGGTTCCCGCTCGAGTTCCCGAATCGAGTGAAATGACTCCGGGGACAGCAGCTTGCTGACCAGGAGAAAGTCTGGCTGAGAAAGGAATCTCCCGAAGCGGAAGTTGGGCCGGGCCCTGGAGAACGTCTGCTGCTACCTCAAGGCGACGCAGTTTTTGTTTATCAGTACTGGTGTTAACGAGGGGAATGGTGCCGGTCAGTCGTTGAGGGCGACCCGAAAAAACCAAATGCGCATCGTCGGGACCTGCAAACTTAATTCCTGCCGACTCTGTTTGAGGAGTATCTCCGTCGGCACTCATATTCTTAAAGCCTCCGAGCAGTACGTTCGGCAGGGATCGTAGGTTACCACCGAGCGTTTGTCAATTTTATATCGAGTTCTGCTTTGCTCGAAGAGCTGTCCCGCAGGTGTTGCAAGAAAATGAGTACTTCTGGTGTTGGCGTCAGAAAGAAGTTGCGAAGATTGTCCAGTGTGGGGAGCATTCATCCATAATAAAATCAACAAAGATAAGGCCACCTGCAAGATGGCCTTATCTTTTGTGACCTCATCAGCAAAAGAGCTGCTCGTTATTGCTCGGCTCAAAAGTTAACACCCGTATTGGAAATGCTTTGCGATATAGCGAGGTTTTGGTATAAGCGCATGCATTTCGCGATCTTCACAAACCTGTCGTTTAACATTAGTGATGTCAAACTGGAAGTTCTCACATGCAAACAATCCTCGACGAATGATCGCCCGGTAAATTCGGGCGTTAAGCCGACAGAGGTACGCACTCATGAAGTTCTTCTTACTCTCAATGATCTTCTTGGTCCTTCCCGCTTCCACTTACAGTCAGGAGCTCACGAGCCGATTCGGTGCACTTGAGCTTAAAGCCAGCGAAGATAGTAACCAGCCTCGCCGGTATTGGCTTTTATTTAAGGGCAAAGAAATTCTTCAACTCGAAGGGTATCCAGTTGAGGTACTAAGCGTACTGCACGGGACTGGACGAGATTACGTTATCGTAACCAAATACTCCGGCGGCATTGCTTGTCCAGTCGTCGTCGTCGTTGTCGAGATATCCAAATCGGGGCCACTTGCAATATCCGAGGAGTTCGGCAGTTGTAGCGACATAATTAAGGCGAAATTCGTTAAAGGACGAGTGATCATTGAGATGCCGACGTATGCCCCGCATCCGGAGTATTTCTCAAAGAAAGAGCTAAGAGCAATATATTCGAAGAAGGTCTATACCTGGTACAAAGGGAAATTATCCATGAAGACTTTGCCGCGTTGAGAGGCACATCTCGGCCTATTGAGGTTGCATACATTGCAGAGCTTAGTTCGGCTTTGAAGGTACAATAGAGTGGATCGGCCCCCACGGGCGTTTACGGATGCAGGGACGTCTGTCAATGACCGCCTCAACTGTGGCGCTTTGTGCCGAACTAAGCATGAACCGATGAAACTACGCTTTGCCCTCTTTCTACTCGTCCTTTTTCTGTGGACACCCTGCTCATCCGCGGAGGAGGTACGACGGCTTGAGAACGAAACGCTTGAGGACTTTGCTAAACGAAATGGACCGCCGCAAGCGGAATTGACTCACACGGTCATTGAAACCGAAGCGTGGGATACTCAGAAGACAATTATTGCCTTCTACCTCATCAGAATTAAACTAAACGACGGCACGCCCGCCACACAGGTTGACGGTTATCTATTTATTCCCAAGTCAAATAAGACATACGAGAAGATACTGATTAACAACTTCGAGGAGGAGGGCGACACGCCGCACATTGAAGCCGTTTTTTTCGCTAACGCTGATAAGGATAAAACTAAGGAATTGATAGTGATTTGGTCTTATCTTCAACGCCACTACGAGGTTAATGGACACTCTAGCACCTTTATCTTTGATGATCGCCGACCAGGCATCAATCCAACCAGGCTAAGTTTTCTCGAAGATGTTAGCGAGCTGGTAAGCGGCGGTTGCGACTGTGAGTGGAGAGACGGCAGAAGAAAATCATCAAAGTACAAGACAGCCGCCAGTGTAAAACTTGGTCTCAAGAAGCTCGGCCTTTGATACACCACATGACCTATTGTTGAGTCATGTTTATTCAGGTCGTGCGCCTACCGCAAGTTAGCTCTGGCATCTTTTATAGGCCGGTTGTCCCTTGGTACCGCGAATTGAAATTTCAGCGTTAGGTCGTCTAACCGAGGAGGTAAACTTGAAATTCATCATCGCACTTCTCCTTGCTGTTTTTGCTCCTCCTGCTTTCGCTGCCGAGAATTTTTGTGATACCGGCAAACCGCATCCGATTGATGTGTGGTTCGAACAGGCAATGGACCAGACTGAGGGAATAACAGTTAACATTAGAGATGTTCAAGGGGAAGCTTACAGCCGCTGGGATAAAGAACTGAACCGTGTATACAGCGCGCTGCTAACAAAACTGAAAGGACCGGACAAGAACCGATTGCAAGCGGCACAAAGGGCTTGGATTAAGTTTCAAGATGCTGAGGTATCGTGGTTGTGGTCGAAGGCAATGTACGGTCAGGGAGGCACACTGGCTCCGGTAATCGTTAGTGATATCGGTCGAGATTTCCTGAAACAGCGCGTATGCCAGTTACAGCGCTATGACAAAATGACTTATGGACCGAATTCTTAGTGCACCTAACTCGCAACCGAAGTTGCGAAGATTGTCCAATATGGGGTTTCACGATTACATGCAGCACTCCTAGGTGCTTACGCGCGAATGCTTGCGGGTTTGGAGTGAATGGCAGATTTAGGGCGCTTCTCGCAACTGCTGGAAGAAACTGAGCACTTCTGTGGTTGGCGTCAAGAGAAAGTTGCGAAGATTGTCCAGTGTGGGGAGAAGATTGAAGAGGCGATCCGCAAGGGTGGCCTCTTGTCTGTGAGGTAATTCTGTTACTTGGCTGCTTTATCTTTTTGAATAGATTTATAAGTAAGTTGGCGTGAATCGAATTAATTCGGTGCCCATTGACTTTTGATCTGAAACACGAATAGCCTTCCGCCGTTTATCGAACGCTGAACTCCGAACCTCTACGGCAGTCTGGCAACGGCGGTGAAGTCGTGACCTCATATCTTACATGCTGAAAGCAACCAGACCCTTTTCTGACGTCTGCGATAACAACAAGCATACTCAGGGTATTGCACGGATCAGGTGGTGGATCTGGCACTTCCCGAGTGCATATGCGGGCCCACTGCCACGGCCCAGGGGACCTGGGCACCAATAGGTTTGGATCATGGGAACTGTGATCTACATTCTGTGGACGAACTCCAGTTCAACGGGTAGCGATTCTTTGCGTTCTATCTTGAATGCCAAACAGTCGCGCTCTAATGCTGTGCCGCTCTCAACCCGCCCGACGATAAGCCAAACCAATGGCAAAAAGCGCATGTTGATCTTGTCTAAGCCGCTCGGCTCCGGACTGTTGGCGTGGGAATGAAAGAAGGCGACCACTTTCTCACCACGCTGTAAATTCTGGCGAACTCGTTCACATTCCTTAGGATCGAGCACGAATCGGTCAGCGGACGCGGCTATGTTCTTGAGGACGAGGCATCGCTCTCCTCTTGCCTTACCGCGGTCGAATCGTCCCGCCAGAAAGCCACAAGCTTCGATCGGGTATTGCGTCAACACATGTTCTTGAACCTTCTGGAAAACGCCTTGCGAGAGGACTAACGTACTTACCCTGCGCAGCTCTCTTCGGTTGTCATGCCAGGACACGAATCCACCTCAAGCATAGAAGACGGTAATGACACATAAGACGGCCGCAATTATGACAATTCCTACGACGACGGCGACGGTTGTGCCGCTGGTGCCTCCACCAGCACCTTGTACCGTTGGCAGGCCGAACTGCTCCATCAGTTTTTGCTCCGCCTGGAAAGGTTCGTTCAAAGATTCCATTTTTTTGACAAAGCCGGCAAATGTCCCGTCAGACCCGGCGTACTTCAACAAGTTGTAGTTGTTCTTTTTCAGATCTTCGAAGACGCAGGAAATTTCGGCCTCAGTAATCCCCATATCTTTTAATTCCTGAAGCGTCGTCAGTAACTTGGGGTTATAGTTCAGATGCTCACACAGCGATTCCATGTGGCGATCTACCGCTTTATCCAAACCGGAGTGGGCGAGCGTGTCGCCAATGTCTTTTACGCGGGACGAAATATCTTTAAATGCGCCGAGCGCTTCGTTGCCCCGCACAACCAGAGCTTTCTCGGCCTCGTCGCTGAGAGTTCCTTTGGTGAGCTTGACCGATTTCATGCTCCGGAAATAAACGTAATAGTTCACTACGCTCGCGATCTTCTCTTTCAGCCCAGCCGTGGCGGCAGCTAGTTTCTTGTGATCTACGGCTTTCAGTCCCTTCACATAGTCAGGGTCAGTCATGAATCGGTTGTGGTGTTGATCGATACTCTTCGGAATGGGCGTCGTGCTGGTTGTCATGGAATTTTCCTCCGAAACTAAGGGTTGTAAGTAACGCAATTTCTGCGTCTGTATTCACATGCCCGTAATGGCTGAGTTTCAGAGTGTGCAGGAAAGCAGAGGCCCGTGAGAATCAGCCTGTTTGCGAGACGCCGCGGACCATAATCCAATGACTAGCGAAAGTCAATACGTAGGTTCATGAGGTAGGTTCATGAGTTCTTGTTCGTGAGTTCTTAGATCAGCAACTTCCCGAATCAGTTATAAGAGCCACAAGCTGATCCAAGAAACAGACCCTTTTTGTCGTTGAAGTCAAGACAAGTTGCGAAGATTGTCCAATGTGGGGCTGCGTCAGGACTTTTGAAGCTCTTGTGCCTTATGTCCCAAACTACTGCGCCCGCGGGATTTGGAAGAAAACTGAGCACTTCTGTCGTTGGTATCCACAAGAAGTTGCGAAGATTGTCCAGTGTGGGGAGAAATTCTTACTCAATAAAAACTCAAGAGAAAAGGCCATCTGCGAAGGTGGCCTAAGTTATTGTGAGGCAGCGGCTTTTGAGAGGCGCCCGCCGCTAAAAGTCACTCACGATTTTCTCTGACATTTTTCCCAGTCCAAAACTTTTTCCTGTGCAAAATTTCTTGCGTGATAAGTAAACGTGTAGTAGTTTTTCGCGGAAAACTTAGGCTCAGCGGGTTCTCACTTTAACCCGAACCACGCAATTGTGAACCCGCAACTTTTGGTAGTTGTCTTGCAGCGGCCTCGCACACCGCGCGGTAATGGTTGAGCACATCAGCGGCTTCATTGTTTCCTAGCTCCGGCGAGGCGTTGTGCCACAGTAGTCGGAAGCTCCGAAACACATCAAGCGTTGTGCTTGTCTCCAACTGAGCAGAACATTTGTTGTCTGAGCTTGAGAGGGGATTATTGATTATGGACAGGTTTAACGAACTTATTAAAAAATACTTTGATTCCCCCTTTGTTGCAGTGTTTGGTGCTCTCACCATAGTCACAACTTTTTGGGGAATAGTATCAATTTACAAAGATATATCTGAATGGGGCGGATCGAGATTAGGTGCGCTAATAGTAGCGGGCTTTGCAGGACTACTGGTTCTATTTGTTTTTGCATCCTATCTACTTCCGAGTGTGCACCGTCAATATGCGATTGCTTTTAACGCCCGTTATATTTTCACCGAGATTAATCGCACTTGGGAAATTGATTTAGCAGGTAATGGCGTAATGAATAATGATAAAACCTACTTGTTTTTCGATAAGCCAGACAAGGATGACCTTCACGACACAGTGTTGGGGTCGGAGAAGTTAAATTTAGGAGACATTAATTACCAATCTACTGACTCTACCCAACAGGACTATGAGCAAATGAGCGATATCATGCAAAGAATTTACTGGAAGCCGAAGCAAGGGGAAATAGCAGTCGGTACTCCATATGTGCACAACGTCAAAAGCAACTTTCCTTACTTAGATAAAAATCTTCCTGAATATAAAATCATGACGATCGTGGCACCCGTCTTTACACTTAAATTCAAAGTCACTGTTAAGAGCCAATTGCCAATCAAGGAAGTAGTAGTCTTCAAAGAAAGAACCTTTCAAAAATTCAAGGATGCCGATGGAATTGCCCGAAGAGGAAAACGTATAAGACGGACTATGGCCCCGCTTCCGAGTGTAACCAATTGTCATGATGTAACATGGGCAATTGATAATCTTCCGGGAAGTACAGTCTATTATTTAATCCTATATTTTAATTCCACCCTCGCTTAGAGTGATTGGCAAATTTAGGTTCTTCCGCCACTTGTTGCAAGAAACTGAGCATTTCTGCCGGTGGGCGTCAGCAAGAAGTTGCGAAGATTGTCCAATGTGGGGAGAATTTCTTCGTACACAAGTGAGGCCACCAGCGAGTGGCCTCAAGCTTTAATGCTTAAGCTGTAAGCTCACCGTACTATAAATAGCCCTTTCTTACGAAGTAGTAAGGCATGGACAACCTCTTGTGGCGCTACCTTCTCGCGTACTCCCGCCCAGCTAGCTCCCTGTCAGCTTCTCTGACTCCAGAATCCGTGAAGCCCTTTTGTCTCATCCCAAGGAGATCTTATGACTCAACAAAAGTTCAAATTCAATTGTCAACCAGGAATGGCCAAGAGCGGGTCCGGTTCACTGGCAAGGAAGCTTTTCAAAAGAGTGGGGATACCGGCGATTCTTCTAGCCGCGTTGGCGTTTGGGATGTCTGGGCGCTCAGTTGTGAAGGTTCAGGCTGATGACTGTAATCTCGACTCGATTGAGTTGGCATCGTGCTACACCAACTGCGAGAATATTGACGATATTTTTCTTTGAATTCAAGAGACAATGCTACGAAAACTGTGAAATGGCTCATATGCAGCGTGGTTTGACCTGCAACTATCCGAGCCACTCACCGATGATGATCTTGGGCTCCGGTTGCGATCCCGCTGCTAATGGGGAGCGTGCCTATGATAATTGCATCGCGGGAGCTCTACAAGGCTCCTGGCTGGACCAATACTTCATCTACATGGCGTATTACGACGACGAGGAGATTTCCTGCGGTATGATCGCACAGGGCGTGGAAGCCCAAGGCTGCTATTAGCGCCTGGTCCAACTCGACCGAAGTTCGCCTCAATTCGACCCAGGCTCTCAGCGTTGGCATCACATTAAAAAGTAGTTGCGAAGATTGTCCACTGTGGGGCTTACCTCCGGACTTTTTGAAGCTCTTGTGCATCGTGTTCCAAGCTACTGCGCCCGCAAGTTTTGGAAGAAACTGAGCACTTCCATCGTTGGCGTTAAGAGAAAGTTGCGAAGATTGTCCAGTATGGGGAACGTGAGAGAAGGGAGGCAGCCTGCAACCGCATTCATGAATTATTCGCATGAACCATGTTAGCGGTGGATCTGCAGAAACGCGTTAGTCCAATGTTGAAAGCGAGTCGCATCTGCTGAGACGTAGTCAGTGGACTCACGTGAGGCAGCGATTGCTTTTCGAAACGGCCCACTCTCATAAGTTCAAGAACTGCCTGTGCGGCGTACCTGCTCAGCGTGTTTATCACCCCCAAGAGTTCAAACGAAGGCACCCGAATGGCAAAAGACGAACTCACGCGACGGCTCCGAATGTATTTCCAGTCACCGGGCGCGATCGCGCCAAATGAGGATTAGCGATAATTAGGTGATGCATAACCTTTGTGTAGGAGAATCAAATTTCCCCTTAGCCTTTCGCGAATAGAGTCCGAACATCGCCACCGTCCTCAACCACACCCCACCTTCTCTTTACACCCAAAAGCATCGAGGCTATACTCCCGCGTTCTTTATCAACGGTCTCATAACAACAGTCTCACGCCCACCAGCGTAGTGACACTTTCCAATGCAGTTTGAAGTAGGGGTGACAACATGCGCAAACTTATCAGCTACTGATTGTCACACTACAAAGTTCTGACTGCCCGGCCTGAACCGCGTAGATCCCTAGAACTAAATTTGATCGATAGTAGAGACTTTCGGCAGAAATTCACTCTGCCCAAAAACTACTTGACTGGTCGTGAGCACCTCACGATTTGGGAGAATTTTCGGACAAGCCAGTTAAACCCCCACCACGATAACCAAAACCAACAGGAGAATTCTTATGCGCAAAAACTCGTTATCCCTTGTCTGCTGTCTGCTGCTCGTGGCTCTCGCCAGCCTCGCTATGCCGAGCGGCGCTAGCGCACAGCAACAGCCAGTCTTCTACCCTCCTTACGAGCTTTACAGGTTTCACATGGGTAGTACGAACGGCTACTTTTACACCCCTTGGTACAGTCAGGGCGTGAACGCGGGCTACACCTTCTTAGGCCCGGTTACCTCAGGGGTAGCTGGCACAGGCGCGATATACCCTAATCCGGGGAACGGTTACACCCCGGCCCCTTCGACGGGGCTCACGCCGTTGTACCAGTGGTGGGTGGTTCAGGGATTCAGGTCGTACACCTATCTGACCATCGGGGTCGCTAGCCACGGCAGCGGCTACACCTTTAGTGGCATCCACGGATACGTATACCCGACCAGCACGACCGTCGACCCCTTCGGCCATCCCACCAAAAAAATTTCACAGTGGTATAGCCAGTATTACGGCTTTTGGTACGGGGTAGGTGAACCGGGTGACGGGGACTTCGAGTTCCCACCAAATACAACCTATGCCTGGCAAGGAGTCGCGTTCAGGCTGCCTTCCCCTCCGACAGAGGCCACCGCCCCTGGACGGTGTGATTTCCCATTCTTTTGTACTGGCCTATCCGCGGCTCAGTACGATCCGCCGCCTCCGCCTCCGGAATGTGACCCTTATCAGGAACAGTCCTGCTACGACTCAGGCGGGTGGTGGGACTCGGGCAGTTGCACTTGCAACTACTAGGTTCTCTTGAACATTCAACGAAGCCACACGGGCGCGCCGACAAAGTTCAGGACGCCCGTGTAGCTCTTTAACGCTTCTCGAAGCGAGAGGCGCTCGTCATACTGCTTCACTTATTATGAATGCAGAATGCTTTCACCATCCTTCGAGCTTCCTATATTCACTGGCTGCGTCGCGCTGAATACGCGATGATGGCACCCGACGACTGTCTGGCCCGGTTTTCATTGAAGGCGCCCACCTCACGCTTTAGTGCGCTCTTGCGACTGTTAAAAGAAACTGATCGTTTCCCGGGGGTAGTCTCAAGAAAAAGTTGCGAAGATTGTCCAGTGTGGGGAGACTTAGATTTGCGTCACAGTGTGAGTATCGTTGGCCGACTACCCACAAACTGTTTGGGCTGTTGATTAGCGCGGCCTTTGAATCACTTACGATCTACGAAAATGTTAACCGACCGCTCCGCAATAGGACTGTCGCTCAAGTCTCTGGCTACGAACGTTATTACATAAGCTGGCCGTCCTTTTTCCAATCCCACCTAGTAACATTGACCTTAGCTGCTTATGCGGTTCACTCTCATTGCTGTCGACCATCGGGTTTAAATGGTCGTTATCCACGAGCCAGAACATTTTGTAATCGGAAAGCGGCCGCTCATTAACGGAAGCCGCGAATGTCGTTTCGCCGGAAACATGAGCACCGCTAATTGGTGATCTTATTTCGATCTTTGCCGCTGGCACTGAAGGCCCAGGCGTGGGGCTCGGTAGACGCTGAATCTCTTTTTGCTCGATGCTGTTGACTATTTCGCGAACAAAACTCAACGGACCAACCCGTTCCCCCGCGAGAAACGCACCGAGCAACAGGCCGCCAAAACTTACCCACAGCTTGAGGGGAACATGTTTTATGAGCCAGTCGGGGGTTATTTTCTCCTCGGGGGCATTTCCAGCTTGGCGGCGTCCTTCCTTGACTTCATTTTCTTGCTCCTGTGTGACTAGCGGACCTTTAACGCAGGTCCCGCCGTGACGGTCTTTTATCAGAATGTCGACGTGAGACGGTTGACGCGCGCCGAGGCCGTCACTAAACAGTGTCCAGCAACTTGGTTCTTATTTTACCAGCATGCACCCGAGCGCCGACACGACAGCTCTCATGTAAAGCAACGGGGCCGGGCGCGGGTGATGCCGCCAAGAGTGTCCACTGTGGTCTGCCTCAGGACTTTTGAAGCCCTTGTGAGCCAGAGTACTGCCCCTGAAACATTTGAAAGGAAGTGAGCATTTCCGTCATTGGCGTCAAGAGGAAGTTGCGAAGATTGTCCAGTGTGGGGGAGCACTACTCCCTAAAGCCCGAAATTTTTTGCTCCGTGATTTGCCACCTTGGCCACCACCGCCTGACGCTGTTGCATCGTGAGCCTCATCCTTACCTCCACTTGGCTGCTGCCAGTGGCGGTAAGTCTCATTTATTTCGAGTACTTTTTTTGATGAGTCAATTCGCCCTGTTGACTTTCGAATCCTACCGGCATATTCTCCGCCCGTTCTCGTCACAGGCTCCTCCTCAGCCTTGCCTCTGGCCTCGATGAAGGGAGCCTCTTGTTCTTTCCACCTGGCTCACAACTCTGATTCTTCAAGGAGGTAAAATGAGAACCTTCTCACTCACGCGCACCTTGACGGTGCTTACGTTTATTCTCGCTTGTGTATTCACCAACTCCTTAACTGCGATCGCTGCACCCAAAATCACGTGGACACCCGGCGAGATCCAATTCACCTTCGCCAGCGGGCAGGGTGGTCCAATCTTTGCCACGTTTACGAGCAGCACACCTCTCGACCAGGTCACGTTGGAAGTTGTTCCGTCCTTAAGTGGCTTTGTGACGGTCGAGCCCGCGGTAATCCTGGATGTCCAGGCAGGTGTCCCTCACACTATTGTTCTTCATTTCTCGCTGCCACCGGGCGTCGAACCGGGCACATACGATGGCGTGCTTCACGTCAGATCGGGAAGACGAACTGTGCCGCAGACGTTGAAGATCACTATCATCGTTGAGAAAGAGGAACAGATCTTACTCGGCACCGATCTGCCAAGCACAAACACCTCTGCTGAAATCGCAGTCTTTTTTCCCCAGACCCTGGCGCAGAGATTCACACTCACATCAGCGGTGCACATTAGTACGATCAAGCTTCAAATGTCTGGCTTTGGTGTCGATCAGTTTACCCTTTGGGTGACAAACTCTATCGGTCCCGGAACTACTCAAGCCAACATTCTATTACAAACAAACCTTACGTTTCCGAATACCGGCGGCGGTATCAGCGGCGCCACAGTTTCAGCTCCGGTGGATCTCAACCTTGCGCCGGGAAACTACTTTATCGTCCTCAGTTCGACTCAGCCAAATTTTCTTCAGGGATGGATGATGTCGAACATAACTTTGCCAAGCACGGTGGGCTCTGTGGGTGCCTGGGAGTTTACTTTTCCCGTCAATAACAACCCTGCGTTTCCACCGTCATCGATATTTACCCCTATCGGTGCCAGACCAGGCGCGTTTCAACTGCTTGGGACGAGCTGAGGATTTCGGGTCACAAGTGGCGAAGAGTGTCCACTGTGCGCTACCACAGTTACACGCTGGCACTCGTGGGCGCTTACGCACCAATGCGCGCGAGTCGGAGTGAGTACTAGATTAGCGCTTCTCGCAAGTGTTGCAAGAAACTGAGCACTTCTGTGGTTGCCGTCAGCAAAAAGTTGCGAAGATTGTCCAGTGTGGGCTGTTACGATTACACGCTGCATTCGTAGGTGCGCACGCATCAATGCTCGCGATTCCGTTTAGGAAACCGAGAAGCAAGGTATGAATGAAAGAGACCTGTTTCTGATCGCCGACATCTCTCGCTTTACTCTACAGATCAGCTGCGTTATCTCGATGATGAACTATGTCCGATATACCACTCTTTCCGCGGTAGAAGGCTTAGGCGTGGACGAACTCGATTTCCGGTATGACCCACAGAGCAATTCCATCGGCGCGCTCCTCCTGCACATCGCTGCGGCGAAGTAGGCTATCAAGCAGCCACTTTCTATGCTCGTGATTTGAACGTGGATGAGCGGCATGAGTGGGGCGCCGCACTCGAGTTAGGTGAGAGGGCGAGACAGGAGATCATAGGGCACGAGTTGGGTTATTACCGGAGCACGCTAGAGCAGGTGCGTGCAACGACGCTGGCGGAACTCAGCCGGCGTGAGGACCAGTGGCTCGAAGAGCAGACGTCCTTTGGCAGCGGGCAAAGGGTGAACAATTACTTCAAGTGGTTCCACGTTTTGGGCATGAACTCAACCACAGAGGGCAAATTCGGTGGTTGCGGAGCCGTGCGATCAAGAGGTTATGATCCCATCGAAAACCAATAGTGCGAGGGCTCGAATTCTCGCGATCTCCGTGTTTGGTTAGCGACACTTCGTGAAATAAATATGAAGCATCGCTGTAAGTTAGTCGTTGACTTCTTTCTCTAGGCGGCGTTAACCTCCCCGCCAGTTCACCTGAGTGGTCAGCATCTCCCTTTCGAACCCTCATATCAACTCGTAGCCAAGTACGACCCCCAAGTTCTTATCCCGTGTAGTTCAAGAACCTAAGGGCATTTCTGTCTTCCTTTTGTTTACTGAGCGATTCTCCCAGAACAGACGAGCAGCAAAGTTCATAGACCCGGAACGTCGCCCCTCTAGTGTTTATCTGACGCCCAATTGAAGGTTTGCCCCACCAATCGAATAACTGGTCTTGCCAACGCCTGATCGAGCTTTTGTTTAGGAGGAAACATGAAACACTCGAAAATCTTAGTTGTGATGCTATTGGCTATGTTTTCCGTCGTCTTGGTCTTTGATCGAATCGTGAACAGTCAAAGCCAGGACCCGAATGCTCTGACTAACCAAGCCGACAAAGTCTCCAGCACTGGCTATCCTGTGGCCGCCAGGATAAACAGATTTGGCACCGATTGCGGCCCGGGGATCGACTGCGAGGGGGTCGATCCGTTTTCCACCGATACCTTTACCTTTGACACCGACGAAAGTGCGCGACCATCTGCGGCTGATCAATGCCCCGTGATATGTCCCTGGCCGATGGAGTGCCCGGAACCCATCTGCGAAGATCCTCCTCATGCGGAGGAAGCCCCAACCGGGTTCGACGACGAAACCAATGGTTTCGTCGATCAGGATACTCACGACAGGGATCGAGACACATTCGAGGAAGTTGACGATATAGCAAAGGGGCTGGGTCCCGTCTATAACGCGCAGTCCTGCAAAGAGTGTCATCAGAATCCGGTTACGGGCGGAATCAGCCAGATCACCGAATTGAGGGCTGGGC
Source organism: Acidobacteriota bacterium (assembly GCA_046732935.1). Taxonomy (GTDB): domain Bacteria; phylum Acidobacteriota; class Blastocatellia; order Pyrinomonadales; family Pyrinomonadaceae; genus PSRF01. The sequence goes on along the minus strand of JBKPOC010000068.1, from coordinate 53,887 downwards.
ATAACGACGCAAGCAACAACTTCGTGGACGCTCCAGGTGGCTCGCTGATCAACGACCGAGGCATTCCGACTCCTAACTTTAATGGCAATCCAAATAAGAGCGCCAAAGTTCAAGAGCGAGTCCCTCCGCTCCTAACCGCGGCGATTATTCCGGGGGGCTCAGAGATCTCAGCCGAGGAACCGGTGCGGACTTTTCGCACGTCGCTGAATATTCTGGGTGATGGTTTCGTCGAGATACTGCCGAATGGCACCCTTTTGGCAATCTCAAATGCGCAGTCGGCGATCAGCAACGGACAAGTTCAGGGAGAGGCTATTGCCGTGCCTGTACTGGAGCTCAATATTCCGAACAATCGTGACTGCAAGAACTTTCAAGACTCGCGGTGCGTCCGACGTATTGGACGCTTTGGCTGGAAGGATCAGATAGCCACCTTGCTTTCCTTTTCTGGCGACGCTTATCTCAACGAGATTGGCATCACCAATTTTCTGATTAAGGATGAAAACACCTCGTTGGGGCGCTTTGTAGGTTTCGGTTCGGGATTTGATCTTGTGCGCGACGATACGCAATGTGATACGCCGCTCCCACAATGTCCGAATCCGGCTGACTGCCCTTGTGGCGAGGATCATGCACGAGATATCGATGTCTTCACTCGGTTTATGCAGGCGACGAAAGCGCCACCGCAAGACAAGGACATTCAGCATGATTCGCGCTTTGAAGCAGATATCAACGCAGGGCGGGCACTATTCACTCAAATGCCGGGAATGTCCTATAGCTGCAGTGTCTGCCATGTCCCGGCGATTCTTACTCCCGGCACTGACGGCCCGCTTAACTTCAAAATCATTCGACCGTTCAGTGACTTCCTGCTGCATGACATTGGCACGGGCGATGGCATAGTGCAGAACGGCGGCCAGACCACGCGCCTCAAGGTGCGTACTCCGCCGCTTTGGGGAGTTCGCACGCGGACGCGCCTGATGCACGATGGATCGGGAATGAACGCTTCATCGCTGACGTTTAAAGAAGCGATCATGCGTCATCAAGGCGAAGCTGCGGCGGTGACAGCCGCCTTTCAGTTGTTGACCGACCAACAGAAGAAACAACTCATTATGTTTCTTGAATCACTCTAAGAAGATCGCGAGTGGCCAGGCTAAACGAACTGGCCTGGCCACCCACTGATCTATTCATTCCGCTTTCAGGGGGTGGGTGGGACAGCAAGGACTCATCGGCGAGTCGGCTCCAAGTGCATAAGCTGCAGCGCAAAAACATCAGATCCGTGAAGCTTTTGACGTCTTTGCCATTTACGATGTCAACCCTCGAATTCTTAACCAACGTCGCGATTATTGTTTACCACTGCTACTCCGCTAGTGGCGAAACAGTGCGCTTTCTCATAGGAGCTTTCATACCGTACTGAGACCGGCTTAATTGGCGATGAAACGAGTTGAAGTTCGCGATGTAACGTTGCAAGCTAACCTTAGCTGATAGGACAAACCTGCGATGTTGTGGTGCGCGTCCAGTAATAGATGCACATCTTACTTTTCACGGCGCGCATAAACATCACTACAAACCAAGCTAGGAGGAACCATGAACCGATTTGCTAGGATGATGAGACGATTTGTTTTTGCAGCAACTCTGGCGCTGCTTCTACTAGGCGCCTTCCTTCCTTTGAATGGGGGCGGGTACACGCGTGCAGTCAGTGCCACAGCCTACGGGTACGAGGAAGAAATTACCTACTACAGTGACCCGGAACTCACGAACTATGTTGGTACTTGTCATGTCTACTGTAATGGGAGGGGAACTCTTACAGGAACCACTTCCCCATACTATACAGAAGACGTTCTTAATACCTGCTGCGGAAGTTTACCGTGTTAAGTTCCAGACCATCCGGCGCGCAGCGTCAGAAAAGTTGCGAAGATTGTCCACTATGGGAGCATTAAGTAGGGCCGCCATCTCCGGGCGGCCTTTACTTTTGTTGAGGTAGTTTCTGAATTGCATCCTCGCTGTCTCTATCGCAGATTCAAGTGAGTCCAGTTCAATTGTTAGGGGTGAGTATTCGATGGCTGGTTTCCTAAAAACTGCGATTGCAAATCTTTATTTCGGATTAATAACGACTACTGAACCCAAGTGGCCGTTCCCGTCATCTTCAGTAACGGGGTTGCTTGGATCGTTTAAATCCACGCCATCTACAAGGAACTTGTAGGTATACTTGCCCGGCGTCAGATCAATACGACAGACCCATCCCTCACCTTCTTTTGCACAATAGTTTTTAGTTTGGATCCAGTTGTTGAAAGACCCGTAGATTGCCACAGCCTCCGCGTCGGTGTGCCCCGTCAACTTAAAAGTCGTATTGCCAGTGAGGCTCGGCATCGGCGGCGGCATCTTTTTGACTAGTACGTCACCTTGTCCACTGTTGAGAGTAAGACCAGTGACGTTGCCATTCTTATCTTTGATGAAGGCGAGATGCAGATCCAGAGTTTCGCTGTCATAGAACCTCGACTCGGATTCGGCGATTAGCGGGCGCGTCTTCAGGTTTGAAGGCTTGATCCACAGTGAGCCATCCTTGACGCTTACATAGAGGACGAAATCTTGTGTGAACTTTGGGTCCAGTTCATATCTGCCAACGTATTGTCGCATTAGCACGGGAGCAACTTTGATCTGAGATATCGCGAGCGCTTTTTTCGAAAGCGAGGTTAGCACTGTGGGCGTTCTGTCGCGCTGAGAAATCTTAGGCGCGGGTTTGATACCAACGAGCGCTATCAAGTGACTAGCCAGCGTCCCGCGCCAATTCAAGAGACCATGATTGCCGTTAAACTCGGTGTAGTGAACTGAGTATCCTTTTCTCTGGAGCGTGTCTCTCAAATTGCGGTTAGTTATGAGCAACGGAGGCATGGGCGAAGCATCGCGTTGCGGAAGAAAACGCCACCACCAAGTCCCTTCCAACAGTCCGGCCTCGAATGAGAAGCGTAAAGGCAGACGCGGGCTGGCAGCGAACTGGCGGTTCAGCCATTCCCACTCCTTTTCACCCTCGGGCTTCCAATCGAAAGCTCCCGATTGGGAAAGCACGTTCCCGAAAACCTCCGCGTGCTTGAGCCCTACGCAAGCCGCCTGCAATCCGCCCAAGCTCGTGCCTCCGATGATCGTCTGCTCGGGACGGTCGGTAGCGTGGTAGTTAGCTCGCGCCCAGGGCACAATCTCCTGGGCCAAAAAATCGGCATACGTTGAATTGCAGGACAACTCGCGCCAGCGATTAGGATTGTCCACCATCACAGCGACGAGCGGCGGTATCAGGCCGGCCGCAATCAAGTTATCGAGAACAGTTGCTACTCGCGCCGCGTTAACGAAAAGAGCGCCGTCTGTAAGTACCAACAAACCGTAAGGCTTCTTACCGGCAGCGTAGCCGTGCGGAGTGTAAATCCAAATCGAACGCTCGTTGCCGAGAAGTTTGCTGGTGAATTTATCGCGCTGCACTCGTCCGGTAGGCACGTTCGGACGGACGACGTTCCAGGTTTGCGGCTCGGCCGAGGGCAGTTCGACCGCCGAAAAGGAATTCCCTTCATACGGGTTGAACTCGTTATAGTGCTCGCAGAACTGAAATGGATTGAACGGGTCGTTGCGGACGACGCCAGCAAAGCGGGCGACGCCGCCCCACTCTTTTGGATCGGGAAGGTTCGTCCCGAATTGATAGATAAAGCGCGCGCCCTTCTGAAGCCGGAATGTTTTGTACCACAAGTCAGTGTCGAGCAGCCGCACCATCGACTTATTGACGTCGCCGAGGCGAAAGACGAAAACATTTCTCGTCTCTTCGCTGGCTCGCCAAAGCATCGTTAGGAGCATCTCGCGGTCGCTGCCCGCTACCGGCTCAATGATCGGTGCGCCCCTTTCCGCGATCTCTTTCCAAAAACTATCAAGCGCAGCCCTGTCACCGGACTTCAGCCGATCCTGAAGAGCCGCCAGCCGCGGACTTATGGGCTGATCGTCAACACGTCGCGGGGTTTCCTGGTTAACGAACGCTTTCTCGCGATTGCCGGCCTGGCGTTGGGCCAAAGCCGGGGCATTCGCCAAACTGACATTCAATACCAGAATTGCAGACACACGTATAACGATCTTCGGCGCAATGCAAACTCGCATGTTCCGTTCTCCTATTGGTTGTTACTTAGTGGGGGTCTATTGTTTCCTGCGACCGATCAGGAACGCGCTCATCAATACGGTGATGGCGACTAACTGCCACGCCGAACAGGTTATGGTGTGGAAGGTTGACGGCAACCAGAGCGACGCCACCGGCGAGACAGGCGATTGCAATGTACAGACCCATCTTTATGGGTTTGAGATTGAAGGGAAAGCCCCGCTTGATTTCACAGCAACTGGCCTTGATTTGGCCGAAGTCGCCGAAGCTTTCCCGGGCAGCGAGTTGTGCTTCGTATGGGGCCATTCCTTCCTCGATGTTGGCGCTCGTTCGCATCTGCACGTGAAAGCGCAATTCCATCTCGATCTCGTCCGCGATTTCCTCGGGATGTTGCCAGGCGTGAATGAAACTTACTGTGTCTTTGACTCGGGACATTGTTTTTCCGTCCCCTCAGTTCGCACGCAGAGCCTTCATGGTCGCGCTCGCCAGGCGCTCCCAATTCTGCTCTTCGATGATTAGTTGTGTCCGACCGGCGCGCGTCACCTTGTAGAACTTCGCGCTGATTGTTTGCGGAGACGTCCCACTCCGATTCGATCCACCCGCGCCGCTCGAGCCGGTACAGTCCCGCATATAGCGAACCTTCCTCAATCTTCAGCTCGTCGCCGGAGATTTGGGCAATGCGCTGACCAATGCCGTAGCCGTGCAGAGGTCCACTGAATAAGGCCTTCAAAATCAGCATGTCCAGGGTTCCCTGAAGTAAAGCCCGCCTTCGCTTTACTCACCAAGGCATACCTCCTAGATAATCTAGGGCTTCAGCATACCACGGACTACCCAGATTGTCTAGAGCCTTATTGGAGCGGCTGCGTTTCGTTGTTTTTATCAATTCACGGTGCAGGGTTCATACTCTCAAGGTCGATAATGTCGGCAAAAAAGCCATCTGGCTCCACAATCCGCAAAGTCTCCTCCATTTCGGAGATACGATTGAAGAGTCGAAATGTATGGTATCGGACTATCTTTCTCCCATTTCCTTAACAGGAGTTGAATCCTGGAGAAAGACTTTTACCGTAAGCCCGGACGGAGGTAAGGTTGCGTGTATGGTAATCCCGGATGCTGATAGAAAGGTGCTCCCGAGGTTTAATAAGCGGCAAATCGCCGTTGGTAACCAGTTTGGTCCGACGTTTGACGATGTAGGTCTGCCTGTTTTTACTTCTGACGGATCAGCGGTGGGCTATTGGGCAAGAAAAGACAGAGAGATATGGTGGAAGGTAACAACCGTCCGATAGTTCGTGCTGCTTTTGACGTCCTGACCTGGACGCTTGCACCATGTTCAAAGAAACAGAGAATTTCTGCTGTTGGCCGTAAAAAGAAGTTGCGAAGATTGTCCACTGCTTGGGTTATGCGGGAAGAGAACCTGGTGCAACCCCCCGCCTGCATGGAGCCACGATTTCGAGGGCCGTTGGAGATAAACTCCAGCGGCCTTCTCTTTGCCAGGCTATCTTTTAGTTCAAGCACGGTAATTAAGCCGAAACGATTTTGACGCGCTTGTCATAATAGTTAGAAGTCTTCATTAGAAAACGGACCCGCATCCTCCATAGAAGGCTTCCGGCGGCCAACCTTACCGGTTATATGGTCGTCACATCCGTAGAATCAGGACCTTGAGCGTGATACACCTGAGGATCCTATAAGCATTGGAGTTGATATGTACTGTCTATTGCTTATTACCGCCCTGCTAGGCCTACAGCAACAGTCAACGCCGGCAAACGTCAACCGTTTGGCCGACCTTTCATCCTTTGTTTTCCGCGGTCGAGTTCTTAAATCAGAAGCGACCACGATGCCCCAGGTCCAGGCGAATAAACAAACCGCCGTCGTTCTGGTGGAAGAGGTCCATCGTGCGGCCGACGCGATCCGGGACGTTAATGGCATGCAGATCACACTGATTCTCAAGCAACGCGCGGCAGAAGGGAGCTCTTACATTTTTTTCACAAACGTAGTGCTCTACGGTTCCAGTCTTGCCGCGCGTGAATCCGGCAGGCTTGCGGTGGGTCGGAATAGCGACTACGCGCGCAGTTTGGTGAATGCCGCCTTCGACGACAAGGAAGATCGTGCGCTTCAACAGCGTATCGCGCGCGCCACTTTCGTGGTGGCCGGTAAAGTTCTGCGAACCGAGCCACTGCCGCGAGATCCTCGCTGGCCTGAGTCGGAGCACGATCCGCAATGGTGGACCGCGGTCCTGCACGTCGATAGTTTCGCTAAGGGACAGGGTCCCACTGAACTAACCATAATCTTTCCCAACAGCAAGGACGAACTCTGGATCGACGCGCCGAAGTTCAAGCCCGATCAGGAGGGTGTTTGGATCCTTCAGAGAAACACGAAGGAAAAGGTACCACCAGTCTACGCCGTTCGAGGTCTGACCGCTTTAGACCCTAGAGATTTCCAGCCCAAGCAGGCTTGGGACAAAGTCCGCCGACTTGCGGGTCGATAGCTATCCTCGCCGTCCCCGCCCCGAATACAGGAGGCTTACAATGCGATTTCTGACCAACGTTCTCACCATGGCTCTTGGACTGTCTCTCATCCTGATCCCCACCAGCGCTTTTGCTCAGGTGAAGATAGTTAACATGATTCCGAATTCCCTGAGCGCCGAGACGCAGCGGGATAGTGAACCCAACGTTGCCGTAAACCCGGCGAACCCTATGCGAATCGCTGCATCAGCGTTCACGCCCGATCCCGGCAGTTCGGGCAGTGGTCCAATATTCGTCTCAACGGACGGCGGCAACACCTGGGTGCTCAACGTCGTGTTGCCTGGTGGGAACAAGACTGGCGACACTTCGATCCGGTTTGGCGGCACTTCCGGTGTTCTGTATGGCGGCATCCTCAGGAGCGATTCTTTTCTTCGCATGAATATCCTCCGTAAGGCTGACTTCACTTCGCTTGGTCTGATGGATGTGCTCCTTACTCGTGACAATGAGGATCAACCGTGGCTGGAGGCTGCCACAGCGGCTGCGCAAGATAGGGTGTTCATTGGGAACAATAACCTCGGTGTCGGCAGCTCTCCCCAACGAACTGCCAGTGTGGATCTCTCTCAAAACGCAGCTACAGCACCCGCTCCCGCGGGCTTGTCTACTACGGTCATCGAGGCCAGGAGCACGGGTACAGCCAATCAGGACGGTCCCCCTATCCGCACCGCACATCATCCAAGCGGTCGCGTGTACGCAGTGTTCTATGCGTGGACAGCTTCCTCCGGATCTACGAAGACCTCAGATATTGTCGTTGTTCGGGATGACAACTGGGGCGCCAGTGCCACGCCATTCGCCGCGCTGACAGAGGGCGGGGTCGCAGGCAGACGCGTCGTGACTGGCGCCACCGTAGTATTCAGCCAATTGCTCGGTAACCAGCGCACCGGAGGGCAGGCAACGATCGCAGTTGATCCAAACAACAGTAATACGGTGTACATCGCCTGGGGCGATGGTACTCCCTTTACACTCCATCTTCGACGCTCCACAGACCAGGGAGTGACCTGGAGTGGAGACCTCCGCACCGTCACTAGCGCGACCAATCCGGCGCTTGCGATCACCACTTCCGGTAAGGTGGGCTTTTTATATCAGCGGCTGGTTAGTCCGACCGGTGGCAATAGATGGGAGACCCATCTGGAACAATCAACCGATGGCTTTGCCTCCGCGGTCACGGACATTATTCTCGCCAATGTACCGGACAGCATGGGTTCCTACTCCGGCCCTAATCCTATCGGCGACTACTCCAATCTTGTGGCCGTCGGCAAGAACTTTTACGGAGTCTTTTCCGCGTTCAATACGCCAGTGAACGCCAACTTTCCTGTGGGCGTGACCTATCAGCGAAACGCGAACTTCAACACAAACCAGCTTCTTGCGCTGAACGGCACGACGGTGGTGGCGGATTCGGTCGATCCTTTCTTTTTCAGTGTTTTAGAGAGCGGCAACATTGTAGTGCCCTCCGGCGTAAGTTTTGGGACTGCCTGTGCTGGCAGCATCGGCCATGCAACTCTCAATGTTTGCAATACCGGAGGCGCCGATCTGAAGGTAACAGGCATTTCATCATCGAATCCGGCATTCGCCGTAACCACACCTTCTGGAGGTTTCCCCGTTGTAATTCACCCCGGCACCTGTTTCCCGTTCGACGTGGCCTTCACTCCGTCCGGAGTTGGACCTCAGTCAGCCACGATTACGATTTCAAGCGACGATCCGGCACATCCTACGGTAGGCGTACCAGCGACGGGACAAAGCGCTGCGGGCTCTCTGGGCCTGTCGCCGAATCAGCAATTCCCGCCCACAGTCATTCAAAGCGTTGGGCCCTGCCGGTCCTCAAGACCTTTTGTGGTGTCAAACACAGGCACGTGTGATTTGACAATCACCAATATAACGATAGGCGGCGTGAATGCGACCGACTACACACTCTCAGGGTTGCCGGCATTCCCAATCACATTGCAAGCGGGACACCAGGTCGGATCCGGAGACCTCAATATACTCTTTGAACCTAAGGCACTGGCGCGTGAACGTACTGCCAACGTCTCGGTCACATTTGTCTCTGATCCAACGAGCGGCGCAACCAGCACACAGTCTCGCGAGTTGTGTGGCGAAGGCGTTCGCACTGGAGCGCGAGTGTTGGTTACACAAGGAGGCGTGCCGGTGCCCGTGGCACACGAGATAAGCCTCAGGCGCTATTGGGGAGGAGGGTTCGGATTTTCAAAGAAAGTTGAGGAGGTTGATGACGCACCGTTACAGACTGTGACTGGGACTCCCGGCACCGCTTGCGGATCAATTCAATTCCATCGTGAATATGGTGGAGTGTCAAATCCGAAACCCTTAACGCCAGGAGTTTATAAGCTCAAGGTGGAATTAAAGATCGCAGGAAAAGAAGTGAGCAAGACGGTTAGGTTCAACGTTGACACCTGCGGCTTCAACGGGACTATCGTCGTCGACTTTTAGTGATGGCACTCGCGGGAGGAAGATGAAATTGCGAAAAGTGTCCACTGTCGGGAGCGCTATTCTTTAATAGAACCGAACATGAGGCCGATGGTTATGATGCTGCGGAGTAGTGTGACATTCTTGAGGAGCAGGAAATACTGGCGCCGTTCTCCTCGATGATCAGGTCAGGCGACTTGTGATAATGTTCGGCCAGTTGCCCCACTGCCGCACGCAACCGTTGGGCATATGTCGAACTCTCAGAACAGGAGATACTCATCAACAAAGTTCACGTTCTTCTTCTCAGCCTTCGGCAGGAGTTTCCGATTGGTAAACTCACGAACATGGTACTTGCGAAGGCAGCCAACCTCGAGTTTCGGATCGGCACAACATCGTTGCCTCTGACGGATCGACATGTGGAAGTCATTCACAACTTCGCCAATCAAATTACGATTCAATGAACCTACGCGCTTCCCGGTTTATCCCGAGCCCGATACACATAGTTCGCCTACCGGGCCGCGGGGCAATGATAATCCGTGACAGGAAAGCGGAAAGCGGTGGAGTGAAAGAAGGAGATTGAGCCATGATTGACGATCTGTTGCGACAGTCGTGACGATCATTGGCGACAGTCGTAGAGCCCTGATATAGCGAGTCGCATTGACAGGCGCTTTCGACTTCTATAGATTGTCGCCGCTTAACGACAAGCAGCACACGGTCGGAACAGTGCGACCCACCGCGATGTTCTGTGGAGGGGTATGGTCTCATGTACTTCGATCACTCCTTATCCTTCCGCTTCTCACACAAAGAATTTCAGATCATCAGGAGACAACCATGAAACAAATCAAGCTGTTTCTTCTTGCCGGGTTGTTAATTGCAGCCATGGCTGCCACGGCTATGCTACTGCGGCCGGCGTCCGCTGCCGCAGCGCGACCCTCCGCTTCGGGCCACGGAACTATCCTGCTCCAGGATACGAATGGGAAAACCGTCAGACGGCAGTTTTCCTTCAGCGCGCGGCAAAATGCCGACGGCTCCGTTCAGGGAAATGCGATCATTCACAATCCGTCCTTTGACCCGAAGTACGACGCGCAGTTCGACATCACCTGCCTGCAAGTTGTAGGAAATCGAGCGAGCTTCGGCGGCTCGGTCAGGAAGACGAGCGATCCCGTTTTCAACGACGAGTTTGACGCCGCGTTCTTTACTGTTTTTGATAACGGCGAACCCGGCAACGGCAACGACACGATCAGCGAAGTCTTCTTCGACAACGTAGTCGAGCCAAGTGCCTGCCAGTTCATCGGCGCCGACGATTTCCCGCAGATACCGATCCAATCGGGACAGGTACAGGTAAATCCGTAGACCGGCGAGATTAAAAATCCAGAAGGAAGAGGCTTCGTCGCGTGTCGTCAGCCTCTTCCTTTTTTGTTCATCACAAATCTATTGACCATCCACAGGCACAGGAGTATAAGTTTCCTACTTTTACAAATGCGTTCTAAGTTCTACACAATCTCTGCTCAAGTTTTCAGCACCGCAATGAGCGTCGTTTGCGTGTGTACTTGTTGTCCTTTGTTCCATGAGCGGGGCGCGTGTATGCCATAGAAGTCTCCAAAGACTATGAATGCAATCGCAGCCGCTCAGATCGAGCGGCTTTTTTATTTTTACGCGACAGTCAAACGAGAAAGTATGTTGCCATGATCAGCCAGATGCCTGATGAGTTTGCCGGAACGTTGCCTCGCGAAGTAGACGATGAACTGACGAACTACGAGGAGCAGATCAAGAAATACCGCCGCGGAGAACTCGACGAGACCAGGATGCAGAAATATCGTCTGCACTTTGGTACTTACGCGCAGCGTCAGGAAGGCGTGCAGATGCAACGCATCAAGATTCCCGGAGGCTTCCTGACCGCCGACCAGTTGGTCCGACTGGCCGATGCATCGGAGCGATATGGCAGCGGTTTCATGCACTTCACCACACGTGAAGACGCGCAGATCTATTACGTCCAACTCGAGCAAGCGCCGGAGCTCTTGCGATTTCTCGCAGCCGGGGGAATCACCTCCAGAGAAGCGTGTGGAAACACCGTACGCAACATCACGGCGTGTTATCGCGCCGGCACTTCCGCCACTGAAGCCTTCGACGTCTCGCCTTATGCGGATGCGCTGTTTCGCTTCTTAGTCCGAAACAAGTGGAACCAAAACCTCGGCAGAAAGTTCAAGATCGCGTTCGAAGGCTGCGCTGAAGATCACTCGCGTCTGCGGATTCACGACATCGGTCTATGGGCCGTCACTCAGCAACAGAACGACACACTAAGGCGCGGCTTCCGGGTTTATTTAGGCGGAGGCCTGGGCGCCGCGCCGCACCTCGCATACCTCTACACCGAGTTTCTGCCGGTTGAAGACTTGTTCAATCTCGCGGCGGCGACGTTGCGACTGTTCGATCGTTACGGCGAACGCAAGGCGCGCATGAAAGCGCGCATGAAGTTCTTGATTGAGACTCTCGGTTGGGACACGTTTCTGGCCGCACTCGAAGAGGAACGTCAACGTGTTGGTCCGATCCCGCTCGATCTGGGTCATCAACGAGAACTGAAACCGGAAAGCGGGCGCCGCGGTTTAACCGTACTCAGCCCGGAAACAGACGATCCAGCTTTCAAGGAATGGGCGCGCGATTCGGTTATCGAACATAAGCATCCCGATTATCGAGGCGTCCATGTGCGGATCAAACTCGGCGATCTGACTGCACAACGCGCGCGCCAACTCGCCGGCATCGGCAGACGCTTTTCAGCTTCCGAACTAAGAATCTCAGTCGAACAGAACATCTATCTGCCATGGGTACATCAGGCGGATTTAGTCGAACTGTATGAAGCACTCTGCAACGTCTCGCTGGCTGAACCTGGCGTTGGCACGATTGCCGACGTAACTACTTGCCCTGGTTCCGATACCTGCCGGCTTGGCATCGCGTCTGCAAAGGGTCTTGGCAGTGCGCTCGACCACGCCTTCACGACAACACGACTCGAAGCATCCGGACCGATAAAGATCAAGATCTCAGGTTGTCCCAACGGCTGCGCGCAACACTCGATCGCCAACATCGGCTTCTACTCAGCCGCGCTCACGCACGACGATCGAACCGTGCCCGCGCACTTCGTTACAGTTGGCGGACAAGCAGATGGAGACGCGGCGCAGTTCGGATCGCTTGTCGGTAAGTTTCCTGCCAAGAACTGCGTCCAGGTAACGCAAACGTTACTCGCGCTCTTCGAAACCGAAAAAAATCCCGACGAAGACTTCAACAACTTCGTGACGCGCACCGGCGTCGAGCGACTGAAGCAGGTGCTGAAGCCGCTGCAACAAGTGCCGAGCTTCGAAAACGATCCGTCGTTCTACGAAGACTACGGCCACGAACACGAACGTTTCGCTGTTCGCAAAGGCGTCAAGGGCGAGTGCGCCGGTTCAACTGTGGCCGAGAAGGTCCCGACGATCGAGATTGCGCGCGAGTGGCTGGCCCAGGCTGACGCTTACGTCTATCACAAAGAGTACGAACAAGCCGTCCTCGCCGCCTACGAAGCAGCAGCGGCCGCTGCTCGCGTTCCGTTGTACCAGCGCCTCGTCGATCCATTCACTTCCGCTGAAGCGCTGTGGGAGTTTGAAAATCTGTTCGTGTTGTCAGGTGAAACCGGAGGGCTCTGGAAAAACATTTCGTCAACCTTCGAATCGCACAAAGCAAGCGCGTTGGCCGTTGTTCACCGGCAAGAGGCTACAAGCGCAAACGCAACGGAAGAAATTCTTTCGCAAGCTCGCCGGTTTCTGAACTATTGCGAGCCAATGTTAATTGCCGAAGCAGTCTCAGCCGCATGAGAACAGATCTGAAAACCGGAATCCTGGTTGTCGGTCACGGCAGTCGTCGCCGTGAAGCGAACGACGACGTTCGCGCCGCAGCACGCGCAATAGCAGAACGTGGCGGCTTCGAACTCGTCGAACCTGCGTTTCTGGAGATTGAACAGCCGAACATCAGCGCGAGTTTCGCGCGTTTGGTTGAGCGGGGCGCGCGAGAAATAGTCGTCCATCCATACTTTCTCTCGCCGGGCCGTCACACGCGTGGCGATCTTCCTCTCGAAGTTCAAGCCGCTGCCGCCGAACATCGCGGAATCAGCTATCGCATCAGTGAACCGCTCTCGGGCCACACGCTCGTCATTTCAGCATCAGTCGAACGCATTCGCGAATCGATGTCGAATGGTTATCAGAGCGAGCCGGGAACGGTCTACCTGGTCGGCGCTGGACCAGGCGATCCCGGTCTGCTGACCGTCAAGGCGCGCGATCTGATCGCGTCGTGCGACGTCATTGTCTACGACTATCTCGTCAATCCCGACATCCTCAACCATGCGCGTGCCGACGTCGACCGCGTTTACGCCGGCAAAGTCGGCGGCGGAACACAGACTCCGCAAGAGCAGATTAATGCCGAGTTGATCAGGCACGCGTTACTCGGCAAGCGCGTGGTGCGGCTGAAGGGTGGCGATCCGTTTCTGTTTGGACGCGGCGGCGAGGAAGCTGAGGCCCTCGCCGCGGCGGGCATTCCGTTCGAGATCGTCCCGGGGATTAGCTCAGCGCTTGCGGTTCCCGCCTACGCCGGGATTCCAGTGACGCATCGCGACTATTCGTCGTCAGTTACTGTGTTGACGGGTGTCCGGGCAAACGACGCGGAGTTCAAACGGAACCTGTTGTTGTCGTCACCTGCCGATACGCTGGTGATACTGATGGGCGTAAAGCACCTGCACGAGATCGTTGACGATCTTGTTGCTGCCGGACGTTCACGCGAGACGCCCGTGGCAGTCATTCGTTGGGGCACATACGAAGGGCAACAAACTGTTTGCGGAACACTCGAGTCGATCGCCGGCGCCGCGGAGCGAGCGGAGATGCGCGCACCGGCTGTGATCGTCGTCGGCGAAGTTGTGAAGCTGCGCGAACGTCTGCAATGGTTTGAAGGGACTATGAAGAGTTCGCTGTGGGAAGACCTGGAACTAGTGTGCGGACTACACTCCAAGCTCTAACGCCACGATATTCTTTCTGTCACGCAGGTAAAGCCGCGTCCCTGAGAGCGAAGGCACCGTCCAGGATTGGTTCTTGAGCAGTTCCACTTTCGACGTTACGTTCAAACCTTCCGCCGTCGCGGTGGCAAGCAACAGATGACCATCTTCGTCGAGAATGATGAACCGGTTATCAGCAAACAGGAACGACGCTCTCGGGAAACTCCGGTGACGCCATAGAATCTTTCCCGTCTTGACGTCGACTGCGGTGAACGGCGCGGGACCGAAGTCGCCGCTCGATCCGTAAATCACGTCGCCGACGCGAATCGCGTTTGAAAAATGAATTCGCATCAGGCGGTTGGCCCACAACTCCTCAACGCTCGTCTTGTCTCCAGCGCGTGTGAGTTTCAAGACGCGGCTGCCGCCGTCGTACCCGCTCGACATGAAAAGCAAGTTGTCAGCTCCCCAAACAGGCGTGCTGGTGTTCAAGCCGTAGTCGACCGGATGCGGGTGACTCCACAACAAGTTACCGTTGTTCGGATCGACGCCTACGATCTCGCCGTACATGAACGCAACGAGTTGATCCTGGCCGTCGACGTTGATGATGATCGGAGACGAAGTCGAATTCTTGAAGTCGTGCTTCTTCCAGGCTACCAACCCGTCTTTCCGATTGAAAGCGACGAGCGAACTAGACGGTCCGCCGACCATCATTACCACCGTGTCTTTGTAGGCAAGCGGACTACAAGAATAACCATTCACGCGCAACGTGCCGTGAAACTCGCCGAGCAAATCATGTGACCACAACAATTTGCCCGTCTTCTTGTCGAGGCAGTGCAACTTGCCGGTGGCGCCGGAAGTGAAGACCATGTTGCCGCTGACCAAAGGTGTTGCGTGCGGGCCTGGCCCATTCGACATGTCATACCCCTGCGGAAACGGCGCGGCATAACTGAATTCCCAGATCGTTTTGCCGGTCGCCGCGTCGAGCGCAATCGCGATCTCGTTGTCGCCTTTGCGGTACATGGTGAAGAGTGTTCCGCGTTCAACGGCGATAGCAGAGTATCCTTCGCCCAACTCTCTTTCCCACAGCCGCCGCGGTCCAGTAGCCGGCCAGCTTGTCGCCAGGCCTTTTGCGTCAGACGTGAAGTTGCGGTGAGGACCACCCCATTGACTCCAGTCAGTCGATTGGGCCAGCGCTACGGTGTTCGCTGTCAACACGAACAGCGCAATCATCAGGATCGTTTTGCGCGTTCCTAAATGCGTATTCATTGTGGTCTCTTGAAGCTGGACGGATCGATTTGACTGTTAACAGTAATGCTTTCGACTGTTGACGACAGAGCAGGGAAGAGCTGACCATCGAACGTTGCCGCCGTCTTGAACGGCAGCGCTATTCCCTCGACGGTTCGAAAGTCGGAATAGCTGATCTCGATTTGGCCCAGCACACCGCCGGGTCCACGTCCTCTGTAGGTCTGGCTAACGACGCGACCCGTTTCGGGATCGATTCGCAGTGTCGTGGTGAACCCTGGCAGTTCGACGTCGACGAGACCGTCATCGGCACTACCGGAGAGCCACGCCTTGAAATCGGGTTGAGTCCTGGCTCGCAACAGAACCATTGGATCGTGATTAAGCTCTTTTTGAATTGCCGTGCGGTTATCTTCCGGCATTGGTTGCGCGCGGTTGTTGACAAGAATGAATGATTCAGCAGGCGTGACGACGGAGACGAGCGTGAAGTTAGGTCGAACGCTTTCCTGTCGCAGCGAATCAGGAAACGAAAGGCTTAAAGTATTCTTGGCGCCATTTCCTCGCACGTCCTTTCTTTGAAAAGTTCTCGCCTGATCCAGCTTCGCTCCGCCCAGAGCCTCGACCGCTTTCGTCACCAGCTCTTGTCCTCGTTTGACCATCGCGTCGGTGGGCGGAGATTTCGGCGCCGCCGGAACTTCCAAATATTTCTCGGGAGCGGCCTTGAAAAGCGTTTGGCATTCCTCGGAGCCGAAAATGTAGATATGCTCTTTGTGGACCAGGTAAAGGTCCGGATTGCCGGTAACGGGCGCGCCCATGCGTGCGCAATGGCCGTCCAACTGGATCTCGTAACGAGCCGGATCTTTTTCGAACGTGGCCTTGTTTTCTGCGCTCGCAAAGAGGTACTCGAACCGGCCTCGCGTCACCTTGTACTTCATGTCGCCCTGGATCTCTTTGCCCTGCGTGAGCATTACCGGGTCAAGGCCTTCGAGTGGAACGACGGCTTCGGGACTGGATGAAACCTGAGCGGCGGCGCTGGCGGCCAGTATGACAATTACGGCTAAGAGTAAACAGTATTCGGCAAGGTTGCGGCGTTGAGTGAGCATGGCTTTCTCCTTCGACGCAAAGCTAGCAGAAGAGTTTCAGGTGCGGTGTAAGTGAGTTATGTACAGGAGCAGTGGTGTGACGAATTGCAGAGAATTCGGGATCAGCCGTGAGCAGTATTGATCGCCGTGCGCTTACGTAAGAAGCCCGACTTGCTTGTGCAATGTCATGAAGTCGAAGTTGTTCCACGCCTCAACGATCTTTCCGTTGTCGATCCGGACAATCGTCATGCCGGTAAACTCGACTGGAGAGTCAGTCGCGGCCCTGCCGAGGAAGTCACCTTCATGCTTGGCCTGCACGGAGCAACGCGCGGCGACTTTGTCGTCTTCGGCGATCATGTCTTCGACAACGATTATCATGTTTGGAAATGCTTCGCGGAACAGCGTGTGAAAGGGCCTGAATCCAGCCGGACCTTTAATCGGATTCGCCGGATCGTCAGACAGGCCGTGAGCAATGCCGTACTCGTCGAACATCTCGTCGATTGCTTCGGCGCGTCCCTGGTTCCAAACTTCTTCGAACCAGCGACGGACTAATTGTTTATTATCTTCTGACATGGAGGTCTCCTTAATCCGTGTTCTTTAACACGAGTATAAAGAATAATTCAAACCTGGCGACGAGTTGGGAACGCGTGTGCGCAGCTCTCTTCGAACCAGTCGACATCTCGTTCCTCGTCTTCTTCCGCGTCCTCTTCGGCGGCGTCATGTTGTGGGAAGTCTATCGCTACTTCAGTTATGGCTGGATTAGCCGTTACTTCGTCGAACCCGCGCTCACGTTTTCTTACTACGGCTTCAGTTGGGTGAAGCCGTGGCCGGGCCGCGGGATGTACGTTCACTTCTTCGTGCTCGGTTTGGCAGCGGCTTGTGTGATGGTTGGGTTCCTCTATCGTATTGCCGCGCCGGTGTTCTTTCTCACGTTCACATACTCCTTTCTGCTGGAGCAAACGCGTTATCTGAATCACCTGTACCTGGTTTGTCTGATCGGTTTCTTGATGTGTTTCCTTCCGGCAGAACGGGCGTTTTCCGTTGATGCGTTGCTGCGCCCGCGAATACGTTCGGACGTAGTTCCGGCGTGGACGTTGTGGCTGCTGCGAGCACAAGTCGGCATACCTTATTTTTTCGGCGGCATTGCGAAACTCAACAGCGATTGGGTACGCGGGGGTGAGCCGATGCGCACCTGGTTGCGTCCGATGGGCGCCTTTTTCGCGCAGGACTGGGTAGTTTACGCTTTCGTCATCGGCGGGTTAATGCTCGACCTGTTAGTGGTGCCGCTGCTGCTGTGGCGACGTACGCGGCCGTTCGCATTTGCGGCGGCGATTCTATTCAATCTCATCAACTCGGTGATATTCGATATCGGTATCTTTCCGTGGTTGATGCTCGGCGCGCTGCTGATTTACTTCCCGCCTGATCTGGTGCGACGTTTCGCGCGTGCGTTCATGTCGCCGGGAGAGGCTTTTCCCGCTGCGCAAGGACCGGTCGGGACGAAGACAACCGTAACGAGTTCGCGAAGACTAGTGGTGGGACTGTTGGCGGCGTACCTTGCTATCCAGTTTGTCCTGCCGCTTCGCCATTACCTCTATCCGGGAAACGTGAGTTGGACCGAGGAAGGGCATAATTTTGCGTGGCATATGAAGCTGCGGACGAAAGGCGGTGAGGCGGCCTTTACGGTTACGCATCCGGGAAGTGGGCAGACGTGGACCATCAATCCGGAAGATTATCTAAAGTCGCATCAGTTGATGAAGGTGATTACGAAGCCGGACCTGATCGTGCAGTTCGCGCATTATCTGGCGGAGGAGAAGGGGCGCGACGGCTACGAAAATGTTGAAGTGCGTGCTCGCGTGATGGTTTCTCTAAACGGCCGCCAACCGCAGTTGCTGATCGATCCGAATGTCGATCTGGCGAAAGAGGAGATGAGCCTGTTACCGGCGCGCTGGATCGTGCCGCTCACGACGCCGTTGGAATTGCGAAAGTCAGAAAACCGCGCCACGTCTGAGTATACGATTGAATGATTAGTCACTGGAGTATCACGGATTGACCGCGGGCAGACCTTCGCTTTTCGGAACGAGTCTCTTCACAACGCGTTTACGCTATCGAGAACGATCAATGAAAGCGCTTCGAGCAATCACGGTCCGCGGCGGCGCACTGTTAATCACGCTCACAATTGCGCTGTCGCTTACTTTTGCTCGCCGATTCTATGTCTATCGTCAACCGCTTTTTGCGGACGCGGCGTTGATGGGACGTTTCACTCGAATGAAACTCCTATACTCGCTCGGTGTTGATGTGAATGGCGCCGCATGCCCTTACCACACATGCTTCACTCCGTTGTGGGCTGCTGCCTATGGCGGTTATGACGATGAACTGCTGTTTCTTTTGGATCGTGGCGCCGACGCTAACCTACGGACCAATTTTGACGCAACGCCGTTAATGGTTGCCGCTTACAACGGACACGAATCGACTGTTCGGCTGCTGCTTTCTCGTGGTGCGGACGTCAACGCTAAACTCGATGGTGTTGACACGGCGCTGAAGTTTGCGCGTGAACGTCACCATTATGGAATAGTTGAATTGCTGCGGCGTGCCGGAGCCAGCGAAACGCGCTAGTCGGTTGCCAATACTCACGACGCTTCGTTGACTTCCTTTGCCGCGCGATAGCCGGAGCGAAGTGCGCCGTCCATCCAGCCGGGAAATGGTGATGTGTGGTCGCCGCTGAAGTGTATTCGTCCTTCGGGCGTCGCGACGTGTGGCATCAGGTCTGTCATTTCGCCCGGCCGGAACCATGCGTACGCGCCACGCGAAAACGGTTCGTCATCCCAACAGACCGAAGAGCCGCCTTCATAATGCTTTCGAATTGCCGGGTGGATCTTTTCCACCTGGCTCAACGTGAAACTCAGTCGATCGGACGGCGTCATCGCTGCCAGGCGGCGAGCTCGTTCACCGGCAGCGTACACTTCGAGCATCCCACGCGGGCCCGGCAAATAAAACGTCTTATCGTAAGCCGTCATTAGCGGTAAGTCGGTCGTCGCGGCGCCCGTGAGGTTTTCATCGAGCCAGAACCGTTTCCTTGTTTGCAGGAAAACTCGAACAACCGACGTATTGCCCAGTTGCGCAATCGCCTTCTGCTTTTCGCGCGACAAAGCCGGCGCAAACTCGACCTGCCTCAACACTGCAAACGGAATCGCACAAACGACTCGATCGGCATGGACCACGGCGTTTTCACCGCCTCGTTCGTAAACGACACGAGCTTCGCGATCGTCCTGTTCGATTCGCTTAACGACCGCCGCGTACTCGATCGTGTCGCGTAGTTTCGCGGCAAACGCTCGCGGAAACGTGTCGCTGCCTCCGCGAACTACGAACGCTTGCTTCTCGCGCAGTCGCGGCGCCGCTTCACGCAGCAGGTCGAGAGCGGAGACCTTATCGGCGCCTTCGCCGAGCTGATCCGCGAGGCCGAGTTTAAGAATCGTGATCGCGCCAGGAGAAGCGCCGCGCTCTCGCAGAAAGTCGGTAAAACTGATCCGGTCGTAACGCAGCAATGAAGGGCTCGGCCAGTTAGCGTCGGCAGGATTACCGATCTCTTCGACCGTGGGCACAACGTACTTCTGCCACAACTCGCGGCGGCCCATTCCTTTCTCAGCCGCACTCAGCTCAAAAGGCCACTGAACCGGCTGCCCCGGATTGACGACGATCCGGCGACCTTGAACGTGAAACACCGATCCACCCGCCGGAGGCGAAACAGGCTCGAGCTCGACGCCGAGCAGTTTGAGATACTTGAGCGTCCACTCATGTACGTCGAAGACGTTTGTCGCCCCTGCTTCGGCGAAGAGCCCATCGGCGAACTGCCCGCGAATCGTAAACACACGACCGCCAGGACGAGTGCGCGCCTCGAGCACGGTTACATTGTGACCTGCTTCGCGGAGTTCATATGCAGCCGAAAGCCCGGCAAGGCCGCCGCCAATCACGACGACCTTCTTGGGCGACTGCCTGGAAAGGACATCGCGCGGCGATAACGACAATGCCGCCGCACTAAGCAGCGAACGTTTCAGAAATGATCGGCGATCGAAGGGTTTGGACACGTTGGCTGCCGATTCTAACCCACAAGTTCACCAACTGGAACACGACAACGCGAGAACGCGCGCTCGAGATCGTCGAGCAGATCGTCGACGTCCTCGATCCCCACCGACAGACGCACCAGATCTGAAGGCGGCGCGAGCCGATCCGTTAACGACTTCGGAATGCTCGCGTGTGACATCCGATACGGCAGGCTGATCGTGGAACCTACGGATCCAAAACTCACGGCAACCTTGAACAACTTTGTCGACTCGACGACGTCTGACGATAGTTTCTCGTCGCCGGTTGTGAAGCTGACAACGGCGCCGTCGCCGTCTGCTTGAGTTTTATGAAGTTCGTGTCCCGGATGATCCTCCAGTCCGGGATAGAAAACTTGCGAGACTTCGGCGCGCGTCCGCAGGAAGCGAGCGACCTTCCCGGCCGACGAGTTCTGTCGCTCGACGCGCAGTGCCAGCGTCTTTAGTCCGCGCAATAACAGCCATGACTCAAACGGACTTAGCCCCGCGCCTTCGGCGTTCTGTTGAAACGAGATCTGTTCGTAGAGCGACGGATCGTTTGTGATCAGAGCGCCTGCGGTGACGTCGCTGTGACCGCACAGAAACTTTGTGGCTGAATGCACAACGATATCCGCACCAAGATTCAGCGGGCGCTGGAAAACGGGAGACAGCATCGAGTTGTCGACCGCCAAATATGCGCCTGCTTCTCGTGCTATCAAACTCAGTTCGCTGATGTCGGAGATGCGAAACAGCGGATTACTCGGCGTCTCGATCAAGATCAGCCGCGTTCGGCTCGTCACCGTTTGCCGCAGCGCGCTGGCGTTGGTTGTATCAACGTAGCGAACAGAGATGTTCTGATTCGACGAGATTCGGTCCAACAATCTGACAGTGCCGCCATACAAGTCGTCGCCGGCAATGATTTCTCCGCCTGCTTTAACAATGCGAGTGAGCGACGTCAACGCCGCCATGCCGCTCGCGAATGCACACGCGTAAGCGGCATCTTCGAGATCCGCGAGTTGTTGTTCGAGGAGTGTGCGAGTGGGATTGCCGCTGCGCGTGTAGTCGTACTCGCCAAACTCAGTCGCCGTAGGTTGTTCAAAGGTGGCAGTCTGGTAAATCGGAGGGACGATTGCACCGTACGCGTCATTGCTTCGTCCGAGTTGAACGCATCGAGTAGACGTCTTCATGCTACACACTCCTGTTCTTCCTCTACCGTTTCGAGAATCGATTCGCGCTCCGGTGCGGCGACCGTATCGACATGCACGCCGATCTCCGTTGCGCGATCCGATCCGATACTGGAAACGATAAAACTCAGGCGATGTCGTTCCGCGAAGTCAATGGCTTTACGTTGCACGACTGCACCGCCGATCCGCGCGGCCGTCGCATAACTCACGCGAATGAAACGCGCTGCCGCCCGGCCGTTCCTCGCGTTAGGATCAGCCGTGTAAAGACCATCGACGTCTTTGATGAGCCGGCATTCGGCCTCAAGGCGTTGAGCAAGAAACAAAGCCGTCAAATCGGAACCGCCACGACCAAGCAACGTTGTCGTGCCAGATGGACTTCGACCAACAAAGCCAGGTAAAACCACGACTGCATGCTTCAAAGTTTCGAAGATACGAGTGACATCAACAGAGGTCAGGTCGGCGTTAAGTACTGGGCCATCCGTTGCCAGGCCGGCCTGTTCCGCATCGAGTACGGTTGCTGGGATCCTCGCTCGATTCAGCGCAAGGCCCATCAAAGCGGACGAAGCGGCTTCTCCCGTCGCCAACAGCACGGCGACCAATTCATCGTTCGGTTGATCGCATACTGACTGCGCCGTGCGCGCCAACTCGTCAGTCGTGTTGCCGAATGCTGACACCACAGCGACGACTTGAAAGCCTTCTCTCCACCAGCGATAGATCTCATGAACCGCCGCCGGTAGATCGTTTTCATTCCGCAACACGGAGCTGCCGAACTTTAAAACGATAACGCGTCGTTCGCTATGCATCACGCGACCTCCTTCGTTTGCGCCAGCGACTGCGACAGGTCGCGAATGATGTCAACAGGATCTTCTAAACCAACGGACAGTCGCACCAGGCCGTCGGTTATGCCCGCGGCTTGACGTTGTGCAGGAGGAACATCCGCGTGGGTCATGGATGCGGGATGGGTGATCAACGTTTCTGCCGAGCCGAGGTTCTCTGCGAGCGCACACAGCTTGACGCTGTTCATCAGCCGGATGCCGGCGTCGACTCCACCTTCGATCTCGAACGCGATGAGCGCTCCGCCCGACGCTTGCTGTTTACGCGCCAGTTCAAATTGCGGAAACGACTCCAGGCCCGGATAAAGCAGTCGTGTTACTTGCGGATGTGTTTCCAAGAAGCGAGCAATGCGTAACGCGTTCTCCGAGTGTCGCGCCATTCGCAAGCCGACGGTCTTCACCCCCTGAAGTGTCAGCCACGCAGGAAACGGAGATTGGATCGCGCCGATCGCATTGCGAGTGAACGAGAAGCGTTCCTGCAGTTCGGCATCCTTCGCAATCAAGGCGCCGCCGACGGTCGCGTTGTGTCCTTCGATAAACTTCGTCGTCGAGTGAAGAACGACGTCAGCGTTCAGCTCGAAAGGGCGTTGCAGAGCAGGCGTCAGTAAAGTGTTGTCCACAACCAACAGCGCACCTGCGTCGTGCGCGATTCGTGCCGCCAACTCGATGTCGGTAAGTTTCAGCGTCGGATTGGCGGGTGTTTCGATGAAGACGAAGCGCGTGGGTCTTGCGGTCACCGCTTTGCGCAAGGCTACTTCATCCGATGTGTCGATAAACTCCGCTGTCACTCCAAGAGGAGCGAGCACCTGATTGAACAGTCTGACGGTCCCGCCGTACACGGCTTGAGAGACGACAACCCGATCGTTTGCTCGCAACAGCGCGAGACACAGGACCGTCGTCGCCGCAAGACCGGTCGCATAACATGTACAGTGATCAGCGCCTTCGAGTGCGGCTAAACGCCGTTCCAGCGCTGAGACGGTCGGATTCGCCGATCTGCTGTAGGTGAATCCTTTGTCTTTGCCGACAGCTTGCTGGCGGTAAGTTGTTGTTTGATAAATCGGCGTCAGCAGCGCGCCGGTTGTCGGATCCGCGACTGCGCCGGCGTGCAGGGCAAGCGTGTCAAAGCTTTCACCCTCGACGTCTGGAAGTTGATATTGAAGCTCAGCTAACTTTTGTACAGCAGTTCCCATACAGCCCTCCTGTGGTGTTCGAGATTGCTCGCGACGAGGAAAGGCTGACTGGACCAGGCGGGCGGGAAAATAAAAACCCCGCGCCTCAGAGTGCGCGGGGTTCCATGAAGATCGGAATATCCACCACGGCTCTTTAGCAGTTTTTTACGTGGAGCAAGTTGCCTTAAATCGCCACGAAGAAGATTTCAAAAATTGCCGCGCGCACGGCGCGTGGCCGAGGTTATCTCACACCTCTTCACGTTGTGTCAACCCCGACAGACCAACATGTAGTGATGCAGTTTGAGACTCTCACGACTTAATGTACAAGTCCGGAAGGGGGCAAGCGGAGCGCGCCCCGCTGTCCTGAGTTGCATAACGTAAATGCAGCGGGGGCGCGATCCGCTTGCCCCCTTCCGGACTGTTCTTGCTCGACACTAGTTTTCAAACTGCACCGACCAACCTTATCCACACATTAGTTTACTGAAACGGCTTGAAGATATTCGCGAACGCCCAGTTGGCTTGCGAAATGCCGCTACAACTTGGCGACGCAAAGCCCTGGCCCGCGCAGCTGCCGTTGTCGCGTGCCACGGACCACATCGACAGCCGCGTGATGTAGCTGTTGGCGTTGGCAAAGTTCAACAGCGATTGCGCGTCGCTCAGTTGGAAGATCTCGGTGTTGACGTCGTTTATTCCGATCATGGGTGTCACTCCGATCGTCGCGGTCAATCCGGCAGCCAGCACCTGGTTGCGGGTGTTGGTAGCGGCTTGTTGAGCGCTGAGTCCCATCTGACCTCCGTTGTCGTTGGCTGAACCGTAGTCCATCGCCATCACGTTTACGACGTCGAGACTCAATGCGTCAGCTTTCACGCTGTTCAGAATGTTCACGCCGCTCGCGACCAACCCCGTTGGTAGAACCGGAAGAGTGTAGGAAATGACGAGACCTGGATTCGCGCTCTTCAAAGCTTTTAACGCCTGGTTGCGACGAGTGATCGACGCCTGATCGGTAGTGGCGCCGCCTTCGATGTCGAAGTCGAGACGCACCGGTGTGCTGGCATTGACGCTGTATTTATTGATCACCGCCTGGTAAGCAGCCTGGAGACTCGATACGGTGGTACAGCCCTGCGCCAGTTCCGTTCCCGAAGCACCGCCGAACGAGATGATCACATCGCCGCCTGCGGCACGTACGGCCTGGACCTGCGAGAGAATCGTGTTGCCATTCGGCAGTGTGTCATTCGCAACCGTTGCGCCGACACCGCCCCAAGTCGGCGTGCAACCGCCATTTCCAACCACGAACCCCATCGTGAAGACCTTGATTCCCGACTGCTGCTGAATGGTGGCCAGTTGCCAATCGGCGGTGAGGCCCATGTCGATGTACGGCGCGAACACTTTACCCGACGGTGGCGGTGGCGGCGGACCGCTCAGCGTCGTTACATTTATCGCGGTGCTCTGCGCGGAACTTCCGGCGGCGTCTGTGGCTGCAACTCTGAAACTATAGGTCGTCACCGGAGACAACCCCGTGACTGTCATGTTGGTGTTGGTGGTAGTGCCGACTGCAACGCCGTTGCGGAACACAGTGTAGCCGGACAGAACGCAGTTAACGGCGACAGTCGCCGCGTTCCAACTCAGGTTCGTGCTGTTACTCGTAGTTCCGGAGGCTTGAAGTCCTGTGGGCACGCTGGGAACGGTTGTGCAAGCGCTGCACGTTCCGATGTTGGTCCATGGTTGACCGCTTCCTGCCCCACCGTTGTTGGTCGAAGGGTTTTGACCTTGGGTCCAGAAGTTCGCCTGGTAGTTCACACCGTTGAGACTGGCTGTCATCCCCGCCGTATAAACACTGGTGGAGTTCCATACTGCCGCGCACGAGCCGCCTCCGCCACCGCCAGTCGAGCCGCTACACGATCCGTTGCTGGTCCATGGCTGACCACTTCCTGGTCCGCCGTTGTTAGTTGAAGGGTTTTGGCCCTGCGTCCAGAAATTTGCCGTGTACTTGATTCCGTTAAGGCTCACGGTATTGCCGGCCGTATAGACCGAGGTGGAATTCCAGACTGGAGGGCATGTGGTCTGTGCGGCGCCCACGCGCGCCATGCACAGCAAGAGAAAAAAGACTCCGACACCGAGTTGGATTTTTCGAGCTGAATTCATAGAGACTCCTTAGGTGGTTAGGAGGTAACTCGGCGCGGGAAGTGTAGACTAACTTCTATGCTCAATAATCGCGCTTGTCAATGCGGGCGCAAAACACTCATGGGAACACGGATTAAAAGATAAGGTTCTACCTTTTCGATTTTGATTTGGTTGTTTGTTTGACCGCTCGTTGCCGCGGCCGTTGTTTCGCAGAGATGGAGCGAATGATCAGCTTGCCGCGGCCACTCGCCGGCAACGGATTGCTCGCCTGAGAAATCGCTGCCTGAATTAGTTTCTCGACGTCCGGTTCAGACAGTCGACTCGCCGATTCCACGCGAAGGAACCTCACTTGAACGCCCTCGCCAGTTAACAATCCCTTCGGATCCGCCAGAGTCGCTCCGTGAAGGAAACAGATGGCGACACCATTCGCCCGAGCGGCAATCGAAAAGATTGCGTCTGATGGCCGTTCCGTTGGCGAATAACCAATGACGAAGAAGTTGTAGTTGTCATACACCATTTCATTCGCCGTCGGCAGCCGTTTGCGCATGGCTGCTCGCACTGACCTGATGAGGCGTTGATCTTTTGCGTTGAACTTGTCGATGAAGGACTGGAGCTGCTCTTCTGCATCAACGGTTTCATTTGATTTGTCAGGCGACTTTACAGGCGCCTTTCGAGTGCGTGTCGTCATGGTGCCTCTTATCCAATATCAGTGCCGCATTAGTCAACCTCGACAAAGCCCTTGACAGTCTAGGGAAGCTGGGTTAGTGTCACCCAGTCAATCTAGGGGAGCCGATATGCCGAACGAGCGAACCGACCTGATGCAAGGCACGCTGGAGTTGTTGATACTGAACACTCTCGCGCGCGATTCGATGCACGGCTACGGTATCGTCCAACGAATACATGAAGCTGCCGAAGATCTGCTCAAAGTCGAGGATGGTTCGCTTTATCCCGCGCTTTACCGGATGGAAGAACGCGGGTTAATTAAATCGGAATGGGGCTTGTCAGAGAACAATCGACGCGCCAAATTCTATAAACTCACGCGAACGGGAAGAAAAAAGCTCGAAACCGAACGCGCCAACTGGGACCGGATCTCTACAGCCATCACCAAGATCCTGCAAGCAACCTAACAATGAGGACAGCAATCGCCAACTTACTCGTGCGCTCAAAGCGCCGGACTGCATCCTCCGAGGTTGAAGAGGAGCTGCGGTTTCACATCGAAATGCTCGAGCGGACATACGCGCAACACGGAATGTCGCTCACGGAAGCGAAGACCGCTGCCTTGAGACGCTTTGGAAACGTCGAAGCAGTCAAGAAGCAGTGCGTGCACATCAGCCGCAGGAGCAGTCCTGTTCGACGCGTGCTCAAGAGTTTCACAGTTCTTATTTGTCTGACTGGACTCTCGGTATATCTCACCGCTTCCGATTACAAAGTTGCGCGTATCGGCACGGTATTAATCACGATCGCGATCCTCGGCCGCTTGTTGCTTTATGTACGCGGACTGGTTAACCCAGCTCACCTGCCTCGAACCTTTTCTAAAGACTCGAGAGAAGTCTAAATGCTCGCTATCAGAGGTTTGTCGAAGACTTACTCCAGCGGTGTTCACGCTCTGCGAGATGTAACGCTGGACGTACCTGCCGGGATGTTTGGCTTGCTTGGTCCAAACGGCGCCGGAAAAACAACTCTGATGAAAATCCTGGCAACTCTGCTGGAGCCAGATTCCGGTACAGCACAGTTGCGGAACGTCGATTTGATTGCCGGCAAAGGGCACGCGCGAAGGCTGCTTGGTTATTTGCCTCAGGACTTCGGTTTCTATCCGGCACTGAGGGCCGAGCAGATGCTCGACTTTTTTGCGCGGCTCAAAGGTGTGCTGAATGGCAAAGAGAGGCGGCGCCTGGTTGACGTCTTGTTGGAGCGAGTGAACCTCTCAGATGCACGGCGGCAGAAGCTCGGCGAATTCTCCGGAGGCATGCGGCAACGGCTGGGAATCGCGCAAGCGCTCATCGGGAACCCGCAGCTCATCATCGTCGATGAACCTACAGCGGGACTCGATCCCGAAGAGCGTCTTCGATTTCATAACCTGCTCGCGGAAAGCGCCGGCGAAGATACGGTCGTGATGTTGTCGACGCATATCGTTTCGGACGTTTCGAGTCTGTGTAGTCACATGGCCATCATCAGGCAAGGCGAGATTCTGGTTTCCACAACGCCGGCAGCGGCGATCAATGGCCTGGATGGATCAATTTGGGAAGCCAGTGTGGCGCACGAAAAGATTGCGGCGTTGAAGACTCGTTGCCGAGTCCTGTCTTCTCAGATGGTCGGCGGTTTGGTGCGTTTGCGCGTCATCTCGAACAACGGTCGCCCGAGCGAAGAATTCAGTCCGTCGAACGCAGTGCTCGACGACTATTATTTCAACCTGGTGAATCAGGAAAAGCGGGCTGGGTGAAATGAGAATCTTCCTCACGCCACTCCTGGCCATCTTTCAAAACGAAGTGCGGCTCAGCATGAAGCGAGTCGGACCGTATTTCATGATTTTGCTATGCGGCGCGAATGGAGTGCTGTGGTGGGGATGGGGACCCGCGTTTGGACGTGGCTGGGCCGTCAATACCGATTTTTTCATTAGCGGTGTTTTACCAAAATACTCCTTCATGACGTTGCCCGTGTTCACCGCCGTGTTCATGGCGGACGCTGTCATCAAAGACTTCCGGGCTGAAATTGATCCGCTCATTTTTTCAAAGCCCATCAGTCGCGCCCAATATCTCCTCGGAAAATTTCTCGGCAACTTCTTTGTCCTCGCGTGCTGCCAGTCAGCTTTTGTGGTGGCGTGGTTCGTTCTCCAGTTTGTGCACAAAGAAGGAGTCGTATTACTTCCAGAAGTAAGAGTCGTTCCTTACATAAAACACTTTCTTGTCTTCGTCGTCATCTCGCACCTGGCTTTGGCAGCGTTCTACTTTGTTGTCGGGGCGCTTACTCGCAGCTCGAAGCTGGTATATGCACTGGGCGTTTCCTTCTACCCAATCTACATTACCTATTCCATAGTTTTTTTAAAGGGCCTGCCGCGAAGGTGGCGAAACACTCTCGATCCGCTCGAGCTGGATTGGAAGAACGTGTGGACCGACGGGAAAGACGTCGCGTTTGTGAATCACATGGCGGTTGTTTACGACCTCGATCTGATCGCGAACCGCGTTGCCATGGTTACTATTGCGGCACTCTTGCTTACGTTTCTTTACTACCGATTCAAGACTACAGAACGCTCATTGCCGGCGCAGAACTTCTCGTTCCTCAACCTTTCGACTTATACAGCCGGACAGTTTTACGAGATGCCCGGCGTCGTATCACAGGAACTTCGTAAAGCAACTCTTACTCTCGTTCCCATTCCGGCGGTGAGCATTGCTAAAGAGCGTTTTGCGAGTAACGTTCAGAAGTTAATGGCGGCGCTCGCCGTGGAACTTCGCCTGTTGTTTTCTGAACGAAGTCTTCCGGTCGTCATATCGCTGGCAGTGTTTCTGTCGCTTCTGGAAGTCACATTCTGGCCCGTTAGAGCAGACCCTTCGTTCTCAGCAGCCTACGCTGAGAATACTGCAAGGCTGATGTCGATTTTTCTAGTGGGAATTCCCATCTTCTACATCGGAGAAGCAATACATCGGGATCGTGACGTTCGTGTTGAAGGCTTGCTTTGGAGTCATCCAATCCCGAATTACGTCGTGCTGTCGGCGAAATTCCTATCGACGTTACTGCTACTCTTCGGTTTGATCGTTTCAGTCGGCGTCATTACCGTTATCGTTCAGATCGTCAAGGGCAACACTCCGCTCGAGCTATCGACGTATCTGAATGTTTACTCGTTGATTCTGATCCCGAATGCGATCTTTCTTTGCGCGATCTGTCTGGTGCTTCACGTACTGTTTCGCAGTCGACATCTGGCGTACGTCGCAGCGACCAGTTTGTGTGTCGGCCTGTTTTATGCCTACTCGCAGGGCCACACCGGCTGGCTCTACAATCCGCTGCTTTTCAAGCTCTGGAGTTATGCGGATATCGCTGGTCCGAATTTACTGTCACTACTCATGCTCCGCGGTTACACTCTAACGCTGGCTGCCGCGTTCGTCGCGCTTGCACATCTGGTGAATGCGCAACGCACACTGCGGATACGCCGCGTTACGATATGACACTCATAAACCGTCAGGAATTTTTAATCGCCAAGTCAACCTATCTGAGAGTGTTTGGTTGGGTCTTTATTGTCTTTTTCTTATTCGGCGCCATCGGGGCGTCCAGCGCGGGGGCATTCAAACCGGCCGTGATCTTCCTGGTGTTTGTTGGCCTCGGTGCTTATCTGGTGCTGGGTCCGGGCACTCTGGAAATGAATGACAGAATCATCGTCTATCGCACTCCCCTTGCACGTTATGAGATTAGATGGGACGAGGTCAGGCGGATCGAAATCGATAGGGTTGGTTCCAATATGGTTTTCTGGGGCGAGAACAAGAGACTCGCCGCTGTTGGGCCGTATATGTGGCAAGGAGCCGATCGAACGCAGATGCTCGTGCTCGTAGCCGAACAGATCGACAAGCTCGGCCTCAACGTGCAGCAATCTGAAAGAGCAGGATTCAGGTTGTCAAAGAATACAAAGGTCCGTGGTTAGTGAGTGATCCCAGATAGAGCCGTCGCTGCTCCGAAGTTAACACAGACTTAGCTATCCAAACTGTCCGCGCCGTGATATACAGACCAACGTACCATCCCGATTGATCGCGTATTACCTTCGTTGCCCAGTCGGAAATAAGTCGACAGTAAACTCCGATCGCCCTCCCATCCCATCGGCCTAGCGCCATGGAGACTCCCGTCCCAGAACCCCAGACGTATGCAGCTCGGATCGATCTGCGTACTCCGTAATTCAACCGCTGTCGCCGGCCGGCACACACCTGAACGTGTGTGAACGCCGGCGCACCAACCACAGAGGAAAGGGGCATGGAATGAATAAGTGGAGGTTCGGAATTATTTCCAAAGCGCTGGTTGTATTTGTCGCCGCGCTGATCGTTCTAACACTCTCGCTGACAACGGCCACGATGACGCCGCTCAGCGAAGGGTTCGAAGCTGGCGGCAAGACTGCCTACGCCGCAGCTAATGTAACGCTGGGCTCAGGATCGTGGTTCATGGACGATGCACTGACCGGCAATCTCTCTACGGACAGAAAGACAGGCGCTTTTTCCGCCCGCATTCGGAATACCGGTCTGATTCACATGAACTTCAACAAGACCGGCGCGGGCGTTGTTTCAATCCAGCACGCAGTGTTCGGCACGGATGGTTCAAGCACGTGGCAATTGTGGTCGTCGACAAACAACGGCAGCACGTGGACGCAAGTCGGTTCAACCGTGACGACCAGTTCGACCACACTTCAAACCGCAAGCTTTACCGTCAACAACTCAAACGCAATCCGCTTCGAAATCAGAAAAGTCTCGGGTGGCGCCAATCGCATCAACGTTGACAATGTCCAGATCGGCGACTTTGCATCGCCGACGCCGACGCCAACTCCTACACCAAATCCCAGCGAACACCTCACGATGGGAAATCCGAGCAACGCCGTGACCGACGTCGCGCAGCCGAACAATTACCTGATGGAGAAACCGCAGTACTCTTTGTCTTACAGCCGCGATAACGGTGGGCCAAACTGGGTAAGCTGGCACCTGGACGCCTCGTGGCTCGGAAGTACGCCACGCCAGGACGATTTTCGCGCCGACACGACTTTGCCGGCGGGTTGGTATCAAGTTCAAGCGACGGACTTTTCCGGTTCAGGGTTTGATCGAGGCCACATGTGTCCGTCAGCAGATCGCACGATCACTGTTGCCGCCAACTCAGCCACGTTCCTGATGACCAATATGATTCCGCAGCTTCCAGCCAACAATCAGGGCGTGTGGGCCAATCTGGAAAGCTACAGCCGAAGTCTCATTTCACAAGGAAACGAGCTATACATTATTTCCGGTGGCCAGGGATTGCAGTACTTCATTGCGAACGGTCACGTCGCAGTGCCGGCGCAAACGTGGAAGGTGATCATCGTGTTGCCTGTTGGCACGAACGACGTTTCACGAGTGACTACGTCGACGAGAACGATTGCCGTCGTAATGCCTAACTCCGGAACGATTGGCACTGATTGGCGAGCGTATCGGGTGAGCGTGGACCAGGTCGAGGCGATCACGGGCTTCGACTTCTTTTCCAACGTGTCGTCCGGCATACAAGCCGTGATCGAAGGCCGAGTCGATAACCAGTAAGAGACTGGAGGTTAGCGAGCGGCTCGTTGTTCGCTGCGATAACGCGCGGGCGGCGAGCCGAGCGCCCCCGAACTCGACCACGCCAAGGCGCACTAAATTATTGACTAACGCAAGCCGTATATGGCATTTTTCCACCCTCTTCTGGAATGACTGCCTTTTTACGTGTTTTCAAAATATATGCGAATTAGTCTTGTGATGATCTCCGCGTTGCTGCTGTTTGGGGCCAGTATGGATGTGGCCGCGCAGACGCCGTCGATTTCTGTCCGCGATACCGAAGCCGTCGTTGTCGAAGGAAACTCCGGTACGACGCAGGCGAAGTTTGTCGTTGCGCTGTCAGCCCCGAGCTCGCAGACGGTTACCTGTTCGTTTGCTACGGCAAACGGCACCGCGACCGCTGGTTCGGACTATGTTGCCGCTTCGGGTGCATTAGCTTTCGCGCCGG
This sequence comes from Acidobacteriota bacterium, assembly GCA_046732935.1. GTDB lineage: Bacteria > Acidobacteriota > Blastocatellia > Pyrinomonadales > Pyrinomonadaceae > PSRF01. The sequence continues at coordinate 21,443 of JBKPOC010000068.1, read as the reverse complement.
GAGAAACCGAGAAACCTGTTGTGGTCCTCGTCAATGGCGATACTGTGGACGAGGTGCAGGAAACATTTTTTCTGGACATCTCTAACGTTCAGAACGCAACTGTGGGCTCGAGCCGCGGGAACGGAGTCATCGTCGATGACGACGGGCCTACTGTCAGCATCAATGACGTCAGCATCACGGAAGGCAATTCCGGTTTAAAAACGGCCACTTTCACGTTGACTCTCTCCGGCCCGAGTGTCGAGGCGATCGCGGTCAGAGCTGTTAGCTCACCGGGAACAGCAACTGCCGCGACTGACTACAACTCCATCAACGTAGTAGTGATCTTTCAGCCTGGGGAAGTGACTCACACCGTCGATGTCTCGGTAATCGGCGATACTAACCTGGAGCCGAATGAAACGTTCTTCGTAGATCTGACGGAGGCGTTCGCCACGACAATAGCGGATGGCCATGGCGTGGGCACGATTCTCGACGACGACACTCTGCTCGTGCTCGAGGAGTCAGGACCTGCTCCACAGCAGGCGGCAGCTATCGAGTCGTTGTTATTCACCAGAGATCCCTTTCACGTAAAGGCTATCGCCGGTTGGTTTGACTTTCCTGCCGGCCGGGACACGCTCGTGATGATCCTGGCCCAGAACCTGAGACTAAATCAGGGTGAGACTTCAGCTAATGTGATCGTCAATCTCGTCGATGCTAACAACCAAAACTTCGACGTCCCTGCCGCGGACGTGCGGGCAGTAGCGAACGTTGATTTTACCCAGGTCCTATTCCGCCTGCCTGACACCCTGGCAGCCGGCACTTGCAAGGTAACGATCAAGGCGCACGGGCAAACGAGCAACATGGGAACGATTCGAATCGCCCCCTAAGAATAGGTCTTGTTTGACGCCCGGTACCGCGCGTTCTCGTGTCGTTTACGAGGCGCTGCACCTGTATGTGCCTGCGGCGTCGGCAGCCCCGTCATACCTCGGCAATCCGTTAACCATAACCAGCGTACACGTAGGGCCACAGGTTATTTGTGGTCCTGGCGGCACCTCTCTAAGGATTGGGCACTCCTGCGGGCACGTGATGGTCGCAGCCTGGTCTTTCACCGACTGTATGGCTTTTCTGTAGGCCTTCGTCTTTGCTGTATCGCAGTCAATGGAGGGAAAATCCGTCACGACTGACGCGGTAATCGTGATGTCTATAGAGCAAACAGAGCACGCGTACATTGCCCCAAATTCATAATTGTTTACAGCGTCGACTTACGGCATAGGTCTTTTCTTGCGTGTGTTCTCCCCAGTCACCAAATCTCTCTTCCGGTGCGCCACTGCTTTGGTGATTATCAGATCTTCCGGTGTGGCGATTCGCACTGTCAGTTCGGGCGTAGCGAATTCAGTTGCGCGTTCGATCATCTCTTGCTCGAACGGCAAAGCACCCAGAGAGATGTCAACATCAATCTTCGTTTGATTGTGTCGGAGAAGGAGCACGCGTGACTTGAGGGCGAATTCGATCGGGTCAGAAATACGCGGAAAAAATCCAAAGTGTGCGCCGGATTCAACAAATCCTGGCGTGTCTGCCAAATCGAGCCATGTCACTGCGTCGATATCTTGTGTCGCTCGCGGCTGGTCCAGAAAGCCTATCGCGGCTCCTCCGATTATGGCGTACGGAACCTGCTGATCCTTAAACCAGTTCGAGAGGGAAGAAAGGACGCGCAGGAAGGTCTGTGGCAGTTGAGGCTCAGCCATTCGTTTCCTGCTTCAACAACCGCCAGCGATTACGAACTTCCTGCTTCCGCTAAGAAAGCGGGCGAACGGCTCTCCCCGACGATGAACATCGCGCTCAATTGCTGAAGCTTGATTTCCCGCGGCGTATTTCGAATTTGTTGAGCGATGAAATCGTTCGCAAATTTCCATCGCTCTTTGAACTCGTGCGCCTGTTGTTTGGTTATCGATTTCATAACGCGCTTTCGCGTTCAATTCTATAGGGCAGAGGTGATAAATCCCATCAGAATCGGTGCGGCACTAGTCATTCCCCTCACGCCCTGCGCGTCCCTGAGCGATCACGTAAGTAGCGGCATCCCACGCGTTGTGAATTCCGACGAACAGCAGCAACAGCGCGGAAGCGCCAATCCAGAAGAGGACGGTCTGCGAATAAGAGCGAGCGGCAAACGCTGATACGACCAGAATTGCGTAAGCCGCAAACGGCAAGTGAACATGACACAGCCAGTCTTCGAATACAGGTTTGTATTCAGTCTGCGTTCGCATACGCCGAGCGACGATGATCGTGTACACGATGCCAATTAGTCCAGCCAGTCCCCAGACAACCGCAACCGCCACGATTCCGGTCCACGGAGCACTCAGGAGCGCAGACAGAAACAAAACGACGCCGAAATGAATGACGCTGGGCGTCGCAAACGCGCCAGTAGTTTCAGCAGAAGGCATTAATCTTTCAGCCACCAACGTCATAACGACGAACTGTAATCCGATGAGCGCGCCGGCTGACGAGCCCACGATCACATAGAAGTTTTCCCAACCGGCGAACGTCGTCGAGTGCATCGTTTCACCTCAATCCCATCAACGGCAATGTCATTCGTTAGTTTTTTCCGGCTCCTCCAACTCGCGCGTCATCTCGATCATTGTCGGACGGAACCCACTCCGTTCGAAAAGGCGCTGGGCCGATATGTTTTTTGCAGCCGTCGAAAGCACAACGCGCGGGACGTCACGCGACTTCAGACGTGAAATGATTTCGTCGAGCAGCAAGCGACCGACGCCGTGGTTACGGTACGCCGGATCGACAATCAGATCATTCAGCACGCCTGCTGGACCACGGAGCGACATGTAGTCGTAGCCTTCAATCTCGCCATATGCGTAGCCGATGGCTTCGCCTTTCATCTCCGCAACTAAGACGACGGCGTTGCGATCGTGGAGTCGCGTGCCAAGGAACGAAGCGTAGTCCTGTGGTGTACGGGTCTTTGCGGCGAGGAAACGTCGTTTGTCAAAATCGTGATGCTCCTGGACCAGCAGTGTGCCGAGCCTGCCCAGGTGCGGCAAGTCGGCCCTCGTTGCTTCGCGAATCAAGATGTCTAAGCGATCGTCAGTCAACGTAGTTCGCCATCGGCCGCGACGGATCGTGTCCTTCCATTTACCCGTTATCGTACCTTAAAGAAACAGAAACATCCCATCGCGTGAGGGTTGTACTCCGTCGTGCAGAGTTGACATCGGATTTCTCGGAATACGTTTACAGTAGACCACTGTCCCGGGCTTTGATTGCCGCCTGAGTCCGATCGCGAACCTCCAATTTGCCCAGGATGTTCGTCACGTGGTTCTTCACTGTCCCTTCGGCAAGAAAAAGCGCGTCGGCAATCTCGCGGTTGCTTTGGCCCTTGGCAATCAACCGAAGTATCTCCATTTCGCGTTCGGACAGCGGTTCGTTCTCTGAGTCTGAGCGCTCGCTTGTTTTTCGGGATAGTCGAGCAAACTCAGCCACGACCTTTGCAGCGACGGAAGGCTGAAGAAACGTTTCGCCGCGTGCTGCAACACGGATGGCTTCTGCCAGTTTCTCCGAAGGCGCGTCCTTCAATAAGTAACCCACCGCTCCTGCTCGCAATCCATCAAATACCAATTCGTCATCATCGAAGGTGGTCAACACGATGACGCGGCAATCAGGTTGTTCGTTGTGCAAACGCCGGGTCGCAGCGACTCCATCAAGGACAGGCATTTGCAAGTCCATCAAAACTACCGACGCTCCTGTTGACCGAACAAGATCGATAGCTTCTTGTCCGTTGCCGGCTTCACCAACGACGTCAAAATCAGCATGAACCGAGAGCAGAGTCCGCAGACCCTCGCGGAAAAGCGGCTGATCGTCCACTAATAGAATCTTGATGTTCTTCATTCCGGAATAAGCACATCAAGGGTAAAGCCCTTGCCGATTTCAGTTCCCACGTGGACGTCGCCGTTCAAAAGTTGAACGCGTTCGCGAACCCCAAGCAAACCAAAGCCTCCTTCTGAGTTGGTACTGCCGATCCCGTCGTCTTTAACCGACAGATGAGTTATTCGAGGATCGCTGAAATCCAAATTGACGTCGACGTTACGAGCGTGCGCGTGTTTTGCCGCATTCGTGAGGGCCTCCTGGGCCGCTCGGTAGAGAGTAAGGTTTGTCTGCGGCGAAAGCGGACGAACAGTACCCAGCATTGAAAGTTTCGCGTCGAGGCCGGCAGCCTTCCATTGCTCCACGAGTTTAGCCAGAGCTTGAGCAAGAGGGCGACCTTCGGTAGGTGAAGCACGCAAAGTGGCAACCGAGTGCCGCACTTCGGCCAGACCTTCCTGAGTGAGAGCCTGAGCTTTGGATAGATGTTCGAGCGCGCGCTGACTATCCTGGTCCAGAATCGCGCGCGCCGCACTTATCTGCACGTTGACGACGGTAAGATAGTGGCCAAGCCCGTCATGTATCTCGCGCGCCAACCGGTTGCGCTCTCTCGTTGCAGCCAATTCTTCGATCTCCGAAGCGTGATCGCGCAGCAACTGGTTAGCCTCTGCCAGCGCCGTCCGCGCTTCACGCTCGCTGGCTGCGTTTCGGGTGAAGACTACAACGAACACGATGCCAGTGCCGTAGACGATTGCCAGGGCAATCGCATCAATCCAGCGGCTTTTCAACAAAAGCGGCATGACCAGACTTACATAGATGAGAGCACAAACGGGAACCATGAACTGCATCGGCAAGAGCAGAGCAGTCTGGCCCGCCAGCGGTAGCAGGATCAGCGCGAGTTCTCCGGAGGAACCTCGCAATAAGATGAGCACTGCGGCCAGCGACAACTGGACCACAAAGTAGCCGACTCGCATCAACCGAGATCCCGAACGGCGACACCAGGTGAATCCATACGTGCCGATGGCCAGGTATGCGGAACCTGCTAAAAGGAGGACGCCAACTTCCCACGCAGGCACAGGACGCCGGAGATAAATCAGGGCCGCGATCATCGAAGCGTAAGAGGCACACACTACGATAACAAAGGCGATATTGCCGCTGCTGAAGAGCTGTCTGTAACCTTTTGAATTGCCGGCTTGGACCATGCTGCGAAGGCCTTTCCAGATGCTCATCACTCTAATACAGCCTCGTTGCCGTTAGATAGTGACTTTAGTCATGTTTGTCTCGCCTCAGGTCACAAAAAGAACGTGACCGCAAAAAGTGACTTACGGCACATGAACCGTCGCATCGGAAGTTGTATCCATAACGCTGGAATTCACGCTTGCAGATAAGGAGCTCGAAAGATGAAAGCGTTAAAGCCGACAAAAGAAGTCGAAGTATATCCGGGTGTTCATGAGCGGCGTTATTTTCTACGCGGATCGCTGGCCACTCTCGGGGCAGTAGTAGCACTTAGAATGGCGCCAAAGAGTATGTTTGGCCAGTCAACTCTAAAAGGCACTGGCCTGACGGATGCTGACAGGCTGGGCTGGGATGACTTTCTCAAACAAGCGGTCCCGGTCGCCAGGCAGTTGATCGCCGAACCAACGTTCAGTGTTGACGAATATCTGTACCGCATAGGCTCGTTGGCAACGCGCTTGAAAGAGATCCCAGACAGTAAGCTCGGTCCTTACACCTCGGTAGACCCCCGCGTTTGGTTTGGGCCGAGCTTCAGAGGCTCACCATTTTTCATCATTCAATGGCGCATGGAACCTGGCGCCTTTCTGCCGCCGCATAACCATCCCAACGCCAGCGTATGTACCGTCGGGTTCGAAGGTGAAGTGCGATTACGTAACTTCGAAATTGTCGGAGAAGCACCGGCTTATGATTCCAACAAAACCTTTCGCGTCCGAGAATCGCGCGTTGAAACGATGAAACGTGGAAGAATCGGAACACTCTCGCCGGCACGGGATAACATTCACTGCTTTCGAGTTGGCAAAGACGGTGCAAGAGGACTCGACATCAACACGTTGCACGGCGAAATGACGAAGTTCAGCTTTCTCGATATGAGCGATAAGCCGGTAGATGACGAGAATCGAGTCTTTGAAGCGAGGTGGAACCCACAACTCGGCCAACCTTCGGCGCCCAGGAATTAACGCAAGGAAGTGATCAGGAAATCAGGCGCGATCCGAACGGACTTCTTCATCCTTGTTTTTTCAACCCTGCAAAGTTCCCACGAACCGTGAGAGGTTGGTAGGGCCATGCGGCAGTTTTTTCTGAGACAACATTCTGGCAGGTAGCGACTGTCAGTTCGAAGCTTCCTTCGAGTTCATCCGAGCCCGTGCGCGTGGTGGTGTGAAGATAGCCAACGGTCAAATCTGCGGGCCGGCAGTTGAAGTTCAACGGTCGGCCGCCGAGTTTTACCGGAAATGTGACGTGTGTTTCTCGAGTGAGCCGCCCTTCGCCGTCGGTCTCGATCAAAAGATCCCAGCCGCCGTCGGCGCTAAGCTCGATGTGATCCGTTGCTGTCTTGCCGACCCGCGCGCCGGGACTTGCCTGATCGAACCGTGGCCCATGATCGTAACCAAGAATGACGCCAGGGATCTCCCATGGTGCGCGCCCTGAATTGAAGGCAGGCAATTCGACCTGGACCTCGAACGCCGGGCCTCCGATCAACCGCGACGTTTCCGACACACTCGGGCCAGACGGCCTGTCCCTTCTCAGTCTCACAGCGATGATACAGGCAAGCAACAACGCCAGCGCTATGATAATTAGTATACGGTTAGTGGATGGGCGAGTTTGTTGTTCGGTCAATTGATCTGCACCATAACATACGCAGAAAATGAGGGGCAATATGATCAAAAGAATCTCCCATCGCACCTTTGCTTTGCTCGCCGTCGTAATACTTTTATCTGCCTGGCCGGTATCAGCTCAAACTGCCAATTCCGAGTGGCGATACTACGGTGGCGATGAAGGCGGCTCCAGGTTTTCTTCTCTCGCTCAAATCAATACCTCAAACGTTAAATCTCTCAAGCGCGCCTGGACCTATCACACCGGCGAATTGGACCTTGGTCTGGCCACCGCGTCGTTTCAGGCCTCCTTCTCGTGTACTCCTCTCGTGGTCGATGGCGTTATGTACCTATCGACACCGTCGAGCCGGGTGATTGCACTCAACGCTGAGACTGGCCGAGAACTCTGGAAGTTTGATCCACAACAAAACAAGTCTCAGCGCGAGTTCAATTCACATCGCGGCGTAGCCTATTGGGAAGACAAGAAAACATCAGAGCGCCGTATCTTGTTCGGCACAGTCGATGGGCGATTGATCGAACTCAATGCTGATACAGGCAAACCTGTACCGCAGTTTGGGGTTGATGGCGTGGTCGACCTTCGTGCCGGTGGCGCCGATAAATTCGAGCAGGAACCTTCATGGGGCGCGCGTGTGACTTCGGCGCCCGTTGTGTACAGAGATCTTGTCATCATCGGCTGGGGACTTCCCGAATTTCCAGCGAAAGGACCAAGTGGTGATGTTCGGGCCTACAGTGTTCGGACAGGGAAGTTGGTTTGGACATTCCACACCGTACCGCATCCGGGCGAGTTTGGTAGCGACACATGGAGCAGCGGCGGTTGGAAAGATCGAATGGGCGCGAATGTCTGGTCAACAATGAGCGTGGACGAAGCTCGGGGAATCGTCTACTTACCCGTCGGTTCACCTGCTTACGATTTCTATGGTGGGGATCGAAAAGGGAAGAACCTGTTTGGCAACTCCTTGGTCGCGCTCAATGCAGCAACTGGAAAACTGAAATGGTACTTCCAGTTGGTGCATCACGATCTCTGGGACTACGACCTGCCGGCTCAACCGTCGTTGATCACAGTTCGGCGTGAAGGTCGTTCAGTTCCAGCAGTCGCGGTCGTTACGAAGATGGGGTTTGTGTTTGTCTTCAACCGCGTAACTGGAACGCCGTTGTTCCCGATCGAGGAGCGGCCTGTACCCCAGAGCAATGTTCCCGGTGAAGAGACCTGGCCCACACAGCCATACCCAGTCAAACCTCCTGCAATAGCCCGGCAAACAATGACACGTGACGACATCAGTAAGGTTTCTGCTGATTCGCAAAAGTATTGCACCGAACTGTTCGACAAACTTGTGAACAAAGGGATGTACACACCCGCAGGACTCGAACCGACGTTGATGTTTCCCGGCTACCACGGCGGCGGAAACTGGTCCAGCGCCTCGTTTGATCCCGCGTCAGGTTATCTCTTCGTGAACATGAATGAGGATGGTGCGATTGGACAGATGAATCCGCAACCGCCGGGCTCGCCGATTCCTTATGTGCGTCGCGGCAGATTTGAGGAGTATGCGTGGTTTCGCGATCAGAATGGCCGTCCGTGTCAGCGACCTCCGTGGGGAACGTTGACGGCGGTGGATTTACAGAAGGGTGAAATCGCCTGGAGAGTTCCGCTCGGTATTGTCGAAGAACTCGAAGCCAAAGGCGTTCATAACACGGGGACACAAAACCTGGGTGGTTCAATCGTCACCGCGGGTGGATTAGTCTTTATCGCCGGCACTACAGATCATCGCTTTCGCGCGTTTGAGGCGAAGACGGGAAAGCAACTATGGGAAGCGCAACTCGCGGCAAATGGTCATGCGACGCCGATGACGTTTCAGGGAAGGAATAGCGGGAAGCAGTTCGTAGTGATTGCCTCAGGCGGTGGCGGATTTCTGAGATCGCTGAGTAGTGTGCTGTCGGATGAAGTTGTGGCTTATGCCCTGCCGTAAGAATCGTGTCTGCACCAGCCGCAAGATTGCCATGGACAATGGGTTTCTTGAGAAGATCGACATGATCGTCTGTTAAGGAGTAAATTGGCCCAATGAGATATCTGCGCATGACTTCAATGATATTCGTGGCGTTTATTGTTGTGTCAGTCTTTCTGTTAATCGTGCTGCGATCTCGTCCAGTGCTTCTCAGAATTGCTCCCGATGATTCGACGAGTCCAAGATATTATTGCGTCGTTAATCCCTTTCGAGATAAGGGCCCTGAAGTCGTCGCAACCACATATTTAAACCGCTTAAGCCTCGGACAAGCCGATGCGGTTTCATGTTGCGTGGGCCAGAGCAAATACATTCTGGAAAAGGAAAAGCAGTTTCCGATAAGATACTGGCGACTGGGAAACCGGAGTGATAGTACTGAGGCATCGCAGCTAGTCTATTGGGTGCAGCGGAGTAATGGTTATCCCGACGATGGTTATGAAGCCGAGGTGCATTTCTCAATCAGCAAAGTTGGAAGTAGCTGGCAACTTGCATCCTTTAGCGCCGTTTATTGATCGCGCTATCACGCAACTGTAACGCATTAAGTCTCGGGCAGGATTCCCACGAGGCAGTCTTCGAGCCACCAGTTGAGCGGCATGATTAAATAGCGATCCTCGATCCAAAGTGAACCGCTGAAAAGCATGGATGGTGCGAAGCCACCCGGTTTGCTTCCATAAGGCGACCGAGCGCTAATGGCTTTCTCTCCTGACGACACGTTGTAAACATCAACGAAGACTTCGCCGCGACCTGGCTCACCTCCGCCACCAGGGAATCCCGGCAGCATCCCTGGATCGGGTTTGTCCTTACTCGACCAGCTGAAGACTGCAATCCAAGTCTCGCGCGGCGAGACGAGCGCTACTTCATTTCCCCACGACTCGCCTGATTTGCGATACAGGCGACCCTTGTATTGGACGGCGTCCTTTGTCACTTGTGATTTTTCACCTGAGTTTACGATGTGGTAACTATGGACGACCTTATTCGCCGTGTTCCACTCTTCATTGCTAACTTTCCTCACGTGAAACGCGCCATCGAGACTCACCGCAAATTGATTATCGCTGTAGTAGTCGTAATCGGGAGACGTCACAGGAAAGTCGGTAATTTCCTTCCCGAACTCCTCGCCCGTAAAACCTTGCTTGACGACAAAAAGCAGTTCACCGCGAGCTGATTTGCGGATCACGTAGTGCACGTTGTCATTGACTCCGCGAGTCTCGTTGCCGATCACCTTCACCCACGGATCGGGGAAATGGACGATGCCGATTGGGCCATTCAGTTGCGGCTCAGCATACTTCGGCGAGCAACTCCAACTAAAAGCGAGAGCCGTCAAGAGTGCCGAGTGAACTATTTTTCTCATGTCACGTCTTGTAAGTTTGCTCTTCGTACACATCGAACATCACGTGCAAGCGCTTAACGGTCGCAGGTAGGCGCAAAACTACTCACGCCTTCTTCCGACTAAGGTTTGGGCGTCTTGTTGACTTCATTTGTGTAGCGTTGGTCCGTTGATTCCGCGAAGGGGCGCTTGGGGTTGGCTTCCCACTCTTTCCAACTACGCTTGTTATCAGTGAGCCAGTCGTAGTAGTAGAACAACACGATCGACGACATGTCTTCAGGGTCGGTCAGGGCCTTGTCGTGGAAGTACTTATACAACCGTGACCCGCCCCACAAGCCCCAGTTGTTCCTCATCCACATCCCAAGGCTTAAATGGTACTGGATCATGTTCTCCCGTTTCGGCAAAGCCCGCATTTCCTGCTTATCGATTTCGCTCACCAGTCTGTCCAGCTCAACGAAACATTCACCGAGATCTCGAGGTATGTAGACGCCGTCAATCCGTTCGGCGAACATTCGTCTTTCGCGTTCCGCGCGTTGTTCCTTGAGTTGTTGAATCTTTTCCTGGCGTGCGATTGTGTCGCTGGCATTTCTGAAGGAAAAGAATTCTTCAGTGAGGTACCACTTGTCGAATACGTTCGGTACGGCGCTAATGTCGAACCGATTCGTTTTGAAGAACTCGAGGATTTTGTTTCTTGGTAAAGCCGGATCAGCTTCAATGCTCTCGATAATGGCTGTTCCATCTCGTGAAATGCCAAGCGTGATCGTGAAGGTGTACAGCTTGTATTGGTTATCACTCGGCGAGGTTAAGTCGGCGGAGCGCATCCCAAGGTACGACGCTAAAGCTTTGTATGTATCTCGCCTGTCTTTCAATCTTGGGAAACTTAGATAGACATGGGCCTCGTAATGTTTCAGCTCCGTCCGATTGAGTCGTGCCTTCGTTCTTATCTCGTCGAAGACGTTGTCAAACGGAACAGAGCGAAGTTGACTGCCATTCTTTAGATCGAACAAATGAACATTCTTCTTTGAGTCAGTCAGGTAAACTATGTCGCCGGCCGCAAAGATAGGAAAATCGCTCAGGAATTTCTCTTTCTCGTCAACGCCGTCTTTGAAGACCTTCCTGTAGTTTCCAGATCCGAAATTGCTCTTCTCCGTGTCGACAACTGCATCATAATTTGAATACAGAAGACTGCATCGCTCCTTCTTCTTATCGCAACCATTCACTTCGGTTTCGGTGAAACTCTGGATGATCTGGCCGTGTTTGTAGATAGTGATGCTTTTCAATCCCTCTCGAGCTTCATTTGCCTCCCAGGGAATTGCAAAGAAGATGACTTCACCGTCATTGCTTAGAATTAGATTGTTGCTATCTTCGTCAACTGAATCGAAGCCTCGATCGAATACATATACCGGCGTCGAGTTACCGCTGCTATATACAAACGTCTTTCCACGCAGCGTAGGAAATTCATCGTCGTAGGGAACGGATTTCAAATAGTACTTCTGGTTTTGCGAGTATGTCGTGATGATCGCCACATCGGAACTCGACGCCTGGCCCAGTGCAACAGACACACTGATCAGAATCGGGAGGAGCAGGATGATGAGTTTCAAACTCAATTCGCGTAAGAAAAAACTTCACTCGTTTCGCAACACGTTCATAGGATCAACTTTCGTCGCGCGGCGTGCAGGCACGAAGCAAGCAATCAGCGAGATGCCGATCAACAAGAGTGTCATGGCTGCAAACGTCAGCGGATCGAACGGCTTAATGCCGAAAAGCATATCCCGTAGGAGCCGGGTTGAGGCGATAGCACCGATCAGTCCGAGCGCCATGCCGATGAGTGTCAATTTCATTCCTCGCTTGAGGACCAGACTCAGTATGTTGCCGGAGGCCGCTCCGAGCGCCATACGAATACCCAGTTCTTGCCTGCGTTGCGTTACGGCATATGACATCACGCCATAAATCCCGATCAACGCCTGAATCAGGGCGAGCGTGGCAAAGAGACTGAGCAGTAACGCGACGAAGCGTTGCGGCGCGATCGATTCGGACAACCGTTGCTGCATTGTCTCGATGTTGTGGATCGGCTGTTCCGGATCGACTTTGTTGACCGTCAGCCGAATGGCGTTGACCAGAGCTGCGGGTTCACGGTCCAAAGAGTAATTAGCTCTGACGGCCAAGTCCATCGTGCGTGATGGAACCTGTTGATGAAACGTGTAAGCCTGTGGTTCGTCCTCTTCTTGAAGGCTGGTATGTTTTGCGTTACTTACCACGCCGATGATTTCGTACTGCGTTGACGAATTGAAGGTAACGTATCGGCCGAGCGGATCATCACCGGGCCAGAATTTGCGCGCCATTGCGTCGTTGATAATCACGACGCGCGGGGCTTTCGCGTTATCGCGATTATCAAACCTGCGACCGCGCAGGAGTTGCAGGCCCAGCGTCTGAAAGTAATCGGCGCTGACGGTCCGCCGGTTGGTGTCGATCGTTTCCCCTCTCGGCAGTTGTGGACCACCGACGATTTGAAAAGAACTGGCGGAATTTTCGCCGAGAAATGGCAACTGCGACGCGACGGCTGCGCTTTTCACCTCAGGCAGCGCCGTGACGCCCGCCAGGACCTCCTCAAAAAATCTCGCTCTTTGTTCGTCTTCAGCATACTTGGCGCGAGGCAAGGTTAATTGCATCGTCAACAATTGCTCAGGATTGAATCCCGGGTTCACTTGCTGCAATTGCCGCATGCTTCTGATGAGCAGCCCGCCGACTGTTAGCAAGATCAGGGCAAGCGCGATCTGCACTGTGACCAACACGCTGCGCAATCTCTCCGTACCCCGTCCTGCCGTTCCACGATTGCCTTCCTTTAAAGTCTCATTTAGCGGAGTCCGCGAAAATTGCAGCGCCGGCATCAACCCGAAGCCGAGGCCGACAAGCACGGAGATGACGAACGTGAACATGAGCGCTGCGCGATCGATGCCAAACTCCGTCCACGTCGCCGGACTCGAAGGGTAGATCGCAAGCAGCGCTTTGACGCCGAGGTAGGCGACCAACACGCCGAGTGCGCCGCCCAACAAAACCATCAACATGCTTTCAGTTAACATCTGCCGCACTAATCGCTGGCGGCCCGCGCCGAGCGCTGAGCGAATGGCGGACTCCTTCTGGCGAGCGCTGGCCCGCGCCGACAGCAGCCCGGCGAGATTGGCGCAAGTGATCAACAGGACGGTGAGTAACGCCCCGAACAAGAGCAGTAATCTCGGTCGCTCAGCTTCGACCAACTCCTTTTGAAGCGGAACTAGCCGGATGCCGACATCCTTGTTAGTGTCCGGGTATTCCCCTTCGAGGCGCGACGCAATCGCGTCCATCTCGGTTTGGGCTTGTTGCAACGTCACACCGGGTTTCAGTCTGGCAACGGCTTGATAAGCATGCACCTGACGACCGGCAGCCGTGAGATTGCCCCTCATTGGCGCCCATACGGAAACCTCTGAAGTGGGAAAGTTAAAACCCTTGGGCATCACGCCGATGACGGTGCAATTCTCGCTGTTGAGTCTGATCGTCCGACCGATGATCTGCGGATCGGCAGCGAAACGCCGCTGCCAAAATCCGTAGTTGAGTACGGCCGTGCGCGGCGCGTTCGGCAGACCGTCTTCTTCACGTAAGTCACGGCCCATCGCCGGAGCGACGCCCATGACCTTGAAGTAGTCGGTTGTGACGCTCAGGATCGAGATATGTTCAGACTGTTCATCGACGGTCAAATTAAGGCCCGTTGGCGAGTAGGCGGCGATGTACGTGAAGCTGCTGCTTTGCGTGCGCCAATCGACCATGTTTGGTAAGGCCACCGGGAATTTCTGATTGCCGGATTGCCGTGAAACTTCCCAGACCTGGACCATCTGCTCGGGTTGCGGCAAAGGCAACGGACGAAGGAGCAACGGGTTTATGATGCTGAAGAGTGCCGTATTCGCCCCGATTCCCAAGGCAAGCGTCAGCACGACCGTACAAGTGAACAAAGGGTGCTTCAACAGCATCCGAATAGCGTAACGCAAATCCTGAATTATATTAGTCATTGAATTAGCGTTCTTCCGTGTAAAGGACGACCATGTTACCCGACGGGTTAGGCGACGGCGTCGGAACTTTCAACTTGTAGGACACTGGAAACCTGCTCGAGCGCCGCTAAGATCTCGTCCACCTTTGAGTAAGGCGGCTTGTCGTTGCGCGTAATGAGACTACAAGCAGGATCAACAGCGACGGTTCTCTCGATTATCCTCACCAATTGCGGCGTCACTGTCAATACCCGGAGCCGCGCCATTGCTTCGTCCCAGGCATTAAGGCACATCTCCGGCGAACCGAATGACGGCCTCGGTTCCTTTATCAATAGGTAACACATTATTAGTCCGAAGTTCCGCAGCTCCCTAGTGTGCGCGGCTTGATATTTTTCGGGACTCAACTGATGAAGAAACGAGGACATACCAAAATCAATCACCGACAATTCGAAATTCTCTCTCACAAAGATATGATCTGTTGCCAAATCGCGATGGATGACGTTGAAACGGCGGAAATCGCGCATGACGCGCGCGAGATTGATCATGATTCGTACTCGTTCGTATAAACTCCAACCCGGTGATTTTAGAATCTCTTCTTCCAGCAATTTGCCTGTTGCCCACTCACTGCCGAAATAGGGATATCCGTCCGCGGTTGCTGAGAAGAGAATGCGCGGCACGCTCGGATGGTGTCTTAAACTTTCCAGGATCTTGATCTCATTGAGAAACTTCTCTTTCATTTCGCGCGTTGTGTTATGGAGCATTTTCACAGCGACACGTCGCGATCCTGGTCCATTGGAACAGACATAGACGTCATTATTCATCGTCGTGCGAAAGAGGACAGTATCGTATCCCCTTTGTCGCAGGTCGTTCCATAGCGTCCTTCTGGTCCACAAGTGATCGGTTATGTCGAAGATCGAACTCTTGTTGCTATCAAAGGCCTGAGTTAAGCGCGTAGTCCTTTTCCACTCTCCATGGGCTTCGTTGAGAAAGCGCGTCAGCCCCGCGTCCTGGCAATCGATCCGAAACGAGTTTCTTCCACCTACTAGATCGCAGAGCTCTTCGGGCAATTGCTCGTTTTCAGCCAACTCCTCCGGCCGGAAGGGATAGGCGGCAGTGACTTGCCAGACCTCGTCAGTCTGTTTTAACCAAACCGTCGACGATTTCCCGTTATCCGCTGCCCGCAGCACCGCTCTTGCGACTCCTTCCTCAAGAACGAGGTGATCGAGTTGTAACTGACTGGGCGGAATGTCGTTGAGCATCCGCCAGAGAAAGTTACCGCCGAAGATCAGATAAAAGCGATAGGCATCACAGCCCACCGCAAGCCGCTTTATTACTTCCTCCGGTTCATTGCGGGACAACGCCTGAATCAAACATTTGAGACACTCGGCAATTCCCATCACAAATTACAAACGCTAAGAAACGAAGGCGGCATGCTCCACCGCGGCCGACTTGCTCACCAGCGCATTATCTCGATTTCCATTCACACCTGCTTGCGCGCTGCTTGAACGCTCATATTCATCCAGGAGCTCGCGTATCGGCTGCGCCAACGAACGAGCCGACAAGCCGAGATCGTACCGTGATAAGTCTGCGGTCCACTTGTCGATCATCGTGAGCGGATCTTCCTGTGGAAAGCGATCACGAATCACTTTGAGGATTTCGCCGCTCCTGGGAATATTGCGCAGTAATGCTGTAAAGAATTGCAGTTCTCCCTGCCCGATCTTTTCCTCGATTTGCCGTATCTTGTCGCGTTGTTCTTGAGTGTCCAACACCACGCGGAAGCTTTCCGCGAGGTGGCCGTGTTTACTGCCGGCCCAGGACAAGAGCAGATTTCGATTGGTTTCGTCACTAATTAACTTGTACGCCTCCAGCAAGTAGAGAAAGGCGTGGTAATGGGTTGCATCATCGAGGAGACACTTGACGGCATCCAGAAGCTCTTTGTGACGCCTGGTTGCATTCAACATCTGCAACAACTGCAGACGCCTCCTGACCCCAGCGTTGCGCTGAACGGCGTCATAGCCAATGAATGGCTCCAGGTAAGCATATTGCGGGAGATGATTCTTTTCGGAGTTCGTACGTATCACCACGGTAACCGTGGGCCGGTCGAGATGATGCGTGGCATGAATGAAGCGGTTCCCGGCGATAATCGCTGTCGTGTCGCCGACTCCGAGTAACTCGGCTTTCTTTAAGTCGACCGCGCCGAGCAGCAGTTGCGACGACACTCTTTCTTCGCACTTGAAATCCCAGACGGTATGCAGGCTTGATCCCGTCAGCAAATGAAAAGCTCCGGAAAAAGCATGTTGGTGAATGCCTACTACACTCGAGGTCCAAAACAACACTTCAATGCGAAACTCAGGTTGCCAATGGACAGTCAACGGCGGTTGACCGAAGACAGATTCGAGGTTCGTCTGGAACGGTAAGGGATTGGTGAACAGACCGAACTTGGCTACATCGAGGAAAGAGATTTGTTCGGAGGGCGGCTCTTCAATAAGCATTCGCAGGGCGACTTCCGAGAATGCCGCTTCGTCATACTGGTATTCTTTCCACAATCTCCAAACGCCTGCGGCAAGGCGAGCAAAGTAATGTTTGCATATTGATGCGGACATAAGTCACCACCTCAATTCAGAGAAGCGATCACGGCCCAGTCCTCTTTTTTAGGATCGCTGCTCCCACAACGTACTTTGAATCGCTTTCCCCGCTCCAATGCCATTGGAGAAAATCAGCGCATTGCTCGATCTGCCAGTTAAGCGTCTGACCGCCGTTGTCAAAGGCCGGATGTTTCCATACGAACTTTTCAAAATCTTCGACTGATAACGCTTTCCCCAAACTCTCGGGGTATCGCATGCCCCACTCTGGTTGGCAGATATCGAAAGAGACGCCGAACACTCCGCCTGGTTTGAGCACGCGGGCGGCTTCCGCCACGGCCGAAGCTTTATCAGGCTGATGTTCGATCACCGAAAAGCTGGTTACGACGTCGAAGGTGTTGTCGGCAAACGGCAGTTCTTCATTCGAAACGGTTTTCCATCCGATTTTCAATTGATGTCGTTGCTGTATTCGGCTCCACAATGGAACGTCTTCGGGGCCCGTTTCAACCATCATTACTTCGGCGCCAAGCAGTGCAAACAGCCAGGGCATGGGCGACTTGCCGGAACCGATATCCAAAATTTTCTTGTCCTGCAAATCGAGGTCGCAAAGACTGTTGAACCATATCCATGGGTACTCCCAGACCTTGGACCAATTGTCGTGATAAAGGTTCAACTTGTTTTCCTGGGCAAGGGCATTAAGGTGGGTCATGAAGCTTCGATATGCGACGCTTTTTAATTCGTTGACAGAGCCAAGCGTGGCCTTTGCCGTCACATGTCGCCCGTTGGCTGCGCCCGGCGTTGACGACCGGGCGACGCCGACCGCCTGGAGCGCCGACTGCAGCGAATAATTGACGGTCTCTCTAACTTGATAACAACTTTCCGGAGTTGTCCACATGACGTTTCTACTGATCCTTCACCTGTAGAACATATGGGCTTGCGGCCAGCCAACGGGAACAAACTGCTTTCGCATCCGCCGGCGTTGTCTCCAGCATACGCGCGTAAGCTTTCCTGTAATGTTGGGGGTCGCCGGTAAATACTTCTGAAATAGCTAATAGCCCGGCTTTGCCTCCGAACCCGCCGATATGCTCCAAATCGCTGGTTAAACTTGATAACAGTTCCGTTTTGATCTGGTCCAATTGCGCCGGCGCGGGCCCTTGCGACATCACCTCCTGAATTTGCCGCTTGACTTCGCGTTCGAGTGACTCCAGTTGCTCGGAGGTGGAGGCAGTTAGCCGAATTTGAAACTCTCCGCAGAGCTCATAAGAATTGAGCGAGATGTCGATTTCCGGTTCAGGTTTATCATGCGGCAGGCCCGCTTCGATTTTGAGGGTCAAGTAATTTCGAATCAGATCGAGGCGGTCGATATCGGGATCGGCGTATCCGGGAACGTTCCAGACCATGTAAAGACGTTGGCGTGGTATCTTTGCCGCGACCGTCTCGCGCTTGGCCGGCGCGGCTCGAGGGACCGAACTCTGCTCTCGGCTGGGAGCTTGCCCCGGCTCAATCCCACCGAAATAGTCTTCAACCTGCCGGCGGACTGTTTGCGGCTTGAGATCGCCTGCCACAACCAGGACTGCATTTGCTGGACAGTAATAAGTCGTGAACCATTCTTTCACGTCGGCGAGAGAAATGGAGTTAAGCCCCTCAATCGATCGCAACGCATGCCGAGCGTATGGATGTCCGGCCGGATAAATGCGACTCCTCAGCAGATCTTCGGCGCGAACATAGGGCGAAGTATTATTGCGGGCGACTTCCTGTGCGATCTCACGCCGCGCCGCGTCCACTTTCGCGTCCGTCAGCGCCTCGACCGTCCCACTCATAAGGTCCGCCGCCAGCCGCAACGCGCCATCGAAAGACGTGTCGGGCACATCCATCATGACACGCGTACGATCATGATCTGTTGACGCGGTGGCGTTGTTGATGCCCATTTGCTTCAACACTTTTTTCACGTCTTCGGTGAGGCGTCGCGTGCCCGTGAACATCAAATGCTCGGAGAGATGTGCGATGCCATGCTTGTCCGGGCGCTCGTTTCTCGTCCCAGCGTGGTACCAGAGGTTGATTGCCGTTCCGGGAGAACGATGATCTTCATGAACGATCACCGTCAGGCCGTTGTTGAGGGTGAACTTCTCAAACGCGATTTCCGGGACGGCCGCTTGCGACACGAAGCCGGTCCGCAGCGGGTCGGCAACGTGCCAGAAGATCAGCGCCGCCGCACAGACGGCAGTCAGGGAAAGGATGACGGATTTCGTCTTAATGCCCAGATTTTTCATATGCCTTGTTATCCAGTTTCAACTTGGGGTGTGGAAAGATAACGAACCGTAAATTGGTGCGGCTCCGCGAGCAACGATTCGAGCGCATCAGTGACGTCAGGCGCTTCGATTTCCGCCATGGTGTGCGGCGCCTGGATCGCGATATGCGGTCCGACGAGAAAGCCGAATTCCGCCGCGCTTGTCGGCCCGAACAAACCGATACTCGGAACGGCGGCGAAATCCGCCGCGTGCAACATGCAGGAGTCGATGCCCAGAAAAAAATCTGCCTCGGCTAC
This sequence comes from Acidobacteriota bacterium, assembly GCA_046732935.1. Taxonomy (GTDB): domain Bacteria; phylum Acidobacteriota; class Blastocatellia; order Pyrinomonadales; family Pyrinomonadaceae; genus PSRF01. The sequence goes on along the minus strand of JBKPOC010000068.1, from coordinate 2,296 downwards.
CAGGGCCATCGAAACGGGTAAGGGAAGTCCATAGCAGGGAATAACGCGATCCCCGTGCAACCCGCCATCCAATGATTGCGGCCTGCCGCCGACCAGCAAGACGGTAAATTCGCGATGAAGATCGAGAAAAGTATCCAGCGTCTGCATCAACTTAACGCCGTCCCACATTTTTTTCTGCCCGGTATCCGCATGGACCACCAGCGCTTTCGCGCCGGGATCCAATTGCGCGCGCAGTTTTCGCGCTTCCTCCCGCGCCTCATTCGGGTAGCGTGGTGGTGCGGTGAAATCCTGAAGCCGGCTGCGCGCGTCGAACAGTCGCACCACGTCAAATGCCAGCTCGGAGGTGTGTTGGTCGAAATTAAGCGGCAGCCGGACGTCATAATTTGAAATGAAGCCAACCGAGAACTGCGGCCGCAGCTTTTCGACCAACCGCGCCAATGATTGCGAATGCCATGGGACCAGCGAGAGAAACAGATCACAGTTTCCCGTCTCGGCCGCGACGGCATCAGCGTCGAACTCGCGGCCGTAGGCCGATGATTCCACGCGGATCTTGATGGCACGCTTCAGCGGCAGGTCGTCAAACATGAACAATGAATCGCTGCCGCTGCAGATCAGGCTTAAGCGCCCTGCGAACATCGCACCTAATGCACGCAGTGCCGGCAGATTCAGAATGTTGTCGCCGATGCCGTTGATGAAAAAGAGAACCGGGGCTTCCGCTTTCAGAGCTTGCGTCAAAAGCCTGTCGCCACCGGCATCGGGAGATCCGTTGCTTGTTGACATACTGTTTCAGGGAACGCCTGCTCGCCCAGCGCGGGTTGGACCCTGGCGCGAATGTGCCCGATTAATTCCAACATGTCGGCGCACCAGACTGAGGGATTATCGAAGCCATTCGCTTTTGCATAACGAGTCGTCACTGCGCCGCCGCCGCAAACATCGCGCTCCGGACAGGCCTGACATTGCGCCGACAACGACAGCCCCTCATGAACCAGTCGGTGGACTAAAGGCAGCCCGAGATGAAGATCGTCGAATCCATTTCGCGCAACGTTCAAGCCGCTTTCCGAGATCCCGTCGTCGCACACTTTCAACGCGTCGTTGGCTTGAATATTCCCGTCGGTATCGATCACCAGATAATTTTCGCAATGATTACCGATCGCTTCGAAACTGGCCGAGGCTCCGAGCAGGCCGGTGATGATGGCGGTAAAAAGACGGATCACCACGTTCGGATCATCTTCGTCAAACCAGTCGTCAAAAATGGGAATGAGATAGTCTGAGATCGGCGTCTCGCCGAAGTTCGGATAGAACAGGCGTCTTGAGTCATGCGTGACATCAGGCAAGAGAAAGTTCATGTTCTTCACGCCGAGAGAGCGAATATGCCGATATATCGCGAGGCCTGACTGCCCGGGATTGATCACGGTCAGAATGCAGGAAAAGACCCGGTTCTCTTGCAGCTTCCGCAGTCCTTCAACGGTCTTGCTATAAGACCCTCGTCCAGCATGATCGAAGCGGGCAAGATCATGAATCTCGGGTGGACCGTCGAGGCTCACACCGACTCTCAAGTCACGCCGTTTCAACACCTCAATCCAGTCGTCATCGACTAGCGTACCGTTGGTCTGCATGCCCAGACTGATACGGCCTTTCAGCTTCTCCATTGCCATGCTGACAAGGCGATCGAATCGCTGCGCGCCGATCAACATGGGCTCGCCACCGTGAAAGGTGATATTCATTTCTCTGCCGGGACGCCCGTCGCAATACTCCTCAACACGCGTCAACAAATGACCGAACGTTTCTTCCGACATGAATGGAGGACGTTGCCGCCAACTCTGGTCGGCATGTTGATACATGTAGCAATAGCTGCAATTAAGGTTGCAGCGTTGCACGATTTTAACGACGAGGCCCTTAATCTCAGTTGCCACGGTGTAACTCCCGATAAAGCGGTTCAATCAGTGCCCTGCCTGTCGGCGTCAGTTTATCGCTCGTCATTAGAGTGTCTTCGACGACCCTCAGGTCGTCGTAGACCGTGCGCAGCCCCGCGCTCGCCTGCTCACGAAGGTCTGGAGAGACAAGACATTCGCGATAGTAGAGGTAGACGTTGGCAAAGGCGTGATAGGCCAGTAACAAACGATCGATGGTCCGTTGCCGCCTGACGAAAGGAGAATAATAGGTTGTCGGATCCGTCTGATCGGCCACATCTTCCAGCGGCGTGATTGAATGGAAGTATTGATGCGAGGCCTCATGGACCAGCATTTCACCGATCACGAGCGGATCACGGCAGTCTGAAATGTAGAACATGCTGTAA
>JBKPOC010000067.1:0-3860 GCA_046732935.1 Acidobacteriota bacterium | reverse complement strand
AGCCTGTGCGGACAATTCACGATACGTCATAGGTTGGTATCCAAGCGCGCCAAAGTAACACAGCGCTGGAGTCGCAGCAATTGCGTTTGTGCATTTTGTCAATTTTTGTGGCACGATTCGCGCAATGAAGTTCCTTCGCCCGCTTCTTGCTTTGGTCTTGCTTGCAATTCTGATCGGCGCGGCGTGGCTATGGTGGAGCCTTCCATCGCGAGTCGATATGGCAGACTACGCACCGGCCGACTCGCTCGTGTACGTCGAGTTTAACGACCTCGCCAGTGTCGCTCAGGCGATTCAGCATAGCGACGTCTGGCAGGCCGCTGCGCCAGTTACTCACAGCCAACCACCTTCACAGAATCGATTAATGACATCCGCCGCGCGCGCTGGATTAGGGCCACTCGAAGCAGTGCTTTTTGCCCGGACGCAAATTGCCCTTGTCGTCATGGGGATGAACACTTCAGAACAGAACGATACGCTGAAAGTAAAACCCGAGGTCGCGATCATTGCTGAAACTCACACCTCGAAATGGCGTACGAAACCAGCCGCCGTCGAAGCAGTGAAACATCTCGCCAACTTCGCCTACGGAGCTTCCATATGTAGCGAGCGTGGCGGCGATGCCGACTATATCGAGTGCACGGTTGCGGGCGCTGAACGCAAGATCGTCGGCGCTGTGGACGGAACGCTGATCGTGATCGGCAATTCTGATAATGCTGTGCGAAGTTGTTTGGAAGTTCGTCGCGGGGTACGGCCGAGTATTCGCACCGATCCGGAACTAGTGAAAGTGCGCTCCAGCGTCACCTCGGACAAGACCCTCGGCTTCGGCTACATATCGCCCGCAAATTCCGCCAAACTCTTCTCGTGGGCCGCACCGTTGTTGATGGGCCAGGCTCCGGGCGATCAGCAGTTGGAGCAACTGCTTGCTGTCAGCGCGGGCAAGGTGCTGCGTGGTGTGGCGTGGACGGCAAGTTCCTCTCAGGGTGGAATTGAAGATCGTTTTCTCTTCTCACTCGAACCGGGAGTTGTTTCGCGCCTGCAACCTGCATTCGAAACCGCCGAGCGAGATGAGAATTTCTGGAAACTGGTGCCGGAGAGTTTTCAGTCGCTGACGATCTATCGCAGCAAGACGCCGGCGGCAGCCTGGAATTCATTGGATTCCGCAGTCGCATTCAAGCTCGACGCATTGCCTGCGGTGTTGTTTGGCTCATTGTTAAGGTCCAGCTTGTCTGTTTACGGGATAACTAATCCGAAGGAGGTGCTCCCCACGCTTAGTCCGCCTCTGTTGACTTTGAAGCCTTCGCAGGGCGCAGAGGGATCGATTCTCTTAGCGCGTGTGAGTGATGAAGCGCGGCTCAGGCAATTGCTTGCGCAAGAGATCTTCAAAGGCGACAGCGGCGAGATCCTTGAAGGGCTCGAGTCAAATCCGGATCCGCAGAAAGAGTTTGCGGCTGTATTCGCGGACGGCTATGTGCTTCTCGGTAAGAGTGAGAACATGCGCTCCGGTCTCTTAACGTTACGGAACAGTGGAGCAGCCGAAAGAAAAGATCTGAAACAATCGGCCGTGGAGAGTTCTGCGCCGATAGTTACTTTCTCGAATGACGAAGCGCGAGTAAACAATTTCATAACGACACTGCTGAAGCTTCAGGGAAAACAACTCTCTCAAGGTGAGGTTGCGGGTTTGCAGAATACTCTTCGACGTTCAAGTTTTTCATCTACTGAAACTCGATTGAATGCCTACGGAATCGAGCGCACCACGCGTTCTGCGTTCGGCCAATTCGGCACCTTTGTTTCCCTTCTCCAGTCTGATAGCTCGGCTCGTTAGTTATGCCTAAGTCTCTTCTATTGGGTACACGCAATCCCGGAAAGGTACAAGAGATAACGAGCATCCTCGGAGATTCAGGCTGGTCCTTTTGTTCGCTCCAGGAATTCGAGAACGTTGGAGTCGCGGAGGAAAATGCCGCTACCTATTCAGAAAACGCAATCGCGAAGGCTCGCTTTTATGCCGCGGCAACGGGACTCTGGACATTAACGGACGACTCGGGATTGGAAGTCGAAGCACTAGGAGGCGCACCCGGAGTTTTGTCAGCGCGCTACGCCGGCCAAAACGCCACCGACGCCGATCGTCGCGACCTGCTCCTTTCGGAACTCGCGAAAACAGGTGACGAGGATCGAAGAGCACGCTTTGTAGCGGTGGTTTCAATCGCCAACGCGGACGGCGAATTGCTCAACATTGCGGAAGGTATTTGCGAAGGAACAATTTCATTCGCCCCACGGGGCAACGGCGGATTCGGCTACGATCCGTTGTTCATTCCGAACGGCTACGACCAAACGTTCGCCGAATTACCGGAAAACGTTAAGAATCGCCTCAGCCATCGCGCCCGGGCATTAATGAAGACGAAACAGTTCTTACAATCTTGTAATCCTGAAATCCTGTCTATGCTTGACCATCCCGTAATCGACTCTTAGAATGCCTCAACCTTTTCGGGGCGTAGCACAGCCTGGTAGTGCGCTCGGTTTGGGACCGAGAGGTCGGAGGTTCGAATCCTCTCGCCCCGACCAAAAAACCTGAGCAAAAGTAAAGCTAAAGGGCCACCGATAAGGGTGGCCCGCAGTATTTGTGACGCGCTTTGTGTCCGAACTAGCTCTTAGTTGACCATTTCCACTGTATTCGGACTTGCGGGAAAGTTCGGCTGTAGTGCCGCCGCTGCTTGGTTCAGAGCTTGCCGCCTGATATGCGAGTAGTGCTTCATCATTGCGGGCGATACGTGACCAACCTGTGCCATGATCGTTAAGTCTGGCAAGCCAGCCTCTGCCATTGTCGTTACCGCTGTATGGCGCAGGTCGTGAAACCGAGCTTTGATGCCTGCCTCTTTAAGGATTGAGCGCCACGCGGTGCGCCACCCGGCCATCGGGCGAGTTGGATCAACGATTCCCTTGCCGCCTTGCCACGGAAAAACAGAATGCTCCGGGTCGGTAGCGTTATTGGTCCGTGCTGTCTCATACAGGCCCGCCAGAACGTCAGAACAGACCGGATTGAGTGTCGGGGTTCGCCACCCTCCCGGCGTCTTTGAGCGCCGTATTTGCAGCAATCCCTCAACGAAGTCTACGTCCTTCCATTGCAAGCCTTTGATCTCACAAGCTCTCAGGCCACAGAATGCCGCTAGAGTTGCGGCTGCGTGTGCGTATTGCCAGTCTGCCTGGAGTTTGTAGGTCTTCCCATCCTTGCCTACTCTGATTAGTGCCCCCTCTGACTTCCAGAGCGCAGCCGTTTCAAATAACCTTTTTTGCTCTTCGATGGTTAAGGCCCGGCCAATCGGCTCCTTGTTATTAACGACTGGTCGGTAATCCTCGAAGCGATGCCAAAGTTTCGCATGTTTGAGTACCTGTCTCAACACGCTCAATTCACCGTTGACGGTCTTTGGTGCTCTTCCTTCATTCCGGCGCGTGTTCTGATAAGCTTCAACATCAGCCAGTGTGATTTTCCTCAGAGGTGTTTTGAAGTATGCGACCAATGGCGGGGTTTGAGCTTTCCAGTATTTCACCATTCCAGGGCTAACCCGGTTACGACGTTCAGCTACGTAGGCGTCAACCGCATCTTTGACAGTCATAACACCGTAAGCCTTCGCGCGTTTGGCTGAATCGGGACGCAGTTTCTTCAACTCCTCAACCTTTGCTATTACTAGATCCGAGACCTTTCGGTGGTCTTTAGTGTTTAGTGGTACTCGGTGGCGCACGTCGTTGACGACCGCATTCAGCCAGTACCAATCACCGCGTTTATAGGTGTTCATCCCGTACCCCCATCGACTAGAGGTCGTCCCGTGCTATTCTTTTTCATCATCGTTGACCTTTCTGTAGAAGGTTAATGG
>JBKPOC010000066.1:0-232059 GCA_046732935.1 Acidobacteriota bacterium | reverse complement strand
CTCGAGAAAGTGCCCGGATTCTGTTTTGAGGGGCTCCTGAAACGCGATCTTCGGCAACAGGATGTCGCCTGTCCGATGAATCAATTGGTAATCGCCAGACTGATCGTAGTCCATCCGCTCGCCGATCTTCGGAACGCGATCGACGCCCTTGTCGAAGATCTTGATCTTGTCGTCGCTGACGTCGTCGTAAACAACCATCTTGCGGCTCCCGACCAGCGTCATCTTCCGGATTTTTCCCGGGTCGAGCCAACTGACGTGAATGTGGCCCGTCACACCGCTCGCCCACTTCAAGGTCGCGAATACAACGTCTTCGATTCCCGGTTGAATATAACTTACGCCGGTTGCTGAGACCGACACCGGAAGCTCATCGTTCATCAGGTACATCATGATGCTGACGTCGTGCGGCGCGAGGTTCCACCACGCGTTGACGTCGGATCGCACCTGGCCCAGGTTCAGGCGTTGGCTGTAGATGTAGTAAAGCTGGCCTAGGCTCTCGTCGCTCAGCAACTTCTTCGCGTAACGGACGGCCGCGTTGTAGAGAAACGTGTGACCGACCATCAACGTCCTGCCTGTTTTCGCCGCGAGACTGACGAGCTCGTCCGCTTGTTCGGTGCTCGTCGCCAGCGGTTTCTCGACGAACGCGTGCTTGCCGCTTTCGAGGACTTGTTTCGCGAGTGCGTGATGCGAGGCGGCCGGCGTGGCGACGACGATGGCGTCGATCTCCTGATCGTTCAGCAGGGCGTCGACGTCAGACACGACTTCGGAGCGCGGGAAGTTGGCGCGCACATATGCCTGGCGTTCGGGGTTGATCTCGGCGACGAACTTAACGCGACAACCGGGCTGGGCGGAAAAGTTTCGCAGCACGTTCGGGCCCCAGTAGCCGCAGCCGATCTGGCCGATGGTGATGTTTTTAATTTCGCGTGATGACTGCATAGTTGGTCTGGCCGTCTTCGATCAAGCCCGTCTTGATAGCGCGACCTTCACATGTTTGTTCGAGAAACACTTGCCAGCTTTCAGGACTCCAGAAGTTGATGTGGCCGTCGAAGGTGTCCACGCGCCCGTTTGGAACCGTCACCAGCGCGACTCCCGAATCGTCGAGCATTCGCAAAATATTCTGAAGCGCCCTGGCAGGTTGCAGCAGGTGCTCGAGTACTTCGATACAGAAGATGACATCGAATCGCCGCGAGCTTCCTTCGTAAATGTCAAAGTAATAAAACTCAACGCCAGGAACTTTCGCGCGCGCGATAGCGAGTGCCTTCTCAGAATACTCGAAACCGGTCAACGATCCCGGTTGAAATCGGGTCTTTAATGCCTTCAGCAAACCGCCGATTCCGCAACCAACGTCGGCGATTCGTTTTTCGTCGTAAGCGACGCCATGGCTCGCGAGTAAATCTATCAACCGATCGTAGAACGCCGGATCCAGATACGCTTCGACCGTTTCCTGATCCGAATAGAACTCCTCTAGTCCTTCGCGCGAATTGTGATGAAGCGGCGAGGACACGATCGGTTTTGGCGGACCGTTTGTTTGCGGCGGATCCAAACGATAGACCCCGAGCCCGACCATCGAAAACGCTTTCTTAATCAACGCCTTCATTTCGACCCGTTACTGAGGCCCCATTCCTGTTCCAACAACACGCCGGAATGGGACGCCGGCGGCATGCGTCCGGTGCCGTAGAAATCACCCGGCTCGACCACCAGCGTCACAGCCTGCTGAATCCAGTCGAGGATTACGTCGTTCGCCCGAACGATCAGCCCCGCCGTGTAATTTCCCGGCATCAGCGGCAGCTTCTTGATCTTGCACGTAAAGTAACCATCGCTGGCAATCGATTCAAACGCATCGCCGGCAACCTGATTACTGAGCATGCTGACGAAACTCCCGGAATTGGAACTGATCCCGATGGCCACCGCGACATTCTGCAAATTCGTTTCCTTGCTCGAATAGTAGATACGAAAGTCGATCTCCTGCCCGGTCGCCAGATACTCAAGCTCGTTTCCGTTCTTATCAAACGCGACGAAGTCTTTGATACGGACCCGGCCGTCGCCCTGACGATCCGTGCGGTCCTCGAGCTTCGTCTTCGTGATCTTGTGCACCTGCGTCAGGTACTGCTGCACCGCGCCTTCAACACTGCCCAGCGGATACTCGACTTTACCTTCCCACAGGACCATCGCCTTCGAGCAGAGCGACGACACGGCCGCCATGTTGTGACTCACGAAGATCACGGTCCGCCCGGTGTTCGCCACGTCGCGCATTCTTCCCAAACACTTCTTCTGAAACACCGCATCACCAACCGCCAACACCTCGTCGACGACCAGAATCTCGGGTTCGAGATGCGCGGCGACCGCGAAAGCAAGCCGCACGTACATGCCGCTGCTGTATCGCTTCACCGGCGTGTCGATGAACTTCTCAACCTCGGCAAACGCGACGATCTCGTCAAACTTCTGTTCGATCTCGCGCCGCGTCATGCCGAGAATCGATCCGTTGAGAAAAATGTTCTCGCGTCCGGTGAGCTCCGGATGGAAACCCGTGCCCACTTCGAGCAGGCTCGCGACGCGCCCGTAAAGCTCGACGCGTCCCGTCGTCGGTTCCGCGATGCGCGACAACACCTTCAACAGCGTCGACTTGCCCGCGCCGTTACGTCCGATGATGCCGACGACGTCGCCGGGCTCGACTGCAAAGCTCACGTCCTTGAGCGCCCACAGTATCTGAGCGTTCGCGTTGCCGCGCAGGTAACGCAGCGGCCGGCGCGCGACGTCCATTAACGTCTCGCGCAACGTGGAGTAAGCTGCGCCGGATCCACCGAGGTAGTAGAGCTTGCTCAGATCTTCGACTGTGATTATCGGTCGCATCTTGTTCGTCGGCTGATGAAGTTTTCAGATGATGTCGGCAAAACTTCTTTCCGCCTTGCCAAAAGAATAGACCGAGTAGAAAAGCGTCAGGATCGTCAGGACCGTGGCGACGCCGAGGGCGAGCCAGTCGAAAGGAAGTCCGAACAGGGCGGCGCGGTATCCTTCGATGATTCCCGACATGGGATTGAACATCAGCACCCAACGCCACTTTGCCGGGATTGCGGACGACGGCACGATCACGGAGGAAACGAACAGCCAGAGTTGAATGACGAACGGCAACGCGAAACGCACGTCGCGATACTTTACGTTCAGCGCCGACATCCAGGTGCCGACGCCGAGGCCGAACAGTGCCGTCAGTAAAACGAGCAGAGGGAGAAAGACCACTTGGCCTGTGATAGGGACGCGATAGTAGATCATCAAGGCGACGAGCAATATGAACGCGAGCACGAAGTCGACGAGTCCTGCCATCATCGCTGCTGCCGGAACGATCAGACGCGGGAAGTAAACTTTGGTTATCAGATGGGCGCTGCCGACGAGGCTGTTTCCGCTGGCCGTGATCGTGTTCGAGAAGAACGTCCAGGGGACGAGGGCGGCGAGTGCGAATATCGGATACGGGATGCCGCCGGTGTCGACTCCGGCGAGGCGGCCGAAGAAGATGTTGAAGATGATCATCATGAACAGCGGCTGGAGTATGGCCCAGGCTGCTCCGAGCATCGTCTGTTTGTACCGCACCTTGACGTCGCGCCAGGCGAGAAAGAAGAGCAGCTCGCGGTATGCCCAGATATCTTTCAGGTTGAGCAGGTTCCACTTATTGCTGGGCTGAATGACGACCAGCGGCTCGTCAGGCAGTTGAAACGTCGTGCCTGGGGCTGGAGAGTTCTCGGCTGAGATGGAGACAGGAATTGTTTGCGGTGCAGTCGGCTTCATCAGAAAAGCATGACAGTCTAGCCAGCGCTCTTGCTTCGGTCAACTAGCACGTATCCGTTCGAGGCGGTCGCGGATCAACGCTCCGACAATCCGCGGTGAATACTGTGCTTCGATCGTTTCACGACCGCGGCGCCCGAGGCGTCGTCCAAGCTCGGGATCGGCGGCAATCTTCTTCATCCAGTGCGCCGCTTGTTCGACATCCGGTTCGGCCCACGTTTGATGCGCCTTGTACGGCCCGTAATCCTGTCCGAGTTTCACGAGCTCATAATCGATGCCGATCGAATTGTCAGGAGTCATGTAGTCGACATTCCCCGACCAGTTCGTGACGATCACCGGCTTCTCGAGCGTCATCGCTTCCGCCGGCCCCATGCCAAACCCTTCCGACCGATGCAGCGACACAAAACAGTCACAGTGTTCGATGAGCGAAGTGACTTCATTGCGCGGCATAATCCGGTCGACGAGAACCACATCTTCCCGTCCGGCGATCTCTTCAACCACCGACTGCAACAACGGCTGCCGATAATCCGGATTGTTGAACTTCATCACCAACCCGACACGTTTCTCCGACGAAGAAGCAAACGCACTCTTGAACGCGCGCAACACCGCCAACGGATTCTTGCGCTGTAACACACTATTCGTGTCGAACATCGCGAGAAACAGGTAGCGATCTTCCGGCAGTCCGAGCTGAGCGCGTGACAATCCCGCGCTTTCCGCGAGCGAGACAACCGGCGGCATGTACACGACCGGCGCAGACGTCTTCCGCGACACAGCGTCGCAGATGAATCGCGTCGCACCCCAAACCTCATCCGTAAACTCGAACTCTTTCAACCACTCATCCGGCAACTCCGGCAACTCCCAAAACCAGTTGCCGATGACGTAGCGATTACCAAGCACATCGACCGGCGCCTGCGTCCGCAGGTGAAAGGCGTTGTCGGGATTGACGCAAACGATCGTCGTGTCGTACTCGGAGCGGCGCACCTCTTTGTGCGACCACGACCGATCCGTATGCAGCGAATAATTCCCGGCTTCGAGGTTGATGACGTTGAACGGAATCCCCGCAGCCTCGAACGCCGTCGCCCTTCCACGCGCAACGACTCCGAGCGCCATCTCCGCACGGATGTAACCGACGAGATTGACGCCCGGCGGGCCTGAACGCGGCCGACCCGCTCGTCGAAAGCGTTCTTTTGTGCGGAGAAGTTTCGCGAGGCGAGCGTTGTTGAGACGCGCGTAAACGGAAGTCTTGACCGACAACGGCACGAGGGACGAAAGCGTGCGTTTCAATCCGCGACTCATTGGAGCGGCAACTCGCGCGCGTGAAGAAGTTCGCGCACGGCCTCGGCGCTTTGGGGCGTGCTGCGCGATGAGCTTCTAACATATTCGATCGCGTCTTCGAGCTCGGTGAACTCGATCACGGGCGATGCCGGAGGCGCTTTCAGTCTGCCAATGAACGACCGCGCACGCTTGAGCCAGTTCTGATCCGGCTGTGCGGCGGGATTGTCACGATAGCCGTGCTTCTCGAGCAACTCGTGCATCTCCGATTTGAGCTGCGGATCGCTGACCTCCGTGATTTCGACGGCGTTGATCGCGAGATACTTCTGGAAGTCGATGTCGAAGAAGCGCGGGCTCCTCGACTCCTGTTTGTAAATCAGGTACTCATTGAAGACGGCGTTGACGGCGGTATTGAGCTGCGGGATCGGGGTGGCGAAGTTTCTGATCGCGTTGTCGACCGGCAGGTTCGCGGTGAAGTCAGCGTTGTCGGGCGTCATCTCGCCGCGGCTGACGCTGGCGCCGTTGCTGCGGTTGAGCGCGTAATGAAACATCGGCGCCTTGTCGAGGAACAGGATCGACTCCTCGAGGTCCAGGCAGCGAAAGCAGAAGTTGAAGTCGGGAGCGATGGACGCGAAGACGTTTCCGAACCGTGACTTGAATCGATCGAAGACGGCGCGCGGAACGATGCAGTTGAGCATGCGTGGAAGGCCGTGGTGGAACGCCCCCTGCGACACGAGCCAGGATAGACGTTCGGTCGGGACTTCCCACAGTTTAGCGGTCGAAGGATAGTGATCGACGTGAATCGGCCGGACGTGATCGACGATGCGATCGTGGTTGTAGCTGATGACTTTGTTTGGGTAGCGCGTGGTGACGTCGAGCACTTCTTTGAGGCCGCCGGTTTTGAACATCATGCGGTCGGTCAGGTAGGTGAAGTGGCTGGCGTCGTACAAGGCCAGTGCCTCCTCGATGGCCCATTCCCAGTGCGCGGGCATCGGTAGCGACTCGGGTGGTCTGACGTAACGGAGGCGCGAGTCGTTGAGTGTTGTGCAGAAGTTTGCGAGCTCTTCGCGTTCCGATTCGACAGTCGAGTTGTCAGAGACCATCAGTTGAACGCCATCGACGCGCTCGTCGAGAACTGAGCGGATAGCGTTTTTGGCTATCTGCGAACGGTTCCGTGTTGGGATGACAACTACGATATGCATCGGGTTGTTAGCCACAAAAAGGCTTCTGTGGTTAAATGCGCTTCACGAATGCTGACGGCCAGTAAGTCACTCGCTCTGTAACATTCCCTTCATTAAAAAGAAACTGCGGTTCTTCGATCTTAAACTCCGGATGTGCGGCCACAAACTCGAGCGCTGCCTGACGCGGGTTGTTCCACGTCCAGTCAGGTTCGGTGCGTGGTCCGCCAACGACTTTTTCCATGATTCCGTCCATCGCGACGATGTACGAACCCGGCGTCACGAGCGGTGAATAAGCCGCGAGCTCGGCCAGCACGTGCTCCTTCGTGTGCCGCGAATCGAGCAGCACGAGCACCTTTTCGTCCGGCTTGATCAACGACTTCACGCTGTCGACAACAGCCAGATCGATCGAACTGCCTTCAATCAACGTGATCAGCGGCGCGAGTATGTGCGACTCGAGCGCTGCCCGGTTATGCGGACGGATCTCGATATCCACGCCAATCACGCGCCCGCGCTCCATCGCCTTGCACAAACTGGCATAGAAGACGAGCGAACCGCCATGCGCGACGCCCGTTTCGACAATCACGTCCGGGCGCAGCGAGTGGATCACCTCCTGGAGTCGAAACATGTCTTCCGGAAGCTGAATGATCGGCCGGCCGAGCCAGGTGAAGCTGTAGACGTACTTGTTGTCCCAGCCAGCGCGCAGCCAAACGTCCGAGATGACGTTGAAGGCTTCCGCGGTGTCGAGGCGGTGAACGATGGTGCTGCCACCTTCCTCAACACTGACCGTGCCCTGCTCGAGATCAACTTTGATCATGAGGCGATTCCAGATTGCGCCGGTACGTTTCGACTAGCTGCGGCATATCGTCGAGCACGTCTGACGTTTGCAGATCGAATTCTGCTCGCAGACGGTCGATGTTTATCGGCGGAAAAGTTACCAGCGACGCCGATGGCGAATACTCGACCGTGCATCCCGTCACGCTGCGAAGTGTTTCCGTCAGTTCGCGGTTCGAAATGTTAATACCACTGGCCAGATTATAGATTCGTTCCTTTCCGCTGGTTGCTATCGCAATCAACCCATCGATGACATTGTCGATGGCGATGTAATCCTTCGCTGAGTCTGCCGACGTTTGCAGCACGAGTTTCCGCTTCGTAATCGCGTCGTTGATGATCGTCGAAAGGAAATTGTTCGAGTTGAAATCGTCGCCATAGACGTTTGAGATTCTAACGACTTTCGCGGGCCTTCCGCAGTTCAATACAAGAGACTCACCTGTGATTTTCGAAGCGTTATAGATGTCCAGTGGGGAAACACGGAGCGGCGTCTCTTCGAGAGTTGAATCAGTGTAAAGCCGCGTAGAGGACAGATAGAGCAACGATTCAAAAGTGCAGCCGCGCAATGCCTCGAGCAGTTTGCAGACGTGCGCTTCGACGGTATCGAACGTGCGCGACCGGAAGTCGGCAGTTAAGCCGATGCAGTAAATAGCGTGTCCAAGCGCGCCTGTTGGCAGCGGATCGTTACGCCGCACTGCTCGATGCTCGCGGCCAAGCGCTTCCAGTCGCTTGACTAGTCGAGAGCCGATAAAACCAGATGCGCCGAGAACCGTAATCATGCGGTAGCAAGCGGAAGGTGCAACGCCGGATCTTTGTCGAGCAACAGCTTCGGGCTGACGTCGTGGACGATTCTGAGCCCGAGGCGCTCGATCAATTTCGCGTCTTTCGTTGCGAGGGTGTTGAATCCGTGTGGCGGTCCGTCCAGGTACACGCGATCCACGGGGATCAGTTCTAAGGGTTTGTTCGCCATCGGATAGTTGCTGTGAAAATCGCGAATCGCGAAAACGTCATAGCCGTGTGACGTCAGGAGCGAGACGATCGACGTCTTTTCCAGGCCGGCGGACCAGTCGACGAAGTTGCGATGAATTTCGAAGACGATGTTGGGCGAGTCGCGGGCGATCGTTTTGTGAGCGCCGAGCAGCGCGTTCTCTTCGCCGCCTTCAGTGTCGAGCATGATCAGGTCCACGGTTGCGAGTTCCTGGGCGTGGACGTAGTCGTCGATCGAGACGGACTTGAACGAGCTTTCGAGATTCGTTGTTGTCGGGACTGACGAGCCGAGCGCGAGATCTCCTTGCAGTTGCAGATCGACGTCGCTGCTGTTCCACAGGCCTAAACGGTGTGCGGTGACGTTATGAAGATCGTTGATCTTCAGGTGGTGCAGCAGTCGATCGAACGAATGTTGCGCGGGTTCAAAAGCGTGAACGGCTTGTGCGACGCGCGCGACGAAGGCGACGTGGTCGCCGATGTATGCGCCGCCGACGATGGCGTTTGTTGCGCCGTTGGCGAGGGCGGTGAGCAGTTTGGTTGTTTGCGGTTCCCAGACGTGGTCCGGGTGGGCTTCCGTGCTCAGCAGCAGTGCTTTCTCGATACGGCTGTCGGGGCTCACCTCGAATATGAGCCCGTTTTGCAGGACGACGCGGTGCGTTTCGACATGGCTTAGCAGTGCTAGAATCAAAGGCCAGCGCACCTGTTCGCGAAACACCGCCGGATCGCAGGCCTCGATCTCCGCCTGTCGCAGCGCGTCGAATATCGCGTTGCGCAGGCGTTCGTTCGTCCCGGCCATCGCGAGTGCCGGAGCGACTAGCTCGAGATCCGCGGTTATTTCAGAAGACATCAGAGTGGTTTCTGAATCAAGTGAATGTCCTGTGCTGACCAACCGTGCTCGCTGCCCGGGATGAATTCCAGCACTGTGAAGCCTCGCGCGAGTGTTTCGTGAACGTACTTCGGCGGATGAAACGTGGCGCAGAAGTTCGACCCTGATTCCTGTTGTTCACGGACGACCGCCTGCCCCTTCTCGAACGCTTCACGCTCAGCCGGCGCCAATCCCTGAAGATAAAACTCGCCGTGCGTCGTAAAGTAAATGTACCCACCGGGCCTGAGCACTCTCGACAACTCATTCATCCAGAAAAACTGCAACTCCTCATTCAAATGCGTAAACACCGAATACGCATAAATAAAATCGAACGACTGGTCCGCATACGGCAACTTCCCGTCGAGCGTATTGACTTTGAACTGCGAAAACTTCAAGTGCTCGCGACACCACTCGACGAGCTGCGGATTGTAATCCGTCCCATGCCACGCCGGCCCACGCGTCGAGCTCCAATGCCGCATAATGCGCCCCACTCCACAACCGAAATCGAGCACGGAACTGAACTGCTCGATCTTCAAATCGTGTTTCTTGAGTGTTTCGCGAATGGCGTGGCTATGCGTGCGTCCACTGTCGAGAAACCAGATCGGACTCTCGTTTCCCGTAACGAGAAAGATCAACTTCTGCGGCGGCAGCGGCGGCGCTCCCTTCAGCCGATTCGTAACACGGACCGCCATATACCGCGGCAACGTCCTGGGTTTATGAAACGCGAGTTTCCACTCCAGCGGCACCGCGCGTTTCAGCGTTTGATACAAACTCATAGAGTGAAATCCGGATAGCTCTGATCGCGCGCGTTGATAGTGACGCCATCGGTGGCGCGCCACTCGATCCCGAACACCGGATCGTTCCAGCGCACGCCGCCTTCGCTGCCGGGGTTGTAGAAGTTCGTTATCTGGTAGAACACTTCAGTCTCGTCTTCCAGCGTCTGAAAGCCGTGAGCAAAACCTTCGGGGACATAAAGCATGCGACGGTTCTCGGCCGTCAACTCTTCACCGATCCACTGTTTGAAAGTCGGCGACTCGGGACGCAAATCGATAATGACGTCGTAGACGGAACCTTTAGTACATCGCACCAGCTTCGCCTGCGCGAACGGCGGTTTCTGAAAATGCATCCCGCGAATCGTGTAGCGCCATTTGCTGAACGAGATATTGCACTCGGCGATGCGCGGGTTCAATCCATGACTCTCAAACTCCTTCGCGGAAAAGCTGCGCGCCAGAAACCCGCGCTCGTCGCGAAACGTTTCCGGGTCGATCACGAAAGCGCCTTTGAGTTTTGTTTCAGTGAAAGTGATGCCCATTCTTTAGACAACCTTAACGGATGGAATCGGAATGATGAAACGCCCGCCTCGCTTTCGATACTCCGCTTGCTGCTCGAGAATCTCGCTCGCGAAATTCCAGGTCAGCAGGAGAACGTAATCAGGCATGTCGTCGAGCAGCTTCTCCGGCGGATGAATCTGCAAGTGCGTGCCCGGAGTGTAGAGTCCCTGCTTCACCGTGCTGCGATCGACAACGTAGTCGAGCGTTTCCTTGCCGATACGACAGTAATTGAGCAGCGTCGAACCTTTTGCGGACGCGCCGTAGACGGCGATGCGTTTTCCCTGTGACTTCAATTCTTGCAAGAGCGAAACCAGATCCGCGCGCAGCCGTTCGACCTTGTTACTAAAATCCGTGTAATCCCAGCGCTCTTCCTGTAACACGGATTGATTAGCGTTTTGTGAGACGTAAACCCGCAACGTCCCGCCGTGGATAAGCAGCCGCTCAACTCGAGAAATATTCAGATCATGACGATCCAGCAAGTTTTTGATCGCGGTCAGCGAGAAGTAGCTGAGGTGCTCGTGGTAGATCGTGTCAAACTCACAATTCTCGATCAGATCCTTCACGTTCGGCACTTCGATCACGGCGACACCATCGGGCTTCATCACCTGGCGCAGACCACGGACGAAGCCATTCAGATCCGGTACGTGCGCGAGCACGTTATGGGCGTGAATCACATCCGCGCGCGGCAACTGTTCAGCCAGTCTCTCCGTAAAGAATTCACTGATCGTCGGAATCTGATTTTGTTCAGCGACGGCGGCGATGTTCGCCGCGGGCTCAATACCGAGCACTTCGATACCCGCGCGTTTGTAGTACTGGAGAAGGTAGCCGTCATTACTCGCAATCTCCATCACGAGACTCTGCGGCCCAAGATCGCGATCGCGGATCAACTGCGTGACAAGCTCCTCGGCGTGGCGCAACATCGTGGCGGAAAACGACGAACGGTAAGGATAGTCGCGAAATAGGACCTCGGGCGGCACGGTCTCCGTAATCTGGACCAGGCAACAGTTCGGACAGACCACGAGGTCGAGCGCGTAAGTGTTTTCAGGCTCGTCGAGTTGATCGGCGCGAAGGAGGGCGTTCGCCAGCGGCGTGCGTCCGAGTGAGAGAATGGTGTTCAGGTCAGTGTGTCCGCACGAGCGGCAGTGATGCGGCCCGCCGGCGGTCATCTGCTCTGTGCTCCGAGAAATTCCCTGTACCACGCGATCGTCCGTTGCAAACCTTCGTCGAGATTGAAGAGCGGATGCCAGCCGAGCACTTCGCGAGCGCGCGCGGCCTTCAGGTATTGGTGCCGGATCTCGCTAGTTGCTTCGTTGCGCACCTCGGGCACGAGAGTTGAATCCATCAAGTTCAATATGCGCTCCACGAGTTCGACAACGGTTACCTGCGTCTCGTTCGAAAAGTTGAAGGCGCGGCCTTTTAGTTTCGGGTCGGTGGCGAGTTTCTCGGCGAGCAGCATGTTGGCGGCGGCTGCGTCGTCGGCGTAAAAGTAGTCGCGCACAAACGTGCCGTCTGAACGGATCACTGGACGCTGATCGCGCAACACTGATCGAACCGTTCCCGGCACGATGCGGTTCCAGTTCAGATCGCCGCCGCCGTACAGGTTACCGCAGCGCGTGATGGCGACTGGAAGATCGTAAGTCGCGGCGTACGACTGGGCGATCAGGTCCGCGCAGGATTTACTGACGTCGTAAGGATGACGGCCGATCAAGGGCGCGTCTTCGTCGTAGGGGAGCTGTTCGTGCTCGCCGTAAGCCTTGTCAGACGATGCGACGACGATCTGTTTGACTGCCGGGCTGCGGCGGCACGCTTCGAGCAGCGACCATGTGCCGCCGACGTTCGTTTCGAAGGTTGAAACAGGGTTGCGGTTCGCGATACCGACGATCGTCTGGGCTGCGAGATGGATCACGGTGTCGATCTCATACTCGCCGAGCGCACGTTCCAGCGTCGCCTGATCGCGCACGTCGCCGCGGACGACTTTTACCTTGTCGAGCAGACCGTCGCGGACCAACTCGCTCTGCGGCACCCAGTCGCGTACGAGACAAACAACGTCCGCGCCGCTTTGCAGCAATCGACGCACGAGCCATCCGCCGAGTAGTCCAGTCCCACCCGTGACGAAAACCGGGCGGTCTTGCCAGAAAACTCGAATTTTAGAAAAAGCTACGTCCATACCTTCCACGGTGGGCTGTTGCTGCTCCACAAGCTCTGCAAGAGACGGACTTCGCGCATCGTGTCCATGCACTGCCAAAACTCTTCATGACGAAACGCAGCCAGCTGCTTCTCCGCCGCAAGCCGTTCGAGCGCGTCCGCTTCTAGGCTGCTGTCGTCGTTCTCGAGATACTCAAACACACGCGGCTCGAACACCATGAACCCGCCGTTGATCCATCCTTCACCGATCTGCGGCTTCTCAGTGAACTCCGTCACCAAATCGCCGGAAAAGATCAGCCCGCCAAAACGCGCCGGCGGCCGAACAGCGGTGACCGTCGCAATCCGTCCATGCCGTTTATGAAACGCGAGCAACTGCGAAAGATCCACGTTACTGACGCCATCGCCGTAGGTCAGCATGAACGTTCCATCGCCGAGCCACGGCTCCAGTCGCTTGACGCGCCCGCCAGTGTTCGTCTCCTGGCCCGTGTTTTTCAGGTGGACCATCCAGTCTTCACACTCGTTGTCCTGGTCCTTTATCGATCCGCTGGAAAGATCGACTGTCATGCTTCCACTCAATGAACAGTAGTCGAGAAAGAAGCGCTTCACCATCTCGCCGCGATAACCGAGCGCGATGAAGAACTCGTTGAAGCCGTAATGCGCATAGTGCTTCATGATGTGCCAGAGGATCGGACGCCCGCCGATCTCGACCATCGGTTTTGGACGCAGATCAGTTTCCTCTGTCAGCCGTGTGCCTTGCCCGCCGGCGAGAATGACGACCTTCATGGCGTTCCTCCCGGCGAACCATTGGCGGGCATCAATTGCGACGTCCAGTTGAGCATAGGCCGCACTATACCAGGCATTGGACCAGCATAATCGCCGCGCGCGGAATTTCCGTCCATCGTATCGAGCACCTGAAACGCGACCGCGTCGCGCTCGAAGAAATGCGGGCGGAACGGATCGAGCGTGGCCATCGTCGCGGTGACGATCAACGGGCCATCCGACAGGAAATTGCCCGGAATCCACGCCGTGCTGATAAACGTGCCCGAAGGACGCGGGCGGCGGTGCCATTCAGGTTCGTATTCCGACGCGACGAACACACAAACGCCTTCCTGGTTGATGAAGTGATAACCGGGTACGAGGACGTGTCCGGGTTCGAGCACTTCGAATTCCATCTCCACAGCTACCGGGTCGCGGATATCGACAGTCTCGCAGATCTGCCTGTCTTGCGAACGCACGCGCACCGCGCGCAAACGCACGACCTCGTTGCCCGGCGCGCTGGAGATGTCTTTCCATTCACGCGCGGCGTTGGTCCGAGCGCCTGAGCCCAGGTACATGCCGACGGCCTGGTGCGATGGACCGTCGAATGAAATCGAACCATTCTCCAGCAGGATCGTGCGCGGGCACAGCCGTGTGATCGCCGGCATGTTATGCGATACAAAGATCACGGTCCGTCCAGCCTGCCGAACGTTCTCCATCTTGTCCAGACATTTTCGCTGGAAGCGAGCATCTCCGACCGCGAGCACTTCGTCAACCAGCAGAATCTCGGGATCCAGATGTGCGGCGACGGCGAAAGCCAGCTTCAAATACATTCCACTGGAGTAACGTTTCACCGGAGTTTCGAGGAAGGTCTCGACTTCCGAGAAGGCCACTATCTCGTCGAATTTGCGCTGGATTTCTGTTCGCGCCATGCCGAGGAGTGCGCCGTTCAAGTAGATGTTTTCTCGCCCGGTTAATTCAGGGTGAAAGCCGGTTCCGACTTCCAGTAGGCTGGCGACGCGACCGTGCAACTCGACGCGTCCTGAACTCGGTTCGGTAATACGCGCGAGTACTTTCAGCAGCGTCGACTTGCCGGCTCCGTTGCGGCCGATGATGCCGAGCACTTCACCGGGCGCGACCTCGAAACTGACCGCTCGCAGCGCCATCAAGGTTTCAGCGGTGCGGTCCACGCGCAGTCGTTTGAGTGGCGCTCGAACTGCCTCCGCCAAAGTGTCACGAAGCGTAACGAACGAATTCTGCGAGGTACCCAGTTGATACTGCTTGGCAACATCAGTTGCCTTGATGATCGGCCTCATTCTGTTAAGCAGTTAACCCACGCATCAGTCAGCGCGATTACTGAGGGGCACGAAGAGATAGTAATTTTTTTGCCAGGGCGCGCGTGCGCCACGTTCCGTTCAATGTTGGACCGCCCATCAGCATGTAGTTCATCAGGTGCCGCGCCCTTCCCGTAACTGACGACGCGTGAGCGGCGCCGCTGCGTTGCGCTGCCGCGACGTCCGCGATGATCGGATCGGTGTAGTTTTGCAGGAACGGTATCGGACACCGATGACAGATCAGCTTGTCGTCACTCACGTCCGCCACGACGCGCAGCGCCATTCCATCAATCCTCTTGCTGATCGTTTCTTTCTGTTCAGTTGTCAGCGACCGCGGCTCTTGCCGAGGCTTCTTCGATGATGACGCAAACATCCGCCGCGCGCGTCGAAACGTTTCATTATTCCAAACAGCAAAGAACTCACCTTTACGATATTCGCCGAAGTCCAACTTCTCCGACGGCACCGCGCAACACGGCGACACTTTCCCATTCGGATTGAGAACGAAGACTCCGTACAGCCAGGCACACGCTCGATCGCTCGTTAACTGTCGCTCAGCTTCTTTCTGTGACGGATGGTCCGGATGATAGACGTTGTATTCCGGAATCGTCGACGGCTCGAACCCTTCGTTGTATGGCTCCATCGGCATTTCAGCGCCGCCGACGATGAACTCATCCGCGCCCCATTCTTTATAGACGGCCCGCGCCTGCTCGATTTCGTGTTCATTGTGACGAAAGACGAGAAACTGCCAGACCACTGTCGGCGTAGCACTGCCGAGACGCTGCTTGGCGCGTTGTATCCGCATCACGTTCTCTTTGACGAGCGCGACGTCGCCGTTTCGCCGGTACTTCGAATACGACTCCTGCGTCACTCCGTCGAGTGAAACCAGCATCCGGTCCAGCCCGCTCAGCACAAGACGATCGATGTAATCATCCGTCAGCTTGATACTCAGGTTCGTGCTAAGCAGGACCTTGATGTCTTTCTTCTTTGCGTAGGCGATCATCTCGGGCGTTCGCTTGTGCAAAAGCGGCTCACCCCAGTTGTACATGTAAAGTTGAAAGATGTAGTCGCCGATCTGGTCGATCGTCGCTTTGAAGAGTTCTTCTTCGATGGCGACTGTCGGCCGCAGGCCCAGTCGGAGTCCGGTCGGACACGCCGGGCACTGAAGATTGCAGTACAGGTTCGGCTCGATGAAAGCTACGACGGGATAGCTGTTTACAGCTTCCCGCTTCAGGGCCATGTTTATCCTGAGCTTGAGGACGTTGAGATATGCCTTCGGTTTCTTCATCGGCGCGCAACCATGGCACAGATTACACGTATTGGCGCGAAAACAAGAAATTCCCCGCGCGCCGGCAGACGCGCGGGGAATCAGGGAAACGAGGTCTGGATGAGACCCGGTTAGTGAATGGTAACCAGACCGCCTCCAGGTGCGCCCGGCGTGGTGTTACCTGCGTTCCTGTTCTGACCGTCCGTTTGAATCTGCGCGGTGGTGCCGCCGAAACCGGTGGTGTTGAAGATAACGGCGTTGCTCAGCGCCTTGACGGCCGAGCCGGCAGCAGCGTTGATGCCGGTGATGTTGTTCGAGATCGTGCAATGGCTGAGCGTCAGGTTGGAACCGGAAACGCTCGCGTTCGCGCCGACGCTCGTGTTGAAAGCGATACGGCTGTCGGTAACCGTAACGAAACTATTGTTTGAAGCAGCGTCGACTCCGGTGGTGTTTCCTTCAATGTTCGTATTGCGAATGTTCGCAACCGCGAAACCGGCAGTCGTGCTGACGCGAATGCCGGTCACGTTCTTGTGAATCATCGTGTCGGACACGAAGAGGTTGCAACTCGCTGACGTGGCGACCCGGATTCCCATGCCGGTGGTGCTGCCGTTACCCGTGTTGCCGTCGATCACGGAATCTTCGACCCAGACGTTGTTAGCGGCGAGGATGCTGATGCCGTTGATACCGGTAGACGCGCCGTTGATGTCGAGTGCGCGGAGACGAACTGCCTTGCGAACGTCGTTAACGTCCGTGATGTTGATGCTAATGCCAGTTACCGAAGAATTGAGGATCGAGCCATAGCCGGCGCCGTGCGTGCCGTTGATATAGATCGACTTCGTGATCGTAACGGAGCCGTAGCCTCCAGGATCAAGAACGCTAATCTCGCCGTCTTTGGCAGTCTTCGAGATTGCGCCCGCGAACGTTTTGCAGGGGGCGGTGCGGCTGCAGGGGTTCAAGTCGTCGCCGACACCAGATACCCAGGTGCGGGTTTGGGCTTGAGCGGCTGAGACCAAGCCTAAAACGAACGTGACAACGAACAACGCCTTAAGGGTGGGGTGAAACTTTTTCATGTCTACTCTCTCCTTTAGTAATGTGGGCTACATCGGGGGGACCACAGCTTACACAGATCAGGAAAAAAGAGGAATCCCCGCACGCTCGCCCAGGAGCATGCGGGGATTTCGGAGTGCAGTTAATGGAAACTGCGTTTAGTGGATAGTAACGAGGCCGCCTCCGGGTGCTCCCGGCGTGGTGTTACCGGCGTTCCTGTTCTGACCATCGGTTTGGATCTGCGCGGTGGTGCCGCCGAAACCGGTGGTGTTGAAGATCACATCGTTGCTCAGCGCCTTGACGGCCGAGCCGGCAGCAGCGTTGATGCCGGTGATGTTGTTGGCAATCGTGCAATGGGTGAGCGTCAGGTTTGAACCGGAGACACTCGCAGTCGCGCCGACGCTCGTGTTGAAAGCGATACGGCTGTCAGTAACCGTAACGAAGCTATTGTTCGAAGCGGCGTTGACGCCGGTCGTGTTGCCTTCAATGTTTGTATTGCGAATGTTGGCAACCGCGAAGCCGGCAGTCGTGCTGACGCGAATGCCGGTCACGTTCTTGTGGATCATCGAGTCAGAAACGAAAAGATTGCAGCTCGCGGCGGTGGCGACTCTGATGCCCATACCGCTGCTGGTGCCGTCGCCGGTGTTGCCGTCGATCACGGAGTCTTCGACCCAAACGTTGTTAGCGGCGAGGATGCTGACGCCGTTGATGCCGGTAGAGACGCCGTTGATGTCGAGCGCGCGGAGACGAACTGCTTTGCGCACGTCGTTAACGTCTGTGATGTTGATCACAATGCCGTTCACCAACGAGTTGATGATCGAACCATAGCCGGCGCCATGAGTGCCGTTGATATAGATTGACTTGGTGATGGTAACTGCACCATACCCGCCTGGATCGAGAACACTGATTTCACCGTCTTTGGCGGTCTTCGAGATTGCGCCCGCAAATGTTTTACAGGGAGCAGTGCGGCTGCAGGGGTTTACGTCATCGCCGACACCGGATACCCAAGTGCGGGTAGCCTGGGCTTGAGCGGCCGAGGCCAAAACCAACATGAAACTGACAACGAACAACGCCTTGACGGTGGGGTAAAACTTAATCATTTCTATTCTCCTTTAGTTTGTGGAGGTCTGGGGGGTGTCCAGAACCGGAAGTCCGGCGACTCGCGCGCCGGTGTGGGTGCCATGGTGGATTGAGATATTTGTTAATAGCCAAACGTACATAACCTCGATCCTTGTGCCCTTATGACCTTGCTGGTGGCGAACGATCGACGACCAAAAACTTGGGAGGCGCGGTTCGTTCGCGGGAAGTAACCCTATTAGAGCTTGAAAATTGGCGGCGGGAATGCGGCCACCGGTGGTGCATCAACTGTAACGCGGAATTCTTTTGAGGATAGGACCACCCTTTTGGTGAAAAATCCGATCAGGCCACATTGGTAACCACGGGGAAAGCGAGCCTTACTCATCTTATTAAAATCTCCTCAGAGCTCAAAGGATTACACTGAACTGCGATGTGGCGGATGCGAGGTGTATGTTTTTGACGTGCCAGTCACTGAAAACTGACGTGCACTTTTAGAATCGTTTCAAAAGATCGTCTCCTCCGTTGAGGGCGCAGTTTTTTACTACAACTCACGGCCTAAGTCAACAAAATCTTGCTGTCTTTCACCGCAAAATTTTTTGACCCGCATTGGTGCGAGTGTTTGTGCGAAATCTGAACGTGCACGAGCGCGCGTTATGGTCTATTTTTGTTCTTGATTGATTCAGTTTTCGCTTTTGTAGGGGTACATGCGAAAAGTTTTTGTCACTGGCGGCGCCGGTTTCATTGGATCAGCTTTCGTAAGGTTGGTCCTGGATGAAACCGAAGATTTCATCGTTACTAATTTCGACGCGTTGACCTACGCGGGCAATCTCGACAACCTGCAAGGACTCGACGAAAACCGTCATCGTTTTGTGCGCGGTGATATTGCGGACCGTGACGCAGTTTCGGATGCGCTGGAGAACGGTACGGAGGCGATCATTAATTTCGCTGCCGAGTCGCACGTGGACCGCAGCATTGCTTCGGCCGACGATTTTCTGCGCACGAACGTTGCGGGAACGCAGATTCTTTTGGACGCTGCTCGCGCGAAAGGCGTGAAACGTTTCGTTCAGATATCAACTGACGAAGTGATGGGAAGTCTGCCGGAAGACGACGACAGTTTCTTCACCGAAGATTCGCCGTTCGCTCCCAACAGTCCATACGCTGCTTCGAAAGCCGCTGCCGAACATCTGGTGCGTGCGGCGCATCACACGTTTGGTCTCGACGCCGTGATCACTCGTTGCGGCAACAACTATGGGCCACGCCAGTTCCCCGAAAAATTTCTGCCTCTCGCACTGGCAAACGCGCTCAACGACGAACCGATTCCTGTTTACGGCGATGGGATGAACGTGCGCGACTGGATCTTCGTCGAAGATCATTGCCGGGCGATTTTCAACGTGCTCGAGAAGGGAAGGGCAGGACACGTCTACAACATCGGCGCGCGCAATACGCGGCGTAATCTTGAAGTCGTCGAGTCGTTGCTGGACACGCTTGGCAAGCCGCGCAGCTTGATCCGTTTCGTGACGGACCGGCCCGGGCACGATCGACGTTACGCGATCGATCCTGCGCGCATCGAGTCGGAGCTCGGATGGCAGCCGCGCGAGACGTGGCAAACTGGTTTGACAAAAACTATTGCGTGGTATCGAGAGAACACGCAGTGGTTGGAGAACACCAGGAGCGGGGCTTATCGCGACTATTACCGGCTACAGTACGGAACCGAGGTTAGCGCGCGTTGAGAGTTCTAATCACTGGAGCGGGCGGTTTGGTTGGACGCGCGCTTGTCGAACATTGCCGCGCGCAGGGTGACGAGGTTTTTGCTTACGATCACGAGTCGCTGGATATCGCTGACGCCGGCGCTGCTGAAGGCGTCATTGCCGAGCGGCGTCCTGATGCGGTGATCAATTGTGCGGCGTGGACCAACGTCGATGGGTGTGAAGGCGATCCGCAGAAGACGGAGTTGGTGAATGCGTTGGGTCCGGAGAACCTGGCGCGCGCGAGCCGTTCCGTGGATGCCGTGTTCGTTACGATTTCGACGGACTACGTTTTCGATGGATCGAAGGAGGGGTTCTATACGCAGCGTGATAATCCGCGTCCGATTAGTGTGTATGGACGGTTCAAGCTCGAGGGCGAGCGGCGGTCTCAGGTAGCCCATGCGCGAACGATCGTCGTCCGCTCGGGATACATTTTTGGGCTGGGCGGGAAGAATTTTCTGAGTACGCTCGTGACGCGGGCGCGGAATGGTGAGAAGTTGACGGCGATCCACGACTGTTACGGTACGCCGACGTATGGTCGAGATCTCGCCACGAGGCTGCGTGAGTTGGCGTTGAAAGACCTGCCGGGGATTTATCACGTCGTCAATTCAGGAGAAGGTGCGAGCTTTGAGACGTTCGCTCGGGAGGCGTTGAAGGTGGCCGACTGTCCTGGCGAGGCGATCGAGACCGTCAGTATGGATTCTCTTCGGCGTCCGGCTCCTCGTCCCCGAAACACCCGACTCGACTGCTTGCTCTCGCCTGCGATAGGCCTGCCACCCCTGCGCTCGTGGCAAGAAGCGGTGGTTGAGTTTGTTTCAGAGCTTTGATCGGTGTTCCCAAGAACACGGGAATATCTGATATTATTCCCACTCTCGAACCGCCCCCGGTTTCTTGACTTTGAACCGTTAACCAAATTTACTGCCCGGAAAAATATGATGTCGCAAGATAACCGCTTAATGCCGATGCCTGCCGTTGACCGCGGCCTCGATAGACCGCTCAGCGACCTCTCCCAGGTCAGATCGTACGGCCCAGCCGCAAGCGAGCCCAGCCAGATCCGCGACTACTTGTTCATCGTGCTGAAACGGAAGTGGCTCATTCTGAGCCTCTGCCTGGTAGTCACTTCCCTCGTGGCGATTCAGATGTTTCGCCAGCCCTCCATTTACGAGGCAATGACGACGATCAAGATCGAGCAACGAGCCAAGAACGTCCTCCAGACCAAAGATTTCGTCCTCAACGCGCAACCCGACGCGAATTTCTGGGGCACGCAGATCAAGCTGCTCGAAAGCCCGACGTTGGCCCGTCAAGTCGCACTGACTCTCGATCTGCAAAACAATCCGACGTTCTTCGGCAGCCAGGCGCAGGGAGGGATCTTCGCGGCCCTGAAGAGGATGGTGGCCGGCGATGCGAAGAAGCCAGCGAAGGCTTCACCCGCCGAACCACCGAAGGGCTTGAACATCGTCGGCCAGGCTCAGATCAACGACGAACCGTTGACGCCCGAAGAACTGGCCGCACTCGAACCATACGAAGACGCGATCATTGCCGGCGAGAGCATCGACGGCATCGTCGGCACGAACCTGTTCAGGATCAAGTATCAACACACCGATCCGGAGATGGCCCAGAAAGTGGCCAATACACTTGCCGAAGTGTTTCGTTCGAACAACGTCGAACGGACGACGTCAAACTCCACCAAGGCCGAAGATATTCTCGCGCACGAGATCTCGGAATTGCAGGGCAAGATTCACCACGATACGGAAGCAATGTTGAACTTCGCGAAGTCGAAGGGCCTGCCGCCCAGCCCTGACCAGGCGCTCAACACCGAAGCGCAACGACTTGTCGCCCTGAGCAACCAGGCGCTGGAAGCAGAAAACAAGCGCAAGACTGCGCAAGCCATTTACATGAGCGCCAAGAACAGCTCGGACGTTCTGGCAATTCCTGAGGTGCGGAAGTCGGAACGGATCGGCACACTCCAGGAACGGCTCTCCGCGCTCGAGGAAAAAAAGGCTGCTCTCGAAGTCACCTACACAAAAGAATGGCCCGAAGTCAAAAAACTGCAAGTATCGATCGACCGGCTTAAAGAAGAAATAAAGTCGGCCGCCGACGAAGCGATCGTCAGTTTGAAGGCTGAGTACGAAGCAGCCCAAACTCACGAGAAGAGCCTGGTCAGTCGGTACAATGAACAACGCAGCATCACCGACCAGCAAACGCGCGATCAGATCGAGATGGCCGCGTTCGGACAACGGATCGAAACCAACAAACAATACCTGGCCACGCTCGAGCAGAAACTGCGCGAAGTTCAGATCGCCCAGGGCGACAAAGGCAGCGAAGTCAGCATCGAGACTTACAGCCGCGTGCCCCGTTCGCCCGTTGGCCCGCCGCGCGTCAGAAACGTGATGATCGCGCTCATCCTGTCGCTCGTCGCCGGCATCGGTCTCGCTTTCCTGCTTGATTTCCTTGACGACACGGTGAAGTCACTCGACGACGTCGATCGTTACGTGCATCTGCCGGCGCTGGCGATGATTCCCGCGAGCCGTGGCGGCGCTCGCTTGAAGGGCCTCGCTCCGGTCAACGCACCGCCTTCCGAAACCACGGCACTGGCGATGATCGACGACGTGCGGTCGCCGATCGCGGAGTCGTATCGTCACTTGCGCACGTCGCTGTTGCTTTCGACTGCCGGCCAGCCGCCGAAGACGATTCTCGTAACTTCGAGCCAGCCTTCGGAAGGAAAGACGACGACGGCCATCAACACGGCATTCATGTTGGCCCAGACGGGCGCCGAAGTTTTGATCATCGACTGCGACTTGCGGCGGCCGCGTTTGCACGCGCAGTTTGAAGTTCCGAACTCTAAAGGACTGACGACGTGGCTCTCCGGCGAGAAAGACCTGGACAATCTGTTGCAGGTGTTTCCGAAGACGCCGAACCTGAAGATCCTGACGTCGGGTCCCGTGCCGCCGAATCCGGCTGAGTTGCTTGGTTCCGAAGAGATGCGCCGGCTGTTGCTGCTTTTGAGCGAACGCTTCGCGCACATCATCATCGATTCGCCGCCGGCGATTTCGTTTACCGACGCGTCGATTCTTTCGACGATGGTGGACGGCGTGATGCTGGTGGTCCACGGCGGCCGCAGCTCGCGCGCGGTTGTGCGCCGGGCCAAGCAGCAGTTGCTGGACGTTGGCGCGCACATCTTCGGCGTCGTGCTCAACAACGTGAAGCTCGAGCAGCAGGACTACTACTATTCCGGCTATTATTCGAACTATTATTCGACCGAAACCGACGGAGGCCGCGGCGCCGCAGGCGAAACGGCCTGATCCGGATCTCCTCGATCAGAATAAATATCCGCACTACATGAACGTCCCTCTTTTGGATTTACAGTCGCAGTATGCCCACCTGCGAGATGAGTTGCGCCAGGCTGTCGAGAGGGTAATGGATTCGCAGCGCTTCGTACTCGGCGACGAGGGCCGAAAGCTCGAAGCGTCGATCGCGCAGTACGTCGGGGCAAAACATGCGATTGCGTGCGCTTCGGGATCCGACGCACTGCTGCTCGCGCTCATGGCGCTCGACGTTAGCGCAGGCGATGAAGTGATCACGACGCCGTTCACGTTCTTTGCCACCGCCGCCGCAATCACGCGATTGGGCGCGCGTCCGGTCTTTGTCGACATCGATCCAGCGACTTACAACATCGACACGTCGCGCGTCGCAAACGCCGTAACGTCTCGAACTCGCGTCGTTCTTCCGGTCCATCTCTACGGACAGTGCGCAGACATGGATCCGTTGCTGGCGATCAGTGATCCTGTTCCGATTGTCGAAGACGCAGCGCAGGCAATCGGCGCGACGGATCGCGGGCGTCCTGCGGGCGCGATGGGCACGATCGGATGCTTCAGTTTCTATCCGACGAAGAACCTCGGCGGCGCAGGCGACGGCGGCATGTTGGCGACGAACGATGACAACCTGGCCCAACGTTTGCGACGTTTGCGCGCCCACGGAGGCGCGACTGAGTACGAGCATTCGGAAGTCGGCATCAACAGCCGTCTGGATGAACTGCAGGCAGCAGTTCTGAACGTCAAGATGCCGTACCTCGACAAGTGGTCCGACGAGCGCGCCCGCAAAGCCGCGACGTACTCAGAAATGCTGAACAGCGCCGGCTTGAGCTTCGAACTGATTACGCCCGTCGTCAGAGACGGCGCGCGTCACATCTTTCATCAGTACGTCATCCGCGTGCCGCAACATCGCGACGCGCTGATGGAACATTTGAAGCGCCACGGCGTCGGCACGAAGGTGTATTATCCAATGCCGCTTCACCGGCAGGAATGTTTCGCCTATCTCGGTTACGAAGAAGGCGACTTTCCTGAGTCGGAGCGCGCGGCGCGTGAAACGCTCGCGTTGCCCGTCTATCCCGAGCTCAGCGAAGCGCAACAGTCGCACGTCGTCGACGCAATCAAGAGTTTGGAACCGTGAAGGACCAAACGCGGCATGGCACTTAAACTGAGCATCGTCACTCCGTCATACAACCAGGGCCGGTTTCTGGAAGAGACCATCCTGTCTGTGTTGAAGCAGGGGTACGAACCGCTCGAGTACATCATCATCGACGGCGGCAGCACTGACGAAAGCGTCTCGATCATTCGCAAGTACGAAGATCGACTCGCTTACTGGATCAGCGAGAAAGACCGCGGCCAGGTGCACGCCATCAACAAAGGTCTCGAACGCGCGACCGGAGACATCTTCGCGTTTCTCAACAGCGATGACGTGTATCTTCCCGGGACGTTCGGAGCGGTCATGAACCACTTCGCGCAGCATCCGGAAAGCGAGTGGATTTGCGGCGACGTGATCATGTTCGGCGAGGGTCACGAAACGCGGATTGTTCGCTCGCGAGTGCCGGAGTCGGCGGCTCATTGTTTGTGCTGGGCCTATCGGGCGTCACAGCCCGCGCACTTCTGGAAGAGAGAAATCGTCGGAGAAGGGTTCCAGGAACGCTGGGACTATGATTTCGATCACGACCTGTACGTTCGGCTCTTGCTCGCGGGTCATAAGTGTGAGTATCTGCCGTTGCCGATGGCCGCGTACCGTTTGCACGAAGTGAGCAAGACGGTGGCCCAGGGCTACAAGCAACTGGAAGAGTTTGATCAAATCGCCGAGTTTTACGAACCTCAGTTGCAGGGCGCGGATCAACGCTGGTGCCGCGCCACGCGCTTTCTGCGACTATCGTACGCAGCCAGCGAAGAAGGACGTAAGTCTGAAGCTGCGAAGTGGTTGACGCGCGCGCTGGCGACGCATCCGGAAGGACTGTTGAGCCGTCCCTTCTGGGGTTGTTTGCGCCGCATTACCCTTCCGGCAGGTCGCTTGCCAAATTCCCCCAACAACTACTAATGTTTCGTCTGATTTTCTAGTTACCCTGCTTGGAGCCCGCAAACGAATGTCTCAACCGACTCGTGTCTTGATCACCGGCGCCGGTGGCTTTATCGGTCATCATTTAACTAAGTATCTCGTTAACCGCGGTTACTGGGTGCGCGGCGTCGACATCAAACAACCGGAATACGAACCAACGTCAGCCCATGAGTTTCTCCTTCTCGATCTATCGCACGCCGACAACTGTCTCAAGGCAACCGAGGAGATCGACGAGGTCTACGGTCTGGCCGCAAACATGGGCGGCATCGGCTTCATCGAAACAAACAAAGCCGTCATCGTCCGCGACAACTCGTTCATCAACCTGCACTCGATCGAAGCCGCACGCATCAACGGCGTGAAGCGTTATCTCTACACGTCGAGCGCTTGCATCTATCCCGGTTACAAACAGAAAGAGACTGACGTCACGCCGTTGCGGGAAGAAGACGCCTATCCGGCCGACGCGGAAGACGGCTACGGCTGGGAAAAGCTCTACATGGAGCGAGTCTGCCGTCATTACACGGAAGATTTCGGTCTCGACACGCGCGTCGTGAGGTTTCACAACATCTTCGGACCGTTGGGGACTTACGACGGCGGACGCGAGAAGTCACCCGCCGCGATCTGTCGCAAGATCGCGCTGGCTGATGACGGCGACGACATCGAAGTGTGGGGCGACGGCGAGCAGACGCGTTCCTACTGCTACATCGACGACTGCGTCGAAGGCATCTACCGCTTGATGCGTAGCGATCATCGCGAGCCGATCAACCTCGGCCAGGACCGCATGGTCTCGATCAACGAGCTGGTCGACATGGTCGCGAAGATCGCGGGCAAGAGGATCGGTAAACGTTACGATCTGACGAAACCGCAGGGCGTCCGCGGGCGCAACAGCGACAACACTCGTTTGCGTGAAGTCTTGCAGTGGGAGCCGGTGATCTCGCTCGAAGACGGCCTGACGCAGACCTACCACTGGATTGCCGGCGAACTCGAAAAGCAGCTGGTTGTAATCACTGATTACAGCGGTCAAAAATCCGCGTAACCTGTGGTTAACAGCATGAACGTCAGCGTTATTGTTCCCGTTCGCGACGAAGAGGAGTCCATTCGCGGACTGCTCGACAGCCTGTTGAATCAGACTCGCCCACCCGATGAGATCGTCATCACTGACGGCGGTTCAGTCGATGCGACGCCGCAAATTATCGAAGACTACATCAAGAATGGCGCGCGTGTGCGACTGATTCGTGCCGGTGCAGCGCTGCCGGGACGAGGACGTAATCTCGGCGCCGCCGCTGCGAACTCTGAATGGCTGGGGTTCACTGACGCCGGAATTCGTTTAGCGCACGACTGGCTCGAGTCGCTTGTCACCCGTGCGGAAACAGATGGCTCGATCGATATTGTTTACGGAGCATGGGAGCCGGTTACCGATACATTTTTTAAAGAGTGTGCGGCCATTGCGTATGTTCCGCCGCCGATTTCGCGTGATGGAGTAATCTCCCGGCCGCGATTTATTGCCTCGACTTTACTGCGTAAGGAAGCGTGGACTGGCGTCAATGGTTTTCCGGAAGATCTCCGTTCGGCGGAAGATCTGGTTTTCATGAACCGGATGGAAAGCGCCGGCTATCGAGCTGTTTTCGAGCCGCGGGCGCAGGTCCATTGGAACTTGAGGCCTACGCTCGGAGCCACCTTCAAGAGATTTCTGGTCTACTCTCGCAACAACATTCGTGCTGGATTGTGGCGCGAATGGCAAGCGACAATTCTCAGTCGTTACGCACTGCTGCTGGGTTTCTTAGCCGCTGTATTGTTAGTCCAACCGTCGTGGTGGTGGATCCCGCTCGCTTTATGGGTACTGATGTTGGTGAGCCGCGCGATTGTTTCGATCTGGCGGAATCGTCGTTGCTATCCGGCGTCGTTCATTCACAACATGCGTCGCGTGATCGTGGTCACCGCTATACTCGCCGTGTTGGACGCGGCCGCGATTGCCGGCTCCGCGCAGTGGCTGTTTCTCGACGCGGTTCGCGGCGTGGGCAAAGCTCCGGTGGAGGCCGGCTAATGGAACTTCAAAGGGGACCTGAACGGGAGCATAAACGCGTCCTGTTTATTTCGTACAACGGAATGCTTGACCCGCTGGGTCAAACTCAGGTCATTCCTTATTTGCGCGAGCTGGCAAAACGCGGAGTCAGTTTTACGCTGCTAAGTTTTGAACGCGATAAAGCGTTTACGGCTGAGGGCATCAGCAACTCCGAAGCGCTTCGCAGCGAACTGCGCGATCAGGGTATCGAATGGCACTGGCTTCGTTATCACCAACGTCCCTCAGTGCCGGCAACGATCTACGATGTCGCCGCCGGTATTCGCAAAGCGAAGTCGCTGGTCAGACGCAACCGGATCGAGATGGTCCACGCGCGCAGTCACATTCCCGGCGCCATCGCCCTTGCTTTAAAGAGAAGCCTCGGAACGAAGATGATCTTCGATTTGCGGGGATTAATGGCGGAGGAATACGTCGACGCCGCGCACTGGCGCAAAGACAGCGTTCCGTATCGCCTGTCGAAATCGGCCGAGCGTCGCATATTCACGGCGACAGATGCTGTCGTGACTCTCACTGACCGGATCTGGCCCATCATTCGCGAATGGGAAGGACTGCGCGGGCGCGACGTGCATCACACCGTCGTTCCGTGTTGCGTGGATCTTTCACGGTTCAGGTTTAGTGAGGAAGATCGCGCGCGGCGCCGTGAAGAACTGGAGCTCGGCGACAAGTTCACGATTGCCTACAGCGGTTCGCTCGACGGCTGGTACTTGACTCAAGAGATGGCCGACTTCTTCGCGGTGTTCAGACGACAAAGGCCAAACGCGCATCTGCTTTGGCTGGTAAACGGAAGTCACGAACGCGTGCGGCAGTTGATGAAGAGTCGCAACGTGCCGGCGGATCATTTCAGCGTACTTTCGGTGCCGGCGCGCGTGGTCGCTTCCTACCTTTCTGCCGCCGATGCAGGGTTGTCATTTAACAAACGTTGCTTCTCCAAGATCGCCTCGTCGCCAACGAAAAACGCCGAGTATCTCGCCTGCGGATTGCCGTTGATCATGAACGCAGGCATCGGCGATTCCGATGCGCTGATTAACGAATGGAAGGCCGGCGTGCTGTTCGAAGATTTCAACGAAAACGAGTACGCGAGGATCGGAATGCATATCGAAGCGATGGCCGCCCAACCCGGCGCCAGAACCAGCGTTCGCGCTGTTGCCGAACGACTTTTCGACCTGGAAACCGTCGGCGCCGAGCGTTATGCGGCCCTTTATGAACGTGTATACTGAATCCGCGCATGCGTGTTCTCGCCTTAGTCCCGGGACTCTACGATATCTCGCCTAGTCAGCGATACCGGATCGAACAGTGGGAACCACTGCTCCGCGAACGCGGCGTCGAGATCACTTACGAGCCTTTCGAATGCCCGGAACTGAACGCGCTGCTCTACCATCCGGGCCGCGTCGCGAAGAAGTTACAACTGGTCGCCAAAGGCCTGGGCCGCCGGTTTGACGCCGTCAAGAAAGCGCGCGATTACGACCTCGTTTACATCCTGCGCGAGGCGGCGCTGCTCGGCCCGCCCGTGTTCGAACGGATGGTTCATAAAACCGGCGTGCCGATCGTGTTCGACTTTGACGACGCCATCTTCGTTACGTATCGCAGCCCTTCGAACGGCTACCTGAGTTATTTGAAATTTGCCGGCAAGACGAAGACGACGTGCCGCCTCGCGTCGCACGTGATGGTCGGTAATCCGTATCTCGCCGAGTACGCGCGGCAGTTCAACCAGCACGTGACGGTGATTCCGACTACGATCGATACGAAGGCGTACCAGGTGCCGCAGCCGAAGACGTCGAATGGACCGCCCATCATCGGTTGGACCGGCAGTCATAGCACGGTCCAGCATCTCGACACGCTGCGCAGTGCGTTGAGGAAAGTTGCGTCGCGCGAGAACTTTCGTTTGCGCGTGATCGGCACGCCTGTTTACGAACTTGCGCCGATCGACGTCGAGGCGATGCGCTGGCGCGCGCGGACGGAAGTCGAAGACTTGCGCCCGATCGATATCGGCGTCATGCCGTTGCCGGAAGACAAGTGGAGCAAGGGGAAGTGCGGCGCGAAGGCGCTACAGTTCATGGGCATGGGTATTCCCACGGTTTGCTCGCCCGTGGGTGTCAACACGGAGATCATTCAAGACGATCAGAACGGTTTTCTTGCGCGCACCGAAGACGAGTGGGTCGACAAGCTGACGCGGCTGTTGCGATCGCCTGAGTTGCGACGCCGGCTCGGTCAGGCAGGACGCACGACGGTCGAAGAGAAGTATTCAGCGGTTTCCCAGGCGCCGAGGGTCTACGAAGTTTTCAAATCCGTCCTAAGGAATTCATAACATCCGTGATGCGCAGATCGCGTTTGCTGGTGCTGGCCCTGTTCGCGTTTCTGCCTTCGTTTCTCAAGCGTCCCTTCTATCGCTGGTTCTTCGGCTATCGCATCGGCAAGCGCGTCCGCATCGGCGTCAGCATCATCGACGCGCGCGAGTGTGAGATCGACGACGACGTCCGCATCGGCCATATGAACGTCGTCACGCGCGTGCAGAAGCTCGTCGTCAAGGATCACGTGCGGATCGGCCATCTGAACATTATCCGCGGCGGCGACTTCGTCAGCCTCGGACGATATGCCGAGATTATCCGGCTCAACGAGATCAATTCGATTCCCGATCCGGAGGTCGTGAACCCGATCGATCCGACGTTTATTCTCGGCGATGGCAGTATCGTCACGACCGGACATAAGATAGACTTCACTGACCGGGTCGAGATTGGCAGGCGCGTGATACTTGGCGGGCGCAATTCGTCGCTTTGGACGCACAATCGCCAACGGACCTTGCCGATTACAATCGGTCCGATGGTTTATATCGGTTCAGAGATTCGCATGGCGCCCGGGAGCGGGATTGGCGCGCGCTGCATCGTCGGCATCGGGTCGGTAATTACCGCGCGGCTGGAAGAAGAGGGTAAACTAGTCGCCGGCGTCCCAGCCAGGATCATTAAGGAACTAAGCAGCGAGGACCAGTTTCTCATCGAACGAAAGACGCGCCCCGATTTGCCCGACGACGTCTGAGAAGCACGAATGAA
This sequence comes from Acidobacteriota bacterium, assembly GCA_046732935.1. Taxonomy (GTDB): domain Bacteria; phylum Acidobacteriota; class Blastocatellia; order Pyrinomonadales; family Pyrinomonadaceae; genus PSRF01. Next base: position 201,959 of record JBKPOC010000066.1, on the reverse strand, counting down.
TACGATACTGATTGCCTTGACCCTCTTGATTTGCGGAGCGGTTATTTATCTCATACCGGGTTATGGTCCGGGCGCGCTCGCTCTTTGCGCCGCGCTGTCCGCGCCGACGGTCTATGTGCTCGCGCGCTCGCATGAGGACCGACAGTTTCTGCTGCGTCTTTTTGTGGTCGCCCTTCTGGCGAGGATCGTCGTCGCCTCGCTCATCTTTATGGCCGGCAAGCAGGAATTCTTCGGCGGCGACGCCAATACGTATCACTTGTACGGCGAGTCGCTGATGCAGTCGTGGCATGGAGACAGCTTTCACGGCGGGCGATACGAGGCGTTCATTCAGTCAGGCGCAGGCGCCTGGGGCATGCTCTACGTCGTCGCCGCTGTTTACGAAGTGCTCGGCGCGAACATGTACGCGATCCAGTTGATCAACGCCTCCATTGGCGCTTCGACCGCCATCGTCGTTTACAAAGTGACGCAAATACTTTTCGGTAATTCGCGCGTCTCGAAACTGGCGGCGTTCCTGGTTGCGTTTTTCCCGTCGCTGATTCTGTGGTCGTCGCAGGGCTTGAAAGACGCGCTGATCATCATGGCTTTGGCGCTTTGCATTCTGGCAACGCTCAAGCTGATGCAGAAGATGTCGTTTAGTTATCTCCTGGTGCTCGGAGTGTGCCTGTCCGCGCTGTTGAGCCTGCGGTTTTACATCTTCTACATGATGGCCGCGGCTGTCGGCGGCAGTTTCGTCATCGGATTGAAATCGGCGAACGCGAAGAGCTTTATCCATCGCTTCGTGGCGATTGCCTTGATCGGACTGGCGTTCACATGGTTCGGCGTAATTCGCTTCGCGACGGTGCAGTTTGAAAAGTACGGCAACCTGCAAATGGTCAACCAGAGCCGTCTGGACCAGGCGCGAAACGCTGAATCGGGGTTCGCGAAAGACGTCGACGTGCAAACGACCGAAGGCGCGTTGACGGTGATTCCGATCGGGCTCGTCTATCTGCTGTTTGCGCCGTTTCCGTGGCAGCTCGCGTCGTTGCGGCAGAGTATAGCGTTGCCGGAGATGATTGTTTGGTGGGCATCGTTTCCGTTGCTGGTGCTCGGCTGGTGGTACGCGTTGAAGCACCGGTTGCGGCACGTGTCGCCGGTTGTTTTGTTCACGACGATGCTGACGCTGGCTTATTCGGTCTTTCAGGGCAACGTCGGTACGGCGTACAGGCAGCGGTCGCAGTTGCTCGTTTTCTATTTCATCTTCGTCGCGGTGGGCGCGGTGATTCTGAAAGAGAAGGCGGAGGACAGGGCCATGGAAGCCAAGCGCGCGAAACAGGAACTGGCCGATTTGCAGGCCGCCCGCATCGTGGCGCGCCGCAACCGGGCCGACTTGCAACGCTCGTGAGTTAGCCGCTTCGTTCGACTTAGTCCTCTCATTCACATCGGGCTTTAGCCCGGTGCCAGAGCAGCGAAGCACGAGAAACCGTTTAAACGGTTTCCACTGGCATTCCTCGGCGTACACCCGGCTGAAGCCGGGTGAGAATGAGAGAAGACTGAGGCAAAGCTCCGCTGCGCCAGAATATGTGTGGAATTACAGGGTTTGTTCGAAACGACGGCAAGCCGGTTGACGAAGCTTTGTTGGCCCGGATGAATGAGGCCATCCGGCATCGCGGGCCAGACGAAGACGGGTTTTACGTCAACGGATCTGCCGGCATGGCCATGCGCCGCCTCGCGATCATCGATCTCAAAGGCGGCCAGCAGCCGATTCACAATCAGGACCGCACCGCCTGGATCGTCTTCAACGGCGAGATCTACAACTATCTCGAACTCCGCCAGAAGCTCGAAAAACTCGGCCACACCTTCTATACCAATAGCGACACCGAAGCCATCGTCCACGCCTACGATCAGTACGGCAGCGACTGCCCGAAACACCTGCGCGGCATGTTTGCCTTCGCGATCTGGAACGAACGCAATCAGGAACTATTTCTCGCGCGCGATCGCGTCGGCAAGAAACCGCTGCTGTACGCACTCGTCAACGGCCAACTGATCTTCGCCTCCGAATTCAGCGCCTTGTTGCTGCACCCGGACGTCAGCCGCGACATCGAACCGGAAGCGCTCGACTACTACTTGTCATACATGTGCATCCCGGCGCCGCTCACCGCTTATCGCGCGATTCGCAAGCTCGAACCCGGGCACTGGCTGCGCTGGCGCAAAGGCGAGATCCAGGTCGAGCGCTACTGGCAACCGGACTTCACCAAGAAGCTCGCGATCGACGAAGAAGAAGCAGGCGAGCGCACGGTCGAGATCCTGCGCGATGCCGTGCGCGTGCGGTTGATGTCGGAAGTGCCGCTCGGCGCGTTTCTCTCCGGCGGCATCGACTCGAGCGCCGTCGTGGCGTTAATGGCCCAGGAGTCGAGCGAACGCGTCAAGACGTTCTCGATCGGTTTCGACGAACAAGACTTCAGCGAGCTTCATCACGCCCGGCGAATCGCCGAACACGTCGGCGCGGACCATCACGAATTCATCGTCCGCCCTGACGCCGTCGAAGTACTGCCTATGCTGGTCGAACACTACGGCGAACCCTACGCCGATTCGTCCGCGGTCCCGACTTACTACGTCGCAAAAGAGACTCGCAAGCACGTGACTGTCGCGCTCAACGGAGACGGCGGCGACGAATCGTTCGCCGGTTACGAGCGGTACATCGCGATGCGCATCACGGAGAAATACCGGCGCGTGCCGTCGTTCTTGCGTGAGTCGCTGATCAAAGAGACGGTGAATCTCATTCCGACTTCGCCGACGAAGCGCAGCCGCGTCGGCTCAGCCAAACGAATGCTCGACGCTGTTTCGCAACCCCGAGTGAATCGCTACGCGCGCTGGGTCAGCGTTTTTAACGACGAGACGAAGCAGCCGCTTTATTCCGATTTCTTCCGCGAGCAAACGTCCCAGGTCGATCCGACAGACCTGCTGGAAACGTGGTTCAAACGCGCGAACGGCATCGGCATTCTCGATGCAATGCTGTTGACGGACCAGATGACGTATCTCCCGAACGATCTGCTGGTGAAGGTCGATATCGCCACGATGGCGGTGTCGCTCGAAGCTCGTTCGCCATTTCTCGATCATCACGTGATCGAGTTTGCGGCGAGCCTGCCGCAAAACCTGAAGGCGCGGCGGCTCACGACAAAGTACCTGCTGAAAAAAGTCTTACGAAAGTTGTTGCCGAGCGAGAACCTGAACCGTCGCAAGATGGGGTTCGGCGTTCCCATCGGTCACTGGTTCCGCGGCAAGATGCAACCGTTCCTGCGCGAGGTGGTGCTGTCCGAAAAGGCGCTGCGGCGTGGGCTCTTTAACCCTGACGCGGTGCGGCAGTTGGTCGAACTGCACGCGCGCGGCGAACGCGATTTCTCGCATCAACTCTGGACGCTGTTGATGCTTGAACTCTGGTTCAATCGGTTTATTGATTAATCCGTGTTAGAACAATCTCCCACTCAATGGATCCATACGGAGGATCCACGGCCCAGGAAGACTGAGCGCGCGTGTGTCGCGTGTGGCTCGTCGCAGGCGCGGCCGCTGGGAGTGAAGAACGAGTTTGAGGTCGTGGCGTGTGTCGATTGTGATTCGGTCTACACGCCTTACTCGCCGTGGTATTCGAGTGCGCTCTTTTACACGGGCTTCTATCTGAATGCCGACGAGCTTTCGCCGCCCGCTTTCGTCAACACGCGGCTCGAGGAGATCACAGCCGGCTTTGCGGCGTATCGACAGAACAATCGTTTGCTGGATATCGGCTGCGGCGCCGGAAACCTGCTGCAAGCGGCGCGGAAGAATGGTTGGAACGCGCAGGGGCTCGACGTGTCGGCGGGCGCGGTGAAGCATGTGCGCGAGCAGGGTTTTGAAGTCTTTGAAGGCGAGCTTCAGGATGCGGGATTTCCGTCAGAACATTTCGACGTCGTGACGGCGGCTGAACTGTTGGAGCATCTCGTCGATCCGCGCCCGTTGTTGCAAGAGGTCGCGAGGATTCTGCGGCCTGGCGGTTTGTTTTGGACGACGACGCCGCACGCGCGTGGTTTGTCGGGCCGTGTGCTCGGTTTGAAGTGGCGTTGCGTTTGGCCGCCCGAGCATCTACAGCTATTCTCAGTTCGCGGGTTGACGAAGTTGCTCCGTGGCGCCGGGTTTCGCCAGTTGCGAATCAACACCACGGGCGGAAATCCTATCGAGATCTTTCATGCGATGGGAGGCGCGAAGAGTGCACCGAAGACCGTCGACCAGCATTTCGATCGAGTCACGACGAGTTACCAGTTGAACGAATCTATGATGAAGAGCCATTCGCGACGGATGTTGAAAAACACGGTGAACGGTTTTCTCAATCTCAGTCGCCTCGGCGACTCGCTTAAAGTTTTCGCAGTTAAGTAACGCTGATCTGGAGGACAACGTTGAAAGGCGTAGTGCTAGCCGGAGGTTTGGGAACGAGATTGCGTCCGCTCACCTCCATTACAAACAAACACCTGCTGCCGGTCTACAACCAGCCGATGATCTATTACCCGATTCAAACGCTCGTGAACGCGGGTATCACTGACATTATGGTTGTCACAGGCGGCAGCTCCGCCGGCGAGTTTCTGCGCTTGCTCGGCAACGGCAAAGCGTTCGGACTCAAACACCTGAACTACGCTTATCAGGAAGGCGAAGGCGGCATCGCCGATGCGCTCTCGCTCGTCGAACACTTCGCCGCCGAAGAACCGGTATGCGTCGTGCTCGGCGACAACATCATCGAGGGCAACATACTTTCAGCCGTCAATGCGTATCGCGAACAGGGCGGCGGCGCGAAGATAATTTTGAAAAAGGTGCCCGATCCGCAGCGCTTCGGCGTGCCTCGACTCGACGGCAACAAGGTCCTGCGCATCGACGAGAAACCGTCCGTTCCGCAGTCAGACTACGCCGTGATTGGGATTTACATGTACGACGGCGCGGTCTACGACATCATCCGCTCGTTGAAACCATCAGGCCGCGGCGAGCTGGAGATCACCGACGTCAATAACGCTTACATCGCGCGCAACCAGATGACGTGGGAAGAGCTCAACGGTTGGTGGACCGACGCGGGAACGTTCGAGAGCTTGTTGCGCGCCTCGAACCTTGTCGCTGAGACCGGCGCGAACAAGCTGACTGCCAGTAGTGCAAACACGTCGATAGGAGCGAATAGTTTGAGCAAGAGCGGACAGGTTACTTAGAACAGGTCAGGAAGGGGGCAACGCCCCCGCTATCCCATGAGCGGGGGCGCGCTACGCTTGCCCGCCTTCCTGACCTGTTCATTTGTTGACATTTTGCAGTTTCCTAGATGTCGAATGACAAGCAAACACGGATTGTGCGAATCATCGCCCGCTTGAATGTCGGCGGGCCGGCGAAGCACGTGGTGTGGTTGACGGCCGGGTTGCAGGACGAAGTTTATCGCTCGTTGCTGGTGGCTGGTTCTGTTCCCGCGGGCGAAGAAGACATGAGCTACTTCGCCGACGAAGCCGGCGTCGTGCCGTACTACATTCCCGAGATGAGCCGCGAGATCTCGTTCAAGGACGGCATCACAGTCTGGAAACTGTTTCAACTGTTTCTACGCGAGCGGCCCGACATCGTTCATACGCACACGGCGAAAGCAGGTACCGTCGGCCGCGTCGCCGGATTTTTCTATCGCTGGTTAACGCCAGGCACGCTGGTCGGACGGCCGCGGCAATGCAAGTTTGTGCACACGTATCACGGCCACGTTTTTCACAGTTATTATGGACGCGCTCGGACGCGCTTCTTTCTGGCAATTGAACGGATGCTGGCGAGGCTGGTCACAGACCGGCTGATCGTCGTCAGCGCACAACAAGGCGCGGAGATCGGTAACGACTTTCGCGTCGGACGGCAAGGACAGATCAAAGTCGTTCCGCTCGGGTTAGATCTGCAAGTGTTCGCGGATCACGTGACGCGGCGAGCACGGTTTCGACAGGAATTAGGCATTGATGACGTGACGATCCTGGTTGGGATCGTCGGCCGGCTGACGGAGATCAAGAACCATCAGATGTTCCTGAACAGCGTCGCGCGTTTGAAATCAAACGACCGGATGCGATTTGTGATAGTCGGCGACGGCTCGTTGAGACAAGCGCTCGAACAGCAGGCGCAGTCGCTGGGTCTACAGTCGCGAGTGATCTTCGCCGGCGGACGAAAGGATCCGGAGTACTTCTATCCGGCGCTCGACATCGTCGCGTTGACGTCGCTAAACGAAGGCACGCCGCTGACGTTGATCGAAGCAATGGCCAACGCGCGTCCGGTGGTGGCGACAGCCGTGGGCGGCGTGGTCGATCTACTCGCGGACGGACGCGGCATTTGCGTTCCGCGAGGAGACGAAGCGGCGTTTGCCGAGGCGCTCGAAAAGCTGGCCGCAGATCGAGAGTTGCAAAGAGACTTAGGCACGCGCGGTTTGCAGTACGTCAAGCAAGTTCATTCAAAAGAGCGGCTGGTCGAAGACATTAAACGTTTGTACGGCGACTTAATGAACCAGAAAGTCCACACAGATCAACGAATCAAGGAGCAGAACGTTTGCGAGTACTGATTACCGGGGGCGCTGGTTTTATCGGATCGCACCTGGCGGACGCTTATCTCAAACGAGGCGACGAGGTTTACGTCATCGACGACCTCTCGACCGGCACGATCGAGAACATTCAACACCTCAAAGGCCAGTCACGTTTCCACTACACGATCGATACGGTCCACAATCAACCAGTTACTGCCGAACTGGTCGATCAGTGCGACGTCATTTTCCATCTCGCTGCGGCGGTCGGCGTGAAGTTGATCGTCGAGAGCCCGGTGCGGACGATCGAAACAAACGTCCGCGGCACTGAAGTCGTCCTCGGCCTCGCCAATAAGAAAAAGAAGAAGGTGCTGGTTGCGTCGACGTCCGAAGTTTACGGCCTCAGCAGCGACGTGCCGTTCCGCGAAGACGGCAACCTCGTGATGGGCGCGACGACGAAGGGACGCTGGAGTTACGCGTGCTCGAAAGCCATCGACGAGTTTCTGGCGCTGGCGTACTGGCGCGAGAAGAAGCTGCCGACCATTGTCGTGCGTCTGTTCAATACCGTCGGTCCAAGACAGACGGGACAGTACGGAATGGTGATTCCGACGTTTGTGAAGCAGGCACTGGCCGGTCGCCCGATAACGGTTTATGGCGACGGAATGCAGAGCCGTTGTTTCGGATACGTCGGCGACGTCGTGGGCGCGCTGATCAACCTGATGGATCACAACGAAGCTGTGGGCCAGGTTTTCAACATCGGTTCCAACCAGGAGATCACGATCCTCGAGCTCGCGAAGCGAGTGAAGCAACTGACGCAATCGGATTCAGAGATCGTGTTTGTCCCGTATGACGAAGCTTACGAAGAGGGTTTTGAAGACATGCCCCGGCGCGTGCCGGACATTTCAAAAGTGAGTGAATTGGTTGGTTTCCGTCCGGAGATGAGCCTGGATGGGATTCTCAAGTCCGTGATCGATTATCAAAAACACTGATCTTAATGAATATTCCGTTTAGCCCGCGTACGCTCGCAGTTGCCGCGTCATTTGCTCTAGCGCTGATACTGACGCCGCTTGTGCGCGCTTTCGCGAGGCGTTTCGGTTTTGTTGCCGCGCCGAAGAGCGATCGCTGGCACAAAAAACCGACCGCCATGCTCGGCGGCGCGGCCGTCTGGCTGTCGGTGCTGATCACGTACGCCATCTTCATCTCCGGAACTACCTACGGAAAATTCATCATCCTCGCCAGCACGTTCCTGTTCCTCGTCGGCCTCGTCGACGACCTCCTGCACATCAAGCCGTACCAGAAACTGATCGGCCAGGTGATGGGCGCCGCTTACGTCGTCTATTACGGACTGTCGCTGCCCTGGACCGGATCGGCCCTGCTCAACATGGCCCTGGCGATCTTCTGGCTGATCGGCATCACCAACGCCATCAACCTGCTCGACAACATGGACGGGCTCGCGGCCGGCATCTCCGTGATCGCCGCCGGATTTCTCGCGCTCAGTTTCGTGAACGCAGGCCAGTACACCGAAGCGCTCGTAATGCTCGTCTTCGCCGGCGCGCTGTTGGGATTTCTTGTTTTCAACTCGAACCCAGCCTCGATCTTCATGGGCGACTGCGGCTCGATGTTCATCGGGTTCTTCATCGCGAGCTCGGCGCTGATCAACGTCGGCGGCGGCAGATCGAGAAGTCTTCTGCCGGTGCTGGCGGTCCCCATCCTCGTCCTGTTCATTCCCATCTTTGATACGACGTTCGTTACCGTGCTGCGCAAACTGTCGGGCCGATCCGCATCCGTGGGCGGACGCGATCACACGTCGCATCGACTGGTGGCGCTGGGAATGTCGGAACGCCGCGCCGTCCTGATGCTTTACGGGTTCGCCGCGTTATCGGGCGTGTTGGCGATCCTGGTCCAAAGAGCGCGGCTCGACGTCAGTCTCGCGGCCATCGCCGGATTTACGATCCTGCTGACTTTGCTCGGCGTCTATCTCGCGGGCGTGAAAGTCTACGACGAGAGCGAAGCAGAGATGGCGCTCAAGGAGAAACCGCTTTACACGTTTCTCGTCGACGTCTCGTATAAGCGCCGCATCTTCGAAGTGCTGCTCGACGTGATGCTCGTGATTCTCTCGTACTGGGCTGCGTACGCGATCAATTTTCCGCAGTCGAGTCCGGCGTGGGCGCTGTTCATGCGGACGTTGCCGGTGCTGGTGTTCGTGAAGATGTCGGTTTTTCTGGTCATGGGCGTGTACCGCGGGCTTTGGCGTTACACGAGCATGAGCGATATGGTCGTGTTCGGAAAGGCCGTCGTCGTAAGCTCGGTGGCGAGCGTGTTGATGGTGCTGTTTGTTTTCCGTTTTGAAGGTTACTCGCGCACCGTGTTCGCGACCGACGCCGTGTTGATGTTCCTGTTTCTGGCGGGCAGCCGGCTGGCGTTTCGTCTGTTTCGACAAGTGTTGCCGGCGGTTGGCGCACCGAACGGGCGACGCGTTTTGATCTACGGAGCAGGCGACGGCGGCGAGTTGCTGTTGCGTGAGCTGCGAAACAACCGCGAGTTGAACCTGTCGCCGATCGGATTTCTCGACGACGATCCAGCGAAGAGTGGAAAAGTCATTCACGGGTTGCGCGTGTTTGGCGGCAACGGCGACCTGGCGAGCGTTTGCGCGCAGCACGAGATCGACGAAATCGTCATTTCGAGTTTGAAGATGACGGAGAAGCGCATTCAGGAGGTTTTAGACACCTGTCAAGAATGCGAGGTTGCGGTGAAACGAATGCGGATTACGATTGAACACTTGAATTAAAAAATGCCGCAGGAACTGGTCAAGGTAAACGTCAGGAACCCGCTCGTCAGGATCGTTTTGATCCTGTTGGTTGTCGCTGCGGGCGTGTGGTCGTACTTCGCGGTGCGCTGGTATATCGGCAACACGCTGGCCGAGAATTTCAACCCGGCGGGCAACAATTTGCGGGTCGCGGACATGGCCATTTCACTCGCGCCCGACGATCCGCTGACGCACTGGCGCATGGCGCAGGTCGCGCAGAAGATCCTGCCGCTGGACCAACAGGGACAGACGATCGCCGAATACGAGCGAGCGGTAAAGCTCTCGCCTAACGACTATCGCTTCTGGATGGCGCTCGGCACCGCGCACGAGCAAGCGGGCGACAGCGTCAAAGGCGAACAGGCGTTGAAGCGCGCCGTGGCGTTGGCGCCGTCGTACGCGTATCCGCACTGGTATCTCGGAAACCTGCTGTTGCGGAGCGGGCGTTACGACGAAGCGTTCAAGGAACTGCGGCTGGCAGCGGAGGCCGACACTGAGTTACAGCCGCAGCAGTTCAATCTCCTGTGGGCCATCTATAGCGAAGACGTCGAAGGGCTGAAGAAGGCCATAGGCCAGAGCTCACAAACGCGCGCTGAGTTCGCGTTGTATTTGGTTGGTCAGCAACGGTACGACGACGGGTTGCGGTTGTGGGAGAGTCTTTCGAGTGACGAAAAGAAGTCGAGCCGCGAGGTGGGTCACTCGATGGTCTCGAATCTGGTCAGGGCGCAGCGCTATCACGATGCGGTCCACGTCTGGAACGACATCGCGCCGAATGAGCGGTATCGCGCGGAGATTGGGAAGGTGTTCGACGGCGGTTTTGAAGATGCGATCAGCTACGGGCCGGAGATGGCGTTTGGGTGGCAGGTGAAGGGTGCGCCGCAAGTGCAGATCGGGATTGATCCGACGAAGAGCAATGGCGGCGCGCGTAGTTTGCGTTTCGTGTTTCAGGTGCGGGCGAACCTCGAATCTTTGAACGTGTCGCAGCTCGTACCGGTCGCGCAAAACACGGAATATGAATTCGAGTGTTATCTCACGACGGATAAGCTCGAGACTGGAAGTGCGCCGGCGATTCAGATCCTCGATGCGGCGAGCGGAGCGTTGCTTGCCAGTTCCGCGCAGGCGCCGACGGGCACGACGCCGTGGAATCATCTCAGCCTGACGTTCAAGACGACTGACAAGACGCAGGCAGTGCTGCTCAAGATCGTGCGCGTGACGTGCGCTAATGAGGAGAACCTGGTGTGTCCGATTTTTGGTTCGGTTTGGTATGACGACTTCAGTTTCAAACGACGAGGTTAGCATGGCCGTTGCGCCGGCGGACGCGCCGCTGGTGGGGACGACGTCTCAGGACCGTAGCGTCTATCGCATCCGCCACACGCTGGCGAGTCGTTTCGCGTTTCTGGTGATCTGCGTGGCGATCGTGACGTCGGCGCTTGCTTACGGCACCGTTCATTACTGGGCGCTCGGCCTTTTCAACCTCGGCGGACTGACGCTGCTCGTGCTGTGGGTCCTCGACGCGTGGCGTCTCGGCGACCTTCGCGTCAGCCGCAACGTGCTGCAACTTCCACTACTCGGCGCGTTAGCGCTCGGCCTGGTCCAACTGCTGCCGTTTCGCGACGTAAGCACCGACGCCGCGCTCGTCTCAGGCGTTTCCCACACGTTGTCGTTCGATGCTTACGCGACGCGCCTCGTGCTCGTGCAGTTAGCAACACTGCTGATCTACTTTTCCGCGACGCTCGTCTTCATCGACACGCCGCACCGTCTTCACGTGATGGTGCGAACGATCATGATCTTCGGCTTCCTGCTCGCAATCTTCGGACTGACGCAGTCGTTCACCAGTCCGACAAAGGTCTACTGGATACGCGAGCTGAACCAGAGCACCGCGTTCGGTCCGTTCATCAATCGACACCACTTCGCCGGCTACATGGAACTGACGATCGCGTTGCCGTTGGGACTGCTGTTTGCCGGCGCAGTCGATAAAGAGAAGCGACTGCTGTACGGGTTCGTCGCCGCGCTGATGGGCGTTGCGCTCGTCATGACGGCGTCGCGCGGCGGCATCATCAGCCTCGTCGCGGAAGTTATTTTCTTCGCGATCGCGACTGCGGTTTTTAGAAAGCACAGTGAAGGACGACACCGCCGGAGCAGCCGGTTGAAGAATGTCGCGATTCGAGCGGGGTTAGCCGTCGGGTTGCTGGTGACGTTGTTTATCGGCGTGCTGGCGTTGGGCGGCGAGATGTCGATCAATCGCTTGATCGTGGATAGCGTCAACACGAACGACCCGACAACCGGACGCGCACACTTCTGGTCCGTCACGTTGCAGATCATCAAGGCTCATCCGCTGCTCGGCACGGGCCTCGGCGCCTTTGGCGTCATCTACACGCGGTTCGATAGCCGCAACGGACTGTTTCGACTCGAGCAGGCGCACAACGATTATCTCCAGGTGCTGTCGGACGCCGGCATTATCGGCGCCGCGCTGGCGCTGGCATTTGTGGCGCTATTGTTTTACAAGGCTTTTGTGCGCGCGAGGTCGGGTGACGATTTCCGGCGCGGCGTGGCGCTGGCGTCGCTGGGTGGGTGTTTCGCCGTGCTGGTTCATAGCTTCTTCGATTTCACGTTGCACACGACTTCAAACGCGCTGCTTTTCCTGGTGCTAGCGGCGCTGGCGACGATTAACGGGCGCGTTGAGGACGCACCGCGTAGACGACGCCGGCGTAGATCATCCAGTTCGGAATAAGGAATTTTAGAATAACACCGATGGCGAAAGCGAAAATGAAACCGAAAGCGGGCGCGTCTTCAGTCCCACAGCTTTGCCTGGATGCTGTACTCCGGCACGGTAAAGCCGACGCGCTCAATCAACGTCTCGACGGTAAATGGCACGCGATCTCGGCGGAGGGTTTCATCGAGCGCGTTAAGAACGTTGCGCTGGGGCTGGCGGCGATGGGCATCCGCCCCGGCGATCGCGTCGCATTGCTGTCTGAGAACCGGCCCGAATGGTCGATCGTCGATCTCGCGATCTTGAGTCTCGGCGCCATCAACGTCCCGATCTATACGACACAGGCTGTCGATCAGATCGAATTCATCCTTTCCGATTCAGGCACCAGGGCCATCTTCATCTCCAACCGCCGTCTCTACAAACACGCACAACCAGCGCTCGCCAACCGCCAGATCGAATACCTGATCTTTTTCGATTCCGAAGTCGCCGAAGTCATAGATCGCGCGATTGCCCTCGACGAGATGGAGAAACGCGGTCGCGCTCACGCCGCGCAACGTCCGGAAGCTTTCGAGGCTTATCAACGCGCGATCAGGCCGGAGGATCTGGCGACCATCATCTACACGTCAGGAACGACGGGCGAGCCGAAAGGCGTGATGTTGACGCACAACAACTTCATGTCGAACGTGCTGTCGATCGCAGCCGGTCTGCCGATCCTGCCGAGCGACGTCGCGCTGTCAGTGTTGCCGCTGTCGCACATCTTCGAGCGCACGGGTTTCTACGTCTTCTGTTATTGCGGAGTGTCTGTCTATTACTCCGCGTCGTTCGATCAGGTCGGCGAGAACTTGCGCGAGGTTGCGCCGACGATCATGACCGCCGTGCCGCGTCTGTTCGAGAAGGTCTACCACCGCATCATCAAGAAAGGCATGGCTGAGAAGGGACTCAAGAAGAACATCTTCATGCGTTCGCTCGACGTGGGCCAGCGCTACGGCGAACTGAGAGACAAGCGACGGTTCATCTCGCCGCAGCTGCGTGTGAAGCAGGGGTTGGCGGATAAGTTGGTGTTTTCAAAGTGGCGCGCTGGTGTTGGCGGGCGTCTGCGTTATTTCGTCTCGGGCGGCGCACCGCTTTCGCCGGCGTTGTCGTACTCGTATCTCGCGGCGGGAATTCCGATACTTCAGGGGTATGGCGCGACGGAGACTTGCATCGTTTGCGCGAACCGGCCGGAGAATAATCACGTCGGGTCGGTTGGGATTCCGTTCGACGGGATCGAGCTGAAGATCGCTGAGGATGGCGAGATACTGGTTCGCGGGCCGAACGTGATGCGCGGGTATTACGGTCAGCCGGAGGCTACGGCCGCTGTTTTGAAGGATGGTTGGTTTTATACGGGCGACGTTGGGCACATGGACAAGCAGGGGCGGCTGTATATCACCGATCGGAAGAAGGATCTGTTCAAGCTGTCGAATGGGAAGTATGTTGCGCCGCAGTTGATCGAGAGTCTGTTGAAGCAGAGTGAGTTTGTCAGTCAGGTCGTCGTGGTTGGGGCTGGACGAAAGCAGCCTGTCGCGTTGATTGTGCCTGATTGGGAAAACTTGAATGAGGCGCTGGCTGAGGATAAAGACGCGCCGAAGGACCATGCGTCGCTGGCGAGTTATCCGGCTGCTGTGAAGACTGTGCAGCAGGACATCTCGGCTTTGACGTCTTCTTTGAGTGATTACGAACGCATCCGCCGCGTCGCCCTCCTGCCGAACGACTTCACCATCGATGGCGGCGAGCTAACCCCTACATTAAAGGTAAAGCGCCGCGTCATCGACGAGCGCTTCGCCGACGTCATCGAGTCTCTCTACAACTAAATTCTTAAATTCGTGTTTTCTTAGGGTCGCCGAGGATCGACTCGGCCAGAATTTTCAGGTTGGTAGGGATTTTTGGCGCCTGTAGGCCGCGCTCGCGGCGATGATGGGCGAGGAGGGTCAGTTCCGCCGTGCAGAATTCACACGTTTCCAGGTGCTGCTTCACCACGGTGGACATCATCCGCGAGAGCTTATCGCTACTGTACGAGAGCAACGTCGACGACGCAGGACATCCGGCGGTTTTTCTGAACGTGAGTTGTGTGCGTGAGCCCTTCATTTTCCCACAGAGTGTTTCACCCTACGAATACATCCAATCCACCACCCTTTCCAGCAACTTTTCTCACTTTTCCTCAGCTTTTTCATCCCTCTTCTCGCGTGTAAAAAGATGTTGCTCATTCTTTAAAACATTGCTACCATGTCTCGCGTCGGTCATGAGTCAAGCGCGCGCCCGCGCCAGTCTCTGACCTCTCCAGGAAACACCCAAAGCCGCTCATTCGCGGAAACAAAATCGGGCCAAAACTTAAGAATTCTGACTTGCCTCCTTTGGCCAGTACCTGAATTTTTCATGTCCGGAACAACTAACAAGCTCCCAAAACCAGATTGGAACCACTCTCTCCACCCACCCAACCGGCACTGATCCCGCGCGGCTTATCGAATTACGGGCCTGTAAGAGGGAACACGGAAAATCCTGTGAAATCCATAAGTGAAGATTCGGAAAATACGGCGCCGGTCAATGCGAGCGATAAACGCCCGCAGCCCAAGTCTCGCCGCGCCGACCGCCAGGGCAAGACCGCCAAGTGGATCGAGAGTCTTCGGTCGTCCGACGTCAACCGACTGTGGACCGATCTGCACCGCATCGTCTCCCACCATCCGCTCGTGCGGGCGTCGCGCAGCGCCGGACTGCTGGTCGAAGAAGGCCACGGCACAGCGTACACCGATCTCACACAGGAACTTTTCGTTCAACTTCTCAGCAAAAATCGCTTCGAGCACTATCTCGAGACCGGCATGTCCGACTACGAGATCGAGTGCGAAATCAGCCAGATCGAGCTGACCAACTTACTAACGGCAGAGCTGCGGAAGCGACATCCGGAGAGTTATCGTCTCGCCCGCCGCATCTCGACGCTGATCCAGTCGAGCACCAATTTTCGGCGCTTCGATTCGAGCGGTATGGACGACGAGCCGCACCGCCGTTTGGCCGACCGTGTTTACGGTTTGAGCGAATGGAGCGACAACAAGCCGCGACGCGGCGCGCACGAAGTCGAGCAGCGCGTGCAGATGATTCCGGTCAGGCAAAGAGACACGCGGATGGTCGGCTGCACGGGCGATTCGCAGGTCGTTATCAGCAATCCGGACCTCGAGGATTTGATCGTCTCAGTGCTGGATGCGGTCGATTCGCCCGTCGACGTGCGGACGTTGCGGTCGCTGGTGATGTCGCGGCTGCCGGTGATGGATATTTACCTTGTTCCGCTCGACGGCGATGACAGCGACAACGAAAACAGCAACAGTTACGAGCCGGTCGACAAGCGCGAAAACCCCGAAGAAGGGCTTATGCGGCGCGAGTCGGAACGGGAAGCGGCCGGGTACGTCGATCAGTTTCTGGCCAGCCTGAACGAGGCCGTTCGCGGGAAGGTCAAGCAGTACAACCGGATTATCGGCGTGCTCTGGTACTGCTATTTGAGCCCGGATCATTCGACGCAATTGGAAGTTGCGGCTGCATTAGGCGTTTCTGATTCATTGGTGTCGGATTACCGCCGGCGCATCGAGCAGGAGTTGAGGGCGTTGTCCTTCGGCGAGGTTGAAGAGGCGAAGCAGTTTGAGCTGGCGCTGCGAGCCCACGTGAAGACCCTGTTTTTTGAGATGGAAGAGAAAGAGGTTGCGGTTTAGGCACAAGTTCGACAGATTTCTTAGTTAGATGATGTTTGAGGGCTGCTGCGCCGAACGCGCCGCAGCCTTCATTATGTAGGGAACGGGCCTAACCGCTGCGGAGTCAGTACGAGGCTACCGCCGCGGAGTCAGTACCACCTGCGGTAGCGGGTGGGTCGCCTCGCGTACGGTTCCCCACCCGCTATCGCAGGTGGTACTGACCACGATGCGGAAGAACACGAATTAGCAAAGTTACGGCGGACAAGGGGAGACGCGGATTTCTTGCGGTTTGGTTGGGGTTAAGCTTTAATTATCAACGAGTTTAAGAGGGAGTGCGGGAGAACGTGGAGGCAATCTTTTGGTTGAGCCTGGCGGCGATTGGATATGCCTACGTCGGCTATCCCCTCTTGCTCATCGTTCTTAGCCGCCTTCGGCCCAAGCCCGTCAGAAGCGGGCACTGGACGCCGTCAGTTACCGTGATCATCGCGGCCTACAACGAGGAACGTGACCTCGCCGCCAAACTGGAAAACACTCTCGCGCTCGATTACCCCCCGTCGCATCTCGAGATCATTGTAACTTCCGACTGCTCTTCCGACCGGACGGACGAAATCGCCCGCAGCTTCGCTTCGCGCGGCGTCCGCCTGCACCGCCAGGAAGAACGGCTCGGCAAAACGGCCGCGCAGAACGCCGCCGTCACCAAAGCTCGCGGCGAGATCATCGTCTTCTCCGACGCGACGACGCACTATCGTCCAGACGTGTTGCGGCTGATGATTCCGGCGTTTGCAGACAAGAGCGTCGGCTGTGTTACCGGACGAGTGATCTACCAGGAGGCTGAGAGAGACGGAGATGCGGAGAAGCGGCGAAACGGAGATCGTTTCTCCCTGTCACCGCTTCCCCCCGTCTCCCCTTCTCCGAACGTCTCCAACTCTCGTTCCAACATCGGCTCGGGCACGCAGTCATACTGGAACTACGAGTTCTTTCTCAAGAAGCACGAAAGCAATGTCTGCTCGCTGATCGGCGTCTGCGGTTGCATGTACGCGGTGAGGGCGTCGGCTTACATCCCGCTTTACAACGAAGCGTGCAGCGACTTCATCATCGCGACGACGATGGTCGAACAAGGCTTGCGCGCGGTCTACGTTCCGGAAGCGGTTTGCACTGAAGAACCGAACCGCCAGGCGAAGAAAGAGCTGGCGGCGCGCGTTCGCATCATCTCGCAGACGTTTTCAGACCTGTGGCGAAACCGCAGCGTGATGAATCCGTTCAAGAGCGGTTTCTACGCGGTCCAGTTATGGTCGCACAAGCTGATGCGTTATCTCGTGCCGGTATTTCTGATTGTGATCTTTTTAGCGTCGGCCGTACTCGCGACGCGCAATGCTTTTTACGCAGCCGTGTTCGTCGCGCAAGTCGGTTTCTACCTGGCGGCGCTGGTCTCGTGGATCCTCGAGCGGTTGGGTTTGACGTCTGGTCTGTTAGCGCTGCCGCAGTATTTCGTGATCACGAACCTGGCGTCGTTGATTGCGTTCGTTAAGTTTTTGACTGGGGAAAGGTACACGCGTTGGGAACCGAGCCGCGAGTAAACAGCATGAAGAATGCGCTGTCGATAGATCTGGAGGACTGGTTCTGCGTCCACAATCTGGCGCAGGCGATCAAGCGCGACGATTGGGACAAGTGCGACCTTCGCGTGCGCGCAAACACGACGCGCATTCTCGATCTGCTCGATCGCCACAACGTTCGCGCCACGTTTTTCATTCTGGGCTGGGTGGCGGAACGCGCGCCGGATCTGATTCGCGAGGTGGAAGCGCGCGGGCACGAGATCGGCGTGCACGGTTACAACCACCTTCTGCTGACTGAGATCACGCCTGAAGAGTTTGACGAGGACCTTGCGAAGGCGCTCGACGCGATTGCCAAGACGGGCATCAAGTCGCAGCCCCTCGGCTTTCGCGCGCCGTCGTTCTCGATGGTCAATGCGACGAAAGACTGGGCCTTGCCGATTCTCGAGAAGTACGGTTTCCGTTACGACTCGTCAGTCTTTCCCGTCGGTTTTCATCCCGACTACGGCATCGCCGACGCGCCGCTGAGCCCGTACAAGATCACGGACAAGCTTTACGAGTTTCCGATGAGCGTGCTGGAAATGTTCGGGCGCCGATTTCCGTTCTGCGGCGGCGGCTACTTCCGGCTGTTTCCCTACAGTTACACCCGCTTTTGCATGAAAAAAGTGAACGAACAGGGCCGCGCGGTGGTGTTCTACCTGCATCCCTGGGAGCTCGATCCGGAACAGCCGCGGATTAAAAATTTGTCCGCTTCTCAGAAGTTTCGACATTATCGCAATTTAGATCAAACTGAGCGGCGCTTGGGCCGCCTCGTCAACGATTTTCAATTCACCACGGTTAGAGAGGTGCTTCAGATTTGAACAACGAGATTCAGGCGCAGCGCACGTTCTGGAACAGCGAAGCTGACGCTTTCCAGCGAATCTACACGCATCGCAAGTCGAAGTTTTCGAACACGCTCGATCAGATTTTCCGCAAGGACATGTACGAGCGTTTCCAGTTCACGATTGCGAATTGCGAACCGATCCCGGGACGGACTTTTCTCGACGTCGGATGCGGCAACGGGCTTTACGATTTCGAGCTCGCGCGACGCGGAGCGCGCAAGATTGTCGGGCTCGACATCGCTGAGGTCATGATCGGTCTGTGCAAGAAGGCCGCCGCGGATCAAAACTTCGACGATCGTTGCACGTTCATCCAGACGGACTTGTTGGAGTGGGACAACGCCGGCGCGAAATTCGACGTGAGTTTCGGCATCGGGTTGTTTGACTACATCAGCGATCCTTTGCCGGTGCTGCGCAGGATGCGCGAGTTGAGCACGGACAAAGCGATCATGGCGTTTCCGCGGTTGTGGACGTGGCGCGCACCCGTCAGGAAAGTAAGACTGACGATCAAAGGCTGCGACGTCTATTTCTACAGCGCGGCGCGCATCAACAAGCTGATGAAAGACGCCGGCTTCAGCCGTCACACGCTGACCAGGGTCGGCAAGCTCTACTGCGTGGTTGGTTATCCGTAGCAAGAACAAGTCAGGAAGGGGGCAACGCCCCCGCAGTCGATCCAGCGGGGGCGCGCTACGCTTGCCCCCTTCCTGACTTGTTCTGTAGTTCGGTGCGAGCTTAACCGAACCGACTGTTTCTAATGCGATCGAAACCAGAAGCACTCGATTATGAAGGCGTTTTCCGAAGCCGCGCCGCTCGCGGTGGGGACAACGCTGCCGCAATCGAAGTGTGGCCCACCGCGGGAAAGCCGAAGTCATTCGACGACGACGTTGCCGCTATTCCCACTCCGGTCGTCGAGAAAAAAGACACTGAGCTCACGACGCAGAGTGGGAGCTGGGTGCGCCGCCGCGGACACACGGCCAGTTTCGCTCTTCTCTTCGTGTTCAGCGTCATTCTCTACGTGCGGCCCTACGAACTGATCCCCGCGCTTTCGTCGCTCAATCAGATGGCGTTTTACGTCGGGATCGTTACGCTCGCCGTTTACTTCGGCAGCCAACTCGCTCTCGAAGGAAACCTCACGGCGCGTCCGAAAGAGATCAACCTGGTCCTGCTGTTCGGCCTGGCCGCAATCTTGTCCATGCCGATGGCCGATTCGATTGCGGACGCGTGGAAGGTCTTCAGCGAGATGCTGATCAAGACGCTCATCATCTTCGTCGTGCTGGTGAACGTCGTGCGCACGGAACTGCGGCTGAGAATGCTGCTATGGCTGGTGCTCGCCGTCAGTATTTATCTCAGCATCAGCGCCCTCAACGACTACCGGACCGGCAATTTCGCGGTCGCATATGGCGACATCGCGCGCATCGGCGGCAGAATCGGAGGTCTGTTCGGGAATTCGAACGATCTCGCGTTGCACCTCGTCACGATGATCCCGATAGCCGTGACAATGGGCCTCAGCGGACGTAACCCGCTCAAGAAGCTGGTCTATTTCGGCGTGACGGCGCTGATGGTCGGCGGCGTGGTCGTGACTTTCTCGCGCGGCGGATTCATCGGTCTCGTCGCGGCGACGTTCGTGCTGGTGCGGAGGTTGGGTAAGAAGAACCGAGTGGCTACGACGACGGCGTTGGTCTTTGCTGTGATCCTGTTCGTGGGTCTGGCGCCGGGCGCTTTTTCGAGCCGGCTCGGGACCATCTTCAATTCCGCCGCGGACATGACCGGTTCGTCCAGCCAGCGCACCGAAGTTTTGAAACGCTCGTTCTGGGTCGCACTGCGGTACCCGTTGTTTGGCGTCGGCATCGGAAACTTTCGCTTGAAGTCACCGCGAAATCTGGAGACGCACAACGCATACACGCAAGTTGCTGCGGAGATGGGACTGGCGGCGGTCGTGATCTACCTCACGTTTCTGATCCATCCGATTCGACGCATGCGGCTGGTGGAAAAGGAGAGTTACCTCCAACCGGAGCGCCGGAGGTTCTACTATCTGTCGGTCGGGTTACAGGCCGCGCTCGTCGGGTTCATGTTCAGCAGTTTCTTTGGCGCGGTCGCGTATCAGTGGTACGTCTACTATCTGGTGGGTTACGCTGTTTGTCTCCACCGTCTGTTCATCATGAAGTTCCCCCCGGAAGATGAGTTTGCGCGCGAGCGTTGGGAGCACCCCTTCTCCAAGAAGACCCAGAAGTTAATTGGGTAGTCGGTGTTATGGATCTAATCGGCGGCATTCACGACGGCTTGTCACTTCATGTGCTGATGCCGTTTTCACGTCTACAGCGGTCGTCCCGCCCCGCTACCAGGCCCACGCAGCAAGCGTTCGACGAAGGGCTTCGCTTCCGCCGGCAAACGGGGTCGTGGAACCAGCAACAGAAGACGCGCTGGATACTCGAGCGACTGCGCACGATCGTGCGGCGCGCGTACGAAGAGACGGTCTACTACCGGGAGCTTTTCGATCGACACGATTTCGATCCGCACGTTGATTTTGGTTACGCAGAGTTTGCGCGCTTGCCCGTGCTGGAACGCGAGCATGTTCACGAAGCTGGACAGAAGCTTCTTTCCTCGGCAGTCGCGGTTGATCAGCTCCGAAAAGACCGCACGGGCGGCTCGACCGGAGTGCCGACTGAAATCTGGCTGGGACCAAACGAACGCGGCTGGCGCGACAGCGGCATGGAACACTTCTTCCAAACGCTTGGCGTTCCCGAAGGCAGTCGCACGGCGTTGTTGTGGGGCCATCATCTCGATCCTAAGGGGACCGATTCGTTTCGCGAGCGCTACCAGGCGTTCGTGTCGAACCAGCGATGGTTCGATTCGTTGCGCATGTCGCCTGAGACGCTGGACGAGTATCACGAGGAACTGCAACGCTTCCGGCCCGCATGCATCATCGCGTACGCGAGCGCGCTCGGTTTTCTCGCCGAGCATGTGCTCGCGAAGAAGTACAAGCCCAACTATCCGACGCGGTGTTTCATCACGGGCGGCGAGAAGCTTTGGTCGAGACATCGCAGTCTGATCGAAGAGGCGTTTGGGCGGCCGGTGCATGAGCGATACGGATCGCGTGACGCCGGATGTTTGGGCGTACAGTTGGACCGGACGCGGCCGCTCGCGTACACGCTCGACTGGTCGTACACGCTCGTCGAACCTGAGCTGCCGCAGGCTGAATCGCCGATCCTGGTCACGAAACTGCAAGCGGACGCGATGCCGATGATTCGTTATCGCATCGGCGACGTCGGACGCTTTCCGGCGGGCAGCAAGCCGGGTCATCCGGCGTTTGTTTTGGAAGACGTGATGGGCCGCGTCATCGATCGCATTTCGTTGCCGGACGGACGTTGGGTCGCGGGACAGGAAGTGCCGCACTTGTTGAAGGATTATCCGGTGCGGGAGTTTCTGTTTTTGCAGCGGCGGGACCATTCAGTTGAACTTCAGATCGTCCCGCAACAGGAATTTAATGAGAACAGCCAGCGCCAGATCGAAGCCACGTTGAAGGCCAATTTGCCGGGGCTTCCGATCAAGATCGAATTGAAAGAATCCGTGGTCCGAACGAAGTCGAACAAATGGCGTCCTGTGATTAGCGAAGTATGAATAGTAATTTCGAATCGAACCTGGCACTGGTGGAGACCGGCGCATACGACGACGAGTCGATCGTCCGATCGATTGATCGGTTGTGGTCTCACCTCGGCTGGGAAAATTTGATCCCGGCCGGCGCGCGCGTGCTGATCAAGCCCAACTTCGTGCTTCATCACAACCAGGGAAACGGCGGTATGGGTCCGATGATCACGCACCAGTCCGTCGTCAAAGCCGTGGCCCACGCGGCACTGCAAACGGAAGCTGCTGAAGTCGTCGTCGGCGATGCTCCGATTCAGACCGCGGATTTCGACGCGTTGCTGGCAACGACGGGCCTCGGCGAGTGGGCCGACAGTCTCAAGAAAGCAGACGCTCGTTTCAAAGGCGTGAAGGACTTTCGCCGGACCACTGCGAAATACGTCAACGGCGTTCGAGTCGCGGAAGAGAATGTGCTTCCCGAAGACGATTTCGTGCTGTTTGATTTGGGCGCGGACAGTCTGCTCGAACCGATCACCGACGAAAAAGACGACTTCCGGGTGACGTGTTACGACCCGCGTTTGATGGCGAAGACGCACGGCAAGGGACGGCATAGATATCTCGTCGCCAAAGACGTGCTCGAGGCCGACGTCGTGATCAACCTGCCCAAACTGAAGACGCACAAGAAAGCGGGCATCACGTGCGCGCTGAAGAACCTGATCGGCATCAATGGAAACAAGGAGTACTTGCCGCATCACCGGCTTGGCGGCGCGGACCTCGGCGGCGACTGTTATCCCGGCAACTCGCGCGTCAAACGAATGTTGGAATACGCCGCCGATCAGCAGAACCTGACTGACTCCGGGACCGTGGGCCGAGTTTGGGGCGGCGTTGCGACGCAACTCAATCGCGTGCTGCACCTGATGGGCGACAGTCTCGGAATCGAAGGTTCGTGGATCGGCAACGACACGATCTGGCGCACCGGTCTGGATCTCAACCGCGTTCTGCTTTACGGCGAAACAGATGGCTCGATGTCCGACTCGCCGCAGCGCAGAGTCGTCCATCTGGCGGACGCCGTCATCGCCGGACAGGGCGATGGCCCATTGTCCCCGCAGCCGTTGCCGCTCGGGTTGTTGTTCGCCGGAAACAATGCGGCATGTATGGATTGGTTCGGCGCGATGCTGCTGGGTTACGACCCGCGGCTGTTGCCGATCGTGCGCGAGGCGTTTGCGGACTTTCGTTGGCCCATCGCGACTTCGAGTCCTGACGACATCACGCTCACGGGCGATTGGGGAGAAGGGAAGCTCGATCGAGTGATGGTGAAAGAAATGCCGGAGGTGCTGCATCCGCTTGGCTGGCGAGAAGCGGCGGCGGCGGTGCTGGCGAGATAGAGACTTGAGATACAACGCACTACAACTGATCGGCAGTTTTGACCAGGGCGGATCTGAAAGACAGGCCGTGCAGCTAACGCGTCTGCTCATCGAAAGCGGGCGCTGCAACGTCTTCGTCGCCACGCTGGCGCGCGAGGGCGTGTTGTTGGAAGAGATGAGCCGGCTGGGACTGCACGACATTCCGGAGTTTCGACTCAACAGCTTCTACGATCTTCATACCGCGCGGCAGGTTTGGCGCTTCGCTCGATATTTGAGAAAGCACGAGATCGACGTCGTCCACGCGCACGATTTTTACACCAATATATTCGGGATGGCCGGCGCGTCGCTCGCGGGTGTCCCCGTGCGGATAGCGTCGCGACGCGAATCGGCGGTGCGTCCGGAGCGTCAGAGACTGGTAGAGCGTCTCGCCTATCGCCGGGCTCGGGCAGTTATTGCGAACTGCGAAGACGTGCGGCAACAGTTGATCAGGGAAGGCGTGCCGGCCCAGAAGGTGCGCACGGTTTACAACGGGCTTGACGTCGCCCGAGTGCAGCCGGCGCAAAAGAAACGCAGCGACATACTTCACGCGCTCGGGCTACCCGCAGACGCGCGCTTCGTAACGATCATGGCGAATATGCGCGCGCACGTTTGGAACCCCGAGCCGCTTTGTTACAAGGACCATCCGACGTTCTTGCGCGCCGCAAAACGAATCCACGATAGCGTGCCTGACGCCGCGTTCATCATCGCGGGCGAGGGCGAGATGATGGAGGCGACGCAGGAGTTGGCCCGCAATCTCGGCATCGCGGATCGGACGTTCTTTATCGGCAGGTGCACGGACGTCGGATCGGTGTTGTCGATCTCGGACGTCTGTGTGTTGAGCTCGAGTTCGGAGGGTTTCTCGAACGCTATTCTCGAGTACATGGCCGCAGGCCGTCCGGTGGTTGCGACAGACGTCGGCGGCGCGAGAGAAGCGATCGTTCATGGCGAGACTGGTTATCTCGTTCCGACCGGCGATCACGATCAATTGGCCGATCTCGTGATCGAGTTGTTGTCAGATCCGGAGAATGCGACGTTGATGGGTGAAGCCGGAAGACGTCGTGTCAACGAGAAGTTTTCGACCACGAAACAACTTCAAAACGTCGAGAGTCTCTATACCGAGTTTTTGCCACAAAAAGGCACAAAGAACGCAAAGGCATTTTCAGTAAATGTCGACAGATACTAAAAAGCTTCGAGTCCTGATCGTCGCACCGTCGCTCGATATTCTCGGCGGCCAGTCGCGGCAGGCCATTCGCCTGATGGAAGGACTGCGCAAAGAGCCGGAACTCGAAGTAGGTTTCCTGCCGCATAATCCGCGGCTGCCCGGCGCACTGAGATTACTGCAGCGAATCAAGTATGTTCGCACCATAGTGACGACGCTGTACTACATCGCCTTGCTGCTGTTGCGCGTCCGGAAGTACGACATCATTCACATCTTCTGTGCTTCGTACTACTCGTACTCACTTTCCGCCATCCCAGCGCTTGCAATCGCCAGACTCTATGGCAAGAAATCGATTCTCAACTACCGCAGCGGCGAAGCGGAGGATCATCTCAAGACGTGGCGCACGGCAGTGCCGACAATCAGATGGGCGAACGAGGCCGTCGTTCCGTCGGGTTATCTCGTCGACGTGTTCGCGCGTTATGGATTGCGCGCTCGCGCGATTCACAACATCGTGGAGTTGGACCGTTTCACTTATCGCGAGCGACAGCCGTTGCGGCCGGTATTCTTGACGAGCCGTCTGCTCGAGCCGCTTTACAACGTGCCGTGCGTGTTGCGCGCGTTTGCCATCATCCAGCAAAGCTATCCCGAAGCACGGCTGACGATCGCGGCTGACGGCTTTCTCCGTGCTGAACTCGAGGCGCTCGCACGCGATCTCCAACTGCGAAACGCGGAGTTCATCGGCTTCGTGAAGTTTGAAGACATGCCGGCGCTCTACGACGCCGCGGACATTTATCTATCCGCCACCAGCATCGACAACATGCCGAGCTCACTCACGGAAAGCATGGCCTGCGGGCTCAACGTTGTGACGACAGACGGCGGCGGCGCAATCCCTTACATCATGACGAACGAGGTCACCGGTATGATCGTCGATCGCGACGATCACCAGGCGCTCGCCGCCGCGGCCCTTCGTCTACTCAATGACAACGACTTCGCACTCACGCTGGTTCGCAAGGCGCATGAATCGACCAGGAAATTCACCTGGCCGTACATCCGCGATCAGTGGCTCGATCTCTATCGCGAACTGGCTAAAGAAAAAGGTTTTTTGACGAGCACCAGTGATCGGCGCGTGCCCATGGCCGAAACTGATTCAGCTCTGTAGAGAGGCTCCCCCACGCCCATGAAACAAGTTTTTCGCAAAGGACTGAAACACATCGTTGTGGCCGACGCTCCCGAGCCGATGGTCACGCCTAACCACGTCCTGGTGAACCCGGTGTATTCGCTCATCAGCAGTGGAACGGAGAGCGCCAGCATTCACGAGGGCATCATTAAAGAGGTCGCCGAAAACCCTTCGCAGTTGCGGAAGGTTTGGGACGGAGTGAAATCGATGGGCCCGCTGCCGACCATCACCGAGGTGCGCGCGAAGTTCAAGGAATACGCGGCGCTCGGATACGCGGGCGCGGGACTCGTTTCAGAGCGGCACCCCTCTGTGACCGAATTCAAAGTCGGCGATCGCGTTGCTTACGGCGGAGAGGGAACCGGACACGGTCAAACGATACTCGCGTCGCGAAATCTGATCGTGCGCGTGCCCGACGAAGTTCCTTTTCAACAGGCGTGTTTCACGACGCTCGGAAGCATCGCGCTCAACTCGGTCAGGATCTCGGAAGTCGGCGTTGGCGACGTCGTGGCGGTTATCGGTTTGGGTTTGGTCGGACAGTTGGTCGCGCAGTTGGCGAGGCTGCAAGGCGCGCGCGTGATCGGAATCGACTTGAGATCGACGCGCGTGGAGTTGGCTCGCAAGTTGCACATCGATCACGGTCTCGACGGCAGCGTTTCGATCGCGGACGAAGTCAGCGCGATCACAAACGGCCTTGGCGCCGATTGCGTGATCGTCGCTGCTGCTTCGAAGTCGTCAGCGCCGTGTGAACTGGCACTCGAGATTTGCAGAGATCGCGGCAGCATCGTGATCGTCGGCGCGGTCGAGATGAATTTTCCGTGGTCCGAAATGTACATGAAGGAGATCAAGCTCCTGATGTCGCGCGCTTACGGGCCGGGAAGCTACGACCCGGAGTACGAAGTGCGCGGTCATGATTATCCGATCGCGTACGTGCGCTGGACTGAAAAACGAAACATGGAGGAGTTTCTGCGGCTGGTGGCGCTGAAACGAATCGATCTTCAGTCGTTGATCACGCACGAGTTCAATCTTGACGATGCGCCGCAGGCTTACCAGACGGTGATGGATCCGGCGTCGAATAGTTTGGGAGTGTTGTTGCGTTATCCCGAACCGATTGCCGTGAACGGTGGATCTGAGAAACCAGCGTCGCATCGCAGAGTGACTCTCAAGAGCCGCGCTGCGAAATCGGATCTCAAGGTTGCGCTGGTTGGCGCCGGCAATCTCGCGCGCTGGGCGCACCTGCCCGCTCTCGCGAAGATCCCGCACGCGAGTTTACATGCCGTGCATTCCGCCAGCGGCGCGCGCGGCAACACGTATGCGCGACGTTTCGGGGCCGCGTATTTCACGTCCGACTACCAGCAGATACTCGACGATCCGCAGATCGACGTCGTGATGGTGCTGAGCCGGAATCAACATCACTTCTCGCAGGCGTACGAAGCGTTGAAGGCCGGCAAGCGCGTGTTTGTGGAAAAGCCGATGGCGCTCACTGCATCTGAGTGTCGCGAGCTTTATCGGGCGGTGGCTGATACCGGTAACCAGTTGACGGTCGGATTCAATCGCCGCTTCGCGCCGTTCTACCAGGACCTGAAACAGTCGCTCGCCGGCAGAAGCGGACCGGCGGTCATCAATTGTCGCATGAGCTCGCCCGGCATCTCGGGATCTTACTGGATGGCCGATCCGGCGATCGGCGGCGCGATCATCGGCGAGGCCGTGCACTTCGTCGACCTGATGTACTGGCTGCTCGAATCGGAGCCCATCAACGTGTCGGCATATTGCCTTCCGACGGGCAAGATGGATCCCGTCGGCGAAAACAACCTGGTGGCAACGTTTCGTTTTGCGGATGGATCCATTGGTAGTCTGAACTATTCGACGATCGGCTCGAAGAAGGCTCAGGGTGAACTAGTCGAGGTATTCGCGAACGGAGTTTCCTCGGCGGTTGAAGACTTCAAGCAGTTCAAGACGGTCTCGAAGCTGAAATACAAGAAATCGACCTTGTGGGCGCACAAGGGTTACGAAGCGCAACTCTCCTCATTCTTTCGCAGCATCGCACGCGGCGAGGCACCCGCAGTAACAGTGCGCGACGGCGCAAGGGCGACACTCGTTTGCGTCGAGATGCTGAAATCGGCCCAGACGCTGACATCACGGGAAATAGACCTGGACGGCCTGTTAACAGGCGAGCCGGAATTTCTCGTTTCTTGATCAAGAGAGCGGGTGCGGACGTGAGAACAACGGGGAAAGCTGACGCTGTGCGAACCGAAACTGATTCTGCAGACAAACCGATCAAGCTTTTGCTGGTAGCGCCGGCATTGCGAATTCTGGGCGGCCAGGCAGTTCAGGCGAACTATCTGCTTGAACACCTCAGGCGCGAACCGCAGTTCGAGGTGTCGTTCGTGCCGCACAATCCGCGTTTGCCGCGTCCATTCAGATGGTTGCAGTCGATCAAGTACGTGCGGACACTCGTGACGTCGTTGATCTACTGTCTGCACCTGCTGATTCAAGTCCCGCGGCACGACATCGTCCACACTTTCTCGGCGTCGTATCTATCGTTTCTGATCGCGCCAACGCCGGCGATACTCATTGCGCGG
This sequence comes from Acidobacteriota bacterium, assembly GCA_046732935.1. Lineage (GTDB taxonomy): Bacteria > Acidobacteriota > Blastocatellia > Pyrinomonadales > Pyrinomonadaceae > PSRF01. The sequence goes on along the minus strand of JBKPOC010000066.1, from coordinate 173,903 downwards.
CTGTTCGGAAAGAAAATTATCCTGAACTATCGCAGTGGCGAAGCCGAGGACCACTTGCGTTCCTGGCCTCGCACTTCCGTTCCGATCATGAAGTTGGCGGATGAGTTGATTGTCCCGTCGCAATATCTCGTCGACGTATTCCGCAAGTTTGGTTTGCGCGCGTCGGCAGTGGCGAACATCATCGATCAGTCGCGCTTCAAGTATCGCGAGCGGAAGCCGTTGAGGCCCGTCTTCTTCTCGAACCGCAATCTTTATTGGCTGTACAACGTCGGCTGTATCTTGCGGGCGTTCGCGAAGATCCAGCAGCGTTTTCCCGAGGCGAAGTTGATCATCGCGGGCGACGGCACCGAGCGAGGATCGCTCGAAGCGCTTGCGCGTGAGTTGAAACTGCAAAATGTTGAATTTCGCGGGCGCGTCAATCCAGCAAAGATGAACGAGCTTTACAACGAAGCGGATATTTATCTGAATAGCTCGAATATCGATAACATGCCGGGGTCGATACTCGAATCGTTTGCGTCAGGCGTACCGGTGATCACGACGAGCGCCGGCGGCATTCGTTACATCGTCACTCACGAACGTACCGGGTTGATGGTCCCGCGGAACGACCACGAGGCGATGGCGTCGTGGGCCATTCGGCTGCTCGATTCGCCGCAACTGGCTGCGTCGATCGCGCGCAATGCTTACGAGGAATGTTTGGCGTCGTACGTTTGGGAAGCCGTTCGCGATTCATGGGTCGAGCATTACGCGAGCCTTGCCGGACGTGAGCCGAGCCGTAAGCGATCGCTCGCCGCGAAGCAGATGATGCACTTAGGATAATGACGCTTCAGGGCCATGATGTTGACTCGACCCGCAAGACTCCAGCCGTAACGGTTGTGATTCCCGTCTACAACTCCGCGCACTACATCGCGCAGGCGTTGGACTCGTTAAAAGTCCAGACCTTTACCGACTACGAAGTGATCGTCGTGAACGATGGATCCGACGACCGCGAGGAGCTCGAACGAATCCTCGAGTCGCATCCGTTGCCCATCGTCTACGTCTCTCAGGAAAATAGAGGCGTCAGTGCCGCCAGAAACGCCGCTATCAAGATCGCAAAAGGGGAGTTCTACGCGCAGCTCGACGCGGACGATCAGTGGACGCCTGACTATCTCGACGTGCAGCTCGGAATACTCGCCGGCAATCCGCAGGTCGCGCTTGTCTATCCGAATGCGACGATCGTTCGCGACGGTTCCGATGCGACGTTGGAGTTCATGAAGATCTCGCCGTCGGAAGGTGACGTGAACTTCGAGTCACTGGTGCGGCAGAAGTGCGTGGTCATGACGTGCGTCACCGCGCGCATGAGTGCGATTCGCGCAGCCGGGATGTTCGACGAGAGTCTTCGCAGTTGTGAGGATTTCGATCTGTGGCTGCGAATCGCGAGAAATTGCGGACGGATCGTTTATCACGAGCGGCCGTTGGTGCTTTACCGCAGGCACGAAGGCAGTCTTTCGTCGGATCGGGTGTGGATGACGCGAAACCTGCTCGCCGTGTTCGAGAAATGCGCCGCGACGTTTGAGCTCACGCCGGCAGAGAAAGAGATACTCGACGAACAGATCACGTCGAACCGCGCGATGCTGCATCTGTTTGAAGGCAAGCATGCGTTGAGTGCCGGCCGGACGACTGTGGCCCTGGCTAGTCTCGAAAAAGCGAACGAGCACCTGCGTGCACGGAAACTCGGAGCCGTGATCTTTCTCTTGCGCCGCGCGCCGCGTCTTGTAGGTTGGGCGTTCTCGATGCGTGAACGTTTGCTTGCCAAACACACGGACCACCAGTTGAGCGGCATCGACCAACCGCGCACCTCTTCCTCCGCCTGACCATGCGACTCGACGTTATAGTTCCGACTTATAACCGCGAGGATCTGCTTCCGTTAGCCTTGAACAGTCTACTGGCCGCCGAGATACCCGAAGGATTGAGTGTTTCGATCACCGTCGTCGACAACAACTCGACCGACGGCACGCGACAGGTGATCGAGTCGTTTCAAGAGCGATATGGAGACAGGATTCACTACTGCTTCGAACGGCAGCAAGGCAGATCGCATGCTTTGAACGCCGGCATCGCGGCGACCAACGGCGATCTCATCGGCGTGATAGATGACGACGAGGAGATTGATCCGAAATGGTTTACGACTGCGTTCGAGATCTTTAAAAACAGAGATCTGGATTTCATTGGTGGCCCATACGTGCCGCGCTGGAGCGTGCCGCCGCCTGACTGGCTCCCACGCGAGTATGGCGGCGTCGTGGGTTGGGTCGACGGTGGAGACAAGGAAGTTCCTTACGACGATAGTTACCCCGGCATTCTGATGGGCGGGAATGCGGTCTTCAAGCGGTCCGTGTTGGCGGCGGTTGGACCATACTCGACGTGGCTCGGCCGCACGGACAAAGGTTTGTTGACCGGCGAGGACGAAGAGCTTTACGGGCGGCTGTTGGCCCATGGGGCGAAAGGCGTGTACCTGCCCAACCTCATCATCTACCATCACATTCCGCCGGAGAGAGTCACGAAGAGTTACTTTCGTCGCTGGTGTTTCTGGCGCGGTGTTTCGCTCGGCCTGTTGCATCGCACGAGGCGCCTGCCGTGTGCTTATCTGTTCGGCATCCCGAGATGGCAATACCGCAACGCATTGCGCGGCGCGGTCTCGATAGCACGGCATGTTGTGGTGAAACCGAAGAATGCGTCCGAGGCGTTTGCGGCGGAACTCGGCGTCTGGGATTGGTTGGGTCTCGTGTACGGGCGGCATTTTCGTAAAGAGGCGCAACTCGATGGGTAGCGAAGTCTCTGTTGTAATTCCCACGTATAACCGATCGGCGTTGTTGCGCAATGCTGTCAGCAGTGTGCTGGCGCAGGAGACGCGGATCCCGTTCGAGATCGTCATAGTCGACAACAACTCGCAGGATGACACGGAGTCGGTGGTCCGTTCGCTAATGGACGAGCGAGTTCGTTATGTCGTCGAGCGCCAGCAAGGTAATGCTCACGCGAGGAACCGCGGAGTCGCGACGGCGACAGGCGACATCATTGCTTTTATTGACGACGATGTGACCGTGGCGAGCGACTGGCTGACGTCGCTCAAACACGCGCTCGACTCTCGCGTAGATCTGTCGTTTGTCGGCGGGAGGGTTTTACCGCAATGGAATGGGCCACCGCCTTCTTGGTTGACGCCGGAACACTGGTCGCCGTTGGCCCTGCTGGACTATGGGCCGGACGAGTTGATCATTGGCGGAAACAGTCCGCGCGGTCTGCTGACGGCGAACATCGCTTTCCGCAGAACTGTTTTCGATGAGGTTGGGACGTTCTCGCCGCACTTGCAGCGCGTGAAGAATTTCATCGGCTCGATGGAAGATACGGAGTTTCTGATGCGCGTCTGTCGCAGTGGAAGACAGGGCCTGTATCTGCCGAGCATGATCGCGAGCGCTCCGGTGGACATCGAACGGCTAAGCAAGAGTTATCACCGGCGCTGGCACACGGGACATGGGCATTTCTACGCGGTAATGCGCGATCCTGAGTGGGAACGCTCGAGCTTTCGTCTTGCAGGCGTGCCCGGACATCTCTACAAGCAGACGGCCTCACACGCGCTCCACTGGTTATCGAGAATCATCACCGCAAACACCGACGCCGCCTTTACTCACGAGTGTCACCTGCGCTTCTTCCGCGGTTACTTCCATCAACGGAGGCGCCAGCGCCGCCGTCAGCAATAGAACAACCCAGTAGTAATAGAACAAGTCAGGAAGGGGGTAAGCGCAGCGCGCCCCCGCTATCGATCGAGATGCTCGCTCAGCACTGCGGGGGCGCGCTACGCTTGCCCCCTTCCTGACTGTTCTTGTTCCTCCCAACTGGTTTTTAGTACGGTGCGCGTCATATGTACCCGAGCCAAATGTCAGAAACGTAAGTAGATGCACGGATGAAGAGAATCATTGCGGTTGTCTTGTAATTCGCGGGGAAGGGTTTACAGCCCCCGTTTCACATGTTAGCTTGCGCTTCGTCTAAGGACGCGTGCGGCGCTTTTGGACCACGCCACGCAATTCGAATACGAAAGGGCATTCGCTCGGTTGTTTCATTCGAAACAACAGATTCGGGAACTTCGGACGCTAGGTCTCCGAAGTTGTAACTCAAGACAACAAGTCAATTAGTCAATCACGCTTCGTAGAGATGCGTCGGCAGGAGTGTGTTCCCCGGTACGCTCGCGAACATTCGAGCGCACAAACAACACTCCGCAAGTGCAGTAGAGGATTGGTATGCGGCGAGTTTTACGTTCCCTCTTAGCTATTATTCTGGGTTTTATTGCGGTAACAAGTTGGTCTCAACACAACGCCCAAAGCCAGACATCATTCATCAACGCGGCACTCGCAGGGACAAGCACGCCGCTGCGAGTGCTCAGTTGGAACATTCAGTTTGGCCAGGGCACTGACGGAGTCACCAATTTCGATCGGATCGCGACGTGGCTCGCGCGGATGAATCCGGATCTCATCGCACTCTGCGAGATGCCGCCCGATCAGATCCCGACACTCATCACGCTGCTGACGCAAAAGACCGGACGGACGTGGTATTCACACTTCGTTCCCAAGGCGCCGGGAATTGCCGAAGGCAACCTGATTCTTTCGCGATATAACTTCGCCAGCGTCGACTCTCGTTACCTCAGTTACCAACGTTCGATCGCGCAAGCGACGATCAACGTCGGCGGACGCAATATCAACTTCTTCGCGACGCACCTCGACCACACTTCATCAGCATTGCGCCAGACTCAAGCGGCGGAGCTTGTCCAGTGGACCGGCGGCTTTGCGTCACCGCGAATCGTCTGCGGCGATATGAACGCCGCGAACGACACGCCGGAAGTGCTGTCGCTACTCGCTGTCTATCGTGACAGTTGGGTCGATGCGCTGAACCTGGGAACGGCCGCCGCGTATCCGGACAATCCGGTGTGGATGAACACACGAACCCGCCGCTGGCGGATCGACTTCATCCTGTACGCTGACGCCGTATCGAGCCTGACAACGAAGGCCACCAACATTCCCGACACCCGCGACTTAAGTAACACAAACGTCGTGATGGCGCTGGGCACGCCTGACGACAAAGGCGTCAGGCCTTCGGATCACAATCTTGTCGTCACTGATTTCGACGTCTGGTCCGACTCGGCGCCGCCGGCTCCAACGCCGACGCCGACGCCACCACCGCCAACACCAACAGCGACTCCGTCTCTGCCAACGGCACTACCGCCGCTGTTGCTTTCGTTACCGAACTCGAGCCGGGCGGTCGCGCTGCACTCCGTGCTCTTCACCACAGATCCGTTCACGCTTCGAACGCCAGTGAATTTGAGCTCGGACCAGCGCACGAGAATCCTGCTGTTTGCGGTAAATCTCGAGTTATTGGCCGGGGAAACACCGGCCGCCGTGACGATTCACGCCACGGATTCGCGCGGCTTTACTTATTCTTTGGTGGTAGAACAGGTGTCGAAGTTTCCCGGTTTGGATTGGCTGACGGTTTTGACGGTGAGACTGCCTGACGACACGACGATCAGTGGCGATATGTCGGTCAATGCGACGCTCCATGGCGCGGTCAGCAACAATGTGACAGTGGGGATCAAGACCCAATAGGGAAACAAAAGGGAGACAAAGATTGTCTTTATGTTGTCGAAAGGTTACAAAGTCTCCAAATTTTTGACACGTGTCTGTTACCATGTTATCTTCCGCGAGTCTTTGATGACGCGCGGCGGCAACCCCGACGTGGGAGTCTTGGTCCATGGGTCCCGTGCGTTACGAAGATGGCCGATCCAACGGTCACGTGCGCTCCCGACAGGCGGCCCGGTTAGAACAAAGCACCATCCGTTCTAATCTCCAAAGGTCTCAGGCGAAGAGATCGCAAACACTAAAACCTGGCTAAACGGTCTCCGGCCTAGCCGGTTATCGATTCGATTCCTCGTGTGTGTGACGAAGGAATTCGTCTGCAACGGCATCAGGAAGTGATCTGGGGTCTGTTTTTTTCGAATAGGAAGTGATTACCCGATTGATCCTGCCTGCTTGTGAATTCGAGCCCAAACAAGAAAGGAGAAATACGAAGTGAGCATTCAACGGCTCGTTCTGTTCTTTTTATTTATTCCCGTACTCATTTTAGTTGGTTTCGTTAAGTCGTCATCCGCTCAGGAAGTAGTTCTTTACGCCTCGCAAGCCCCTGTCAAAGTCGGAAACTGGACCGCAGTTGCCGATTCCACCGCCGCCGGTGGCGCCCGCCTTTCAAATACTGATTTCGGTGCGGCGAAGATAACGACGGCTTCCCCCAATCCCGCAGACTATGTAGAGCTGTCCTTCAACGCGTCGTCAGGCAGGCCGTATCGCCTGTGGCTGCGCGGGAGAACGATCAACAATTCGCCTTACAACGATTCCGTCTTCGTGCAGTTTTCCGGCAGCTTGAATTCCAGTGGCGGTGCCGTCTATCGAATCGGCACGACTTCGGCTGCTGAGGTCAACCTCGAAGACTGTTCGGGTTGTGGCGTTTCAGGCTGGGGTTGGCAAGACAACGGCTGGGGTGTCGGCGTTTATGGGCCAGAGATCTACTTCGACTCGACGGGCACTCAAACGATCCGCATCCAAGTGCGAGAAGACGGGTTCTCGATCGACCAGATCGTGCTCTCGCCGGCGACTTACCTTTTTAATCCGCCGGGTGCACTCAAGAACGACAGCGTGATCTTGCCGGCGTCCAACGGCGCGGCAGCACCGACTCCAACACCAACACCGACGCCAACACCTACGCCAACATCGACGGGTGAATCTCCCAACAACACGCGCGTGCCGCCGGCTATTCAGATCGTCGATAGCACTGGCGTAATCTGGACCCGTAGTGCGACCGGAGCGATCTTGCGCAATGGCGCGCCATCCGGAGGCACAGGTTCTCAAATTCTTTACTGTAGTCGCATCGTGTATGTCTATGGCACCGACTCACAGTGGTACAAGTGGACTGGTGGCTGGGTAGCGACTGGACCCGTTGATCCCTGTGGCGGAAGTACGGCAACACCGACGCCTACTCCAACTGCGGTAACGGAATCCACGAACAATACCCGACTCCCACCCGCGACTCAGATTGTCGACAGCGGTCTCAACCTTTGGACAATTTCGGGCAGCGCCATCTTGCGCAACGGTGGAGGTACGGGTGGCACTGGTTCCCAGATCCTTTACTGTAGTCGCAGCGTCTATGTGCTGGGCTCCGACTCGCAGTGGTATCAGTGGACCGGCGGCTGGACAGCAGTAGGTTTCCTCGACCCATGTACCGGAGGCAGCACGCCGGCGCCTACTCCAACTCCAAGCCTGACCGAGTCGACGAATAACACTCGCCTTCCACCGGCTACTCAGATCGTCGATGCCAATCTCAGCGTGTGGACAATCTTTAATAACGCGATCTTGCGTAACGGTGGAGGAACTGGAGGCACAGGTTCTCAGATCCTTTACTGTAGCCGAACTGTTTACGTGTTTGGCAGCGATTCGAATTGGTGGCGGTGGAGTAACGGCTGGATATTTGCCGGCGGCTCCGACCCCTGTGGCGCCACACCGACGCCGACACCAACGCCAACACCGCCACCGCCACCTCCGCCGGGCGGGACGTCGCTTCGGGTGCTGAGTTTCAACGGATCGTTCGGGACGGGAACCGACGGAGTCAGGACCTTCGACCGAACGGCCAGCTATGTCGCGAATATGAATCCCGACATTGCCGGGATTTGCGAAATACCGTCGGAATATATTGGAACGCTGTTAACTTCGTTGCAGAACTATACGGGACGCACGTGGTACTGGTATCACGTTCCGAAGTACGACGGTACGACTGAAGGCAACTTGATTCTGTCGAAGTACCCGTTTGCGAGCACGAGCGGGCGTTATCTCAGTGGCCAGCGTTCAGTGGCCCAGGCGACGCTCACGGTCGGCGGCAGGACCATCAACTTCTTCGCTACGCACCTAGATCCGGACTCGTCGACGACGCGTTACAACGAGGCTGGAGAATTGATGGCTTTTGCTTCCGGATTTTCCGAGTCGCGGATCATTGTGGGTGACTTCAATGCCGGACCGGATACGTCCGAGTCGATTCGCATGACGAGTGCTTATTACGATAGTTGGATGACAGCCATGAACGCGGGCACTGCGGTGGCCTATCCGGACAATCCGGTGGTCGTGCAGACACGCACGCGGCGCGGTCGAATCGATTACGTGTTTTATTCGGTCTCCTCTCCGTACCTGGTACTGCAAAGCACGCAGATTCCGGATACGCGCAACCTGAGTCAGACGAACGTGGTCGTGTTTCTCGGGACGCTGGACGATAAAGGTGTTCGACCATCGGATCACAATCCGATGATCGCCAACTTTACGATTCAGTAACCACAAGAGGCACAAAAGACACAAAAGGCACAAAACAAAGAACCAGGCACTGCTGAGACAGGTGCCTGGCTCTTTTGCTTTGTATCAGTTCTTCTTTTTGGTTATGGCTTAGCCGCTTTGAAGTTGTCGAAGATCACCGTGCCCGGGTTGTTGGCTTCGGTCTTCCAGGTCCCGCCTTTGAGTTCAAACATCACGGAAGTCACCGGAATCGCCGTCGTGTTCCAGGGTTGGGCCACGAGCTGAACCCACGCGCCGGGTACGCCAGCGTTCGAGGGAGCAGCTTCGAAGACCACCTGCCCCGATACAGCATCATGGCGTATGCGCCAGAACGCGTGATTCGCTGCATTGTACGCGACGGTCAGAAGCGTTTGCTTCGCGCCACCGATCTTGCTTTGCACGATCAGCGATCCTGATTCGACGTACATGCGGTAGCAGTTATCGACGTTCACCCCGATCGTGTAAAAGGCGTCGGCCGCAGTCGAAGCACTGGGCGGCTGCACCAGTTGGACGTACGCGTAAGCGCCCGTGAAGTTGAACGCGCTCGCCGACTTGATGCCGTTGTAATGCGAACCGTCGACGTTCTGCTTTAACGGTCCAATCCCGAATGACGTCGTCTCCTGCAAGGGCACGGTCGCATCGACGAATCCGCTGAACAGGTTATTCGCGCTCCACTTGCTGCTATCGATTACACCGTCTTCGAAATTGTCAGCAAGCAGGACGGTTTCACCCGGCACTGGCGGACTTCCGAAAGTGAAGCCATCGGTCTTCGTCGCCGACTCGCCACCGGGATTGCTCACCACGACGTTCACCGCGCCACTCGCATGGGCCGGCGTTACGGCTGTGATGGTCGTGCTGCCGACGACGTTGACAGATCCAGCCGCCGTGCTGCCAAAGGTGACGGTCGCGCCGGAAGCGAATCCCGTCCCCGAAATCGTGACTGCCGTGCCTCCTGCTGTCGGTCCCGACGCAGGCGAAACACTACTGACGATGGGCGCGGTGTTTGGAGCTCCGCCGAAGAAGTCAGACATGTTCGCCGCAGTCGCAGCCGCGCCGGGATAACTCGTCAGGCCAAGGGCCTCAGCCGTCATTCGCAGCGTGTTCTGATGTTGGTAAAGGGTGTTCGACTGGAAGCCCTGCGGCGTCCGCGTGCTGATCACGACGGTCGCGACGTGACCGCCGCCGTTCTGCGTATCGGTGTCGACTGCTTCGTCAAACGTGATGACGAGCAGTCCGCCCTGGCGGAACGCCGTACTCGAGATCAGCGGATCGATGTTGGTCTTCAGCCAGTTATCGGCCGCGGCAAGTTTGTCGGCGTTGGTGCAGCTCGGAATCGCCGCCGGACAGTCGTGCGCGTTGTTCTGTTGGTTCGGAATGATGAACGCGTAGTTCGGCAGTTGATTGCCCGCTAAATCGGAGGCGAACTGCGTGAACGGCACGACATTGTTTGCCTGAGCAGGGCTGCCAATCACGTCAGAGAAATACGTAAACGGATTGTGACGCTTGACGTACGGGTACGCGTCGCCGCCGAGATAACCGACCGACGGCAAACTCTCCGCGTATGCTTTCCACGTCTTGCCCGCGAAATTGAGCTGACGAACGACGTTGTCCGCCGTGACAGTGCCGGAGAAATTACTGTCGTTCGTGATGTTTTGTCCGGTCGTGAGCCAGAAGTAATTGCCGATGGATGGATGCGTGTTGGCGAAGTAGTTGATGGCGAGGCCGTAGCGGTTGGCGAGTGCGTTCAGGTATGGCATCGACGAGCTGCCGATGACGCTCCCATAGCTTTGATTCTCAGCCGCGACGATGAACACGTGGTCGAACAAGGGCACCGCCGTTTGCGGCACGAAATAAGTGAACCCGCCTGTTTTCGTTCCACTTAATCCGTCTGAATTGGTAACTTGGACATCCACGGCGCCGGCGGCGTGCGCCGGCGCCAGGGCCGTTATCTCTTCGGGACTAACGATGGCGACGTTCGACGCCGCTGTGCCTCCTAGTGAAACAGTTGCCCCGGTTGCGAAGTTCGTGCCCGTGATCGTGATCGAAGTGCCTCCTGCGGTTGGTCCAGACGAAGGTGAGATGGTATTGACGGTCGGCGCTGTAGTTGCGACTCCGCCGCATGGATCGACGCCACCTACGGGTGTCCAGCCATTGTTCCACCGCCACCATTGGTTGTCAGTGCCGAACACATAGACGATGTGATTGCAATAGAGAATTACAGAACCTGCGCCGCCTGCTGCTGAGGTGCCGTTGCGCAAGATGGCTCCGCTCGCCGTACGAGTCCAGACAACGCCGGTGCTATCGACGATCTGAGTAGCCGGCGGAACGCGCGTGTTATTCGGCGACTCAGGGATCGGCGTCGGTGTTGGCGTAGGCGTGGGAGTCGGTCCGCCGCCGCAGGGATCGACAGCGCCTACGGGTGTCCAACCATTGTTCCACCGCCACCATTGGTTGTCGGTGCCCAGCACATACACGATGTGATTGCAGTACAGGATTTGAGAACCTGCGCCGCCTGCTGCTGAGACGCCGTTGCGCAGGATTGCTCCGCTAGCCGTGCGAGTCCAGACAGCGCCGGTGCTATCGATAATCTGAGTAGCCGGCGGAACGCGCGTGTTATTCGCAGACTCCCCGCCCGGCGTGGGAGTGGGCGTAGGTGTAGGCGTAGGTGTTGGTGTCGGCGTCGGCGTCGGAGTAGGTGTGGGCGTCGGCGTGGGTGATCCGCCGCACGGATCAACCGAACCTACGGCTGTCCAACCATTGTTCCACCGGTACCATTGCGAGTCGGTGCCGAACACGTAAACGATGTGATTGCAATAGAGAATTACAGAGCCCGCGCCCCCTGTTCCCGCGCCGTTGCGCAAGATCGCGCCGCTGCTCGTGCGAGTCCAGACAGCCCCAACGCTATCGACAATCTGAGTAGCTGGCGGAACGCGCGTGTTATTCGGCGATTCTGGCTGCGGTGTCGGCGTTGGCGTCGGACTTGGCGCCGGCGCAGTTCCGGATGTGGTGAAGCTCCACGTCGGACCGTTCGCGCTTACGTTCGCCATCGTCTTGCCGACAATGCGCCAGAAATACGTCGTGCCAGGCTGAAGCGTGGTTGGGATCGTGAACGTCTCGACGACTCCATCGTCAACCGAACCCGAGTTCAGCCGCGGTTGACCCGGCAGCGCTCCGCTTTGATCGGTGCTGGCGTCCTGGACGAGCAGCGGCGGATTGGCTGACGTGCCGAAATAGATGTCGTATTTGTGCGACCAGTGCCCGCCTTCCCATTGCAACGTGAGCGTCGTCGGTTGGCCGGTAGCGCCGTTCGCCGGAAGCTGATTTACCGGATCTTCGGGGCCGAGCGGCACGAACGGCTGGTTCTCGGTCGTCGAGTTCCACTTACGTTCGAACTGGTCGACGAACCAATTGAAGAAATACGGCTTGGTCGTGAAGTAGTTGTGTTCGTCCTGGAAGTTTGACGACGGTCCCGTCCAGTTAGACGAACCAAAAATCGTCATGCCTTTGCCGTAAAGCACCAGTGACTTTTGATGGTTCAGTCCCAGGTGCTTGCGCATCTTGATCTGGACGCCGGCCATGTACATCCGGTCGATATTCCATGAGTCCCATTGCCGAGCAGGATTCCGATATTCGTCAGGTTCATGTATCAAGCGAACAGGAACGCCGCGCTGAACGGCCGCGATCGTCGTATCGGTGTATCGCTGATTGGTTATGCGATACATGATGATGTCGATCTTCTGCATCTCCTGATTCATGTTGAGAGCAGTACGGTTGTAGTAATCCTCGCTTCCGTCCGCCGTGTACGGAAAATTCAGCTCGGCGTTGATCGCAAAGGTCGGATACTTGCGCGTGAGCGGGCCGGTGATGTTGGCGTAGTCGGAATACTCGATGGTATCGGTCCAGCGATCGTCGTACTTCGTCTTGAAGCTGTTGATCAACGACTGGTCGTTCGTAAAGTAAATCGCTTCGTCGATGTAGTTTGCGTTAGGCGTCGTGGGAACGAAGAAGCTGGCGCCATAGTTTGCGCCGCTAAACTCCAGTTGGTTCTGACCTTGAAAATACATCAACTTCCGGTGATTGATTCCGCCGCCGTTCTTGAAGCGCATTGGAATCCCGGCATCTCTGAACTGATTCAGAATTTGTTCATTGCCGGCGTAGGTCGGATTGGCGCGAGGATCGACCAGGATGCGAACAGGGACTCCCGCCTGCCACCTGGCGATAATCTTATTGGCTAATGACGTGTCCTGCATGAACCAGTAGGAGATGTCAATGCCGACGGTTTCGTGATCGATCAAACTCCAAAGCGGTGCCCGGCAATCTTCGTAGGCTGTATCGCAGAGACGGTCGACAGTCTGAGCCGCGGTCGATAGGGTCGCCAGGAGGATGAATGCAAATGCGACGAAGAAGGATTTAGTGCGCATAAAAAGAGAACAGCTCTGAGAACCTTTTTTCAACCTGTGCGCCGACAGGGAGAGTGACGCCGGGACAAGCTATAAGAACGAAATCCGAGATTTAATCGACGTTATAGCAAAATGGATCGCAGCTTCATTAAGTAACGCGCAAAACCTTTTACTTTTAGAGCGCGCACGTTAAGCTCAAGCAGCGATGTCGATAGCGCACTGCGATGCAATATACAGGCCAACAGTTGAACGCCCCGACCGCGATTTTTTTGCTCAAATCGCGGACGAAGACCCTAAATTGCTCCCAATTCCAGACTTTGTTTCTGGATTATAGAACTAATCGAGGGTATTTACCGGATAAAGATGAAGTTTTCAGTAATTATCGCCACTTACAACCGGGCTGACGAGCTGCCCAGAACGCTCGAGAGTTTGAAAAGCCTGGAGGTTTCCGAACCGTGGGAAGTAATCGTCGTCGACAACAACTCTTCCGATAACACGCGCGAAGTCGTCGAAGGTGCTGTTCAATCGTTTCCGGTGCCGCTCCGCTACCTGATGGAACGAGAGCAGGGACGTTCCGCTGCGTTGAATACCGGGATCAAGGCTGCACAAGGCGAGATTCTGGCGGTTACGGACGATGACGTGCGCGTAGATCCGCAGTGGCTGACGAACGCGGAGCGAGCGCTGCGCGAACTCAACTGCGATTACCTCGGCGGCAAGGCGCTGCCAATCTGGCGCGGGACGTTGCCGAATTGGCTGCCGAACCGTGGGGGAAAGCATTGGGGCGTGATCGCGCTGCTGGATTATGGACCGGAGCCGGTCGAGTTTGGCGAGCGCGTTCCGCTGGGCGTAAACATGATTTTCCGGCGCGAAGCTTTTGAGCGGGCGGGGCTTTGGGACAACAGTATCGGACGCAAAGCGGGCACGTTGTTGGGTCAGGAAGTGCGTGAATGGACGCAACGCGCGCGCGCGGCGGGGTTGCGCGGGTTTTACTCGCCGGACCTGGTTGTTCATCACGTGATTCCGGCAGACCGTTTGACTAAGCGATATTTTCGTCGTTGGTTTTACTGGCACGGGATCAGCAGGGCGATTCTTTACGAGAACAACCGGCTCGATATGGAGTCGCCGGAAAGCACGGCGCTCGATTTCTCGAACGTGCCGCACATCGCGGGCGTGCCGCGGTATCTGTATCGCACGTGCCTGACGAAGTTTGTTTCGATAGGGTCGGCGCTGGCGCGACGAGACGCGATTGCGCGTTTCGAAGACGAGCTCTGGATCTGGTTCTTCGCCGGCATCGTCAAGCAGCGTTGGAAGGATAGCCACAAAAAGGCACAAAACACACAAGAAGCAAAAGAGCCATTAACACACAGCAAAGCCAAACAAAACTGATCTTCCAGAACGTGTCGGTGAATTATCTCGTCACCGCGACGGAGTTGTTGATCGGCATTTTCATGCTGCCGTTCAACGTCGCACACCTGGGCCAGTCTGCCTACGGGCTGTGGATACTGGTCGCGTCCATCACCGTTTACTTTTCGATGTTGGACATGGGTTACGGCGTCGCGCAGGTGAGGTTTGCGGCGAAGTATCGCGCGCAGGGCGATAACAACGCGCTGAACGAGATCGCCAGCACGATGTTCTGCATGTTCAGCGGCGTCGGTCTGTTGACGTTCTCAGTCGCCGTCGCCATCGCGTTGAACCTCCAGCACGTGTTTCCGCTGATGGGCGATCAACTCCGAACCGGACGGATCGTCTTTCTTTTCATCAGCGCTTACGTCTCACTCGGTTTTCCCTTCAGCGTCTTTGGCGGCATCGTCAACGGATTCCAGCGGCAGTATCTGAACGGCGCCGTTGCATTCGTCACCGCGATTGTCGTTGCGGTGGTCAACGTCGTGGTGCTGATGGCGGGCTATGGTCTTCCGGAGTTAGTTGCGGCGACGACGGGCGTGCGCATTCTGAGTTACCTCGCTTACGCGTTGAACGCGTACCGAGTCTTTCCGCCGCTGCGCATTCGTCCGCGATTCTTCAAGCGCGATCGACTGCGCGAAGTCACGGGCTTTAGCGTCTTCATTCTGATTATCGATCTGGCGAACAAGTTGAACTATTCGACCGACGCGATCGTGACCGGCGCGTTTCTCGGCACGGCCGCCGTCGCCGTCTGGGCAGTGGCCCAACGACTGATCGAGATCGTCCAGCGGATTACGGATCAATTGAACGGCGTGCTGTTTCCTGTCGTCGTCGATAGCTCGACAGTCGATCGAACGGACAAGCTGCAAAAGATCCTGATTCAGGGCACGCGGCTCTCGCTGGCGATGGTCGTGCCGATGGCTACCGTGCTCGGTCTGACGGCGCGGCCGCTGGTGATGATGTGGGTCGGGCCGAATTTCGAGGGCAGCGTAAACGTCATCTACATTTTGAGCCTCGTGGTGGCGCTGCGCGTCGGCAACGCGACCTCGACCGTGATTCTAAAAGGCTCAGGACTTCACAAATTTCTTGCAATATCGAACTTGAGCATGGCTCTCAGCAATCTGGTCTTGAGTGTTGTGCTCGTACGCTGGTACGGTTTGATCGGCGTCGCGGTCGGAACGTTGATACCAATGGTCGTTTTCTCAACGTCTGTGGTGTTTCCGGCAGCGTGCCGTCGCGTCGAACTTTCACGGCTGACGGTGATTCGCGAAAGCGTTTGGCCGGCTGCGTGGCCGGCGCTGGTGATGGCCGGGTTCATTTTGCTGACGCGCGGCCGGAGCGCGGGTTCGTGGCCGCTGTTGTTTTTGCAGGCAATTCTAGCGGCACTGATTTACGCGGCCCTGTTCGTGCGCTTCGCCATTAGCCGGACGGAACGCGATTGGTACTTTAATAAACTGAAGGAAGTGTTTAGGCGACGCTCGGTTCGCAGCACGCCCGCGAACGAGCTGACCGTGAATTCATGAAGGCAATCATACTCGCAGCAGGAAAAGGCACGCGCCTCGACGGCGCCGCGGTGAAACCGAAGTGCCTCGTGGAAATCGGCGGGTCGACGCTCTTGCACCGCCAGATCGATGCGCTTCGCAGCCTGAACGTCGAAAAGATCGTCGTTGTGATCGGCTTCGGCGGCGACAGCATTCGCCAGGAATGCGCCCAGGAAATTAGTGAAATCAGCTTCGTCGAGAACATTCAGTTCGCAACGACGAGCAGCCTGTATTCACTGTGGCTCGCGCGCGAGCACCTGACTGACGGCTTCGTGGTGCTCAATTCGGATGTGTTGTTTCACCCGCAGATGCTGGCGGACTTGCTCGAGTCGGAACGCGACGATGCGTTGCTGATTTCCGACACCGACCCGGCGCCGCTCGGCGACGAGGAGATGAAGGTCAAAGTCAAAGAAGAGCTGGTCGTCGATATTTCGAAAGACATCGATCCGCTCGAAGCTGACGGCGAGAACGTCGGGATCGTGAAATTCAGTTCGTCGGGCGCGAGACTTCTCGTCGACTACATGAACACGTTGATTGAATCGGGCGCGGTGAAAGACTGGGCGCCGCGCGCGTTTCGCGAGTTTGCGCGACGCCATCCGTTGCATGCGTTGAGCACGCGCGGGCTGCCGTGGATCGAGATCGACTTCCCGGAAGATTATCAGCGCGCAGTGAACGACGTTTATCCAAAGATTGAATCGCAGTCCGGCCCGTGGACCGCTGGGCTAAATTCTGCCTGCGGGTCCGTTCCCGTCCCCGCCGTCGCCACCTTCGATGAGCCTTAAGCGCGTTATCACCACCGGCCGCAAGATAGACAAGCAATGGCAGCGCTGGCGTTCTCCCGAACGGAGACGCCTGCTCGTCAACGCGCGGACGGCGATGAACTATTCAACCATCTCGCCGATCGTCGAACGAATGCAGCCCGATCCGAGGCTCGAGTTTTATTTCACCGCGAGCGAGAACCCTTCACAGACGGAAGAGATTTACGCCGAGGCCGTCCAGCCGTTTAAGTTGGTGACGCCGCGTCAGGCGTCGTTTACGCGTTTCGATGTTTACCTGGCCGCGGATTTTCTGTGGGTGAAATTGCCGCGCGGTGCGAAGCGGGTGCAGACGTTTCACGGCGTCGCCGGGAAGTATCGAACCGTTTACGATTCGCCGTCGAATTCGATGCGCGACTGGGACCGGCTCTTCTTCATCAACAAACGACGGTTGCAGCATTTCATCGAGTGCGGTGCTATCAGTGCTCACAGCGACGCGGCGAGATTGATCGGCATGCCGAAGCTCGACTGTTTGGTCGATGGTTCTTTGAAGCGCGATGAAGTGTTGCGGTCGCTGCGTGTTGACCCGGCGCGTCGAACGATTCTTTACGCGCCGACGTGGTCCGCGCATTCTTCCGTCGTCTCGATGGGCGAAGAGTTGGTCGAGCGGTTGGGCCAGGCCGGCTATGCCGTGATCGTCAAACTGCACGATCGCTCGCGTGACGCGCTTGAATACGCGCACTCCGGCGGCGTCGATTGGGGTGCGCGTCTCGAACCGATCTTGCAGCGTCACGGCGGCGTGCTGGCGACGGGAAGTAATTCGTCGCGATACTTGCCGGCGGCTGACGTGATGATCACGGACCACAGTTCCGTCGGATTTGAATATCTGTTGCTCGACCGGCCGTTGATTCGGATACACGTACCGGAGTTGATCAAGAACACCGACATCGAACCGAGCTACGTCGAATTGCTGGCGCAGGCGTCGACGAGCGTGAACAACGTGGATGAGATGATTGCGGCCGTTCAAAACAGCTTTGTTAACCCAGAGATTGGGTCCACTGAAAGGATCGCAGTTGCGAACGAGATGTTTTACAAGCCGGGAACGGCAACGGACCGGGCAGTGAAAGAGCTGTACGAATTAATGGAGCTCGAGTGAATCTCCGGAAACTCAAGAATGCATCGCTTCGTGAGTTGCGCGTGCGAGCGTCGCAGCGCGTTGCTGCCTTTAGCGAACGTCGTGGCTGGTCGAGTCTCGTAAAACTGCCAGATGAATTACCAAACACGGATTTTAAAACTTCCCGGTTTTTTGCTGGATTTCAAGATCTAGAAAAATCCGTGTCTGAGTTCAAATTGAGGTGGCCAAATACTCAAGTCATCGATCAAGCCGATCACATCTGTGAAGGAAAGTTCGATCTGCTCGGTTACAAGGACCTGAGCTTCGGCGATCCCATCGACTGGCATTTCGAACCAATCACCGGCAAGCGTATTCCGCAACTGCACTGGAGCAAGCTCGACTACCTCGACGCCGGCGTCGCGGGCGACAAAAAGATCGTCTGGGAGTTGAATCGTCACCAGTACTTCATGAAGTTGGGCCAGGCTTACGTCTTGACGGGTGACGAGCGATACGCGCGCACGTTCGCCAGTCATCTCGAAGCGTGGATGGACGCGAACCCGCCGAAGCTCGGGATCAACTGGGCCAGCAGTCTCGAAGTCGCCTTTCGCTCGATCTCCTGGCTGTGGGCGCTCTACTTCTTTCGTGACGCTTTGCCGTCAGAAACATTCAAACGCGCGTTGAAGTTTCTGTATCTCAGTGGGCGGCATCTCGAATCGTATCTGTCGACTTACTTCAGCCCCAACACGCACCTGACCGGCGAGGCCCTCGGCTTGTTCTATCTCGGAACTCTGTTGCCGGAGTTTGACGAAGCGAAACGTTGGCAGGAGCTCGGCAGCAGCATTCTGATTGAACAGATTCCCGTACACATCCAGCGCGACGGCGTTTACTTCGAACAGTCGAGTTACTACCATCGTTACACCACCGACTTTTATCTCCACTTCCTGATTCTTTCGCGAAATAAGCGAATAGAAAAACCACTCATCTCGTTGCTTGATCACTTGATGTACATCACGCGCCCGGACGGCACGACGCCGTTCTTCGGCGACGACGACGGCGGACGTCTCGCGATGCTCGACGCGCGCGCGCCGAACGACTTCCGCCCTTCGCTGGCGACCGGCGCAGCGTTATTCGACCGAGGCGATTACAAGTTCGTCGCCGGAGACGCTGCCGAAGAGTTGTTGTGGCTACTCGGCGTCGAAGGATTGCGGAAGTACGACTCGATCACGCCGCACGAACCCGAGCATCTGTCGCGAGCATTTCCCGAAGGCGGCTACTTCGTCATGCGCGACGGCTGGACGCCGGACGCGAACTACCTGCTCTTCGATTGCGGCCCGCACGGTTCGTTAAACTGCGGCCACGCTCATGCTGACGCGTTGTCGTTCGAGCTGGCGGCGAACGGCCGCACCTTGCTCGTCGATCCTGGAACGTACACCTACACCGGTTCGAAACAGCTGCGCGACTGGTTTCGCAGTTCCCAGGCGCACAACACGGTGACGCTCGACGGCGAATCATCTTCAGTTCCCGACGGGCCGTTCACCTGGAAGAGCGTCGAGCCCTCCCGCTTGCTCGATTGGATTACAAACGAACGATTCGATTACGTCTGCGGCGAACACGCCGGAATCGTCCGCAGCATCATGTTTCTGAAGGGCAAATACTGGATTGTTCGCGACACTCTTAAATCCCCGAAACAACACACGGCCGACATCTATTTTCACTTTGATTCCCAGATAAATCCCTATTTGGAAAACGACTTAATCCGTGAACCGGGTTCCGGTCTTACGATCCGCATCGTCGGAAACGGACGCTGGATCGAGGAAAACCACTGGGTTTCGCACTGTTATGGTCAGAAGGAGCCGGCCAAAGTCTTCCGGTTCTCGGCGGTGTTAAACCCGGGAGAGAGTGTTTACACGTTCCTCCTGTTATGATTCGATCCGAGTAAAATGTGCGGCATTAACGGAATAGCGTTATCGAGTCGGTCCGGCCGGATGGTTTCACGGGCGCAGCTCGAGGCAATGCGCGACGTCATTCGTCACCGCGGGCCTGACGACGAAGGGCTTTTCATCGATCGAAACGTCGGCCTCGGTCACCGCCGCCTCAGCATCGTCGACGTCGCCGCCGGTCATCAACCGATGACCAACGAAGACGACACGCTGCACATCATCTACAACGGCGAGATCTACAACCACGCCGACTTTCGCGAGTGGCTCGAAGCGCGCGGCCACGTCTACAAAACCCACTGCGACACGGAAACGATCCTTCATCTGTACGAAGAGCACGGCGTCGACTGCGTGCAGCACCTGCGCGGCATGTTTGCGTTTGCGATCTGGGACCAGCGCAAGCAGGAGCTGTTCATCGCGCGCGATCGGCTGGGCGTGAAGCCGCTCTACTACTTTCACGCGGACGACGGTTCGCTCTACTTCGGCTCCGAAATCAAAACGCTCTTCGCTGCGGGCGCGCTCAAGCCAGAGCTCAACTACGCTGCGCTGCCTGACTATCTCGCGAACCACGCGCCCTCCGGCGAGACGACGCTCTTCGAGGGCGTCAAACGTCTGTTGCCGGGTCACACGCTCGTCTGGCGCGACGGCAAGATCGCAATCAATCGCTACTGGGACGTCAGCTTCGTCAAAGCGAAAGACGAGGGTTACAGCGACAGCGATTACATCGAACAGTGGTCCGAACTGTTTCGCACGTCAGTCAGGCTGCGCTTGATGGCGGACGTGCCGCTCGGCATGTTTCTTTCAGGCGGCATCGACTCGTCGGCAATCGCAGCAGTGATGAGCGGCATGGTCGACGAGCCGATCAAAACGTTCTCGGTCGCGTTTCGGGAGCGTGAAGCAAATGAGCTCGAATACGCGCGTCTAGTTGCGGAGAAGTACAAGACGGACCATCACGAAATCGTCGTCACGCCGGAAGATTTCTTTGGCGCATTGCCGAAGCTGATCTGGCACGAAGACGAGCCGTTGGCGCATCCGTCGAGCGTCGCGCTTTACTTCGTTTCGCATCTCGCGGCGCAGAACGTCAAAGTCGTGTTGACGGGCGAAGGCAGCGACGAACTGCTCGCCGGTTACGCACGATACAAGAAGACGGTCTTCAATCTCTCCTTCGGCGCGCGCTATCAGAGTTTGACGACGGCCCGCATTCGGAGAACGATTCAAAGCGGAATCGCGGGCATGGCGCCGGGTTCAAAAGTTCGCCAAAAACTCTCGCGCACGTTCCTGGCGTTGAACCCGGACATCGAGACTATCTATTTCGATAACTTCGCCGTCTTTCCGCGTTCGATGCACGCGGCGTTATTGACCGGGGAAGCGTCTGAACGAGTCGCTCATAACGATCCGTACGCGGAAGTCAGAAACTTACTCGAGCGAACTGACGCGAAGTCGCTGCTCGACAGGTTGCTTTACGCCGACATCAAGACGTATCTCCACGAGTTGCTCATGAAGCAGGACCAGATGAGCATGGCAACGTCGCTAGAGAGCCGCGTGCCTTTTCTGGATCACAAGCTGGTCGAGTTCACCGCGAGCCTGCCGGAGCGGTTGAAGCTGCGCGGTTGGACCACGAAGTACATCCTGCGCCAGAGCATGAAAGGCGTGTTGCCGGAAGCGATACTGACGCGATCGAAGATGGGTTTCCCCGTCCCGATTGGAACGTGGTTCCGCGGGCCGTACAGTTCCGTGATTGACGAGTACGTGCTGAGCGATCGCGCGCTGGCACGCGGAATTTTCGACGCTGATTTTGTGAGAGATCTTGTGCGGCGGCACCAGACGGGCGGCGAGAACCACGACGAACGTCTGTGGGCGCTCGTTAATTTTGAAATGTGGCAGAGACGGTTTATCGACGACGCCGGCGCGGAAACACCTACGACACGCGACGTTGAGCTCGCGTCAGTTCATGCCCCTGTTCATGCGTAGCGGTGAGAATCCTGTGGCTCAAAACCGAGTTGCTTCATCCGGTCGACAAGGGCGGAAAGATCCGCACTTACAACATGCTCAAGGCGTTGAAGCGCAACTGCCGCATTACCTACCTGACACTCGACGACGGCACTGCTGACAAACAGGCGCGCGAACTGGCGCGCGAGTACTGCCACGAGCTTGTCTGCGTTCCGCACCGGCGGCGCGAAAAATTCACGGCCGGGTTTTACGTCGAGCTCGCGTTGAATCTCGCGTCGGATCTGCCGTACGCGATCAAGAAATACGAGTCGGCGGAGATGCGGCGTGAGATTGAAAACCGCCTCGGGAGTTTCGACGTTTTGATCTGCGATTTTCTGGCGCCGGCGGTTAACGTGCCGCGAGATCTCGATTGCGCGACAGTGTTGTTTCAGCACAACGTCGAGGCGATGATCTGGAAGCGTCACTATGAAGTGCAGACGAATCCGGCGAAGAAGCGGTATCTGTTTCGGCAGTGGCGCAAGATGTTCGACTTTGAAGCAAAGGCGTGTCCGCAGTTTGACTGTGTCGTTGCCGTGTCGCGTGAAGATAGCGAGATGATGCAGGAGCAGTACGGCGTCACGAATGTTTACGACGTGCCGACGGGCGTGGACACCGATTTCTTTCGACCCAGTGGTCAGCGCGTACGTAAACCGCACCACCTCGTGTTCACCGGTTCGATGGACTGGCTGCCGAACGAAGATGCCATTCGCTATTTCACCGAAGAGATCATGCCGCGAATCAAGCAGGCGGTTCCGGATGTGACGCTGACGGTCGTCGGGCGCGATCCGTATCCGGCGTTGCTGGAACTGAGCAAACGCGATCCGTCCGTGATCGTGACCGGACGTGTTGAAGACGTCAGGCCGTACATGGAAGAGGCGTCGGTCTATATCGTCCCGCTGCGCATCGGCGGCGGCACACGCCTGAAGATTTACGAAGGCATGGCGATGGAGAAACCGATCGTCTCGACTTCGATAGGCGCCGAAGGTCTGCCGGTGACGAACGGGCAGGAGATCGTCCTTGCTGACACGCCAGATTCATTCGCCGATTCCGTAATCAATCTCCTTCAGGACCAGAATCTCGCGAACAAAATCGGGCAAGAGGCCGCAGCGCGAGTCCGAGCCGAATTCGGATGGGAATCCGTGTCTGACTGCTTCGCCGCCATATGTGATCGCGCCATTAGGACAACACAGATTGGAGAACTCATCGCCAGTGAAACTTAGCGTCTTTGGTTTGGGTTACGTCGGTTGCGTTTCCGCGGCCTGTTTTGCCGAGGAGGGGAATGAAGTCATCGGCGTCGACGTCAATCCGACCAAGGTTGAAATCATCAACGACGGGAAGAGCCCCATCATCGAGGAGGGCATCAACGAACTGATCGCGAAGGTCGTCAAGACTAATCGTCTGTCAGCGACAACGGATTCGGCGCGCGCGGTCAATGAGTCAGACATTTCGCTCATCTGCGTCGGCACGCCCAGCAACCAAAACGGCAGCCTGCATTTGCGTCACGTCGAACAGGTGTGCCGCGAAATCGGCGCGGCGCTGAAGTCGAAACAGCAGCGGCACATCGTCGTGATTCGCAGCACGATGCTTCCCGGCACGGTCCAGAACATCGTCGTTCCCGCACTCGAAGAAACATCCGGAAAGAAAGCGCTAACTGACTTCGGTATCTGCATCAATCCTGAATTTCTGCGCGAAGGCTCGTCGTTGAAAGACTTCTATTCGCCGCCGTTCACCTTGATCGGCGCGGACGACGAACAGACCGTCGCCGCGGTGCGCAGTCTTTACGCCAGGATCAACGCGCCCGTCTACGCCACCTCGTTGAAGACCGCCGAGATGGTCAAGTACGTTTGCAACTGCTTCCACGCGCTCAAGGTGAGCTTCGCGAACGAGATCGGAAATCTGTGCAAAGCGCTCGAGATCGACAGCCACGAAGTGATGGACGTGTTTTGCCAGGACACGAAGTTGAACCTCTCGCCCTATTACCTGAAACCCGGCTTCGCTTTCGGCGGCTCCTGCCTGCCGAAAGACCTGCGCGCCATCAACTACAAAGCGAAAGAGCTCGACGTCGAGGTCCCGGTGTTGTCCGCGATCCTGCCGAGCAACCGGCTACAGATCGAACGCGCGGTCGAGATGGTGACGCAGACGGGAAAGAAGCGCGTCGGCGTGCTCGGGTTCAGCTTCAAAGCCGGCACTGACGATCTGCGCGAGTCGCCGATGGTGACGTTGATCGAGACACTGATCGGCAAAGGGTTCGAGCTGGCGCTCTACGATCGCGACGTTTCACTGGCCCGGCTCGTTGGCGCGAACAAGGAGTACATCGAACGCGAGATCCCGCACATCTCGAAGCTGATGCGCGGCGGAGTCGACGGCGTGCTGGCCGATTCGGACGTGATCATCATCGGCAACCGCGCTGAAGAGTTTCGCGGCGTGCGCGAGCGGCTGCGAAAGGACCAGCAGGTGATCGATCTCGTGCGTCTGTTCGACGGGCAAACTTCCAATGAGAATTACCAGGGCATCTGCTGGTGAACAATGACGTCTCAACTCCGCGAGGCCCGCGCCCGGGCCGCCGGCTGCGCATCGGACTGCTGATCGATTCTTTTGTCCAGCGTAAATGGATCCATCAAGTCGTTAGCGAGATTCAATCCTCAGATTTCGCGGAAGTCCACCTCGTAATCAAGAACGAAACGCCGTCGAAGCCGTCGCAGGGACGGTTGAAGAGTTACTGGCAGAACCGGCAGTACTTGCTGTACGCGCTTTACGGAAAGATCGACGAGCGGCGCGTTAAAGTCGAGCCGGACGCGTTCGAGCCCATCGATCTACAGCCACTGCTTGGCGACACGCCGGTCATTCCGGTCACGCCGGAGATGAAGAAATACTCCGACTGGTTTCCGGAAGACGCGTTGACGCAGATCCGTGAATTCGATCTCGACGTCGCGCTCTGTTTCGGATTTCGCATCCTCAAAGGCGAAGCACTCAAGATTGCTCGCCACGGAGTCTGGTCGTTTCATCACGGCGACAACCTGGTGAATCGCGGCGGGCCGGCGGCGTTCTGGGAAGTGATGGACGGTGCGCCGGTGACCGGTTCGGTCCTGCAAATACTCACCGAGGATCTCGACAACGGGCGTGTGATCTATCGTTCGTGGTCGCCGACGGCCGACCGTTTCTCCGTCAAAGCTAACCGCAACAATCTGTACTGGAAGTCGGCGGCGTTCGTGATTCGCAAACTGAAAGAGCTCGCCGACGGTCTGCCGGTTTGTCCGCCCGACAATAAGCTTTATCGCCCGTATTCGAATCGTCTGTATCGTATGCCGACGAACGGCGAGATGCTGCCGAGGCTGTCGCGATTGGGGGCGAAGTATGTAGCGAGTAAGTTTCAAGCGGCACTGAACATGGATCAGTGGGCGCTGGCTTACCGTTTTCGGTCCAGCCCGGAAGATTCGAACAACACGTTGTATCGGTTCAAGAAGCTGCTGCCGCCGAAGGATCGTTTTTGGGCCGATCCGTTCACGGTAAAAGCGGACGATCATTATTACGTGTTTCTCGAGGAGTATCCGTACGAGACGGAGAAAGGGCACATTTCCGTCGTCGAGTTGGACCGCAAAGGCGTCGTAAGCGGGCCGCGGAAAGTGCTCGAACGCGAATATCATTTGTCGTATCCGTTCGTCTTCGAATGGAATGGCAGCTACTACATGCTGCCCGAGACGGCGGCGAACAAAACGCTCGAGTTGTATCGCGCGAAATCGTTTCCGTTCGTGTGGCAACTGGAAAAAGTACTGATGACCGACGTGCGCGCGAAGGACGCGACGCTGGCGCAGATCGATGGCACGTGGTGGATGTTTGTTTCCATCGCGGAACACAGCATTCCCGATGAACTGTACCTCTTTTCAGCGCCGTCTCCGCTTGGGCCATGGACGCCGCACCGGCGCAATCCGGTGAAGTCGGACGTGCGAGGTTCACGTCCGGCGGGTGCGTTGTTCGAGTGGAACGGAGAAGTGTACCGGCCGGGGCAGGACTCGTCGGGGAGATACGGTTACGCGATCTCGATCAATCGCGTCACTCAACTGGACCACGAGCAGTTTCAGGAAGAGCAGGTGTCGAACATTCTTCCGAACTGGGAGAAGGACCTGCTGGCGACGCACACGATCAGCATCGTCGAGGATCTTACGGTCGTAGATTACTTGATCAAGCGATCGAGGTTCTCTTGAAAAGACGGATTTTCAAGATCGTGCTAGTGGCGGTCGTGGTGTGGGTGATTGCGGCCGCGCTGGCGCCGCGGGTGTTGGTGGTGAACGAGCCGCTTGCCTCGGCGGACGCGATCGTGGTGATGAGCGGGTCCAGTACTTATCGCGAGCGAACGCAGAAAGCGGCGGAGTTGTTTCGCGAAGGACGAGCGCCGCTGGTGGTCCTGACTGACGATCACACGCAGGGCGGATGGTCCAGTGCTCAACAACGAAACCCGTTCTTCGTCGAACGCGCCAGGGACGCGCTGATTGCTGCCGGTGTTCCCGAGGACAGCATAAAGATCGCTCCCGGCTATGCCGTCAGCACTCACGAAGAAGCGTTGCTGTTGAAAGACTACGCGGCCGGCGAAGGTTTCCAGACTATTTTGGTGGTCACTTCGTCATACCATGCGCGGCGCGCACTCCGGACGTTGCGCCACGCTTTCGACGGGACCGGCACGAGTGTCGGGCTCGAGCCGTCAGGTCCCGCGGAATCGGCTTTCTGGTGGTTACGGCCGGAAGGCTGGCACACCGTCGGCAGTGAGTACGTGAAACTGATCTACTATTGGTTCAAGTATGAGTGATAAGCCGCTCGTCAGCGTCATCATTCCTGCCTACAACGCGTCGGAGTTCATCGGCGAGACGCTGGGTTCAGTGTTCGCGCAGACGTTCACGGCTTTTGAAGTAATTGCGATCAACGACGGGTCGTCGGACACTGAAGCGCTCGAGCGAGTGTTACAAGGCTTTCCCTCGAAACTGCGTTACATAAAACAGGAGAACAAAGGCGCAGCGGCAGCGCGCAATACCGGACTGCGATCCGCGAGCGGAGAGTTCATCGCCTTTCTCGACGCCGACGATACGTGGTTGCCGGAGTTTCTCGAGAAGCAAATGGAGTTTCTCGAAAACAGCAACGCGGATTTCGTTTTTTGCGACGCGCTGCTGGTGGGCGACAACTGTTTGGCCGGCCAGACTTTCATGCGGACGCAGCCATCGCGTGGCGCCGCGACGCCGGAGAATTTGCTGTCGGTTCAGGTCACTGTGTTGACCTCGACGGTAGTCGCGCGCAAGGCGCCGATATTCGAAGTCGGCTTGTTCGACGAAACGATCAGGCGAGGTCATGACTTCGATCTGTGGCTGCGATTGGCAAAGCACGGAATTCGCTTCGCGTATCATCGCGACGTGTTGGCCCATCACCGGATCGTCGAGAGCGGCCTTTCGGGAGGCACGATCAGCCAACTCCAGCGGACGCTCGAAGTCATCGAGGCGATAAAGGCGAAAGGATTGACGGCGACGGAACAGCAGGCGCTCCAGTTCAATCTGAATCGGACGCTGCGCGAGCTGGCGCTCGAGAACGGTAAAGAGAAACTGATCGACAGAGACTTTGCCGGGGCGCGTAAATGTTTCAACGAAGCGCGAAAATTCCGACACAGTTGGAAACTCTTATTAGTCTGCTTAGCTCTGCGGGTCTCCCCCGATATCCTGCGCCACTTCTACCGCCGCCGGCTCTCCGAGAAGAATGGATATCAGGAAAAAGTTGCGGATTAGGATTGTTTCGGCTTGAGAAGACGGTGACGAATACCGCTATCAGAAATGAACAACCAGCAGGCGAGCGAATGAAGGAGTCGCTGCGCCATGTTCCCGTCGTTTTCGGGGTTGCGAAGTGGATCTATCGCCGGTTTCGAAAGTCTGATCCGACGATACAGGATCGGATTTTGAAGGCCGTTGGCGGCAAATCGACGGTCTTTTTCGTTCAGGTTGGGTCGAATGATGGAGTTCAGGGTGATCCGATTCATGACTTGATTGTCAGCCGGGAAGGTTGGCGTGGGATCTTTATTGAGCCGATCGATTTCCTGTTTCAACGTTTGCGGAAGAACTACGGCGAGAATGAACGGTTTGTGTTCGAGAACGTGGCGATCGGGACTGAAAAGGGGACTAAGACGTTTTACTACGTCTCGGAGAAGGCGAGAACGGAACTGGATCTGCCGTACTGGCACGACCAGCTCGGGTCGTTTGATAAGGCTCATATCACACGGGCGCTTGGCGACCAGATGAGCCCGTATATTGTTGAAGAAGATGTCGAGTGTTTGCCGTTGCAGGACGTGTTCGATCGGAACCGTGTGGAGTCGATCGATTTGATTCACATCGATACCGAAGGTTTCGATTACAAGGTCCTGTCGCAGATCGATCTGAAGCGTTACAAACCTTCCGTAATTCTATTCGAACACCACCTTTTGTCTGATGAAGAGTTTGTCCAGGCTCGCGAACTTCTTCGTAGCAACGGTTATCGCCAACTGCAATATGGCAACGACACTCTGGCGATAAGAAAGAATTGATGTCGACGACGATACGAAACCGGGCGAATTGGACCTTCGGACTGCCAAAGACGTTTCATGCGTTCGGCGTCAACATCTTTCTGCTTCCGCTGGGAATCGCCACCAGCGTCCTGATCGCGCACACCGTCGGACCGACCGGTAAGGGCAGTCTCGATCTGATCATCGCCACCGCCACGCTGCTAGCGATGATCCTCAGCGTGTCTCTACCGCAGGGAATCACGTTCGTGGTGGCGCAGGGTCAGGTGTCGGCTAACGTCATCGCCTCCCAACTGGTCTTCGTCTCGATACTGCAAGCGCTCGTTGCGCTCGTCGTATTGAGCATTCTCCGGTTTACGCCGTATTTCCAACTGTTCCTGCCGAACTGGGGCATGTGGATCATCGCCGGCGTCGTTTTGTACGTCTGGATCGACCTGAGCACGAAATTCTGGGGCGCAATTCTCACCGGACAGCAACAGATCGCCGTCGTCAACAACTCGGAATTCATCGGACGCACGGCCCAGTTCGTCAGTCTGTTCATTCTTTACGCCGTGCTGCGCCTGTCAGGAAAGCAACTGTCAGTCGGCTACCTCTTTCTGGTTGCCCTCTCGGCAAGCACGCTGATCAGTCTGATGCAACTGGTGTCGCTTGGTTTCAAGTTTCAACTATCGCGCGATTTGACCGGACTTCGCGGTGCCTCTGCCTTCGCCATTCCCTGTTACGCCGCCAATGTCGCGCAGTTTCTCAATTACAAACTCGACGTGTTTGTCGTCGGGTTTTTCGCGGGCACTGCATCGGTCGGCCGCTACACGCTGGCAGTCTCGCTCGGCCAATTGCTTTGGTTGATGTCCAACTCAGTGGCGAGTGTCTTGTTGCCGAAGATCGCGGCGTCAACAGCCTCGAGCGACGACGGCAGCGGCGTTCGACACACGGCCCGGGTCACTCGACTGACGCTCTGGGCCACGGCCCTTTGCGGTCTCGCGCTCGGACTGTTGGGAACTCAAGCGATCCCGCTGTTGTACGGCGAAGCGTTTCGACCGAGCGTTGCCGCACTGCTCTGGCTGTTACCCGGAATCGTGATCTTCAGCGTCGCCAACGTCCTTGCGGCCTACATCGCTGGCATCGGCAAACCTCGACTGAATTTGCTCGTTTCAGGCATCTCGTTGATCGTCACGATCACGCTGGACCTGATTTTGATTCCGAGGCTGAACATCGTGGGAGCAGCAATCGCGAGCACCGTTTCATACTCGTTAAGCGCGTTGCTGTTGATGGTGTTCTTTACACGAGAGACTGGCGCATCTTTGCGGGAGGTATTGTTGCCGACGTCGGAAGACGTGAAGATTCTGCTGTCAGTGGCGCGCCTTCGCGTGCGTTCCGAAGGTACCGTATGAAAAAGAAGATTCTGTTTGTGCCCTCGTGGTTTCCGAATCCTGACGATCCGATCGCCGGTGTGTTCATCGAGGAGCAGGCGGTTGCGTTGTCCAAGGAACATGACGTCGCCGTGCTGCTGCCGAAGATGGCTGCGTGGCGAAACGTCGTGAAGGCCGACGCGCCTGACAAGTCGGTGATGAAGATACAGGCGGGACTGCCGGTCTATCACGAGTACGCGCGGCCGCTCATTCCGCACGGGCCGGAGTCGATCGACTACAACACGTTCGCGCGGGCGGCGCAAAACGGGTTCAAGAAGGTCGTGAAGGAATGGGGCACGCCGGACATAATCCATACGCACGTCGTGCTGCCCGGCGGGTGGTCGGCCTTGGGTGTCGGCAAGAAGCATGGGATACCTGTGGTGCTGACGGAGCATTCGAGCCCGTTTTCGATGCACCTTGAAACCGAGTTGAGCCGCAGACTGGTGCGGGAGACGCTGACGGGCGTCAACCAGATCGTCGCGATCAGTCCGGCACTGGCGAAGCAGCTTCTGGATTTCGAGCCGGGACTGTCGATCGAAGTCATTGGGGAGTCGGTGAAGACTGACTTCTTCGTGCCTGCGGGTGCGAGTGTTGACAAAGCGAACGGAACCGGGAAGAGTTTCTTCGTCGCCGCGAGGCTGGCGGAGCAGAAGGGGCTGGAACATCTCGTCAGGGCAGTCCACCTACTCGTCGACGGCGGGCTGAACTCGTTCGAACTGGTGATCGGCGGCGACGGCCCGGACCGGCAGAAGCTTCTGGATCTGGCGCAGACGCTGAACGTCGAGCGGTATATTCAGTTTCTGGGCGGGCTGAATCGCGAGCAAGTTAGAGAAAGAATGCAGAAATGCGACGTATTCGTCTTATCTAGTCTGCATGAGACCTTCGGCGTGGTCGTCGGAGAGGCGATGGCTTGCGGCAAGCCGGTGATTTCGACGCGCTGTGGAGGTCCGGAGTTCATTGTTAATGAGGAAAACGGGGTGCTGGTGGATGTGGCAGACCCGCGGGCGCTGGCCGACGCGATGGCGGATTTCATCCAGAATCGCGTCGCTTTTGACCCCGAGACGGTGCGGGCTTCGGTCGTGAACCGCTTCAGCCCCGAGGCCTTCGCGCGAAACATCACTGCGGTGTACGAGCGGTTTTGGTAGAGAAGTTGAACGTCTAATGTGCGGAATTTTTGGAATTTGGAAGCTTGACGGAGAAGCAGTTGACCTGGGAAAGCTGCAACTCGCTACGGACGCTATCCGTCACCGCGGCCCGGACGACGAAGGTTATCTGCTAGTCGATACGGGTGCATCGCGCACGCGGGCCTGCGGCGGGCCTGACACAGATTCCCGGCTTTCGCTCCCCAGTCTCGACGAGTTCAGGTCAGAACGTTTCGACCTCGCCTTTGGATTCCGGCGTCTCGCCATCCTTGACCTGTCGCCTGGCGGGCACCAGCCGATGTCGAGCCACGACGGCAAGTTCTGGATTGTCTTCAACGGCGAGATCTACAACTACCGCGAGCTCCGCGCCCAGCTCGCCGAATACGGGCACCAGTTCAAAAGCACCAGCGACACGGAGGTCATACTCGCCGCGTATCAGCAGTGGGGCGAGTCGTGTGTCGAGCACTTCAACGGCATGTTCGCCCTCGCCGTCTGGGACAAGACGGCGCGAAAAATGTTCGTCGCCCGCGACCGGTTTGGCGAAAAGCCGTTCCATTACGTCTATATTCCAGAAAGGCTGTTTGCCTTCGGTTCCGAGATGAAGGCGCTTTGGGCCGCGGGTTTGGCCGGACGCCGGATTCACGAAGAAACCCTTGCTCTTTTCACGCAACACGGCCAGGTCGAGATCGGCGAACAGACGATTTACGAGGGCATCAAGCGCTTACCACAGGCCCACTGCCTGACGCTCCACGCCGACGGCCGCCTGCAAAAACGACGCTACTGGGACATCGACCCGCGAGTGAAACTCGACGGCTGGAAAGACGAACGCTACGCCGAGGAGTTTCGCGACCAGTTCATCAGCTCCGTCAACCTTCGCCTGCGCGCCGACGTTCCCGTCGGCTCCAGTCTCTCGGGTGGCCTGGATTCCACCACGGTCGTGAGCGTCATCAATCGACTCCTTCCGGAAACTGCGGTGCAAAAGACCTTCTCCGCCCGCTTCGAAGATCCATCACGCGACGAAGGCAAGTGGATGGATCTCGTCACCAGGAGCAATCGAGTCGACCGGCACGACGTCTGGCCCACGGCGGAACGGTTTTTCGAAGAGCTCGGCGACGTCTTCTGGCATCAGGAAGAGCCCTTCACGTCGGCCAGTGTTTACGCCCAGTGGAGCGTGATGCGGCTCGCGAAACAGAACGGCGTCACTGTGCTATTAGATGGACAGGGCGCTGACGAAATGCTCGCCGGCTATCACTCGTACTTCAACGAAATGACTGACGATCTGCTCAATTCGTACGACCTTCTCGGCTATCTCAAGTGGCGGCGCGACTGTCTGGCCTTGCACGGCATCGTCCCCGGCACGTTCCGCAGAGTAATCAGCCAGAAAACGCCGGAGCCGCTGAAGCGCCTGCTGAAGAAAGGTCTTCAGCGGGCGAACGCATTGCCGCAAGTCGAGCCGGCACAGCCTGTGTATCCGCGCGAGTTTGCGAAAGTCTCAAGCCTGCGGAAGCTGCTGTGGTGGAACACGACGCGCGAGGGATTGGTTGAGCTGCTGAGATACGCCGATCGCAACAGCATGGCCCACAGCCGCGAGGTCAGGCTGCCGTTTCTCGATCACAACCTGGTGGAGTTTGTCTTCAAGCTGCCGGATCGTCTGCTGGTGAAAGACGGCTGGACTAAGTGGATCCTGAGGGAAGCGTTTCGCGGCATGGTGCCGTCGGAGATTACGGATCGCGTCGACAAGCTGGGTTACATGCCGCCGCAGCAGAAGTGGTTGGGCGGTTTGATCTGGGAAGACGTGATGATGGGCCAACTGGCGCCCAGCCAAATCTAGGAAATTATGGTTACTACGACGAGAATCACAGAAGGTGTCGTTCGCCGCTTCAAACGCGCGCGACGAAAGCTGGTCCGCCTCAACGAGGCGAAGATCCTGGAAGCGCTCCGGAGCCTGGGCGCGTTCAAGAGTGACTTACTGCTGGTACACAGTTCGCTTTCAGCGTGCGGTTCAATCGACGGTGGACCCGAGACGGTCATCAACGCGTTTCGCTCGTGGATCACGGATCGTGCGGCGCTGGCGTTGCCGACGCACACGTGGAGTTATCCTGATGCGACCGGGGTCGCTCCCGTTTACGATTTCAAGTCGACGCCGAGCGTCGTCGGGACGATCACGAATTACTACTGGCGGCAACCGCGTGTTGTTCGGAGTTTGCATCCGAGTCACTCGATCGCGTGCAGCGGGCCGGGAGCTGAAGAGCTTTGCCGCGATCACGAGTTGCGTGAGACGCCGTGCGGGCCGGGCACGCCGTACCTGCGAATCGCTGAAGGGAATTCGAGCGTGTTGATGTTTGGCGCGACGATGGATTCGTACACGCTGTATCACACGGCGGAAGATGCGGCAGAGGTGCCGTACTTGTACATGCCGGAACAGTTTACGTTGCGCACGCGGACGCCGGATGGGGAAGTGAAGTCGATTCCGATGTGGCGGCAGGACATGGGCGTCGCTCGTCGTTTCGCGGCCACGGCGGACTGGTTAGCCGAGCAAGGTTTGCTTGTCAGGCGTAAACTGGGCTTGGGTGAGTTGTTGTACATTCCCAGCGCGCGAGCGTTGCACGAGACAATGGTGAAGACGATGCGGCGCGATCCGCTGTTCCTGGTCCATGAGAAGGCCCGCGCCGAAGTTAGCCGCAAAGAGGCACAAAATTAGGACGCAAAGACGCACAAAATGGTATGTGTCTTTTGTGCCTTTTTGTGGCAAATCGAGTAGAAACGAAACCTATGCCTAACATAAAAAAATTAGTGCGGAAGTCGGCGAAGCTCGCCGTGAAAGGCGCGATTCGTACGCTGCCGCAACTGCCTGGCCGCCCCGGCCGACTCACTGGCACGCTCGCCAAAGAAGGCGGCTTGCCCGTACGCGACACGCGTTACCGGCCGTGGCCGATGTATCCCTCGTCGTCGATGGTGGAATGGACAACGCAGATCGCGCCGAAGTTTTTGCAGATCTTTCTGACCGGCGTTGAAGGCTTGCCGCAACCGCTCTCGACTCGCTTTGCCGAAGAGTGGGCGCGTTACTGTGGCGCGCATTACGGTCTGCTTCTGCCGCACGGCACCGACGCCCTGCGCGTCGCCATCTCGGCGGCAATCGATCATGACGGCATCGAGTACGGCGGCGAGATCATCGTTCCGAACTTGTCGTTCATAGCGAGCGCCACGACGGTGCTCGACCGGCAGTTTGGCGTCGCACTTGTCGACGTCGATCCCGAGACTTACCTGCTCGACCCGCAGCGCGTCGAAGAAGCCATCATCCCCGGCAAGACGCGCGCAATCATGGCCGTCCACCTGTTCGGCCAGACGGCAGACATGACCGCCCTGCGCGACATCGCCAAGCGGCATTCCCTGGCGTTGCTCGAAGACGCGGCGCAGGCGCATGGCGCGATTCACGAGCTTGGCCACGCTGGTTCGATCGGCGATGCGGCTGGATTCAGTTTTCAGTCGTCGAAGAATTTGTCAGGCGGCGAAGGCGGCGCGTTCACGACGAACGACGCGCAGATCTTCGAACGCGCGTATTCTTTCCACAACGTCGGCCGCGCGCGTCGCGGCGGACAGCGTTGGGGCCACCATTCGCTGGGCTTCAACATGCGAGCCAGCGAGTACGTTGCGGCGATACTGCTGCACCGTTTGCAGAAGCTCGAAGCGCAGCAACAACGCCGCGCTGAGAACTTCCACAAGCTGCGCGAGTATCTCGGCGACGTCTCGTGTTTGCGGCCGCTCGGCATCGGACGAGGCGTGACGCGTCACGGCGTGCACATGTTCGTGATGCGCTACGACGCCGAGGAATGCGGTGGCCTGGGCATCGAGGATTTCATCAGCGCCGTAAACGCGGAAGGACTGCCGCTCAATCGCGGGTACACGGCGACGATGGCCCAACAACCTGCATTACAGCTCATCGCCGAAAAACATCCTTCGTACCTGCGATTGATGCCCACGCCGGTTTCGGACGAAGCCGTGAAGAACATGCTGTTCCTGGCCCACGACATCTTTCTCGGCAGCGAGTCAGACATGGGCGAGGTCGCGGCGGCGTTTGCGAAAGTCCAGGCGAGGTACAACACGAGCGGCGTGAAGCGGACTGTGAAAGAAACAACTGCGGTTGCTGAAGTGCGACCCGCGCCAGTCGTCGCGACAGCGAATGCGAAGCGGATCCGTTTCGGCGTCATCGGGCTTGGAACAATGGGCCAGGAGCATGCCAGAGTTATTCGTTCCAATCAGTTGCTGGACCTTGCCGCGGGCACCGACGCTCAACCGAGCAGCGGCCGCAAAGTCGCTGCCGATCTCGGTTGCAAGTGGTTCGATAGCGCCGACGAAATGATCCGCAGCGGCGACGTCGATGCGGTCGTGATTGCCACGCCGCACTGGCAACACGCGGACATCGCAGTCGGCGCGCTCAAGGCCGGTCTGCACGTGCTGTGCGAGAAACCGCTGTCAGTTACCGTCGCGCAATCTGACGAAGTGTTGGCGGCTGCCGAGCAGAGTCGCGGCATGTTCGTCGTCGTGCATCAGAAACGGTTCGAGCCGGCGTATCTTTACGTCAAGCAGTTGCTGGACAGCGGCGAGTTGGGCTCACTTTATCGCGCGTCCATGATCGAGTCGGCATGGCGTTCGGAGGCTTACTACCAGTCGAGTCCGTGGCGCGGGACCTGGCGCGGCGAAGGCGGCGGCGTGTTGTTGAACCAGGCGCCGCACATTCTCGATCGCTACGCGTGGCTGTGCGGAATGCCGGAGACGGTGACCGCGCGCTGCGATACGAACTTGCATGCGATCGAGGTTGAAGATACGGCGAGCGCGATTCTGCATCACGCCAACGGCGCGCACGGTTACATTCACATCAGCACGATCGAAGCGCCGGCGATCTCGCGGATGGTGCTGTGTTGTGATCGCGGGCGAGTGACGGTTGAAAACGGCAAGGTGCAGGTAGCAAAACTGCGCGATTCGATTCGTGAGCGCACCGCGAACGACACGCAACTGATGGGCGCGCTCGACAGCGAAACGCGAACTGTTAACCTGCCGACTGACGGCGACGTGCTCGGCGTTTTCTATGACGACTTTGTGGCAGCCGTGCATGGGACCGGTAGTTTGACTTGTCCGGGTTATGAAGGACGAAACGCGGTCGAGCTTGCCAACGCGATGTTGCTGAGTTCCGCGCAAGGATCGTCGGTGAGTCTGCCGTTGGATCGGCAGCAGTATGCGGAGTTCATGGAGAAGATGTTGGGGCACGAGCTCCAGACAGTTTAGTAACACGGATTAAAAGGAATGTGCGGCATCGCAGGTTTAGCAGGGTCAGGCGATCGCGACGAAGCCCAGGATCGCGTTCGGCGCATGATGTCGACGTTGGCCCGCCGTGGGCCGGACGGTGAAGGCCTCGAAGTCTGGGACCGCGCCGTGCTGGGCCACAGACGGCTTTCGATCTTTGACCTGAGCAACGCCGGACGCCAGCCGATGTTATCGCCCGACTCGTCAGTCGGCATTGTCTTCAACGGCGCGATCTACAACTTCCGCGATCTGCGCTCCGAGTTAGAAGCCCAAAACTACAAGTTCAAAAGTCACACCGATACCGAAGTCCTCGTGCACGGATACGACGCGTGGGGACTCGATCGACTCCTCGACAAGATTCGCGGCATGTTTGCCTTCGCTCTGTGGGACGATCGCAAACGCACGGTGTTTCTGGTTCGCGATCGACTCGGCGTCAAACCGCTGCTGTACGCGTGCCGCGACGGGCAGATCGCGTTCGCGTCGACGGCCCGTGCTCTGCGCGCCTCCGGGTTTGTCAACGAGATTGACGACGGCGCGATCGCCGATTACCTAGAGTTTGGGTACGTGACTGACGACCGCTCGATCTATCGCGGTGCGCACAAAGTTAAAGCTGCGACTGTCGTCGAATGGTGCGACGGTCAGTTGAAGACGCGCGAGTACTGGCAACCGCCAGTTCCGTCAGAAAAGCAGCCGACGTTTGCGGAAGCCGTCGAGGAGACGGAAAAGCTGTTTCTGCGCGCCGTCGATAGACGGCTGTACGCCGACGTGCCGGTCGGATCGCTTTTGAGTGGCGGCATTGATTCGAGTCTCGTTTGCTGGGCCATCGCGGAGCTTGGCGGCGACGTGACGGCGTTTACTGTCGGCACGCCGGGCGATCCTTCGGACGAGACTGCGGATGCTCTTCAGACCGCTCAGCAGTTGGGCATTCGTCATCAGTTATTGTTTTTGAGGGACGACACTGAGTCGAACCTCGACGAGCTTGTTTCCGCGTATGGCGAGCCTTTCGCTTGCGCTTCCGCGCTTGGCATGTTGCGCGTGTCGAAGGCGGTGCGCGATTCGGCGACTGTGTTGTTGACGGGCGACGGTGGCGACGACGTGTTTCTGGGCTATCCGGAGCATCGTCACTTGTGGCTGGCGCAACGAGTCGCGCGCTCGATGCCGGGTTTTTTCGCGGCGGGCTGGCGCGGGAATCGCGACAAGTTTCCGCAAGGGGGATCGCTGAAGCGGCTGGGGTCGTTTCTGAATTATTCGACGGGAGGTTTGGGTGCGGTCGCTTGCGCCCACGATGGGTTGCCGTCGTATGGGGGAATGCTCGGCGAGAGGATGGCGGGTGTTTCCGTGCCGCAACGAGATATTGAATGGTCGACGCAGTCGGGGCGGAATGTGTTGGCGGAGTTTTTGGAGTATGACCGCGCGGGGAGGTTTGTTGGTGAGTACATGACGAAGGTTGATGGAGCGACGATGTATCACGCGCTGGAGGCGCGGTCGCCGTTTCTGGACCAGGAGCTGTGGGAGTTTGCGTCGGGGTTGTCGTTTGGGACACGTCTGCATGGTGGAAGTTTGAAGGCTGTGTTGAGAGAGTTGGCGCGGCGAAAGATGGGTGAGCGGGTGTCGCGTGGGCGGAAGCGAGGATTCACGATTCCGGTTGGGCGGTGGCTTGTGGGTCGTTGGCGAGATGCGGTTACGGAGTCGTTGCAAACGTCTGTGTTGGAACGCGAAGGATGGATAAACGCCCGCGCCGCACTCGAGCGTTTAAACGCTGCGGCCGAGCAAGGTTCAGCGCCCAATCAGCTCTGGTACATCTTCGTCCTCGAATCATGGCTACGGCACGAACAACAGTTCGCCTCCGAAGTAGATAGCTATGTCGTTGCGCTAGCGTGAGACTCGCGGGAACACGAATTTTGAGAATGAGGTGGATCTGGAAGTAAGTACCTTTTACGATTTTCTATTATTTGTGGCTGGTGAGGACCGTGGGTCATTGTGCCGGCCATTCTTTTGATATAAGCTCTGCAACGACTTAACCCCAGAGTCAAGCTTTCTAACGTCGCTCTCCCGCGAGGGAAATTGCCCTTTTCTTGCGAGAGGCTTTACGGGGAAACAATATGAGTGTCCAGGCCACCAAGCCCTATTGGCGTGCCTTTGCCATCGTCTCTGCCATCCTTTTCACCTATGCCGCGGTATTGGTGAAACTCTCCTCCAATTGGTGGTCTGACGAGAATTACTCGCACGGCCTACTCGTCCCATTCATAATCGGATACATCCTTTGGGCGCAACGAGATAAGCTCGCCGCCGAACCCAAGCGCGCAGCTACGCTGCCGGGCGGCATCATCGTCGCGCTGGCGCTGCTGGCCCTGTGGATCGGCGTTGCCGGCGCGGAGTTATTCAGCCAGCGGATGTCGCTGGTCCTGCTGATCGCGGGCACGGTGATCTACTTATGGGGCTGGCGGCTGCTGCGGCTAGTGCTGGTGCCACTGGCGCTCCTGGCACTGGCCATTCCCATCCCGGCAATCATCTTCAACAAGATCGCCTTCCCGTTGCAGTTGTTCGCATCCCGCTGCGCCGTTTGGTCCATGACCCTGTTCGGCATCCCGGTGCTGCGCCAGGGAAACGTCATCGAGCTGAAACCCCTGAATTCGTTCGACACCCGAAAGCTCGAGGTCGTCGAAGCATGCAGCGGAATCCGTTCGCTAATGACGCTCGTCACGCTCGCCGTAGTGTTCGCTTACTTTACGCACCCGCGCTCAGATAACCCGCCCGGCACAGGCGGCAAGTTTGGCTGGCTGCGCAGTTACGGCTTCTGGCGCTCGACGATCCTGGTGATTTCCGCAGTCCCTATCGCGATTTTGACGAACGCGGCACGCGTCAGCGGAACCGGCGTCCTGTCGCACTATTACGGAACGCAGATTGCTGATGGATTTTTCCACTCATTTTCAGGTTGGGCCATTTACATCGTCGCCTTCCTGCTTCTGTTTGGTGTCGGCTGGATTCTGGATCGCTTCAAACCGTCGCCCGCGCCCCAAACATCGATCGAGACTGCCGGAGTGGAAGAAAGACCTGCGCGCGAACGTGCCAGCACTGTCCAAAAAAAAGCCACCACCGTCGTTCCGGCCGAGGGAGCAGAATGAACAAACCTTCAGTGCGCTTTGCGGTATTACTCGTCGCGATTCTCGTCGTTGGCATCGTAGTCAACGCCTGGGCGTATCTCGGCGAAGCGCACGTGGATCGTAAACAGTTGAAGGACTTTCCGGCACAAGTCGGCGACTGGCGTCAAAGCAAATCCGACCAGGTTCTGGACGACGCGACGCTGGCAGTGCTGCGCGCCAGCGATTATCTATCGCGCGAGTATCGCCGGGCTGACGGCCAAACGGCGAATTTTTACGTCGGTTACTACGCGAGCCAGCGTGAAGGCGCTTCGTATCACAGCCCGTTGAACTGTTTGCCTGGTTCAGGTTGGACGTTGAGCGAGCCGGGAAAAGTGATGATCCCGATGCCTGACGGTTCGTCGTTCACCGCTAACAAGTATGTAATCGAGAACGGCGATGATAGGGGCTTGATGATCTACTGGTACCAGGGTCGCGGCCGTGCCGTCGCGAGCGAGTACTGGGGAAAGATCTACACCGTGATTGACAGCGTTCGTCTGCGTCGTTCCGACGGCGCGCTGGTGCGAGTGACAGTGCCGCTCGGAAAGTCCGAGGAAGCCGCCGAGCAAGTGGCGAAGGACCTCTCGAGCAAGACGGCTGCGACGTTAGCCGAATTTGTGCCGAATTGATAGGAACCCGATTGGGATTGAGTGTTTAGCAGTAAATGTAAGCGCCGGCTCATCTTTGGCAATTGCCCGCTGAACGTGAGCCCGCGAAAAACTCGGATTCATCGCGCGTTAACGCGGTGAACTACGGAGCAAAATATCGATGAAAACAGAGTGCTATGGTTTCCGGTCTTATCCATCTCTTCTTTGCCTGCTTCTGGCCGCTATCGTTCTCCTCAGCGGCTGCACCAACTCCGAAAAAGCCAAGGCCGCCCATTTGGAACGCGGCGAAGCTTATCTGAAAGATCTGAAGTACCAGGAAGCGTCGCTGGAGTTTCGCAACGCTTTGCAGATCGACGATAAATCCGCGCCCGCCCACTGGGGTCTCGCCCGCGCTTACGAAGGGCTAATACGTTTACCGGAGATGGTTGGTGAGCTCCAGAAAACGATCGAGAACGACAAGAACCATCTCGACGCGCGCGTCAAGCTCGGTAATTACTATTTCGCCTACAACAATGGGCACGCCGAAATGGTGAAAGAAGCGGAACGCCTTGCCAAAGAAACCATCGACCGCGATCCAAACCATATCGAAGCCCACATCCTGATGGGCAGCGTCCTGTATTCCCGCGGCGAGAAGGATCAGGCGCTCGCCGAGTTGAACAAAGCCGTCGCGCTGAATCCGAATCGCGTCGAGTCGTACCTGAGTCTCGCGCGTTTCTACATCGTCGCCAAAGACCAGCAGAAAGCGGAAGAGACATACAAGAAAGCCATTTCGGTCGACGCCAACTCCGCACTCGCGCACAGCGAGTATGGAAAGTTTCTCGTCCAGGCCAATCGCTCGCCGGAAGCTGAAGCAGAGTTGAGGAAGGCGGTCGAAGTTGGTCCATCGGACCGCAATGCGCACTTCGTGCTCGCAAGCTTCTATCTCGTCAACAAGCAGTTGGACAAAGCCGAAGCTGAGTTCAAAACGCTTGCCGGGATGGATGCTGACAGACCGGAAAGCCAGGTCGTGTTGGCTAATTACTACTCGGCCGTTAACCGGATGGATGATGCGATCAAGATCTTTCAGGACGTGCTCGTCAAGTCGCCCGAATACATGGAGGGCCGTTACCGGCTCGGCGAGATCCTGTTGTTGCGGGGCGACATACAAGGCGCCACGCAACAGGTCGAAGAAGCGCTGAAGCGAGACAAGCACGACCGGCAGGCGCTGCTGCTGCGCGCTCGTATACGCATGCAGGGCAATCAGCCCGACGGACTGAAAGCCGCGATCACGGATCTCAACGAGGTCTTGAAACAGGAGCCGAACTCCCGCTTCGGGTTGTACTACATGGCCCAGGCAAATTTCGGCCTCGGACTGAACGATCAGGCGCGCGCGTTTGCAGGCGAATTGGAGCGGAACTACCCCGAGTATCTGCCCGGCAAGTTGATGCAAGTGCAGATGACGATGTCCGGCGGTGACGCCAACGGTCTGAAGAGCGGCATTTCGCTCGCGACCGAGCTGCTCAATCGCGTCAACAAGACGGCGCCCGATCGCGAAAACACAGCGCAACTGCTCGGCGAGATTGCGGAAAAGACTTACCTCGCACGCGGCAGCGCTCAGTTGGCACTGAAGAACGTGGCGGCTGCGCGGCAAGACTTCGAAGCGGCCCGCCAGATCATTCCCGGTGACCCATCGGTTTACAACAGCCTGGCGCTCGCCGCCATAGCGGAAAACAAAACCGACGAAGCACTCGCGTCTTTCGAGAACGCGTTGAGAGTTGACGCGACGAACTCCGGTGCGCTGAACGGCATGCTCACGCTGTACGCCCGGAACAAAGAAGTCGACAAGGCCCACGCCAGAATCGACCAGTTGCTCAGTTCATACCCGAACAGCGCGACGCTTCATTACTACAAGGCACAGGCCTACGGTTTCCAGGGAAACAACTCGGGCGCTGAAGCTGAGCTTCGCAAGTCTCTCGATATCGATCCCAATTACCTCGCGTCTTACTCGGCGCTCGGCGCTCTCTTCACAAACTTGAAACAGGAAGACCGCGCTATCGCCGAGTACAAGAAGATCCTGGCAATCCGGCCCGACAACGCGACTGTGTACACGCTGATTGGCATGCTCGAGTATTCACGCCAGAACTACGACGCCGCGATCGACAGCTATCGCAAGGCGCTGGACATAGATCAGAACGCCATCTTCGCCGCCAACAATCTTTCCTGGGTTTACGCGGAGACCGGAAAAGGCAACATCGACGAGGCGTTGCGCCTGGCCCAGGGCGTCGTGCAGAAGAACCCCAACATCGCCGGTTTCCTCGACACGCTTGGCTGGGTCTACTACAAGAAGAACCTTTACGACCTCGCGGCGGACCAGCTACAGAAAGCTGTGAATCTCGACGAAGCGGCCGCGCGCGCAGCCAGTACCTCTCCCAGTGCAACTTATCAATATCATCTCGGAATGGCCCTGAAAGGAAAGGGCGACAAGGAAGGTTCGCGACGGGCGCTGGAAGCAGCGTTGCGCATCGCGGAGCAGGGGAAACGGCCCTTTCCCGATATGGAAGACGCGCAACGAGCACTCGCGTCTTTGTAAACAGTTTGTGCGAGATAAGCAGAAGAGGAGTGCGATATGAGTGTTGAATTTCGACAGCGGACCCCCGGCGAATATATGAAGATGCTCCGGCGACGGAAGTGGTTGATCATTCTGCCGGTGATCGCCGTTTTTGCAGCGGTGAGCTACGTTGTTTACAAGTTGCCGGACGTCTACCAGTCGAGCACGCTCATCGTCGTCAAACCTTCAACGCTGCCGCAGTCCGTTGTGCCGATGGGCACTGAAGACGCGATGACCCGGCAATTGGCGAGCATCACGCAAACCGTCACCAGCCGCAGCTCGCTCGAGCCGATCGTCGAAAAATACGAGTTGTACAAGGCTGAACGAGCACGAGGCGAGGCGCTCGAGTCGATCATCGACCGTGTGCAGAGGGACATCAAAGTCACCGTCAACACCAGTCGCAACGACATCACCAACGGTTTCGACATCAGCTTCCGTTACCGCGACCCGCGGATTGCGCAGGCTGTCACCCAGGACTTGGCGGGCCGCTACATCAACCAGCAGCAAGCAGAGCAGATCACTGCCTCGAAATCGGCGCTACAGTTCATGGACAGCCAGGTCAGTCAGACCAAGTCAGAGCTCGACGAAATCGACTCCCGGCGCTTGAAGTTCATGCAGGAGAACCTGGGAATTCTGCCTTCTACCACAGGTTCGTTGCTGGGCCAGTTAACCGGTCTGCGCGAAAACGAGAAAGCAATGATCACGGAAGTGGGCCGTCTGCAGGATCGACGCTCTGCTCTCGCCAGCCAGTTGGTGTTGATGAAGAAACAAAGACAGCAACTGGGCGAGATTAACGCCGAGGATGCGACCGATCCCAAACGAACGCTCGCGTGGGCCGAACTAGTGAAACGAAAAGCGGATCTTCAGGCCGAGATGCAACGCATGCTCACCGAGTACAAGCCGAATCATCCGGACGTTCTCGCCAAGAAGGCGCAGATCGAGTCGGTAACCGACGACATGGACAAGATGATCGCCGAGTGGAAGGAAAACACCGCGGCGAAGCAGAAACGGCTCAGCGAGCAACCTGACTTGCAGATCAGCGGCACGGAAGCCGATATCAAGAGCATCGACGGTGAGATCGCACGCCAGCAGAAGGCGCTTGCGGAGACTCAGGGAAGTATCGGGGAGATAACGAGCCGCATCAACGGCGTCCCCGGCGCGGAGGTCGCTCTCGCCGCATTGGACCGCGAGTACAACACCAAGAAGACAGCCTACGACAAACTTCTCGACGAGCAGCAAAAGATCGCTTTGGCCGCTGATGCCGCGACGCAACAACAAGCGCAGGGCATCCAGGTGATCGACCCCGCGTATCTTCCTTCCACTCCAGTTGCTCCGAAGCGATTGTTACTTGCCGGTTTCGGATTAGTAGCCGGTCTCGCGCTCGGCGTCCTGCTGGTAGCCATCTTCGAAATCCCGCTGTTGCTTACGATCCAAAGCACGGAAGACGCGCGTCATTACACGGGCCTGCCGGTGCTGATCGCGGTTCCCGAACTGTTGACGCCGCAGGAAGCGCGAGCATTGCCGCGGCGGCGCAAACTGCTTCTGGCCGCAGGCATGGTAGCGACGATCGTCAGCATTCCCTTGCTGGCGCTCGCGTTGAAGATCACCCACGTTTTCGAGTTCCTGATGCAGTCGTCAGGGCGCGCTTAGTTTCGACGCGCACGTTTTCGGACCGCACTGGAGGTTAAAAGAGTGTACGCAGAATTCTACGGATTAAAAGAGTTGCCCTTCGCGTTAACTCCCGATCCGCGCTTTATCTACTTCACCCCGTCGCACACGGAAGTGATGGCCAATCTCCACTATGGAATCGAGAGTGGAAAAGGGCTGGTCGTGGTGACGGGCGAAGTTGGGACCGGAAAAACCACCATCCTGCGCTGGATGATGCAGCGACTCGACCGCACGGTGCTGGTCGCCTACATCTTCAATCCACGCTTGTCGGTGCCGGAGTTTTACCAGCACGTCTCGTCGTTGCTCGACGTGCAGAAGTGGGAAACAAAATCGGAGTTGTTGCTGGAGTTGGGCCGGGCGCTCGAGTCGCGACATTCGCGCGGACTGCGGACGGTGCTGATCGTGGACGAAGCCCAGGGTTTGTCGCCGCACGTTCTCGAAGAGATTCGGCTGCTTTCCAAT
Source organism: Acidobacteriota bacterium (assembly GCA_046732935.1). Lineage (GTDB taxonomy): Bacteria > Acidobacteriota > Blastocatellia > Pyrinomonadales > Pyrinomonadaceae > PSRF01. Next base: position 129,545 of record JBKPOC010000066.1, on the reverse strand, counting down.
TTCGAGTCGAACACGGCGAAACAGTTGCAGATCATTCTGACGGGCCAACCGGAGCTGCGCGACGTGCTCAACAATCCGGATCTTCGCCAGCTTAAACAGCGCGTCGCCCTGCGTTGCATCATCAAGGCGTTGCCGAACGTCGAAGAGACGGACCGTTACATCATCTCGCGGCTGTTGGTCGCCGGCGCGGAACGGACCGACATCTTCTCGCCGGCCGCGGTCGATTTCATCTTCCGTTGTTCGGAAGGCATTCCCCGCAACATCAACAATCTGTGCGACAACGCGCTGCTCGCTGGTTACGCAGCCGGCGAGACGGTCATCAGCCGCTCGATCATCGAGGAAGTTGCTGAAACTTTCGACATGCTGCCGCGCGCGAGCTCAGCCAGTCAGCCGCCGCCGGATCGCGAAGCGCCGGGAAACATTTTTACGCCAAGCGGTCGAGCCGAACTATGGGCCGCGGGAAACACCGCGACTGAGAACGAGAAAGAAAACGCTAGACCGATACCTATTGAATCAACTTAGTGACCACGAGTTGTTTTCAAGGTCACCAGGTTTGAGAGGTGAAGTGAATGGGAAGAGTATTCGATGCCATAAGGAAATCGAGCGCCGCAGCCGATAACGGCAAGGCGCCGAAAAGACAACCAAGAGACACAGAGCGCCGCAACGAAGGCCACCGGATTTCACCGCCAGTGCCTTCCTCCCGGGAGATCGAAGAGCAGCTTTTTGCCGGCTCGACGATCATGACGATTCCGGGTGATGCGGTGCGAAGTTCAGCGTCCTCTGCGCACACGACGGATGTACCCGACGGGTCGGCACTCCCCGGCGGAATTGCTTCGCGTGATGCTGGGGCAACTTTGGACGCTGACGGTGCGGCGCGCGCCGGAGGATTTGTCAGCTATGACATTTCTCCTGCGCGCGTCGAACCACATCTCGTGGCGATCAGCCAACCGCGCTCGGCGTACTGCGAACAGTTTCGTTCGTTGCGCACGCGCATTCTCCAGGCCGGCGAGCGCCTCGGTGTACGGGCTTTGGTTGTCACCAGCACGGGCGTCGCCGAAGGCAAGACGCTCACTGCGCTCAACCTCGGCTGGCTGCTGGCGCAGACTGAAGGCGTGCGCGCCCTCGTGATCGACAGCGACTTGCGCCGTCCCTGCGCCACTGACTATTTCGGCATCGACGCAACCGAGGGACTGTCCGAAGTGCTCGGCGGCCAGATTCGACTGGAGGACGCGATCGTTCGTCTCGATCCGTCAGGGTTGTACCTGCTGCCGGGCGGCAAACCGAGAGACGACGTCGCCGAGTTGCTATCAGGACCAACCTACGAGCGCGTTCTCAAAGAAGCACGCCGCATGTTTGATTACATCATCATCGATGCGCCGCCGCTGGGAATCTTCACCGATGCAAACGTGCTGATGTCGCGCGCCGACGGTGCGTTGTTGGTCGTGCGCGCCGGCAAGACGCGTTACGCCGCCCTCGACAAACTGCTCGAGCAGATTCCGCGCGAGAAGGTGCTGGGCGTTGTGCTCAATCGTGCCGACGAGCAGCCCGAATCGAACTCTTATTACTACCAGTATCGCTACAGCAATCGCGAACCGCACGTTAACGGTTCGCGGGCGAAAGCACTAAAAGAAGAAGAAACTCGCGAAGAGGAGGTGGCAGTTCTTAATTGAGGGTACTGCGCTTAAATGGACGCACGCTTTTACTGATTATCGCCGAGGCGGTATTAGTTTACGGCTCGATTATCGGCGCAGTCTACCTGCGCGTCGGTGTTGTGGATGCGCCGTTCGAACTCTTCGAGAAGCACGGCCTCTGGAAAGCCAGCGTCGCGACCTTCTTCTGTCTGGCTGGTTTCTACCTGTTCGATCTGTACGACTTCGTGGTGATGCACGATCGCCGCGAGCTGGTGCTGCGCCTGGTCCAGGCACTGGGTCTCGCGTGGATCGTGCTGGCGCTCTCTTTCTACCTGTATCCCGACTTGATGCTGGGCCGCAGCATCTCGCTGATCGCTTTGCCGCTGGCGCTAACGTTGATGGTCGGCTGGCGCGTGATGATTCACTGGATCCTGGGCCATCCGGGGTTTGGCGAACGGATCCTGATCGTCGGTTCGGGAGACTCGGCGGTCGAGATTGCTCGTGAAGTTTTGAGCCGGCCGGACGCCGGTTATCGCATCGTCGGTTTTGTCGGCAATGATGCCGAGCAGTTGGGGAAGAGCCTGATCAACCCGCGCGTAATCGGACTGACCGAACATCTCACTGACGTCGTCAAAAGCGCGAACGTCGATCGCATCGTCGTCGCAATGGGTGAACGCCGCGGCCAGTTTCCCACCGATAAACTTTTGCAACTGAGTCTCGCCGGCCACGTCTCGATTGAAGAGGGCGCGGCCTTCTACGAACGGATCACCGGACGAGTATCGCTGAGCATGATTCGTCCGTCGTGGCTGATCTTTACCGGCCCCGGACGCAAGGCCAAGCTCGCGTCGATTTCACGCAACGTCGTACACCGGATGGCCGGTTTGATCGGCGCGCTCCTTTCGCTGCCGATCGTGCTCGTGACGGCGATCCTGATCAAGCTCGACTCGCGCGGCCCGGTCTTTTACAAGCAGGAGCGCGTCGGCAAGAACGGCCGAACGTTCGTCCTGGCGAAGTTTCGCTCGATGAGAGTGGACGCGGAGGCTGACGGTCCCGTTTGGGCTACCAAAGGCGACGACCGCACCACTCGCGTCGGGCGCGTCATTCGCAAGATTCGCGTGGACGAGATTCCGCAGTTCTGGAACATCCTCAAGGGCGAGATGAGTTTCGTCGGCCCACGCCCTGAGCGCCCGCACTTCGTGGCCCAACTCGCGGAAGAGATTCCCTACTACGAGCAACGCCACCTGATTGCGCCGGGTCTAACTGGTTGGGCGCAGATCAAGTATCCGTACGGCGCCTCGATCGAAGACGCCCGGCAGAAGTTGCAGTACGACCTGTTCTATATCAAAAACCATAGCCTGGTCTTCGACGCAATCATCGTGTTTGAGACGATTAAGATCATCTTGTTTGGGCGAGGGGCCCAATGATTTCCGGAGTGTCCGGTTGGAGGTTGAAATGACGAAGAAGAACAAACACATCGCCCTGGCAATCGCGTTGCTGCTCATAGCGACGACAGTCGGGTTCTCGCAGACACAAAAAGATCCGCAAAAACAAAGACCGCGGACGACCGAGACCAGGAAACCCGGCGAAGGCGTTCGGCTCGAACCTGACGACACGTCGACGCGTCCGTCCGACGTGCCGGATGACGTAGTCGCGAACCGCCAGCAGCAGATGACTGAAGAGGAAGCGGCAGTCAATCCGATCTACAACAACTTCTTCAGCACTTACCGGCTTGGTCCGGAAGACGTCATTTCAGTCGAGGTATTCAACCAGGACAAGTACAGCCGCAAGGGCATCGTCGTCCCGCCAAGTGGCCGCATCTCGATGCAATTGATTCGCGGCGGAGTTTTCGTCAACGGGAAAACACCCGAGGAACTGGCAAGACTGATCGAGAAACAGTACGACGAGTTTTTGATCGAGCCGCAGGTGATGGTGACGCTGGAAAAGGCCGCGTCGTATCGCTACAGCATCATCGGCGACGTGCTTCAGCCAGGCGTTCGTCTGATGAATCACAGAATGACGGTCACGGAAGCGATCGCGGAAGCCGGCGGTGTGCTCACCACGGGCGACAGAAGCAAAGTCACCGTGTTGCGCCGCAAGAAGGACGGCGGCATGGACCCGATCGTCATTAACGTATCGGCGATCTACAAAGGTAAGGCGGTTGACAACTTCTATCTCGCGCCGGGCGACCAGATCCTCGTTCCCGGAAACAAGTTCAAGTCGTTCCAGAAGATCATGAGCATGGCCAACGTCGCGAGCTTTGCGCGGATCTTCACCGGCGGTTGGTAAACACAAACTGAGATGAAACGGATCGTTTGCATCTGTGTTCTTCTCCTGGCCGCAGTTCCCGCGTTGGCCCAGTCGGGCTCGTGGGCGCGGCAGAAGGCGGGGACCATGGCGTGGCTGCGGTCCGTTTTCTTTGTCGATCAAAACCGCGGTTGGGCCGTCGGCGGCAATGGAACAATCCTGCGCACCCTCGACGGCGGCCTGACCTGGCAAACGCGTCCGGCGTTCGGCAACGACATCGTGCGCGACGTCTTTTTTCTCGACGAACAGAATGGCTGGCTGGTCTGTGAAGTCAATGCCTATGCCTTGAAAACAGACGACGATCCGCGCGCTTACATGATGAAGACCACGGACGGCGGTGAAAACTGGACGCGGCTGGAAGTGAAAGGCTTCGAATTCGATACTGCTATCGTGCGCGTCGTGTTCAGTCGCGGCGGGCACGGCTGGGCGTTCGGCGAAGAGGGCGCGATCTACGCCACGCGCGATTCCGGCGAGACGTGGACTCGTTTGCGATCGCCGACGCGGCGTCTGTTGTTGGGCGGCATGTTTGTCGACGGCGATCGCGGATGGATCGTCGGCGCGGGCGCCACCATCATTCAAACGTCAGACGGCGGTGAGACGTGGTACCAGTCAAGTTTGCCGCAAGTCGAGAAGACGGTGCGCTTCACGGCAGCTTCTTTCGTCGATAACCGCATGGGTTGGGCCGTCGGCAGCGCTGGTAACGTCTATCAGACGAATAACGGCGGCCGCACCTGGCAGCGGCAGGAATCAGGCGTGGACGTCGATCTGTTTGACGTGAAGTTTGTCGACGCGAAAGAGGGTTGGGCCGTCGGCGCAGAGGGAACGATCATTCACACCGTCGACGGCGGCCAGCACTGGACGAGCGAACGCAGCGAGACGCAACATCCGCTGGAGCGAGTCTTCTTCACCAATCGCACGCGCGGCTGGGCCGTAGGTTTCGGAGGCACCGTCGTCTCCTACCGCCAGGGTTAACAGCAATGAAAACAACCGTACTCTCAATCATTCTTTTCTTGATCTGTGGTGTCGCTGTTGCACAAGACGATCCGATCGTGACGTTGCGCGATCAGATCGAAGCCGCCGCTACGCCTGCGGATCGTATTCGTCTGGAACTGAAACTAGCGGACCAATTCGTCTCTCTCGGACGCAAAGCGGAAGCACTCAAGGAACTGGATGCGGTTGCGAACTCCGGTGCGTTCGATCCGCCGGGTTTTTACAATCTCGGCAACTCGTATGCGCGACTCGGACAGTCAGAGGCAGCGATCAATGCGTACCGGAAGGCGATTGAACAGCGCAATGGGAATTACTCGCGCGCTTACAACAATCTCGGCGTCGTGCTGCTCGGAGAAGGCCGCTGGGACGACGCTTACGAGGCGTTGATTGCAGCGCTGAAGATCGAGAGTTTTCGTTACGCGGAGGCGAGTTACAACCTGGGCCGTGTCTACGCCGCGCGCGGTGAAAACGATCTCGCCGTGCGCGAGTGGAAACGCGCACTGCACGTCGACCCGAAGCACGATGCGGCAGCGCAAGCCATTGCTCACATCGGCGCTGAAGAGAGAATTGAGGTAGTTACTTCTAAACCGAATCCCGAACAAAAATCCGCGTCAATCCGCGGTCCAAAAACACTGTCACTCGATCAAGCCAGCTTCGATTACCTACAAAAAGCTCGCAATGCTTCGGAGCGCGGAAAGTTGTTGGAAGCAGTGGAGAACTTTCAGCAAGTGCTGAACCGGCAGGGAGGTTACTTCGCGCCCGCGAACCTCGAACTGAGTTACGCGTTGCTTAGTCTAAAACGATACGACGAAGCTCTCGGCAACCTGATCGAAGTCACACGACGCGACGGTGCTCGTTATCCCATCAGCTACTTTCACCTGGCGCGCACGTACGAGGTGAAGGGCGATCTCAAGAACGCGGAAGCTGCATTCTCGCAGGCGATCGGCGCTTACGTTCCGACCAACAACCAGTTTCTGCTGGATCTCTCTCGCGTGCGCGAAAAGCAGGGCGACTTCAAAGGCTCGCTCGACGCGCTGGAACGTTACGTCGCGACGATGCAGGAGCGAGGACAGAAACCCACCTGGTCCGATCAGCGACTCGCGGAGCTTCGTTCGAAGATCAAGTAGATCAGTCTTTCTTTTCCGGCCGCAGGTGAGGAAACAGGATCACGTCGCGGATTGACGGCTTGTTTGCTAGCAGCATGACGAGCCTGTCTATGCCGATGCCGATTCCCGCCGCCGGCGGCATTCCGTACGACAACGCCCGCAGATAGTCTTCATCCATCGCCATCGCTTCTTCATCGCCTCGCTCGCGCTGCCGCACCTGATCGCGGAAACGCTCGTACTGCTCGACCGGATCGTTCAACTCGGAAAACCCGTTCGCAACCTCCATCGTCGCGATGTACAGCTCGAACCGTTCCGCGACGGCAGGATTCCCCGGCGACGCCTTCGACAGCGGCGAGATCGGCTTCGGAAAGTCAGTGATAAAAGTCGGTTGGATCAATCCAGCCTCGACGTGCTCCTCGAACAGCGGCGCGACCTGGTCGTCAGCTATCTCCCCTGGAACGACTTCCGCGAGACTCGCTTTCATCCCCACGCGTCGAAACGGCTGCCCGAAGTCGAGCGTGTAATTGCCAAACGGCACGTGCGTGTGGCCCAACACCTTGAATACGACCGCGCGCAACATCTCCTCGCAGAAGTCCATCATCGCGTTCACGTCGGCGTACGCCCAGTAGAACTCGAGCATCGTGAACTCCGGGTTGTGCCGCGTCGAAACGCCTTCGTTGCGGAAGTTGCGATTCAGTTCGTAGACCTTTTCGAAACCGCCGACGAGCAGCCGCTTCAAGTACAACTCCGGCGCGATGCGCGCGTAGAGATCGATGTCGAGCGCGTTGTGATGCGTCTTGAACGGGCGCGCGACGGCGCCGGTGGCGAGCGGCGTCAGCATCGGCGTCTCCACTTCGATATAACCGTGGTCTTCGAGTATCCGCCGCAACTCTTTGACCGCGGCCGCGCGGCGCTCGAACACTTCGCGCGACGGCAGCGTGTCGTCTTTGTCGAGCTTCAAACTGCCGGCGATGAGATCCGCGTAGCGTTGTCGCTGTTTGATCTCAGGATCGTTAATGCCGTGCATCTTGTCGGGCAGCGGCAGCAGCGCCTTCGACAGAAACTGCAGCTTCTCGATGTGGACCGAAAGCTCGCCGGTTTTAGTGACGAAGAGATAACCTTCGACGCCGATGAAGTCGCCGTGGTCCAGCAACTGAAACAGGGCCCAGCCGTCGACGTCGCCGCCTTCGGCGTCGTTGCGCACGCCGGTCACGTCGGCTTTGCGAATGTAGATCTGCAAACGCGAGGCGCCGTCTGACAAGTGAACGAACGCCGCCTTGCCCATCACGCGCGGCGGCGACGCGATGCGTCCGGCCAGGCGCACGCGAAACGTGTTCAACTGCTGGTTCGCAAACTCGAGCTCTTCAGGCGCGGGTTTGCCGTCGACGCGTGTTTTCGGTTCAAAGCTACTGAACTTTTCGACTACGGCGCTGATCGTGTCTTCGCGCCCGGGCTCGACGATTTCGCTGCGCTCGAACTTATTCGGATACACGTTCCCGACGAGCTGGCGCAGCGCTTCAAGGTGCTCTCGCCGGGCGGTTGTTTGATCGTTATCTTCGATGAATGGGATAGACAAGCTCTTCGTCTCCAGAGTAAAGCGGTGATTATGCTAGATTCTATCCACGGATGAAAGCCAAAATTCTGAGCATCGAAGAGATGCTGGCTGAGCGGCAGCGCCTGCACGTGACGGGCGCGCGGCTAGTTTTTACGAATGGCGTTTTCGATCTGTTGCACGTCGGGCACGTGCGTTACCTCGCGCAGGCGCGCGCGCTCGGCGACGCCTTGGTCGTCGCCGTGAACAGCGACCGCAGCGTGCGCGAGTTGAAAGGGCCGGATCGGCCGGTCTTCGATGAGAAGGAACGCGCCGAGATACTGGCGGCGCTGCGAAACGTCGATTACGTCGTGATCTTCGACAACGTTTCGCCGCGCAGTCTCATCTCGCAACTTTTACCTGACGTGCTGGTGAAAGGCGGCGACTACGGCCTCGACGAGATACACGGGCGCGAGGAAGTCGAAGCGGCTGGCGGAAGAGTGATCTCGTTACCGTTTGTCGACGGCGCCTCGACGACGGCGCTGATTGACCGAGTGAAGAGAAGAACTTAGGTCTTTGGTCTTCGGCTTTTGTTTGCTTGTACAAAGACCTAAGACCAAAGACCAAATCATTATTCGATGTCAAGTAAGGTTACCGGCGACAGTACATTACAGCAGACGCTGCAACAGATCGCGGACAGTCGCGAGTATCAGCAACTGATCAACCAGTTGCGTGCGAACGCGCGCGTCATCTCGATCAGCGGACTAGTGGCAGGCTCAGCGCGAGCGCTCGCCATCGCCGCGCTGCAACGCGAGACGGGAAAGACGTTCGCTATCGTTTCGCAGACCACGCGCGACCTCGAGCCGTGGGAAAACGATCTGCGTTTCTGGCACGGCGCGCTCGGGGGCAAAGAGACTGCGGATGCGGAGATCCTCGTGCTGCCTGCGTCGGAGACCGATCCTTACGCCGGTATCTCGCCGCACGCGCAAACACTCGAGAAGCGCGCTCTCGCTCTCTGGAGCCTGCATCGCCAACGACCGGATTTCGTTTTGTTGACTGCTCGAGCGCTCGCACGCAAGACAGTCACACCGGAAGCGATCGCCCGCACCGGCGTCGTTTTGAAGCGCGACGAAGATCATTCGCCGGAAGAGCTGGTCGAGAAACTGTTCGCCACCGGCTACGTGCGTGAAGATCCCGTCGGCAGTATCGGCGAGTTCTCGATGCGCGGCGGCATTCTCGACATCTGGCCGCCGGGAAGGGAAGCGCCCGTGCGAATCGAGTTCTTCGGCGATACCGTCGACTCGCTGCGCGAATTCGATCCTGAAACGCAGTTGTCCACGGGCCAGCTCACGGCCGTCGAAGTGCCGCCGATGCGCGAGTTGTCAGTGAATCCGGTCGACTTTCAGATCTGGAGCGAAGGCGCGCGCGAACGTTGGGCCGACGAACGCTTCAACCGTTCACTGCGCGACCGGACTGCTTTTGCCGACGAAGGCGAAGCGTTCGGCGGTTGGGAGTGGCTGATTCCGCTAACCACGCATTGCGACGCGAGCGTCTTCGATCACTTGAAGGACGCCGTGATCGTCGTCGACGAACCGAGCACGATCGAATCGTACCTCGGCGATTTTTACGAACGTCTTAACGATCGATATAGCGAGATCGATCAAGCTGACGACATCGCGCTCACGCCGGAAGAGCTGTTTCTCAACGCCGAACAACTGCGCGAGCTGATCGGTGCGCGCCAACGGCTAGAGCTCCGCGCTCTCGGACGCGTCGCCGCGGAAACCGACCTCGAGCTCCAGTTGGACGCCGAAGAGCCGGCGGTCCAACTCGGACGCTTGCGCAGCCCGCGTGTCCCCGTTTTTCTGTTTCCCGTGTCTGAGACGTCGGTGGAAGTTCAATGGCAAGCACAATCGACGATGCGCTATCACGGCCGCATCGCGGATCTCGCCGGCGGCGTCAAAAGCGCGGCTGAGGAAATGAAGACGACGCTGTTCGTGATGCCGAGCCTCGGCGTTGCCGAACGCATCGTCGAGATTCTGAAAGACTACGAGATCGATTCGCGTCTGGCGTTGACGGGTGAAACGTCAGATCCGAGAACGACGCCCGTCGTCGTTACCGTCGGCTTGATCAGCGGCGGGTTTGAACTGCCGAAGTCGCACATGATCGTCCACGTCGAAACAGACGTGTTTGACGAGACGGCCAAGACGGTGGAACGACGCGGCGCCGATCGGCGAAGTCGCACGGAGGGCCGCACCGACGGCAAGCGGCGGCGTTCCAAAGCGGCGGCGTTCCTTTCCGACTTCCGCGACTTGCGTCCCGGCGACTATGTCGTTCACATCGATCACGGCATTGCTCGCTTCGGCGGCCTGCAAACACTCGATCTCGGACAACGTTCCGGCGAGTTCATGCTGCTGTTTTACGCCGACGAAGCAAAGCTTTACGTTCCCGTCGAGCGGCTTGACCTGGTCCAACGCTATTCCAGCGCCGAAGGACATCAACCGCAACTCGATCGTCTCGGGGGTCTCGGCTGGCAAAAGACCAAGGCCAAAGCGAAACGGGCCATGCGCGACATGGCCGACGAGCTGCTGCGTCTTTACGCGGAACGCAAACTCGTCGGCGGCTACGCTTTCGCCGCCGACACGCCGTGGCAGCAGGAGTTTGAAGACGGCTTTCCGTTCGTGCTCACTCCGGATCAGGAGACGGCAATCGAAGATGTGAAGAAAGACATGCAAGAACCGGTGCCGATGGACCGTCTGTTGTGCGGCGACGTCGGTTACGGCAAAACGGAAGTCGCGATGCGCGCGGCGTTCAAGTCGGTCATGGAAGGAAAGCAGGCGGCTGTGCTTACGCCGACGACGGTCCTCGCGTACCAGCACTACGACACGTTCCGCAATCGCTTCGCGCCGTTTCCGGTGAAGGTCGAGCTGCTGTCGCGCTTTCGTTCCGCAAAGGAGCAGAAAGAGGTCGTGAAGCGCGTTGAGTCAGGCGAGGTAGACGTCGTTATCGGCACGCATCGCATGTTGTCGAAAGACGTTCGCTTCAAAGATCTCGGTCTGGTCGTCGTCGACGAAGAGCAGCGTTTCGGGGTGGCCCACAAGGAGCGGCTGAAGCAGTTGAAGAAAAAGGTAGACGTGTTGACGCTTTCGGCGACGCCGATTCCGCGCACGCTGAACATGTCGCTGAGCGGCATGCGCGACATGTCGCTGATCGAGACTGCGCCGCGCGATCGGCTCGCGATTCAAACGCAGGTGGTGCAGTTTTCTGACGGCGTGATCAAGTCGGCGATCGATCTGGAGCTCTCGCGCGGCGGGCAGGTTTTTTTCATTCACAATCGGGTCGAGACGATCGAGACCGTCGCGGCGCTCGTGCACCGTCTCGTACCTCAGGCGCGGCTGGCCATCGGACACGGTAAGTTGAACGAGAAGGAGATGGAGCGAGTGATGCTCGACTTCATCGATTACAAATATGACGTTCTCGTTGCGACTACCATCATCGAGAACGGTATAGACATCCCCCGCGCAAACACCATCATCATAAACCGCGCCGACCACTACGGTCTTTCTCAGCTCTATCAGTTGCGCGGGCGTGTGGGACGTTCGAGCCGCCGGGCTTATGCCTATCTGCTGATTCCGGCCGAACAAGAGCTGACGCCCATCGCTCGTCGCCGTTTAGCAGCAATTCGAGAATTTTCCGATCTGGGCGCCGGTTTTCGTATCGCGGCGCTGGATCTCGAACTGCGGGGGGCAGGAAGTCTGCTGGGCGGCGAACAGTCGGGGCACCTCGAGGCGCTCGGGTTCGACCTTTACACCCAGATGCTGGAGCGGACGGTCGCCGAGCTTCGCGGCGAGGAGGTCGAGGACGAAACCAGCGTCACGCTCAATCTCGGCGTCGACGTGGCCATCCCCGAAGAGTACATCTCGGACATGGGACAGCGGCTGCGAACGTATAAGCGCGTCTCTTCCGCCCGCGACGAGGGAACGTTACAGAGCATCCGAACGGAGACGGAAGACCGTTACGGCCGGATTCCACCGTCAGTCGAGCGGCTTTTTTCCTATGCTCGTTTGCGGCGTACGGCCGAGGAGTTGGGGATAGTTTCGATAGACAAGACTCCGGACGGCATAGCCGTAAAATTCAGCGAAAAAGCGCGAATTGCCCCGGAAAAGCTGGCGAATTTCGTCAGTCAGCATGCCGGTACGGTGTTCACGCCCAATGGTGTTTTGCGGCTCGTTCTGACCGAAGACGAACAGGACAACGTGCTTGAATTTGGGCGTGACGTGTTGCTCCAGATTCAGGCCGCAGATTAGAATCCACCGACTTTAGGTCTTAGGTTTTTGGTCTTAGGTCTTTGGTTTCAAGCAAGGTAAGACCTAAGTCCAAAGACCCAAGACCTTTTAAGGAGTATCTGAGTGAAATTAAAGAGTTTCTTATTAGCCCTTCTTTTGCTCTTCATCGCGACTAGCGCCTTTGCCCAGGAAGGCGAGATGACGGTCGTTGACGAAGTCGTCGTCCAGGTGAACGACGACGTGATCACCCTCTCGATGTTGAAGCACGAGATTCAGGAACGAATCGCGGCGCTAAAGGATCGGGGAATGAATGACCAGCAGGCGTTCGACGAGGTCACGAAGCAGCAGCCCCAGCTCATCGCCACGCTCATCAACGAGAGACTGTTGCTGCAACGCGGCAAGGAACTGGACATGGCCGCCGACGTCGAGGCTGAAGTGAACCGGCGCATGTTGCAGATCGCGCAGGAGCAGGGTATCAAGACCATCGAACAACTCTATCAGGCGATGCGCGAGAGCAAGCTCGATCCGGAAGAGGTTCGCCGCACGATGCGCACGGAGATGATGAAGCAGGCGGTGCTACAGGCGGAAGTCGATCGCAAGGTGTACCTTGGTCTAACCTCAGCGGAGATCAAGGACTACTATGACAAGCATCCGGACAAGTTTCGCAAACCCGAGAGCGTGAAGCTGTCTGAGATCTACCTGAGCACGACCGGAAAAGACGATGCCGCCGTGAAGGCGCGCGTGTTGGAGCTCATCGCGCAGGCGCGGGCCGGCGCGGATTTCGGTGCTCTCGCCGCTGCGAATTCCGAACGCGAAAAGAACGGGCAGCGTTCGGCGCCGCAGGACAAGGGTTACGTGGGCGAGTTTGATATACCGAACCTGCGTGAGGATCTCGTCGATGCGCTGAAGAACGTCAAGGTGGGCGGAGTGACGGATCCGATCAAGAATCCCGAGGGTTATCAGATCCTGCGCGTCGACGCACGCACGCCGGCCGGCAGTGCTCCGGTATTCAACGAGAATCGCGTGCGTGAAGCGATTTTAACGGAGCGACAGCCGAAGGAGCGTGAAGATTATCTCCAGAAACTTCGTAACGAGGCGTTCATCAAGGTTGCCGAGGCACATCGCGCGGCCGTCGAACCGCTGCTGAAACTCACGCCGCCCGCAGCCGCGAAAGCAAAAGGCAACGACAAGGACGATAAGAAAAAGAAGCCGTAACACTGATTGGTAACGCGAATCACAATTCTCGCTGCGATTTGTGTCTTCGCGTTACCTTTGTGGTCCCAAACGCCCATCAAGAATCCTCGCATCGTCGTCTACAAGAAAGCGCGTAAACTCGAGCTCTATTCGGACAAGACGCTGGTGCGCTCGTATCGCGTCGGGCTCGGGTTCAATCCTGTCGCCGACAAGCAACGCGAAGGCGATGGCGCGACGCCGGAAGGCGACTTCTACGTCTTCGTCAAGAATGAGAAGAGCGCTTACTATCTTTCGCTTGGCGTCAGCTACCCGAACGTTGAAGACGCTGAGCGCGGTTTGCGCGAGGAGCTGATCACGAAGGCGCAGTATCAGGCGATTGTCGAGGCGCACCGACGAAAGATCGGGCCGCCGCAGTACACGAAGCTCGGTGGGTTGATCTACATTCACGGAAACGGCGCGAGCAGCGATTGGACATTAGGCTGCGTTGCGTTGGAGAATGACGACATGAAGGAGTTGTTCGACTCGGTAACGGTCGGGACTCCTGTGACGATAAAACCGTGACGCGTGGCTCTCATTCTCACCGGCTTTAGCCGGGTGGAAGCATCAGCGAAGCATGGAAACCGTTTAAACGGTTTCCCAGAATAGCTCGGTCGCTGGCTGAAGCCAGGTGTGAATGAGAGAAGGCGAGGACGAACCCACCGCTACCGCAGTGGTACTGACCTCTTTAGTTTGTGATGCCGGAAGTTAAGACATTCAAGATTCGCGACGTAGAGATCAATCCGGCGCTGGTACTTTCGCCGATGGCCGGCGTCACCGATGTGTCGTTTCGTCGCCTGCTGAAGCGGCGCGGCGGTGTTGGTCTGTCGGTGTCTGAGTTCATCTCTGTCGAAGGACTGACGCGCAACAATCCGAAATCGAAACGGCAGATGCGGTTTTACGAGGACGAACGCCCGTTCGCCGTGCAGATCTTCGGCGGACAACCGGAACGCATGTGCATGGCGGCGGAGATGGCGGAGGAAGTCGGGGCCGACATTCTCGACGTCAACTGCGGCTGTCCCGCGCCGAAAGTCGTCAAGCATGGCGGCGGATCCGGTCTGCTGAAAGATCACAGCCGCCTCGAAACGATCCTCAAAGAGATCAAGAAGACGATCAAGATCCCGCTGACGGTGAAGATCCGCGCCGGCTTTTACGATCACACGATCAACGCCGTCGACACCGCAAAGCTCGCCGAAGACTGCGGCGTCGAACACATCGCGCTGCACGGACGCACGAAGGAACAAGGCTATCGCGGTCTCGCAAACTGGGACCTTGTGCGACAGGTGAAAGAAGCGGTCAAGGTTCCCGTGTCCGGCAGTGGCGACGTCACCACGATTGAAGGCGCGTTCGAGAAGTTTCGCGAAACAGGTTGCGACGGCGTGCTGATCGGCCGCGGCGCGATGGCGAACCCGTGGATCTTCCGCCAGATCGAAGACGCGATGCACGGACGTCCGATCTTCGAGCCGTCACTCGCCGACAAACGCGCGATCCTGCACGAGTATTTCGACATGCTGCGCGAAGACATGCCGGAGACGCCGGCGATCAATCGTATGAAGCAGTTGGCGGGACAGTTTACGCGCGGGCTGCAAGGCGGCGCCTTGTTTCGCACGTCGATCTATCACTCGCATTCAGTCGAGGAAGTGTTGGATAGGATCGAAGAGTACTTCGAAGCGATTGAGAATGGCCGTCCTTACTACGGCGAAGCGGGCGCCCCCATCGAAGAAGCGCCCGTGTTGGATTCATGCGAAGCCGCCATCGCTTAGTGCGGGTGATTCGCTTTCATCGGCGTTGGTTTTCCCTTCCCATTATCCAGGTCGACAGGCGCTGGATAACCTTTCTGAACGCCCGGAATGTCGATAGCAACGTCATTCTTCGGAGTCTTGAGTAGTTTTAATAACTGGGCCTTCTTGTCTGCCGGCAGCTCTTCAAAGTTCACGCCGTTCTTCGAAAGCACCGCGCGCAGGTTCTCTTCGGTGTTCGTGTTCTCCTTGTAGACGTCTTTGTAGATGTGCAGCTTTCCGTCTTCGACGACGATCGTCTCGTAACGCAGCTCAACCGGAATCGACTCCTTCAACTTCACTTCCTTCGTGCGCGTCTTCGCCTCGATGTATTCGGAAGCTTCCTCGTCGTTCAGGTCAGTGCCTGCGACAGATGCGAGCCGCATTGCGAAGTCTTTGATCTGCGGATTCGTCAGACCGACGCAGCCGTGCGACGCAAACGTTCCGATCTTCGCCGGCGCCTTGCCGCCGTGAATCAGGTTCGGCAGGCCGATCGGGACTTTGATCCAACCGAGCGGGTTGTTTTTGTCTCCCGCTTCGACTGTCTCGCCGACTTTCACGTTGTTCATTTCCTGCGCCCACTCTTCATCGGGCACGGTCCAGGTCGGATTGAAGATGACGGTGTCAGCCTTGCGCAGTCCCTGCGGCAGCGGAAACTCCGGAGTTCCGATACCCACTTTATAAGACTTCACGAGCGAGCCGTTGTTGAAGATGTCCATGCGGAAGGCAGGAATGTTGACGACGACGCGCGTGTCGGTCGGAATCGCGTTTGGTCCGGGCAACATCTCGCCAGCCGGGCTGGCGCTCGGACTCGCACTCGGTTCGGCCTTGGCGACAGCCTGAGTAGGTGAAGGTGATGGAGCAGGTCCGCTTGATCTCGAGTTGTTATTCGGCTCGACCGTACACGAAACAAGAAACACGGATAAAATCAGAATAAGCAGGGATTGCTTCATATTATTGACTCCTTGTTATTTTTTCGGGTGAACGATTACCAGACAGTAGTGGGTACGGATTAATGTTGGTTCCTTCCCAGTAACGCTTCGGATCATTGGTGAGGGCGATGGAGAAGTGAAGGTGGTAATTGCCGGCGCCGGCGTTTCCAGTGTCGCCGACGTACGCGATCGTATCGCCTTGCCGGACGACGTTTCCCTCGGCGAGACCGTTGGCGTAGCGGGCGAGATGAGCATAGTAGAAGATCATCTTCTCGTCCGGGCTGAGTTGATAAATGGTCGTTCCGCCGCGTTCGCTTTGAAATAGCTTCAGGATCTTTCCGTCGGAAGCGGCGAGCACGGGCGTGTCTGCGGGCGCCGGGATATCGATGGCGTCGTGAACGCGGCCTTCGGAGCGCGCCTGATCGAAGGTGTCGACTAGTTGCTCCGGCTTGACGCCGGCCACTGGGATAATGAGATGGGGTTCCGACCGTGTCTGTGTTGGGTTCTCAGATTTGACGATACAGCCGGTAAGAAGAACACAGATCAGAAGTCGTAACAGCATTCCCGGTTTGTAGACAACTAACGTTCCAAACCGAGCGGCAACAACGGCCGCGGCGCCGTGCCTTCGAAAAACCAGCTCGCGCCGACGCGTAATCGATGGTGCCAGGTGGGCAAGCGCGATGTATACAAAGCGAACCGCGCCTGTCGGGCTAATGCTCCGCCAAACGCTTGTCCGCCCGCGAGGAGGACTGCGCCGCGTTCAGTGCCGAGACTGAGCGCTTCTCCGAGTTCTTCGAAGTGCCGTGTCGCCATCTGGGGCTCGTGATCTTTGAAGAGCGCCTTCACGTTATGGCCCGCGAGTCCTGCTTGCTGGTAGGCGAGTTGCGCGGTGCCGGCGAGCGTTGGCGCTGCGTCAGGGAAGGAAGCGATATCGCCGAGCGCGAGTACGTTGTCGTGTTGGGCCAGTTGCAGCGTTTGGCGGACTTTCAGTAAACCGCGTGACGTCTTTTCGACGTTGAGATCTTCTATCAAGGGCCGCATTTTGACGCCGCCCGTCCAGACGACGCACGCCGTCTTCAACTGTTCGCGATTGCCTTCGTGCTCGAACATGATGCTGTCGCTGGTGACGCTGACGACTCGTGTGCGCGTGTGCACTTCGACGTGCGCCTCGCGCAGCGCGTCTTCGACGAATTCGCGGATCTGATCGCCCATGCCGGGAACGACTTTGTCTCCCATTTCGACCACCAGCACGCGCGGCTCGCCATGCAGCGCGCGTCGCTTGACGGCGTCGATGAGCAGGTCGGCCATCTTGGTCGAAAGCTCGCATCCGCTGGCGCCTGCGCCGACGACGGCGAAGGTCAGTTCGCGGCGGACGTCCTGGGGCGGCAGATCGGGCGGGATGCGATCGAGCGTCGCGACCATGCGCCGGCGAAGATTGTCGGCGTGTCTGAGTTTGCGAAAGGGAAATGAGTTCTGTTCGGCGCCTTCAACTCCGACATAGTTCGTAATGCCGCCGACGGCGAGGACGAGGGCGTCGTATTTCAGTGGCTCCTTGAGGCGTTGGAGTGTGACGACTTGGGCGTTTAGGTCGATGGCGAGTGCTTCGTCCTGGACGAGGCGGACGTCATCGTCGAGCAGTTCGTTGTATTTCGGGGCGATGTGCCACGCTTCGACTTCGCCGCTCAGGTATTCGTAGAGCATGGGTGCGAAAAGAAAGTGGTCTTCGTCGCTGACGAGGGTCACGTCGAACTCGCCGCCGCCCAGCTCGAGCGCCGTGAACAGTCCCCCGAACCCGCCTCCTAAAATCACAACCCTGGGTCGAGCCATTCTGTTTCTATTTACCTTTCATTTATTTACAGGCGATAGTAAACACATGGATTTGGCGGGTCAACTGGACACTCACAATCCCTCATGTTAAATTGGGCGAGCTTTTTAAGTTTAGCGGTTACCGTCTTTAGCGGACTTTACTGCGGTCGAGGAGGACCATTTAAAGCAAGTGGCGTTAGCAAAAGAAACCAAGGAGCAGATTGTTTCGGATTTCCGTACCCATGAGGCAGACACCGGTTCACCACAGGTACAGGTCGCTCTTCTTAGCAAGCGAATTAATGACCTGACTGAGCATTTCAAGACCCACAAAAAAGATAATCATTCGCGGCGCGGCCTGCTGAAAATGGTCTCGCAGCGACGCAGTTTGTTGGATTACTTGAAGCGAACTGATATCGAGCGCTACCACGAGGTCGTCAATCGTCTTGGCCTCCGCCGGTAACGCTCCGGAACGAATAGTTACCAGAGAAGATCTTCGAATCTCTAGTTTATTAAAGCCCGCGTCTTTCGAAGAGCTTGTGGCAGTGCCGAACGTGACGGCGATTGACTGGAAACAAGCAGACGCGTTCGGCCTGGCGTTGACCAACAAGGCGGCATGAGCTTCACGGTTCAGAGGCTCGTGCCGCCTTTTTATTCGCTGGTTTTACCTGCCCGCTTCACGTTGGCGTGCTCTACAAATAGCAGAAACTTCGCTCAACAGCGTCGGCGGATGAGACGCCGCGCGGCCTGAATAAGTTCAGGCGCCAATTGTCCTAAGGAGAACAAGAACATGCCAGAAAAGAAATACCTCAAAGAATCAATCAAACTCGGCGACAAAGAATTGACAGTCGAGTCCGGTCGCGTTGCCAAACAGGCTGACGGGTCTGTCGTGATCCGTTATGGCGATACGATGTTGCTCGTCGCCGCGGTTAGCGCCCCCACCCCGCGCGAGGGAGTTGATTTCTTTCCCCTCACGGTCGAATACCGTGAATCCAATTACGCCGCCGGCAGGATTCCCGGCAACTACTTCCGAAGAGAAGGCCGGCCGAATGAAAAAGAAGTCCTGACCAGCCGCTTGATCGACCGCCCGTGCCGCCCGCTCTTCGCAGAAGGGTACCGAAACGAAACCCAGGTTATCGCCAGCGTCATCTCAGCCGATCCCGACAACAACCCGGACGTCATCGCCATCACCGGCGCCTCGTGCGCCCTCTACCTGTCAGACATTCCCTTCCTGAATCCAATCGCGGGCGTCCGCATCGGCCTGATTGAAGGCCGCTACATCATCAATCCGACGTACGACGAAGTGCGCGAATCGCGATTGAACCTGATCGTCGCGGGAACTGAAGAAGCGATCGTGATGGTCGAAGCCGGCGCCAGTGAAGTCTCGGAAGAGATCATGGTCGAGGCGCTGATGCTGGCGCACAAGGAGATCAACCGTCTCTGCCGCTGGCAGAGGGAACTCTACAAAGCGCTCGAGATCGAGAAGCGCGAAGTGATCATGACTCCTCTGGACGAAGAGATGATCAGAGAGATTGACGAGAAGTACTCGGAACGACTGCGCCAGTCGCTCGACACCAGCACGCAAGACAAGCGGACCAGTTACTCAGCCGTCGATGCGTTGAAGAAGGAAGTTGTCGAAGCGTATCCCGAAGACGATCCGGACAAACGAGCGATGGCCAAACTGATCTTCGATCATTTGAAAGAGATCGTCTTCCGCGACGACATCCTGAACAAACGACGACGGCCCGACGGGCGCCGTTTCTCCGAGATTCGTCCGATCAGCTGCGAAGTCGGTTGGCTGCCGCGCGTTCACGGATCGGCGCTCTTCACGCGCGGTGAGACGCAGGCGCTCGTCTCCACGACGCTCGGCACGAAGGAAGACGAGCAGTTCATCGACGATCTCGAGAAGGGCGAAGTCAAGCGACGTTTCCTGCTGCATTACAACTTCCCGCAGTACTCGGTCGGCGAAGTGGGCCGTTTCGGATCGTCGAGCCGGCGTGAGATAGGGCATGGAGCTCTCGCGCGCCGCGCGCTCGAAGCCGTCCTACCCGATGATGCCGACTTTCCCTACACCATTCGCATCGTCTCCGATATTACGGAGTCAAACGGTTCTTCTTCAATGGCGTCGGTCTGCGGCGGCACGTTGTCGATGATGGACGCAGGCGTGCCTTTGAAAGCGCCAGTCGCGGGCGTTGCGATGGGCCTCGTGATGGAAGGTAATAAGTACGCGATTCTTACCGACATCGCCGGCGCCGAAGATCATTACGGCGACATGGACTTCAAAGTCGCAGGCACTCGCAACGGCATCACGGCGTTGCAGATGGACATCAAGATCGGCGGCATCAATGCGCA
Organism: Acidobacteriota bacterium; assembly: GCA_046732935.1. GTDB lineage: Bacteria > Acidobacteriota > Blastocatellia > Pyrinomonadales > Pyrinomonadaceae > PSRF01. The sequence goes on along the minus strand of JBKPOC010000066.1, from coordinate 109,605 downwards.
GATCATGGCCGAAGCGCTCGAGCAGGCTAAGAAAGGCCGCATCTACATTCTCGGCGCGATGGAGAAGACGCTTCCAGCCACGCGCGAGTCAATCTCGCCGCTGGCGCCGCGCATCATTCAAATCAAGATTAATCCTGACAAGATTCGCGACGTGATTGGACCAGGGGGTAAGATCATCCGCTCGCTAGTCGAAGAGACCGGCGCGAAGATCGACGTGGCCGACGACGGCACGATCTCGATCGCGACCGCCAGCGGTGAAGCTGCCGACGCAGCGGTGAATCGTATTCGCGGTCTGACGGCTGAAGCTGAGGTGGGCCAAACTTATCTCGGCGTGGTCACGCGAATTGTCGACTTCGGCGCGTTCGTCGAAATCTTTCCGGGTACTGATGGCCTGCTGCACATCTCCGAGATCGCCGACCGTCGCGTCAAAGACGTTCGCGACGAGCTCAAGGAGGGCCAGCAGATTCTCGTGAAGTGCATCGGCCGCGAGGGCAACAAGATCAAGCTCTCTCGCAAGGCTGTTTTGCGCGACGAGCATCGCAAGGCCGAAGCTGCCAGCTCGAGCGAAAGCGAATAGTTCAATCCGTGGTCCAGATCGTCCAGTTTTCAGAACCCAGGTCTGAGAGCTGGACGAAACCACGGTGGTCCAGCCACAAATATCCAAGATTTGGGCCGTTTTAGGGACGGCCCTCAATTTGCTGCCAATTCGCGTTATTCCAAAGGTGGCCTAAGTAAACGGTGCGGGCGTTTACGCAAGGTGCCAGTGACCTGCAAGCTTTAACGCTCGCCTGGAAATCCACTCTTTTGTGCTCCCCCACAACCCGACGACGCACGGGCGTGCGGGCTGGAGTTTGCGGCGTATTAGCAGTTTTCTGGGATTGAAAAGGAATTTCTACCAGGCCCCAGAAGGCGCAGACGCTGTTTTTGCCTTTGCTCGACGTATGAACCTAACCATCGCCCCGATTCCCGGCAACCGGCAAACTGCCCGGCTTCGGCACATCAGCCGAGTCGTCGCCGCGACGCTTTTCATCATCGTGATAACCAGCGCGGCAGCACAGGCTGGGCCAGTGCGGATCAATCAAGTGGTCCAGACTGTGAGCAACTTGCAAGGCTTACCCCAACTGACGCTCGTCTCGCAAGATCCAATAATCACTGGAACACAAGGTTCCAAACAAACCGCGCAACGCAACGACAAAGGCGTGGGCTCGAGCGATCCGAAACTCGATTCACTGCTTTCCGGTATCAAGGTCGACTCGTCGGGATTGCAACAAATCGGCATCGAGACCATCGAAGAAGGTGAAGTTGACGGCACGATCTGCGACTGCGGCGAGATTCTGATCGCGGGCGGCGCGTTTCCCAAGTGGCCGTTCGCGTTTTTAGCGGCCGTCCCGCTGGCGTTCATCGATTTCACCGATGACTGCACTGACTGCCAGCAAAGCACGCCGACGCCGACCCCAACTCCGACGCCTCCTAATAACGTCACTCCCACGCCTGAACCAGCTTCACTGCTGTTGTTCGGCACGGGCCTGTTAGCTTTCGGCGCCGGACTGCGACGTCGCCATACGAAAGCAAAACTCGGCAATCAGAAGACGGAGGCTAGTGAAAGTGAATAGAACTCGATTCGTCTTCAAGTTTGCTTTTTTGCTGCTGCTTGCGGTAGCAGTTTTTGCGTTTGTCGGTTCGTCGGAAGTTTCGGCGAAAACAAAGACGGCGAAGTACGGCACGATCAAGATACTGACCAACCCGTCCGGCTTGCTACTCACGATCGATGGCAAAGTCGTGGGTGAAACAACGGCTGAATATAGTTCGTTCGATCTCGCTCCCGGAACGCACAACGTTTCGGTGACGTTGCCGAGTGGAAAGATTTGGACTCGTGACATCGAGGTTCCGGCAGGCCGCGTCAAGTGCGTGGTCGTAAACTACCGGCCATTGCCGCCGCCGCCGAAGTCTCCATGTCCTTATCCAGTGAACGTCTCGGCGCCCAAGGCGGTTAACGAAGGCGAGATCATCACGTTTGCGGCTGACGTCGAATACGGCGGCACTTCCGGTTTGCGATACGTTTGGACCGTGAGCCCGTCGAGCGCGCGTGTGATCAGCGGCGCGGGTTCGCCGACGATCAACGTCGACTCGACCGGTCTCGGCGGTCAGCGCATCATCGCGACGTTGGCGGTTGATGACGGATCGGCGGATCCCGCTTGCCGTCAGACTGCGCAGAGCGTCGCTGTCGTAACCGCTCCCGAACGAAAGGTGATCGTCGCGCGCGAGTTTGACGAGTGCGACAACTGCACGTTCGACGATCAAAAAGCACGTCTCGACAATCTCGCGGTAGAATTGCAAAACGATCCCTCGACGCGCGCTTACATCATCGCGTACGGCGGACGCACGAGTCCGATCTCGCAGGTCGAGTTGCTGATGAAACGCGCTCTCGACTACATCGTCGAGAAACGCGGCATTGATGCTGCACGCATCGTCACCATCAATGGCGGGTTCCGTGAAGTCGATAGCGTCGAGCTGTGGATCGTTCCCAGCGGCGCTGCGCCTCCGCAAGCAACGCCGACTGTTCAAGCCGGCGAAGTAAAACCGAAAAAACGGCGCTAACTGGCTTTGCCCTAAAAGTCCTCTTCTCATTCTCACCGGGCTTTAGCCCGGTGTAAGCGCCGTGAAGCATCGAGAAACCGTTTCAACGGTTTTCCATGATTTCGCTATCGAAACCGTTAAAACGGTTTCCCCATTACAGCTCTGCGATCCACCCGGCTAAAGCCGGGTGAGAATGAGAAGAGGACTTTTGAGTCAAAACGGCGCTAACTAGATTCCTAGAGAAGGCGCCTTTCAAAACCACAACCCACGCGCATCCAGGTGCTCCGATGCGCGTGGGTTGTGGTGTTTTGTCTTTTCCCTCACCGTCTTCTATATTCGCTACGTGCCTGCACCTAACATCGACACAATCGTTTCGCTCGCCAAGCGGCGAGGTTTTGTTTTCCCTTCTTCCGAAGTTTATGGCGGACTCGGCAGCGCGTGGGATTATGGTCCACTCGGCGTCGAGCTCTGCAATAACGTCAAACAGTCGTGGTGGCGTTGGTTGGTTTACGAGCGCGACGATATCGAAGGGATCGACTCGTCGATCATTCTGAACCGGCTGGTGTGGAAATACTCCGGCCACGAAGCGACGTTCAATGACTGGTTGGTCGATTGCCGAAAGTGCAAAGGCCGCTTTCGCCAGGACAAGGTGTTTGAGAAAGCGACGGACGGATCGTTCCAGACGAAAGCATGTCCGTCGTGCGGCGCGCATGATTGGACCGATGCGCGTCCCTTCAACACGATGTTGCAAACGAAACTCGGCGCGGTGGCAGATGACGATCCGACGGCACTCGCGTATCTCAGGCCGGAAACCGCGCAGGGTATCTTCATCAACTTCCTCAACGTGCAGACGACGATGCGTCGTAAGTTGCCGTTTGGCATCGCGCAGTTAGGAAAATCATTTCGCAACGAAGTTACGCCGGGAAACTTCATTCTGCGCACGCGGGAGTTTGAGCAGATGGAGATGGAGTACTTCGTCGCGCCTGACGCCGAGCACTCGAAGCTTGTTGATTACTGGGTCGAGCAGTATCTCGATTGGTTTGGCAGCGTGGGGCTCAATCGCGACAACCTGTACTTGTACGAAGTGCCGGAGGATGAGCGCGCGCATTATTCGAAGCGCACGGTCGACATCATGTACCGGTATTTTCCCGAACGCGAAAAGCCGTGGGAAGAGTTGATGGGAATCGCGTGGCGCACCGATTTCGATCTGAGCGCGCATTCGAAGAACAAACTCGACACTGATGGCAAGCGCATCAACCCTGATTCGACTGAGGACCTTTCCTACTTCGACGAGCCGACGAAGACGCGCTTCTATCCGCACGTCATCGAACCGGCGGCCGGTGTCAACCGGACCGTGCTCGCCGTGTTGATGGACGCTTATTCCGAGAGGACGAACGACAAAGGCGAGACCAGAGTGATATTGAAATTGCGTCCGCAGCTTGCGCCGATCAAAGCCGCAATCCTGCCGCTTGCGAAGAACAAGCCCGAGATCGTCGGCATGGCGAAAGCGATTAAACGTTCGCTGCAACCAACGCTGCGCGCTGTTTATGACGACACCGGCGGTATTGGCAAACTGTATGCCCGGCAGGATGAGATCGGAACGCCGTTGTGCGTGACGGTCGATCACCAGTCGCTCGAAGACGAAGCCGTGACGGTGCGCGATCGCGATACGTGGGAGCAGGAACGAGTCAAGGTATCGGAGCTCGTCGAACATTTGCAACGGCGGTTGCAGGAATAGGATCCGGTATGCCCGTAGTCAAGAAGAGAAATCTGCAAACTGAGACGCGCCTGTTGCTGGAATCCAACGATCCGGTCGAGCTGCCGCCCGCGGAGATTGAAGATAGCGCGGTGCTGGTCCAGTTCGACAAGTTCAAATCCTACATACCCGAACTCCTCGCGGAGCTTCGCGCCGGAACGATCGCCGAGCCCGTGCCGGTGATGATCGACGGTTCGACGTTTGCCATTCACGGGACGACGCGAACGTTCTGGGTCAAGCTGTGGCACGCGGCAGGGACGGAGATGACGAAGATCGATCGGGCCCAGGTGATAAGCTGTATTCCCTCCACACGCGGCGTGCAGGTCGTCGTTGACACGCCGGAAGAAGAAGAGTAACTCCCGCAAAGGCCGCGAAGGGTGATGGGGTGAGGGGGAGATGCGGAGACGCGGAGATCTTCTTTCTCCGCTTCACCCCGTCCCCCCATCACCGCTTCGTTAGGTGGGGCCCTGTTTTCGATGAGTACCCTGCCCGAAAAAGTTATCGCACTCGCGCGCGCGATCCAGGATGCCGGAGGACGTGCGCTGCTCGTCGGCGGCTGTGTGCGCGACGCTTTGATGGGCCGCACTGCCAAGGATTGGGACCTGGAAGTGTATGGGCTGCCGCCGGAACGTTTGCGCGAGATCCTCGATCGGTTTGGAGCGGTGAACGTCGTCGGCGAGGCGTTTACAGTTTACAAGTTGGGGCCGGATCTCGACGTTTCGATTCCGCGGCGCGAACGCAAGTCAGGTCGGGGCCATCGCGCGTTCATGATCGAAGGCGATCCGTCGATGAGCGTTGAGGACGCGACGCGGCGGCGTGATTTCACGATCAACTCGATCCTTCAGGATCCGTTGACAGGCGAATTGATCGATCCTTTTGGTGGTCAGAAGGACATTGAGGCGCGTGTGCTGCGCGCGGTTGCCGCGGACACTTTTGTTGAAGACAGTCTGCGCGTGTTGCGTGCGGCGCAGTTTGCGGCGCGGTTCGAGTTTGCGATCGACGAAGATACGGTTGCGCTTTGCCGGACAATGGACCTGACGGACCTTCCGGCCGAGCGGATCTGGGGAGAGCTGGAGAAGCTCTTGTTGCGGGCGCGCCGTCCGTCAATCGGATTGGATTGGTTACGGAAGCTCGGGGCGATCGAGCAGGTGTTTCCCGAGATCCAGACGTTGATCGGCGTGCCGCAGGATCCTGAGTGGCATCCGGAGGGCGACGTTTTCGTTCACACGTTGCTGGTGGTCGATCGCGCGCGCGAGTTGATTGACGATCTGCCGTACGCGCGGCAGGTCACGGTGATGCTGGCGGCGTTGGCCCATGATTTTGGAAAGCCGCCGACGACGGAGTTTCTCGAGGGGCGTTGGAGATCGCGAGGACATGAGGAAGCGGGTGTCGAGCCAACTATGAGGTTTCTCGACCGTATCAACGTGCACACGATCGACGGCTACGACGTTCGGCGTCAGGTCGTTGCCCTGGTGCGCGAGCATTTGAAGCCGGGCGAGTTTTTCAAAAAGCGCGATGAAGTTGGTGAGGGTGCGTTTCGCCGCTTGGCGCGGCGGTGCGAGCCGGATTTGTTGTACCGGGTGGCGAGGTCCGATTCGTTGGGACGCAATGCTGATTGGGTGCCGCGCGAAAACTGGTACGGCGCGGAAGCGCAGGAGTGGTTTTTGCAGCGTGCCCGAGAGTTGGACGTGGATAAGCGTCCGCCCGATCCGCTGCTGTTGGGCCGCCACGTGCTGGAGCTTGGTCTGCAGCCTGGACCACGCGTGGGTGAGATCACGCGCGCTGTTTACGAGATGCAGTTGGACGGGCGCGTGCGAACTCTCGACGACGCTATTCGAGAAGCTCGGAAGCTAGTCGGGGTTTAGAGCCGTGATGCGTGGTTGCTGTTGAGTGACGCAGTGGATCGTGCCCATGCCCCAGACGAGGGGTTCGCAGTTGATTGGGACGACGCGTCGATCGCGACAGATGCGTTGCAGAGTCTGTATGGCGCGCGCGTCGTTGGGGTGGTTGAAGACGGGCGCGAGCACGACGTTGTTTGCAATATAGAAGTTTGCGTAGCTGGCCGGCAGCCGATCCAGGTTGCGCGTGTCAGTACTTGTGCCGCCCACGACACCGGGCATCGGTAAGGTGACGATCTCGAAAGCGCGTCCGTGCGCGTCAGTCATCGAGCGGAGCCGAGCGAGATTGTCCTGCAGCAATTCATAGTTGGCATCCTGCGGATCGTCTTCGACTGCGCAGACAATCACGTCTTCGGCGACGAAGCGCGCGATGTCGTCAATGTGGCCGTCAGTGTCGTCGCCGACGATTCCTTCGCCTAGCCACAACACCTTTATGACTCCGAGATAAGTTTTTAAGTACTCCTCGATCTCCACGCGGCTGAGTTGCGGGTTGCGATTCGGATTCAGCAGGCACTGTTCGGTTGTTAACACGCAACCCGCGCCGTTGACTTCGATGGAGCCGCCTTCCATCACAATCCCCGGTTCGAAGCGGCGCATTCCCAGCACTGGCTCGAGTACTCGCGGCACCTGGTCGTCGCGTTTTAAAACTTCATACTTGTTGCCCCAGGCGTTGAAAATCCAATCGTTGAAGGCGGCGCTGTTGTTCGGGCCGATCAGGAAGTTCGGTCCGTAGTCGCGGATCCATGAATCCACTGTTTCGACTCGATGGAAACGAATGTTGTGAGCAGTCGGAAACACGCAGCGCTCGCGCACAAACTGTTCTGTTGCTTCGTCATCAACCAGCAGGTTGACTGTTTCATACGACGTCAGCGCCGCCATCATCTCGAGAAAGATCTCTTCAACGGCTGAGACGCGGTCGGGCCACGTTTCCGGATCCTTGGGCCACGTGAGCCAGGTCGCAGCGTGCGGATGCCATTCGGCGGGCATGTGAAAACCCAGGGCGGCAGGTGTTTCTTGTTTGGGCATCGCTCAGGACCTGATTGTTTTGAGTCGCAGGTGACGGCCGATGCCGATAAAACTGATCAAGACCCAGAAGACCTCCATCAGTAACGCGGAGAGATTGAAGTCGACGATCAGCGAGGCGACGATGAGGCTCGCGCCCACGGCGTTGAGAACTGAATACGAAAGGTCAGCGCTTTTGATCTTGTCCAGTTGCAGCGCCAGGTAAGTGAACATCAGCATCAAGACGCCGATGTTGCCGACCACGTCCATCAGGCCATAGTTCATATTCATTCCCCAAATCGGAAGCGAAGTCCTTCGTAAGCGTCGATGCGGCGGTCGCGCAGGAACGGCCAGTTTTGGCGCGTCTCTTCGATCTTTGTCAGATCGCACTCGGCGAGCAGCACCTCCTCGTCGGTTGCCGACGCCTTGGCAATGATGCGTCCGAAAGGATCGGCGACGAAGGATTGGCCCCAAAACGTCAGCTTCCCCTCGGGGCCGACACGATTAACCACGACGACGTAAACCCCGTTGGCGATCGCGTGGCCGCGCTGGATTGTTTCCCACGCGGAGTGCTGTGCTTCGTTCATCGACTCCTCTTCGTCAGGCAGCCAACCGATAGCGGTCGGATAAAACAGAAACTGCGCGCCACCGAGCGCGGTCAACCGCGCGGCTTCGGGGAACCACTGGTCCCAACATACCAGCGTGCCGATCTTGCCGTACGCAGTGTCGTGAGTTTGAAAGCCGAGATCGCCGGGAGTGAAATAGAACTTCTCGTAGTAGAGCGGATCGTCAGGGATGTGCATCTTGCGATACTTGCCCGCGATCTTTCCTGACGTATCGATCATCACGGCCGTGTTGTGATAGACGCCGGCCGCGCGCTTTTCGAATAGCGAAGCGACGATCACGACTTTGCGCTGACGCGCGACTTTCGCAAGCGCTTCCGTCGACGGACCGGGGATAGTTTCAGCGAGTTTGAACAGCTCGATATCTTCCGTCTGGCAGAAGTATTGAGAACGAAAAAGCTCTTGCAGGCAGACGATCTGCGCTCCGCGTTTCGCCGCTTCGTTAATGCCGGCGATCGCCTTTTTCAGGTTCTTGTCCGGTTGCGGCACACAACTCATTTGTACGAGGCCAACGGTGACGGCGTTGGCCGTTTTCCTCTTGTTGGGCATGCGGGGCAGTATAGCAAAGCATTCGTGCGATCCGCGTTTGCTCTGGTAAGATGTGCGGTCTTTTTAAGCTCCATATTGGAAAGAGTAGAGAAATGATCGATTTTGAGTTGACGGAAGACCATCAGGCGCTGGTGCAGACCGTGCGCGAGTTTGCGCAGAAGGAAGTGGCGCCGCATATCAAGGAATGGGACGAGAAACAACAGTTTGATCCTTCGATATTGAAAAAAATGGCGTCGTTGAATTTGCTCGGCGTGTGCATTCCGGAGGAGTACGGCGGCGCCGGTTTCGACTACATCTCGTTGGGTTTGGTGTGTGAAGAGCTCGAAGCGGTGGACACGTTTTTGCGCGTGGTGATGTCGGTCCACACGGGTTTGAACTCGTTGACACTTTACACCTGGGGATCGGAAGAGCAGAAACAGAAATACCTGGCGCCGCAAGCTAAAGGCGAGAAGATCGCGACGTATGGATTGACCGAGCCGGGCGCCGGATCGGATGTCGTTGGCGCACGTTCGACTGCGCGACGTGAGGGCAATGAGTGGGTGTTGAACGGCGAAAAGATGTGGATCAGTCTGGCCGACGTTGCCGACAACTTTCTCTTCTTCTGCTGGACTGACGAAGAGAAGCGCCGCAAACGGGATCACACCGGCATGTCATGCTTCATCGTCGAGCGCACCATGAAAGGGTTCTCTTCCGGAACCATTCACGGGAAGCTCGGCATCCGGGCTGGCAACACCGGTTACTTTTCGCTGCAAGATGTCCGAGTACCGCAGGAGAACATGGTCGGCGAAGAGGGTGAGGGTTTCAAGATCGCGATGTTCGCGCTCGAGCAGGGACGGTACACGGTGGCGTCAGGCGCGACCGGAGTGATTCGCGCAAGCCGTGATGCCTCGGTTGCGTATGCGAACGAGCGCGAGACGTTTGGCACAAAGATAGCGAACCATCAGCTCGTGAAGCAGAAGATCGCGGAGATGGAAGCTGACTACCAGATGAGTCACTTGCTCTGGCTGCGCGCCGGTTATTTGAAGAATGAAGGCAAGCCCAACGCGAAGGCGACGAGTCTCGCAAAGTGGCAAGCCACGACGAGAAGTGAGAAGGCGGCTTCGATGGCGATTGAGGTCCATGGCGCGAATGGTTACTCCAACGACTATCCAGTCGAACGTTACCTGCGCAACTGCAAGGCTGCGATCATTTACGAAGGCACACGCGATATTCACACACTGATGCAGGCCGATTGGGCCCTCGGCTTGAAGAAGGAAAAGCCGGCCCGCCGCACTCTGCCGGCTTGGAAGAAATAATTATTCGATAAATCCGCGGTTTTTATTTCGCCATCAGGAATACGTCCCACGCCCACCGGCCCACAGGTGCGCCTTTGGCATCCTTCACCTTCGCCCGATAGCGAAACTGGTTGCCGTAACGATCCACGCGCGGCGACTGCTTGAACTCCAATTCCAGCGCCTCGATCTTCAGCGACGCCAGCGTGTGCAACTCATCCGGCTCCGACATGCCGTTGTGGTTCTTGTCCTGCCACAACCGAAGACGGTTGAAGATCGCATCCTGCTGGTCGATGATGCCGTCGCCGTTTCCACCATTCGCAACCAGGTCAAACTCGGCCAGGGCGAGGAACCCATTCTTATTACTCGCCGCCGGCTGCGGCGTGTAGTCGCCAAACAGTTCCAATCCGCTATCGACCCTCGCATTCCCATTGCGGTCCAGCGCCAGCCATGCATCGTCCGTATCGGAGAGCGTCCAACTCAACTTGCTCTTCACGCCGTCGCCATTTAGATCAAACTCCACGCCACCAGCAGCATCACTCAACGCGATGCCATTGCCCGCAACGTCGATCACGATTGGCGATCCACCACAGCCACAGCCAATACAGGTGCAGGTCGAAAAATCAAAGTCCCCGCCGTACATGAGACACTTGGTGGCCAGCGGCTGGCTGCAACCGGCGCTCGCCGTCGAGAAACAGCACAGTCCGTTCACGTTCACACTCCCGGCCGGACACGTGCCACTGAGCGGCATCGAGGTGCAGTTAGCGCCGCTCGGAAGGCTGCACGAGAAGTGTTCCGAGTTGACGTCGCGCCATAGATTGCCTCCTGTAACTGTCGCGCCTGCTGACGCGACTGAGATCGAAAGCGAAACTTGCGCGGTCGTGCCGCAATTCGTCCCGAAGAGACAGGTCGAGAACGCGACGCCAGTTGCCGAGGCGCACTGGATCGTCGTACCCGTCGGCCCTGTCCGGTTCTCTGTCTTCAGGTCCTTCGAACCGACGTGCGAAAAGAACGGCGTGAGGTGGTCTAAGGTGCCGACTTCGAACGACGCGAAGTTACTGACCACCACCGCACAGCGTTGAAAGCCTCCGATAAGCGGCGTGCACGTCCCGGTATAGTTCGCTGTCCCGCCATGCTCGCCTGAAATGTGCTCGCTGATGTCGATGCTGTTCCAGAAATTCAGCGGCATCGTCTGGGATGCCTCGCCTGATCCTCCAGTGTCTCCAATGATGGTGTCGTCCACGTACCCGCCATTGTCGCCATACCCGTCGTCGACTGGAGTGATGCTCATACTCGTACTCATAGTCTTCGTCTTGTACGGCGGCCGCTTTTCCTGCCAGACGCGGGTAATGCCATTGACGATCGAATCCCAAAACTCCGGTGCGCCCGCGGCATGAAACAACGCGAGCGCGCGATAGGTACGCGATCGACCCTGTAATCTAACCGTCACCTGATAAGACGTGTAGCTGACGATGTCGTAGTACTTCTCCGGCTCGAAATGAAAGGCGTCCGCCACGGTCCATTGCGGATCGAACACGGAAGCATACTGCCCGCGGTCCCACTCAGCTCCGAACGTCGCTTCCTCCGCTCCGCCGTCAAGCACGTGTCCGCCGGACGTCAGCGAGATCACATCGCCCGTCGGCATCGTGACTAACCCAACGTATGGCTTCTGAAGGATCTCTTTCACGTCGCCTGAGCGGAAGTCGCTGAGCTCGAAGCGCACATTCGCGTCCGCTCGTAACGGCTTTCGCGTTAGTTCGTTCTGCATGACCTGCGCCGCCGTGCTGTATGTTTCAAGCTTTGTATAAGTTTCCCTGATCAACTTCTCTTGTGAGGCGCGTGATTGCGCGCAGCACAAAGCAACAACGATGAAAACCCAATTTAATCGCTTCATGAGGATCTCCTATTTTTGTGAGGTTAGTTCGCGCTCGACGATCTTTTGCCACTCCGCAACGCTCAGTGCGCCCTTGATCAATCTGCCGTTAACAAGAAAGCTCGGCGTGCTGTCGATACGCAAAGTACGCGCGGTCTCAATGTCCTTCACCACGGCCGCTCGCGATTGCTCCGAATTCACGCACGCTCGAAATCGCTCCATCCCGAGTCCGATATCCACGGCAATTTGATCGAACACCCCCGGCGGCGATAGGTTTCCCGCCGCGAACAGCGCGTCATGAAATTGCCAGAACCGATCCTGCTCACCGGCGCAATAAGCCGCCCTCGCCGCCGGCAGCGAGTCTCTGTGCCCTTCGAGCGGCATGTGCTTGAAGATCAGCCGCACGTCTTTCGCGTACGTCTCAACGGTCTGCTTGAGCGCAGACTGGACCTCGCGGCAAAACGGACATTCAAAATCCGAAAACTCAACAATCGTCACCGCCGCTTTCGTTGGCCCGCGCGCAGGCGAAGCGCCATCGTCCAACGCCAGTGCAAACACCGGCTCCGCAAGCTTGAGTTCGACGGGCCATTTCTTTCGCAGCGCCTCCAGCCCAGCGCGATAGTGTTTCATACGCGCCTGGTTCTCGAGATCGAGCCGCAATCGCTCGAGCGCTTCATCCGCGCTCATCGACGCGAAGAACGAAGCATTCTGCGCATATGCATCTTCAACCTGAACTCGCGTGACACTGACGTCACCTTCCGTCAATTGCCGTCGCAGCTCTTCGACGGTCACGCCGCGCGTACGAGCCTCGACTTCAAGCAAACGCGACACGATCAAGTTCTCGAGCGCCGCTTTTCTGATCGCATAGAGTTGCTGCTGCAACGGATAGATCCGCGTAGCAACAGAGTCGTCCAACTGTTTCTGTGTGATTGCAACGCCGCTTACCGTAGCGACAACAGTGTCCGGCGCCTGCCCGCGAGCACCACCAAACAGCAGCAGCAACCAACCAAGAGAGACAAGAATTCCCCGTGAGGAATGGGAGATCATTTCCTTAAACTCCAATCAGATGATGTTTGGGGGGTCCGGGCACAGTAGGCCAGCGGCTGGTCCAGGTCAATTGCCGAAAACGGCTATTTTGTGGTGAAAGTGGCTAATGTTTTCTTTTCGCCGCAATCCGATACTCACCCGGCGTCATTCCATGACGCTTTTTGAAATCTTTCATGAAATGACTGAGTGAAACCGTCCCTACCTCATCCGCGATCTCTTTCAGAGACAGAAACGTCGTCCGCAGCATCATCTCAGCTTTGCGGAACCGCAACTCACGCAGATATTGGCCGGCGGTCGTTCCGGTTTCCTGTTTGAAGAGATGACGAAAACGCGAAGCGGAGAGGTGTACCAGTGCGCCGAGCGTGCGAGCGTCCCAGGCGCGTGAGGTGTCGGCTTCCAATCGGGCGATGACCAGTTCTATTCTTCGATCCATCTGATGAGGACGTTGAAACGAAGATATGAGGGCCGGCAGAGATTACTCGTTGAGCCTACGCCTTGTCTACTCTGAAGCAAAGTGAAATTAATGAACCGGTGACGGGGTGAAGCGCGGAAACGGCGATCTCCGTGTCTCCGTATCTCCCCATCATCCTTTCACTGCTTCGCGCCTTTGCGGGACGCTCTTAACTTCAAGTAGTATGAGCACGCTTCCTCATCAGAATTGCACGGGGAAAATGGGCATTCTGAAACAAACCACCAGACCAGGAGAGTTTGAATAGATGCGTGACGACATGAGGACCGAGCGCGAGCTGTCTCTCGACTTCCTGCGCGTTTGCGAAGCGGCTGCGATTGCCGCGGCGCGCACAATGGGCCAGGGCGATCGAAAGTATTCCGACCACGTGGCGGTCGAAGCCATGCGCGAAGTGATGGACACCGTTCCGATGCGTGGCCGCGTCGTGATCGGCGAAGGCGAACGCGACGAAGCTCCGATGCTTTATATCGGCGAGGAAGTCGGCGGCGGATTCCACGCCGGCGAAGAGTTGGCGGAGTCGTGCCCGGAAGTCGACATCGCGGTCGATCCGTTGGAAGGAACGAACCTGTGCGCTCTCGGCGCCAACAACGCGATTGCGGTGCTGGCGGCGGCCGAGCGCGGCGGACTGCTCAACGCGCCCGACATCTATATGGACAAGATCGTCGTCGGCCCATCGTCACGCGGCGTGGTAGACATCGACGCGCCGGTGAAAGACAACCTCAAGAACATCGCGCGTCGCCTCGGACGCGACATCGAAGACCTGACCGTCATCGTGCTCGATCGTTCGCGTCACAAAAAACTGATCGCCGACGTACGCGCCGCCGGTGCACGCATTCGCCTGATCTCTGACGGCGACCTCTCCGCCGGAATCTCTTCCGCCGTCGCGGGCACGAACATCCACGCGCTGATGGGAATCGGCGGCGCTCCGGAAGGCGTCATTACCGCGGCGGCAATGAAGTGCTTGAACGGCGAGATTCAGGCGCGGTTGGTTTTCGATCCCGACAGGCTGGGAGTCGATAAAGACAAGGTGCCGTCGAAAGATGAGGTGCTCGACCGGCTGGCGACGATGGGAATCCGCGACCCGAATAAGGTTTACGACACGGACGATCTCGCTCCCGGCAAGAGGATCATTTTTGCCGCAACTGGCGTGACTGATGGTGCGTTATTGAAAGGGGTACGATTCTTCGGCGCCGGCAAGCGAACGCACTCGGTGGTGATGACGACAGAATCGCGGCACATCCGTTTTGTCGACACGTTGCACATCGAGGGCGGCCCGGATACTGTGATCAGGTTTTGAGCCACAAAAAGGCACAAAAGACACAGACGATTGCACGGCTCGTTTGGCTCGCGTGTGTTGCGCTCGCCCTGTCAGCGATAGCGGTGATTGTCGGCGCGCCTCTCGCGGCAGCAGCCGGTCATCCGGGGCTCGCTGCCACGCTTTATCGCGGCTTTTCCGTGCTCTGCCACCAACTCCCGGAACGTTCATACTTCATCGCGGAACACCCACTCGCAGTCTGCGCCCGTTGCACCGGGCTGTACGCCGGATTTGCCTTGGCGATGCTGCTGTATCCGCTGGTCCGGCCGTTGCGGTCGATGGACTGGCCGCGGCGGGAGTTGTTAATTCTGGCCGCGTTACCGATGGCCATCGACTTCGGGCTGACGTTTTTCGGCGTCTGGGAAAACACGCATACGTCGCGCCTCCTGACCGGACTACTGCTCGGCGGCGCGTGCGTGTTCTACGTCATGCCGGGCTTGATCGAACTGAGCACGCGAAAAACCCGCGAAATTCCCCGGCAGACGTTCACGCTCGCCTCCTCGGAACGAATGGCCGCGGCCCCGAGCGACTACAGCGCTCCCCAACGGCGTATTTAAGAAGCCGGCGTATTTAGGGAAATCCGCGATTTAAGGTAGAATCCAGCGCTTTGGGTAGCCGCAATACATGATTTTCCAAGCACCAGCACCAACTCCCTGGCCCAGTCCGAAAGGTCCCAGCCCGCAAGCGCTCTTCGAACGGTACTTTCACGATCTGGTCAACAAAACGTGGGGCAACATCAGTCCGCTCTATAAGCTCGACACGTTCGACTGGATCATCCTGATCGTCTACTTTGCCATTCTCGGAACGCTGGCCGTCTACGGTGCTTACCGCATCAAGCAAGTCATCGATTTCTGGCGCTATCGCAAGTTTGTGCCGCAGCCCGGCGCCCGTTACGCCGAAGCTGACCTGCCGCGGATCACGGTCCAACTTCCGCTCTTCAACGAGCTTTACGTCGTCGAACGCCTGCTCAAGGCGGTCACCGAAATCGATTACCCGCGTGAGAAACTCGAAATTCAAGTCCTCGACGATTCAACGGACGAGACGGCGAAACTCGCCGAAGCCGTATGCGCGAAGTATGCGAAGCAGGGCTTTGACATTCACTACGTCCATCGTCACGATCGCACCGGCTTCAAAGCCGGCGCACTCGAGAACGGAAACAAGACCGCCAAAGGCGATCTGTTAGCCATCTTCGACGCCGACTTCGTCCCCAAACCTGATTGCCTCCGCAAGCTCGTCGATTTCTTTACCGATCCGCTCGTCGGCTGCGCACAGATGCGCTGGTCGCACATTAACGGCCGTTACAACCTGCTGACGCGTTTGCAGACGATCATGCTCGACGGACACTTCGTCGTCGAACAGACGACACGCAATCGCACCGGCGGCTTTTTCAACTTCAACGGCACCGCCGGCATCTGGCGACGACAAGCGATTGAATCGAGCGGCGGTTGGCAGCACGACACGTTGACTGAAGACACCGACCTCAGTTTCCGAGCGCAGTTGATGGGTTGGAAGTTCGTCTATCTCCTCGACGAAGAAGCGCCGGCGGAAATTCCGGTCGAGATCAACGCGTTCAAGGCGCAACAGCGTCGTTGGGCCAAGGGCGTGATGCAAGTCGGGTTGAAACTCTACCCGCGCATCTGGCTCGCGCCGTTGCCGTTTCGCGTCAAGCTGGAGATGTTCTTCCGTCTCACGGGAAACATCAGTTATCCGTTGATGATCGTGGCGAGTTTTCTACAGTTCCCGTTGTTGCTGGTGCGCTACAACCAGCCGTTCTATCACCTCATGATCCTCGATTTGCCGCTGCTATTCTTCTCGTCGATCTCCGTGGTGTTGTTCTACGGTTCCGCGGTCTGGTATCTCGACGAGAAGCGTGCACCGCGACTGTTGCACCTTCCGCTCGTGATGGGCCTCGGAATCGGTCTCGCTTTTTCAAACGCGCGCGCTGTGTTGGAAGCGCTCATCGGCGTGAAATCGGAATTCGTGCGGACGCCGAAGTATCGTGTTGAAGAAGCAAACGACGCGACGTGGAAACGAAAGAAGTACAAACGCAAGCGGGGCCTCCTGCCGCTGCTCGAACTGAGTTTCGCATTCTATTTTCTGCTGGCAATCATCTACTCGGCACGGCTGCATATGTGGGGCACGATCCCGTTCCTGCTGCTGTTCTTTTTCGGTTTCGGCTACATGGGTGTAATGAGCATGCTGCAGACTGCCAGTGGTAAGAAGTTGACCGCACTTTGGCGCCCGTTGAAACCCTCAAACACCACCTAAAAGGAAGGAAGTCATGTTTAGAAATCCCCGCTGCGCATATCGCATGTGCTTGCTCGTCGTGTCTCTATTTTCAATCTCGATCACCATTCTTGCTCAATCGCAGGCCAACACCGGAAATATCGAAGGCCGCGTCACCGATCCAAACGCGGCATCGGTACCCAACGTCACCGTCACCGCCACGAACCTCGCGACCGGACTGAGCAAGACGGCTCAGACGAATGACGAGGGAATCTATCGCATCGTCTTCCTTCCTCCGGGAGTTTACAAAGTCGAAACCAGCGGCGCGCAGGGATTCGTCCCCGGAACATACACGAACGTCGTGGTCACCGTCGGCGGTCAAACGCCGCTCGACATCCAACTGGCAGTCGGCAACGCGGCGGTGAACATGGTCGACGTCTCCGCTGAAGGCCAGGTGGTCGAGACCACGCGCACGTCAGTCTCTTCCGTCATCAACGAACGTTCCATTCAGAACCTGCCGGTCAACGGACGAAACTTCCTCGACTTCGCCACGTTGACGCCGAGCGTCATCCGCGATCCAACTCGTCAGGGAGATCTCGCAGTCGGAGGACAGAAGGGAACGCTGAACAGTCTCCAGGTCGACGGTGCGGACAACAACAACACGTTCTTCGGACAGTCGTTCGGACGCACCGGCACTCGGCCTCCGTACCAGTTCTCGGAAGAGTCAGTGCAGGAGTTTCAGGTCAACCAGAACGGATTTTCAGCGGAATTCGGACGCGCGGGCGGCGCTGTTATCAACGTCGTCACCAAGTCAGGAACTAACGACTGGCACGGCAGCGCATTTGAGTTCTTCCGCGATGAAGCGTTGAACTCGAACACGCCGATTCTCACGGCGCGCGGGGCGAAGCGGCCGAAGTCGCAAATCAATCAGTTTGGCGCGACAGTCGGCGGCCCGATCAAACGAGATCGCGCGTTCTTCTTTTTCGCGTACGACGGCCAGCGGTCGAACATTCCCAACGTCGTCGACGCGCCTAACTTCTTCGCGCAGCCGGCGAGCATTCAGAACCTCTTGGCGCCGAAGATGCAGACGTATCAGATCGGACGCGACCAGGACGTGTTCATGGTCAAGTCGGACATCCGGCTGAACGGCGCGAACCAACTCGTCCTTCGTTTCAACCAGCAGAATTTCACCGGCAACAACAACGAGAACGGCGGCCCGCTCAGCGTCGAGGAACACTCCGGAAACAGCATCGCGAAAACGACGACGTTCTCCGGCTCGCTGATCTCTACGCTGTCCCCGACGACGATCAACGATTTTCGTTTTCAGTTTGGACGCGACCGCGAACCGGGCGAGGCGAACAGCGATGTGACTGAAGCGCGAATCCAGACCGGCGGCGGGTTCTTGCAGTTGGGCCGGAACAACTTCAGCCCGCGCGAGACGACCATCAAGCGCGTGCAACTGATCGACGTCGTCAGTCATACGCACGGAGAACACAGTCTGAAATTCGGCGCCGACTTCAACTTCGATCGCGTCTTCAATTTCTTCCCGGGCCTCTTTACAGGCCAATACACGTTCAACTCGTACGCGCTGTTTGCTTCGAACACGCCGGCGACTTTCGTTCAAAACTTCCCCGGCGAGGGAACGACCGGTGGAACCACGAATCCTGACCTGAACGAGTATGGACTGTTCGTGCAGGACGACTGGCGCGTTACGCCGAAGTTAACTCTGAATCTTGGTTTGCGTTACGACTTGCAGGATCTCGCCGATCCAACTGTCAACAACCCGAGCGCCGCGCTTGCCGCTGTCGGTCTGGACACGACGACGCCCGTCCGCGACGCTAACAACTTCGCGCCACGCTTCGGTTTCAGCTATGGATTCGACGACAAGACCGTGATACGCGGCGGCTATGGCATCTTCTTCGGACGCACGCCCGCGATCATGCTCGGCACTGCGCATTCGCAAAACGGGATTCAGGTTACGGGCGTGAGCTTGAACTGCACGCTCGTTCCGAATCCTTGCCTGGTCTATCCCAACATCTTCAGTGCGCCGCCGACTGGCAGTGGAGTCAATCCGAGTCTTTACCTGTTCGCGAAAGACTACGCGCAGCCGTACGTGCAGCAAGGCCGTCTCGGCGTCGAGCGCGAACTGTTTGCGAATACGAGCCTCTCAGTCAATTACCTGTACTTCCGCGGCGTGCACATCAGCCGCACGCGCGATATCAATCTCGGCGCGCCAGTGCCGACCACGGTGATCGATCCCGATGGGCTACCGTTGACTATCTTGCGGCATCCGGCGGCACGGCCAATACCCGGATTTGCTCGGATCAGCTTGTTCGAGAGCACGGGCGACTCCCGCTACAGCGCGCTCGCGATGGAATTGAAGCGGCGATTTACGCGCGGCTTCCAGTTCATCGCCGCGTATACGCTGTCAGACACGTCAGACAATCGTCCGGACCAGACGATGGTCGTCGTCGGCGCTGACGATGCGAAGGGCCTGCAAAACAACCTCGACATCAATTCAGACTGGGGCCGCAGCGATCTCGACATCAGGCATCGTTTTGTTTTCAGTCCGGTTTATGAGATAGGGACGGTCCAGAACGACAACGCCTTCCTACGTCGCCTGTTGAGCGAGTGGATCTTCTCGGGAATCGTCACCTTGCAATCAGGGTTCGCTTATTCAGCCCTGATCGCGGGCGACGCAAATCGCGACGGCAATCCGAGCACGGATCGCGTGCCGGAGAGGGCTCGGCGGAACGGTTTCACGACGCCGAGTATTTATGTCTTCGACGCGCGGGTGACGAAGACGTTCAAGTTTGGCGAAAACTACAGCGTTAGCTTGCTCGGCGAGGCGTTCAATCTTTTCAATCGTTCGAACGTGGCGACGGTGAACACGGGCCGTTACGGAATCGCCAGCTCGTCGTCGCTCGTATTGACGAACCCGGCGCCGTCGACGCCGTTTGGTGGACCACGGACGTTTCTGGGCGAGCGCCAGATTCAGCTTGGCGTCCGGTTCAAGTTCTAGTCATTTGCGATTGGATATTGACACACAAATTCCGTTTTCTTTTTTGTGCCTTTTGGGTCCGAAGGTTTGTGCCTTTTTGTGGTTATCTTTCAAGGGAGGCGCGATCCCAGTTTGCGAGGTTCGCGCCTGCCTCGTAAGTGCTCTGCAAGAATTCCATCAATGCCTCATCCGGATTAGACGCGTTTCGCACGTCGTCGTAATACATCAGGAACTCGGATAGTTCGTTGCTCCAGAACGCCGACGCGGGGCGAAGCGGCGCGCTGCTCAAGCCGTCGGGCGCGGGCGCGGTGTAGGAGTAGAACGCAGCCTTTCCGAGCGGTCCCTGGCCCGGCCACCAGCCGTGACTGATCACTTCGTGCGAATACGCCTCGCGCGTGATCGGATCGGCGTCGGGACGCGGGGGCGCTGGACGTCCGGAAAAGCGCGTCACTGCGAGATCGAAACTGCCCCAGAAGAAGTGCACGGGGCTGCACTTGCCGATGAAGCGCGAACGAAACTCCTGCATCACCTTTTCTGACGAGCGCAGCACTTGCCAAAACCTTTCGACGTACGCTGGATCATATGACGCGTGTTGCTCGTCTTCGTCGAACGGGATTGGATCCGGGATTTCAACCGGCATCTTCCAGATGTGGACCTTCAAGCCGAGCTTGCGCAGCGCGTCCATCGTCTCGTGGTAGAAAGTCGCGACTGACTTCGGTCGCAATTCGACGTTGGTCGCGGCGCCGTCGCTGCACTTGATCACGAGGTTGTGATCGACGAAGTCGAACTCCATTTCGAAGTTCGTGTCGCCGTAGGGCATTGCCGTCGTCGTCAGTCCCCGGGCTGAAACGTAGAGCGGCACGTTCCACCAGTGATTGACGAGGGGCGTCTGCTCCAGCCGCACTTTGCCGACAACCTGCGTCCACATGTGCAGCGTCGCACACGTGTCCTTCCATTCTTCAAGCGGTAATGATGGCCATGACATGGGTTGAGGTTACCGCGGATGTTCTTGACATGCAAAACTTCGACGCCTATAGTTTCCTCGCTTAACGCTTATGCCAACGAAGGCTTGCTCATGTTGTCTCTGTTGCTATTGCTGCTATTGCAGCGCGACCGAGCCGTGTGCAGGCTGGGGCAGCGGATGAGCTAACCACTGACTAGCAGATTCACGGTAAACCGGTCGCACTTTTCGGGTAAAAGTCGCGGCCGGTTTTCTTTTTTGGTTGTTTACGGAGTAGACGTGAAATGGGATTAGCTGTTGTTTTAGAAGGTCACGGCGCGGGCGCGGCTTACGAAAGCGTTGAAGCCCGGATTGGTAACACGCCCCTGCTGCAACTGAGCGTGTTCGACGCCGAACTGCCCGCAGGCGTTCAGATCTTCGCGAAAGCCGAACACCTCAACCCGGGCGGATCAGTGAAAGACCGCGCCGCGCTCTCAATGATCCTCGACGGCGAACGAAGCGGCCGCCTTCGTCCCGGAATGACGATCATCGACGCGACAAGCGGAAACACCGGCATCGCCTACGCCGTCATCGGCAAGTCGCGCGGCTACCCCGTCACAGTCTGCCTGCCCAAAAACGCAAGCAACCAGCGGAAGAAGATCCTGCGCGATTACGGCGTCGAAATCGTCGAAACCGATCCGATGCTTTCGACTGACGGCGCACAGTTAGTCGCGCGCGAGCTCCACGCCTCGAACCCGGCAAAATTTTTCTACCCGGATCAGTACAACAACGACGCCAACTGGCGCGCGCATTACGAAACTACAGCCAACGAAATCTGGCAACAAACGAGTAATCAGATCACGCACTTCGTCACCGGCCTGGGCACGTCGGGGACGTTCGTCGGCGTTGTCCGGCGCTTGCGTGAACTGAACCCGCGTCTGAAGGCCGTCGCCGTTCAGCCTGAATCTCCATTACATGGCCTCGAAGGGTTGAAACACATGGCAACGGCCGTCAGACCGGGTATCTTCGATCCGTCGCTCGCCGACGAAACGCTCGAAGTTGCCACGGAAGATGCCTTATCGATGACAAGCAGACTAGGAATCGAAGAAGCGCTGGTTGTCGGCCCGAGCTCTGGTGCGAACGTGCTCGCCGCCCGGCGGGTTGCCCTCGCGCTGAACGGCCCTGCCGTCGTGGTGACGATCCTGTGCGACGGCGGTGAGCGTTACTGGTAGGCCGCCGGATTTGGTTATCATTAGTCGTTCATGACTGACGATAAAAATAAGCTCGACATAAACACCCAACTGGTCCACGCAGGCGAACGCCAACCGCTGCCGAGCGGCCAGCCTGTTGCCACACCCATCTACGCGACTTCGACGTTCACTTACGCATCGATGGAGGAGATCGATCGCGTCTTCTCCGGAGAGCAGCCGGGCTACGTCTACACGCGGCACGGCAATCCGACGCTCGCCGCGCTCGAGCAAGCGATGCTCACGATCGAAGAGGGCGCGACTGTGTGCGCTTACGCCAGCGGCATGGCCGCGACGCACGCCGCGCTGATCGCCTGCGATCTGAAACCCGGCGCGACCGTGCTCGCATCGCAGGACATCTACGGCGCGACGACGAACCTGCTATTGACGATCTTCGGATCGTTCGGTGTGAAGACAGTCACTGCTGACTTCAGCGACGTCGCATCGTTGCGTGAGAAAGCGCGCGAGGTCCGTCCGCAAGTGATGATTGCCGAGACGATCTCGAACCCACTGCTGAAGATCTGCGACATCGAAGCTTGCGCCGAGGTGGCCCACGAGAACAACGCGCGGCTGATCATCGACAACACGTTCGCGTCGCCTTTTCTGTGCCAACCGTTGAAGTTCGGCGCCGACATGGTCGTTCACAGCGCGACGAAATATCTCGGCGGACACGCGGACGCGATGGGCGGCATCGTCGTTTCGCGCGACGACATGGACGCGAACGCGCTCGTCGGCGCGATGAAGCTCGCTGGCGGCATACTCGGCGTGACGGAAGCGCACACGATTCTACGAGGCGTGAAGACGCTGGCGCTGCGAATGGAGCGCCAATGCGACAACGCGCGGCGGCTCGCCGAACACTTGAACGGCGACGAACGTCTCGCGCGAGTTTATTACCCCACATTTGCGAACGACGGACTGGCGCAGCGGATCCTGCGCGCACCGCACGCAGGCGCACTCGTTTCGATCGAGCTGTGCGAAAAGACGCGTGAGGCTGCCTTTCGTTTCATGGACGCCGTGAAATTGTGCGTCCGGTCGACGAGCCTGGGCGACGTATTTACGGGCGTGCTTCATCCGGCGAGCGCTTCACATCGCGATCTCACGCCCGCCCGTCGCGAGGAATTGGGTATCAGCGAAGGCCTGGTTCGCATCTCCGTCGGCATCGAAAGTATCGACGACATTATCGCCGACGTCGAACAAGCGTTATGATTACACTCCCAAAACAACAATTGGCTGAGATTCGCGAGCACGGCGTGCGCGATTATCCTTACGAGTGCTGCGGACTCTTGCTCGGCCATTACACGGCGGAAGGAAAGGTCGTGACGGAAACGTATCCGATTTCGAATGCGCGCGAAGAGAGCGCGAAACGCAATCGATTTCTGATCACGCCCGAAGAGTTGATGCGTGGCGAACGCTACGCCGCGAGCCACGACCTGGAAGTCGTCGGGTTTTATCATTCGCATCCAGATTCGCCGGCGGTGCCGTCAAACTACGATCTCGAGCACGCATGGCCTACCTATTCGTACATCATCGTCTCCACCAGCGCAGACGCGGCCACCGATCTCTTTTCGTGGGAGCAGCAGCCGGACCGTTCGCGTTTTAACGAGGAGGAAATTCAATGCCAGTAACAATCACGATACCCGCGCCGTTGCGCCAGTTCGCCGGTGGGCAGTCGCAGATCGTCGTCGAAGCCAGCACCGCGGGCGAAGCGCTCGACTCGCTCACGACTACGCATTCCGCGCTGCGCCGCCACCTCTTCAACGATCAGAACGCGTTGCGCAACTTTGTGAACGTCTATCTCAACGACGAAGACATCCGTCACGCTTCCGGTCCTGACACGCCCGTCAAAGACGGCGACACCATCATGATCGTCCCATCGATTGCAGGCGGCGCCGTTGTCGAGTCGGAAGTGGGCCAGGATCTGCCTGAGCTGTCGAACGAAGAGATCATGCGTTACAGCCGGCACCTGATCATGCCGGAAGTCGGTATGCAGGGGCAGCGACGAATGAAAGCCGCAAGCGTGTTGATGATCGGCACGGGCGGCCTGGGCGCGCCAGTTGGAATGTACCTGGCTGCCGCCGGAATCGGCCGGATGGGCATTGTCGATTTCGACGTTGTCGAGGAATCGAACCTTCAGCGGCAGATCATTCACGGCACGAAGGACCTTGGCCGGCGAAAGATCGAGTCGGCGCGCGATCGTCTGCGCGACATCAATCCGCACATCGAGATCGAGACTCACGAAACCCGGTTGACGAGTCAAAATGCGCTTCAGCTATTTCGCAACTACGACGTCATCGTCGACGGCACTGATAATTTTCCCACGCGCTATCTCGTCAACGACGCGTGCGTGCTGAGTGGCAAGCCGAACGTCTACGGTTCGATCTTCAGGTTCGAAGGACAGGCGAGCGTCTTCTGGGCCGAGAAGGGTGCGTGTTATCGCTGCTTGTATCCGGAACCTCCGCCGCCGGGGCTCGTGCCGTCGTGCGCGGAAGGCGGCGTGCTCGGAGTGTTACCCGGAATCGTCGGCGCGATTCAGGCGAACGAGACGATCAAGATCATTCTCGGCGCTGAAGACTTGATGATCAATCGCCTGCTGCTGTTCGACGCGTGGACGATGAAGTTCCGCGAGTTCAAGCTGCGAAAGGATCCGAAGTGTCCCGTGTGCGGCGAGAACCCGACCGTGACGAAGCTAATCGACTATGAAGAGTTCTGCGGCATGGCTGCGCACCAGGCGCCGCCGCCGGACACGAAGCTCGAAGAGATCAGCGCGACTGAACTGAACGCGCGTCGCTTGCGTGGCGATAAGTTGCAAATAATCGATGTTCGCGAGCCGCACGAGTTCGAGATCGCGCGCATTCCGGGAACGAAGCTGATCCCGCTCGGTCACGTCGTCGGACGCATGAACGAGATCGATCCGGACGCGGAGACGATCGTTCACTGCAAGGGCGGTGTCAGGAGCGCGAAAGCAATAGCGGCGTTGAAACGCGCCGGTTTCCAGGGCCGGTTGATCAACCTGAAGGGCGGCATCACCGCCTGGTCCGAGGACGTCGATCCGCGCGTTCCGAAGTATTAACGGTTCGTCACCGGACAGCGGCTATTTACATTTCCATTTAACCGGACGGCGGCAAAGTCGGACCTCATCCAGCCGAACACCAGTAGACTTTAATCACAAGAGGCACAAAAGACACAAAAGGCACAAAGAGGACTAGACAGTAACGACGACCTGTTCAAAAAGCGAAGAGAACTCAGTTACCGAAGAACTCAGTAACTCAGTAACCGTTAATGACTTTATGCTTTTGTGCCTTTTGTGTCTTCTGTGCCTTTTGTGATTATGTCTTTTGCGCCTTTTTGTGGTTATGAATGACGCACGCATGCGGTGGTTGGCGATCATTGCCATCTGGGCAGTGCTCGGGGTGATCTATGCCGCGCCGACCTATCTCGAGATGCGCGCGGCGGGGATGAACCACGCGGCGTCGCGCGTCTTTTCATGGGGCATCCTAACCTGGCTGGCTTGGGCGCCGCTGACGCTCGCGATGATCTGGCTCGCGCGCCGGTTCTCACTCATCGGCGCGGCCTGGAAACGAAGTCTCCTCGTCCACGTGCCGGCGTTTGTGTTGATGTCGACGGCCCACAGCGCCGCCGCCACGGTGATCATGTTGACGGTGAAGCCGTTCGACAACATGGGCGATAGTCGACCGCATTTTGGCCGCGGTTTCTCGGACGCATGCGAGGAGCGTTTGGTCCGGACCTGCTGGTCTACGGCGCGGTCATCGGCATCTGCTACTCACTCGACTATTACCGCAAATATCGCGAACGCGAGTTTCTCGCGAGCCGTCTCGAAGCCCAACTGGCCCAGGCGCAACTCGATTCGCTGCGAATGCAGTTACACCCGCACTTCCTCTTCAACACGCTGAACAGCATCGTCGGACTCGTTCGTGACAACAAGAACCAGGCGGCGGTAAACATGCTGGTCGGACTCAGCGATCTTCTGCGTCACACGCTCGAACACTCTTCGCGTCACGAAGTCGAATTAAGGGAAGAGCTCAACTTCATTAAGCTCTACTTGAGCATTCAGGAGATGCGGTTTTCCGATCGACTCCGCATCGAACTCGAGATCGATCCGGCGACGGCGAAGGCGTTGGTCCCAAACCTGATTCTTCAGCCACTCACCGAGAACGCATTGCGGCATGGCATCGGACGCAGCGCTGCGTCGGGGCTGGTCGGCATTCGTTCGGCTGTTGAAGATGGCCAGTTGCGGTTGACTGTCTACGATAACGGCGCCGGTTTGCCTGATGACTGGCAACTGAAAGGCAGCGCCGGGATTGGTCTCGCCAACACGGTGGCTCGCTTGCAACAGCTTTACGAAGACGATCATGAGTTTGATATTCGCAACCGGGAAAGCGGTGGAGTCGAAGCTGTGATCCGGATGCCGTTGAGAATGGCGACTCAATGAACGAGAAGATCAGGACGTTGATTGTCGATGACGAGCCGTTGGCGCGGCGCAATCTTCGTTTGTTGCTCGAGAATGATCCGCAGATCGAGATACTCGACGAGTGCCGCAACGGGCGTGAGGCTGTTAAAGCAATCAATGCGATGTCGCCGGATCTGATCTTTCTCGATATTCAGATGCCGGAGATGGATGGGTTCGACGTGCTGGAGCGCGTTGGGACGGAACAGATTCAGGCGATCATCTTCGTGACGGCGTTTGATCAGTATGCGTTGAAGGCGTTTGACGTTCATGCGCTTGATTATTTGTTGAAGCCGTTCGATGACGAGGGGTTTGCGCATGCGTTACGGCGGGCGAAGACGCAGATCGAGGCGCGAGAGATTAATCGACTGAGTAAGCGGTTGCTGGCGTTGTTGGATGAGCGTGTGAGCCAGCGTGCGAGCTCGTCGCGCGAGCAGGACTATTTGAAGAGGTTAATGATCAAGGTCTCGGGGCGGGTGGTGTTATTGAAAGTCGACGAGATCGACTTCATCGAGGCTGATGGGAATTATGCGAAGTTGCATGTTGGGAAGAAGGCGCATTTGTTGCGCGAGAAGATGCATGACCTGGAGCAGCGGCTCGATCCGGCGAGGTTTGTGCGGATTCATCGTTCGGTGATCGTGAACCTCGACCGGATCAAGGAGATGCATCCGCACTTCAACGGCGACTATGTCGTCGTACTCAACGACGGCCGCCAACTACGTCTCAGCCGCACCCGCCGCGAGAACCTGGAAACACGGATCAATAGAAGTCCTTAACCCGTGTTCCCAAATACTTACGGCTGGTCGCCCTCCTCGGTTGCGCGGTATTTTTCTTTCTCCTTCTCGCGTTGCAGGTATGGGATGCCTTTCTCCATCCACTCCGGTTCGGGTGCACCCTTCAGGTAGTGATCGAAGAACTCCTGCAACCGCCGCGTGTAGTCTTTCTGGTTGATGCGCTTGCGCAACCCGTGCTTCTCGCCGTTGTAGCTGAACATGAAGGCCGGCTTACCGAGTCGCCGCAACGCGAGGAAGTACTCGATCCCCTGATACCACGGCACCGCATCATCTTCGTCGTTATGGATCATCAACAACGGCGTCTCGACCCGGTCCGCCCGAAAGATCGGCGAGTTGTCGAGATAGCGCAGCGGATACTCCCACAAACTGCCGCCAATGCGCGACTGCGACCGCTCATACTGAAACTGCCGCGGCAAACCCGTCCCCCAACGAATCCCGCTATACGCACTCGTCATGTTCGCCACGAGCGCACCCGGCGCCGCCGCTTTAAAGCGGTTCGTCTGCGTCACCATGTACGCGATCTGGTAACCGCCCCAACTGTGTCCCTGAATGCCGATCGCGTCTTCGTTGACAAACCCTTTGTCGACGACGGCCTGCACCGCCGGCAGCACGCACTTCAACGCGCTCGGCCCCGGATAACCGATCGTGTAGACGATGTCAGGCATGAAAATCAGATAACCGTTGCTCACGTAGTACGTCGGATTGATCGACGTCCCCGGCCCAGGATTGCGGAACTGGTGCAGCCCCTGCGTCAGCCGCTCGTAGATGTAGACGATCATCGGATACTTCTTCCGCGGATCGAAGTTATCCGGCTTCAGCAGCACGCCTTTCAACGGCACGCCATCAGTGTTCTTGAAGCTGACCAGTTCAGCGGTGCCCCAGTTGAACGGCGCGCGTTGCGCATCGCCGTTACTGACTCGCTTCAACTCGCGGAAGTTGCCGTTGGTCACCCAGATATCGGGAAACTGGTCGAACCGCGATGCGGTGACGATCAGCGTGTCCGCATCGCGCGCCTTGATCGGATTCGAGAAATCTTTCGCCGCCATCAGCAGCTTCTGCGGCGGCTGATCGCTGTTCACTTTGTCGCGATAGAAACCGGAATCGTGCGTCTCTTCATTTTCTGCCTGTAGCAGCATCGACTTGTCCGGATCGATCCATCGTTCACGCGGATCGAGACGAACGTAGCGCAGCGTCGTCTTGTCTTTGCGTCCCGCTCTGTCGGTCAGGTTTTTCGAACGGCTGCCGTCGGGCGCGATCTGCCAAATATCGTAGCGATCGTAGATCAACACATCGGCGTCGTCTTTGGTCCAACCGGCGATGCCGTACGAACCGGGCGTCGACGGCGTGTCGTTCAGCTCGTTGTAGAAGTTTGCGTCGATGTTCTTCGTCAGGTTCGCGATGGCGCCGGTGGCGATGTTGTAGGAGTTCCAATCCTTACCGTCGAAGTAGATCGCATATTTCGCGTTGGGCGAGAACGAAAGCCCGCCGCGTTGTTTGGTAAACACCGGTTTGCGCGAGCCGTCGGCGGTGTTGATGAGGTAGTAGTCAGTGAAGCCGGGATCGTAGTCACTCATCACGCGATACTTGCGGTTATCGGAACCGATCGCGTAGTTGCCGTCGTTCGACGGGAAGACGGTTTCCATCGTGTCGTCGGCGAGCTGGACAAACTTCTTCGTCTTCAGATCGTAGACGGCGCGATACGAGCGGTTTCGTTCCTGTTCGGCGCGGATGCGTTGAATCGGTTGGACGTAGTCGTCTTTCCAGTGCCACAGATCTACGAGCACCTTTTCGTCAGCCGGAATCTCTTCGTCGGGATTTTTTTCGGGTTCCGGCGGCGGCGCTGTGCCAAGGAACAGGTGGCTTCCGTCGAGTGAAAAGCTCAGGTTGGCCTTTTCGCTGACGACCATGTCTTTGGGAAAGCCGGTAACCGTGGTGGATACGACTTCGGTGGCTTGCGGAGCTTTGCGGTCCCAGTAATAGACGCGGAACTTCGGCTGCTTGGCGTCGGCGTCTTCTTTATCGCTGATGAAAGCGATTTCGGTGTTGTCTTCGTCCCACGTGAGCTTTTGGTATTTTCCTTTTCCGCTCACCAGCGTTGCGGGTGTTGACTCACCTTCGGCTGTTGTGACGGCGTAGACGCCGTTCGCTTCTTCTTTGCGTGCGGCGGTTGTGAAGACGAGCTGCTTCGCGTCCTTGCTGATGGTGAAGTCGAGCACGTCAGTGAACTTTCGCTCGGTGCCGGTGGAGGTGTTACGCAGGACGAGGTCGGTGCCGTACTCCTTCTTCTTTCCTCGAGGACGAGGCGTCTGTTCAGGAGCCGCGGATTTATCGGATTGAACGGATTCAGCCTCTAATAAATAAGCAATAAAGCCACCCGCGTCCTCGGGCACGCGGAAAGTCTTAACTCTTTCAATCCGTGTTACGGTTCCATCCGCGAGGCTCATGATCGACATCCCGTTTTTCGGCATGTCTTCAGGCTTCTTCTTCTCTTTCTTCGCCTTGGTCAGTTCGGCCTTGGTGGGCTCAGTGCCGAACACTACAAAGCGAGTGTCCGCCGTGAACACTGGCCGCAACAACCGGCTCTGCGCCTCCAGGAACTCGCCGACGTTTGCGCCGGGATCGTCCGGCGGCGGCACTGGCGGACGATACCCGCGCGGCGCGCGCCACTCCACGCCCGACGCGATGTTGCGCACGACGATCTCGCCGTCGCCGTCCTGCGGCGTGTAGGCATACGCGATGAAGTTTCCATCGCGTGAAATCTGCGCCGCTTGAATCGACCGCCACGAATCGTAGTCGCTGTGCGTGATCGGACGTTTCGCCGTTGCCTGCGCTGGAACTGGCTTTTGCGCCTGGGCGCCAAGCGTGGAGATCAGTAGGACAACGGCGCAGAGGAAGGACACGGATCGTTGGGCTTTCATACGTCACCTCTTAAGTTGTGGAATGCTTTGCTGAGAGACGGAGAGTCTAACACGGATGACACGGATAAGGACCTTATCCGCGTCATCCGTGGTTGAGGAGATCTAGAAGAACAACGAGTACAGCAGGCGGTTCGGCGAGCCGCTGCCGGCGTTCGAAATAACGTTGGTGGTCGCGCCGTTGACGATCGCGTTGCGAACCGTCGATGCCGACGCTCCCGGATTCACACCCTTGTAGAGCGCAGCCACGCCCGCCACGTGCGGTGAAGCCATCGAGGTTCCGCTCAGGGTCGCAGTCGCCGTGTCTGACGAGAACCATGCCGAGAGAATTCCCGAACCAGGCGCGAACAGATCCACACACGTGCCGAAGTTCGAGAACGACGATCTGGAGTCGCTCGTGGTCGTTGACCCGACTGTGATCGCATTCGCCGCTCGAGCGGGCGAGCTGGTGCACGCATCCGTGTTGCTGTTGCCGGCGGCGACTGCAATCGGAACACCCGCGTTCGCCAGGTTGTTCACCGCCGTGTCCATCGTGCTGGAAGCGCCGCCGCCGAGACTCATGTTGGCCACGGCTGGAGCGATGAAGTTCTGGCGCACCCAGTCGACACCGGAGATCACGCCGGACGTCGAACCGGAACCATTACAGTCGAGCACGCGGACGGCGCGCGGCATCGCGCTCTTGGCTACGCCGTAGGTGGAGCCGGCAATCGTTCCTGCGACGTGAGTGCCGTGGCCGTTGCAATCCTGACCGTTGCCGCCAAACGCATCGAACACAGCGGAGGCGCGTCCGCCAAACTGAGTGTGGCTCGTGCGAATGCCAGTGTCGATCACGTAAGCGCGGACGCCGGAGCCAGTGTGATTGTACGTGTACGTCGCACTCAACGGCAGGTTGCGTTGGTCGATGCGATCGAGGCCCCACGGAGGATTGCTTTGCGTGGTGTCGATCGTGACTACGCCGTCTTCCTCGACGTACTTGACCCTGAAGTCCTCGCTCAGAGCTTGTGCTTCGGCTTCGGTCATCTCCACGGCGAAGCCGTTAAGCGCATTCTGATAGATGTTCTTGAGCTTTCCGTTGTGGGTGGCCGCCAATTCGGTGGCGATGTAAGGCGCGATCGACATGGGACCTTTTTCGCCCACTATCTCGTCGTCAAGGACGACGATATAGCTGTTCTCGATTTTGTTCGCGGTCTTTCGCAGTTTGTCTTTCTTTGCTTGGGTGCGTACGGGTGCTGAAACGAAAACCATAGCGCACAGGCCTGCCAAAACAAGTAACGCGCAAATCTTCTTCATGCTCTTTTCCTCCAGTTTAAAAGTAAGGGCCGACGGCTAGGGCGTGGTTTTGGGAGAAAGCGTACTGTTTGCGATGTAAGGTTTTTCTGGGACGGGAGGGGCGCAGTATAGCTATCAATTCAGACTGGCGCAAGGTTCAGCACTCACGCTCATGCAGAACAAATCCTGAAAATTCGTGTTTCTATTAGACGAACGCCAGCGCTACGCTCGAACAAACGCGAATTTCAGGAATCTCGTTTGCTGGCCGGGTTCCTTGCAACTAATCGTGCCGTAGTGCATCATACGGCCTGTTAATCCCTTCTCTCGCGCATCAACGGTGATGCGCCCCGTGCCTCGGTGAGTTGGCGGCGGCGTCTTGGATGATTCGAGAGCAGGCTGGTCTAAACTACAC
The DNA here is from genome assembly GCA_046732935.1 of Acidobacteriota bacterium. GTDB lineage: Bacteria > Acidobacteriota > Blastocatellia > Pyrinomonadales > Pyrinomonadaceae > PSRF01. The sequence goes on along the minus strand of JBKPOC010000066.1, from coordinate 77,956 downwards.
AGAAGCCGCTCATCTTGAGCATCCGAAACTCGAGCCTTCGCTGCTGCCGTTACAACGGAAGCCCACTTCGCTTCAAAGCTTCTTTTGCACTCCCGCGCACGGGAGAGGAGCATTTACATCCATGAAACTTTACGTAGGTAACCTCGCCTTCCAAACCTCAAGCCAGGATTTACAAGAGTTGTTCGGCCAGGTCGGCACCGTCCAATCGGCCTCAGTAATCGAAGATCGCGAAACCGGTCGCTCACGCGGCTTCGCCTTCGTCGAAATGGCTTCCAAGGAAGAAGGCGAAAGCGCCATTGCACAGTTCAACGGTAAGGAATTCAACGGCCGCAACCTGACGGTCAACGAAGCCCGTCCACGCGAAGACCGCGGCGGCAATCGCGGCGGTGGTGGCGGCGGTGGTCGCGGAGGTTACGGTAGAGGCGGCAATCGCGGCGGCGGCGGTGGTTACGGCGGCGGCGGCAATCGCGGCGGTGGCGGCGGCGGCTACGGCAACCGCGAACCTCGCTGGTAAAACAGATCCGTTAGTCCGTGTTTCCCCCAACACGGATTAACGGAAAACACAAAAAACTAAATGAGCACACATGCTGTTGTCTTTCGCCGCCCGGCGTTACTGACATTAGCGGCGCTACTAAGTCTCTTCTTTACATCTCAATCTTTCGCTCAAGACGGTGCAAGCCTGACCTGGCGTTTGCGTAGCTGGCTGGCACTGGACGCGCCACCGGGCTCGGAAAATCGCCAAACTAACTACCTCGTTGGCGGCGGTTGGAAACCCGATGCGCTCGGCAATCTAATACTGCGCAAGGGCAACGGCGGTCCACGCCGCGTCGTCGCGTGCGCGTTGGACCGTCCGGCGTTCGCGGTCACCGAAATCACTGACGAAGGTTACTTACGCCTGCGCGAAGTCGGCAGTCTCCGGCAACATCCGCTGTGGACCCAGTTTCACGAAGGCCAGCGACTGCGCGTGTTGACGCGCAACGGCGGCGTCGTGCCCGCGGTCGCGCTCGTCAAGAGCACTCACTTACAGGGCGGCCGGAATCCAAACGCACCAGTGACGACGCTGAACGATATGTGGGTCGACGTCGGCGCGACGTCTAAAGCCGACGTGAAACAGCTCGGCATCGAGATGCTCGATCCAGTGGTGCGCGAAGCGTACGGTTGGTCCTACGGACACGACGGCGATTACGTTGCAGGTCAACTCGCGGGCGTTCGCGCCGGCTGTGCGGCGTTGGTGGCGGCGGCAAGCGGCGACGTCTTGTCAGGCGAGACGATCTTTCTGCTCACGACGTTGAGGAGTTTTGGTCACGATGGCTTGGAAGCCGCGTTGCGAGGGGTCGGAAAAGTCGATCAAGTGACGTTGATTGATTCCGGTGATGCGACAAGCGCGGTCTCGCAACGGAAAGTCGAGAAGCCGCCATACCTGCCGGATACGACCGGCCTCACGTCGCTGAACATTCTTTCGGTAAAGGTGCGTTACGCAGGTTCGCTCGTTGAAACTGTCTATGTCGAGGACGTCGTGGCGCTGCGAACCGAGATCGAGAAGGCTGCGGGCGTTACTAAAGCGAACCGCATCGACGAATCGGGCGGGTGGATGATGCTGAACGACGCGCGGAATCAATGGCTGCGTACAGACACACTTTCACCGACCGCAACGCTGCTCAAGAATTTCGCCGACGTCTATTCAGTCTCTGGTCATGAGCACGACATGCGCGCGGCAGTGATGGAGGAGTTGCCTGCATGGGCGCGAGCAAAGGCCAAGACCGACGCTGAAGGAAATATCATCGTCGAAGCAGGCCCGGATCGCGATCCCGTGATGTTCATCGCGCACCTCGACGAGGTCGGCTTCGAAGTCACAAACATCGCCGACGACGGCATCGTCTCGTTGCGAACGCGTGGCGGGCTCTTCCTGTCACTCTGGGAAGGACAGCCTGCGCTGCTCCATTTCGATCCGGCAGCCAACGGGAGCGTGAAGTTGCCGCTGCACGGCGTGTTCGTGCCGCGCGATACGGCGACAGCTAAACAACCGGATGCGTTGACGGCGTGGTTCGGCATGGACGGCGCTGCTTTGAAGAAACTCGGAGTCGTCAACGGCATGGCTGTTACGGCTTTCAAAGAAGCGACGCGACTGGGATTTACGCGCTTTACGGCACGCGCGCTGGACGATCGCGCCGGCTCGACGGCGCTGGTGCTGGCTGCGAAACGAATTGACCCGGCGTTGCTGAAACGCAGAGTCATCCTGGCGTGGTCGGTGCGGGAAGAGACCGGACTCGAAGGCGCGATCGCGATGAGCAAGCGTTATGGTCCGCTCGTCAAACGCGTCTACAGCGTCGACACGTTTGTGTCGTCCGATTCGCCGGCGGAGACGACGCGGTTCGCCTACGCGCTGTTGGGCCATGGCGCCGTCATCCGCGGCCTCGACAACTCGTCTATCGCACCGCCAGCGGAGATGGAACGCGTGCTCAACATCGCGCGAGCGCAAAACATTCCGTTGCAAGTTGGCGCGACAAACGGCGGCGCGGACGGTTCTGCCTTCGTTCGTTATGGCGTGCTGCACCTCGGCCTGTCGTGGCCCGGCCGTTACAGTCATTCACCGGTTGAAGTGCTCGACTTGAGGGACTTACAGGCGTTGGAACGGCTCATCTCCGCGCTCGCGACCGCGCCCTGATCATCGGTGCATCGTGAAAACACTGATTTTCTTTTATCTGCTGTTTCTCACACCGGTATCGCTCCATGCTCAACGAGACCTCACGCGCTACGTCGATCCTTTCGTTGGCACCGGCGGGCATGGCCACACGTTCCCGGGCGCGATCGTTCCGTTCGGCATGGTCCAACTCAGCCCGGACACGCGCCTGACCGGCTGGGACGGCTGCTCTGGTTATCACTACTTCGATTCGATCATCTACGGTTTTAGTCACACGCACCTCAGCGGCACGGGCATCTCCGACTACGGCGACGTTTTGTTGATGCCGACCGTGGGCCGGCCTGACAAGGCATATCCGTCGCACTTCAGTCATCAGAACGAAAAAGCGTCGCCCGGCTTCTACTCGGTCCGCCTTGACGACGACAACATCCTCGTCGAGCTGACGGCGACTACCCACGCCGGCATGCATCGCTACACGTTTCCCAGGACGAGCGAGGCGAACGTCATTCTTGATCTCGCGCACCGCGATAAGGTGATTGATTCGGGTTTGAAGATTGAAGGTCAGACGATCCTCGGTTGGAGACGTTCGCAAGCGTGGGCGCGCGATCAGGTTGTTTACTTTGCGATCGAGTTTTCGCAGCCGTTTACGGAACACGGATTTGAAAATCTACGCGGCTTCTTCCGGTTTGACGCACGCAACGGCAGCCCCATCCTCGCGCGCGTGGGAATCTCGGCCGTAAGCACTGACGGCGCGCTGCGCAATCTGCGCGCGGAGATCAATCACTGGGATTTCGACAAGACGAGATCGGATGCCGTCGCTGCCTGGAATCGCGAGCTCAGCAAGATAACAGTTACCGGTGGCACTGACGCGCAGCTCACAAACTTTTACACCGCTGTTTACCACGCGATGACGGCGCCCAACGTCTTCATGGACATTGATGGTCAATACCGCGGGCGCGATTTCAAGATTCACAAAGCGACTGACTTCACGAACTACACCGTCTTTTCATTGTGGGACACGTTTCGCGCCGCGCACCCGCTCTACACCATCATCGACCCAGCACGCACGCGCGATTTCATTAACACGTTCCTGAAGCAATACGAACAAGGCGGGCGTCTGCCCGTTTGGGAGCTCGCCGCGAACGAGACCGACACGATGATCGGTTACCACGCCGTCTCCGTGATCGCCGACGCCATTGCGAAAGGCATCGGCGGCTTCGATCTGAAACAAGCGTTCGCCGCAATGAAGCACAGCGCGGAGCTGCGCCATTACGGGCTCGGCGCGTACATCGATAAAGGTTTCATCGGCACGGAAGACGAGCGCGAGTCAGTATCGAAAGTGCTCGAGTACGCCTACGACGACTGGTGCATCGCTGAAGTAGCGCGCAAGCTCGGCGAGACCGCCGATTACAATCGCTACGAGGCGCGAGCGCAGTCGTATAAGAACGTCTTCGATCCGGAAACCGCTTTCATGCGGCCGCGCACCAACGGCAATTGGATCGAGCCTTTCGATCCGCGCGAGGTGACGTTTCATTTCACGGAGGCGAATGCGTGGCAGTACACGTTCTTCGTTCCGCAGGACGTCGACGGCTTGATCGACCTGATGGGCGGCCGCGAAAAGTTTGCGAGCAAGCTCGATCAGATGTTCGCGGCGGAAAGCCGGACCAGCGGACGGCAACAAGCTGACATCACCGGGTTAATCGGGCAGTACGCTCACGGAAACGAGCCGAGCCACCACATCGCGTATCTCTACAACTACGCCGGCCAGCCGTGGAAGACGCAGTTTCGCGTGCGCCAGATCATGGATGAGTTTTACAAACCCACACCCGACGGGTTGATCGGCAACGAAGACTGCGGGCAGATGTCGGCCTGGTACGTTTTGAGCGCGGCAGGTTTTTATCCCGTCACGCCCGGCTCGACGATCTACGCGATCGGAACGCCGCTCTTCCCCGAAATCCGTTTCAATCTCGAAAACGGAAGGTCGTTTACGGTGAAAGCGCGTGGTGTTTCTGAGCGAAATATCTACATTCAATCCGCGACGCTGAATGGTCGGCCGTATCGCAAGTCGTATTTAGATCACGCGGATCTCGTGAGAGGTGGTGAGTTGGTTTTTCAGATCGGACCACGGCCAAATACACGCCCACTCAACGAACCCGTCTCGCGCCTCAGCGGTAACCCAATTGTCCCCGTACCCGTGATCAAAAGCACAGGTCAGACGTTCAAAACCAACCTCCAGATCGACATGCGATCGCTCGGCGACGTCATTCACTTCACAACTGACGGCTCTGAACCTACCTCGCAGTCGGCGACGTTCACCAAGCCGTTTAGTGTCGACAAGAGCACAACAGTCAAAGCCATCGCTGTCGATCAAACAGGCCGGCAGAGCCGCGTCGCAACCGCGAAGTTTCATCAGATTCCGCACGACTGGAAAGTCACTCTGCTATCGAAGTACAGCTCGCAATATCCAGCCGGCGGAGACTTCGCCGTCATCGACGGCATTCGCGGCACGACGAACTGGAGCAGCGGCGCGTGGCAAGGTTACTGGGGCAAGGATTTCGTCGCCGTCGTCGATCTCGGTCAGATGCAGACGATCTCGAAATTGGGCGCCGGCTTCCTGCAAGACGCCGGCTCGTGGATCTGGATGCCGCGCCGCGTCGACTTTGAAGTCTCACTCGACGGGCAAACGTTCACACCGGTCCTGTCGATCCCGAACGACGTTCCCGACGGCAGCAATCCCGACACGAACGTCGGCATAATCGCGAAGGACTTCGTTAAAAACGTAACGCGCCGGGAAGCGCGCTACGTTCGCATCAAAGCCGTCAACTTCGGCAAGATCCCCGCGTGGCATCCCGGCAGCGGCGGCGACGCGTGGATCTTCATCGACGAGATCATCATCGAGTAAAATCCGTCGCTAGTTCTCAATCACCAGGAGCCTGCCCCATGTTGAAACTAAAGCGTGCCCTTGTTGCAGTTCTCACCATAACGATCTCTCTTGCCGCAGCTCGAGCGCAGCAAACAAACAAAGACGTACTCGGTGCGCTTCGCTTCCGGCACATTGGCCCACAGGGCAACCGCCTGACTTCGGTCGTGGGAATCCCCGGACAGCCAAACATCTACTACGTCGGCGCGGCCTCCGGCGGAATCTGGAAGACGATCGATGGAGGCATTCACTGGCAGCCGATCTTCGACGACCACCCGGTCTCGTCGATCGGTGCGCTGGCAATTGCTCCATCAAACCCAAACGTCGTTTGGGCCGGCACCGGCGAACCATGGATTCGCAGTCACATCTCAGTCGGGCAAGGGATCTACAAGTCAACGGACGCGGGGAAGACGTGGACCTTGATGGGACTGGAAAAGACTGGCCGGATCAGTCGCGTCGTAATTGATCCAAAGAACCCGGACATCGTGTTGGTAGGCGCGCTCGGGCATGCGTATGGTCCACAACAGGAACGAGGCGTCTTCCGTACAGCCGATGGCGGAAAGACGTGGCAACGCGTGCTGTTCACAGATGAGAACAGCGGCTGCTCGCATCTCGAGATGGATCCAAACAACCCGCGAGTGCTGTTCGCCGGCATGTGGCCGCTCACGATCCACACCTGGGGACGCGAGAGCGGCGGACCGGGCAGCGGTCTTTTCAAGTCGACTGATGGAGGCGTGACGTGGAAACGTCTATCGGGTAACGGCCTGCCAACGCGCACCACGGGCAAGATCGTTCCCGCCATCGCGCCAAACAATTCAAAGCGCCTCTACGCGTTGATCGAAACCGGCGACGGCGTACCCCTCAACGGGCAGGAGACAGATCGGGGCAAACTCTGGCGGTCCGACGATGGCGGCGATACGTGGCGTTTGATCAGTTACGACCGGAACCTCGGCGGCAGAACACACTATTACTTCCGTATGACGGTCGCTCCCGACAACGCCGACGAAACGTACTATCTAACCGCGGGCTTTGCTCGCTCCAGCGACGGCGGCGAAACAGCGCGCCTGTTGACCGGTGCTAACAGTCCAGGCGGTGACAATCACGACATCTGGATCGATCCAACGAACGCGAATCGAATCGCAGTAGCAAACGACGGCGGCGTCTCGATATCTGTAACGCGCGGCGCCTCGTGGCATCGCATTCAACTGCCAATCGCGCAGATCTATCACGTTACAGTGGACAACCGTGTTCCTTACTATGTCTATGGCAATGAGCAGGACGATCCATCGTATCGTGGACCGAGCCGGGTCGTCGGCAGCAACAGCATTCCCCGTAGCGCGTGGCAGTCGGTCGGCGGCGGCGAGAGTGGTTGGGCCACTCCGGATCCCGTTGACCCGAACATCATCTGGTCGAGCGCGTCTGGTTCCGGAAGTGTCGGCGGCATCGTCGAACGTTTCGATCTGCGAAACGGGCAGATGCGCCGCGTGGAGGTCTGGCCCGATCAAACGAATGGTTCTCCGGCCGGTGAAGTGAAGTATCGCTTCGTTTGGACGTTCCCCTTGACGATCTCTCCGCACGATCACAAGAAGCTCTATGTCGGCAGCCAGTATGTTCATCAGACGACGGACGACGGCCAAAGCTGGCAAGTCATCAGTCCCGATCTGACGACCAACGACAAGAGCAAACAAGGCTTCTCGGGCGGCCTGACTGGCGACAACATCGGTGTCGAGTACTTCTCGACGATCTTCGCGATTGCCGAGTCGCCGAAGGAGAAGGGGTTGATCTGGGTCGGCACCAACGATGGGCTCGTTCAGTTGACGCGCGACGGCGGAAAGAACTGGACCAACGTAACGAAGAACATTCCGGATCTACCGCCGTGGGGTACGGTCAGTAACATCGAGCCGTCCCATTTCAACGCCGGCACAGCATACCTGACGGTCGACCTTCACCAGGTCAACAACCGCGATCCCTTCATCTACAAAACCACGGATTACGGCAAAACCTGGAAAGCAATCACGAATGGGATTCCGCGAAGCATGTTGAGTTACGCGCATTGCATTCGCGAGCATCCCTTTGGCCGTGGTCTGCTCTTTGTTGGCACGGAGAACGGGCTTTACGTCTCGTTCAACGACGGTGAAAAGTGGGAGCCGCTGCAAAGCAACATGCCGCACGCGCCCGTCTACTGGATAGTGGTCCAGGAACACTTCAACGATCTCGTCGTCGCAACCTACGGCCGCGGCTTCTGGATTCTCGACGACCTCACGCCGCTTCAGATGATGACGCAGTCGGTGCGTGACTCAAACGCTCATCTGTTTCCGCCGTATGTGACCTACCGCTTTCGGGCGGGCACCGTCCCAATGAACATGTCGGACGATCCGTCGGCGGGTCAGAATCCACCGTACGGAGCAGCGATCACGTATTACCTGAAATCTGCGCCGTCAGGCGACGTCCGCATCAAGATCCTGGACGCGAAAGGGCCGACGGTAAGAACGTTGCCGGGAACGAAGAACGTTGGATTGAACCGCGTCACGTGGGACCTCGAGGGCGAGCAAACGACCCAGGTGCGCATGAGAACGAGTCCTGCGTACGCGCCTGAAATCACGGTCGAAAAGGATGGGACGCGCTCCGCGCCCGGTGCGCCGCGAATGTCGATCCTGCTTCCACCCGGAACATACGGCGTAAAGCTATCGATCGCGGGGCAACCGCTGGAGCAGGTTGCGTCGTTTGTGGTGAAGAAAGATCCGAATTCGAGCGGAACTGACGCCGACATCACTGCTCAAAACACGATGATGCTGGAGCTATGGAAAGATCTCGACAATGGTTCCCAAATGGTGAATCAGATCGAGCTCATCCGCAGCCAATTGCCTCAATTCACCACGACGGCGGCGCCGGTTAAGTCTGCGGCCGATGCTCTTGATAAAAAACTGATCGAGATTGAGGAAGATTTAATACAGCGAAAGTTGACGGGGCAGGGACAGGACACCGTCCGCTGGCCGCCGAAATTGTTGAGCAAGATCAACTACCTCGCGGGTGGACTGGCCAGTTCGGATTTTGGTCCGACAAAGCAACAGCGTGAGGTGCATGCGTTGTTCAAGCAACAGCTTGCCGAACTTCGTCAGCGTCTCGACGACGTGCTGAACAAAGATCTGACCGCGTTCGACAAGCTGCTTGCCGACAACAACGTGAAGACGGTCGTTAAGCGTACGCAATAGTCCGTGTTACCAGCTTAACTCGAACTCGTAATCGGACGCGCCGCCTTTCGGATCCTTGATCCTGATCACGGCCGTGAAATCGTTCTCGCGCGAAGGCTGTTGTTCGATGAAAATCTGGCCGCGGCCTTTCATCATCGACAGTCGAACGGTGACGCGTCGCGACGGCAGCGCTGACGAGAAGTTAGGCTGGCCGTCGTAGTACGGACTGCCGCCGATCGTTTCCACGTCGGCCGTGCCGCCGCGAATCCTGATACGCACGTCGTCGTCGACGCGGCCTTTCCACGTCATTCGTCCGCCGCGTCCGGTGTCAGGTTGCTGGTCGCGGCCGCCGGACGTTTCGTTGTAATCAAGTTCGCGACTCAGATCAGACAGCGACCGCTGCAGGGTGTACCAGGAATTTCGTTGCGTGTTGTTGCGCTCGACCGAGCGCCCCAGGTCTTGCAACAGCGCGTAAGCATCGCGCAGGTCCTGATTGCGCCGGCGGTCCACTACCATTCGATAAAACGTGCGGGCCGCCGCGGCGAACTGTTGCGACAACATCACCGCTTCGACCTCCGTGCGGTTGTTGCGGGACGAACCCGAATAATTATTGTAGGTAGCGTCGGCAAATGCCTCCGCATCGCGCGAGAGCCGCTCGGCCTGGTTCTGAAGCCTGCTTCCCTGGCCGAATTGCGCGAAAACAGGATAGGCAATGAACAGAACTACAGCGTGGGCGATTAGTAGTTTTCTCATAGTCACCTTTTGTGCGTTTTGTGATTAGCTCTTCGGGCCCGTGAACCCGCGTTTCTTCATGAGCGCGTCGATCTTCGGATCGCGGCCGCGGAAGGAGCGGTAGCCTTCGGCCGGATCGACAGTGTTGCCGACCGAGAAGATGTACTTCCGCAGACGCTCGGCTACTGATTTGTCGTACGGTCCTTTGCCTTCCAAAAACGCTCCGAACGCATCGGCCGTAATCACGTCGGACCACAGATAACTGTAGTAGCCGGCCGAGTATCCATCACTCGAAAACACGTGCAGGAACTGCGGCGTGCGATGGCGCATCACGATCTCCTTCGGCATGCCGAGTTGGGCCAGCGTCTCGCGCTCGAAAGCGTCGGGATCGATCTTCTTATCGCCTGCGAGGTGCAGTTTCATGTCGACTAACGCCGCCGAAAGATACTCAACCGTGGCGAATCCCTGATTGAACGTCGCCGAACGTTTGATCTTGTCGACAAGCTCCTGCGGTATCGGCTTGCCCGTTTGGTAATGAAGCGCGAAACGCTGCAAGACTTCGGGCGTCGAGAGCCAGTGTTCCATGAGCTGCGATGGAAACTCGACGTAATCGCGCGCGACTTGCGTGCCGGACAGCGACGGATACGTCACGTTTGAATTAAGCCCGTGCAATGCGTGGCCGAATTCGTGGAACATCGTGGTCGCGTCGTCCCAGGAGATCAGCAGCGGCTCGCCAGGCTTGCCCTTCACGAAGTTCGCGTTGTTGGAAACGATCGTCGTGACCTCGCCGTTGACGCGTTCCTGGTTGCGATACGCGTTCATCCACGCGCCCGAACGTTTGCCGGCGCGCGCGTACGGATCGAAGTACCATAAACCGATGTGTTTCTTGGTCGTCTTGTCAGTGACTTCCCAAACGCGAATGTCGGGATGGGCCACAGGCACGTTCGTCACCGGCGTGAAGTTGAAATTGAATAGCTCGCCCGCAACCCAGAAGATGCCTTCGCGCAGCTTCTCGAGTTGCAGGTACGGTTTGATCTCGTTCTGATCGAGATCGTATTTGGCTTTGCGTACCTTTTCCATGTAGTAGCGATAGTCCCACGGCTCGATCTTGAGCTTCGCGCCTTCCTTATCGGCGAGCGCCTGCATGTCCGCGACTTCCTCGTGCACGCGCGCGACCGCCGGTTTCCAAACAGCTTCCATCAACTCCATCGCGCGTTCAGGAGTTTTGGCCATCGAGTTTTCGAGACGCCAGTGCGCGTGCGTGGGATAGCCGAGCAGCTTGGCGCGTTCGGCGCGCAGTTGCAGGATCTGCGTGATGATGGCGTTGTTGTCGTGCTCGTCGCCGTTGTCGCCGCGATTCACAAACATGCGCCACGCTTTTTCACGCAGGTCGCGTCGATCCGAATAGGTCAGAAACGGATCGATCGACGAGCGAGTATTCATGATCACCCAAGTGCCGGGTTGTTTCTTCGTTTCGGCGGCCGCTGCCGCGGCGTCGCGCAACGACTGCGGCAAGCCAGCGAGGTCTTCTTCACTCTTCAAGACGATGAACTGATCCGTCTCTTCGGCCAGCACGTTCTGACTGAACTTCGTGAACAGCCCTGCGAGCTGTTGATTGATCTCAGACAGCCGCTTCTTGGCTTCCGGCGACAACCGCGCGCCGGCGCGAACGAAGTTGGTGTAGTAGAGCCACGTAAGACGCTGTTGCTCGGGCGTCAGCTTCGCTTTTGCGGGCGAGTTGTAGACAGCCTCGATGCGTTTGAACAGGGGTTCGTTTTGCGTGATCTGATCATTGAAAGCGGCGAGCCGCGGGGCCATCTCGCGCTGCACTACCTGGTACTCCGGTCCGGCCATCGTCGAGCCCCAGACTCCGTAGATCGTCGAAACGCGATCGAGTGTTTGACCCGTCTCCTCCAGCGCCACGATGGTGTTTTGGAAATCGGGCGCGGCGGGGTTCTTGGCGATGCGATCGATCTCGGCGAGCTGTTCGGCCATCGCCTCTTCCAGCGCTGGTTTGAACAGCGGGATCTGAACGCGGTCAAACGGCGGCACACCGCCGTAAGGACCTTCCCATTTCGCGAGCAACGGGTTTTCGGATGTTGAAAGTTCGGTCGTAGAGTTCATTGCGGTTGTATGTTGGGCAGTCTTCAGGACGGCCGAAACGAGCATGAAGATGGCAGCGAGCAGCAGAACGCTGCGAAGGGTCGACACACGCATAATTAGACTTCCTATCTGGTTGAGTTCGCGACGGTAGGGGCCGTCGGGGAGTACGCAGTGCTGTTTAGTATCCCTCAAATCCGCGTTGAAGGGAAACGCGGATCTAATAGGGGCAATTGCGGCAGCCGCTATCGCAGCAGTAGCCGCGGCGTTGGAGGTAACTGGCCGTAAAGACCATCGCGCCGCGTTCGGTGTTGTAGTCCTTTCCTTCGACTAGCACGCCTCGGAGTAAGTCGACGTCGACGCGCTGGTAGGAGCCGGTGAAGCGATCCGCATCGAACAAGTCGGGGTGGATAAGTTGGGCCAGCAGTTCCGCTCCTTCGACGACGCGCGGGCCGGGACGCGCGAAATGCGAGTTGGCGTCAACGGCGTAAACTCGGCCGTTGCGCACGGCTGGAAGATCGAAGAATTGCGCGCGTGAACCGCCGGCGAGGGAACCGCCAGTTGAACCGAAACCTCCGAAGACGCTCCAGATTTGTTTCATCGTCTGCGAGAGATTGAAACCGCAGGGCATGATGACGAGGACTTCCGGCGCCCACGCCGCAACGTCGTCCCACGAGACGCGCACAGACTCGCCGCCCTCACTTCCGATTTCATCAACCCCGCCGGCCATCTTCACCAACTCCGGCACCCAGTGCCCGCTGGCATAAACCGGATCCAGCCACTCCATGCAAAACACTCGCGGGCGAGATGCAGCCGTCGCGATCTTCTGCGATAAAGCGTCGATGCGCGCCTTGCAGTCGTTCACAAGCTTTTCAGCTTCTTTCGTGCGGCCGGTCGCTGCGCCGAGGTCGCGCACGTTGTCGAAGATCTCGCTGACGTTGCGCGGCGTCATCCAAAGGACCTGCGGTTTCTTTGGCAACGACTGCAAAACTTGCGAGACTTCGTTTCCGGACGGCGCACAGACCTGACACAAGTCCTGCGTGAGAATCAGGTCCGGCGCGAGCTCGTGCAGCAATTGTTCGTCGATCTGATAAAGACTCAGCCCCGCGCGCATTCGCTCCGCCACTGCCCGATCGATCTCGCTCTGGCTCATCGTCTCGATCGGCAACACGTTTCGCACGACGACGGGCTTCGTTCTGACTTCGGGCGGATAGTCGCACTCGTGCGTTATGCCGAGGAGTGAATCCTCCAACCCGAGCGCACAGGCAATCTCGGTGGCTGAGGGAAGAAACGAAACGATGCGTGGGCTGCTGGTCATGGCGTTGACGAGGTGCTGGACGTTGCCGGTGGACCGAGCAGTTGATCGACCTCGGCGCGAATGGCTTCCAGCTCCTTTTTGAGAACTTCGTATCGCTCGATGGCATCGCGTCCGATTTTTTGATCGGTGTTTGCAGTCATGCTCGCGAGATACGTGATATGAGCCTGAAGACCGGGTTTACCGTACCGCACTGGTTCGGTTAAGAGTTTTGCGGCGATGGCTTGCAACTGAGGTGTTGGTGATTTCGCCTGCGCATCGCGCACGCGGGTTACGAGTTGATTGACGCCGTTGACGAGCTCGCGCATCCGCATGTTGTGATCGAACTGTTCCTGTAGGTCAGCCTGCGTCACGCCGTCGGCGGCCACACGTGGATCGATCAGGACATTGAACGGCTCTGTCAGTGCAGCCGCGCCGCTCTTGAGTCGCGCCTGGTAACGACCCGGCGGCAACGTCACGCCCGCGCGGTGCCGCACGTCCCACACAAAACGATTCAGCCCAGCGACTTTTGTAACTCGCGGCGGCGGCGTGAAACGTCGAGCCGGCGCAGCATCGGGATCGGCCGGCTGCGATTCAGGCCCACCGCCGCCGCCGCCCGGGCGCTGTCCGCGGGGCGCAGGCGCGTCGCTGTTATAGGAGTTGAGCACGTTGCCTTTCGCGTCGAGGATCTCGATCACGACAGCTTCATTCGGCGCCGACGGCAGATAGTAGTCAATGGTTGGGCCAAGACTATTCGGCGCAATACGCGTGCGATACCCATCACGCGGTTTGAACAGTTGCGTCGCCGCCGGTTTCATTTGCGACGTGAGCTGATGCAGCGGCGTCACGTTGTCGAGAATCCAGAACGCGCGGCCCTGTGTCGCAACGATCAGGTCCTTGTGATGGACTTTGATATCCGCAATCGGAACGTTCGGCAGATTCAACTGAAACGACTGCCAGTGCGCGCCGTTGTCGAACGAGATGAACATGCCGAACTCAGTGCCGGCGTACAGCAGTCCTTCGCGATCGGGATCTTCACGCACGACGCGCGTGGGCCAGTCGAGCGGTATGCCGTTCTTGCCGTCAGTCAATCGCTTCCACGTTTGGCCGTAATCGTCGGTGCGATAGATGTACGGTTCGTAGTCGCCGAGCAACCAGCGATAGACGGCGAAGTACGCCGAACCTTTCCGGTGCGGAGATGCTTCGATGAACTGCACGCGTCCGCCCGTGGGCAGATCCTTCGGCGTGACGTCGGTCCACGTCTTGCCGTTGTTTCGCGTGACATGAAACGGACCATCGTTAGCTCCGGCCCAGATCACGCCTTTCTCGAGCGGCGACTCCGTGATCGCGTACAGCGTGCTGTAAAACTCTTCGCCTGTGACGTCGCGCGTGATCGGCTCGCCGCTCGCGCCCTGGCAGCAATCCGGATGCGCCGTCAGATCGGGCGAGATCCGTTCCCAGGTCACGCCTTTGTCGCGCGTGCGATGAACGTACTGCGATCCGTAATAAAGCACCTCCGGATCGTGCGGCGAAGTCGCCATCGGCGAAACCCGTTGCATGCGATAGATCAGATCGCTCGCCGGGTTGCCGTACAACGACTGCGCGCCGATCCAGTAGCTCTTCTCTTGTCCGGTCTTCAAGTTCATCACGCCGTACTGGCCCTTGCACGAGCCGTAGACGATGTCGGGATTGAGCGGGTGCGGCATGATCGGGCCGGTTTCGCAGCCCGGACCCGGACGCCAGTCGGTAGTGCTAAACGGCTCCGCGACGCTCGAAATGATCACCGTCGTGTTGTCCTGTTGAGCACCGTAGAGTTTGTAGGGAAACTGGTTGTCGGTCCACACGCCGTAGATCTCCGCCGTCGGCTGATTCATCTGCGTGGACCACGTGCGGCCGCCGTCAGTGGAAACGTTCGCGCCGCCGTCGTTCGACTGAATCATGATCTGGCTATCTTTCGGATTGATCCAGATATCGTGATTGTCGCCATGCGGTGTGCGGAAAGGAGTGAACGTCTTGCCACCATCGGTCGATTTGAAGAAACCTTCCGCGCCGGCGTAGACCACGTCAGCGTTCGAAGGATCGGCGCCGAGCGTCGTGTAGTAAAACGGACGCTGAATCAGCGAGCCTTGCGAGTTGATCAACGCCCACGACTTGCCTGCATCTTCGGAACGATAAAGCCCGCCGCCGGGTTTGGCTTCGATCAGCGCATAGATGCGGTTCGGGTTTGCGGCAGTGACGGCGAGGTTCGCTTTGCCGATCAACTCGTTGGGCAATCCGGTCGTGATGCGGGTGAAGTTTTCGCCACCGTCAGGGCTTTTGTAGAAGCCGCCTTCACGCGAGCCGCTGATGATGGTCCACGGCTTACGTTCCAGACGCGACATCCACGCGTAGACGACGTTCGGATTTCCGGGTTGGACCTCGACGTCCATCGCGCCGACCTGGTTCGAAACAAACAACACCTTGCGCCACGTCTTGCCGCCGTCAGTCGTCTTGAACACGCCGCGCTCTTCGTTCGATCTGAAAACGTCGCCATTCGCGGCGACCCACGCGATATCGGGATTCGTCGGATGGATGCGGATCGCGCCGATCTGTCCGGCGTTGTAAAGACCAAGGAACTGCCACGTCTGTCCCGCGTCGGTTGATTTGTAAACTCCGCGTCCGGTGGAGACGTTGCTGCGAACGCCGTCTGAACCTGTTCCGAGATAAATGATGTTCGGATTGGAATCGGAGACGGCGACTGACCCGGTCGAACCAAGCGGCACTTTCCCATCCGTGATCGGCGTCCAGGTTGCGCCGCCGTCAGTAGTGCGAAAGAGTCCGCCGCTGGCCACGCCCATGTAAAACGTTCGCGGTTGCGAGGGAACGCCGGTGACAGTCGTGACGCGCCCGCCGCGTGATGGCCCAACCAGGCGGTAGCGCAATCCTTCGAAGAACGTCGGGTCTGGCGTCTGCGAATAGACTGGAGCAACGAGAAGCAAAACAATCACTACTAAGCGGACCATTACCTGTCCTCCGTGATTATGACGTGGCCGGCGCGAACCATCCGCGAACAGTGTTTCTGACGCTGCGGAAGAAACGAACAATGCGCTTGAAGACGAAAAACGAAACTACCAGGCCCGTGCCGACGATGACGAAAATCAGTATCGGCGCAAACAGTGAAACTATCACTGACAGCACGGCGAGAATATCTTCGAGTATGCTGGCGACGACGTTCGAGACCGGCTCCGGGCTCGCGTTGAGCGCGAGGCGCGTCGCGGCTTTCGTTCCGTGAGACGAGAGCGCCAGTCCACCGCCCAACAGCAGGGCAATGACCTGAATGCTGCGGTCGAAGTCGCCGAATGCGCTCGCGGCCAGGATCGCGCCGGCTGGAACTCTGATGAACGTATGAATGACGTCCCACGTGCTGTCGACGATGGGGATCTTGTCCGCGAAGAACTCGACGACGTACAAAGCCGAGGCGACGCCGATGACCCACCAACTGGTGACCACTTGCAGTTCGCCCGGAAGCTGCAAATGGGCGAACCTGCCGAGCAGGCCGAGCGTGGCGACGCAGGCGTAGAGATTGATGCCGGACACCCACGATGAGCCCATCGCGACCGCAATTGTCGAGATTAGTTGAGTCACGGATTTGGGATTATAGTTTAGGCTGCCGCCATGCAACTACTGCTGAACACGCCCGCTTTCGACGTCGAGTCGGCGATAGCCATCGCCTTGCGGTTTGGCCTGCGCGTGAGTGCGCGCGGCGCGACCGTGCGCCAGTTGCCGAGCGAGCGCGATCAGAACTTTCTACTGACGATCGATTCGGGTGAGAAGTTTGTATTGAAGATTGCGAATGCGCTGGAGTCGCGGCCGTTGTTGGAAGCGCAAAACGCGGTGCTGGACCATTTAGGGACAAGAATCTCATTTGGTCCGCGGGTTGTAGAAGGGCTGGATGGAGAACGGATTGGGGTTGAATCTGATTACATGGTTCGATTGGTGACGTATTTGCCGGGTGTGCCGCTCGCGGAAGCTGCGCCGCACTCGCCGGCGTTGCTGCACGATCTGGGGCGAAAGCTGGGCCAGTTGGGCCGCGCGCTCGCGGATTTCGAACATCCGGCGGTGCATCGTGATTTTCATTGGGATCTGGCGAATGGGAATCGAATCATCGACGAGTATGGCGGGTTGGTCCCTGATCCGGACCTGATTCGTAAATGCCGGTTCGAGGGAAGCACGGATCTTCGTCGCAGCGTGATACATGGAGACGCGAACGACTACAACGTTCTGGTCGAAGCGGATCGCGTCACGGGTTTGATAGATTTCGGAGACATGGTTTATAGCTGGACGATCGGAGACCTGGCGATTGCGCTTGCTTACGTCGTGTTAGGGAAGGACGATCCGCGTGCAGCGGCCGGGTACGTCATCAACGGTTACACAGAAGAATTCGAGAGTGTTGACCACGACGTCCTCTGGAAACTGGTGCGACTGCGGCTGGCGATGAGCGTCTGTCTTGCCGCGCACCAGCAACGGCAACGACCGGACAATGAGTACTTGCGTATTAGTCAGCGCGCGATAAAAACCACGTTACCTCGTTTGTTTGAATGAAAACACTGGAAGCACGTAGACGATTGCTCGGCCGCAACCTGAGCATCGCGTATGACAATCCGCTCAAGATTGTGCGCGGCTCGATGCAGTATCTCTACGACGACGAAGGCCGGCGGTATCTCGACGCTTACAACAACGTCGCGCACGTCGGCCACTGTCATCCGAAAGTCGTCGAAGCCGGCGTGCAACAGATGCGCTTGCTGAACACCAACACTCGCTACCTGCACGACACGATCCTCACCTACGCCGAACGATTGACTGCAACATTGCCCGAACCGCTGCGCGTCTGTTACTTCGTCAACTCGGGCAGCGAAGCCAACGAGCTCGCCGTGCGTCTTGCACGCGCGCACACGAAGGCGCGAGACATGATCGTTCTCGATCACGCGTATCACGGGAACACGACGACGCTGATCGATCTCAGTCCGTACAAGCATGACGGGCCAGGCGGAAGCGGTCCACCTTCGTGGGTGCATAAAGTTCCGCTGCCTGATGGTGGATCCTCGCACGTAGCGGAAATCCTCGAGAACACGGATCGTTTGTGCGGATTCATTGCTGAGTCGTTGCCGAGTGTGGCCGGACAGATCGTGCTGCCGCACGGTTACTTGAACGAAGTCTACGACGCGGTGCGCGCGGCAGGCGGCGTATGTATCGCCGACGAAGTGCAGACAGGCTTTGGCCGCATCGGAACGCACTTCTGGGGATTCCAGAGTTACGGCGTCGTACCGGACATCGTCGTGCTGGGCAAGCCGATCGGCAACGGCCATCCGATCGGCGCCGTGATAACGACACGCGCCATTGCCGATTCATTCGCTAACGGGATGGAGTTCTTCAGCACGTTCGGCGGGAACACCGTGTCGTGCGCGATTGGTCTGGCCGTGCTCGACGTCGTTCAGGAAGAACGCCTTCAGTCCCACGCACTCGCTATCGGCAACCAACTGATACACGGATTA
Organism: Acidobacteriota bacterium; assembly: GCA_046732935.1. Taxonomy (GTDB): domain Bacteria; phylum Acidobacteriota; class Blastocatellia; order Pyrinomonadales; family Pyrinomonadaceae; genus PSRF01. The sequence continues at coordinate 59,547 of JBKPOC010000066.1, read as the reverse complement.
AAAGAATTACAGGGCCGGTTTGATGTCATCCGCGACGTGCGCGGTTCAGGTCTGTTTCTCGGCGTCGAGCTCGTACACGACGCAACGCAGATCGTGAATCAAATGCGCAACCATCAGATACTAATCGGCACCGAAGGTCCACTCCACAACGTTCTGAAGATCAGACCTCCGATGCCGTTTTCACAAACCGACGCCGATCACTTCCTCACTACGTTGGAAAAATTACTTCTTCTCGGGAAATAGCGTCACTTTCACGTATTGATTCGTGTTCAAGTACGTCTTCGCCGCTTCCTTGATCGTGGCCGCGTCAAGCTTCTTGTAGAACTCGGGAACCATCCAGATACCCGCCGGATCCTCGCCGTGATAGAACCGGAGCTGGATCTGGTTCAACAAGTATCCGTTCTGCTTGCTGTTCGTCTCAAACTCGCGAACCAGAGCTTCCTTCTCGTCGGCTAGTTGCTTCTCTGTCGGTCCCTCAGTCTTGAACTTCTCGATCTCCTGGAACACTCGCTTGATCAAATCGTCAGTCCGATCGGGCGACGAACCGAAATTGATCGAGATCGAATACTCCTGACGCGGAAACTTCTGATAGCCGAAGCTGGCCGTGATGCTGTAGGTCCCGCCGAGCTCTTCGCGAATCACGTCGAGCAGCCTCGTTTGCAGTATCTCCGACATCGCGCGAATAGCGGCGCGATGCTCCTGGTCAAACACAAACGGACCACTGAAAACGATCGCGGCGCGGCTCTTCGGTTCGATGCCTTTCTCGACGCGCTTCTCGACCACTCCCGTTGCTGTCTTCACGCCGACGTCTTTCCACGTCTCTTTTCGTTTCAGCGAAGGAAGAGAACCGAGATAACGTTCCACCAGCGGTTTCATCATCGCTTCGTCGAAACTGCCGACGAAGAAGAACGTGAAATCACTGGCATCGGCAAAACGGTCCTTGTAGAAGGCGAGCGACTTGTCGAGGTTCCATTGCTCGATTGTCTCGACAGTCGGGACGCGTCTGCGTAGATGATTCTGATAACGCGCCGTGTTCAGCGCGTCAAAGAACGCAAAATCCGGCGAGACGGCCTGATTGGCCATGAACGTCTTCGCCTGATTGGCCTGCACGGCGAAGTTATTGGCATCAGCGCGCGGTTGGGTGAAGCGAAGATAGATCAGTTGAAACATCGTCTCGAGATCTTTGCGCGAGCTGCTGCCGTTGAGTCCCTCTTCGAGTTCGCCGATGTAGGGGCTTGCCGAGGCGATCTTTCCGGCCAGCATCTTCCCGAGATCGATTTGGCTGAACTTCGCCACGCCGCTGGAACCGATCAACTGCGTCGCCGCGTCCGCTGGAATGAAGTCGGCGTCGCTGGCGAGTGAAGTCCCACCGGGACTGGTGGCGCGGAAGAAGATCTCATCCGCGCGGAACGTCGTCGGCTTGAGCACGACTTTCACGCCGTTGCTGAGCTCCCAGATTGTCAGACCAGCCTTTTCATTAGTCGTCGTGTTGACGATCTTTCCCGGCGCGGGCGGCGTTTCGAGTAACACTGCTGAAGCAACGGTGTCGACATATGGCTTCAGGTCTGCCGCGATCGGTTCCTTGAGAACCGCGGCGAGTTTTGTTTCGTCCGGAATCGCTAGTCCGGTTTTCTGCGGCGCGGTCAGCGAGACGATCCGGCTCTGGAACGTCGCGGGATACCACTCGCGAGCCAGTTTGTTGATCTCGGCCAGCGTGATCTCGGGAACGAAACGCTGGTGCAGGGCATACTCGTCGTCAGCACTGGGAAGCGTTTCGCCGACGAGGAAGTTACGAATGTATTCCTCCGCCTTTGCCGCGGACAGCGCGTTCTCTTTTTCGAGCGACAAGCGTTCGTAGTTGCGCAAGACGCTGACCTTTTGTCGCGCCAGTTCCGTCTCCGTGAACCCGAAACGCGCGACACGTTCGGCTTCCGTAAGCAGTGTTCGCATGGCCGCCTCGACGTTGCCCTCCTTAACCAGCGCGACTAGAAACGCGACGTCCTTCGTCTTTCCGAGAAAGCTGCCGCGCCCGGAAAACCCGAAGACAAACGGCGCATCCGGCTTTTGGGCCAACTCAGCAAACCGCGCGTTCAGCATCGCGGAAAAAAGCCGATCGACTGTCTTCTGGCGGTAGACTCCGACAGTGCCTGGCGGCCGCGACGGCAACAACGTATCGATCTCGATGGTCGTGCTGGTTGTTTCCTTGTCTGTAATAACAGCGTAACCGGTCTCGCTGCGATCGGGCACCTCGTAGTCTGTGCGCGGCCGCGGCTCCTTGGCCGCGGGCAACGATGCGAAATGTGAGTTGATGAGTTTTTCAATGGCGGCCTTGTCGAAATCGCCGACGGCGACGACGGCCATCAGATCCGGACGGTACCAGTCTTTATAAAACTGCGTGATCCGGTCTGCTTTGCCGGTCTGGATGATCTCGGGAGTGCCGATCGGTATTCGCGTGGCGTAGCGAGATCCTTTGAAGATGATGGGAAACAGCTTGTCTCTCGTTCGCCCGCCTGCGCCGCGGCCCGAGCGCCATTCTTCGAGAACCACTCCGCGCTCTTTTTCGATCTCCGCGGGCTCGAACGTGACGTTGTGCGCCCAGTCTTCGAGGACCTGGAACGCGCGGTCCATTGCCTCCAGCTTGTCGGTGGGGACGGTGAGCATGTAGACGGTCTGGTCGAAGCTCGTGTAGGCGTTGATGTCCGCGCCGAAACGCATGCCTAACGATTCCATGAACTCGATCAGTGCATGCTTCGGGAAGTTCTTGGTGCCGTTGAAAGCCATGTGCTCGACGAAGTGCGCCAGGCCGAGCTGATCTTCGTCTTCGAGAATGGAGCCGGCTTTGACGATGAGACGAAGTTCAGCGCGCTTCTCCGGTTTCTTGTTCGCGCGGATGTAGTAGCGCATGCCGTTGGGAAACTTGCCCATCGTGATCTGGGGATCGACGGGCATGGGCTGCGACAGCGTCGGGGTTTGGCTCGTGGCCGGCAGGCACACGGCGCAGACGAGGATTACGATCAGGGTAATCCGAGCAACGATTGTATTTTTCATGTTCTTATCTAGGCGAAGTCGCGGTTGAGGATGAACGACAGAGAGTGTCCTCGTGCAGTCCAGCCGTCGTTGGAATAAGCAATCGGGAGATCGATGGATCCGCTGCCCTCGTTTGTCCAGGCGCTACCGGACACCTGCTCGCAGCGCAGCAGGTAATGCTCGATGCCGGTGAAAACGCTGCGCCAGTAACCGCCGTAGACCGTCCGGTAAACGACTCCGTCGACTTCGACGTAGACCCTTTTGCCGCTGATGATCTTGTAGTTAATACGGCCGAGCAGGTCGAGCAGCCGCGATCGGCCCGTGGGATTTATGGCAGACGGCGGCACCAAAAGATCGTCGTCCGTTGATGAGATATCGTCGCGCCATGCTTCAGGCGTGTACTGAGGCATCGGCGGAGGACCTTTTTCGTCTTTCATGGAGCACTCCGGAGCGCGGATCGCATTATATTCCTGCTCTCAGTTTTTATGAACCCTTTTGCGGATCTTTGGTTCTTCTTCGTACGCGTCGTGCGTAGGCCAGTTGTTAGTATAAAGTCAAGAGAAAATAGATGAGGTGGGTGGTTTGCGGTGCGAATAACGAAAAGGTTATTGATGTGCGTCATGTTCAGCGTGGCAGTTTTGACGCTTGGGTGCGGGGGTGGAAGTGTTCTTTCAAAGGGTGGAAGCAAGATGAAGCCTGGTCCGATTGTTTATGTAGCGCTTGGAGATTCGACTGGTTATGGCGTAGGGGCCACGAACGGAGGTTACGTTGCTCGTCTTTTCAAGCGGCTTTCGGAGCCGCGGCCCGGATCTGAATTAGTCAACCTTTGTGTGAGCGGGGCGACGACGGAGGATCTGTTGCGAGGTCAGTTGCAGGCAGGCGTTGATAAGTCGCCTCAGCTTGTCACAGTGGGAATCGGGATCAACGACATCGGTCATGGTTTCACGATCGAACAGTTTGAAAAGAACTACGACGAGATCCTCAACACGCTGAAGCAAAAGACGCAGGCGCAGATCGTCGTGACGAACATTCCCGACGTATCGAGTGCGCCGCGGATTCCGTCGTCGATGCGCGCTGAGTATCAGAGGCGCATCGAGCACTTCAACGAACGGTTGGAAGAGATAGCGCGGCGTCACGGCGTTACGATTTTCGACATCTTCACCATCACCCGGCGAGAGCTGCCGTCGCACCCGGAATACTTTTCGAGCGACGGTTTTCATCCCTCGGACGAGGGATACGAGTTGTGGACCAAGGAGATGTGGCCCACGCTCGATGGTGTCATTGGCGGGAATTGAAAAGCGGATTCTTGTTGACATAGATTTTGCGCGATGAGGCTCTCCGAATGAAAAGACTTCCTTCACTGGGGCTTATCTTAATCCTACTTGCTAGCTCCGTATGGGTGACGAGCTGCCGTCGTCAAACGTCTGTGGCGATCGAAATGGGAAATCCACTGAGCTTCGTCGTGTCTGGTCCCGGCACGCTCAACAACCTTCAGGTGAGCGGACCGGATCTAGAGCGCGAGCCCCATCCTCGTGGAGACGGTGATCGTCTAGCGTTGCTTAAGGTCTACTGGGAGCTGGCACCGCGCGAAGGCCAGGAGCGAGGTCTGGACTCCGTAGGCGCGATCACATACGGCAAGGTACCTGAAGGCTTCGTCCAGGTGCAGCCATCGTCGGGCGTGCCACCTCCGCTTGTGGAACGCGATCTCTACAACATTAGATTGTCTGTAACCAATGGGAATGGAATTAATATGTTCTTCGCCATACGCGATGGGAAGGTAGTGGCGGAGGGAGAACGATGAGTTAATGTATGGGCCAGGGAGATGTGAGTGCTGCTTCGAGCAGGAACACGGATTAGAAGATGCCCCTCGCCCCCAAAACAGAGTTAGGACGATACGAGGTTCGCTCGCTGTTGGGCGCCGGCGGAATGGGTGAGGTCTACCTCGCGCACGACACGAGCCTGAACCGCCGAATTGCCTTGAAGGTCTTGCCGGCGGAAGTCGCTTCCGACCAGGATCGGATGCGACGTTTCAAGCAGGAAGCAATTGCCGCGGCGTCGTTGAATCACCCCAGCATCGCGCACATCTACGAGATCGGCGAAGCCAACGGCCTGAACTTCATCGCGATGGAGTACGTCGAAGGCGCAACCCTTCGCGCGAAGATTCACCAGGAAAACGAAGAGCTCCCGAAACTGCTGCGCGTCCTCCAACACGTCGCGGAAGGACTCGCGAAGGCACACGACGCGGGTATCATCCATCGCGATCTCAAACCCGATAACGTGATGATCACGCCCGAAGGCCACGGCAAGATTCTGGATTTCGGTCTCGCCAAACTCGTCGAACCCGCACCAGCCACCGGAAGTATCAGCAGTGAAGAACCGACGATCCTGCAACACTCAACTCCCGGCGTGATCCTCGGCACCGCGGGTTACATGTCGCCCGAACAAGCGCAGGGAAAGACGAAGGAGATCGATCATCGTTCAGACATCTTCTCGTTTGGCTGCATTCTCTTCGAAGCGATCACCGGACGCAGGGCTTTCGCCGGCACTGATACGATCGACACGCTGAACAAGATCATTCGCGAGCCCGCGCCGTCGATCGCGAGTTTCAATCCGAACGCGCCCGCCGATCTGCAACGAATCGTACGTCGTTGTCTGGCGAAAGATCCGGAGCAGCGTTACCAGAACATCAAAGACGTGGCGATCGAGTTGAAGGAGATCCGGCGCGAGTTACAGGAGAGCGGCGGATCGCGATCGATCTCGACTCGCCAGGTGGATCCGTTGCCCGGCGTCGAGACTGATGCTGGTGTGACGGCGACTTCGACTCAAGCCTCGAGTGCGGAGTTCATCGTGAACGAGATCAAACGGCACAAGGCGGCGACGATGATTGTCGCGGCCTTGATTGTGCTCGTCATCGCTGTGGTTGCACTCGGGCTTCGCTCTTACTTGCACGCGGCCAACACTGAAGTGGCGATTGAATCGATCGCCGTCGTTCCGTTCGTCAACCAAAACCAGGACGCAAACGCCGACTGGATTTCTGATGGTCTAACCGAAAGTATTATCAACAACCTGACGCGGCTTCCCAATCTCAAGGTGATCGCGCGTAGTTCCGTCTTTCGATACAAAGGCAAGCAGGATGATCCGCTGGCAATCGGGAAAGAGCTGGGCGTGCGCGCTGTTCTTACCGGCCGCATCATGCAGCGCGGCAATAAGGTATTGATCAGTGCCGAGCTGATCGACTGTCGCGACAACAAACAGCTCTGGGGTGACCAGTACGAACGTCAACTCGCCGACATGCTTTCAGTGCAGCGCGAGATCGCGCACGAGATTACAAACAACCTGCGTCCGACTCTCTCAGGCGTCGATCAGTCGCGGATGCAGAAGATGTACACGGCAGATGCCGAGGCTTATCAGCTCTACTTGAAAGGCCGCTTTTACTGGAACAAGCGCACGGCGGATGATTTCAAAAAGTCGATCGGGTTTTTCGAGCAGGCAATCGCGAAAGATCCGAACTACGCCATGGCCTATTCAGGTCTGGCGGACGCCTATACGCTGCTGACTGTTTACAGCGCCGAGTCGCCGCGCGAGTTGATGCCGAAAGCGAAAGCCGCGGCATTGAAAGCGCTCGAGTTGGACGACAAGCTCGCCGAAGCACACGCTTCGTTCGGCCAGATCATGGTCTATTACGACTACGATCTCGCTACGGCTGAAAATCAGTACCGCCGCGCGATCGAGCTCAATCCGAATTACGCCAGCGCGCACCAGTGGCTCGCCGAACACCTCGCGGCAGTGAAACGCCAGGACGAAGCGATTGCCGAGATAAAACGCGCGCTCGACGTCGATCCTGTTTCCGTCATCATGAATCGCCTCTACGCTGACATCCTCGCGGATGGCCGGCGCTATGACGAAGCAATCGAACAATACAAACGGACGCTGGAACTCGATCCGAACTTTCCGACCACGCACAGCTTCCTCGGACGTGCTTACGAAGCGAAAGGCATGTACGACGAAGCGGTCGCGAGATACGCGGAAGCTGCAAAGCTTGCCGGCCTGCCGCCCGAGGTCATCGCTAAAGCTAATCAGGTTTATGCGAAGTCGGGCTGGAAAGCGTACCTGCAAGAGAGTCTCGATCAGATTCAGCGGCAGCCGGGAAACCGTAAGTTTCCTCCGTTCGTCATTGCGACGTATTACGCGCGGCTGGGCAAGAAAGACGAGGCTATGGAGGCGTTGCAACGCGCATATGACGAACGCGACTTCCGCATGACGCTGCTGAGTGTGGCGTGGGAGTTTGACGGCATCCGCTCGGACCCGCGGTTTGTTGAACTGGAGCGAAAAATTGGCTTACCCGAATAAGTCAGATACAATTCTCCAACCTTTCAAATGCGTCGAACGCTTGCGCTCATAGTCGTGCTCCTTGTGTGCGCTCCGGTGCTGTACTCGCAGACTGCCACTCAGGACGACGACGTCATTCGCGTCGACACCGACGTCACGAATCTGCCGTTCACAGCGGTCGATAAACAGCATCGCTTCATCACGACGTTGCGTGCTGAAGACGTTCGCGTGCTCGAAGACGGCGTGCCGCAAACGGTCTTTACGTTTCAACAAGAGACTGATCGTCCGCTGGCGATCGCGTTTTTGATCGACGTCAGCCGGTCGCAGGAGTTCACGCTTTCGGATGAAAAGGCAGCGGCCCGGGCGTTTATCGAGAACGTGTTTCAGTCGAGCAGGGACGTAGCTGCGATCATTCCGTTCACGGGTCTTGCTTATCTCGAACAGGAGCTGACGCGCGACGTGTTGAGTGTTTACAAGGCGTTGCAGCGCGTCGACGTGGCGTTGCCGGCGTACCTCGGTTCGGGGCGGCCGCTGACGGGCATCCCGACTGGTCCCGGTTTACAGGCGCCTCCGGAAGAGGGTACGACAGCGATTTGGGACGCGGTGGCGCTTACGTCGAGTAATGTTCTCGCGAAGGCGCCAGGGTTGAGACGACGGGCCATTATCTTGTTGACTGACGGGCAGGACACGACGAGCCGCTTGTTGAAGTCGAACGCAATTGACAGCACGCTCGCGGCCGAGGCGGTGATTTACGTGATTGGAATTGGGAGCAAGGAAGACGGCGGCGTCGATCGCGGGGTTCTTCGTGAGCTGGCGCAACGGACTGGCGGACGTGCTTTCTTTCCTGACAAGAAGTTGGACCTCAATGCTGCTTTTGCCGAGATCGAAAAAGAGTTGCGGACGCAGTACTTGATCGCGTACTCGTCGACGAACAAGCGTCGTGACGGCGGCTATCGCAAGGTCACGATCGAAATCACCAACCCGGAGCTGCGCAAACAAAACCTCGAACTCCGCCACCGACCGGGCTACTTCGCCAGGCCGGGAGCGAAACACGGATCATAGACACACATAAGTAACAAAAAACTTCTTGACAGAGTTGGGCCTGTTCCCGTATACAAAGCAGCTTCCGCCCGAACTCGATTTAGGAAAGGGTGTGAGAATCAACATATGATCAAACCGATGAGAATGGACCACATGACCCAATGGCAAACGATTGGCGCTGCGCGTGGTCTTCGTCCGTCGGTCGGCGATAGCCGGTTCATAACGCAATAATTCAGCGGGAGCGGCCTCCCGCTCCCAATCTCCAAAGAAAATCGCGAGAATTGTAAGGAGCGGGTTGCTTCCCTCGGAAGCTCAAAGCCCGCTCTTTTTGTTTTTTGACAATCGAAATACCTTTTTGCGAAATACCTTTTTGCGAAATACGTTTTTGCGGGATGAAGGCAGGGAGCCTTCCCGGATGATGAACTCGGTGCTTTGCGAGAGTCCGCGAGTTCGCCATCCTCAGGAGAAGTGTGCCTCGAAGTGTGTTCGGAGCAGTGTTCTCTCCTGCCTTCATCTGTTTTGTAACACAGTTTAGACTAAGAAAGGAGGTCAACTAAGTGCCTTACGAAAAGTTACAGATTGGCGGCGCGCAGAAGGAGATACTCTCCTGGGCCAACCATGCGTTCAGCATCGAAGAGCAGTCGATGCTGCGCAACGTCTCGCGTCTGCCATGCTTGTTCAAGCACGTCGCGCTGATGCCTGACGCGCACCTCGGCAAAGGCAGCATGGTCGGTTCCGTGGTAGCGACCAAAGAAGCCGTCATCCCGGCGACCGTCGGCGTCGACATCGGCTGCGGCATGATGGCGGTAAAGACGCCGTTCAAGAGCGGCATCCTCGACGGCAAGTTGAAAGAGCTTCGCTCGAAGATCGAGGAGGCGATTCCAACTGGGTTTTCACAGTATCGCGAGTCGGTTGACGAATCGTCGGACTGGGAAGGTTGGAACGACTTCAATGAGCTTCATTCCGGCGTTCGCGACCGCAAAGCGAAAGCGATGCTGCAACTCGGAACGCTCGGCGGCGGCAACCACTTCATCGAAGTTTGCCTCGACACGGAAAACTTCGTTTGGTTGATGCTGCACTCGGGCTCGCGCAACATCGGTAAGGAACTCGCCGACCGTCACATTTCGGCCGCGAAGAGCTTGTGGCGTTTGAGTGAGTTGCCGGATCCGGATCTCGCTTACTTCATTTCCGGCACGCCCGAATTCAAGGCGTACTGGAAAGACCTGGAGTGGGCGCAGCGTTACGCGATGAAGAACCGCGAGATCATGATGGCGCGTCTGTTGAAGGTATTCAACAAGCTGTTCAATCATCGCCAGCAGTTCAAGCCTGAGCTGGCGGTCAACTGCCATCACAACTACGTCGCTCTCGAGCAGCACTACGGCGAACAGGTGTTCGTCACGCGCAAGGGTGCAATCAACGCGGCGCCAGGAGCCTACGGCATCATTCCCGGATCGATGGGCGCGAAGTCGTTCATCGTCAAGGGACGCGGATTGCCGGAGAGTTTCAACTCCTGCTCACATGGCGCAGGACGTAAGCTTTCGCGCGGCGCCGCCAAGCGAAGCTTCACGAAGGAAGACCTGGAGCGCCAGACGGGGGGCGTCGAATGTCGCAAGGACATGGGCGTGCTGGACGAAATTCCGGGCGCTTACAAGTCGATTGAGACGGTGATGAAAAACCAGGAAGACCTGGTGGAAGTCGTCGCCGAGATCAAGCAAGTCGTTTGCGTCAAAGGTTAGAACCCTCAAAGTCCTCACACCCCACTCCCACCCCAGCAACACATAAACCAACAAAGGAAGGAGGTGATCCGAGCTCTAACGAGGCGGGGACTGCGCGCGTGCGTGGCCCCGTTTCGGAGGAAGAGAAACATTGGTCGAATTAATCACCATGAAGTCAGCGAAGGGCGGACGATGATTGGCGCGCAACCATGCGGGTTGATTCCGCCCTTCTACAAATTTTAAGAAAAGGAGGTGCCGGGTGATGGCACTCGATGGACGAGTACTCTTGCTAAACCAAACCTACGAACCGCTCGGCACTGTCAGTGTCGCGCGAGCGGTGATCATGACAATCAAAGAGACGGTGACGGTTGAAGAGGTCGACGGCGAGCGCGTGCTGCGTTCGGCGCGAGCGGCGTTTCCGGTCCCGTCCGTAATTCGTCGACGCAGTTACATCAACGTGCGCCAGCGTCGTGAAGCAGCAGGTACGAAGCGCACGCGGATCTACATGCGCGACAAGTTTCGCTGCCAGTACTGCGGTTTGAAAAAGACAGCAGGCGAACTGACGCTGGACCACATTCTGCCGCGTTCTCGCGGCGGCGATAACTCGCCGGTGAACGTCGTCACGGCGTGTGTCGCGTGTAACAGCCGCAAGGGCAACCGCACTCCTTCTGAAGCGCGCATGCCGTTGCTGACTTCGCAGTCGGCGCTGCGCGTGAAGCTGGAGCGCGTCATGCTTTGTCACTACGCGGAGGCGCGAGCCGAGTGGCGCAAGTATCTGTTCATGGACGTCTACGACGACCGCGACGTGCGTGACAGAGTCGCGCGCGAGCGGAGGCTCGGCTGAAGTTCAATCGCAAAAAGGTATTTCGGAATGTCAATGAGCAACGCAAGCGGGAGGTCAATGGGAAAAGAATTTACTAACAACTGATGACGATCGAAAACTTCATTCGCGACCACCACGGTTACTTCGACAAGAACAAAGAACTCCTGCTCGGCCAGGCGCGCCTGCTTCACGACCAGATGAAGCTGAAAAAGCAGAACAATGCGACGGATTAGGGTAAACTAGGCGGGCCAGTAATTCTTCAGACCCTTTTCTCTATATGCGTAACGCTACCGCAGCACTCATGTAAAAGGAATTTTTTAGAACTTTTGCCATGTGCGTAACGCCGGCGAGTCCCGCAAGTAAAGTAACTTGAGAATCTCTTTCCCCATCTTTGCGGCGCTTGCGCTGTGCCTTGCAATCCAAAACCCCCGGCGATTCGGTAATTTTGCACCGCCGCCGAAAGACGGCCATTCGACGATCCGCGGCGTCGTAACGTACGCGGATACTGGCCGTCCCGTGCGATATGCGCTCGTACATTTGTCCAACGACGATAAGACTAACGGCTGGAACGGCGGCGCCGTGACGGACCGTCGCGGTGAATTCGCGATTCCGTATGTTCCTGCCGGCCGGTACATCGTCTACGTCGAGTCTCCCGGGATTTTGAAACCACACGTGGACCGCGGCGCCGGTTCCGACCTAGCACGCCTCAGGTTGAGCGGCGAACCCTTCACTGAAGCGGTCGTAAACGGGACTGACAGCGTTGACGTGAAGGTCGAAGCGATCCGAGGCGGAGTGATAACCGGCCGCGTCGTAACCGAAGACGATCAACCGTTGCCGAACGCCGACATCAAGCTGCTCAAACGTGAAGACGGTAAGTGGAGGCCTCTTGCTCTGGGGGGCCGCTACACATCAGACGATCCGGTAAAGACCGATCCAAGCGGCGTCTATCGCGTTGCGGGTTTGGTTGCGGGAGAGTATCTCGTGCGTGTGTCCGAAGGAGAACTGAAAGCTGATACAAGATTTCAGCCGGAGCAGGACACGTATGCTAACGGGTTCTTTATGGCTGCTTACTATCCCGCCTCCATCACACTGAAAGACGCGCAGGCCGTGACGGTGACCGAAGGCAGCGAATCGACCGGCATCGACATCCGCATGCCCGAACGTCCCGCGCACACTATCTCCGGCACACTGAAGTTTGGACCAGACGATGGACCCGCGCGTTACGCCGAGGTCTTGATCGAGCGTGTCGATGAAGTCGGGTACTCCGATATGGACATGACCGGTTTTACTGCCCAGGCAAACGATGAAGGGAAGTGGGAAGTGCGGGGACTTCCCGCCGGAGACTATACGATCAAGTTCCGCGGTTCAGTGCAGGTTGGCGAAGCAGATCGCCCGAGTTATGTGGTAGTCGCTCCGAAGCGAATTTCTGTTCGAGTCGAGTACGACGACGTCGTTGTTCCGGAGATAGAACTCTCGGAAGGATCGAGTATCAGTGGAAAGGTGAAGTGGGGCAGCGAGCGTCCGAAAAACTCCTATGCAATGCAGCCGCAAGCGATTCCGGCGACTAAACTCTCAGCGCTAGATTCCGCGCCAGAATCGCCAAACGGATTAGCGGATGCGATCTCAGCGATGAATGTCGCGGAGAACGGCGAGTTTTGGATACTTGGCGTACCCGCCGGTAAGTACGCAGTCAGGTTCGTCGGATATGACCACGATCAGTACTACGTTCAATCGATCACGAGGAAAGGTGTCGATCTCAAGCAATCGCTGTTGAAAGTCGGCGAGGACTCCGACATCAAGGACGTCGTAATCACGCTCGCGAGCGACTTCGCCACCGTTGAAGGCCAACTTACGCAGCCGGAGGGTTCAGCAAAACTCGATCTCGAACATGCCATAGTGATCGTCGCGCCGGCAAACGAGGCCACTCGCCGTTTCAACGGCGGCCTGATGACTATGCAGCCCGATGCGCGAGGGAAGTTTGTCTTCAAGTGTCCGCCGGGAGAGTACTTTCTGCTGGCTGTTACCGCCGCCGAAATCAAACAACTACCGAAGCCGATGACTGAAGACTATTTCAAGAAAGACAATCAGAAGTTTGAACGGTTGAAAGTTAAAGGCAGCGAAAAAGTCAAATGCTCCGTAACAGTTCGCTAACCAGTATCCTGCTCTTCTTCGCGATTATGTCTGTTCCTTTAATCGCGACAGCTCAGGAGCGGGCGCCGAAACCATCCGGCAATTCGATCATCAGCGGGCGCGTGCTCTACGCCGACTCGGGACGCCCGGTGCGCCGTCCTGTGGTCATGCTGTACACCGACGTCAATCGTTCTCCGCGCAGGGTCATAGCCGCCAACGTTCGCGGCGAGTTTCGTTTCACCGAAGTGGAGGCCGGCGCTTACTTTGTAGTGGCCCACACTCCCGGCGTCATTTCGCCAAGGTCCGCAGTCTCGGTTACTGAACTCGGCATAAGCGGCAACCAGGAAACCGAATACACACGGGTCACTGTCGACGGCAAGAACGCGACGCGGTGCGAGATCAAGGTCGTCCGCGCCGGCGTCATCAAAGGTACGATCACGTATGACGATAAGGAGCCGGTCGTGAACGGTCGCATCATGGTCTACCGGCGGAAGGGCGAAGTGGTGGCGCCATTTTCGGTAGGCGGCATCACTACCAACGATCGCGGCATGTATCGGATCGATGGTTTACCCGACGGCGAGTATTTCATCGGGCTTGCAAATGGCGAAACGGTAGGCCTCAATCCCGCCCATGGTCCAGAACTGCCGCCTATTGTGAACGCGTTTTATCCAGGAGTCAGGACGCTGGCGGAGGCGAAGCCGGTCCAGGTCCAATCGGGCGCGGAAGTCACGGACATCGACATGACGCTCAACGACGACGAGCTGCGGGCGATTTCCGGGGTCGTCAAGTGGCGCGGAAGCAGCGAGCCCGCTACTGACGGAGGTTTGACCCTGCGCCGCAAAGACGATCCAAAGGTCGACGTCTCGTTATCGACTCTCATGCGTTTGCTACCCACTCAGGACGATGAGGACGAGTCGGTATTTGCGTCCTTGCCATTGCTTATGACGAGTATGCCGGCCGGCACTAAGCTCAACGACAAAGGAGAATGGAGGTTTGGAGATCTGCCGCCGGGGACATACATCGTCACGGCGTTCGCTCAGTTGCGCGAACCACCGCCGTCCGCGGAGACGAGCAAAGAGAAAGATCCTTCCGCTCCGCGGCCATCGATGGAGTCTGAGAGGCAGTTTGCATCTCGGCAAGTCGAGCTGACGGTGGGCCAGGAAGATCTCGAGAACGTCAAGATTGAGTTGTCTGACGGAGGCCGCATTTTGGGTGTGGTAGTTGGTGAAGACTCAGCTCCGAAGATGCCGGTCGTGATTTCACTCAACCAGAAGGGGATCAAGTCGTTCATGCTGAACATGCCTCGAGCGAGTGGGCCAGACGGGACTTTCATGATCGATGGTGTTCCGGCGGGTGAAATATTAATCGACGTCGAGGTGTCCAGGCGCGCGGATTTGTATGTGAAGTCGATCACGCTGGGAAGTCAGGACTTGATGCGTGAGCCTTTGCGGATGGAGGAGGGGGCTGAGGTTAGTGGCGTGCGTGTCACGCTTGGGACCGGGCTGGCGACGGTGAGCGGTGTTGCCAGACTGAGTGAAGGGGGAGCGCCCGCTGCCGGCGCGGGCGTGTTGTTTATACCGGCCGATCAGGCGTTGTGGCATTCGCAGAGCTTGCGCGGCTTTACGACGACAGATGCAAACGGGGCTTTCAGTCTGCGATGTCCGCCCGGAGATTACCTGCTTTTGACGTGGGATGCCGCGAACCGGCCGCTGCAAAGCGTCGAAGACTATGTACGCGCGCAAGCAGCGAACGCGCGTCGCGTCACGTTGCAGAGTAAAGCAGAGAAGCAACTTGACCTAACAATTGTCTCGCCCAGAAAGCCATCACAAAATTAACCACAAAGGCACAAACCTTCGGACACAAAAGGCACTAAGAAGAACTACGAAAAGCACCTTACCTAACTCAAGTCCTTTGTGCCTTTTGCGTCCGAAGGTTTGTGCCTTTTGTGGTTAGCTAATGGCTCATCGCGTAGATGACGACGTTGATTCCAACCTTGTAAGCAGGCAGGCCGTACTTCACCGGATATGACGGATCGTTGATCCACTCCCACGCGTCGCCAAGATCGCAGTTGCGCGCGATGAAGGCGACGAGCCGTCCATCCTTGTTCTCGACTCCCATGTAGTGCGGAACGATTCCACCTTTTTCGGACGTAACGCCACGTTGTGCGTTGTAGATGTTCGGCACCTGCACGACCTCTTCCACGTCGAGGTACGCGTGAAAGATCGGATGATTCAGCGGCAAGTCTTTGATCTCATACTCCGGCACGATTTTCTGAAACTGTTCCTGCACGTTCTGCCATTCATACTCGCCCCAGAAGTCGTCGAGAAAGATGAACCCGCCGCGCATCAGGTATTCGCGCAAACGCGCTCCCTGTTCGGTCGTCAGCTCCATGAACCCAGGCTCGACCGCGTAGAGGATCGGATAATCGAAGATGCGTTCATCCATGATTTCGAGCGCTTCAGGACGAGGAGCGATTTTGAGGTTGGTCCCGGCCCATTCGCGTAGTCCGACGATGAAGTTGTTGTCGGCTTCCGGATAATCCGTGGTCCACGTGCCGCCGCCGCGCCGTCCGTAACCGCGGAACGGCGACTGATAGATCGTGCGCACGAAAGTGTATTCGCCGAACGACGCACCCGAATCGGCTGCGGTTGACGGCGCCCGTCGGCGCCGGAAGTTGCTGAACTGATCGATCTGGTCCTGGGCCACCGTGGGAATCAGCAGCGCCACGAACACGATTATCAACAACACGAACTTCATGATTACTGTTTTGCCCGGGCGCCAGACAATCTCCGGTAATACTCTTCAACCGCACGCCGGTACTTCTCGGGCGCAGCGCCTTCATCTCTCAGTCGCAGGTTCGTGCGACCGCTCTGTTGCTGCAACTGCCGGCTCAGGTCCAACTCGAGCTGCCGCAGAGGTTCGACGACGTCTGCTTTGAGGAGCGCGGCGGTCGCGGCGTCACCGTCCATGCGGCCGTCGGCGAGACGGCGGAGTTGATCGATCACTTCGTCAAGCCGGGCTGCGTTTACGCCGGTCGTGCCCCACTCGCGCCGGAGGTCCTGCGCTTCACGAAGACGTTCGCGGATCTCGGCGGGGAACTGGCGGTTGTCGCCCCAGCCGTCGCCAATCGGGCCCCACGTTGGGCCAAAGCGGTTTGCACTGCGATCGCCGGCGCCGGTTTGCGTGCCGCCGGACTGTTGGCTGCCTTGTTGCTGACCGTTTTGCGAGCCTTGTTGTTGGCCCGACTGACCCTGTTGACCCGACTGACCTTGTTGACGTGACTGACCTTGTTGACCTTCCTGACCTTGTTTGCCCTGTTGTTGACCTTGTTGAGATTGGCCTTGTTGGGGCTGGCCTTGTTGGCCTTTACCCTGTTGTTGTCCCTGCTGATTACCTTGTTGGTTACCTTGCTGACTGCCTTGTTGCTGTTGTCCGTTGCGTCGCTCGTCCAAACGCCGCCGCAGCGAATCGAGGTTGTCCGCGAGTTGACGCGTGCGGTCGAGGTTTTCCTCGGCACTGGAACCATTCGCGCCGCGCGCACTCTGCTCAGCAGCTTGCAGGCGTTCGGAGACGTTGTTGAGACTGTTTTGGATGGCCCGTTCGTCGTTGCGTGCGGCGCCCTGCTGGTTTCCTTGCTGGCCTCCGTTCAGCGACTGTTTACTTTCGCGAATGCGATCGGCGACGCGATCGCGCGCCAGTGAATCCGCCGCGTCTTTCAGTTGCCGCGCGGCGCGCTGTTGGCCCTGGCTTCCCTGTCCGCCCTGGCCCATCGCGCGCGCCGACTGTTCGAGATCCTGTTGGAGATTGGCGACCGTCTCAGCCAGCGTGTCTTTTCGTTCCGCAAGTTGCTCGCGCGCTTTGCGGGAGTTTTCATCCTGCGCGTTTTGGCCGCCGCGTCGCGCAAGATTTTCCATGTCCTTCGCGATCTCTCGTTGGCGGGACGCAGCCTGCGCCGCGCGCTGCCGCAGATCCGAGATCTGTTGCTGGCGTCCGGAAGAACCTGTTTGCCCGCCGCGCTGGTTAGGAGACCCGCTCATCTGCTGGAGCCGTTGCTGCGCCTGCTGCAAACGTTCGAGCGCCCGCTCGTTCTGCGCGATCGACTCGCTCGAGTTGCCGCGCTGCGACGCTTGCGCTTTCTGCATTTCGTCCGCCGTTTGATTGAGCTGCTGGCTCAACTGTTGCATCTGCGGGTCGCGCCGTTCGCGCGAGAGACGTTCCAACTCGCGCGCGGCCTTGCGCGTTTCGTCGATCATCTCCTGCTGCATTCGTTGGTTGCCGCCTCCGCTGCCTGATTGCATTTGCTGGCGCCGGCGTTGTTCTTCGAGTGCCGTTTGTTGCCGCCGAGCCAACTCTTCGAGCCGGCGTTCAGCTTCGCTCTTCTGTTGTTCAGCTTGCTGTTGTTGAACGCGCTGCACGGTCTCGTACTGGTTCTTCATCTTATCGAGTTCCAGTTCGAAGAGACCGGCGAGTTCCTGTTGTTCACGTTGGCCGCCACCGCCGCCGCCATTGCTCTGATTGCCGAAAGCGACTTGCACTTCACGGAAGATCGCGTCGGCCGCGAGCAAACGCTGGAGCGCGCGCTGTTCGGGAGGCAGCGCGTCCTTGCCGGTTTCTTTCCGAAGCGGCGGTGGCGCGCCTTCCATCTCTTTCGCGGCCTGACGCAGGTGCTCGGCCATCTCCGCGACTTGCTTCTGGCCGTCAGTGCCACCGAGCCGGCGGCCCATGCGATCGAGAAACTCGAGCGTGTCGGTGCGCAGTTTCTCCTGGCCCGCGGCGACGGCTTCGTAACCATCTCTGCGTTCCTGGTCCGTGTACTTGTCGCCTTCACGAATGAGCCGGTGCGTGGCCGCGATCAGATCTTTTTGCCGGCGCGACAGCGCGTTCTGGTCCTGTTCGCCGCCCTGCCCACCACCGCCGCCTTGCTGCTGCGCCTGCTTGTACTCCATCTCGAACGGCTTCACTTCGATGAAGTAGATGTCGCTCGTCGATTCATTGCTGGCGTCGCGGGCTTTGGCGTAGTACGAGATGAAGTCGCCGGGTTTGAGATTGTATTCCTCGAGGAAGAACGTGTATGCGCCTGTCAGCGAACGCGCGGAGTCGCGCGACAGTTGTTGCAGGTTGACGCGCTTCTCTTCACCGCCGTTGACGGAGAAGTGCAGGTCCATCGAGACCACGCCGTAGTCGTCTTCCGCGCGTGCCTGCGTGAACACCTCTTCGAGGTTAGTCGCTTTCTTGTCGCGGCCGGGTTTGTCGAACGAGATCGTCGGCGGTTGATCGGCGAGCACTGAGACGTCGTACTCGTTCGAACCGCGATAAGCCTCGCCGTCAGTGCTGACGAGCTCGATGTAGTAACTGGTGTCGCCGCTGACCGTCAGTTCGCCGACAAACTCAGCGCCCTGCTGTTTCATCTCGACTTTCTTACCGTCGGAAAAGACGATGCGCGCCGCGCGTACCTTGCCGCTGAGTTTCGCCGTGATCGTCGCGGTCGTTCCTTTCAGCGCGGCGATGTCGCCGCCGTCTTCGACGGTCTTGCTCGGCAGGTTCGTGAACGCCGGGAAGTTGAGCAGAAGATCGAGTTGTTTGACGTAAGGCAAATCTACGACGTTGAGCTTGTAGACCTCCGAACGAATGTTGTTCGACTCGACGAAGTATTCCATCGAGTCCTGAATGTTGAAGATCGAGAAACGGAAATCGCTGCGGGCCTTGGCGGGTTCCATGGTCTGGCCCTGGAAGTCGCCTTTCGAGCCGAGCGGACGCGAGAAGACAGTCACGGTCTGTGAATCGAAGTTGACCAGCGTCGCGGTGATGTCCTGATCGGAGCCTTTCGGAACGCGCGCAGTGCCGGGCTTCACCTTGATGCTCATCGCGTTGGTGGTGGCGGCGAGGGTCGTGGGCGTGACGAGTTGAGCGACGCCTTCGGAGATCTCGCGCGGTCCCCATTTGAGCACGCCGGCAAAGAGCAGAAGACTGGCCAGCGCCGCACCGCCGTACAGCATGAGACGCGAGCGGCGAATCACGTTTCGCACGTCGAGGGTTGCCGAGAGGTCGTTGGCGTCGCGATAGAGACGGTTGACGATTGCGGGCGAGATGCGATGCGCGTCGTTGCCGATTTCAACTGCGGTGACGAGACGATCTTCAGTGCCGAAAGACTTTTCTTCTATGAGCCGAGCGAGTCGTGCGTCGCTGATGCGTTTGAGCAGCGGACGGACCAGGGCGAAATAAATCGTGGCCAGAACGGTGAGAAGCGCGCCTACGCGCAGGACGATCAGCGCCGCGCCGTTGTAACGATAACGATGGGCGGCCCAGCCCGTCAGCATCAGGACCACTGCCAGAACGCCGACGCTGATCGCGGCTCCTCGCAGTGTAAGCAGCAGTTGCCGTCGCGATCTCGCTTTGCGTAGCAGATCCTGCAATAGGTTCGTTTCAGGGCTCATCGCTTACCCTCCGCGGCTCCGCTTCAAACTACAACGTTCCGCAAGAACAAGTCAGGAAGGGGGCAAGCAGAGCGCGCCCCTGCAGCATTCCTGACGCTAAAGAGCGGGGCCGCACTTCGTTTG
Source organism: Acidobacteriota bacterium (assembly GCA_046732935.1). Lineage (GTDB taxonomy): Bacteria > Acidobacteriota > Blastocatellia > Pyrinomonadales > Pyrinomonadaceae > PSRF01. Next base: position 39,925 of record JBKPOC010000066.1, on the reverse strand, counting down.
CCCCCTTCCTGACCTGTTCTTTTGTTTGATCGTTCGTCAACTGAACCACTACCCCGTCTGTGTTACCCGACCATTTTCACCATTTTTGTTCGCCGCGCCAACACGGATTCAGCCAACAACAGCAACAGCGCCGCGAACAACAACGACCACCACACCCTTTGCCGTCCTTCAACTTCTTCGCCGCTCGCGTTACGGTTCGCGCCGCTGCCTTCCGCTGCCCCGGCGCCGCCGGTCACGCCTGAGATGAACTCGCCGAAGTTCAACTTCGTGAAGTCGCCTTCAGCGCCATCACTGTCTACGGCGGCGAACCCCGGTTGCGAGCTGTAACGGAGACGATAGAAACCAGGCTCGCGCGCAGTCACCAGCAGATCGCCGTCGGGCGTGTTGCGCGCTTCCGACAACCGCGCGCCCGCGGGCGTGTCGACTGCCGGAGGTTGCCCGTTGGTTTCCTTGCGCACGGTGAACGTCTGGCCCAGGCCGTACCACGGGTTCTCTTCACGCGCGCCTGCGTAGCCGACCATCTGGTGAATGAACGGCAAGTAAAGCGGCGTCAACGGCAGATCGTTCCAGCTTGGCCCAAGCGAAGAGGTGAACAACAACACGCGTCCCTTGCCGGCTCGCGATTCGATCAGCGCCGGACTGCCGTCTTCATAACGCGCAAGCACGGTCGCATTCGACACGGGGTCCGAGCGGAAGTAACCGATCACGTGCGCCGCGGCGAGCCGCCCACTCTCCTGAAACACTTCGAAGATCGGATGATCGAACTTCACGTTCGTGATGGCGACACTCTCGCCCGCCTTCGTCTGCACGGCTTCACGCAGCGTCGCTGGCATGATGCGTTGGACCGAATTGAGACCATCCGTGGTCGTTCGTGGACCGGTCGAGACGATCATCTGGCCGCCTGCTTCGACGAACTTCGTCAGCGCGTCCGCGAGCGCGCCGCTGATTGGACCCGCATCGTTGAGAACGACGAGCGCGTATTCGCCGATGCTCGCCGGATCGACGGAACCCGTGCTCTTCAGCGTGAACGTGAACGGCAGATCGTCGTTCGTAGTCAACGCGCTTTGCAGGTGGAGGCTGTCGCTCGGCCCGCGCGACGCGCTCTCGACGATCAATGCCTTCGCCGACGTTTCGCGGCGTAGCGTGAAGTAGAAATGATTGTCGGGTGCGAAGTCACTGGACACGATGTCGATCGTGCAGCGGTTCGCGCCTTCGTTCAGGTTGAAACCCGTGAACTCGATCAACTTCGTCTCGCGGCTGTTGAGACTGATGTCGCGCTTCTCGACCGTTTGCTCGTTGATCTGAAAATCGACTTGAACGTGATCGCGCGGCGTGTCGCCGAAGTTGCTGATGTGGACCGCGAGGCTGTCTGAATACTTCTGTCCAAAAACCACGCCGCGTGCTTCGACGTTGGTGATCGCGATGTTCGGAACGGGCGCGGTTCCGGCAACGTCCATCGGTATGAGCTCGGTGCTGTTCGCGAGTTTGAAGGTGGCGGTGTTCTGCGTCCAACCCGGCTGTTGGAAGTCGGAGATCATCACGATTCGCTTCGGTCCGTTTGTTTCGATCTCGCCGAGTAACGACTCCGCGCCGCGCAGCGCTTGTTCGTAATCCGTTCCGTCCCAGCCGGCGCTCAGAGTTCTGATTGCTCCTCGCACTCGCGTTTTGTCGGCGGTGAAGCGATTGATGACGGTGTAACGCTTGTCGAACGTCAGCAGCGCGATCTGCTCGTTGTTGCGGGCGTCGTCAACGGCTGCTTCGGCGCGTTTCAATGCTTCCGAGAACAGCGGCTCGCGTCTCATGCTCAACGAGTCGTCGACGAGAATGACGGTTGCACCCGCGGCAGTCGATTGCTTCGCCGCGCTGCCGCCACTGAAGAACGGACGCGCGAACGCGATCACGATCAAGAGAATTGCGAGACAACGAATCAGGAGCAGATAGATGTTTTGCAGCGTGCGCCGCCGAATGGTGCGCTGCGGCACCTGGCGCACGAACACGAGAGCGGGGAACTGGACCTTGCGCGCGCGCGTGCGCCGCACGAGGTGCACGAGTATCGGTGCGGCTAATGCCGCGACACCAATGAAAAACAGTGGCGTTAAGAATGACATCGCTTAATACGTCTATTTGACGTCTATTTCCCGGCGCGCCGTGACAGGAACGAGAACAACGCAAAATCGAGCGGCTGTTTCGTCGTCAACAATTCATAATCGACGTGATTCGCCGCCGCACATTCGCGCATCTCTTCGACGTGCTTTCTCATGCGCTCGCGATAGCCGCCCATCACGACGTCGGGCAGCACGGGCATCTGTTCCAGCGTCTCCGCGTCTTCGAGCAGCAGGATCTGATCGTCGAACTGGAAGTCCAGCTCGTTTTGATCGAGCAGGTGAAATGCGACGAGGTCGTGTCCTTTGAAACGTAGATGCTGAAACGCTTCTTTGAGACGGTCGGGTTGATCGTAGAAGTCTGAGATAAGCACGACGATGCCGCGGCGCGTCAGGATCTCGGCCAGCTTGTGAAGCGATTCGGCGAGACGCGTTTCACCGCCGGCTTCGAGCAGCGACAACGTGCCGAAGATCGTGCGCATGTGGCCGGTGCGATTGCGTGCAGGGACGTGCGTGTGGACATCCTGCGAGAACGCGACGAGACCGACTGCGTCCTGTTGCCGGTTCAGAAGATACGCCAGCGAGCCGGCGAGAAACTGCGCGTATTGCAGCTTCGTCACTGAGCTCGCGTGCGCGTAGTTCATCGAGGCGCTGGTGTCGATCAGGATGTGACACTGCGTGTTCGTGTCCGCGCGATACTTCTTGATGAAGTAGCGATCGGTGCGGCCGAGGAGTCGCCAGTCGAGATAACGTAGATCGTCGCCCGGGTTGTATTGACGGTATTCGGTGAACTCCGTCGAGAACCCGGTGTATGGCGAGCGATGCAGACCGGACATGAATCCCTCGACAACGGCTCGCGCAAGCAGCTCCAGCGACCCGACCCGGGCCAACAATTCCGGATCGAGAAAGCGTGCTGGTGTTGTGGAGGGCGCTACCATATCGTCAACTTAACCACAAGAGGCGCAAACCTTCGGGCACAAAAGGCACAAAGAAGAAGAGAGAGAGAGAAAAGTAGTCTCCTACACGTCCCAAAGTCTTTTTTGTGCCTTCGGTGCATTTTGTGCCTTTTGTGATTACAAACCACTTTTCGGTTCTGGAACGGTTTCAATTAATTGCTTGATGACGTGATCGGAGTCGACCTTCTCGGCTTCGGCCTGGAAGTTCAACAGCACGCGATGGCGCAGCACCGCAGGCGCGACGGCGCGAACGTCTTCGCACGACACGTTGTAGCGACCGCGCAGGATCGCGCGTGCCTTGCCGCCGAAGATCAAAAACTGCGACGCGCGCAGTGACGCACCCCACGTCACCCACTTGTTAATAAAATCCGGCGCCGGCGGCGTTCCCGGCCTGCTCGCGTTCACAAGCCGCACGGCGTAGCGCGCAACCGTGTCCGAAGCAGGCACCTGTCTCACCAACCTTTGAAACGCGATGATCTCATCAGCCGACATCAAGCGTTCGAACTCGTAGTCTTGCGGTGAAGTCGTCTGCTTAACAACTTCGACTTCCTCTTCCTCCGGCAAGTATCCGATCTTCACATTGAACATGAAGCGATCGAGCTGCGCTTCCGGCAGCGGATACGTGCCTTCCATCTCGATCGGGTTCTGCGTCGCCAGGACGTGAAACGGCCGCGGCAGATCGTAACTGATCCCCTGGACCGTGACGCGTCCTTCCTGCATCGCTTCGAGCAACGCGGCTTGCGTCTTCGGTGGCGTGCGGTTGATCTCGTCGGCCAGCACGATGTTCGCGAAGATTGGACCGTGAATGAACTGCAACGCGCGGCGGCCAGTCGCGCGGTCCTCTTCGATGATCTCCGTGCCGGTGATATCAGCCGGCATCAAGTCGGGCGTGAACTGGATCCGTTTGAACGAGAGATCCAGAACGCTGGCGATAGTGCGAACCAGCAGCGTCTTCGCCAATCCGGGGACGCCGGTGATGATTGAGTGTCCGCCGACAAACAACGCCAGCAGCACCTGCTCGACGACCTCGTCCTGACCGATGATGGCTTTTCTGATCTCCCGCAAAAGGCGCTCACGCGCTGTGCCCAGTTTGTCGAGCAACTGCTCGTCGGTGATTGTTAATTGGTCAACCGCCATATTTTTCCTTGCAGAGTGGACTTTGGTCTTTGGTCTTAGGCCTTAGGTCAATACTAGATCTGTAAACTCAAAAGGCCCAAAACCCAAGGCCCAAGACCCAAGACCTAAAACCAAAGACCTTGTCCTCACTGTCCCGTGATTTTCAATAACAACTCCTGCGCTTTCTCGTAACGCGGGGCGGCTTCGAGCGCGCGCAACACCGAGCGCTTCGCTTCCGGCTGACGGCCCAATGCGTAATAGGCCGTCGCGACGTTGTAGTTTGCTTCCGCGACGTTCGGCGGCTGCAACGCCAGCGCTACCTGAAACTCCGTCAACGCCTGCGAGTAATCCTTTAGATCGACGCTCAGCTCGCCCGCTTGCGTGTGCAACTTGTAATCGAAGGGGCTGATAAAGAAACTGGCGCGTAGCGCGTCAACCGCTTTCTGCCGTTCGCCCAGTGCCGAGCGAATGCGCGCGATCGTCTTCAACGCTTCCAGATTGTTCTCGTCAGTCTTGACAAGTCCTTCGAGGATCGTCGCCGCCCGTGCCGCGTCGCCTTTCTGCTCGAGCAGCTTCGCCAGCGAATCGTATGGATTTCCCTGCGAAGACGCGTAAGGAAACAGCTCGATCGCGCGGATGTAGTGCGCGACTGCGCCGGCGGTGTCGCCGTCAGCAGCCAATAACTCAGCGGCGCGAATGCGCAATGCGAACGTGTCCTGCGTCGCGAGTTGCTTCAACACTTCTTCCTTCGTCATCGACGCAACGACGTTGCTCTGCGTGCTCAGCGCCTGGTGCAGCGGCCGCGCTTTCTTGTCGACGTAAGCAAAGAACTCGCGGTCGAAATCGGCTTCGCTGAGCTTCAAGACCTGTCGCAGCACATCGGGCGTCTTCGTCTTCTCGCGATACATCGCGAGCATCTGAAGGATCGCGTCAAAGCCGAAACGTTCGGCGACGAACTCGCAGATCTGCGACGCTTCGAAGTAAGCGATCGGCAAGTCCTGCGGCGTGCGCGGACGTTGGAAGGCACCGTCGAGATCCGCGATTTTGAACCAGCGACCGTCGACGAATGAACGAACGAAGAGCGGGTTCCAATCGTCGCCCCAACCCGGCCGCGCGCGCCGTTCTTCGTAAACGGAAAGACCTTCGGAGAACCAGCGCGGGATCCGGTAATCCGTCATCTGCAACGTGATGACGTGCGTGTACTCGTGCCACATCGTACTGCCCCAGTTGAACTCGCCCGCTTCACGCGCCGATGGCGAGTCCTGGGCAATCACGAACCCGAAACAGACTCCGAGCGCACCGAGTCCGGGAATGCCCAACGTGCGCACCGCGAAGTCTTCATGGTTCTGAAAGATCTCGACGATGATCGGTCCCTTCGGCGTGAACTTGTACTTCGCGGTCAGTTTCGCCGCGGCTTCTTCGAGCAGGTTCGCCGCATACGGCGACAACACGTCACTCTCCTGCGCGGAGGCCTTGATCACAAAGACACCGCGACGAACCTCGCGATAATCAGCCATCGTGTCGAGCAGGTCGAGGGTGTTCTTGGCCCAGAGGTTGAAAGGATCTCCCTTGAACGCTTTCTCGACTGCCGCGCGGCCCGGCTCCATCTGGCCCAGGCGCAGCAGCGCCATGCCGAGATTGAGGTGCGCGTCCCACAACTGCGGAGAGAGCTCGGTTGCGCGGCGCGCAAACGCAGCCGCTTGTTCCGTCCGGCGCGTGATGGTGGCGTAGTGTGAAAGGGTGTTGTAGACGCCGCCGTAACGTGAATTGATCGCCAGCGTCGCCGCCACTTCGGGTTCGAACTCTTTGTCTTGCAGGTAGAACATAGCGGCGCGCAACGAGTGCGCTTCGAGCGAGCGAGGATTGATTTTCAGCGCTTTATCGATCTCGGTCGTCGCGGCGTCGAACTGGGCCATGTCGAGCGCCAGCGCTGCCTTCAGTGCGATTGCTTCGACGAGGTTCGGATTGATCGTCAGTGCGCGTCCGAGCGCCGCGTCGTCACTGCCGTCGTTGCGCTTGTTGAGGGCGACGTCGAGATGGGCGCGCGCGCTATTGCCATTGATCTTCAGCGCGTCGTCCAGAAACGTGGCTGCGTCGGCGTACTGGTATTTGTCGGTGAACAACTCGGCGGCGCCAAGCTGCGCTTCGAGATAATCGGAGTCGGCTTCGATGGCCGAGCGATACATGTCGTTCGCGTCCTGGTATCTTCCCAGGTGGACCAGGGCACGCGCGATCAGCGTCAGCTCCGGTGCGTTATTCGGATTGTTCTCGGTGTAGAACTTCACCAACGTTTCGTAGATCGGTTTGGCGCGATCTTCCTGACCGATCTCGTCGAGCACTTCCGCACGCCGCAAATCACTGGCGAGCTTGACCTCGTACGCTTTTGATTTATCCGCGCCGGCGGCCGCGCGCTCAAACTCCGCGATCGCTTCAGTGTGCTTGCCCATCAGCGCCAGCGCTTCACCCAACTCGTGACGCACCGCCGCGGTGTCCGGTGTCTTCGCCAGGAAACGTCTGCCGGTTGCTTCGGCTTCGAGATAACGACCGGTTTCGATAAAGACGCGCAGCAACGCTTGTTGGGCGATGGGATCGTTTGGATTGGACGTGAGCCGCGCGCTCAGTAATTTGTAGGCGTTTTCGTAATCGCCTTTCTTCAGCTCGGCGACGCCGCGCGTTTCATTTGTTTGCGAGTGAACGACACTGATCAGCGCGAGGGCGCAGAACGCTATGAAGAGAAATAATATTGCCGTTTTAGTTCGCATTAAGATCCCGCTTGCTTGATCGAGCGATTCACTTTCGCCAGCTCGATGAAGAGACGTTCGAGCGTGGCTTCGTACTCGGATTCCGGCATGTTTGCCTTCCGTGCGATGAGTTGTTCGATTTCGCCTTCGAGCCGCGTGCGCTCCTTCAACAGTCTTCCTGTCGCCGCACTCGCCGCCGCTTCGTCGATGCTCAACGAGTCGAGATACGTCGCACGAGCCAGCAGCCCTTCGCCTGCTTCGGCTTTTTCACGTCCGACGCCGTCGCCGTTGTCGTCGAGCAGCGCGTGTTCGGTCGCGAGGCGGCCGGCGCGTTTGTAAAAGTCTTCGGTCAGACGCGTCGCGTAAGCAAAGGCTTCGAGGACGGAGACGTGGCCGTCCTGGTCCGTGTCGCTATCAGTTGCTTTCAGCGCGTTGATGAAGAAGCCGGTGAAGCGCGTCGCGTTCGTCTCCTGCCCGTTGCGCGTTGCGGTGACGATGATGCGTCCCTTCGCGGAAAGTGCTTTGACGAACTCGCCGCTCGCACTCGACATGTTGAAGACGACGATCCGTCGCGTCGGCAGCGACGCGAGCAACTGGTTGTAATCCGACGCTGAAAGATCCGGTCCGACAAGATTGAACTTCGATTCCTTCCCGTCAAACGAGCCGTGACCGATCAGAAAAAAGTAGAGAACGTTGTTCGCGTCCAGTTCTGATTTCAACGATGCGAACGTGCGTTTGACCTCTTCAGCGGTTGCGACTTTGTCGGACAGCAGCTTGATCTGCTTCGGATCGAAACCATAGCGCTGCGAGAGGACGGCCTTCAAATCTTCGGTCCACTCGGCGAACTGTTTTGTGTAGGCAGGTTCGCCGCCGGGACCGTTGATGATGACGGCAAACTTGTTCGGATCGCTTCGCTGGGCCACAGATGAGGCCGCAATGACCACGAGCAAAACTAGCGAACCGATCAATTTCATTTTTGTTAGCAAAAATTCGTCAAGCGAGGCCTTCTCGTTTGCGCAGGAACCACTCACCGCTGAGCAAGCCGACGATCAGCATGAAGTTGATCGGCATGTCCCAGAGATCTTTCGTCACGCGCTCGGAATACGGTGTTTGCCGGTACGTCAGATCGTCCAGCAGCGACTGCGCTTGCGAAGGCGTGTAGTACTTGCCGCCCGTTTCCGCCGAGATACGCTTCAACAGATCGCTGTTCTGCGCCGCGCTGTAATACTCGCGATTCAAGTCGCTGACGAGGATGCTCGACTTCGCGCTCAGCGGTCCGAGAGCGCCGCTGTTGCCGATTAGTTCGATCTTGTGCTCACCCAGTTCGTCGGCCTTGAACTCGCCGGCGTAGGTGTTCACGTTGTTGAGCGTCGTGAATTTCAGCGGCACGTCGAGGACCAGGCCCGACGGCTTCGTGACGCGCGCCGTCGCCTGTGCGTCGCTGACGGGAATGAATTTTTTGTCGCGAATATCCGCCACGATGTTGACGGTGTCGTCCATCGAGTAGACGTCTTTCTCCGCTCCGATTTCGATCTGGTTAGGGCTGTTGCTTACAACATACCTGAGCATCTGTCGCCAAAAAGTCTCATGCGCATTATTTTTTGAATCCATTCGCATGCGCCAGCGCCAGGTGTCGCTCGCGGTTAGCGCCAGTGTTTGTCCGCGACCGTACCGTTGTTGGACCAGCAGCGGCGCCGTTTGCGGTCCGCCGCCCTCGACTCGCCGCGCTTCCAGCAAAACTGAAGCGCCGGGTTTGACGTTCGCCAGCACTTCTGACACGGAGATGGGCGGCAGTTCGTTCCATGCTTTTTGATTTGCGCCGCGATCGTCCTGAAGACGCGTGATCGGGTGCGTTTGTCCGGCGCCGGTGAGTAGCGGCTTGTAAACGGGCGTGAACGAGTTCGCATCGTCTACTGGTCCACCGGTCAACGAAACCGGCAGCAGGTCTTCGATCGTGGTCCCTTTGTACTTACCGCCGTCGAACGCGAGCCTGCCGCCGAGGGCCAGCAACCCGCCGCCGCGGCGGGCAACGAAAGCTTCAATCTTGCGCAACTGGTCCGCCGTGAAGAACCCGGCTTCGACGCTGCCGATAACCAGGCCCTGATACGAGAAGAGCTCTTCTTCAGTTGTCGGAAAACCGGTGACGAGCTCGGTTTGGTTCGAGATTCCCTGCCGGTAGAACTTGTTCTCGCCGGTGCGTTGCAGTGAAACGAGCGTGATGTTCTTCTCGTTGAGCGAAAGTGATTCGCGAATCTTGCCCAGTTCCCAGCGCGGTTCGCCTTCGACATGAAGCAGTCGCAGCGGGCCGGTGATCACTTCCACCAGCGCGTCCTGCTTGTTGTTCTCGATTGTCAGTTCGCCGTCGAGTGGCGTGATCTCGACGGTGTAACGATGAATGCCGGGAGTCGCCGGCGTGATCTCGAGGTTGATGGCTTGCGTGTCGTTGCCGCGAAGATTGAACTCTTCGGTTTTGATCGCGTGGCCGTCTTCGTGCACGCCGAGCAGGACTTTCGTCGCCTGGTAACCGCTCAAACCGACGTACGTTTCGATGTTCACTCGCGAGCCGACAAGGACGCGCCGCGGCATGTTGACGCGCGTCAGTTCGGCGTCCATTGGACGTGCGGTGTTGCCGACGCCGACTGTGAACACCGGAATGTCGCGGGCGCGAAGTTCTCGCAGAGTCGCGGCGAGATCGCGCGGCACGTTCGAAGCGCCGTCGGTGGCGAGTACGACAGCGGAGAGCGGCATGCCGGACGAACGTTTGATCGTTTCTTCCAACGCGCCGGCGAGATCGCTGGTTCGTCCTTCGGCGAAGAGGTCGTCGCCGCTTTTCAGCCGGTTCAATCCGGTCGAAAATCCGTAGAGGTTTGTTTTGAACTTCGCGTCGAGGCGGTTGAGAAACGAGTTTTGAGCGTTGCTGAGGAGCGCTTGCTTGACTGAGTCGATGCGGGCCGAACCATCGGGCATGTCGTGAAGTTTCATGCTGATGGAATCATCGACGACGATCGCGACGTAACTGCTCCGGGGAATTACGGAGGAGACGACTACGACCGGACGCATCAGCAGCGTCACGAGCAGCGTTAGCAGGGCGACACGAAGGGCGATCAATGTTGCGGTTGTTCGCTTCGGCAAGCGTAGCCGCGGGCGAAGATAGATGAAATAAGTGAAGGCGGCGACGAGCAGAACGATCAGAACCAACAGGAGCACGCCGGGACGCACGTCGAAACCAAACCGGCCGTTAGTAAAAACGGCCTGCTCATGTCCGAACAGAAACCGTACGAGTTGGTTCATTTTTTGGTGCTCGTCATTATACACGCGGCGAGCTTCGGCGACCTTGCCAGCTTAGTAGCAGCGACCCGGCGCGCGGGTTGTTTCAGTAGCACGGATTTAAGAATTCGAGTTTAGTGTCGGAATAAATGGTGATCTGTGTTATATCGGAAATCAATGAACCCCAGACATGCTGCTTTCCCCTTCGCCGTTTTATCGCTTGTAGTTTCGTTGGTCATGGGCCTGCTCGGGAATGTCTCGTCTTCCGCTGTTCAAGACGAACCGGCGAGCGAGGGCAGGCTGGTAACGCCGGCCGGCACGCTCGTGCAGGACCTGACGACACGGCTAGCTGCCGTCGGCGCTTTGCCCGTCGACTTCGTGCGCAGTCCTGACAAGCTTGGCCCGGGCGGCGCAGGACGATTTCTGATCGCCGTGAACAGCGGTTACGGCGTGCAGTTCAACTCGACTGCGAATCGCGGCCAGCAATCCCTCGCCGTAATCGATCTGAACGCGAAACCCGCCGCTGTAATTCAGAACGTCTACTTTCCCTCGCCGCAGAGTGTGAACGTCGGCGTCGTATTTTCGCCGAAAGCGCAGCCGGATGGTTCACACCTGCTCTACGTCTCCGGCGGCTTCGAAAACAAGATCTGGATCTTTCGTTATCAACCGGCGAACCATCCGCCGATCACGCCTGCCTCTGCAGGACCGAACACGACAGTCGACGCGCCGTTCATCGACGTGAGCGGGTTTGCAGCGTGGGCGAATTCACCGCGCTACAACAGCGATCGTCCGCCGGTCTATCCAACCGGAATCGCGATCAGCCCTGACGGCGAAACACTGTTCGTCGCGAACAACCTCGCCGACAGTCTCGGGATCGTTGAAGACTTGCACGGCGAGCGTCGATTGGCGCGCGTCGATCTGCGACATGACGGGAATCACCTTATCTATCCATACGGCGTCGTAGTGCTGCCGGCCGTGCGCACGAAAGTTTACGTGTCGTGTTGGAACGACAACTCAGTCGCCGTCGTCGATGCGGCGAACAAAACAGTTACGCGCGCCGGCGTCGGACGTCACCCGACGACGATGTTGCTCAATCCGGAACGAACCAGGCTCTACGTTGCCAATTCGAATGACGACAGCGTTTCCGTGATCGACACCGCGACAGACAAAGAGATCGAACGCATCAACGTGCGTCTGTCTGAAAGCGTGCCCGAGGGCAATAGTCCTGAAGGTCTCGCCTTGAGCGGAGACGAGCTGTACGTCGCCAACGCGCACAGCAATTCGATCGCCGTTGTACAGCTCTCGCAACGCAGCACAGTGCGCGGGTTCATCCCCACCGGCCAGTATCCATCGGCGCTGGCATTTGTTGGATCGACGATCTTCGCCGGCAACGGTAAGGGCACCGGCTTGGAGAGCTCGTCGATGATCGTCAATAACTCAGGCCGCGTTCCGAACACGCCGAACGAACGTTTCCCTGCAGGAGGTAGTCGACGACAAGGCGGACAATACAGCGGATCGCTCGTAGTCGGAAACATCAGCGCCATCAACGCGCCCGACGATCCGTCGCTGGCGCGATACACGCAACAGGTAATGAGAAACAACGGTCTGCTTGGACCGCGCCGATCGCGTCTCTTCGCCGGCCGCTCGCCAATCAAACACGTCATCTACATCATCAAGGAAAACCGCACGTACGATCAGGTCTTTGGCGACGTCGAGAAGTCGGGCGACGGAATTAAAGCGGACGGCGATCCGGCCTTCGCGATCTTCGGTTCGAGCGAAGCGGCGGCGCGTCCTGATGGAAAACGACAGGACATCACGCCGAATCATCGTGCGCTCGCGCTTCGTTTTGGCCTGCTCGATCGTTTCTTCGTGAACTCCGAAGCTAGTCCTGACGGTCACAACTGGTCCACCGCTGCGTTCTCGAACGACTACACGGATAAAGCGTTTCGTTGGAACTACAGCCGGCGCGGAAGGACGTACGACTTCGAAGGTTTCAATCGCTTGCCGAATTACGAACCGCTGCGTGGCGCGCCTTCGTTATTTGGTCCAGACGTGAAGACGGAAGACGTCGCTAACTACCTGCGCCGGTTCATTCCTTACCTGCGCGGCTCGCGCGACGTTGCCGAGCCGGAGACGCTGTATCTCTGGGACGCCGCGGCGCGGGCGGGTCTGACGTATCGCAATTACGGTGAGTTTCTCGCCACGCTTTCCGAGGCTGACATCAAGTCGATCAAAGACAACAGCGAGAAAACTTATCCCGACATCTCGCCGACAGTCTCGGCATTTCCGACGAAGAAGTCGCTCGAAGGCCGGTTCAATGCTCAGTTTCGCAACTTCGATCTGACGACGCCGGATGCGATGACCGTCGAATCGTATCGTGCCGCGCGCGAGAACAACGTCGATCCGTTCATCAGTAATTCGCATGCGGAACAGCAGTTTCGCGGGAATTCGAGGATCGGCGCGTGGTTGGAAGAGTTTCGTGCGTTTGCCGCTGAACGGACGGCTGGAACGGGCGATCGCCTGCCGAACCTTTCAGTGTTGCGGTTGCCGAACGATCACACGGACGGAGTTGGCGCGCGAAAGCCGACGCCGCAGTTTTACGTCGCCGACAACGATTACGCGGTCGGGCTGCTCGTCGAGGCTGTTTCCAACAGTCCTTACTGGAAAGACACTTGTGTCGTCGTGGTCGAAGACGATGCGCAGGATGGACCTGACCATGTTGACGCGCACCGGTCAGTCGCGCTGGTGATCAGCGCGTACAATCGTCCGGGCGTGTTGGTCCACCAGTTCCATAGCACGGTGAGTTTGATCAGGACGATCGAGTTGCTGTTGGGGATTGAGCCGATGAACCAGCTTGATGCGACGGCGACGCCGATCGACATCTTCCGCGCTGAAGCGGATCTGCGTCCGTTCAAGGCGCTGCTTCCGGACGTCGCCCTGGACAACCTGGTCAATCCGCCGGCGCGCGATGCAGCGACGGCTTACTGGATGCGGCGTACTGAGGAACAGGACCTGGCCCACGCCGACATGGCCGACCCGGAAGTCCTCAATCGCATCATCTGGTTCTCCATCAAGGGCTCTGCTCCGATGCCTCCCGTCGCACGTCTGCCCATTTTCGACGCCATGCGGCTGGGTTTACAGGAAGAGCGAGAAGAGATCGCGAAGCGACGCACCGCGGATCGGGACGACGATTGATCACGGACGCCGGCGCCAGGGTAGTTTCCACAGCCCGCACACGGAAAGGACGATGGACAAGAGCGAGGTGACGGCGATCGCGATCAGCGTCCAGACGAAGAAAAATCCGCCAGTCGAATTCGCGATGCCGGTCGAGACGCCGACACCCCTTCCCTTCAGGTGAATGATCGGAACACCGAACGAAAGCAGCGACAGGATCAGGTTGATGATTAGTCCCGATCGCCGCTCGACGAGCACCAGCACTGCGTACAGCCACAGGACAACGACGGGAACGGCATTAAGAATCGAAAGCCCGCCCTTTTCGAAGCCGCGAGTGATATCGCCCGTCAGATGAAACGTAAGCAAAAGAATCGTGAGCAGAGACGTGATCGTTAACAGAACGTTGTGTTTCACTCGTCCCTCCTTTTTGGTTCTTCTGGTACGATTAATCCGACGGAAAGGTTCTTTTGAAGCGTCAGAATTTCACACCACGACATGAGCAACAAAGACTTTCTCAAACAAGCCAAAAAGTACTCGGAACCGTTTCGGATAACTGACGGAAACGCGTTTCGACTCGATCAAATCGATCCCGCAAACACGCTCGACTTAGACGACAAGGCCAAGGGCAAAGAGGCGCTGGAAGCCGGCGTCGTGCTGATCGCCGAGCTACAGGACAAACTCTACGCGCACGATAGCTGGGCGGTGTTGCTGATCTTTCAGGCGATGGACGCAGCGGGCAAAGACGGAGCAATCAAACACGTGTTGTCAGGAGTCAACCCGCAAGGCTGCGAAGTCACGTCGTTCAAAGCGCCGTCGGCGGAGGAGTTGGACCACGACTATCTCTGGCGTTGCGCGAAACGCATTCCCGAACGCGGGCGCATCGGCGTCTTCAACCGCAGCTACTACGAAGAGATTCTCGTCGTCAGAGTTCACAAGGAGTTCCTGAAAAGCCAGAAACTCCCACTTTCGATCCTGGATTCGAAAGACTTCTGGAACCATCGTTTCGAGGACATCCGCAACTTCGAACGTTATCTGACAAACAATGGCATCGTGCTGCTGAAGTTCTTCCTCCATGTCTCGAAGGAAGAGCAGCAGGAACGCTTCCTCGCGCGCATCGACGACCCGGCGAAGAATTGGAAGTTTTCAATGCGCGACGTGAAAGAGCGTGAGCACTGGGACGAGTACATGCACGCTTACGAGGAAACGGTACAACATACAGCCACAGACTACGCGCCGTGGTACGTCGTTCCCGCTGACAAAAAGTGGTTCACGCGTCTCGTTGTCGCCGCGGCCATCGTCGAGCGCATGAGCGCTCTCGCTTTGAGTTATCCGAAGCTCGACCAGGACGAGCTCAACGCCCTGGCAACCGCGCGAGAAGCATTGGTCAGTCACACCACACCGCAATCAATTTCGGACGTGTGAGGCGCTTTGCGGCACTGCAAGTCTCTTTAGTTAGGTGACGTTTGATTCTTCTGCGCGTCGGTCGCTTTTTGGATCAGCTTTTTGAAAGCCGGAAGAGACTTCAACGACTTCAGTTGCGGATCGTCCTCGACCCATTTGACGACCGCAATAGGAATGAGGTCCAGCGCCTTCTCCAAAGCTGACAATGCTTCTCTCGGGCGACCGATCCGGGCCAACACCTGAGCGCGCCGGTAGTGTGTTACGCCGCTGTCAGGATCGAGGCTGAGCGCGCGGTCGATTGCTTTCAGTGCGGCGGCAAATTGAGATAGATCCATATACGCCGCTGCCAGAGCGAGGTGCGGTTCGGGGTTCTTCGGATCGATCTGCACGGCGCGGTTTATGAATCTCATCGCTGCACGAGTCTGCCCGTCGCGCTGGTAGATGTGGGCGAGTTCGAGATTTGCCACGATGGTGTTCATCCGCTGCGGTTCGCTGTCGGCAAGCTTTTGCGCGTCCTCGAGTTTGACGTCTTCGTATAAATTGCCGAGCAGCGTTCCCATCAGATCTTCGTCAGGGCCGGCGTGCGAATCCGCGGACTTGAGCAGGGCACCGACCTCGCTGAGACGATTATTCAAAACAACGATGCGGCACAGATTGACATACGCGTCCATGTCGACAGGATCCGCCTCAATCTGCTTTCGATATGCGGCTTCAGCGGGTGCGATCTGATGGTCGTTGTCATAAAGCATCGCCAGGTCGCGATACCCGCGTGGATCGAACGGCTTGAGTAACGTGTAGCGCTTGTACAGCTCGATGGCCCGATCGGTTTCCGTCTCACTGGCAATCTCCGCCAACTTGAAGATCGATTGCGCGTGAGCAGGCTGTTCGTTGCTGAGCTCGGTCAGCAGCTTCACGCCCTCGTCTTGCTTTTTCAACATCAGCAGCACGAGCGCTTTGATGTGGCGGAGATTCTGGTCAGTAGGCTTCTCCTGCACCGCGCGTTCGATGACGTCCAAGGCTTTCACCGGATCGCTCGCGAAAAGCGTCAATGCCCGCGAAACATCCGAAAGACCTGCCGCTGTCTTCTTTCCGGCACGAGCAGCCTCGATCGACTTGATAGCCGGCGCGATCATCTCGGCCGCGATGTGCAGATCAGTATTAACCTGGATCAGTTCGACAAGATGCCAGGCGCCGTCGCGCCGAACAAGGCGCAACTTCATCAGCATGTCGTCGGCGACGTCGAGACATAATGCTTCAGCCCGATCGCCTTTCTCTTCCACGCGCAACAAGTGAACGTCTTCGGCTGATGGCTCCTCTCGGCGGAAGCCGTCAATGATCTGGCTCAGCACGCGCTGGTAAGCAGACGACATCTGATCGCGCTCGCCCTCGTTCAGACCTTTCCACGCGCCCGCGCCCATGTGCTCGTCGATCAGCGTTTCGAGATCTATCGCCGCCTCCAGACCGGAGGTGTCTGACAGGGGAATAACTTTAGCCAGGTGTTCGGCGAGTGCCTTAGGAGTTTTTTCAAAGTCGGCGACTGTGCGGCGAGCTTCGAGCACTTCAACTTCAATGAGGTTCAAAGCCGCAGAGGTCACCAGCGCGGTCGTGGTGTTTCGAATGTGCGTTGCGTCGACAAAGTCAGTGCCCCACGTCGGATCGAGTTCGATCCAATCGCCGACCCAAACTTCCACCCACGCATGACCACCGAACGAGTTGCCGGTGTGGGCCAGGCCGGAAACAGTGCGTGCCGGCAGCCCGAGGGACCGGGCCATGGCCACGAAGAGCTCACTGAATTCGGAACAATCAGCTTCGCGCGACGCCAGGGTCTGCGCTGCGTCCGCGGAGGCGACGTGTTTCCATTCGAGGTTATCGTGCGTCCACTTGGAGAGTTTGCGCGCGACGCTCCAGGCATCGCGATCGTCACCCGCGATCTCTTTTGCGCGGGCGATGACGCGCTCGTCGTCGGAAGCGATGTCGCCGTCGGATTTCAGAAACTGCGCGAGAGAAGGATCGGCGACCGGCAGTTGGATCTTCTTGTCGGGATTGCTGCGGCGCGCGGCGATCGTGACCAGCAACTCGTTCGGCGAATTCTGTACGACCGTTTGATGCGCAGACTTAATGTCGTCGCGAATGCTGTCAATCGGACCGGCAGCCTTCGCGCGGATTTTCAGGACGAGATTGCTGAGCCGGGTCTGATCCGTGATCGGAAGGCCGTGCGCTTCAATCGCCGCGAGCGTGATGTTCGCACCCTGAGGCAGGTAGGAAAAATCGGCGACGGCGTAACGTCCTCCGCGATCCATCGCCACTGACGAATGTGCTTCGATGCCGCCGGGAGTGGCGGTGGCGTAGAAGTTTTGACTGTGAAAAGCGCTGGCGACGGAAAAGGCGATGGCCGCTTGATAGGCCTTCA
The DNA here is from genome assembly GCA_046732935.1 of Acidobacteriota bacterium. Taxonomy (GTDB): domain Bacteria; phylum Acidobacteriota; class Blastocatellia; order Pyrinomonadales; family Pyrinomonadaceae; genus PSRF01. The sequence goes on along the minus strand of JBKPOC010000066.1, from coordinate 22,758 downwards.
ACCCATCGCCCGTCGTGCCGCCTGCGGCCGCAATCGCTGCTTCGAGATTGTAACCGCCGAAAGCGACGATTCCGGACGGCGCCTTCTCGGCGGCTCGCGAGTAATCACGCGTCGAGGCGAGGTTTGTCTTGTCCGCGAGCGACGTCAGCCCCTTGCGCTCGTTCGAAACGACGAGGAACCCACGCTTGCTCGTGACGAAAAACGTGTCAGCGCCGTGCTTGACTTCGGCAATGTCGGAGGTTGGGCCAACACCGCGAAAGAGTTTGCCGTTAGCCAGCGCCTCAGTCAGTTTGTTTGTTTTCAATTTGCAGAAGACGGCCCAAGTCCCTCCCGCGCCGGACATACTGAATTGAGGCATCTCCAGCAGCACGACGCCGCATTCCGGTCCGAGCTCCGGCAACACTTCGCGTTTAAGGTCCAACGACAATACATCGGCTGCACCTGCAACTTCGTCCATGCCCCCACCGAATTTCTCAAACGTCGCCGCGACGTTGAGGTTCGTCAGGAAGTAAGCAAGCGTCGACGCGGGCAACAGTTCGCGCGGCGCAGTTAATTCTTTTGGTTGAAAAGGCTCGAGAGATTTCGACCAGTCGCTCTCGTTGAACTCGAGCCGATGAGAGTTTTCCCAGCTCGAGTTGGAGAACTTCAGGGCTCCGCTTTCATTCGCCTTCACATGTGGTTTGGGTGCGACGTCCGGGAAGACGGAATTGAGATCGCTGAAGTAAACAACGTCGCCGTCAGTCGCGACAGCGCGGCGAAACTGTTCGTTTGCGGCGAGTGTTTGTTGTCCGTCGCTGGTTGCGTTGGTGAGCAGATCGCGAATCGTGGCGACGTCCGGCGCGAGAATGGCCGTGTCGCCAACAAAGGCAAGACAAGTGTAAGCGGCGTCAAAGTTCGCTTGCAGATCTACCGAGCGGTGCTCGATTGTTTTGACCGGTATTCCGTTCCATTCGGTCTGTCCGATAAAGGAGTACTTCACTGCGGGATTGGGCTTCGGTTTGCTGACCTGGCCCTCGACAATCTGTTTTGCGCTGAACGGAATTATCGCCGGCAAGAGGGCGACGGTTCGGGTGACGATCGCGGCATAGTCGGTCATCGGCGGGATGCTGCCGCTGCTTCGCTGAAGACTTTGCACGACTCGTTCAAATCTCGCGCGATCGTTTACGCGCAAGACGATAGCGCGGCGCTGGGCCATCGGGGCAGTATCGCGAGCGTCGGCGGCGGTCCAGCTTGCCATGACGATCGGCGCGTCGGGTTTGATGCCGGTGTAGTCGATCAAGGCGGCCGCGTCAGCCGGAGCGCCTAACTGTTGCCCGAGCTTTTCTCGGAGAGCGCCCATGATCAGAATGAGATTCGACTGCGCTCGCGGCGAATCCAGTTGAAGGCCGTGAAGCGTTTCGTAGAACCTCTCGACGGCCTGGCCCGGATTTGGAATAGCCAGGTAATGCCGGAGTTTCTTCGGCAGCAGATTGGCCGCGAAAGGTTCGACTTTGAAATCAGCCGGCAGGCGTTTAGGGGTCGCGGACGAGCAGCCGGAAGCAGTTGCTTCGCAGTCGAAACGCCACGCGTAGTCGGCGAGTGACGCGTCGGACGTGGCCTTGCTGATGATCTCGCGCGACTGTTCCGGGCTCTTCGATAAGCTGAGTTCATTCGCCAGGCGGATCTTTTTGACGGCTAGCTTGCGTTCGTCGTCGTGGCCTTTGAGCGCCTCGATCCGTTGAATATCAGCGACGGTGGCTGATTGCGCCAGGTTTTCGATCGCCAGTTGTTGGATTCTGTTATTGCGCGAGGCCGCGAGCTTCAACAGCGAATCGACGGGCAGTGACTCGCCGCGATACATGGCAACTTGCAACGCGACGATCATCAAGTCATCGGAGTTGGAAGCGAGGACACGAGCGAACGGAAGTTTCAGGTCCGCAGGCGAGGTCATGTTCAGCAACGTCAACGCGCCTAGTTTGGTCGGCGGAAACAGCGACGGACTCGCCGGGCTGAAGATGCCTTGCAGTATTTTTGCTCGATTGTCGTTCGTGAGAAACGGCCAGACACGAGCCGCGATTTGGATCGTCTCTTTTGACAGGACCTTTGCGGCGATGTCCGGCTCCTGAGCGATACTGCGCGCGGCGGGTTCCGCTATCACTGGATCCGCATCCTCGACAACGTGCCAGAGAAACGGCTCGACGGCAGCGTTCTTGCTGCGGACGAGCGCATCGACCGCCGCGGATCGCACCGTTGCTCGCCGGTCCAGTAACAAATCCAGAACTGCGTCAGGCGAACTGGAGAACAGCGCCGTCAGACGATTGATTGCCGCTTCGCGATCGAAGTTTAGTTCGTTGAGACTGGCGACGATGTTTTCGATTTCATGCATCGGCGCCGGCGCCGGCGTTTTGATCGCAGCGGCGCGCAACGCTTCGAACTGCGAAGCGTCACCCGAAACAAAAATCACTGACTGCACCGTCGCTTTGAAGAATGGTTCGGCCTCCGCTGCGTGGGCCAACGGCGCCTGGAAATTGAAAGTAACGGCGAGTGGACCGACGATCGTGACCCACGACGTGCTGCGGATCATCTCGCCGCCCGGCTCGGGCGCTTCGATCAGCACCTCGCGAGCTTCCAGGTCCTGGAACTGAGTCTTGCGGGTGATGGTGGCCTCGGTAGCGCCGGGCAGATTTCTGGCACTCTGTAAAACCGCGCCCACGTACTCGCCCAACGGATAGCCGTCGGGAACGTCCTGGACCAGCACCCTGATGCCGGACTCGTGCGGTCCCGTGAAGCTCAGGAACTCGGACTCGTCTCGTTTCCAATCTGCCGGCACACGGAAGATGACCCTATTTTTCGCTACAGACTGGCGGATGAAGTTCGTTTGCGGCAGCGCGTAGTTTTTCCACTCTGCTTCGCGTGCTTGTAATCGAGCAGTCTGGGCGGTGGTTGAGGCTCCTGTGCTACCGGATATGAGACACAGGAGAAGGAAAAGTATTCGTCGCATCCAATCGATTTATATCCATGTTTTCGTGTGATGGCAATACAATATACAATCCGTGATATCCGTGCTTCCCAATACAAGACGAATAAAAATCATCGACTCGCACACTGGCGGTGAACCGACGCGCGTAGTCGTCAGCGGCGGGCCCGATCTTGGCAACGACACGCTGGCCATCCGGCTCGAGCGCTTCAGAAATGAACATGACGATTTTCGCTCGGCGATAGTGAACGAGCCGCGGGGAAACGATGCGATCGTCGGCGCTTTGTTGTGTCCGCCCGTCGATACGTCCTGCGTCACGGGCGTCATCTTTTTCAACAACGTGGCCTACCTGGGAATGTGCGGGCATGGCACGATCGGCATCATTGCCACGCTGGCATATCTGAACCGCATCGGTCCAGGCATGCACCGCATCGAGACGCCGGTCGGCATCGTCACTGCATGGCTCGACGAGGACGGCGCCGTCGAAGTCGCCAATGTGCCGAGCTATCGGCTGGCGGCGGACGTGTCGGTTCACGTCATCGGGCTTGGGCCAGTGATCGGTGATATTGCCTGGGGCGGGAATTGGTTTTTCCTGGTCAAGAGTCATGGCCTCGAACTGTCACTCAACAACGTCGAAGAGTTGACGGATTTCGCGTCGGCTGTTCGCGAATCGCTGGCAAGTGCGGGAATCACGGGCGCGGACGGACACGAGATCGATCACATTGAACTCTTCGGGCCGTCGGAAATCAGCGGAGTGGATAGCAAAAACTTTGTGCTATGTCCGGGCAGGGCTTACGACCGTTCGCCGTGCGGAACGGGCACGAGCGCAAAGATGGCGTGTCTCGTTGCCGACGGAAAACTCAAGGAGGGACAGGTATGGCGGCAGGAGAGTATCGTCGGCAGCGTCTTTGAAGGAAGCGTTTCGATTATCAACAACGCAATCCATCCGCACATCAAAGGTTCCGCCTTCATCACGGCGGAGGCGGATCTGATTCTGGATGTGCGCGACCCATTCTGCATGGGCATTCGCGGATGACTTCGCCTGTTCATGACGTGCTGATTATCGGCGGCGGCATCGTCGGCGCTGCGTGCGCGGCGGAGTGTGCTGACGCGGGGCTGACGGTTGCGATCGTCGAAGCGAAGATGATCGGCGGCGGTGCGACGGCGGCGGGCATGGGCCACTTGACGGTGATGGACGACTCGGAAGCGCAGTTTGCATTGACGCGTTATTCGCAACTGTTGTGGGACGAGATCGGCGACCAGTTGCCGCGCGAAGTTGAGCATGATGCGTGCGGGACGATCTGGATTGCGGCTGACGACGAGGAGATGCGCGAGGTCCAGCGGAAGCAGAAGTTCTATTCCGAGCGTGGTGTGCCGGTTGAAATCCTGGACGCGCAGTCGCTTCGCGACGCTGAGCCAAACCTGCGCGACGGGTTAGTTGGCGGGCTGCGCGTGCCCGGCGACAGCGTGATCTATCCGCCGTGTGCGGCGCGCTACTTTGCCGATCGCGCGATTGCGAAACGTGGTCGAGTATTCATCGATCCAGTGACAGAAATCACGCAGGAGGGTGTCCGACTGCGCAGCGGATCGAGTGTATCGGCGGGCGTGATCGTGAACGCCGCCGGCAGTTGGTCGCCGAGTCTGACTGCGGGCGTTCAAATCAAGAAGCGCAAGGGCCATCTCGTAATCACCGATCGCTATCCGCAGTTTCTGCGACACGAACTGGTCGAGCTTGGCTATCTCAAAAGCGCGCACTCGCTGACGGCGGAGTCAGTTGCTTTCAACATTCAACCGCGCAAGACGGGGCAGTTGTTGATCGGTTCGTCACGGCAGTTCGAGGTTGATGATTCGCGTGTCGACAATTCGATCCTGACACGCATGCTGGCGCGGGCCATTGAGTTTCTGCCGGGGCTCGGGAAGCTCTCGTCGCTGCGTGCGTGGACGGGCTTTCGCGCCGCGACGCCTGACAAGCTGCCGTTGATTGGTCCGTCCGTCGAACATCCGCGGTTGTATTTGGCGACGGGTCACGAAGGGCTCGGGATCACGACGTCGATGGCTACGGCGAAACTGCTGGTCGATCAGATCATGGACCGCGCGTCTGCTATTCCGGTTGCTCCGTATCTGCCGGCGCGGATGGAGTTCGCCCATGGCTGAAATCGTGCGTGTCGTTGTAAACGGTGTCGCGGTCGAGATGGCCGCCGGGAGCATGGTATCGGCGGCGATTTTGAAAACAGGTACGAGTGCGTTTCGGCGTTCGGTCACGGGCGAGCCGCGCGGTCCGCTGTGCGGGATGGGGATCTGTTTCGAGTGTCGAGTCATGATCGACGGCGAAGCGCACTGCCGCAGTTGTCAGACGATCTGCCGCGACGGCATGGATATTCGAACGGATGGATAGGACGCGGTACGACTGCGACGTATTGATTGTCGGCGCGGGTCCCGCGGGACTGGCGGCAGCGTATCGAGCAGCGCGTGTCGGAAGGCGCGTCACAGTTGTCGACGACAATCCGGATGCGGGCGGGCAGATCTGGCGCGGCGAGAAGTCGAAGCCGCGATCGCCGGATGCGCGAGCGTGGTTTGAACGCATTCGCAGCGTGGATATTCAACTGCTCGCCGTTGCGCGCGTGTTCGAGCAGGACGGTGTGGGACGGTTGTTGGCGGAAACGCCGCGTGAGGTGTGTGAGCTGGCGTTTCAAAGTCTCGTCGTGGCGACTGGTGCGCGCGAGCGTTTCCTGCCGTTTCCGGGTTGGACTTTGCCGAACGTGATGGGCGCGGGCGGATTACAGGCGCTCGTCAAGAACGGCTTGCCGATCGAAGGGAAGAAAGTCGTCGTCGCGGGCAGTGGGCCGTTGTTGTTGGCGGTTGCAGGCTATTTGCGCGAGCGTGGCGCGGAGTTGTTGTTGATTGCGGAGCAGACGTCTACGCTGAAGCTTGCGAGGTTTGGGTTGGGAGCAATCAGTAAATCGTCGCAGATGTTTGAGCTGCGGCGGCAGTTGAAGGGCGTCCGCTATTTGACGGATTGCTGGGTCACGGCAGCGCACGGCGAGGGAAAGCTGGAGAGCGTTAGACTGAATCGCGCCGGGAGTGTAGCGTGCGATTATCTTGCGTGCGGTTTTCACCTTATCTCCAACTTCGAGCTGGCGGAGTTGCTTGGCTGCGACATCGACAAGGGTGCTGTGAGTGTGGACGATTTCCAGCAAACTTCTGTACCGCAGGTTTACTGCGCTGGCGAAGCGACAGGCATTGGCGGGTTGGAATTGTCGCTCGTGGAAGGCGAGATCGCCGGGCTGGCTGCTGCTGGGAATCGAGATGAAGCACGAGGTTTGTTTTCGGCGCGCGCAAAGCAACGACGGTTTGCCGATTTGCTCAATCGCACGTTTGCGTTGCGCGATGAACTGAAGACGCTCGCCGGACCGGACACGATCGTGTGTCGCTGCGAGGACGTCGTGTTCGATCGCCTGCGCGCGCACGAGTCGTGGCGCGCGGCGAAGCTCCAGACGCGTTGCGGAATGGGGCCGTGTCAGGGAAGAATCTGTGGCAGCGCAGTTGAGTTTCTGTTTGACTGGAAGCCGCAATCGGTACGGCCGCCGGTCCTGCCTGTTCGAGTGGAGAGTCTGTTAACCGAATAGCGTTTTGCGCGAAGAGTATGGGCCACAAAAAGGCACACAAAACACAAATCATTTTCACTAAGCCTTTGTGGTTTTTTGTGCCTTTTCGTGGCTAAAGGAATAGACCATGAAAAAGATGATCTGGCGCGGCGTGATGCCGGCCACCACCACACCTTTCAACGAAGACCTGACGATCGATCACGCTTTCGCAGCGAAGCATTGCAATTGGTTGATCGATCACGGGTGCACGGGCGTCGTGACGCCTGGTTCGCTTGGGGAGAGCGCGACGCTCACGGCCGAAGAGAAGCTGGCGCTTTGGTCCACCGTCGTCAACGCCGTTGGCGATCGCGTGCCCGTAGTCGCGTCGATCGCGTCGTTGAGCACTGTCGAGGCCGTTGACTTGTCGAAGCGCGCCGCGGATGTCGGTTGCAGCGGTTTGATGGTGCTGCCGCCGTACGTCTATCGCGGCGACTGGCGCGAGATGAAGACGCACGTCGAAGCGATCTTCCGCGCGACGAACTTGTCGTGCATGCTCTACAACAACCCGGTCGCTTACGGCACTGATTTTCTACCGGAACAGATCCGCGAACTGGCGGCCGAGCACGCGAACTTCGAAGCCGTGAAGGAGTCAAGCACTGACGTTCGTCGCGTGACGTGGATTCGCGAATTGGTTGGCGACAGGTTGGCGATCTTCGTCGGCGTGGATGATGCGATTGTCGAAGCGATCGCCGTGGGCGCGGTCGGTTGGATCGCGGGCCTCGTAAATGCACTGCCGAAAGAGTCGGTCGATCTTTTCAACTACGCGATGAACGGCGAACGAGAGAAGGCGCTCGCGCTTTACAACTGGTTTCTGCCGTTGTTGCGAATGGACACCGTGCCGAAGTTCGTGCAGTTGATCAAGCTGGTCCAGCAGGAAGTAGGCATGGGAAATGCGCGTGTGCGTCCGCCGCGGCTGGAGCTTGTCGGCGAAGAGCTCGAGGAAGCGAAGCGCGTGATTCGTGAAGCAATCAAATGACTGAATTACAAGGCACATCGATCATCGGTTTCAGGCGCGGAGCGGCCGGCAATCAGACGCTTCAAGGCTTCAATCCCGCGACGAGCGAGACGCTGTCGCCGGTCTATCACTCGGCGAGTCGCGCCGAAGTTGATGAGGCGGCAAAGCTGGCGCATGACGCGTTTGCATCCTACTCACAAACGACAGGCGCCGAGCGCGGCCGGTTCCTGCGTCGCATCGCGGAGAACGTCGAGGCACTGGGCGATGAGTTGATTGCGCGCGCCAATCAGGAGACAGCTTTGCCTGAGCCGCGTTTACGCACGGAGACGGCGCGCACTTGTAATCAGTTGCGATTGTTTGCCGGCGTCGTCGAGGAAGGATCGTGGATTGACGCGCGCATCGATCATGGCGATCCGGATCGTAAGCCTTTGCCGAAACCGGACATCCGATCGATGTTTCGTCCGATCGGGCCTGTCGTCGTGTTTGGCGCGAGCAATTTCCCGCTTGCGTTTTCAGTCGCGGGCGGCGACACGGCGTCAGCGCTTGCGGCAGGTTGCCCCGTGATTGTGAAGGCGCATCCCGCACATCCCGGAACGTCTGAACTAGTCGGCGTGGCGATATCTGAAGCTGTTCGCAGTTGCGGGCTGAGCGAAGGAACTTTCTCGTTGCTTTACGATGCGGGTAACGACGTCGCGCTGGCGTTGGTCAAGCATCCATTGATCAAGGCCGGCGGTTTCACCGGCTCGCGTGCCGGTGGACGGGCGCTGTTCGATGCGGCCGTGTCGCGTCCGGATCCGATCCCGTTCTACGCCGAGATGAGCAGCGTCAATCCCGTCATAATTCTGCCGAGTGCGTTGCACGATCAGACTGCGACAGGTCTCCACGCCTCCGTGACGTTGGGCGCCGGCCAGTTTTGCACGAACCCAGGATTGATACTTCTCTCTGAAAACGCGGAGGGATTCATCAACAAGCTTGGCGACTTGATGACGAACACGCCTGAACAGACGATGCTCACGCCCGCGATCACGGCCAACTACAAAAACGGTGTCTCGTCGCGCACGGATCACGCGGGAGTTCAAACCGTAGGCGGCGCGCTCTTCAAAACCAACAGCGCGGAGTTTTTGGCGAGTCCTGAGCTTGCCTGCGAGCTCTTTGGCCCATCGACACTCGTCGTTACTTACACGGATCGTGCGCAGCTACTCGAATTGATCAACTCGTTGGAGGGTCAATTGACCGCGACGATCCACGGCAGCGAAGAAGACTTATTGGAATACAGCGACGTTGTCCGCCTGCTCGAAACCAAAGCCGGACGATTAGTCTTCAACGGTTTCCCCACCGGCGTGGAAGTCGGTCACGCTATGGTTCACGGTGGCCCGTATCCGGCCACGTCCGACGGGCGCCACACGTCTGTCGGCACACGAGCCATCTATCGCTTCGCGCGCCAGGTCTGCTTTCAGGACTTTCCCAACAACGCCCTTCCGGCAGAGTTGCGCGAGGAGAACCCGCTCGCGATCCGCAGAATGGTCGACGGAAGCAGTCAGTGAACGAAAGCGCGGACTTCCTCCGCCGCGCGCAAACCCTGGTCGAATGCCTCCTCGAACAGCGCCACGCCGCTCAGCTCGGAATGCGCGAAGTGAATTGAACGATACGGTTTCGCGCCTTCGCGTCGCGCTTGTCCCCACATGAAACCCGTGCGCGGACGGATCATCGCGTGACCCCAACGCATCACGTCGAGCCGTTCGACGAGTTCGCCGATGTCCGGATGCGCGCGAGAGAGATCGGTAAGCGTCACGTCAGCCCAGCCGCGCCAGTCAGTCTCCAACAGCCGCGTTCGTCCCACGCGCGCGTTCTCGTCACACAGCGGATAGTAGTAGGTGAGCACCGTTGGCCCACGATCGAGGCCGCGCTGGTGAGTCGCGACCACGTAGCCGAGCGACGGGCTTTCGTAAAGCACGTTGTCCCAGGCGAGCGGGAAGTCGCGTTGCGACTGCTGCGGCCTATCGCGCAAGGTGAGGTTCGCCACCATCCACGATCCAAAGTGAAACTCGGCAATGTGCGGCGGCGGGTTATCGCGATACGGCCGTATGACATAACGCGCCATGAACTGCGGCGCCGCGAAGATTACTCGCCGCGCGCGAAAACCACGCGGGTTTCGTCCCTCGCGATCGATCGTGATCACGTCTACTCCATGCTCTCCCGGAATCAACTCCACCGCTGCGCGATCGAGTTGCACGCGCGCTTTCGACTTCTCGAACAGGTGATTCACGAGATGCCCGTTGCCTTCAGGCCACGTGATCAGCGACTGCGATTCAACGCCCGGCTTCGCGACTCGCGAACAGAAGTAGAACAAACCTGCCCACGCGCTGGTCTGCGACATAAGCATTCCGTAGTCGTCGCGGCAGGCGTACTCAAGCCACCAGCGCAGGCGTGGACTGTCGAGGCCGCGATAGCGCAACCAGTCGTACATCGAGATCTGATCGAGCGCTGTAACTTCAACGTCGTCGGAGCACGCCGACACGGGCAACGTGAATGCTCTGCGGCCTTTCGCGTCGCGCCACGCGACCCAGCGCGCCACTTCGGCGTTGAACTTGTCGAGCTGTTGCCTGTCGTCGTCAGTCGCACCGGCGTGAAGGTATAGCCCTTCGTACCAACGGCCTTTGTAGAAGACGCGTTCCTCAGGATCGCGGCACAGAAACTGCTCGTGGATGACGGGTTCGCCGTCTTTGTCTTGTCCTTCGATCACGCCCATCTCGTTCAGCAGCGAGACGAGCGCGACGTTCTCTTTCATCGGCGCGGGAATGTAGTGCGCGCCCCACGGAAAGGAGATGACGCGGTTCGAACCCGAGCGCGACGTGCCGCCGGGCGCTTGCTCGAGTTCAAGCAAAGCGAAATCTTGAAACCCGGATCTTTGCAGGTGCCATGCCGCTGTTAATCCGGCGACGCCGCCGCCGACGATCACGAGCGGAATGTCGGTCCATGCATCGCTCGGTACATCAATCTTCAACCCGTCGCGCAGCCGATGGCCGAAGCCGTCTGACGCGCCGACAATCTCTCCTTCGGGAAACTTCGGCGACGTGCTGCGACGACACGCGGCGAGCGCCACCGGCACACCAAGAAACGCGGCCAGGATTTCGCGACGCGTAAACTTAGCCACAAAAAGGCACAAAAAACACAAGGCGGCGCGCGAGCTGGTATTCAAGATTCAGCGCACAACCAGTATTCATTGCACAACTCCTTCCTATGTTTTTTGTGCCTTTTTGTGGCTAACTACTCGAAGCGCTTCCATTCGCCTTCGTAATATCGAACGAGCGCCTGGTTATCGAGACGGTTGATCTCGACGGGCACCGGCCCGATGTCACTCGAAAACGTAAACATCGCGGTTAGCGTTTGATCGTCAAGGAACTTCAGTCCCGCCGGTGGATTGCGCGGTATCTCGAACGGCGACGTTCGCGCCAACGCAAAACCCCACAGCCCGAAACTCGGCACCGCCGTGTAGTACGGTCGCACAACAAATCCGGCAGCCTCGAGCGTGCGCACGATGCACCAGTACGAGTTGCGCGCAAACATCGGCGACGTCGACTGCACGCTGATCGCCGCATTCTGACTCAACCGTTCGCGCAGCAAGCGATAGAAACGCGTCGTGTAAAGTTTTCCGAGCGAGAACGTGTTCGGATCGGGAAAGTCGACGATGGCCACGTCGTAAGCAGGCTCGTGGGTGTCTTCGAGCCAGATGAACGCGTCTTCGTTGATGACCTGCACGCGCGAATCTTCGAACGAATGCTTATTCAACGTTGCGAGTAACGGAAAACGCGAGGACAGTTTCGTCATCTCCGGATCGAGGTCGACGAGCGTGACTCGCTCGACGGATGGATACTTCAATATCTCGCGCAACGCGAGCCCATCGCCGCCGCCGAGCACGAGCACGCGCTTCGGATTGTTCGCCAGCAGCATCGGCGGATGGACCAGCGCTTCGTGATAGCGGTACTCGTCCGTCGAACTGAACTGCAAGTTGCCGTTCAGAAACAACTGGAAGCCGGCGCGCCCGCGCGTGATCACGATCCGCTGGTACGGCGTGTCTTTCGAGTAGACGATCTCGTCCGCGAACATCTCGTCTTCGGCGAGTGACGTCAGTTTGTTGGCTTTGACGAGCGCGACGAGCAGCAGTGCGATCACGACGAGTGCTTTGACTCGCAACGCGACGATGCCGCCTTTGATCAATGGCCGCAACAACCACGTGCCCCACAACGCGACGCCGGCATTCAACATTCCGAAGATCAGCGAGGTGCGAATCAGTCCGAGTCGCGGGACGAACAGGACCGGGAAGAGGATCGACGCCAGCAACGCGCCGATGTAGTCGAACGCGAGCACGCGCGAGACGAGGTCTTTGAATTCGATCTTGTCTTTCAGGATGCGCAGCAGCAGCGGTATTTCGAGTCCGACAAAGACGCCTATGCCAAAGACGATGAAATACAGGACGACGTAGAAGTAACTGACGCGAGAGAAGGTGAGAAACAGGACCGGCGCGGAGAAGCCGCCGAGTATGGCCACGGCCAGTTCGATGTCGACGAAGCGGCGGGCGAGGCCTTTATCGATGAAGCGCGAGAGCCACGAGCCGACGCCCATGGCGAAAAGATAGATGCCGATGATGAGAGAAAACTGGGTGACGGAGTCGCCGAGAAGGTAACTGGCGAGCGTGCCCGCCAGTAGCTCATAAATCAATCCGCAGGTTGCGACAATGAGGACGTTAAGAAAGAGTAGCGGCGGTCGTGTCATGTCGCGCTGGAGTCGTGGCTAACCGTGAACCGCCGCGGCGATGATTATCGCGCTGCCGAGGATCACGGCGCCGATGACGATCGCGAGCGCGACGTTTTGATCGTCTTCGATCTCTTTGCGGACGGAGAAGGGCGTCGCTTTCGCGATGATGATAAATGCGATCGCGAAGACGATCAGGCCGAGGATGACGAAGACCACCGTCGTGATGATGATCGGCAGGAGCGACTCCATCGGTACGAGTAGACCTAATAAATTAAGCAGCATTTATTTTCCTCCGTGTAAGCCGTAGTGCCAGAAGTGGAACGATCGATAACCATTCTGTCGCGCGTCGGGAGGCAACTGGTGGCGCGAGCCGCCGCTTACTTCCCAGCCCATCATTGCAGCGACGGCGTACAGCGTCACCACGCCAACGCCGAAGATTGTGTAGAGTGTTTTCAGCATTCTGCGGTTTCCTCGATTCAAAAATTCCTTTTACATGTGCGATCCGCTAGCGTTACTCACATAGAAACGGGATCTTCAAGAATCGTCGTCGTCATCATCGTCGTCACCGCCGCCGCCAAACATACTCTCCGACCAGCGACGCCGCTCGAACCCGATGTGATAGATGATCATGATGATCGGCCCAATCGACAGCACGATCAGCGCGACGAGAAGGTTGAATCCGTGCGTCACATTCTGTTGGACCTTGATCGCGACGACCGCAGGCTCGCTCCACCGTTCCCATTGTCCTTCCAACCGCAACACGTACTTCCCACCAGGCATCGAGGACGTGTATGCAGCATCAGTCTGCGCGCCTTCAGTCCATGCTTCACCATCCTCGACTCCCTGGTAATACGAGATGTCGATCGGAAACGACTGCACAACACCAGTCTCGTCATTGATCAAGTCGCCCTCGAGATAGACCCACGTGTTCTGCACCGGCGACTCCCCAACGACCCTGATATTCCGCCGTCCAGCCAGCTCGAACGGCTCGCTGAAGAAGACCTGCGTCCCATCCGCATTCGGCAGCGGCTGAAACGTCACGCTTTGCGAAAACACCTCCTTCGTCGACCCGGAAAGCGCGAACGTCACACCGCCAACCACAAGCAGCAGAACGATAAACGCGAGCCAATACTTGTAAATCCACCAGTGTTTGTACGGCTGGTTCGGCGCGACACCCGACGGACGCGGCAATCCAGTCACCGAGAACGCCTTCTCCACCTGCGCCACCGGAACGTAAGTCCCGAGCGACCAGTTGATCTCGCCCGTCGCTCGCTTCCGCTTCTCCGGGTTCGCAGGATCGCTGACGTAAACAGTCGAGACTTCCTTCGAAAGCATGTACGGCGGCGCAACGTAATCGACACCGCGCACCTGCTCGCCCGCCTCGACCTTCCAGTAAAACTCCCCAAGCACGACTTCGACTCGCGCCTGCGCGTCCTGAAAGATCCGGTAGTGCTTTCCTCGATACGTCGCGTTCTTGGCGAATTCTTCTACGTCGCCCGGCGGCACAGCCTGCACGTAGTTCCAGTGATCGTCGCTGTGGACCAGCCAACGAAAACCGATCTGCGGGTTGTAAAGCAGGTACTCGCTCCAGAAGTACTGCACGCCCTCGATCGTGACGCTGCGCGCCATCGCGCCGATGACGGTCATCTTTCCTTCCGGCGTTTCGCCTTCGCGCCCGATCGGAATCAGCGGTTGAAACCACGGTTTCTCGAGTGCTTTCAGAAACTGAAGCTGCCCTTGATTGACGTCGAGCAGCGAGTTGCAATTCGGGCACGTGACGCGCTCGGTCTTGTCAGGCGCGCGCAGTTCGAGTGGTCCGGCGCAATGCGGACAACTGACTTGCGCTGCACCGACGCGACGTTCTTCGCGTTCCGGCGCGCGCGTCGTCGTGATGCCAAGCTCCGGCAGCGTGACTTGTTGGCCCAGGAAGACGAGCGGCGGCGACTCGTTGTAGTCGAGCGTTCCGAACGCGCCATTGGTTCCGGAGAGATCGGCGTAGTAGTAAGTCTCACCCGGCGTGAGCAAGTACGGAATCTCGCCCTTCGCACTGCGCGCCGTCGCACGTCCGGTTTCGGCGACGATCAAAGGCGTGGGCCAGGGCAGACCGGAGACTGTTTGCCCGAGCTGAAGCTGATCGAATTGCGGCACCTGAACGCCGTCGGGAATCGGGTATTGAAAGGTGAGATAGAAACGCCCCTGCGCTTCGGCGAGCCAACCGAGCCACCCGTTTGAAAACGTCGCGTACCACTCATCCCACTGCCCGCCCATTTCATGACCGAGCTGCGCGCGGCCTGTCAGTTCGAACGGAATGTCTTTCCACTTGCCGCGCAGTCCGACGTCCAGCGGCGATCCTGTTTCGGCAAGCTCCGCGACTTTGCCCAGATCCTTGAGGTCGCGATCGGTGCGAGCGACGGCGGAATGGCAGTATTCGCAGATGACGACGATGGATTGACCGCTCTTGAATTGGACCGGCCCGCCGCAGGCTGGGCAGTTTGCGACAAGCGCACTCATCGAGCAGTCCCTGCTTCTTCGAGAATCGGTTGGACCATTCGCTCAAAGACGTGGACGTGGACTTCAGTCGCGCCGAGCATCTCTTTCAGCATCGTTTCCCACGGCCATGCGGTGCGATTGCGGCAGCAGTAGAGATTGAAACTCGCGGCGCCGAATTCGGGATACGTGTGACAGGCGAGATGCGATTCGGAGAGCAGCGCGAGGCCGCTGACGCCGCCCGGAGTTTCGAACTTGTGCCAGGCGATTTCGCCGAGGACGTGAAGGTCCAGATCGCGGACGACGCGATCGAAAACTGGGCGCAACCGTTCAATATCTGCAAGCGCCGCGGGGTCGCATCCGCTTGCATCGACGAGCCATTCAGTTCCTAGAGTCATCGTGCGCTGAGCATATCACTTTCCATTTGCCCGTTGGCGTTTTCATTTCGCATTTTTGAGGTCAGTCGCTACCCATCAATGAAGCGTGCGGCAGGATCGACGGCGGTATCGGTTCGAGAAAGCGCGACAACGTTGGCGTGCCGTCGGTCTCCGGACCGTTGTAGACGTTCACCGCTGGATAGACGAAGTGCAGATCTTTCTTCGCGCGCGTCGTGGCGACGTAGAGTAGCCGCCGCTCCTCTTCGAAATCGTCAAACTCATCCTGAAAACGATTGGCGGGAAACCAACCGTCGGTCATCCAGATCACGAACAAGTTGTCCCATTCGAGTCCCTTCGCCGAATGGACCGTCGAGAGCGTCACAAAACCACCGCCGTTTCGCGACGCACCTCCTTGAACGGCTTCAGTCGGATCCAGCGCCACGTCTTCGAGCAACTTCGCCGAGGTCTTGTAACGCTTGGCGATCGTTTGCAGGTGTTCGAGATCGCGTCCGCGTCGCTGGACGTCGTCGTACTTGTTCTTCAGCAATGGCCGGTAGAACCGCAACACCGCGGCGAGTTGTTCGTTCGGCGTCTTGCTTTCACAGACGGTCGTAAACACGCGCGCGAGACGAGTCAGTTGCGCCTGGTAGCCGGCGCGCGCGGGAAACTTATGCAGCTTCTTGAACAGCGCGCCCTTCGTCCTCGACGAGCGATACTCTTTGTGATCGACGCCGAGGTGCTCGAGTATCTGGTAGACGGTTGCGTCGCCGATGTGATCGATCAACTTCAACGAGCGGAACCAGGAAAGCGTGTCGGAAGGCTTGTTGACGACACGCAGAAATGCCAGCGCGTCTTTGATGTGCGCCGACTCGGCAAATCGCATCCCGCCGAACTTGCGAAACGGAATTCCGTGCTTCCCGAGCTCGATTTCCAGATCGAAAGAATGCGAGCTCGAGCGGAACAGCACTGCGATCTCGCGCAGCGGCACGCCGTCGTGGCGCAGTTCGTCGATACGTTGCGCCACGAACCGCGACTGCTCGTTTTCGTCGCGCGCACTGACGACGACGGGCGATTGCCCGCCTTCGATGCGTGAATAGAGCCGTTTCTTGTAGCTCTCTTTCACGTCGGCGATGATGGCGTTTGCCACGTCGAGTATCGGTTGCGTGCTGCGAAAGTTCTCTTCCAGTTTGATGATCTGTGCCGACGGAAACAGCTTCGGAAACTCCAGCATGTTGCGATGACTCGCGCCGCGAAACGAGTAGATCGACTGGAACTCGTCACCGACCACGGCGACGTTGTCGTGTCGAGCCGTCATCAGCTTCACGATCTGCGCCTGGAGCTTGTTCGTGTCCTGGTACTCGTCGACCATGATGTAGCGATACTGGTCCGACAGCCGTTCGCGCAGATCGTTACTCGCCTCGAGCGCTTCACGAAGACGCACGAGCAGATCGTCGTACGTCAGCATGTGACGCGCGCGTTTGAACTCTTCGAATGATTTGAACAGTGTTTCGAGACTGCGTCGCTCGTCGATAAACTGCGGATAATCGTTATTGAGCACCTGTTTCAGCGACTGCACCTTGTTGACCATCATGCTGAACATGGCGGCGATGGTGCGCTTGCGTGGAAAATGCCGTTCGCGCGCGAGCTTGATCTGACGTCGCAGCAGCTCGATCAAGTCTTCCGTGTCGCTTTGGTCCAGGACGGTGAAGTTACGCGCAACGCCCGCTTCTTCGGCGTACTTGCGCAGCACGGAATGGCCGAGTGAGTGGAATGTTCCGCCTGAAACGCGTTGGCAACGCGCGTCGGCCAGCGCAGCCGCGCGCGTCAACATGCTCGACGCAGCGCGACGCGTGAACGTCAGCAGAAGAATCGACTCCGGCTTCGCGCCCATCTCGACGAGACGTGCGACACGATAGACGAGCGTCCGCGTCTTGCCTGTGCCGGCGCCGGCGACGATCAGCAACGGGCCTTCTGTCGTCGTGACCGCTTTGAACTGCGCTTCGTTGAGCTCTCTTTCGTAATCGATCGTTTGCGCGCCGGCAGCGGCGATGCGCTTGAGCACGAGCCGCGTTTTCGGAGCGACGGGCAGCGTCTTGCCGAGATCGAGATCGCGTTTGATCGACTTCAGCTCGGCCGCGAGGTCGTCAACGCTTTGATAGCGGTCCTTCGGCGTCTTGGCGAGTGCTTTCGTCAGGACGCGTTGCAGATCGAAAGGAAGTTCAGTCCCGCGCGTGCCGGGCAAGTGCGGGTCGCGATGCAGGATCGCGTGCATCGTGTCGATTCGATTGTCGTGGACGAACGGCGCGGTCCCGGTCAGCATTTCGCACAACACGACGCCGAACGAGAAGATGTCGCAACGTCGATCGACGCGTTGGCCCAACAACTGTTCGGGCGCCATGTAGTTGACAGTTCCCATCAGCGTGCCGGATTCGGTTTCGACTCCGCGGATGAGAGTCTTCTGTTCGCTGTCGGCGACCAGGGCGCGTTCACGCTCGGCGACCAGTTTTGCGAGACCGAAGTCGAGAATCTTGGCGTAGCCGTCGCGGCTGAGCATCAGGTTCTCGGGTTTGAGATCGCGGTGGATGATGCCGAGTTCGTGAGCGCGCGCCAGTCCGGCGGCGATCTGGATCGCGATGTCGAGCGTTTCGCGGAGCTGAAGTTGTTTGGCTTTGATCTTCTGGCGCAGCGTTTCGCCTTCGACGAACTCCATCGCGATGTACGGCTTGCCGTCGTCTTCGCCGACTTCGTAAATCGTCAGGATGTGCGGATGGTTCAACGCCGACGCGGCGCGCGCTTCCTGAAAGAAGCGGCGGCGGCGATCCTGTTGCGAGACGTATTCCGCGGGCAGGAGCTTCAGCGCCACGACGCGTTGGAGCTTGCTGTCGAAAGCCTTGTAAACGGCGCCCATACCGCCGGCCCCGATTGGTTCGACTATCCGGTAATGGGCTATGGTTTCCGCGAGAATGGGCTTCATGAGCGGCTCTACAGATTAACGCACCCGAAACGGAGATCGAAACGTATTATACGATTGAGTTAGAATCCTGATCGGAGAAAGAATCGATTATGTTGTGTCCGCGTTGTGCCGCTACTCAAAGCGATGATGTGAAGTTTTGCACGTCTTGCGGGGCAAACTTGCAGGCCGTGCGCGAGGTCCTTGCGGGTCGTGAGCCGGACAAGGATTTCAACTGGAACGACACGTGGCTGGCGTCGATGTTTCGCTCCGGGGAGATCGCGGAGCAACGCAAGCTCGAGCTGGAGCGGCGGATGGGAATCACGCCGGAGGTGAAGCGCTACAACGAGATCAAAGCGGGTGTGATTACGAGCAGTGCCGGTCTGGGCATTGCGATCTTTCTGTTTATTTTCATGCAAGGAATCGCCGCGAGTGTGCCGCCTAACGAGGCGGCGATACTCACTCGCATCTGGGTCGCCGGGTTTATCCCATTCCTCGTTGGGTTGGCGTTGATTATCAATGGCGTGGTGGTCAGTAAGAGGCAGGCCGAGATCATGGAGCGTGAAATCAAACGCGCTAAAGGTTTGCCGGGCGCTTTGCCCGAAGATCCGGCAGCGCAGCCGCGCACACTGCGTCCCGCCGACACCAACGAATTCATCCCCACGCACTTCAGCGTCACCGACCAAACCACTCGCCACCTCGTCAACACGGAACCCGATCCGAAGCGCTAAGGCTTAACAGGTGTTTGCTCAAATCCCTCTTATTCTCACCCGGCTTCAGCCGGGTGTGCAGCGTACTGGGCGTTAAGATTTAACGAGCATATCCAATTCTTCAGGCGTGCGTGGCCAGTCGTCTTTTAAGAGACGCGAGAGGGCGCGATCGGCGAGGAGTTTGCCGCCTGTTTGGCAGGTGGGACAGTAGTTAGTTTCGTTTGAGCCGTAACGGATTCGCTGGATCTTGTTGCCGCAGCGAGGACACGGCAGTTTGTAACGTCCGTGCGTAGCCATCTCGGGACGGAAGGCAGTCACTTTCTCGGGAAACTTATCGGCGTAATCGGAACGCAGGCGCTCGACCCAATCGGTCAACGTAGTCTTTACGGCGTCGAAGAGGCGGTTGATCTCATCGCGAGTGAGTTTTTGCGTGAGAGTGAATGGCGAGAGCTGCGCGGTGAAGAGGATCTCGTCGGAGTAAGCGTTGCCGATCCCGCTGAAGATCCGCGGATCGGTCAGCGCGCGTTTCAGTGTGTGGTTCTTAGCCTGAAGCGCCGCCGCAAACTGATCCTCCGTCGCGTCGAAAACTTCGAGCCCGCCCGGATTCAGATTTTGCAGTCCCGCTTCGCCCTGCACGACGTGTAGTGACGCACGTTTCTGCGTCCCCGCTTCGGTCAGCACCAACGTCCCGCTGCTGAACTCAAACGCCGCGAGTCCGCGCGCTTTTGCCGCCTTCGCCGCATCGGTGTACCAGTGCAGCCGGCCCGCGATCATGAGGTGCAACACAAGCCACAGATCGTCTTCGAAGCCGAAGCAAATCCGCTTACCAAGCCGGCGCAGTTCGACAACCTTCTTGCCTTCAACGCTGGACAGCGGCGGCACGGCCGTGCGCAATAGAAAAAGACTTGCCACACGGACGCGCTTCAGAACCGTATCCTGGATTCGTTTCTCGAGAGCCTCGATGTAGACGACGATGTCCGGCAGTTCAGGCACTATGCGCTAAAGTTTTTAAGTGACTGTACTGCGGCTCTTCAACATACGCCAAATCCAAAGCACCACGATCGCGCCGAGTATCGACAGCAGCAGTCCGGCTGGTTGGAAGCCCCGCGTGTCAGAGCCCCAGATCGCCCAACTGATTAACCCGCCGATGATCGAGCCGACGATTCCCAACAGAATCGTAGCGATGATGCCCATCGGGTCTCGGCCCGGCATGATCAACCGCGCCAACGCGCCGGCGATTAGCCCGACGATCAACCAAGCGATGAAATTCAGCATATTTCCCTCCGTGTCGAATAGAGATCGGTCTGACGGAATCAAACCGCACAGTGGAGGCTAAACTGTAGGGGAACGGGCGAGTGTTTTATACCATTCCTGCGACGTGCTAACAATGGTCAGGAAATACTCCTCGAGGTTCCGGCAGTTCTGTAAACGTCGACGAGGGCCAGCGTGACGGTCGATCTTTTCAATAGCAACTATAACGTCATTAACAACAAAGGTACCGTCAATGTTTGCGTGTGCAGGAGGCGCCACGTCGCCGCTTCCGCGCCGGAATTCACAACTCTTAACAAATTTTTACGTGCTGTTGACACAGCTTTAAGCGGGTGGGCGTATGCTCCTGCTGCTTTGAGTCAATTTGCGGAGGGTGAAATGAAGGTTAAACGACGAGCGCTGCTGGGCGGTAATACCCGGTTCCGGCTTGTCCTGACCCTGGGACTCGCCGTGGTACTGCCCGCGTTGTCACTCATTTACATCACCTTTCAACACGTCAAATCCATTCAACGCGACAAGAAAGTCGAAGCGCTCATCCAGCGCGACTTTCAGTATCTCCTGTACGTCGGCATCAAGAAGATGAACGGTAAGGCCTACGCGCTGACCGAAGAGGCCCGCGACCTGTTCCCCGCGGATACCGATTCGGACGAAGAGAAGAGACGGAAACTGGCGGCCATTTTGGAGAATCGTCCGTGGTTCGAGTACGTCGCTTTTTTCGACTCCAAAAAGGGAACGATCATTCAAGGCCAACCGACGCAGAATCCCGCAAAGGTGGAAGGCTCGGGCAAGATGTACACGAGCTGGTTCAGCCTCGAGGGCTCGTACTTATCAGGACAGATGGAGCGGAAGCCAAAGCCGATCATTTGGTTCAGCGGCGAATCACATGTTGCTGACGCACCGCCTTATTTGGCGACCGCGATTTTCACCGTGCCGCGGATTAACTTGAAAGATCACGTGGTCCTGGGTGTCGCCAGCTTCGATTATGAGTATTTGAAGGAGAAGTTCTTTCCCGATTTCCTTAACGAGTTCACGTCGCAGAAGTTTACCGAGGATCCCGACGAGCTAAACGCGCCGCAGTTTCACGAACTGACGGCGCAGGAAGTCAACGAGCGTAAAGAGCAGCGGCTGGCGATGAAGATCTATCCTGGTGACGCGATGAAATCGGAGCCCGATCGGCCGATGGCAGTTTCAGACGGTTGGGGAACAGGAAAGCCCGAAGTCTCGCAAACGCTCGACGATCCGTTTCGCGGTCTGGCGATGGGCATCAAGTTCCAGGGCACGACCGCGGAGGCAATTGGCAAACACTGGGTGCAGCAGAGCATGCTGATCCTCGGCGTGTTGTCGTTGTTGATGATCGGCGGATTGGTAATGACGTTCCGCAGCGTCAACAAACAAGTGGCGCTGGCGCGTTTGAAGTCTGACTTCGTTTCGAACGTGTCGCACGAACTGCGCACGCCGCTCGCGCTGATTCGCCTGTATGCGGAGACGCTCGAGCTCGGCCGCATCACGACGCAGGAGAAGAAGCTCGAGTACTACAGCATCATTCGCAAAGAGAGCGAACGGCTGACGGCGCTGATCAATAACATTCTCGACTTTTCGCGTATCGAGGCGGGCCGGAAGGAGTACGACTTCCGCGAGACCGACATCGCCGAACTGGTGCGAAACACGCTCGATTCGTATCGTTATCAAATCGAGCAGCAGGGATTCGCGCTGGAAGAGCATATCGATTCGGGCATTCCGCCCGTGCGCGTCGATCGCGAAGCGATTGCGCGAGCGCTTGTCAATCTGGTCAATAACGCGTTGAAATATTCAGACAGCGACAAATTCCTGGGTGTGAAACTGTACCGCGCCAACAGCGTGTTGCGACTGGAGGTCGTCGATCGCGGGATCGGCATCGAGCGCAACGAGCAGGCGAGGATCTTCGAGAAGTTTTATCGCACTTGCGATCCGCTAGTTCACAACACGAAGGGAAGCGGACTCGGGCTGTCGCTGGTCCAACACATCACCCAGGCGCACGGCGGCGACGTCGAAGTCGAAAGCGTACCAGGACGCGGAAGCAAGTTCACGATGATTCTACCGCTGGCCGGCCCACAGCCGGACCCCAGCGCTGCCTGAGGGTTTGAACACGAATTTTTAGAATTTCCTTTACTTGGCACTGACTGAGGGGGAATGTCATGAAGAGCAAGATCCTGATCGTCGAAGATGAACCCGCAATGGTTGCCGGCCTGCGCGACAACTTCGAATACGAAGGTTACGAAGTGATCAGCGCCGGTGACGGCGTCAGCGGTCTCGAACGCGCGCTCGCCGACAACCCCGATCTCGTCGTGCTTGACGTCATGATGCCGCGAATGAGCGGCCTCGACGTTTGCAAACAGTTAAAAGCAAAAAAACCATCCGTGCCCATCATCATGCTGACCGCCCGCGGCCAGGAGATCGACAAAGTCGTCGGCCTCGAACTAGGCGCGGACGACTACGTCACCAAACCGTTCTCGGTGCGCGAACTGATGGCGCGCGTCAAAGCCGTCCTGCGCCGCGTTTCATCGCCGACACCCGCGCCCGAGGTTTACAAGTTCAGCGACGTCGAGGTCAACATTCGCAGCAACGAAGTGAGGCGAAACGGAGCCCTAATCGATCTCTCAGCGAAAGAGTTTGCAT
>JBKPOC010000065.1:0-10261 GCA_046732935.1 Acidobacteriota bacterium | reverse complement strand
CGAATATGGCCCAACGGAGACGGTGGTGGGCTGTTGCGTGTACGAAGTGGGGGAAACGCTGGAAGCGGACGAAGAGACGGGCCGTGGGGTGCCGATCGGGCGGCCGATAGCGAACATGGAGATGTACGTGCTGGACGAGCGCCAGCAGTGTGTGCCGGTGGGTGTAAGCGGCGAACTGTACATCGGCGGCGTGGGATTGGCGCGCGGCTATCGCGGGCGGCCGGAGCTGACGGCAGAGCGGTTCGTGCCGCACCCGTACAGCCGGGAAGCGGGAGCGAGACTGTACCGGACGGGAGACATGGGGCGATACCGGCCGGATGGGCGGCTGGAATACGAGGGACGGCGCGACGAGCAAGTGAAGGTGCGGGGCTATCGGATCGAGTTAGGAGAGATCGAAGCGGCACTGCGCGAGCATGAGGCGGTGAGCGAAGCAGTAGTGGTAGTGGCGGAGGACGAGAGCGGGCACAAGCGTTTGGTGAGTTACCTGCTGGGCCACGAGGTAAGTGGCAGCGAGTTGCGGCGGCACTTGAGCGAACGGCTGCCGGAGTACATGGTGCCGGGAAATCAGGTGTGGCTGAAGCAATGGCCGTTGACGAGTAACGGGAAAGTGGACCGGCGTGCGTTGGCGCTGCTGGAACAGACGGACGTCAAGCGCGAGCAACAGTATGTCGCTCCGCGCACCCTGAACGAAGAAACGCTAGCCGGTATCTGGGAAGAAGTGTTAGGGGTGAAGACAATCGGCGTCCACGACAACTTTTTCGAGTTGGGCGGTGATTCCATTGTCAGCCTTCAGATAATTGCGAAAGCTGCGAAAGCTGGTCTGCTAATCATGCCCGAACACATCTTCCAGTATCCGACCGTGGCTGAGCTGGCCGCTATTGCGACTGTCGATGCGGTAACAACACCTGTCTCTCTGAACGTAGATCTTGCATATGAAGACTTCGATAAATTGTTAGAGAAGGTTGAATTCGAGGTTTGAAAAACGACGCCTTCAACCGAACTGCCAGTAGGAACGATTGTCAATGAGCGCTAAAAATATTGAAGCTGTTTATCCGCTCTCGCCGGCGCAGCAAGGCATACTCTTTCATGCCCTATATGCTCCCGAGTCAAGGGCCTATTTTTCTCAGCTCAGTTGCACAATTCACGACGACCTTAATCTCGAGGCCTTCGAACGCGCATGGCAGCACACCGTGGATCGTCACGCAGTACTGCGGACAGCCTTCGCCTGGGAAGGACTCGATGAACCGCTGCAGGTCGTGGGCCTGAATGTCAAGTTACGTATTACGCAATTAGACTGGCGGGAGTTGTCTCTCGAGCAACAGCAGGAACGTCTCGCAATGTTTCTCGAGGAAGATCGGACGCGTGGCTTCCAACTTTCCAAAGCGCCTCTCATGCGTCTCTCGACAGTTCGGTTGTCAGAGCATGCCTATCAGTTCATCTGGAGCTTTCATCATTTACTGATGGACGGCTGGAGCCAGTCGCTGATCATCAAGGAAGTCTTCGCGCTTTATGAAGCGTATGTGCAAGGCAGAGAAATAAAGCTGGATGAGCCGCGTCCGTACCGCGATTACATTCAATGGCTGCGGCAACAGGATGCGGGCAAAGCTGAGCGGTTTTGGCGGGAACAACTGCGCGGAGTGACAGCGCCGACACCGTTCGGCTTCGAGCGTTCATCAATCCCCACGCAAGACTTTGCACAACAGCAAATAAAACTGCCGGAGCAACTCAGCATCGCACTCAAAGACTTTGCGCGGCAGCAGAGATTGACGCTCAACTCAGTAATACAGGGCGCGTGGGCACTACTGTTGAGTCGGTATAGTCAACTGCCGGACGTCATCTTCGGCGCGGTGGTTTCAGGGCGACCAGCAGCCCTTGCCGGATTCGACAGGATGGTCGGACTGTTCATTAATACGTTGCCGGTGCGCGTGCGCATCAAGAACGAGCAGAGCGTCGGAAGCTGGTTAAGAGAGTTGCAGGAAGCTCAGCGTCAGGAGCGACAGTACGAGTACAGCTCGTTGGTCCAGGTGCAGGGATGGAGCGAAGTGCCGCGCGGTCTGCCGCTGTTTGAAAGTATTTTAGATTTTGAAAATTATCCGGTGGACAAGGCCTTACAGGAACAGTCCGTGCATTTCTCACAGAGCGACATTGGTTTCGTCGTCAGGACCAATTATCCGCTCGAAGTGGTTGCCGTACCGGGAAAAGAATTTTCTCTCCAGCTTAAATATGAGTGCAGTCGCTTTGACGATGAGACGATTGCGCGGATGCTCGGACACTTCAAGACCATGCTCGAAGCCGTAGTTTCCGATCCGGACCAGCCGCTATCTCTCCTGCCGCTGCTCACTGTGGCTGAAGAACGTCAACTGCTGGTCGATTGGAACCTGACTCAGACTGACTTTCCGTCTGAGGAACTGATTCATCGCGTGTTCGAGGAGCGGGCGGCATCCACGCCGGACGCTACAGCGGTGGTCTGTGGAGACGAGTCGCTGTCTTACAGACAACTCAACGAGCGCGCCAATCGATTAGCCGGCGAGTTGATCGCGCGAGGAGCCGGAGCCGAAGTGGTCGTGGCGTTGTTGCTGGAGCGCGACATCAATCTGTTGGTCGCGATTCTAGCTGTCTTCAAAGCTGGGTCGGCTTACGTGCCTCTCGATCCGCAGCATCCTGCTGTGCGGCTCAAACAAGTCCTCGAACAGAGCCGAGCCACCCTTTTGCTTACCGCGAGTAAGTTTGCGCCAGTGTGCGCGCAGGCGATAGCTGGTTTGGACGAGCATGAACAGCCCGCGGTGTTGTCAATTGAAGATTTAGTAAATCAGAAACAGTCGTCAGCAAATCCCGGAGCGTCTGTCGTGCCGGGCAATTTGGCGTACGTGATCTTCACTTCGGGTTCAACAGGATTGCCCAAAGGAGCGATGATTGAACATCGAGGGATGCTCAACCACCTGTATGCGAAGGTCACTGATCTGCAATTGACGTCTGACGACGTGGTCGGGCAAACGGCTTCACAATGTTTCGACATATCCGTCTGGCAGTTTCTCGCGCCGCTGATGGTGGGCGGCACGGTCCATATCTTCGCCGACGAAGTCATACGCGATCCCGCGCGGTTCCTTGCAGAAGTCGAGAAGGGGTCGGTTTCGATTCTCGAGACGGTGCCTTCATTACTCAGCGCCACGCTCGAAGCCGAGATTAACAATCGCCAAAGTGCTCCGGCATTGCCCGCGTTGCGCTGGTTGCTGCTTACAGGTGAAGCCTTATCTCCCGAACTCTGCCGTCAATGGCTGACCGTTTATCCCCGAATACCTTTACTGAACGCGTATGGACCGACCGAGTGCTCTGATGACGTCACACATCACGTAATCCAGGACGCGCCGGGAGAGGACGTCGTCAGGATGCCTATCGGCAGACCTATTGCAAATACGCAGTTGTACATCCTTGATTCACTCTTGCGGTTAGTGCCTGCGACTAGTAGCGGTGAATTATACGTTGGCGGCGCCGGCGTCGGACGCGGCTATGCCAATGATGCAGTGCGGACCGCCGTGTCTTTTATACCCGATTTGTTTGGCCGTGAGCCCGGAGCGCGTCTTTATAAGACTGGCGACCTGGCCCGCTACACACCTTCCGGGAATATCGAGTTCCTGGGACGGATTGACTCACAGGTCAAGATACGCGGCTTCCGCATTGAGCTGGCCGAAATCGAATTGGCCCTTCGCAAACATCCCGCCGTCCGTGAAGCAGTGGTTATAGCGAGGGAATTTACCGCGCAGGACAAAGGCCTCGTGGCTTATCTCGTCGCGCAACCGGATAAGACGTCCAACTCCGACGAATTGCGGAGCTTTTTGAAAGAACGTCTTCCTGAATACATGTTGCCGGAACTGTTCATCGTGTTGGAGGCCCTGCCTTTGACAGCTAACGGAAAGCTGAACGTACGTGCGCTGCCGGCGCCTGCCGCTCAAAGACCGTTGCAGTCTTCGCTTCCGGTTGCCCCACGCACACCCATCGAAGAGACTCTAGTACGACTGTGGCGAGAAGTTTTGAAACTCGAACAAGTCGGCATTCAGGACAATTTTTTTGATCTCGGCGGACACTCTTTGATAGCAATCAAGTTAGTGACGCGGATTCGCACGGAATTCAATATTGAACTATCGCTCGCGGATTTCTTCGCCGCTTCAACTATCGAAGCGTTGGGCCGGAAGCTGGAAGAAGCATTGATTGAAGCATCAAACCCCACCGAGATAGACGCGATACTCGGAATGTTGGAAACAGTGGCAGAGACTGAAGCAGAAAGTATGCTCGCAGACGACGACGTCCTTGAAGCGAGATAGCAGAAAGTAAGTTCCACCCACTCACCCGAACGTCAACCCGAAACAGTCAGAGTACAAACACAAGTGCGGATTGTGGTCTGCACAACCGAGGAGTACGAGAAACACCATGGAGCAAACAGAACGTCTGAAAAACCTTTCACCGGCGAAGCGTGCCCTGCTGATGAAATCGCTTCAGAAGAACGCGACGTCAGGTCGGGAAACTCAAACGATTCCGCGCCGCGAGCAACAGAGTGGCATCCCGCTGTCGTTTGCTCAGCAACGTTTATGGTTGATCGATAGATTGGAGTCAGACAGCGTCGCTTACAACGTTCCCTTCGCCGTGCGGCTCAAGGGGAATCTGGACGTGGCTGCATTCGAGCGAAGTATTAACGAGGTCATTAAACGCCACGAAGCTTTGCGCACTACTTTTACGATGGAAGGCGACCAGCCCATACAGATCATTTCTCCGCACGCTCCGATAGCCGTCACGGTGCTCGACCTAAGGCAGGTTCCCGCAGGCGGGAAGGAAGCGGAAATTCAGCGTTTGGCCACTGCCGAAGCAAGGACCCGCTTTGACGTCTCAAAAGGGCCGCTGCTTCGCACGACGTTGCTCCAGTTGGACCAGGAGGAACATGTCGCGCTATTCACGATGCATCATATTGTTTCGGATGGCTGGTCTGACGCGGTGCTTATCGAGGAGCTGGTCAAGTTCTATCAAGCTGACCTCGCGGGCCGACCGGCTGCGCTTCCCGAGCTTCCAATTCAATATGCAGACTTCGCCGTCTGGCAACGCGAACGACTTCAAGGCGCCGTGCTCGACGAACTGGTTGCTTATTGGAAGCAGCAGTTGGCGGGCGCGCCCCCGCTATTGAACTTGCCGACTGATTATCCGCGTCCGCCGGTGCAGACTCATTCGGGCGCTCTCGAATCGAGAGTCTTTTCTGAACGGATATCGGAAGGGCTGAGAAGTTTGAGCCGAGATCAAGGCGTCACCCCTTTTGTGACCGTCCTCGCGGCCTTCAACACGCTGCTTTACAAATATACAAATCAGACGGACGTGGTAATCGGCACTCCGGTCGCCAATCGAACGCGTTTTGAAACAGAGGGTTTGATCGGATGTTTCCTCAACACGCTGGCGCTGCGGTCTGATCTCTCCGCCAACCCAACTTTTCGCGAGCTACTACGAAAAGTGCAATCGGTAGCGCTCGGCGCCCACGCGCATCAGGATCTGCCGTTTGAAGTTCTCATAGAAACGCTCAGTCCGGAACGCAATCTCAGCTATGCGCCATTTTTCCAGGTCTTGTTCCTCTATCAAAACAAGCCGCTGGAGAACTTGAATCAGCGAGATCTTTTATTGACTCCGATGGATATTCACAGCGGCACAGCTAAATTTGATTTGGCTTTATCCGTTGTCGAAGGAACGAACGGACAGCTAACGGCAGCGCTCGAATACAACACCGATCTGTTCAAGGCGGACACCATCGGGCGCATGCTGGGCCACTTCGAGACTTTGCTGGGTGCGATTGTCTCTGACCCTGACCAACATCTTCACGACTTGAACCCGCTCGCGGAAGCCGAACAGGAACAAATCTTATTCGAGTGGAATGCGACCGAGACTGAGTTTGCTGAAACCGCATTTGTGCCCCAACTGTTCGAGCAACACGCAGCGCGCACGCCCGAGGCCGTGGCCCTGGTGTTTGGCGCCGACTCGTTGACGTATCGAGAACTGAACGAGCAAGCCAACCAGCTTGCACACCAACTGCAAGGGCTGGGCGTCGGTCCGGAGACGGTCGTGGCGCTGCTGATGGACCGCAGCTTCGAGATGGTCATTTCACTACTGGCAGTGCTCAAGGCTGGCGGCGCTTATCTGCCGCTGGATCCGACTTACCCGTCGTCACGGTTGGCGTTCATGCTGGCGGATGCGCAGCCGCTGCTGTTGTTAAGACAGGCAGGGTTGAACAGCCTGGTCCAGGCGCCGGCGGGCCTGACAGTGCTGGAGGTAAAGGCTGAAAGTGCGAGTGGTAGTGAGACCGCGAACCCGGCGGTGGCAGTCGCTGCGGATAATGTGGCCTATGTGATCTACACCTCAGGCTCAACTGGGCAGCCAAAGGGAGTGATGGTCTCACATGGGGCCATTTTGAATCGCCTGCTCTGGATGCAGCAGCAATATCAACTCGATGCTTCAGACGTCGTGTTGCAAAAAACGCCGTTCACCTTTGACGTGTCGGTGTGGGAATTCTTCTGGCCCTTGATAACCGGAGCGCGGCTGGTGTTAGCGCGTCCGGGTGGGCACCAGGATACGCGGTACTTGCGCGAGTTAATTCGTTCGCAACAGATCACTACGCTCCACTTTGTCCCCTCGATGCTACAAGCGTTTCTGGGTGAGCCCGGACTGACAGAGGGCTGCCGCAGCCTGCGTCGCGTGATTTGTAGCGGAGAAGCATTAGCGCCGGAATTAGTGCTTCGCTACTACGAGCACCTGACGGCGCCGCTGGAGAATTTGTATGGCCCAACGGAAGCAGCCGTGGATGTTACGCGGTGGGGTTGTGAGGCGGCAGCAGTAACGACCGGCGGAGTCAGCGTGCCAATCGGGCGACCAATAGCAAACATTCAGATGTACGTGTTGGATGAGGCGATGAACTGCGTACCGGTGGGAGTCAGTGGAGAGCTGTACATCGGAGGAGTGGGATTGGGACGTGGATATCGAGGCCGGCCCGAATTGACGGCTGAGAGATTCGTGCCTCACCCGTACAGCCGGGAGACAGGAGCGCGTCTGTACCGGACCGGAGACGTGGCGCGGTACCTGGATACGGGTGAATTGGAATATCAGGGACGAGCCGATTATCAGATCAAGATACGAGGCTATCGGATTGAGTTAGGAGAGATCGAAGCGGTACTGCGACAACATGAAGCGATTGCCGAGGCCGTCGTCATAGCTCGGCAGAATGCGTTGGGTGAGAAACAGTTGGTGGGCTACGTGGTGCTGGCTGATGGTCCTGACGCGACGACCGAAGGCGAACAGATAACCAGTGCTGCTTTGAGGAAGTATGTCGGAACGCGTCTGCCTCATTACATGGTGCCCGCGATTTTGGTGAAGCTCGATGCAATGCCTTTGAGCGCCAATGGAAAAATAGACCGTCAACGCTTGCCTGCAATAGAGACCAAAGACGTCGAGAGAAAGCCTGCCGCGGCGCCTACGAATCCGATTGAAGAAGATCTGTTAGCGATTTGGAAACAGGTTCTTCGCCTTGATCATATCTCCATTGACGACAACTTTTTTGCCCTCGGAGGAGATTCAATTCGCATCGTTCAGATAGTTTCTCAGGCACAGTACAAAGGCCTGCACTTTGCGGCGCAGTTGATTTATCAGCACCAAACAATTCGGGAGCTGGCGCGGGAGATCGAAAAAGCTAAACAGCAGACCGGCACGCTTTCAGAGCACCTGGGTGAAGAGGAAGACGTC
Organism: Acidobacteriota bacterium; assembly: GCA_046732935.1. Classification (GTDB taxonomy): domain Bacteria; phylum Acidobacteriota; class Blastocatellia; order Pyrinomonadales; family Pyrinomonadaceae; genus PSRF01. The sequence continues at coordinate 2,500 of JBKPOC010000065.1, read as the reverse complement.
GAAACATTGGCCCGCTTGATGGAAATGCTGGAAGGGCTTTCCGACGCGGAGGTTAGAGAAAGGATCGAAGAGAAGACCGCTCTTCTTTAGAGAGGATTATTCCATGAGCAGTATTGCAGAACGCATCGCCGGTCTAAGCGACGAGAAACGTCAGCTTCTTGAATTGCTGAGACGGGAAAAAGGTGGCGAGAGCTGGAGCGCAAGGAAGCTTTCGCTCGAGGTTGATACTACGGTCACCCTCCAGCAGAGTCAGGCATTTTCTCTGATCTCCGAGGCAGATCGTCAAAATCTGCCTGAAGACGTGGAAGATGCTTATCCTCTTACCATGCTTCAAGCGGGGATGATCTACCACATGGAAGAGACCCCCGACTATCCGCTCTATCACAACGTCGACAGCTACAACCTCGAAAGTGAGCTGGACCATGCGATAATGCAGGAAACCATCGATCGCGTCGTTTCGCGTCACCCCGTGTTGCGCACGTCATTCGCGTTGAGAAATTACAGTGAGCCTCTGCAACTGGTACACAGGACGGCGACTCTTCCTGTAACGATTGAAGACCTGCGTCATCTGCCCGTCGCCGAACAGGACAAGATTGTCAACGCTTACGTCGAGAAGGAGAGAAGATGCCGGTTTGATTTGGCTCGTCCGCCCTTGATCCGTTTCCACATTCATCGTCGAACGGATGAGACGTTTCAATTCACGCTGACGGAATTTCATCCGATTCTCGATGGCTGGAGCTTGAACTCGACGCTCGCAGAAATTTTCACGCTCTATTTCAGCTTGCTCAACCAGCGGCCTCTGCCCCACGTCCCGGCTCTGTCGACGTCCTTTCGCGACTATGTGGCCCTGGAGCGCAAGGCGCTCGAGTCCGATGAATTCAAGCAGTACTGGACGCAAGTCTTAAGCAATAGTTCGACGATGAAACTTCCGCGCTGGCCCGCTTCCCGACGAATTGAGGGCGACCGGCCGGTGGTTGGACTGCGTGTTCCCATTTCTCAGCAACTGCTCGAAGACTTGAAGCAGTTCGCGCAATCGATAGCGGTGCCGCTCAAGAGCGTCCTGCTGGCAGCACATATAAAGGTTATGAGTGCGCTTGGAGGACAACAGGACGTCATTACCGGATTAGCTACGCAGGGCCGGCCGGAAACCGCGGGCGGCGACGATATTCGCGGTCTCTTTCTGAATATTGTTCCTTATCGTTTGAAGCTGTCAGGCGGTAGTTGGTTGGAGCTGGTCCGCGAGGCGTTTGCAGTTGAGCGAGATTTATTACCGTACCGCCGTTATCCAATAGCAGCCATTCAAAAGAATTCAGGAGGCCGGCCGCTGTTTGAGACTGCCTTCAACATGGTTCGTTTTCACGTCTACCTGGACCTGCTCGAGTCAGACGACAAATTAGACATGGTCGGTACGGGTCAGGAGCTTGAAGAAAACAATTTCACTCTGATGACCAATTTCGGCATGCATCCATCAGGGTCTCATTTGATACTGGTTCTTGAATATCACACAAGCGAACTTTGTGATGAGCAGGTGCGAGCTATTGCCGGGTATTACACGAACACTCTGGCGGCCATAGTCAGGGCGCCTCACAGTCTTCATCAATCCTTTAATGTTCTCTCCAGCGACGAACGCGATCAGATCGTCGTCGAATGGAACGAGACGAACACAGAGTTTGACGATAGTGCTTGCGTGCACCAACTGTTTGCGGAGCAGGCAGCGCGCACGCCGGAAGCAGTCGCCGTGGTGTTTGGCGCCGGCTCACTGACATATCGAGAGCTGAACGAGCGAGCGAACCAACTGGCGCACCAACTGCGCGGGCTGGGTGTTGGCCCGGAGACGGTGGTGGCGTTGCTGCTGGAGCGCAGCTTCGAGATGGTCATATCCATCCTGGCGGTGCTCAAGGCTGGAGGCGCTTATCTGCCGCTGGATCCGAGTTATCCGTCGCAGCGGTTGGCGTTCATGCTGGCGGATGCGCAGCCGCGGGTGTTGTTGAGGCAAGCACGCTTGAACAGCGTGGTCGAGGCGCCGGCTGGACTGACGGTGCTGGAAGTGGATGCTCAGAGTGTTGGCGGTGATACGGCGAACCCGGCGGTGGCAGTGCAACCCGACAATCTGGCTTATGTGATCTACACCAGTGGCTCAACCGGTCAGCCGAAGGGCGTGATGATTCCGCATCGCGGCCTGAGCAACTATCTGTGCTGGTCCAGTCGGGCCTACGGGGTGACGGCCGAACGCGGTGTGCCGCTGCATTCTTCGTTGAGCTTCGACTTAAGCATCACAGCGCTCTTCAATCCGCTGATTCGCGGTGGCTGGGTGGACTTGCTGCCGGAAGAGCGCGGAGTGGAACCACTGTCGACGGCCTTGCTGGGACGCGAGCCGGACTACAGCCTGGTGAAGATCACGCCGGCGCATCTGGCGGCCTTGCGCCAGACGGTGAACGAGCAAGGGGCGACGGCAGTGGGAACCCGCTGCTTTGTGATCGGTGGCGAGGCGTTGAGTTGG
>JBKPOC010000064.1:0-13394 GCA_046732935.1 Acidobacteriota bacterium | reverse complement strand
GGAAAGACGTTCGCGACGACAAGCAGATGGTGGGGTACATAGTGCTCGAGCCCGGCGAGACCGTAAGCATAAACGAGCTCCGCGATTATTTAAGGACGACGTTGCCGGTCTACATGGTGCCGCAGTTCTTTATGACTCTCGCTGCACTGCCTTTGACGAGCAACGGTAAGCTGGATCGCCGGGCATTACCGCCACCGCCGACAACCACACTCGCGGGAGACTCACACGTCGCGCCGCGTAATGAATTAGAAGAGATAGTGGCCAGTGTTTGGTGTGAAGTGTTAGGGCTGGCTCAGGTCGGAAGCAGGGAAAATTTTTTCGACATCGGCGGGCAGTCGCTTAAAGCCGTACAAGTAGTCTCCCGGCTCTCGAGCTTGTTCCGGGTAGAGTTGCCCGTGAAAATTGTGTTTGAGGCACCGACGGTGCAGAACCTGGCCGCGGTAATTGCGCAGCAGGTCACGCAGCAACGAGATGTCGTGCCGATCAGGCGTGTTCCGCGAGATCGTCATTTGCCACTCTCATTTGCGCAGCAGCGATTATGGTTTTTGCACGGCTTCGATCCGCAGAGCGCCGCGTACAATATCTCGTTTAGCGCACGCATCGTCGAATCGTTCAACGTGCCCGCCTGGGAACAGAGTCTCAGCGAAATCCTCAAGCGTCACGAAATCCTGCGCACTACCTTCGCGCGAGAAGACGGAAGACCGGTTCAATTCGTTGCTCCTCATCGCGTCGCGGCGCCAACGATCACCGACTTACGCAGTTTGCCTGAAAGCGCGAAAGAAGAAGTCGCCCAACGGTTAATCACTGAAGAGAGTCGCCGCCCATTTGACATTGAGCAGGGTCCACTTTTCAGAAGTGGTGTCCTGCGGCTTGGCGAAGACGCCTACATCCTGTTGATCAGTATGCACCACATCATTTGCGATGGTTGGTCGGCCGGCGTTTTCATTCGCGAGTTGATGGTTTACTACGAAGCTTTCTCAACGGCGCAGCCTTCGACGCTGGCGGAGTTGAACCTTCAGTATGCAGACTTCGCGGCGTGGCAACAGCAATCGTCGCAAGTTGAAAGAGCCGAGCCTCTGATCTCCTATTGGAAGAAGCAACTGAGTGGAGCACCGGCAGTTCTTGATCTCCCGCAGGCTCGTCCACGTCCAGCAGTTAGAAGCCGGCGCGGTGGTGTCTTGCGGTTCGACTTGCCTTCAGGATTACGCGACCGGCTGATCGCCCTTGGGCGCAGCGAAGATGCGACGTTGTTCATGACGCTCCTCGCGAGTTTTCAATTGTTGCTCTGGCGCTACAGCGGGCAAACGGATTTGCTGGTGGGAACACCCGTTGCCAATCGCAGCCGCGCAGAGGTTGAGCAGTTGATCGGATGTTTCGTGAATACGATCGTGATGCGGACAGACGTGTCAGGCGATCCCACCTTCCGAGAGTTGCTTGTGCGGGTGAGGGAAGTCGCCATCAGCGCCTACATGCACCAGGAGGTTCCCTTCGAAAGGGTTGTTTCGGAGCTGACTACAGAGCGCGATTTGAGTCGCACTCCGATTTATCAAGTGGTGCTGGTTTTGCAAAACACGCCACTCGAAGAGTTGCGTCTCGGTAGTGTGAAAGTGAAACCGCAGGAGAATGATACCGGAACCGCAAAGTTCGATTTGACGCTCCAGTTCACTGAAACTGAACGTGGCCTGGAGGGTCGTTGGGAATACAGCACCGACCTGTTCGATGAAGCATCCATTGAACTGATGGCAGCTCACCTCCAGACACTCCTGGAAGGCATCGTCGAAAATCCGGAGCGACACATTTCTGAGTTGCCGATATTGAGGGCGAGCGAACGCAGACAGTTGCTTGCGAAATGCAGCCAGGAGTCGGAACAGAAAACGCCACCGCAGTGTTTGCATGAGTTGTTTGAACAACAAGTCGCCCTCGCGCCTGAGGCTACAGCGCTTGTGTTCGGCGATGAGTGCTTAAGCTACGCTCAGCTCAACGCCAAAGCGAATCAACTGGCCCATCACTTCATCGCGCTCGGACTGCCGCCCGAGGCTCGCGTCGGCATTCTGCTCGAGCGGTCGATGGACATGGTGGTGGCGATGTTAGCCGTGCTGAAAGCTGGTGGCGCCTATGTGCCGCTCGATCCAGGCTACCCGGGACAACGTATCGGCTACATTCTCAAAGACTGTGACGCGACCCTCGTGCTTACGCAGGACCAATTGGACCAGACTCTGCTTTCCTCAATTGGCATTCCCGTAATCAGAATTGATCGAGATAGCGAGGAAATTGCCAGGCATTCCCGAGAAAACGTCCGAACGCAGGCAACGAAAGCCAACGCGGCTTATGTTATCTACACCTCAGGCTCGAGCGGCCAGCCCAAGGGCGTTCTCGTCACACATGAGAATGTGACGCGGCTCTTCGCGTCGACTCAACAGTCGTTTGAGTTCACCGAACGTGATGTTTGGACGCTCTTTCACTCCTTTGCTTTTGATTTTTCCGTCTGGGAGATCTGGGGAGCGCTCTTGTTCGGCGGACGATTGGTCATCGTTCCTTATTGGATTAGCCGCTCGCCCGATAGTTTTTATGAGCTGCTCCGGCGCGAACAGGTAACGGTGCTCAACCAGACCCCTTCCGCTTTCTATCAACTTGCTGGTTATGAAACATCTGCGCAGCCGGTGCGTGACCTCGCCTTGCGGCTCGTCATTTTTGGCGGAGAGGCGCTTGAGTTTCAGAGTCTTCGAAGGTGGATCAAGCGGCACGGCGATCAGCAGCCGCGGCTTGTCAACATGTACGGCATTACTGAAACGACTGTGCACGTCACTTATTGGCCCATCAGCAAAGAGGACGTGCTCGGCGGTGTTGACAGCATTATTGGAAACAGCATCAGCGACTTACGACTTTACGTGCTGGACCCGCGCATGGAGCTGGTTCCAGTGGGTGTTCCGGGTGAGTTGTACGTCGGTGGACCAGGTCTGGCACGTGGTTACATAAACCACGGCGATTGGACCGCAGAAAGGTTCGTGCCTGATCCGTTTAGCAGCAGGCCGGGTCAGAGACTCTACAAGACGGGAGACCTGGGCCGGCATGTTTCGAGCGGTACTGTTGAATATCTTGGTCGCTCGGACGAGCAAGTCAAAATCCAGGGATTCAGGATCGAGTTGAGTGAGATTGAGACCGCGCTCGCAGCACATCCGGGCGTGCGTGCGGCCGCTGTGGTGACGCGCGAGGACGATTCAGGACGTAAATACTTAGTGGCGTATATCGCCGGGCCTGACGCGACTAACATCAGCCAACTACGCGCACATCTTCAGTCGCGAGTGCCGCGCTACATGGTGCCGGCGGTGTTTGTGCCACTTGAAAGATTTCCGCTGACACCCAACGGCAAGATCGATCGGAAAGCTTTGCCTGAGCCTGTCCGCGAAACTGACAGTAGTGAGTACGTCGCACCGCGCACAGGCACAGAGAAAATACTGGCAGACATTTGGGCCCAAATCCTTAAAGTCGAGAACGTCGGAATTCAGGATAACTTCTTCGAACTGGGCGGTGATTCGATACTGAGCATACATGTTGTCGCCACTGCTCGACGCGCGGGCTTGAACGTGACACCTCAAGACCTTTTTCAGCAGCAGACGATTGCAAAATTGGCATTAGTTGTATCGCCGCTGGAAATCGGAGAAACGTCTTTCCGCGATGAGATTACGATTCACGACGACGTGTACCCGCTGACGCCACTCCAGCAGGGAATGCTTTTTCATATCCTTGAATCTCCGGGCTCCGGAACTTATCTGAACCAGCAAAGATACACGCTTGCGGGCGATCTCGACGTGGCAGCGTTTCAGAGCGCGTTTCAGAAGGTGATTGACCAGCATCAGGTTTTGCGAACCGCGTTTGCTTTTTCAGGCCAGGACAAGCCCCAGCAAGTGGTTTTCAGTCACGTGAACCTCGACTGGCAAGAGTACGACTGGAGAGACCTGGCGCCGGCTGAAAGAGCGCGACGACTCGAAACTCTGCTCCAGCAAGATCGGGAACAGAACTTTGATTTGACTCAGCCTCCATTAACTCGCTTTACACTCATCCGGCTCGATACTGCGCTATATGAATTTGTTTGGACGTTCCACCTGCTGCTGTTGGATGGATGGTCCATTCCTGTGCTCCTCAAGGAAGTTCTGACGTGCTACGGTGGACTGCGTCGCGGCGAGCTGGTCCAACTGGATCCGCCCATTCGTTACAGCGACTACATTGATTGGTTACAGAAGCAGAGCAGGACCGAGGCGGAAGAATACTACCGCTCCGCGCTGGCCGGGTTTACCAGTCCTACTTCGCTGGGTGAGGACCGAATAGCGGAGGAAGTGTCTGCAGAGGAACGGTTCGCAGAGAAGACACTGTTGCTGGACGAAGCGACAACCAACAGCCTGCGCGCGTTTAGTACCACGAATAAGTTGACTTTGAACTCGCTGGTGCAAGGCGCATGGGCGTTGCTGCTGAGCCGTCGCAGCGGAAGTAATGATGTTTGTTTCGGAGCTGTTGTCTCGGGTCGTCCGCCAGATTTTCCGGGCGTCGACTCGGCGGTAGGAAACTTTCTTAATACCTTGCCTGTCAGAGTTCGCGTTCACGCCGATAGCCCTCTGCTACCGTGGCTTCAGGGCCTGCAGGCACAACAAACTGAAGCGCGAAAGTTTGAGTTTTGTTCACTCGTCGACATTCACGGCTGGAGCGACGTGCCGCGCAACGAGCCACTCTTCGAGAGTGTGTTGATTTTTCAAAATATCCCGATCGACAGCAACGCCGCGGAACCTGAAGGTCTAAAGCTCGTTAAATTCAGCTCGACGGAAAGAACCAATTATCCGTTAACACTCGTGGTGGTCCCAGGCGAGCAACTCACCTTCAAGATCGTTTACAAGTGCAGCCGCTTCGAGGATACGACCATTAACCGAATTCTGGACAACCTGGAAAGATCGCTGGTCGAGATGGTAAGTAACTCCGAAGCTCCTTTGTCGGCACTCTCGACAAATACTGAAGCAGAAAAAAGAATATTAATTGATAGCTTCAATCAAAGCCTGGCAACTCTCTAACATCCGCTGCAAGAACGCTACACAGTAATCTGTCCCTGTTCAATTTAAATTCGAGGCAATATGTGCGGAATAGTTGGTTACATTGATCTCCGCGGTGAAGGCCGCATTCAGGAGCGCGTGCTGCATCAGATGGCCGACGCGCTGGTCCATCGCGGCCCCGATTCGGGAGGCTATTTTGTCGATGAGAATGTCGCCCTCGGCACTCGGCGCCTGAGCATCATCGATCTCGAGACGGGCGATCAGCCTGTCTTCAACGAAGACGAATCACTCGTCCTAAATTGCAACGGCGAAATCTTCAACTATCTTGAGCTGAGAACGGAACTCGAGAAGAAAGGCCACCGTTTCCGCAGCAAAACCGACATCGAAGTTCTCGTTCATCTCTATGAGGAACAAGGAATCGGTTTTCTTAACCGTTTGAACGCCCAGTTTGCTTTTTCAATCTATAACCGGAAAAACCGGACGCTGTTTCTGGCTCGCGATCAGTTTGGTATCTGTCCCCTGTTTTATACCGTCGTCGATGGATATTTCATTTTTGCTTCGGAGATCAAAGCCATTCTCGAGCATCCGCTGGTACCGCGCAGTGTGAACCTGACTGGCTTGGACCAGGTACTATCTCTGCCCGGCGCGATAAGCCCGCAGACTCTCTTTCGCAACATTCACAGTCTGCCCAGCGGGCATTATGTGTTGGTTAAAAACGGCGATGTTGCAGTTAGAGAGTACTGGGATCTCGAGTATCCGACGGAGAGTGAAAGCACTGACGGTAAACCGGAAGAGTATTATGCCGACTCGCTGCGCGACTTGCTGGAGCAGTCAGTGAGATACCGGCTTCAAGCCGATGTACCGGTTGGTTTTTTCCTGAGTGGTGGACTCGATTCATCTCTAATTGCCGCGATGATTGGACGAGTGTCCCCTGACATTCAAAGGCATTCATTTTCGATTAGCTTCGCGGATGAAAAGCTGTGTGAGTCGAAGTATCAGCGGTTAATGTCGGATTCAGTAGGCTCAATTCACCACGAGATTCCGTTTTACGACAGCGACATCGCCGTACGATTGAAAGACGCCGTCTACCATTCTGAGTGCCCACTCAAAGAAACCTACAACACCGCCTCTCTGGCCCTTTCAAAAGAAACGAGAAAAACCGGCGTGACGGTCGTGCTCAACGGCGAAGGCTCCGATGAGTTGTTCGCCGGCTATGTCGGCTACCGGTTCGACAAGCGCCGGCCGGGCGTCAAGAAGAACCACGACCTCGAGACAATCATGGGCGACGAGATCCGGGCCAAACTCTGGGGCGACCAGGATCTCTATTATGAAAAGGACGAGTACCCGTTCCGGGAAGTTAAGCAGGCACTCTATGCGCCACAGATCAGCGAGCGTTTGCCGGAATTTGAGTGCGTGAATTCTCCGGTAATTAATAAGGAGCGACTGCGAGGCAGACATCCTCTTCATAAACGGTCCTACCTCGATTTTAAACTCCGGTTGGGCCATCACTTGATTGCAGATCATGGCGATCGCATGACGATGGCCAACTCAATCGAAGCGCGCTATCCATTCCTCGATTTTCAACTGATCGAGTTTTGTAGACACATACCTCCGGATCTGAAACTCAACGGGTTTACTGAGAAATATATTTTGAAAAAGGCCGCTGAAAATGTGCTTCCCAGGCAGATCGTCGAGCGCGAGAAGTTCGGTTTTGTCGCCCCGGGAAGTCCCTCGTTGTTGCGACAGAATATCGATTGGGTTCTTGATCTGCTTTCTTACGATCGAATCAAGCGACAGGGTTACTTCAATCCGGATACCGTTGAGTTCCTCAAGAAAAAGTATTCGCAAAAAGATTTCCGCTTAAATCTCACCCTGGAAGATGATCTATTGATAGTGGTGCTCACCTTTGGTTTGTTTCTCGAACTGTTCAAATTGCCCGATCTGAATTAGGCCACGAAGAAGCACGAGAGGCATCGTTATCGTGAACCACGTTGCAAGTTACGAGGCAGTTCAAGATCTGTTCAGTGAAACTGCCCGGAGATTCAGTAGCGCTACTGCTATTGAAAGCGGCCGGCGGCGTATTACCTACGGCCAGCTAGAGGCAAACGCCGAAAGACTGGCAAGCACTCTTTTCTCTCTCGGAATCTCGAGAGGCTCGATCGTCGCAATCTTCCTGCGCGATCCAATTGAAATCATCACTGCAATCTTAGCAACCTTGAAAGCGGGCGGTGTCTTTTGTCCGTTCGATCCCACGTTTCCCGACAAAAGACTACAAGTAATGTTCAGCAGCGTCTCCCCACGTTGGTGTGTGACCGAATCGCAGCACACAGAAGCCATCAGCACAATAACGAGCGGCATGAACTCGGTCCCGGAGTTAATTTTATTAGACGAGGAAAACGATGGTCATCGGAGTTATTCGGAAACGTCGATTAGCGATCCCGAGTCGCCCTGTTCGATCTATTTCACGTCCGGCTCAACGGGGAAGCCGAAAGCTATTCTCGGACGGCTGCGAGGTATCGATCATTACGTCCGCTGGGAGACCAAAGCTTTGGGCTTGTTTCCCGGAACCAGAGTGAGCCAACTCGCATCGCCGTCATTCGACGGATTTCTGAAGGATGCATTTGTGCCATTGTGTGCGGGCGGTGTTGTTTGTGCGCCGGAAAGCCGCAACGTCGTTCTGAATGCCGGAATGTTAGCCGATTGGTTAGATGTCGAGCGGATCGAGGTACTGCATTGTGTTCCTTCGGTGTTTCGCTCGCTGATCAATCAGAAACTCACCGACAGCTACTTCGCAACGTTGCAGTATGTCGTACTGGCGGGCGAGCCATTGTTACCCGCGGACGTGAAGCGTTGGATGGAAGTGTTTGGCGAGAGGATTAAGTTGGTGAACCTCTATGGGCCAACGGAAACAAGTATCCTGAAAGTCTGTCACTTCGTCACACCGGAAGACACCGCGCGGTCATCAGTTCCGATCGGTAAACCCATTAGCGGCGCCGCGGTACTGGTCGTCGACCAACAAGGCGAGCCCTGTGGAATAGGAGAGGTCGGCGAGATCTATATAAGGACTCCTTACTCCGCACTTGGTTACCACGGCGAGCCGGAGCTTACCAAGAAAGTCTTCATTCAAAATCCTTTCAACGATGATCCAGCGGACATTGTCTATAAGACCGGCGACTTCGGCAGGCTTATGGAAGATGGGAACCTGGAGTTCGTGGGGCGGCGAGATCAGCAAGTGAAAGTGCGCGGCGTAAGAGTCGAGCTGGGCGAAATAGAGAATCTGTTGCGGGCGCACCACTCGATAAGTGACGTAACGGTTATCGACCGGGATGACGCCGAAGGCAATAAGTTTTTAGTCGCATATGTGACGATGAGCAACGGGACTGGCAGTGACCACTTGCGTGATTACCTCGCCGAGCTATTGCCGGAGGCAATGCTCCCCTCGGCATTCGTCGAGCTGGACCAACTGCCGCGCACGCTCAATGGCAAGATTGACCGTAACGCTTTGCCACTGCTGGAGGTGGTGCAAGCCGAACGCGAGTCAGGTGAATCCGGACCACGTAGCCCGATCGAAGAGATCGTAGCCGGTATCTGGTGTAAGGTATTAAACCTGCCCACCGTCGGCAGAGATGACAACTTCTTCAATCTCGGCGGTCATTCACTGCTCGTGACGCTGGTGGTCTTGCGAGTGCGCGAGATACTAAACGTTGACTTGCCAATTCGCAGCTTGTTTGAAGCGCCTACTATCGCGCAGTTTTCGCAGTTGATCGCGGAACGGATTGCCGAGGGCACCTCCACCGAATTGTCTGACATTGAAGCAGTGCCGCGCGATGAGGATCTCCCGCTCTCTTTTTCACAGCAAAGAATGTGGTTCTTCGAACACCTTGCACGAGGAACTACTGCCTTTCACCTCCCGCTTGGATTGAGGTTGAAGGGGCCCTTAAACATACCTGCATTGCAGCAAACGTTCGGGGAAATCAGTCGCCGGCACGAAAACCTGCGCACTGTTTTTCCGGCGGTGAACAATCGACCCGTGCAAATCATCCAGCCTCCGGCGCACTTCAATCTGCCGATCGTCGATCTCAGCCCATTGTCGCAAGCAGAACGCGAGCAGCAGGCCGCACGGCTGGCGCACGAACAAACATTAAAACTATTCAATCTTGACGAAGGCCCTCTGGTCCGCACGATGTTGCTCAGGATGGGCCACGAGGATCACATTGTTCTCTCCACGATGCATCACATCATCAGCGATGGACAATCGTTAGTAGTAGTAACTGCGGAAATGAGCGCTCTTTATAACGCGTTCAGCCAGGGGCAACCGTCGCCGTTAGCACAGTTGCCTGTGCAATATGCCGACTACGCCGTGTGGCAGCGAAATTGGTTGGAGGGAGACGTGCTGGAAAAGCGGCTGACTTACTGGCGCGAACAACTGGAAGATGCGCCGCGTGGATTGAGTCTGCCGCAACAACGATCGCGTCAACGGGTACAGAAATTCAGAGGCGGAACACGCGACGTGAATCTTTCGCCCGAGCTGACCGAAGCACTCAGAGAGTTAAGCCGGCGCGAAGGCGTGACGTTGTTGATGGCGCTGATATCCGGTTTCGTGTTGTTGCTGAGCCAGTATACGGACGATGAAGACATTGTGGTTGGAACTGTCTCAGCAAATCGCGAGCGCGCCGAAGCGGAAAAGTTGATCGGAATTCTCGCGGAGCCTTTGGTACTGCGCGTAAACCTCAACGGAGCTTCCACCTTCAAGAACGTGCTCAAGCTCGTGCGCGAAGTTTGTCTCGATGCTTACACCTACCAGTTGCCGGCGGAGTTGCTGCGACGCGACTTCACGTCCAGAGGGGCAGAGGTCGATACATTTTTCAACGTGTGGATTCAACTGGATCGACATCAGCGAGAGACCTTCGCATTGGAAGGACTCCAGTTGGAACAGTACCAGCCGGCAAAAGCCGACACTAAATTCGACCTATCGATGGTATTGACGGAAACGGCTACTGAAGTAGTTGGTGAACTCGCCTACGACGATCAGATATTCACCGCAAAAACGATTGCCCGCATGCTGGACAAATACATCGGGCTGCTCACGCAAATGACGGCCGATCCAGATCAGAACTTTTAGCAATGAGTCACGAGACCGTACAAGAGCTCTTCAGCCAGGCGGCGGCCAGGTTCGGCCCCCAGGTGGCCATCGACCGCATGGACCGGCGTATTACTTACGCGCAGCTTGAAACGCAGTCGAACCGCCTGGCGAATTTCCTGCTCGAGCATGGAGTGCAGCGAGGGTCGATGGTTGGACTGCTGGCCGGCGATCCGATACAAATCGTCACCGGGATTCTGGGTGTGCTCAAGGCTGGAGCTATCTTCGTCCCATTGGATCCAAACTTCCCGGATCAGCGCCTCGAAGTGATGGTGAACCAGGTAAATGCAAACTGGTACGTCATTGAAGAGAAGTACCGGAACAAACTGCGGTCGCTGCGTTTCTCCGCGACGGCTGAGGCCAAAGTTGTTTGCATTGATGAAGGAACGGATGGCTTTGAACGATACGAACGAACGGAACACCCGAATGTTCGGGTTGACCGGGAAGCGCCGTGCTCCGTCTACTTCACGTCAGGATCGTCGGGGAAGCCGAAAGCGATTCTCGGCCAGCTCAAAGGCATCGATCACTACGTTCGTTGGGAAATCGAAGCGTTGGATGTTGGACCAGGCACCCGTGTCAGCCAACTGGCGTCGCCGTCGTTTGATGGCTTTTTGAAAGATACGTTTGTACCGCTGTGTGCTGGCGGTGTGATCTGCGCGCCTGAGAGCCGCGAAATAATTCTTGACGCGCAAAGATTGGTTGATTGGTTGGATATCGAGCAGGTTGAAGTGCTGCATTGTGTTCCGTCGATGTTTCGGGCGCTACTCAACGCCGGATTGAATGACAACTACTTCCCAGCCATGAAGTATGTGGTCCTTGCAGGTGAGCCGCTGTTGCCGGCAGATGTGAGACGTTGGCTCGACGTGTTTGGCGAACGTATCCAACTCGTGAATCTGTATGGACCAACCGAAACAACCATTTTGAAAGTTTTTCATTTCGTTAAGCCCGAAGATATTGAGCGTCCTTCCATCCCGCTCGGTAAACCTATCAAAGGCGCCGCGGTGATGGTTATCAACTCCAGGGGACAGCTCTGTCGCGACGATGCCATCGGTGAGATCTACATCCGCACGCCGTATCGCTCGTTGGGCTACTACGGCCAGCCGGAACTGACGAAAGAAGTCTTCATTCAGAACCCTTTCAGCGATGACCCGAACGACATCGTTTACAAGACCGGTGACTTCGGCAGGTTCATGGAAGATAAGACGCTCGAGTTTCTCGGCCGGCGCGATCAGCAGGTGAAAGTGCGTGGCGTGCGAATCGAGTTGGGTGAGATCGAGAACCTGCTGCGTGAGCATGAAGCAATCGCTGACGTAGCCGTAGTTGATCGGGACGATGGCGAAGGCAACAAGTTTCTGGTGGCTTATGTGAGCATGAGCAACGGGAATGGGAGTGAAGGGTTACGGCAATACCTGGCGGCGCGTTTGCCGGAAACGATGGTGCCGTCGGCGTTTGTAGAATTGAACCAACTGCCGCGCACCTTGAACGGAAAGATAGATCGTAAAGCGCTCCCGGCATTGGAGCTGCGAAAAGGCGAGCGCGAGAAAGAGGCGTTAGCAACGTTGACGCCGGTGGAAGAGATCGTCGCCGGGATCTGGTGCGAAGTGTTGCGGCTGCCGTCAGTCGGGCGCCATGAGAACTTCTTCAATCTCGGCGGACATTCGTTGTTGATGACGCAAGTGCTGTCGCGCATCCGCGAGTATTTGAAAGTGGAGCTGACGATCCGCGCCATGTTCGAAGCAGCGACGGTGGCAGAGATGTCGCACTTGATCGACACGGAGATCAATGCCGGCAAGCAGCACGAAGAGTTACCAAAGATTACTCCAGTATCGCGCGACGGAGAGCTGCCGCTTTCTTACTCACAACAACGTATGTGGTTTTTTGAGCAACTCGCGAGCGGCACGAGCGCGTTTCACATCGTTCTGGGGGTGCGGTTGGGTGGCGAGCTGAATACGGCAGCGCTGGAGCAGACCTTGAGCGAGATCATGCGGCGGCATGAAAGCCTGCGCACGGTATTCACCGCGGTGAATCAACAGCCGGTGCAGATCATTAAGCCCCCAATCACTTTCAGGTTGCCGCTCATTGATCTCAATGGTCTTCGTGAGGAAGAGCGGGAGCGACAGGCAGCACGGCTTGCCCAGGCTCAGACGGTGCAACAGTTTGATCTGGCTACCGGACCACTGGCCCGCATAGCGTTGCTGCGCATGAGCCCGCGCGAGCATATCTTGATCGCGACGTTGCACCATATCATCGGCGATGAGCAATCGTTGGAAGTAATCACAGTTGAACTAAGCCGGTTGTACGAGGCGTTCACTTCAGGGCAGCAGTCGCCATTACCCGAGTTGACCGTGCAGTACGTTGATTATGCAGCATGGCAGCGGCAGTGGCTGCAAGGCGAAGTGCTGGAAAACAGATTGGCTTACTGGCGCAAACAACTGCAAGACGCGCCACGCGGGTTGAGCTTACCGCGACGTCGCGTACGTCCAAAAGTACAGGGATTTAAAGGCGTCAAGCACTCGATAAAGATTTCCAATGAGCAGACGGAAGCTTTGCGAGAGTTTAGCCGGCGAGAAGGCTTGACGTTGTTTATGACCATTCTTTCCGGGTTTATCTTGCTCCTGAAGTATTACACCGGCGACGAGGACATCCTGGTAGGTTCGGTCCACGCAAACCGGGAGCTGGCGGAAACAGAAAGACTGATCGGGATCCTGGCAAACCCACTCGTGCTGCGAGTGGATTTGTCAGCGGCGCTGACTTTCAGTGATGTTTTGCAGTGCGTCAGAGAAGTGTGCCTTGATGCCTACACCTATCAAGTACCGCCGGAGTTGCTTCGTGAAGACCTCATCAAACGTGGCGACGAGCGGGAAAGACTATTTGATATTTGGTTCCAGTTAGGAAAAGAAAATAAAGAAAAGCTCGATCTGCAGAACCTCGAGACGAGTTGGTTCAGCGAAGGCAAGGAAGACAGCAGGTTCGAGTTGTCGTTAGCACTGGGCGAACGCGATAAGGAAATTGTCGGCGTGCTCGAATTTGATGAGGCGCTCTTCACTGAACGAACCACGGCGCAGATGCTGGAAGATTACGTCGGGCTGCTCACCTCGATCGTCGCCGATCCTGAGCGACGCCTGTCAACCTTCTCGTTAACCAGAGAACATGAAATTGAGCAGCTTAGTGCTGCATTTGTCGCGAACCTTGAAGTCTGAACGTGCACAAAAATGATC
>JBKPOC010000063.1:0-152228 GCA_046732935.1 Acidobacteriota bacterium | reverse complement strand
CCAGTTGGTCGTTCTTCAGTGGGGCAACGAGATAGCCGTTCGCGCCCAGATGGACCAACACCTGAACGTTGTCTGGTTCGCCCGCGAGAACTTCACGTCCGATCTCGAACGCCTTCGGATAATCCTTATTGTTGTAAAGCGCGACGAGGACTTCATTAGAGCGGTTCTTTTTGCTGCCCTCTTCGAAAGCCTTGGTCCAGCGGGTGAGATAATCGATGATCTTCTTCTGATCTTCGGTGGCCGCTGGGTCGGCCGGGCAAGCCAAATACTTCTTCGCTGCTTCGTTTGCCTTCGGTTGATCGTTTTGCCGGTTAGCAAGAAAGTCTTTGTAAAGAGCGCTGCGGGCTTCTGGGGCGCAAGCGTCCTGGGCTCTCGCTGCCAGTGGTAGAGCGAGCATTGCGACTGTCGCCCCCATTGTTAAAAACGTCTTTATCTTTTTCATTGGTTATCGAACCTCCAAAAATCTTTTCAACAGTCGCGCAGAGGGCTCCAGTTATTCTAACGTCGCACAGGAACTTTTGGATGCGAACAGTACAAAAACCGGTTGCCGAATTTTTGCATCCGCGGGTGATTGGGTCTAGTAATTTAGTAAACCTTGGGTAAAGAACCCCGCAATATTCCTGCAACTTACTAAGTGTGTCAAGGAGATGCGCGCTTCTTATAGAAAAACCTTCAAAAAAATTTGCGCCGGAGAATTATCTTCCGGCGCAAGCAAATCGAACGGTTTGGAGCTAGCTATTAATTAAGGATTCGCGCGGCGTGGACGCTGCTCATTTGGAGCAATCGTAACGTTGGGAGCGTTGGCTGGCGGCGTGGTTTTCTGCGCTTCGGGTTTCTTCTCCAGCGGCATCAGCACGCGCTTGACCGGGTTAGCTTTTTGTTCCGTGGTCTTTTGTTCGGTGGCCTTCTGTTCGACGGCCAACGGCTTCGAAGCGGACGTCTTCGGAGCGGAAGTTGACGGCGTGTTTGTTCCCGGCGTCACTGTGCTCGTTTGCGGGGTCTCGTTTGCAATGCCATCCGCCGTCTGTTCGGCTGCTTCCTCGGCATCGGAGATTTCCTTCTCTTCGTCGTCGAGTGTGGAAGCGACTTGCAGGTTGATAGCGGTGCCGAAGCGGTGATTGAGTTGGCGATAAATCTCGCCCGCAACTGCCGCCGGGAAATGTCGGCGTCCATCGGTGCCTTGCGCGATCACGACAACCGCGAGGCGCGGATTGGCAAGCGGAGCATATGAAGTGAACAGTCCGACCCAGCCGCCATCGCCGATACATGTTCCGGTTTTGCCGGCTACGGTCTGCGTGGGATCGTAAGCCTTGCGGCCTGAACCATAGTTAACTGCGCCGACCATTCCCGGAACCATCCGTTGCCATACTTCCGGCGTGATGGGCAATTGCCGCCTGACTTTCGGCGCCATCTTGTTCGCTTCCTTCGCGGAGTGCGCAATCTGCGGAACGAGCAACTTGCCGCCATTCGCCATCGCCGAAACCAAAGTGCCTAACTGCAACGGCGTGACTTCGAACCCATCAGCGTGCGAGAACATGCGTCTTTCAACAACACCGGCCTTGATCTCAGGCAGCTTGCCCGCAAACTCGAAGGGCACGTTCAATCCGGTCTTTTCACCGAGGCCAAGTTCGCGAGCGTAACTGACCATCTTCTCGGAGCCGATCTTGGTGCCGACCTGCTGGAAGAACGGATTGTCCGAATGGGCCAAGGCTGACGTGAGATCGATCCTGTAACCATCGCCAACCGTGTCGACCAGCGGAATCGCATTCTCGGAAAGTCCGGCGACGCCCGTGACCAACTTGATCGTCGAGCAGGGTTTGAATCCGCGACGCAGCGCCCATTCCTGGTTCACAACGGAATAGACGCGGCCCGTCATTGGATCCATCACTACGACCGTGCCGGCGTGATGGCCCAACGCGTTGACGGCCACCCGCCGCACTTCGGGATCTTCACCACTGATATCATCCTTGGCGATAAACGACTGGACTTCATTGCGCAGGCCTTCGTCGATTGCACGCTGGCGAGCGATTGCGGCGCGACGAGCTGCTTCCGCACGACGACGTGCTTCCAGTAACGAACGTCGATTGCGCGAATTAACACGACGCAACTCGGCAGCACGCTCACGCTTCGTCAGCGGACGGCCGAGCCGGCGCTGAAGCGCTTTCAAAGAATTTGCCTGCTCGCGCGCGACGAGAGCTTGTTGACGACGGACCTCGCGCGCTGACATGCGACCGCCACGGCCGCGGCGCGAACTGCGCGCGACTTCCCTGCCGCCACGTCGTGACGAGCGGCTTCTGGCCGACGCTTTCTTAGTTTTGGCGGAGCGGGCACTGCGGCCCGCAGAGGATCGTTTCTTCCCGTAAGCCGTTCCCGAAAATACAAGTGCAAGCAGGATAAATAGAATAAAGACGAGCCGGGTTGCTTTAGGGGAATGGAAATGCAGAGTCATCAGGCCTAAGCACCTTCCTTCTTAGGAGATTAGTTACAAAAAATGGTAAATGGAGTCGAAATTCCGCGCGCCGAATGCGACCACCCGTCCTCGATCAAAACTCGCTTTGCAGTTCTGAGCTTCCTCAAAAAACGCCTCTTTTCGTATAACTTCAACGAACGTTCACTGCAACATTGAGGGGCGGGAAGAGTTTCCCTGACGGCGGTCTCTGGGGACATTGATTTGAGACCGACGCAAATATAACATCAACGGGCAGTTGTGGGCAATAAAAAAGTAATCGATTATACATATTTCGCAGGAATGCAGACGCTGCTACAGACCATTCGAGTTGCCTGCTTTCCATTTTTAAACATTTTCGACAACCAGTGAGGCTAATCTATCGCTCTTAATCACTGATGAGAATTCCCGCCCTTGTAGAGAGTTTTCGTGCCCGGCTGCTTCTGCTGCTCGCCTTGATGCTCGGGCTCACCTTAGGCATTCAGTACTACTTCAACCTGCGCGCCGTGCGAGCCAACGCCCGCATGATCATCGAACAGGAACAAGCCATCATGACCGGCGTCGCGTTGGGCTTGCAGAGTCTTACCACTGACAAGTACCTCTTCCAAATCGGCGGTCAGTCATTACTGAGTAATGAAAGGATCCGGGTCAGAAATATCCTGGTGGTCGACGACGACGGCAATATTAGAGACAGCCTGAACCCGGAATTCAATCCCGGCGTCAACGAAGACAAGTCGCCGCGTTACGTTCAATTCAAAGATATTCAGGTCCTCCCTCTGCGCAGCGTCGTTCCCACCGGGGGAAACGAACCGCCGTTGCCCGGGTGGATTCCGCCCTCGACCACTCCCGATTTTGGCGAAGCAGGCGCGTTCTATGTTCCGGTCGAAACTGACAGTGGACGCCGCTTCATCATCGTCGTGCTCGACTCAGCCAATATCCTGACGAACGTCTTCGAACGACAAACCTCACGCTCAGCGCTGTTAACGCTCGCGGTATTGTTTGTAACGACGCTGATCACTGGCTTTTTCGTCTGGCGCTTCACGCGGCCTATTAAAGAGCTCGCGGTCGCCGCGCGAAACGTCGCAGCGGGAAACTTCGACGTGCAGGTTTCCACCAAGCGTCGCGACGAGATGGGCACGCTGGCCACCGCATTCAACGAGATGACGGCGAAACTCGGGCGAGCACGCGAGCTCGAGATGCAGTTGCATCAAGCTGAGAAAGGCGCCGTTGTCGGACGGCTCGCCGCCGCAATCGCGCACGAGATTCGAAACCCGCTCAACTACATCAACCTCACGCTCGATCATCTGCGGTCCTCGTTTGCGCCTGCCGATGAGGAGAAGAAGTCGACGTTTGTTCAACTCACGAACCAGCTCAAGACCGAAGTCGCGCGCATCAATCGGCACATCACCGACTTCCTCAAGTACTCGCGTCCTTCAAAACTCGAACTGCAAGGCGTGGACATTCGCGAGGAAGCTGAGGACGCGCTGCGCCTGGTCGAAGCGCGAGCATCCGAGTGCGGCATTGAAACGACCATCGTTCAGGACGGGAACCTTCCGACCGTGATAGCGGACCGCGAATCGCTGCGGTCAGTGTTTACCAATCTCGTTATCAACGCCGTCGAGGCGATTGACAGCGAAGGGGGCCGCGTCTCGATCAAGCTTTCAAACGGCAACGACCACTCCGTCAAAGTTGAAATCAGCGACAGCGGATGCGGCATTGCGGCTGAAGACATTTCGAAAGTCTTCGAACCATACTTCTCGACGAAAGAGACGGGCACTGGTCTCGGCCTGGCGATTGTGAAGAAGGCTGTTGACGATCACGGCGGCACGATCAGCGTCGCCTCGAAGCAAGGAAGTGGGACAACGTTCACCATAATTCTACCGGCTAAAGAGACTTGATATGTCACGAAAGAACATTCTGGTTGTTGACGATGAGAAGTCGCAGCGCGAGATCCTCGAGATGATTCTCAGCGGCGAAGGCTACGACGTAACGACGGCTGCGTCAGGTGAAGCGGCGCTGAAGTTTGCCAAAGATCGCAGGTTCGATCTCGCATTGACCGATCTCAAGATGACGGGCATGGACGGCATCGAGCTGTTACAGCATCTGCTGGCCTTCGACTCGTCGATCATCGTCATCCTCCTGACTGCTCACGGCTCGATCGAGTCGGCGAAGGAAGCCCTGCGGCGCGGTGCGTTTGACTATCTCGAAAAGCCTTACGACAAAGACGCGCTGCTCGAAACCATCAACCGCGCGCTCGACCGCCTCGACGCGATCGATATCGAGATCATTTCGGCGTCGCCGAAAATGGAGACGGTCAAGAAGATGATCCTGAAAGTCGCGCGATCCAATTCGACGGTGTTGATTCGCGGTGAATCAGGGACAGGCAAGGAGTTGATTGCGAGAGCGGTTCACAACCAGTCGCCGCGTTCGACCGAGATGTTCCAGGCGGTGAACTGCGCTGCGATCAACGAGAACCTCCTGGAGTCGGAACTATTCGGTCACGAGAAGGGCTCGTTTACGGGCGCGCACGCCGAGAAGAAAGGGTTGTTCGAGATCGCGGACCGCGGCACGTTGTTCCTCGACGAGATCGCCGAGCTCGACGTCGGCATTCAGGCGAAGCTTCTGCGCGCGCTTCAGGAACGAAAGATCCGGCGCGTGGGCGGCACACACGAGATCAGCGTTGACGTTCGCGTCATCGCCGCGACAAATCGCGACTTGCGCGCGATGGTTACTGACGGGCGTTTCCGCGACGACCTCTATTATCGAATCAACGTGCTGTCGATCGACGTTCCGCCCCTGCGCGAACGGCGTGAAGACATTCCGGTGTTGATTGAGTTCTTCCTGAAGAAGCACACGCGAAACACGTCGCGGTTGATCACGGGTCTGACATCGGAAACTCGAAAAGTGATGATGGACTACAGTTGGCCGGGAAACGTGAGGCAGTTGGAATCGGCGGTCGAGCGGGCGATCCTGTTGGCCGAGGGCGATCAGATCACATTGGAGGACTTGCCTTCCGAGGTGCGCCAGGATGTCGGGCCGGCAGCGGAAGGCGCCTTCAAGTTACCGGCTGAAGGTATCAACTTCGAGGACGTGGAGCGCAACCTGATCACCCAGGCCATGGAGCAGACCGACTACAACATCACCAAGGCAGCCAAACTCCTCGGCCTCACCTTTAGGACGCTCCAGTACCGGTTGGAGAAATTCGGCATCAAGAAACCTGACGGCGAGAACCAGGAATAGTGACTAAGAAAAGCAGAAGCATCCATAGCGGTAGGACTGTCGCTGATGAATTGAACCGTGCGCGAGTGACTGCGGCGTCATGGATAAACCTGGACGGAAGGGGCCTTACAGGGATCCCACGCGAACTGTTCAAGCTCAGAGATTTAAAGACCATTAGGCTGAGCGATAACAACCTGACGACGATCCCTGAACGGCTCTGGGACCTGCCAAAACTTCAATGGGTCACCATGACAGGAAACCCGATTGAAGTTCTTCCGAACCGTCCTGGTTTAGTTATAGATCTCCCAACTTTTACGCGGTGTCGTGATCAGGTCGAGCCAAAGAACCTAACCTTGTCTATCAGCAGGGACGCTTCCCACGCAGATGTGACTTTTATAATAAGTGAACTCAACGATCTCAGAACCCTCGGTGGGCTCATCATCGGGGAGCCGATACGAGGAGTAGGCGATCCTCCCGCGCAGCCAAGTCCAGAGATTCAAAAGATTCTTCAGTTACTGGATAGGTTCGAGGCGCTTGAGTCCTTGTCGATCCTCGGCCTTCAGCTAATCACCCCGCCTGAAGGTATTCGCAACCTTCACAGCGTGAGACATTTAGACTTAATCAGTTCAGACCTAGAAGGTTTGGACGATTGGATAGGTGAATTGGACCCTGAAGAATTGTCAGTTGCGAATAATCGGCTGCACAGTTTGCCGGATTCAATTCGAGAGTTTAAACGCTTGAAGTTCCTTAATTTATCTTTAAATCCAATCACTCAAATCCCGACCTCCATATTTCAGGTAACGTCACTCGAAGAATTGTGGCTTTATAAGTGTGGCCTTAGAGAGATTCCATCTGACATACTTAGGCTCCCCGCGTTGAGGTCCCTCAATATTGATGAAAACCCAATCGAATCGCCACCACAAGAAGTCGCCCAAAAAGGTTTGGATGCCATCAGGGATTATTGGCGCCAACGTGAGGACACGGGTGTCGACTACCTCTGCGAAGCGAAGCTGATCATCCTGGGCGAAGCTGGCGCGGGCAAGACGTCGTTAGCACGCAAGATCGAAAATCCTAACTACAAACTGAAGACGGACGAGAAATCAACTGAAGGCATTGAAGTAATTCATTACCAATTCCCTACCGCGATTCGAGCACGAGAAAACGGAATCGAAAAGGTCATTCAACGCGATTTCCAGGTCAACATCTGGGACTTTGGCGGGCAGGAGATCTACCACGCCACTCACCAATTCTTCTTAACGCGTCGCTCCGTCTACGTACTCGTTTGCGACGACCGCAAGGAAGACACTGACTTCTCCTACTGGCTACAAGTCGTAGAAATGCTCAGCGACGCCAGCCCGTTGCTGATTGTCCAGAACGAAAAGCAGGATCGAACACGTGACATTAACTTGAGCAGTCTCCGCGCACGATTCGCGAACTTGAGCCAGGCCATCGCGACCAATCTCGATACCAACCGTGGCCTGGATAATGTGATGCAAGCTATTCGGAAGGAACTTGCGGCCTTACCGCACGTTGGCGTGGGGTTACCCGCCACCTGGAAACGCGTTCGTGAGGCGCTGGAACAAGATGATAGAGACTACATCAGCCTCGAAGAGTATCTCGACATCTGCCAAACGTATGGCTTTACGCGCCGCGACGACAAACTGCAATTGAGTGGATACCTGCACGACCTCGGCATCTGCCTCCACTTTCAAGACGATCCATTGTTGAATAAAACCGTTGTCTTGAAACCGTCGTGGGGCACCGACGCCGTCTATCGTGTCCTCGACGATCCGGAGATAATCGCCAACCGCGGTCAATTCACACGGCATCAGTTACAGCGCATCTGGTCCGAAGAAAAGTATGAGGGCATGCAGAATGAGCTTCTTCAGTTGATGATGAAGTTTCAGCTCTGCTATGCACTCGATATCGATCGAGGCTACATCGCGCCCCAGTTACTCTCTTCCGAACAACCATCCTATCCGTGGGATCCGACGAGCGGACTTGTCATACGCTACGAATATGTCTTTCTGCCTAAAGGAATCGTTACCCGGTTCATCGTAGCGAACCATCGGTTGATCGCTGGTGGTGGAAAACTAGTATGGAAGACCGGCGTCGTCCTTGAAAGAGATAGTTCGCGCGCCGAAATTATTGAGGAGTACTCGCAGCGAAGAATCAGGGTGCGCGTGACGGGTGTGGACCCACGCGCGCTGCTGGCGATCGTTGACGAACAACTAGAACGTCTTCATGCATCGTTTGCACGGTTGCAATACGAGCGCTTCCTGCCCTGCCCATGTGCTGAGTGTAGCAGCAAGCCTGAGCCATATGGTTTTCCGCTGAACAATTTGCTCAAAATGTGTATCAAGGGTCAGCAAATTCAGTGTCATGAGAGCGGCGAGATGATCGATGCCAACGAGCTGGTCCAGTCTGTTCTGCCCGGGCTTCTGGAGCGAGGAGTCGTAGTTCGCGACTATATTCCCTCAAAACCAATTGAACCGATTTTAGTATTAACGACACCCGAAGTGTTCGTGTCCTATGCGTGGACCGAGGAAAGCAATGCAATCGTCGACCGAGTCCAACAGGCGCTGGACGATCACGGCATCCATATGATTCGCGATCGCGAAGAGGTCCGGTACAAGGATTCGATCCGTGATTTCATGCGGCGTATCGGCCAAGGTAAGGCGGTTGTCGTCGTCATCTCGGAGAAATACCTGAAATCCGAGAACTGCATGTTTGAACTGGTAGAGATCGCCAAGGCTCAGAGCTTGCGCGAGCGCGTGTTTCCGATCGTTCTCTCGGACGCGAACATTTATAAGGCCCTTGGGCGCGTTGCATACGTGCGTCATTGGGAAGACGAGATCCGGAAGCTAGATGCCGCATTAAAGCAGGTGCGAGGCGATAACCTCACGAACCTTCAGGAAGACCTCAACATTTATGCCGAGATCCGGCAGCTCTTCGACGGAATCACGAATACATTGCGCGATATGAATGCACTCACACCTGACCAGCATGAAGGTTCCGGCTTCGACGAGTTGATCCGGCGCATACGAGCGCAGCTTGGTGTTTAGGCAATTTCTGCACTAGAGCGAATATCGGATTGCAAGAATAGCCCTCGCGGACGTTCCAGTATTGTCGTTCCAATACTGAACGGAGGGCCATCATGAGATCTCCCATCGGGTTAGTGTTCGTTTTGTTATTGACGTTGTCCGCGTGTGGCGGGGCGAAACAGGCCGACACTCGCCAACTTGTCGTGAAGCAAGAAGCCGGCCAGGTTGCCCCAGCGCCAGCCGCTGACACTCGAGCCTTCAATCAACTTGAGCGAACGTCAGCGACATCGGGGATTATCGACCAGCTGCCCAGAGAGAACCTAAAGCAAGTTTCCTTAACCCAAGCGGACGACCTGGCCTCGACCGCCGAAGCCGCCGACCGCAAGATCATTCGGAACGCAAATCTGAGCATGGAGGTCAACTCCACGACCGAAGCGTCACATCGCGTGACCTCGATCGCCGAATCCCATGGCGGCTTCGTCGTGACTTCCGAATCGAAACAACGAGAGGACGCCGATCCCGCTAAGCGCACGCTCGACATCAAGCTCGTCGTGAGAATTCCAGCGACTCAGTTTGGCCCCGCACTCGACGAGATTCGCGGCCTCGCCAACAACGTGCGTGAAGAGAACGTCACGGGCCAGGACGTCACCGAAGAGTTCCTCGATCTCGAAGCACGCATCAAGACGCAACGCGCCCTCGAGCAACAGTTTCTCGACATCATGAAACAAGCTCACAAAGTCGAGGATGCGCTCGAAGTGCAACGCCAGCTCGCCGACGTCAGAACCGACATCGAGAAACTCGAAGGCCGCAAACTCTTTCTCGAAAACCGCGCCAGCCTTTCCACGATCACGGTCAACATCGAAGCGCCGAAACAGATAACCGTCAGCACTACCGGCTTCGGCCGCGAATTGCGCGAGACTGTCTCAGACGGCATCGACGTCGGTGCGGCGGTAATTCTCTTCCTGATCCGCTTCGTGATCGTCATGGTCCCCGTCACGCTGTTCGTGCTTTTGCCGTTGGGCCTCGTACTTCGTTATCTTGTACGGCGTGCAAAACGAATACGAATGGCTGAGGCGCTCGCGACTCCGGCAGTGGATTAAACTTTCACTCGCTCTGTATCTGGTGATGGCTGCGTGCGCAAAGCCGCAGCCATCTCAAAACACCGAACAGCGACCACAGGTCACTTCAACCGGCGTTGTAAAAGTCACGACGTTTGGGGCGGACGTTGCGAAGGGCGCATCGGCGGATGCCATCTGCCGGCTCAATATCGACCACGGCTACCACGTCAACGCGAACCCGCCAACGTTCCCTTATCTGATACCGACGCAACTCGAAATCACTACCGCCGACGTCGTCAAGGTAGATTTCATCACTTACCCCGACGCGCTCACGAAGAAATTCTCGTTCGCGGAAAAGCCTTTGGCTGTTTACGAAGGCACGGCCGATGTGAAAGTACGTCTTACTGCCGCAAAGGCGGCGCCGTCAGGCATACACAACCTTTCGGCTAAACTGCGCGTCCAGGCATGTGACGATCATGTTTGTTACGCGCCGGGCACGATCGATTTGCAGTTGCCGGTGAACATCAAGTGAAACGGTTTTGGTTGATCGTCGTCGGCGTTTGCTGTATCGCCGTAGCGTACTTTGCTTTGAAACACGACTTCGAGAAAGTCTTTATCGCAGCGGCGCTCGGCGGCGTTGCGTGGTTTCTAAATTATCGCGCGGTATTAAAGTCACAACTCAAAGATGATGATGAAGAAGAGCCTTAGCATCCTCGGATTGGTGGCGTTGCTCTGGTTGCTGCCGTTGACGGCGCAGGCATCGGACCAAACAGACGTTCGCAGCACGGTTCAGAACGTCTTCGAACAATTGAAGGCGCACAACTACAGCGCGCTGTACGACGTGCTTCCCGGTTCGACCCGCAAGCGGATGTCGCGTGAACGTTTCGTCGGCGCACTCGAACGGGCGCAGGGTTTTTATCAACTCGACCGGATGGAAATCGGCGCCGTCCGAGTCGCGGGCAATCTCGCCGTCGTCGACACCGTTCTTTACGGACGCGTCGTCAATCCGATTCAAGCGGAAGGCAAGATCGTGGCGCAGCAGTATCTCGTGCGCGAAGACGGCCAGTGGCGCGTAGCGACGGGCGATCAATCGACGGTGAAGAAGTTTCTGGCGTCGAACCCGGCTTTCGGAAAAGGATTTCGCATCACCGCGCCGCGAGTGTTTGTAAAGCAGAAAGATAAGTGGGTTGAGTTCAACGCGCCGCGTGCGAACAAGAAGCAGGCGTAATTCAACTCAACAGCAGTAGATCATCGAACGAGAGTTGAGCGTCGTCGACGCGTTCGGCGTATTCGCCGTGACGAATGCGATAGCGAGGAACCTCCAGCGCCTCACGCACCGCATCGAGATGAAAACGAATGATTCTTGGTGTTAAGCGGACTGAAGGTATGCGCCGCTTCGCCGCCAGGCGACGCACGGTCGATTCACTAACCTGCAAATACTGCGCAAGTTGTTTAGCCGTCAGGAACTCTTCGCGCTCCTCAGCCATGATGACGATTATTGTGGTTTCGCCGGCAGATTGAGGGCGACCCGATAAACGGCGGCGCCATCAATTTCGACGTCTCTGCTAACGGGATCCGGACCGTCAGCCTTAACGCTCACGCGATACTTCGCCGGATCCGGAGACAGTCGAAACTTGAAGGATCCTGTTTCAGTCGTGACTCGTCCATCGATTTTTTTGGTCGAGCCGTCTTCGAGAATGCGTTCCAACTCGACTTTCGCATTCGGAACACTCCGGCCGTCCGCGTTGAATACCGAGCCGCTCAGGAAAGCGATCGATCCCTCGTCGATCGTGAGTATGAGACGATCGCCGAGAGAGCGCGTCTTGCCCGCTTTAACCTCAACGTCCTCGATCGTACCGACGCTCAAACCAGTCTTGCGAAACGTCAAACCATAAACACCGGGCGTCAGGCGCGAAACGATAAAGTCGCCGTTCTTCTGCGTCTCGACGCGCGCGACTTCCTTTTCACCTCGTCTGACCACAACGGCGACACCTGCCGGCGTCCCCGTCTCGACGCGCACCTTGCCCTTGATACTCCCGAGCGATTTGTCTTTGTCTTGCCCGGCGGCCACTCCGCTTACGACGAGAGCAAGCATGACGGCGGCCAAAGCGGTTTTATTGAATCTCACAAGCTATCCTCCACGTATAGCCTCCACGTATAGTCTCGACGTATAGACAAACGGGTTTGCCAGTTAGATGGCCGAATAATAGCATCGTTTGCTTCCGGGGGTCGCCTCCGTATAATCCTTGACGCGTCGCCCCGAAGAGAGTGTTGATGTCAAAGAAATTCGCGGCTTTTTCAGCGCAGCTATGTCTGCTCGTTCTTCTGCTGGCGACCCTTGCCACGCCTGGTGTGCCGCAGAACCCTGCCACTAAACAGGGCGCGGAAACTCAACGTCCACGCAAAGTCTTTCCCAACGAACAAGAACCCGAAGACGTGTTGCGCATCGACACCGACCTCGTCTCGGTCGACGTCACTGCGATGGATGCTTCGGGCCGTCCGGTTCGCAACCTGAAGCAGGAAGACTTCAAAATCTTCTCCGACGGCGTCGAGCAACAGATCTCGTTCTTCCAACTCGAAAAACGACAGGGCGAGTCGCGGCCGCTGGCGATCGTGTTTGCGCTCGACGTTTCCGGCAGCATGACGTCCGAGGAGATCCTGCGGCTGCGCGACGCGTTGAAATCGTTTTCAAACCACTTAGCGGACCATCCCGCCGTCTACGCGGTGATGACGTTTGGGATGCACGTGAAGACGGTACAGAAGTTCACGAACGAGCCAGGCAAGCTGGACGAAGCGGTTGAACGAATCGCGCGTGACATGCCGAGCGGTTTATCGACTCACACTTACGACGCTGTTGACGATGCGATCAGATTGCTGGTCCGTAGCGCGCCGCGGACACGCGAGCGACGTTTGATGAAGCGGGCGGTGCTGGTCGTGACGGACGGTTTTCCGGTCGGCGATACAGTGAAACCGGAAACGGTGATTGAGCGGGCCAACGCGGCTGACGTGAGTGTTTTTGTCGTGACGTTGCCGTCGTATTCGCGCGTGATGGCTTCGGCAACGCAAGTGCCGCTGCCCACGCCGCTGGACGTCAGTGGTCTGGCGGAGTTAACGGGTGGCAGAAACGTTTACGCTAACGAGCGGGATTATGCACCGTTGTTTCGAGCATTGGCGGAGGAGGTCAGCTCGGCTTACGTGCTGGCGTTTTATCCTCCGGAGGAAAAGAGACGAGATGGACAGGTCCACACGATCCGGGTGGAGGGACCGCGTGGCTTAACGCTGCGTCAGAGCCGGGCAGATTATCGCGCCGAGAAATAAGTGAATTGCCGATTGCCAATTGCCAACTGACTTGAATGGAATCGATCGGCACTTGGCAATCGGCAATTGGCAATGTCAGTACTCGTCTTCGTCCTCGTCTTCGTCGTAGCTTTCCTCTTCAACAATATCCAGCTCGACGGGATCGAGCCCAACAACTTCGAGCTCGGTTCCACATTCTTCACAAGAAACAATTTCGCCCTTATCAGTGTCCAAATCAACATGGACATCAGCATCACATTCAGGGCAAGTTCCGGTCGGCACCTGTTTCATCCTCCCCCGCAATAAGTGAAGGCAGGGTAACACCCGGCTGTCGGGAGAGCACCACTACCTTGTAAGCAACCAAATCAATCTACCCGCGAGCGCTGGAATTTGCAACCCTCTTTTTTTGCGTCCCGCATGGTCCAAATCGCATGTCACAAAGGCCGCACCTTTTTGTTTCTTTTGCAAAGTTTTCTGCCGTGCTATTCTCCGTCTGCTGAAAGTTTTATCCATCAATTCCGGGAAAGCGGGACTGTGGCTTTCCACAATCGCGACGACCGTACCGAACCACTCCAAATAAAGGGCTAACCGGACCGGGCGGCGTTACCAATCGCCTGTCAACAAATACCGCCGAATCGAATAATTGAGCCGATGGTCGCGCTCGACAAAACCTGGAAACGCCGGTTGGTCCCGCTGTTCGTCTTTCCCGTAGTCCTCGTGCCCGCTCTCTTTTTCCTAACTCGTTACAACTCAAGGTCGTTAACACCTGACCACACGCCCGATACCGCGAATTCCGCGTTAACCCGACCTGAACCCGGACCCGACGCAGATTTGGACCACGACGGTCTCCCCGACAATGCAGAGCTGCGCACCTACAACGACCGTGAGAACTTTCGCCGCTGGTTCACCTGGATCGCCGAAATGCAGTTCTACAAGTTCAGCGACGAGTGGAACGCTGAACAACGCGACTGTGCCGGCCTCGTCCGTTTCGCCTGGCGAGAAGCGCTTCGCACCCACGACCGTCCGTGGTACCGGCGAATGGGTGAAAACTACGAGCCGATCGCGCCCGACGTTACCATCAGCCTGACTTCAGAACCGCTGCGGGAAAAACTCTTTCGCACTGCACCCGGAACCTACGCGCCCAGGGACGTCGCCAACGGCCGGTTTTCCGAGTTTGCCGACGCGCAGACTCTCAAGATGTTCAATGTCACTTTCGTCAGCCGTGACCGCGAACAGGCGAGACCCGGCGATCTGCTTTTCTTTCATCAACCATGGGTACAGAAGTATCCGTACCACGTCATGATCTTTCTCGGTGAACCGCGGGTAGCCAGCGAGGGCGCGCGCGACTGGGTGGTCTATCACACAGGCGCTTCGCCCGCCGATGCCGGCACGGTGAAGAAGGTGCGGTTGTCCGTGCTGGACCAGCATCCGAACAAACGCTGGCGTCCCATTCAAGGCAATCCCAACTTTCTCGGTTTCTACCGTCTCAAGATCCTGAACCAACAATCGGAGGAATGAACGTGTTCCGTTCCAAACTGCAATCTCTCCAAGCCTGGCCGTTTCTGATTTACTTGCTCGTGCTCTCCGCCGTTTTCGCGCTGGCCCATTCGCGTGTAAGCAGCGCCGCATCAGAACCGAAGGCGCCCGTTCCTCCTGTTGCCGAAAAAACAACGCCGCCGGCGGCCGACTCGAAGCCATTCTTTTCGCTCAGCACCAACCGCACGTTCGGAGCGACTGAAAACCCGCGCATGTGGATCGACTATCGCGGCATCAAGCAACTCGACTTCCGCGTCTATCGCGTCAACGATCCGCAACGTTTCTTTTCGCAGCTCGAGAACCCCCATCAGATGGGCGACTACGAAAAGGAAGAGCTAACGACCAAGCTGGACCACAAACCGACGTTTCTCGAACGAGTGCGAGCGATCAAAGCCTGGGCCTTCTCCGGTCTTCGCGATTACTGGCGCAGCCAGTTGCACTCGAACACGCGCAAGTCGTTCAACCAAAAGTTTCGCTCGGATGAGTCGAGCAAGCGCACGCCGCTGAATGTCGCGGACTACGCGCGGGTCCCGCTATTGAATCCCAACCAGTTAGTGACGAGTTGGCGCGAACCGTTGACGCCGCTCGAAACCGAATACGATCGCCGCATGGTCCCGCTGGGCAAACGCGAACCGGGCGTCTATCTCGTCGAAGCTGTGAACGAGAACCTGCGCGCGTACTCGGTCGTCATCGTTACTAACCTCGCGCTGGTTCAAAAGTCTTCTCCAAACGGAGAGCTGCTTGTTTATGCAGTGAACCGCGCGACTGGCGAGCCGCAAGCAGACACGCGCGTGACTGTGCTGAAGGGCAAGGACACCGTCGTCACCGGCACGACCGACCGCTACGGAGTCTTCCGCGGGCAAGTCAAGAAGAAGGACGACAAGGACGACAAGGACGAAGAAGAGGCCGAGGCTGATCCTGCGGCTGAGTCTGAGGTCAGCAACAACGGCTTCATGGTTTTTGCCTCGCGTCGAGACGACTTCGCCGTCTCGGACCTCGACGCCTACTACTTTAACGACGAAGAAGGTGACGAGAACGTTACCGGTTACGTCTATACCGACCGGCCAATCTACCGTCCCAATCACACCGTCTATTTCAAAGGCATACTCCGCGGCCGAGACGAACAAGGCAGTTACCGTCCGGTAAAGTCAGAAACAGTTGTCGTGACGGTGAAAGATCCGAATGACGCGCAACTGCTCGAAAAAGAAGTTCACTTGTCGACAACGGGCAGCTTCTCGGGCGAGGTGACGCTCGGCGAAGAAGCCGCACTTGGAACTTACTCCATTGAAGCAGCGACCGACGAAGGAAGCTCGAACGGTAATTTCGAAGTCGCCGAGTACAAGAAACCGGAATACAAAGTCGACGTTGTTTCGCCGCAGAAGTTTGCTTCCGCTGGAAGTAAAGCGAAGTTCGACGTCAGCGCTCGTTACTTCTTCGGCGCGCCGGTGGCAAACGCCGAGGTCAAGTACTACGTTTATCGTTCACGCTATTACCCCTGGCCCAACTACGAAGACGAGGACAGCGACGAAGAAGACGAGGAATACTCCGATTACGGCAACTACTACGGCGACATGATTTCCGAGGGCGATGGAAAGCTCGACGCTTCCGGCCGTCTCTCGATCGACTTCGACGTCCCGCAGCCGACGGAGAACGACGTTTTTGACTTTCAATATCGGCTCGAAGCGCAGGTCACCGATTCGTCGCGCCGGACCATCAACGCCAGCGCATCGCTGATCGCCACGCGCGGCAACGTGATCGCGCAAGCCCAACCGGAGCGTTACATCTACAGCACGGATCAGACGGCGAAGATCTCCGTCATCACGAGCGACTATGAAGGCCGGCCAGTGTCGGCCAACGTGACTGTGAAGTTTGTGTCGCGCACGTGGGAGAAGGTCGAGCAAAAGGAGAACGAGGACGACTCCGACTACAAGATGCACGAACAGGAGATCTCCTCCGCTGACGTCCAGACCGATCAGCAGGGCCGCGGGAGCTACGATTACCACATCACGACACCCGGCAGTCTCATAATCAAAACCGTCGTCCACGAGAACGGCAAGCAGTATGAATCCGTCGGCGGATACCTGTGGGTCGCGAGCTCCGATGACCGTTGGGCGGAACGCTACTCTAATAGCGCTTACGACTCGATCAAGCTGGTCCCTGACAAGAAGTCGTATCGCGTCGGCGAGACCGCTCGCGTGCTGGCAATCCTACCGCACGATAACGCGAACCTACTCGTCACGACTGAAGTAGACTCGATCATGTCGGTGCGCTACGTGAAGTCGCCGGGCACGTCGATCATTCTGGACGTTCCCATCCAGGCGACGTACGCGCCAAACGTCTTTCTCAGCGTCACGTTCGTCCATGACGGCACGATGTATTCAGACGTGAAACGGCTCGTCGTGCCCGCGCGCGACAAGTCACTCAATCTCGAAATCATTCCTAACAAGTCGGAATACAAGCCGCGCGAGACTGCGTCGTACACGATTCTCGCGCGCGACGCGGACGGCGTTCCGGTGCGCAACGCCGAAGTCAGTCTCGGAGTGGTCGACGACGCCATCTACAGCCTCGTGTCTGACTACGCGGGAAATATCACTCGGCAGTTCTACGGCATGCGCTACAGCTCAGTGATGACGACGCTGTCGACTACCTATTCGTTCATCGGCTACGCCGGCGACAAGCCAATGGATCTCGCCAAGACGAAACCGTCGTACCAGTTGGCCGATTTCAAGAACGAAGGCGAACAGGTCCAGCCGCTGATCCGCAAAGACTTCCGCGATACCGCGTTCTGGCAACCGAGCGCCGTTACAGGAAGCGACGGAAAAGCGACTGTGAAGTTTCAGCTACCCGATAACTTGACGACATGGCGCGCCACCGCACGAGCCGTTACAAGCGATACGAAGGTCGGCATGACGACTTCGAAAGTCGTCTCGCGCAAGGACGTGATCCTGCGACTGGAAATGCCGCGGTTCCTGACGCAGGGCGACACCGTCACGCTGTCAGGGATCGTTCACAACTATCTGAAAGAAGACAAGGCGACGCAGATCTCGATCTCTGTTTCAGGCGCGCAACTGATTGGACCGGCGGACCAGACGGTCTCGATCGCTCCACAAGGCGAGCATCGCGTCGACTGGAAAGTCTCGGTCCCGCAAACGGGCCAGATAACGCTGCTCGCGAAGGCGTTGACGAACACGGAATCTGACGCGGTCGAAATGACTCTCGACGTGGTCCCGCGCGGTCT
Organism: Acidobacteriota bacterium; assembly: GCA_046732935.1. Taxonomy (GTDB): domain Bacteria; phylum Acidobacteriota; class Blastocatellia; order Pyrinomonadales; family Pyrinomonadaceae; genus PSRF01. The sequence continues at coordinate 134,390 of JBKPOC010000063.1, read as the reverse complement.
GCGTCAGACCAAGGTCGAACGATGGCAAACGACGGATGAAGCCGCCGAGCAGCAGTTCACGCTCGACCTGCCGGCGAATGCTGATACGAACTCGCGTAAGCTGCGGGTGGAAGTTGCGCCCTCTGTTGCCGGCACGTTGTTCGGTGCGCTCGACTATCTCACCACGTACCCGTACGGTTGCACCGAGCAAACGATGTCGAGTTTCCTGCCCAACATCGTTGTCACAAAGGCGCTCAAGGAATTCAAATCTGTCTCGATTCGCAACGAGAGCGACTTGAAGAAGAAGGTGGAACGCGGACGCAATCGTCTCTACGCGTTTCAACACGAGGACGGCGGTTGGGGCTGGTGGACCAACGATGTGAGCGATCCGTTCATGACGGCGTACGTCGTCGACGGCCTGACGCTCGCGAAACATGCCGGGTACGACGTCGACGAGGATCGCATTGCACGCGGCCGCGACAAGCTGCAAGCGATGCTCGACGCCGGAAAGAATGAAAAAGGCGTCGAGCTCGACCCGGAAACACGTGCGTTCATGATCTACGCGCTCGCGGAGACCGGCGGCGCCGATTCGAAGTACGTAGAAAGGCTCTATTCGGAGCGCGGTAACCTGCAACCGTATGCGCGCGCATTGCTGGCCCTCACCTTGACGCTGCAAAAAGACAAGCGGGCCGCGGACGTAGCGAACGATATCGAACGCACAGCACGCGTAGACAACGGCACCGTCCACTGGTACTCGAGCCGCCAGGCTCGTCTGGACTTCGCGGAAGAAGACGAGACTGAAGGCACGGCGCTGTCGTTGAAAGCACTCACGCGCATCAAACCGAATAGCCCGTTGTTGCAGCCTGTGGCTCGCTGGCTCGTGAGCGAGCGGACCAATAGTTACTATTGGGACTCTACGAAAAACACGGCCTTCGCGATCTACGGCCTGATCGACTACGTCAAAGCCAGCAAGGAACTGGCGCCTGCGTATGATTTGGAAGTTTATGTGAATGGCGAGAACGTTCTGACCGAACACGTCAGCGACGCGAGTGCGACGAAGACGTTCATCGTCGATCGTAACGGTGGGACGGTCGGCGCGACGAACAACATACGAGTCGTCAAACGCGGCAAAGGCAGTCTCTACCTGTCGTCGTTGGTTGAATATTACAGCGGCGAAGAGGAGGTCGCGGCGCGCGGGTCGGGCGATCTGAACGTGACTCGCGAATACTACCGGTTGAAACTCGAAGATGCCGGCGGCAAGTTGAATTGGACGCTCGCGCCGCTGACGGGCGAGATCAACTCCGGCGATCTGATCGCCGTGAAGCTGCGGCTCACCGGTAAGAAAGCGCGTCACCTCATGCTCGAGGATCCGATTCCGGCGGGCGCGGAGCAGATAGAGAGCGCCGGCGACATCGAGTTCAGCTACAACAACACGGGCTGGACCGACTGGTACAGTTCGCGCGAGTTTCGCGACCGGCGGACGGTCTTTTTCATCGACGAGTTCTCCGGAGAGATTTACTTTCAATACGTGATACGCGTGCAAGTGCCCGGCGACTTTTTCGTCGCGCCGGCTCGGGCGGAGCTTATGTATCGACCGGAAGTCAATGCGAACGCGCCTAGTCGAAAGATCTCATTCATCGACCGCAGCGCGAACAAGAATTGATCCGAGGAGACGTGATTCATGTACTTCCAAACCGCAAGAGCAGTTTTTTCGGCAGTGCGAATGTTATTCAGAAAATGGACGACGCTGCCACTGCTGATAGCCGTCTACGCAGCTTTGCTGTTGGCCCTGTACTTGTTCGTCAGCACGCGCGAAGCGACGGTTTCGCAGTTAGTCGTGACCTTCGGTGTCATCGTCGTGGCTCCCCTGCTCTTCTTTCTGTTGCAGGCCGCAAGCGTTAACTATGCGACGGCGGCGGAAGACGGCGGACTAATTCGCAAAGTCGCGCTCGACTGCGTGAAGTTCATCGTCGTGAGTCTTCCCGTGATCGCGTTGACCGTCCTCGGCGTTTACCTGATCGGCAAACTACAGGGCCGGCTCGCCGTCGATCCGAACACGTTGCAACCAACGTCAGTGAACAAGTGGACGCTGTTGATAGTGCTTCGTTACCTGCTGCTCGGCGTGGTGGCGCCGCTGGTGATGATTCAACTCTGGGTCGCGACGAGCGCCAACGGGCTGCGTGCGCCGATTCGCAACGTGCGTGAAACGCTGAGCAAAGCGTTTGCGCCGCAGTCGATGCTGGTGTTTGCGTTCGGGTTTTTGATCTTCGCTGTCGCGCCTTACTTCCTGCTCAGCAAAACGATGGACATCAAACGAGCGTGGCTGGAATTTTCACTGCTGACGGCGCGCGTTGTGATCAGCGCGTTGCTGATCTTGCTCGGATGGGTTTTGACAGTCGGCACGATATCGATTCTGAGTCGTGAATCGACGGCGGTCCAGGAATGAAAATAGCGATCTCCATCTGCGCCGGCATCTGCGTTCTCTTGATCGTGGTTTCAAGAGGACCGTCTGCCGGTCCAAAGAAGATCGATGTTCGGCGGCAGCCAGACAACCGGCTACAGCAAATTGCCGAGTCCGCACTGGGTGAACGCGAAGGCACGATCGTCGTCATCGACGTACAGACGGGCCGCGTTCGCGCGGTCGTCAATCCACACCTCGCTTTTCAGGAAGCATTCCCGCCAGGCTCGACCATCAAGGCGTTCACCGCGCTTGCTGCGCTGCGCTCCGGAGTAATCAACAAAGACTCTCGCATACGTTGCCGCGAACACTACTATCACGAGAACGAAGACATCGTCTGTTCGCACCCGCGCAATCTGCCGCCGCTCAATCCGACCGAGGCGATTGCGTATTCGTGTAACTACTTCTTCGCCAATGTCGGCGAGGCATTGAAACAAGACGACCTGGTCCAAACGCTGTCCCAGTTCGGATTCGGCCGCGTCACCGGCGTCAACAATCCGGATGAATCCGGTGGCGTGTTATTGCGAAACGGCTGGCAGGCGCCGAACGCAATCGGCGAAGGAAGGACGTTGCAAGTCACGCCGATCCAATTGCTCACGGCATATGCGGCGGTCGCAAACGGCGGCCACTTGTTGCAGCCAACACTTGGCAACGACACTGATTCTATTCCGCGCGTGCGGTCCGAGATACCAATCGACGACGCGGCGAGAAAGATTGTGCTTGAAGGAATGCGCGGCGCGATCAAGTTTGGCACGGCCCAGAAGGTCGGACTTGATTCGCTGCCTTCATACATCATCGGCAAGACCGGAACGTCGAAACCGCTCGATGGCTGGCGTTACAACGGATGGTTCGTTGGTCTGGCTTTTGGGCCGGAGGGCGCAGCTGAACCTTCTAACGCGCAACTTGGCGTAGTCGTGTTGCTCAAGAATGCTCACGGCGCTGAAGCCGCTGAAATCGCGCGTCCGATATTTGAAGAGTTTTCGCCAAACAAAACTTCGACCTACGTTCCGCGCGACACGACGGAAGTCTCGGTCCGTCAAGTCACCGACAATGTGACGCGCAGCATGCCATTGGAAGCCTACATCACGCGCGTCGTGGCAACTGAAGGCAGCATCGAAAGCGAGCCAGAAGCTCTGAAGGCGCTGGCGATCGCAGCCCGCACTTACGCGTTGAAGAACCTGAAGCGCCACGGTCAGGACGGCTACGATTTTTGTAGTACGACGCACTGCCAGCGTTTTGAAACGTCGTCGCAGATCCGGCCCATCATCGCTGAGGCTGTGAAAAGCACGGCCGGTCTGGTCCTGAAAGACGAAGCCGGCCGAATCGCCGATTCGTACTTTGGCGCCTCGTGCGGCGGTATGACTGCGAACATTCAGACGCTCTGGGGCGCCGATGCGCCGCGATACCTGCGCGGCGTTCGCGACGACTTTTGCGACGCCGAGGCCCACAGCCGTTGGACTGACACAATCCCAGCGAACGCCCTGGCAAAAGCGCTGCGCAGCGATCCGCGGACAGACGTCGGCGAAACGATTCGTGACTTGTCCGTCGCCAGGCAGGATGAAACCGGACGCGCCGAGTTGATCTCGATCGTGGGCGACCGTGGACGCACGATTAGCGGCTGGGATTTCAAGCTGATCGTCGGACGCGCCCTCGGCTGGAACCTTTTGAAGAGTTCGCGTTTCACGATCTCACGCTCCGGATCGGCGTTTGTATTTCACGGCAGTGGCTTCGGACACGGACTCGGTTTGTGCCAGGAAGGAGCGCACGTGATGGCCCAGCGCGGCTTCACGTACCGCCAGATCCTGACGAAGTACTTTCCGGGCACGAACCTCGGACCACGGACTGCGACGAGCAATAGTTCGGTCGATAGTTCATTACGCAGCGAGCACTTCCGAGTGATAACGCCACGGACCGTCGACAGAGGAACAGCGAAAGCGCTGCTGGCGCTGCTTGAGTCGTTTCGGACGGACATTTTGCGACGGGCAGGAACCGACATTCCGCTGCCGCAACTCGAGGTCTTTATCAATGAAACCACCGGTGACTTCGTTGGACGAACAGGCATGCCGGCGTGGGCCGCCGCCGCGACGAAGAACAATCGCATCGAGCTTCAGCCGCTCGACTTGCTGAAAAAGCGACGGATTCTGGAAACAACTTTGCGCCACGAACTCGTACATGTGATCGTCGACGCGATCGGCAACGGTCAAACGCCGCGCTGGCTCACGGAAGGATTGGCGCTCTACGTCGCGGGAGAAGGAGCAATGCTCCACCGCGTGCGCGACACTAAGGCGACGTCGCTTGAAGCGCTCGAACAGAAGCTCGCCTCCGCCGGAACTGCTGCCGAAATGCAGAGTGCCTATGCAGCGGCGTACAATCTCGTTCGCGAGCTGGTTCGCACCGAAGGTGAGCGCAAGGTTTGGCAACGAGTCGCGCAGCGAAATTATTCCGTATCGTCAAGGTGATAACCTCATGAAATTCCCGACGTCGCTCGTTCTATCGTTAATCGTCGTAATCGTAATCGCAGCTTCTGGCGTCGCCCAGCAAAAACGGCCAACGCCTGCGAAGCCCCAGGTGCCGCCGCCGCCGTCATTCGATACGTTACTGTCCGCCGACTCTTACAGAGTCTATGGTGAAGTCAGATCAGTGGGCCAGTTGATCCGCTCGAACTCAATCAACGAGATACTGGAACCGATCCTGAAGCTGGCGGGCCCGCCGAAAGAATTCAGGAGCGTCGTCAAATGGCTCAACCTTCATGCCGACGAAGTGATGACGTCTCGCATGCTCGTTGCTTTCGCTCCTCACGGCGCTCAACTGCCCGAGACGCTGGTGGCGATCGAGTTTGCGTCGCCGGAAGAAGCAACGAAGTTTCAGCAACGCTTGAACGAGTTTTTGCCGAAGGTGTTGCCGTCAGCGTCGCCTTCACCGTCGCCGGCTGCATCAGCGCAATCAGAGCCGCAGTACTACATGCAACAAGCCGGTTCGTTAATTCTGGTCACTTCGACGAAACTCGATCTCAAGAAGCTCCGTCCTGCCGGGAGTAAGCTGTTGGCAGAAGACGTGAACTTCCGCGTCGCGCGCAACCGGTTCAATTCCGAATCGATCTTCATCTACGTTGACGTCGGCGGAATCGAGAGAGAAGAACAGGAACAACGCAAGTTTGTTCCGGAAAAGAAAGTCGAGCTAGTTGCAGAAAAGAGCCCTCAACAAGAAGCAGTTCCGCCTGACCCGCCTCCGCCGGTGGAAAATGTGGGATCTCTCGAATCGAAAGGCGAGGTTGTCGGAATCGCAAAAGATCCGCAGGCGCCGAATCCAACTATGATGGGCCTGGTATCGCTGGGCGCAGCATTCTCAAATGCAGAGGCAAAGTGGCCGGCCGGTCTCGGCATCGCCATCTCTCTCGATGGTGAGTCATTTGACGTACGAGCACTGATGGTCAACGCACCGGGCGAGAAAAGCGATCCGATTCCGTTCTTCCCCGTTCTCGCACCTGGCCCATCGATCGCGCCGGCGTCGCCGAACATTCTTCCGGCCGACACCGAACTGCTCATCAACATGTCGCTCGATTTTCCACAGATCTATGCGACGCTAGCGAAGCCTCGAACCCACATTCTGAAAGACGTTGACACCGAGTCGCCGTACGCCGCGATCGAGAAGCAACTGAAGATCAAGATCAAAGACGATCTGCTGCCGCTGCTGGGATCTGAAATCAGCGTCAGCCTGCCACTCACTGGTCTCGACCTAGTGCAACCACCAAACACACCGCAACCAACTCCGTCTCCATCTCCATCTTCTAAACCGAACGAGAAAGAAAAAACTGAAAACACCCACTCTCCGGCCGTCGCACTCTCGCTGCGAGACAAGGAAGGAATGCGAGCGTTACTGCCGAAGATAATCGAATCACTCGCATTCAAAGGCGCCTCTGCCTTGGCGCAAACGGAACGTCGCGACGACACCGAGATCGTCACCTACGCAAACATGCTGTCCTACGCTTTCATTGGCGACTTCCTCGTGCTCTCGGCCGATGCCGCCACGACGAAGCACATCGTCGATTCATATCTGAAAGGTGAAACACTCGGGAGCGACCCGCAGTTCAAGAACTACACTCGCTGGCAGCCGCGCCAGTTGCAGGGGCAGATCTACATCTCACCGGGTTTGATGGAGAGTTACAAGACGTGGGCGAACGAACCGAGTTCGGCCGCCCAGATGGACGAGCAGACGCGAGCTTTCCTCGCGCGATTGAGCATCGTGCCGCAACCAGTGACCTACTCGCTTTACAACGAAGGCTTCGGGCCGCTACACGAGTTGCACCTGCCGAAGAACCTCGTGTTGATGCTTATTGCCGCGATCTCGGGTTCCGTAAATGCGCCGCCGCAAGGAAAATGAAACTATAAGTTCTCGATCCGTACCGGTTCTACGGGTTCCGCCAACGCGAACCTAAACACGCGAGAATAAAAGTAGAGCTCGCCTTCGAGTGCGCGCTTGATGTTCTGTGCCTTTCGGAAGCCGTGTTGCTCGCCTTCGAACGCAGCATACGAAACCGGAATTCCCTTCGCTCGGATCGCCTCGACCATCTTCTCTGCCTGGTTCGGCGGAACCACCTTGTCCTCCAGCCCCTGAAAGAAGATCACGGGACACGATAGACGTTCCGGGAAGTTGATGGGTGAACGCTCGAAGTAGATGTCTTTGCGATCCGGATACGGACCAAGTAACCCGGTCAGGTACTGCGATTCAAACTTATGCGTGTCGCGCGCCAGCGCCTCGGCGTCGCTGACGCCGAAGTGACTCGCGCCCGCCTTGAACGCTTTGCGGAATGTCAGCGCGCACAGTGTCGTGTAACCCCCCGCGCTGCCGCCGGTGATGATCAGTCTCTTGCCGTCGACTTCGCCGCGGTCCACCAGGTAGCGAGCGCCGTTGACGCAGTCGTCGACGTCCACGATGCCCCACTTCTTATTCAAACGTTCCCGATACTGCCGGCCATAGCCGGTGCTGCCGCCGTAGTTGACGTCGAGCACCGCGAAGCCCCTGCTGGTCCAGAACTGCACTGACAGGCTCAAGGCCGTAGACGCTGCCGCCGTTGGTCCACCGTGACTCTTCACGATCAACGGCGGCTTCTCGCCTTCCGGCGCGCGATAGTCGGGGTTCTGCGGCGGATAAAAGAAACCGTGCGCCGTCAGCCCGGCTTCAGTCGGAAACTCGATTGCGCGCGGCACGGAAAAATACCGCGGGTAAACCTCGTCCTCGTTGGCCCGGCGCAGCGTTTCGAATTCGCCGGTCGCAACGTCGAACCGAGTGATCGACGCGACCTCCGTGGGTGACCCGGCGCGAAACACCGCCTGCCCATTTGCAGCCTTCAGGTACTGAATATCCGTGTACGGCGAATCAACCACCGTCAGCTTCCCGGTCCGTGGGTCGATCGTCTCGAGCCGCGACACGCCCTGCTCGACATGACTGCAAACAATCAGATCCGCCGAGGCAAACGCGTACGATGACATGCCGAAGAGCCATTGCGGCATGCCGAGTTCGGCTTTCGCTTTGGCAACGCCTTCGATCTCGCCGTCGGCCGAGATCCGTTGCAAGTTCCACCAGCCGTTTCGATCGGACGCGAAGTACAGAACGCCGTCGGGCGACCATTCGGGCTGGAAAATCGATTCGGCGACGCCGCCGGCAACCCATCGCGTGGACGTGAGTGCGCCGTCCGGCCCAAACTCGCCGACCCAAAGTTCGCACCCGTCCCAGGGCATGTTCGGGTGGTTCCAGGTCAACCACGCTAATTGAGTCCCATCAGGACTGACTCGTGGTGACGAATAGAAGTCGTTGCCGTCCGTCAGGACCTGCCCGCAGTCGTCGTTCGCGTCGACGTTGAGAGCGACGAGCGTGTTGACGGCTTCGGCGTTTTGGACCGTGTGGTCTTCCCTGACGCAAATCAACCGTCCGCGCGTGTGGTCCATGCAGGCGTCGGCATAGCGAACGTCGGCAATAGGCGTCAACGGCAGCGGTGTTTCGGCTGGTCCAACCTGTTTGTAAAGCCGCTGATCGGCGAAGTTCGAGAAGTAAACGACGCCGCTACTGACGATGTAATCGCCGCCTCCGTACTCATGAACCCGAGTGCGGGCGTTGAAAGGAATTGGTGTTAGATCCGTAAAATTACGGGATGCAGGACATTTGACGATGACATTACGACCGCCCTCCGTAGGTCGTAGTTCCATCCAATATATGTCGGAGCCGTCGAATTGCGGCTGACTGAGGCCGACGGATCCGCCAACAATCAGGTCCGCTGTGATGGGCGATTTCCAAGAGCCATACGGTGCGATCTTCGGTGGATTATGCAAGGCGCTTTCTCTACTGAGACTCCCTTCGCTTGATAGTGTGACCCGGGAACTTTGAAAAACTCTTGTGACAACCTCGCAAAAGCTTTACAAGACTTATGCAACCTACGTTCGGGTTGACGCGGTTAGTATCTCCCCGTCGTTAATTCTCCATGGGAGAACTGAGATAAAGGCAAGGGCACTGGTCTTGGGGGAGGTCAGTGCCCTCTCTTTTTGTCTGCGACGTAATCTTACCAGCAAACCTTTCATCCGTGTCCATTCTGTAATCTTTGGTTGACTGCGGCATAAATCCAGTCGACAATTCGGCAGCTAATCACAGAGAGGTGCCCCACCGATGTCATTCTGGAAACGACTGTTTGTCGCTTGTCTTGTTTCTAGCTTCGTCTTCGCTAACGTTCTTCAAGCATCCCGGGCTGACACGTTTCGCCCCGTGGTTCGCGGCAAGCGCGGCGTAGTCGCGGGCGGATCGCCTCTTTCAGTCGAAGCCGGTCTGCGGATTCTTCAACGCGGCGGCAACTCGGTCGACGCGGGTGTCGCGACGATTCTCGCCGCTTCCGTAATCGAGTTTTCGCATTTTTCGTTCGGGGGCGAGGTTCCCATCCTCATTAAACTCAAGGGCCAGAAAGTGGCCGTGATCGAGGGCATGGGCCAAGCGCCGATGAAAGCCACGCGCGAATTCTTCGTTAACCACGCGAACGAAGACTCGGGCTCTGGTCAGACCACGCGAAGGAATGGACTGATCCCGGCGACCGGACCGCTCTCAGCCACAGTTCCCGCGATACTTGATGCGTGCGTCACGGCGCTCGATAAGTTCGGCACGATGACGCTGGCCGAGGTGATGGAGCCCGCGATTCAACTGGCCGACGGTTTTCCGATCGACGAGCTGCGCGTGCAGTACATCCGAACCCGCTCGTCCATCTTTTCTCAATGGCCGGATGCGAAACGCGTCTTCCTGCCCGGCGGCGAGGTTCCGAAAGTCGGCGACATTTTCGTTCAGGCCGACTTGGCCCGCACGCTACGCGCGATCGTCCGCGCCGAAAAACTCGCCTCTCACGGCACGCGGACCAATCGTCACCCCGGCCTGATGGCGGCCCGCGACTACTTTTACAAAGGACCGATCGCCAAGCGTATCGGCGATTACATGCAGGCGAACGGCGGACTGATCGCGGCTGACGACTTCGCTCGTTTCGCAGCGAAAGTCGGAGAACCGGTCGAAGCCGACTACCGCGGCTATCAGGTCTACAAGGCGGGTTTCTGGACCCAGGGTCCAGCCATGGTCGAAACGCTCAACATGCTCGAGGGTTTCGACTTGAAGAAGATGGGCCACAACTCTCCGGCCTACATCCACACGCTAGCCGAAGCGCTGAAGCTCGCGCTGGCGGATCGCGATCGTTACTACGGTGATCCGAATTTCGTGAAAATTCCCACAGCCGAGTTGTTGTCGAAAGACTATGCCGCCCTGCGCCGTCCGTTGATCGATCAGGACCGCGCCTCGCTGGCCCAACAACCCGGCGATCCGACAAACAAGAAAGCCCTGCTCGCGACGGCGATGCAGACGATCGGACGCGCTTCGCAAGTGCCCGAACTGGAGCGCGCCAACGATACAACCTGCGTCAATGTCGTCGACAAAGACGGCAACTTGTTCAGTGCGACGCCGAGCGGCGCATGGTTGCCGGCAGTTGTAGCAGGCGACACGGGCGTTCTGATGGGCCAGCGGCTGCAATCGTCGCTTACCGATCCGAATAGTCCGAACGTCGTTGCGCCCGGAAAACGGCCGCGCATCACGTTGACGCCGACACTGGTGCTGAAAGGTGGCGAACCGTTCATGGTGCTGAGCACGCCCGGCGGCGACAATCAGGATCAGGCGCTGTTGCAGGTGTTGCTGAACATCATCGAGTTTGGCATGAACCCGCAGGAGGCGGTCGAAGCGCCACGGTTTGATACGCAGCATTACGTCAGCTCGTTTGACGATCACGAGTTTCTGCCCGGCTCGCTGAACATCGAATCACGCGTGCCTTTCAAGACGATTCAGGAGTTGTCGCAGAAGGGACACAAGGTCAAGGTCCAATCCGACTGGGGCACGCTCTCCGCCCCGACGGTGATTATCTACAATCCGAAGAATGGCGTGGCGTCAGCAGGCGCCGATCCGAGACGCAGCCGCTACGCTGTCGCGTGGTAGGAAGTCAATTCTCAAAGGAGTCGCCCGAATGAAACGCTTCACGAGAAGTAAGACGATCCTCTTTGTATTTACTTTCACACTTGTTCTGGCAATTCAAAGCACCGCCGCCGCTCCGGCGCTTCCCAATCCGGTCCTGGTATTTACGGCACAGGAAGAAGCCGTAATCGGCGGCAAGCAGATGACGCGTTACCACTTCGATGTATTCAATAAGAATGAGTATCCCAAGGACTTCTTCGCTGCTTCGCCGAACCTTCCGCCGTGCGGGACGAACACGAAGGCGGCGAGGACCTGGGTCGACATCTACGATCAATCAGGAAAGCGGTTGAATGGCTTCTGCGCCCTGGGAAAACTGTCTGACCTGAGTACGATCTATTTTGCCCTGGACCGCGATGCGCTGCCGCCGAGCTGGGTTTACATCGAGCTCACGGACCGGCAAACAAACACGAAATACAAATCAAATCTGGCCGAAACAACACTCTAACAAGTAAGGGGAAACGAACTCATGGCTGTGGAAGAAGGCAAGCGATTCATCGATTTCAAACTCAAGAACCAGAACGGCGAGACCGTTACACTCGACGACTTCAAAGGCAAATGGCTGGTCGTCTACGTCTATCCGAAAGACGACACGCCGGGCTGCACGATCCAGGGCAAGTCGTTCACCGCGAGCAAACAGGATTTTGACGACGCGAATATCGCGGTCGTCGGCGTGAGTGAAGACGACGTGTCGTCGCACCAGAGCTTCTGCCAGAAGTTTGGATTCACGATCGATCTGCTTGCCGATCCGCAGCACGAGTTTTTGGCAGCGTCAGGCGTGGGCCAGAGCGAATACAAAGGAACGATGTACTGGAACCGCACCAGTTTCGTGATCGATCCGGAGGGGAACCTGCGCAAGATCTATCGCAAGGTCAATCCCGAAGGTCACGAGCAGGTGCTGCTCGACGACATCAAGTCCATGCAGGCGAGTGCGTAACACGAGTTCGATGCTTGCCTATGTGTTCTGGCACTGGCCGCAGTCGGGTATCGACGTAGATAAATATGTCGATCACCTGATCGCGTTTCACCGGACGCTGGCGGAGAATAAGCCGGTTGGATTTCAAGGCTCGTGCGTGTTTCGTCTTCGCGGCGCGAGCTGGTTGGATACCAGGGGCGAAGCATTCGAAGACTGGTACCTGCTCGACGACTCGGCAGCGCTGGATGTAATCAATCACGCTGCCGTATCAGGTCCCTGCGAAGAGCCTCACAACCTCGTCGCACGAGAAGCAGCGGGCGGCACAGCCGGTCTATATCGCTTGCTACGCGGCGAGCTTGGTGAGACGCGTTACGCGGTGTGGCTCTCGAAACCCGCTGGGATGTCGTACACGGAGTTCTATTCTGAGTTAGAACTAATCCCGGGAATCGCTCTGTGGCAACGACAGATGACGCTTGGCCCAACTACCGAGTTCGTCATCCACGCCATGAGTCCGATTCAACTTCCCGAGACTTTCACACCGACTCAAGCTTTAGCTCTGCAATCAACGGGCAGTGATCCGACGCCGCTTTGATTAGCGCGAGCGGCTCGGTCGTCACTTCACAGCGAACAAGTCGCTCGGCAAAAGGCTTCGGCACAAACACGTAATCCAATCGCACGTGCGGATCCCACGTGGGAAACGTGTAGCCCTTGTCGTCGGGATGCAGCATTCGATAACCATCGGCATATCCGGCATCCAGCATCAGTTGAATCGTCTCGCGCTGGAGCTTGCGGCCGCTGATCCAGATCAGCGCTCGAATCCAGGCAGGCAGCTTCTCGAGCTCCAAGCTATCATTCGGCGCGAGGGTATTGAAGTCTCCGACGAGGACATGAAAGCCGTCCTGATGTCGCTTGATACCCTGCAACAGCGATCCGATCTCACGTGTGCGCCGGCGTTCGTCCCATCGCGAAAACCGCGCGCTGAGGTGCAAGCCAAACACCCGCGCTTCGCTGCCCGCCGGAACTATTTCCAGAAACGAATGACGCGCGCCTGCTGGATAGTGCCACTCGTGATAAGCGACTTCCTGCCTGCTGAGAAACCCGATCGAATGGTTCCTGCGCGCGGCCCAGAACGGATACCCCGCAGCTTCAGCGACGCGTTTGATGACGTCAGGTTTAGTGGCCTCTTGAAAGACGACGAGATCGGGTGAGAGCGCTTTGATCGTTTCCGCCAGCGGCTGTTCACGCCCCAACCCGCCGAACCTGATGTTGTAACTCAGCAGTCTCAGCGTCACGCATCTGCCCCGGGCTCGACGACCACGTAGTATGGTTCGCCAAACAGCACGTCGCGGCCGTAAAGGACGAGGCTCGACGTGGCCTGAAAATTCACCGGCCGTCCGACGAGTTTCTGCAACGACTCGCGCAGTGAATTCAGGCCAGGGGCGGCATTAGGGTCTTGATCGCAGAGTGGTTTGGTGTGCAGTGCGGGGATGTAGTAGGCATCGGACGACCATGCCTCCATGACTTTGCTGCCCACGAGCGTGACGTCGAGGTCGCTGGTCCCCTGGCCCTTCGAGTCGAACGGCGCGCCGTCTTCGTGACGCTTGTTAGTGACTACGCTGCCGCGCAGCACGATGCCGGTGCCTTCGGGAACGCCCTGTTGCAGTTTTCGATAAAACGCGATGTAAAGCTTTTCATCGCCGCCGAAAGCAAGTGTGATAATGCGCGAGCGGATCTCGTTCTCGCTCATCTCGTAAGCATCTTTTGGTTCTGTCTTCTCTGTCATTTGATCTCTATCTCAGCCATTACTGGAAAATGATCGGACGCCAGCGCCCCTATCAACGACGCTTTTTTTACCCGCGCGCCGTCAACCGCTCGATAGAAAATATGATCGATGCGTTTCACGGCTTTGTCAGCGGGGTAAGTAAATCCATTCGCGGCAACGCCACTCGCAACCCACGCGTCGTCGAATTTGGTGCGCATAAGTTGGTAAGCGCTGCCTGACGGCACATCGTTGAAGTCGCCGACGACGATCAACGGCCCTTTCACGTCTTCGAGAAACCTCAGCATCTGCTGCGTTTCAAACAGGCGCCCGTCTTCAAATTGGTAATCAAGATGCGTTGTTACGAAGTTGAGCTTTTGCCCGTCGACTTCAACTTCCACACGTAACATGCCGCGGCGTTCGGCTTCGCGTTTGTTCTCGAACATGCGGTGGTCCGTGCTCTTAATCGGGAACCGCGAAAGAATGGCGACGCCGTATTTGCCGCCCTGGAAGTCGAGATTTGGAGCAAACGCGTACTCCATTTGCGTCATCGCTGCCAGCTCGGCGATCTCGTCCTTTCCTTCCGTTCGTTTCACGCCGCGATCCACTTCCTGTAGTCCGACGAGATCGGGCTGAGCGGCGTTGATGACGCCGGCAATGGGCTCGAGATTGAGTTTCCCGTCCATGCCGACGCCGACGTGGATGTTGTACGTCATCACGCGTAACGGTCGTCTCGCTGCCAGCGGAGCAGAGCAAACAATCGTGACTGCGAGCAGGGCGAATAAAGCAAACTGTAGGGTTCGTGTTGGCATAATTGTGATGCGCATCTTAACATGAGCGCTTTATGCGTCTCTTCCCCTGGCTCGTCATGTTCTGTGCCGCTTTCTCAGCAGGCGCGATCAATTCCATCGCCGGGGGTGGGACGTTGATCACTTTCCCCATTCTCATCTGGCTCGGACTCGATGCCAAAGTTGCAAACGGCACCAGCACGGTCGCGCTCTGGCCCGGACTGTTTGGCGGCCTCTTTGGCTATCGAAAAGAACTGGAGAACAGTTCGACAATCCTTCTACGTCTCGGTGTGACCAGCGTCATCGGCGGCTCGCTCGGCGCGTGGTTGTTGATCTGGACGCCGTCGCCCGTCTTCTCCAACCTTGTACCGTTTCTGATCCTCTTCGCGACGGTGCTGTTCATGTCGCATGGTGAGATTAACCGGCGGCTGCGCTTGGGTTCACTCGACGAAAAGCCTTCTAATCTTTGGTGGACCGGCGCGATCGTTTTCCAGTTCTTCTCGGCGATCTATGGCGGTTACTTCGGCGCCGGCAACGGGATCCTTATGCTCGCCGCGATGGGCCTCCTGGGAATCAACGAACTGCATCGCGCAAACGGCATCAAGAACTTTCTCGGCATCTGTCTGAACAGCGTCGCCGTGCTCAGCTTTGCTTTCGCGGGGCTCGTCGTATGGTCCCACGCGCTGGTGATGGCTTGCGGCGCGTTGATTGGTGGATATTTCGGGGCGAGCATGGCGGTGCGTGTCGGACAGATCTGGGTACGCCGCGGCATCATCGTGATTGGTCTTGTGATCTTCGTCGTAATGGTTTGGAGGCTGCGTTTCCGGTGAAGTTGCCGCGGGAGTTTTACACTCGTTCCAATGTCCTCACAGTCGCTCGCGATCTGCTTGGCAAGCTGTTGGTTGTTCCCGCGCCCGATGGGCAGCGTGTGTCGGGAATGATTGTTGAAGTCGAGGCTTATCGCGGGCCGGAAGACCGCGCTTCGCACGCGTACGGCGGGCGGCGGACGAAGCGGACGGAGACGATGTATCAGCAGGGCGGCATCGCTTACGTCTACTTTGTTTACGGCATGTATTATCAATTCAACGTCGTCAGTAACGTCGCCGATATCCCACACGCGATTCTGGTCCGTGCGGTCGAACCGGTCGAGGGAATCGAGTTGATGCGCGAACGGCGGCATTCGCACCCGGATCGCAACCTGACGAACGGTCCCGGGAAACTATGTATCGCGATGAGCATCGACCGCGAGCTGAACGGTTCTGATCTGTCAGGCGACCGGGTCTGGCTCGAGGAGTACAAAACCTTCAGGCCAGGACAGATCGCCAGCGGACCGCGGATTGGAATTGATTACGCCGAAGAATGGATCGAAAAGCCGTGGCGCTTTTGGGTTCGAGACAACCCCTTCGTCAGCCGCATGAAATGATGGCGTTATTCACTGCCGTACCGGATTTCCATGTGACGAGTCCGGTAGGCGGCGAGGATCAGGACCAGCAAGGTGACCAGTAGCATGCTGGGAATTGCGATCCACGCCGGAGTTGGTTCGGCAACAACCGCCAACGGACCTTCCCTGACTGCCACCGATAACGGCACCGGCATAAGTGAGTTGAGATAGTGAACAACGCTGATCTTTTTCAACAACGGCGGCAGCAGGAAGTTGAGCCACTCCCAACCGTAAAGCAACACCGCCGGAATAATCGGATTACGAACAAACAGTCCGACAACCAAAAAGAACGCGCCGTATCCTACGCACGCCAGCATCGTGATTCCGGCGTAGCCAAGCAGATGCGCGAAACCCGAGCCCGCTGTGAAGTAACGTACGCTCGGCGAATAGAAGGGAACATAGAGCAGCAGCATGGCGATGACCGTCGTGGTCGTAAACATCACTATCGAAGTCACCAACCCCGACAGGTACTTCCCGACAACGAGCACTTCCCTTCTGACGGCACTCAGAAAGTAGTAGTGCAGACTTCGATCGACCAGCTCGCCGCGAAACAGGTTCATGAAGATCCAGGCGCAACCGAAAAACACGACCGTCCGCAGTATGAACCCGTGATAAAGAACGACGTAAACCTTTCCGAAGTTACTGAAGTCACGCCACTCCTCTCCCGGCGGTCGAACCAGCGCGAGCACCAATAACGGAAACAGCGGCAACAACGCGATCAGGTAAATCAGGATCGAACGCCGGCTCAGAAAATTCTTCTGTAACTCCAGACCCAGAATCGCTCGTATCTGCCGCAGCCAGAGTCCCCAATGCAGCGAACTCTTCTCGGGCGTAGTCATGACATCAACCGAAGCACTCATTCACTTAGACTCCTATTCGCTACCACCCGAAGTGCCAATCAAGTACTGGTAAACAGCGCTCATATCGTCGTCGACCGGCGCTACCGATTCCACGTTGACCTCGCCCTCACTCACCGCGCGGTTCAGCAGCAAATAGAACCGATCCGCGTCCTTCGTCTTGACGAATAAACCGCGGCGGTCATCGTGCAGCCGCGCTTCGACCACGTGATCCTGGTTAAAAACGTACGCCGCTAGCTTCGACGGCTGATCGCAACGAATCAGGATCTGCATCGGGTGTTCTTCCATCTCGTCGCGCACGCCGTGAATGTCTCCCTGGGCGACGATGTAGCCGTTGTTCAGCAACACCACGCGGTCCGACATCATGTCGACTTCGTGCAGTATGTGCGACGAGATAATCAGGTGCAGACCGTCCGCGGCGAGTTGCCGGAAGAGCGCCATCGTTTCAGCGCGGACCATCGGGTCGAGACCATTGAGCGGTTCGTCGAGAATCAGCACAGCCGGCTGATGAGCGATCGACTGCGCCAGCCGAATACGTTGTCGCATGCCCTTGCTGTACGCGGCCACTTTCCGGTCCGCGGCGTCGACGAGATTGACGCGTTCGAGCGCGACCTGACTCAACTCATTCGCGTGCTTCTGACTGTAGCCATGCACGGACAAAAACGAGTTGATGAACTCGCGGCCAGTCACTCCCCGCGGAAACGAATCGAACTGCGTGCAGTATCCGACCTTGCGAAACAGCCGGTCAGGTTGATCGGTCGGAATGCCGAGTAACGTTATCGATCCGCGCGTCGGTCGGAGCAGACCCGTCATGAGATTCATCAACGTCGACTTCCCTGCTCCGTTTGGCCCAACGAGGCTGGTAATGCCGGGCGCGATCCGCAGACTGACGCGATTCACGCCGAGTATCTCGCCGTAGAACTTCGAGACGTTGTCGAAGACGATCAGTTGATCTGCCGGTGTGCTCATGGCGACTATCTCACGACCTCATACGCTTTGACTTTCCATGAAAGCAATGCGAGACAGGCCACGCAGAGCAGGAACAGCATAGTCCACGATGCCCAGAGTGGTGGTTGAGTGAACACGATTTCGCGCAACAGCGTGCCGTCGAAATCACTGACTCGTCTCACTTCCGTCAGCCTGTCGAAGGTGCCGAAAAGGCCCTCGGTAACGTTTCTGATCAGCGCTATCAGACTAATGAGGTTTCCGATACGCGTGGCGAAGATTTCATTGATGAACTCCCCGAACACTGAAGGAATCAGCATCAAACCGACCATCGCGCCGCTGGCGACCACACGCCACTTCACCACCGCGGAGATCGCCTGTGAAAGCAAAGCCAGGAATAGTATCCAGACGAGGCTGGCGACAACGATCGCGACAGCAATCGAGATGTTATTCTTGAACCACGCCAAACCTTCCAGGTACGACTGAAACAAAAACATCAGCAACTGCGGGATCCAGGTGATCAACGACAACAGGATCAGCAGCACCGACATCTTTCCCATCACGTACTCGGTGCGTGAAAACGGGCGGCACAAATAAAGCGGGAGCGCGTTGTTGCGCAGATCACGCGAGACCAGTGGCGGGCCGATCAGCAACGTCATCAGAAACGCAAAAATCATCTGAGCGTAGAGGAACGCCTCGAAGAAAGAAGCATCAACGGGTACGAGGTCGCGGACGGTCGTGCTCAAAGCTCCCAGGGCGCCAACGTTGTAACGCAAATAGATCATGATCGCTTCGACCAACACTGGCAGGAAGCAGACCGCAAAGAATGCGATGAACAGCTTGGAATTGAAAACGGCCCGGTACGCGTGCCTCGGAATGATGAGGAAGCGACTCCACTCGGGAGTCATCCGGCCGGTGTAGGGTTTATAAGTCTGTTCATAGACCGCCATGGCCGTTCTCCATCGCCTTCAAGAAAATGTCTTCCAACGAGTCGCGCTTGTAACTCAGGCGGCGAAGCTGCACTTGCGACTCGGCAGCGAGCCGATACAAGTCACGCACTTCAACGCCGTCTTGCAGCACGACCTTCATCCGCGTCGGGTTCGTGATCGCATATTCACAACCGAGCTTCGCCAGTGCGTCCACGAATTGTTTCTGATCGCCACGCGTCTCGAGCATCAGGAACTTGCGGTTCGACTTTCGCTCTTCTTCGAGATTGCAGTAGACGGCGATCTGGCCGTCGCGCAGGATCAGGATCTCGTCGCAACATTCTTCGACGTCGAGCAGCAGGTGCGACGACAAGACGATGTGCGCCTGGCCGCTGTCGCGAATCTCGCGTATGAGCTTGATCATGCGAAGACGCGCCGGCGGATCGAGCCCGTTCGTCGGTTCGTCGAGGAAGATCAATCGCGGTCCATGAACGATTGCCTGCGCGAGTTTCGCGAGCTGCTTCATACCCAGCGAGTAGGTTTCCAACTTGCGATAACGCGCTTCGCCGAGGCCGACGTAGAACAACGCTTCGTGCGCGCGTTCGAGCGCCACGTCGGAAGGCAGACCCGAGAGCTCCCCCATCAGTCTCACGAAGTGCACGGCGCTCATCTTTGCGATGAATGAATCGCGTTCGGGCATGTAGCCGATTAGCGATTTGATCGCTCGCGCGTCGTCGACGATATCGTGGCCGAAGATCTGCGCGGTGCCAGCGGACGGTTCGTGAAAACCGAGCAGTGTGTGAATGAGAGTCGTTTTGCCGGCGCCGTTGGGTCCCAACAAACCGATGGCCTTACCACGAAGGTCGCCGCGCAGGTTCTTCAATATCTTGCGTCGCCCGAAGGTGACGCTGAGACCGTGAAGATCGACGACGGCTGGTTCGTCGTAGGTCGTTTGAGTTTTGATTGCCTCTTCGTGTGCGGTCGCGGGGAGTGCCATGCTCATTCTTTATAGCGCTGCGTCCTGATAATTCCAAACGAATCCGAGCCCGAAAACAGTTCCCATCAGCAGAAATGCGCCGATGCATGCTAACGCTTCGGAGGGCGCTAAAGTTCTGCCTATTGCCAGGATTTCGATCAGAAAAACAGGGAGGTTGAGGACGACGGCTGAAGCGAGAGGAAAGAGCAGCGCTGGGCGGCAACCGCCGAGACGCTGTCGCAGCCAGTAGAGCGACGGCGCGTAGCCGAGTGAGAACAAGAGCGCCGCCACGATCATCGAAACGATCGTGGCGCCGCTCAAGTCAGTGTTGGTTGTCAGGAGCAACAGCAGTCCCAGCAACCATGAACCCAGTGATATTGAGATTAACTTCATTTACTGCTTGGAGCTTTGGTCTTGGGTCTTGGGTCTTGGGTCTTTGGTCTTGAACAAAGTACAAAGCACTAAGTACAAAGCTCAAAAGACCCAAGCCCAAAGACCCAAGCCCTACCCCTAATTCTTCCCGTGCATTCCCCGCTGAATGATGTTCTGCATCTCCAGCGCGTTGGGCATTCCCAATAGCGTCGCCGGTCCGAGACCGAACGGACCGCCATCGGTGTTAGCCGTGAAAGTTATGCCGTCACCTTGAGCGTACGCATAAGCCAGCGTCGGCGGCATGTTAGATGCGATCGCCTTCATTGCCTCCTGCGGTCCGCTCGGAAGGTTCTGGGCCGTGTTTGCGAGCCCTGCCGGAACCAATCCGCCGATGTTGTGATAGAAGACCGCCGAGAAGTTCGCGTTACCATCGGCCGGCAAACCCGCCGTGAACTTCGCCGAATGCAACAGCGAGAACCCGCTCTCCTGAATCGACAACGCACGTTCGACCAGAGCACGGCTAGGACCAACGATCCAGTAACCGTTCGCGTACGTGTAGTTGATTTCGAGGAAGCCGAAGTCTGACGACTTGAGCGTGTAGTACTTGCGCCCGCTGACGTCAGCCTGCTGCCACGTCAATCCGTGGCGGCCAAACTTCGCGGCTTCCTTGTTGACTTCGCTCACCACGTGCTCGAGTGCCTGCTGCAAGTGCTCCGGTTCGTTGACCTCAAACACCACCTTCCATGAAGGCGTCGGCAGAATCGGACCGTCAATCGCGAAGGCAAACTC
The DNA here is from genome assembly GCA_046732935.1 of Acidobacteriota bacterium. Lineage (GTDB taxonomy): Bacteria > Acidobacteriota > Blastocatellia > Pyrinomonadales > Pyrinomonadaceae > PSRF01. The sequence goes on along the minus strand of JBKPOC010000063.1, from coordinate 113,649 downwards.
ACCGCCCAGTGGCGCTGCGATGTCCTTGCGAATATCGATTCCGCGAGCTGCCTGCTGCTCGTCGAGCATCTTCCGCACGTCCGGCTGAACTGTTTCCAACACGCCGAGCAGATCGTCGACCATCTTGACGGGTTCCTTGACTACGAATCCCGCGACGACGTTTGCGTCCGGCGAGATGTATTCCAACGAGCCCATCGGTCCAGGCGCGGCGAGCCACGCGGGAATACCGCGTTGCGTGTCAGTGAACGAAAGCGATGCTTGCGTGTTCGTCTTGCCGTTGACGTCTTTCTGGTCAAACACGAAGTACTTCACACTCAACACGCCTAATTGCTTCAACGCGCTTTCATGCTTCTCACCGTCCGCACCTTTCGTGCGTTCAGACTTGGTCCGCTCGACTACCTTCTCGAGGTTGGCCGCGATGAGCAGGCCCGCGCCTTCCTGGTAGACCTGCGCGATGCGATCGCGGAATGGAGTCGTCGTGAAACTACTCCGGCCGCCGTTTGCAATCACACTCTCGAGGCTCTGAAGTTGATCCAGTTTCGGACTTGCGGCGAAGAGGCCGTTCTGAATCCAGATGTAAAGATGTTCGTTATTGTTACCCGATTCGTTAACAAACGTCTTCGGATCTTCGACGAAGCTGAGCTTCGCTGTTGCGTTCTGGTCGCCCGCGTACTTCGTAACCTGCTGCACCAGAAACTCACGGAAGCCTTCGGTGTTCTTCAACTCAGCCAACACGAGCGGGGCGCCGGGTTCGGCTTTCTCGTCCATCGACACCGAGACTGCGATCTCGTCGCCGAGGTATGAACCAAACTGCTGAATCGTTTCGACGACCTGATCCATGTTCTGGCGTTTGCCCGCCTGCTCTTTCTCCCACCACTGTCGCAGCGCCTCGTTGTGGCTCATGCGCTCCTTGATGATGCGATGCGACTCGGCGATCGAGTCAGCCAGGTTTGGCAGCGCCGCGTAAACGACCGTGCCCTCGGGCATCAGATCGAGCAGGTGCGTTGAGTGGCGTGCACTCGGCTGTTCGACGGCCCTCAAATCCGTGTTGACGGACGCCAGGGCTTTGAGCACTTCCGCGTAACGCGCGGCGTTTCGGCTCCATGCCACTTCGTCTTTGACCGGAATCATCGAGATTGCCGGGTTTGTCGTCGCCTGCTCACCGGCGCGCAACATGCGATCGCTGCCGGCGTGGTTCAGGTTCACGTTGCCTTCGATTACGGATACGCGCGAACCCTTCGTGCCGCTGTTTACCGAGAACACAGTTCCCGTCACCGACACGAGAGAATCGCCACTCTCCACGAACAGCTTGCCGTTCTTTTGCTTTGCTGCTTCGACGACGATGCTGCCGCGGCTCAAGTGAATCGTTGTTCCTTCGCCGTTCTTCGTCAGGTACAACTCGGAGCGGTCACGCATCTCGATCGTCGAACCGTCGCTTAACTGCACAACGGCGTGCGCGTCTTTCGCAGTCCGGACTTTCTCGCCCTTTTGAAGTTTTGCTCCGGCTGCAACTGAGGCCGTTTGCGTGTCCGCGATTTGAAAGACTTGTCCTTCCGCAGCCTGGACCGTGGCTTCGAATTGCCCGTACGGCCAGAATCGCTGTGCAAACGGAATCGCCAGCAGGCCGATGCCAATCACGACAGCGGCTGCGATGGCCCAACGCATCACGGCCGGCTGGACTCCGAAACGACTTCGCTGCGCCGTCGCCCTGCGGATTGCAGGGCGGCGCGCTTCGTTCATGGCCTTGCGGCAGGGGATGCACTCATGTGTGTGGTCGACGAGTAACAGTGAACGTGCTTCCGACAGCTTGCCTGCAAGGTAAGCCGGAATCAGCGACTGAAAATCTCGGCAGCCTTCGATGTGTTCCACCGCCGGCATTTTGAATTCAGTTTCGCCGGCCGCAGCGGAGACACGCGCCCAAACACGGTCTGCCGCTGCTGACACGGACGACTCGTCAACCTTCTGGTTGCGAATTTCAGCAGTAACTTTGTCGAGGATCTCTTCTTCACGATTGGTTTTCATGATGCTTCTCCAGATAGTGCCCAATCTCTTTTCTCAGTTTCGTACGAGCGCGATGAAGGACGACGCCGACTACAAGCGGCGACGTGTTCAGTAAAGCGGCAATTTCCTTGTTGTCAAAACCTTCGTAGTAACGGAGGACGAACATCTCGCCGGCCGTCTTGCCCAGACGCGCCACGGCCGCGCGCACTAGGTTTTGCAGTTCTTTGTCGGCGTGGGCCATTTCAGGGTTGCGGAAACCGCTGACGAGGGCGTCAGTGTTAACGTCGTCGAGGGCGACGACTTTCGACCGGGTGCGGCTGCGCAGCAGGTCGAGGGACGCGTTTATCGCGGCGCGAGACAGGTAAGCTTCGGGGTTTTGGGAGAGATCGTAATCCTCGTGGCCTTTGACGAGGCGCAGGAAGACGGTTTGCAGGACGTCTTCGGCGTCTGCGGCGCTGCCGGTAATGCGTTGGGCAGTGCGGAAGACGCGTCCGTGATGCGCCTGGAAAAGGCTCTCCAGTTCCCCGGTGGTTTCGAAATTGACCTGTTCTTTGTTCACGCCGAGAGGTTGGTTTTTGACTCCGACGGATTTATCGGCTCCGGCGGGGTCGTTTGTCACTAATCGCAAGGTTTTAAGTGCTGCCTGCAAGGTGTTTCTCCTTCGTCTCCATGGTGAAGACGGGGAGTTTTGGGAATTATTAACACCGCGGGCGGCGAAATTTCTGACGGTTCTAGGGCGTCAGAGATGGTTAACGGGGATGAATATAGAGAACGGTGGGTGGGTTGTGAAGGGTTTATCTTCTGCTACTTCAGAGAAAGAGCGAGAAGTCTCTTCAGTGTTCGGTTTGTTGGATCAACTACGAGGCCGGCTAATTCGAGTGCAAAAACGCCTAGTATAGGCTCAACGTTATCCGGGCCGAAGATAAGCCTGGTCGGAAGCGTTTCGTCCAAGAATGAAAGCCGAGCCTCGCCGAATTCGTACTCTTCTATTTCACCGTTGGCTAGTTCATAGCTCCTTCTACCAACGGGTTCAATTCCGATTCTTTTCAGTTCCGACGCCGGAGCCATCGAGTCGGTGGCGCCGGTGTCTATGAGGAACCTGGCTGTAAAAGAATCTTTGGTGACGAGGTTACTGATTGTTACTGGAACATGCGTGAGGCCCATGTAGTTAACTCCTTCAAGTTTTCGAGGTATTGGTATGAGCATAGTGAGCGCATTAAAGCATGAACTGTTGTGAGTGACAAGTCATCGGCAACGCGGACCGGGCTTGAAAATATAAGAACTATCGAAAGTCTCTGCGGTCACCGTTCTCAGCAAAAAACTCTCTGAAAAACTTCTCCGCTGGCTTGCCGGAATTCCGCTCCATACCTTCCAGCCCGCGCCGGATGCCTTCAATCGCTTCTATTCTGTCCTGGACTTCCAATAGTTTCTGATAGCTTGCAGCGTCTTGGACAACCAGCTCGGCTTTGCCGTTGACAGTTAAGACTACGGGCTGCCCGGTCTTCTTCATTTGACGCACCAGCTTTGCGGTATCGCGTTTGAACGTGCTGAGACTCTGAATGTCGCGCGTGAGTTTCATCAGTATCCCTCATTGCTAAATCTGCACTAAATTTAGCGTCAGTGTAGCACAATTCGCTCTGACACCGGAAAATCCCCCGCCCTATATGTTTCAGAGTGTTCGTCGCCTTCTCAGTTTTGGACTATGGCCTAGTTCTCCGAATGTTCTACTCCTTCTACCTCAACGGTCCAGGTTAATGAACAAATATTGATTCTCAATTCGAGCTCATGTATCTTCCGAGACGCTCAGAACTGGTTGTCCGCGCCTACTGCCTTCTACACCGAGGCTTGTCTGACCTTGCCGATGAATACCAACAACAAGCGTTTTCGCGTGGCGTTCTCATTCGCCGGAGAGAAGCGTCCCTTCGTGGCGGACGTCGCTCGTCTATTAGCAGAACGCTTTGGCGAGGAAGCGATCCTCTACGACGAGTATCATGAGGCGGAGTTTGCCCGACACGACTTGGGTATTTACCTTCCTGAGTTGTATCACAAAGAGTCTGAGCTTGTGGTAGTCGTCGTTTGTCTTGCTTACGACCAGAAGGAATGGACCGGCCTGGAGTGGACAGCAATCCATGATCTGCTCAAACAGCGCAGGGATGGAGAAGTAATGCTCTGTCGTTTCGAGCACGCGCAAGTTACAGGTTTGTATTCGAATGCGGGTTTTATCGAACTCGATCATAAAACCGCCGAGCAAGCGGCCATACTTATCCTCGAACGCCTCGCGCGAAACGAAGCCAAACCGAAAAGTTATTACGTTAGGGGCAGCGCTCCGAACCAGTCTGCGACCACGTCGATACCCAACAATCTACCACGCATCCAATTACTCTTTGGACGAAGTGAGGAACTTAAAAAGATTGCGGAAGCGCTGGATTCTGCGTCGCGAACATGGGGCATATTGATTGAGGGACCGGGTGGTCAGGGCAAGACATCACTGGCCGTGAGAGCTGCCTACAACTGCCCACCCGGACAGTTCGCACGGATAATCTTTCTCTCTTTAAAGGATCGTGAACTAGATGACGATGGTGAACGTCAACTTGGCTCGTTCATCCTTCCTGATTTCCTTGAAATGCTCAATGAACTCGCTCGTCAACTGGGGCATCCTGAGATAACAAAAAGCCCTGAACGTGAGCGCGTCTATCTCATTGTGGAAGCGCTCACTCCGACACGAATTCTTCTCATTCTTGACCATCTCGAATCTTTAACGAAAAGCGATCGGGATCAGTTATTCACTTTCGTACAGCGATTGCCCCAAGAATGTAAGGCTATTCTTACAAGCCGGCGGCGCATCGGTTCGACCGCAGACGTTTTGATACTCAGCACGCTCGCCGAATCTGCGGCATTACGAACTCTTGCCCATCTTGCGAAACAGAATCCGCTACTGGCTAAGACGAGCGAGTCGGATCGTCGGAATCTTTATGAGCAGACGGGTGGCAATCCACTGTTACTTCGCTGGACCGCAGGGCAGCTCGGGAGAGGAAGCTGCCGCACTATCGATGACGCACTCGCGTTTCTGCGTAGTTGTCCGCAGGGGAATGATCCCCTCGAGTTTGTTTTTGGCGATCTTGCGCAGGAGTTCACGCTAGCAGAAACCCGAGTGCTGGCGGCGCTGACCTACTTCAAATCACCAACGAACGTCGAGCGTATCGCTGTGGTAGCGGGCTTAGATACAGAGACGACGGAATCAGCTTTGCGAACTCTCGCAAATCGTTCTCTTATCATTCCAGACCAAGAGGAGAAGTACTTTGCGCTCCTTCGAATGGTCGGCGACTTCTTGCGGCAGAAACGCCCAGAGGTTGTCACTGAGATTGGAAATTACCTAAAGGAGCGCGAATATGCGTGATCGTAGAATGGCTCTAATAAGAACAACCGTTTCAAAGCTCGCGTACGAACAAATTGATTCTGAATTCGAGCTCATATATCTTCCCATCGCTCAGACGGTCGTCCGCCGCATAACGCCTTCTACACCGAGGCTGATCAAACCTTGCCGATGAATACAAACAAACGTTTTCGCGTGGCGTTCTCATTCGCCGGAGAAAAGCGGCCCTTTGTGGCCGACGTCGCCAACATTTTGGCAGAGCGGTTCGGCGAGGCTGCGATCCTTTACGATAAGTATCACGAGGCGGAGTTCGCCCGACGCGATCTGGGCATCTACCTTCCTGAGCTGTATCACAACGAATCCGACCTCGTGGTCGTTATCGTTTGTCCAGACTACGATAAGAAAGAGTGGACTGGTCTGGAGTGGACCGCTATCCACGACCTGCTCGCGCGGCGCGAAGATAAGGAAATAATGCTCTGCCGGTTCGAGTACGCCGAAGTCGCAGGTGTTTATTCAACTGCCGGGTTTGTCGATCTTGATGACAAAACGGCGGAAGAAGCCGCAACACTGATTCTCGAACGGCTGGCGCTAAACGAAGGCAGCCCAAAGAACTACTACGTTAATAAGACAAGCGCGACAAACCAGCCGGCGACCACTTCCACACCCAACAATCTGCCGCGCCTGCAATCATTCTTTGGCCGCACTGAGGAGTTGGAGCAGATTGCGGAAGCGCTGGACCCTGCTTCGCGAACGTGGGGCGCTTTGATCGATGGGCCGGGTGGTCAGGGTAAGACGTCACTGGCGATTCGCGCGGCGTATGACTGCCCACCCGGCCAGTTCGAACGGATAATTTTCCTCTCCGTTAAAGATCGGGAATTAGACGACGACGGCGAACGCCAGCTCGGCTCGTTCATCCTGCCCGGCTTCCTCGAAATGCTCAACGAACTTGCTCGTCAACTCGGGCAGCCGGATTTAACGAAGAGCGCCGAAAGCGAGCGTATTCGTCTCACTCTTGAAGCACTCAGTCCAACACGGACGCTTCTTGTTCTCGACAACCTCGAATCTCTAACGAAAGGCGATCGTGATCAGCTATTCACTTTCGTAAAGCGATTGCCGCAGGGGTGCAAAGCGATTCTCACCAGCCGCCGCCGTATTGGTTCAAGCGCTGACGTTCTGATACTCAGTACGCTTGACGAAGGTGCGGCGTTGGAGACCCTTGCGGATCTTGCGAAACATAATCCGCTATTGGCTAAGACGAGCGAAGTGGACCGCCGTAGTCTTTATCAACAGACTGGTGGGAATCCCCTTTTGCTCCGTTGGACCGCAGGGCAGCTCGGGAGAGGAAGCTGTCGCACTATTGAGGACGCACTGGCGTTTCTTCGTAGTTGTCCGCCCGGCAACGATCCACTCGAGTTCGTCTTTGGTGATCTCGCGGAGGAGTTCACGCCAGAAGAGACGGCTGTGCTGGTCGCGCTAACCTACTTCACATTGCCCACGAGAGTTGAGCACATCGCGACGGTAGCTGACTTAACCAAAGAGACCACCGAAGCCGCTTTGCGAACACTCGCGAACCGTTCGCTCGTTATGCCTGACCAGGAGGAGCGGGCCTTCACGCTCGTGCCGATGGTCGCTGATTTTTTACGACGCAACCGGCCCGAAGTCGTAGCTGAAACCAGAACTCGTCTGGAGCAATCCGCCTATGCCTTGATTGTAGAAAATGGTTTTGAGAAGCACGACAGATTCAAAGTGCTCGACGAAGAGTGGCCCATGATCGCAGCGGCCCTGCCGCTATTTGTCACTGGACCTCCCGAGCGATTACGGATCATCTGTGAAGGGCTTCGTTTCTTTCTGGAATTCACGCTTCGCTGGGATGAGTGGCTGTCCATAGAACAACAAGGTGAACGCCGTGCTGTGGCTGCCGGTGATTACACCGCAGCCGGGTGGCGCGCTTACCAGGCAGGTTGGGCACATTTACTTCGTAAGCAAGCTGATGAAGTGCTGGCCTGCGCCAGTCGCGCCGATGCGCACTGGAATGCGGCAAAAGCTGGTCCTCGGGAGCGCGCCGAAGCGCTTCGACTTCGCGCTCTCGGGTACCACCTTAAAGAGGAGTACGCGGAGGCCCTCGCCGATCACTCGAAGGCCCTCGACCTTTTCCGCAGTGTGAATCTCAAGAGTCGTGACGTAGCGAGCGCTTTGAACAGCCGTGCGAATACAGAGAGAACATCCGGTGATTTGACTGCTGCGGAGCAACACTATCGCGAAGCACTGGAGATGGCTCGCTTCATAAACTTTCCGGAAGGTGTGGCCACATACACAGGTAATCTGGCCGGCCTGATGCTTGATAAGAAAGACTGGCAAAATGCAGAAGAGTTTGCGCGCGAGGCATTGACGCTATCCGAAAAAATAGGCCGATTTGAACTGATCGCGAGAGACAGTGCCCGTTTGGCGCAAGCTCTATTGCGACAGGGTCATAAGGCGGAAGCTTTACCCTACGTGCAACGGGCATTGAAAATCTTTGAGCAGCTTAATGTTGCTTCAGACATCAAGTACACACGCAGCATACTCGCCGAGTGCCAGGCATCGGACGACGATTAAACCTCAATCAGGTTTGGTTCCTTTAGATCTTTGGTTCAGTTCCAGCAGATGCCTTCGGGCTTCTTGCGCCTCAGGTGTGTTTGGGTGGTGGCGGATGAGGACGCGATACGCCGCGCCGTCGTAGTAGAGGCGTTTGGTCGTGGGGTCGAAGAGGAAGTGAATGCCCTGGCGGTTGTAGCGGTCGAGGGAGGGGTGGTTGAGGTAGTAGGTGGCTTCCGAGGCGGTCAAGTAGGTGTTGGTGAGTTTGCGCGAGATGGAGGTGGAGAGTTGGGCGGCGAGGGATTCGGCTGTGTCGCTTAGTAATAGAAGGACGGCCGGGCGCAACGGTGAGCGCGGGAAGTTGTCGAGGAAGATGCGGCAGCGGGAGATGACATCGAAGGCGTGCGAATGCTGGATTAAGTCGAAGAGGCGGCGGTCGTCGCCCGCGCGAGAGGGTGAGACAACAGATTCACGTTGAATCCAGCCACGTGTGCGGCTCGTTACGTTTACTCGATAAAAAACGACTCCGTCATTACCTGTTTTTGAGCCGGTAATAGCAACCAAGCGATTGCGGCTGAGACGACGAACGAGATCGCCCGTCAAGCTAGGCGTGGAACGCAGAGCTGCGAGACGTTCGTCGACAACGACAGCCAAACGCCCACCAGATGGCGCTTTGCGTTGCTGGGCGGAAACATGGATTTGAAGAATGAGAGCGAACAGAATTGCAGACAGTTGTACTGTGAGTTTGTGAGGACGACGCATGATGTTCTCCTTAGTGAGGTTTTATTTCCCAATGGCCGCAACAACGCGGTCTTTAAACTGCGCGTGATGGAAGTGACAGATCGCCGCCGCCAACGCATCCGCCGCATCATGCGGCGACGGAACACTCCGGAGCTTCAACAACAACCGGACCATCTCCTGCACCTGATGCTTCTCCGCATTTCCATACCCAACGATCGTCTGCTTGATCAGCCGCGGTGAATATTCATAAATCTCGAGCGCCGCGCGTTCCGCCACCAACAGGACCACACCGCGCACTTGCCCGAGTTTCATACTCACCTTGACATTCGTCGCGAGGAACGAGTCTTCAAGCACACAGACGTCAGGCCGATACTCCGCAATCACTTCCTCGAGCCCATTGCACATCCGCAACAGCCTCGCCGAAAACTTCAACGTCGACGGCGCGCGCACCGAGCCGAAACCAACCAACGCATAGCGCCGGCTGTCGCCTTCGACAACGCCCCATCCCATTGTCTGACTGCCGGGATCAACTCCCAAGACACGCATCGCGCCGAAGTATACACGTTGACGCAAACACGGATTAAAGAAAAATGTTATTCTGAATTTCCCCGTTCACCCCCAAGGCACTGGAAACTTTGCGGAGTCATGTCTGCGCTAGTCGAATCGATCGTTTCAATATTTCGCAAACCGAAGGGCGACGACGACGAGAAGCCCTTTCAGGCGGAGTTCTTCAGTGTCGAACGTCTCGAGCAGTTCGCGCAAACACTCGCCGCCGAACATAAGACCCTCACGAAAAAGGATCACGCCCGACTCCTGCCTCGTCTCGAAGACAACGGGCGCCGCCTTGAAGCCATTTACAAAGCGCTGGTCGAAGCCATCAAGGACGGCCGCCCGATCTCGCCTGCGGCCGAATGGCTCGTCGACAACTATCACATCGTCGAAGAGCAACTGCGCGAGATTCGCGAGGACCTGCCCAAGAGTTACTACCACGAACTCCCGAAGCTCGCATCCGGCGAATTCGCAGGTTACCCGCGCATCTACGCCGTCGCGGTCGCGCTAATTGCGCACACGGACTCGCGTCTCGACACCAACACGCTGCGAAGATTCATCGCGGCCTATCAGATCAACGCCCCGCTGTCGATCGGCGAACTCTGGGCCGTCGCGATCACACTTCGCCTGTCGCTGGTCGAGAACCTGCGACGCCTCGCGTTACACATCGTTCGCGCCCGCGAAGAACGCGACGACGCAGACCGGCTCGCCGACAGACTACTCGAGCTCGCCTCGCGCCAACCCAGCGCCGTAATGACGCCGGTGAATGAACGTCTGAGCAAACGCGAAGAGCTTCCGCAAACGTTCCTGGTCCAACTGGTGCAACGCCTGCGCGAACAGCATCCGGCGCTCGCGCCCGTCGTGGACTGGATCGAAAAGCGACTCGGACGCGAAGGCTCGAGCATCGAGCAGATAATTCACGCGGAACACCAGCGCCAGGCAGCCGCACAAGTCACCGTCGGCAACATCATCACCAGTATGCGTCTCCTCTCGACGCTCGATTGGAACGATTTCTTCGAGAAAGTCAGCTTGATCGAGCCTGTGCTCGGGACTGATCCAGCCGGCGTCTATTCGCGGATGGAGTTTGCTTCCCGCGATCGCTACCGCCATGTGGTCGAACGAATCAGCAAGCGCACAGGCGCGAGCGAGCTCGACGTCGCCAAAGCCGCGCTCAACCTCGCCGGCGAAGCAAAGGAAGAAGCGGAAACTCACGTCGGCTACTACCTGATCGACGGCGGGCTCGACCAACTGGAAACTCGCTTCGGCTATCTGCCACGAACGGGCGAACGGCTGCGCCGCTTTCTGCTGCGACATCCGACCGGCTCCTATCTCGGCACACTGACGGTGCTCACGTTGCTGGTGCTGAGCCTGGTCCTAATATGGATGGCCCAATACGGAGTTGGCTGGCCGTTCCTGCTCGTGACTGCCGTTCTCGCGCTCATTCCCGCGAGCGATCTGGCAGTGACAGTCTTGAATTGGGATCTCACGCACGTTTTTCCGCCGCGTTTACTTCCACGAATGGACACCACGACGAGCATTCCCGATGAGGCGCGCACGTTTGTCGTGGTCCCAACGATCTTCATGAACGAGGACCAGGTCCACGAGCTGATCGACCGCCTCGAGGTCCATTTCCTCGCCAACCAGGACCCAAACATCTACTTCGCGCTTCTCGGCGACTTTCCCGATGCACCATCGGAAGAGACGCCAAACGACGCCGCGCTGCTTGCCGCGGCCCAAAGCGGAATCGAGACGCTGAATCGAACTTACGGCGAAGCTCGTTTTCACCTGTTTCATCGCAAGCGTCTCTGGAACGGCGGTGAAGAAAAATGGATGGGCTGGGAGCGGAAGCGCGGCAAGCTGGAGGAGTTCAATCGCCTGTTGCGCGGCGAGGGCGACACGAGTTTCGTGGTCCGCACCGCTGACGACACACTGCTTCGTTCCGTCCGCTACGTGATCACGCTCGACTCAGACACGCAGCTCCCGCGCGACGTCGCACGCAAACTCGTCGGCGCCGCAATGCACCCGCTCAACAAGCCGCGCATCGACGAAACCGTCAACCGCGTGACTCGCGGCTACGGAATCCTACAGCCGCGCGTCAGCATCTCGCTGTCGAGCGCTTCGCGATCGAAGTTCGTGCAGATATTCTCCGGCTATACTGGCATCGATCCGTACACGACAGCAGTCTCGGACGTCTACCAGGACTTCTTTGGCGAAGGCAACTTCACGGGAAAAGGTCTCTACGACGCCGACGCCTTTCAACGCACACTTGCAAATCGCGTCCCTGAGAACGCCTTGCTCAGTCACGATCTATTCGAAGGACTGTTCGCGCGGGCCGCGTTAACAACCGACATGGAACTGCTCGACGATTACCCCGCGTCGTACGAAGCCTACGCGAAACGGGCACATCGCTGGGCGCGCGGCGATTGGCAGATCGCGCGTTGGCTGTTTCGGAGAGTGCCGGACGGCAGCGGAAACATGGTTCGCAACGTGCTGCCGTTGATCGCGCAATGGAAGATCCTCGACAACCTGCGTCGCAGTCTAGTCGCGCCCGCATTGTTTCTATGGCTCGTTGCGTCCTGCGTTCTCTTCCCCGGATCGGCGCTCCTCTGGTGTCTCTTCGTTTTTCTAACGATCGCGTTTCCCGTCTATCTCCACGTCTCGACCGGTCTGCTGATGCATCCGAAAGGCATCCCGTGGACCAGCCATTTCTGGAGTCTCTGGGGCGACTTCCGCACCAACACTTTACAGATCGCGCTGTCGTTCGTACTGCTGCCTCATCAGGCCTATTTAATGTGCGACGCCATCGTCCGCACGCTGTACCGGCAGCTATTCACACGCAAGAAGCTACTCGAATGGGTGTCGGCGGCTGAGACTGAACGAAAAATGCGCGGCGACTTCACGTCGTTCCTCAGCTTCATGTTGGCGGCCGAGGTCCTGACGCTGATCGCGCTCGCCTTGACGCTCGCGCTCCGCCCGGCGGCGTTACCCGTCATGGGTGCACTGTCCGCAATCTGGTTGTTGTCGCCGCTGATTGCCTACTGGGTCAGCAAGCCACGATTGATGCAGCGCGAAGTGTTCAACGAAGAAGACGCAAAGTTTGCAAGGCTCATCGCCAGGCGAACGTGGCGCTTCTTCGAGACGTTTGTCGGCCCGGACGACAACTGGCTGCCGCCTGATAATTTCCAGGAAGACCCGACGCCGGTAGTGGCCCATCGCACTTCGCCGACCAACATCGGCCTGTTGTTACTCGCAACCTCGTCCGCGCGCGATCTTGGTTACGTCGGTTCGCTCGAGTTTGTCGAACGCGAGGAACTGACGTTCGCGACGATGGCAAAGATGGGGCGGCTTCACGGCCATTTCTTCAACTGGTACGACACGAAGAGCCGCGAACCGCTACTGCCGCAGTACATTTCGACCGTCGACAGCGGCAACCTGGCCGGACACTTGATCGCCTTGAAACAGGCATGCATCGATTTTCCCGACACGAAGCTGTTCGATCGCCGATTGATCGAAGGACTGTCGGACACAATCGATGGCGTCGCGACGGAGGCGTCGAGCCTGGGAAGTATCCGGCAACGAACCGACGTCGTGACCGTGCGTCATCTCGAAGACGAAGTCGCTGCGTGCCGCAAACTGCTGACCGCAGCCGCTACCGATCACGATCTCGCGTCGTGGTTTTTGTTGTTGGATTCGCTATTCCGGCGGGCATCAGACATCGAAGACATCGTCAACGCACTCGCGCACGAGCATGGAGAAGTCAACTTCAAGGAGCTACTTTCCTGGGTCGGCGCGTTGCATCATCAGGTCAGTTCGTACCGCAGAGATGCCGACGCGTTGACGACCTGGGGACGTTGGCTTCCCGTACTTCGCTCACAAACAACGGCCGCGAACGACGAGTGGCCATCCATCCTCGAGTCGCTTCAACTTGTTCCCACGTTAGCCGAGGTGCCGCAACTCTGCGATCGTGTGCTGGTCCAACTTGCGGCGCTCGACAGTCATAGTTCAGTAGAGATTGTTTCAAGGCTGACGAAAGCGCTCGAACAGTCGGCCAGCGCCTCCGCCGACATGCTGTCGCGGCTCAGCCGTCTCGCCCGTCGCTGCGATCAAATCGTCGACGAGATGGACTTCTCTGTTCTCTTCGACGTCGAGCGGAAGCTGTTCACCATCGGTTACAACGTGACCGCGTCGAAAGCTGACGATTCTTTCTACGACCTGCTCGCTTCCGAAGCGCGGCTTGCCAGCTTCGTCGGCATCGCGAAAGGCAACGTGCCGCAACAACACTGGTTCCGCATGGGACGCGCGCTGACGAAAGTCGATGGCGGCCGCGCGCTCATCTCATGGACCGGCACGATGTTCGAATACTTGATGCCGCTGCTGGCGATGCGTAACTACGAGAACACGCTGCTGGCCGAAACTTATCGAACCGTCGTGGACCGCCAGATCGAGTACGGCGAAGAGCGCGGCGTGCCCTGGGGCATTTCAGAAGCCGCTTACAACGTGCGCGATCTGCATCTCAATTACCAGTATGGACCGTTCGGAGTTCCCGGTCTCGGCTTGAAGCGCGGACTGATCGAAAACCTCGTAGTCGCTCCTTACGCGAGCTTGTTAGCGGCATTGATCGATCCGAAAGCGGCCGTGCGCAACCTGCGCCGGTTGCGCGACGAAGGCGCATTCGGGCCGTACGGTTTCTACGAGTCGATCGACTACACCGCCGAGCGCCTGCCCGAGGATCAGAAGTCAGTCATCATTCGCGCTTTCATGACGCACCATCAGGGCATGAGCCTCGTGTCGCTCACGAACGTCCTCCAGGACAATCTCGTCGTGCGGCGTTTTCACTCCGATCCAACAGTGCGAGCGACCGAGTTGCTGTTGCAGGAACGCGTGCCCGTCGGCGTGCCCGCTGCACATCCGCGCGCTGAAGAAGTGTTGACGGGCCGCGTGGTCCAGACGATGCCGGGCATGGTCACGCGCGTTTACGAATCCGCGAGTCTCGACACGCCGCGCACGCAACTGCTCTCGAACGGCGCTTATAACGTGATGGTCACGACCGCGGGTTCGGGCTACTCCTACTGCGAAGCAGACGCGGTGACGCGCTGGCGCGAGGACGTGACACGCGACAACTGGGGCGCGTTTATTTACCTGCGTGACGTACGCAGCGGCGCCGTCTGGTCCGCCGGCCATCAACCTATTCGCACCAAGGCTTCCGCTTATCAAGTCGCCTTCTCGGAAGACAAAGCGGACTTTCGCCGCGTCGACTCCGGCATCTCCACGCGCATGGAGATCGTCGTCTCCGCCGAGGACAACGCCGAAGTGCGGCGCATCTCATTGACCAACAATTCGACCCGCACAAGCGAGATCGAATTGACGAGCTATTCGGAGGTCGTGCTTGCGAGCCCGGCCGCTGACGCCGCGCACCAGGCGTTCAGCAATCTCTTCATCGAGACTGAATTCTTCGCCGGCGAGAACGCGCTGCTGGCCCATCGACGCCAGCGCTCGCAGGACGACCGGCCCATCTGGGGAATTCACGTCGTCGTCGTCGAGGGTGAAACGATCGGCGCCGTGCAATATGAAACGGATCGCGGCAGGTTTTTAGGACGTGGCCGCACGCCGAGTAACCCGATCGCCGTGATGGAGGATCGTCCGCTTTCAAACACGACCGGCGCGGTGCTCGATCCGGTGTTCAGCTTGCGCCGGCGCGTGCGGATTCAGCCGAACCAAACGGTGAGATGCTCGTTCAGCACCGCAATCGCGCGTTCGCGAGAAGAAGCGATGGCGCTCGCGGACAAATATCACGATCCGAACATCTTCGAACGCGAACAACGCCTCGCGTGGACGAAGGCGCAGGTGGAGATGAGCCATCTCGGCATCGACTCGGAAGAAGCGCACCTGTTTCAACGTCTCGCCGCGCGCATCATCTATTCGGATCCCTCGCTGCGCCCGACGCCGCACGTGCTCGCGATGAACACCAAGGCCCAGTCCAGCCTGTGGGCGTACGGCATCAGCGGTGACTTGCCAATCGTCGTTGCCCGAATCAACAAGGCCGACGATCTTCGCACCGTCAGGAAGCTCGTGCGCGGTCATGAGTACCTGCACTACAAAGGACTGACGATCGATCTCGTAATACTCAACGACACGCCGACGGACTACTTGCAGTTGCTGCACGGAGAGTTGGAAACGATCATTCGCACCAGCGGCTTACAGGGTCTTCAGGACAAGCCCGGCGGTGTTTACCTGCGGCGTGCCGACCACATGCCCGACGAAGATCGCATCCTGCTCCACGCCGTCGCGCGCGTTGTGATCGTTGCGGATCGGGGCAGTTTCGAAGACCAGATCGAACGCCCGCGCATCGAGGAACCGCTACCGCCGCTGCTCGTCCCGCGCGTTCCTTCGGAGATCTACCCCGAATCGCCGGTCACGCCTCCTGACTTGAGTTTCTTCAACGGCCTCGGCGGATTTCACCAGGGCGGACGCGAATACGTCACAACGCTCGGCGCTGAACAATGGACGCCCGCGCCGTGGTCGAACGTCGTCGGCAACTCGGTGGAGTTTGGTTTCCAGGTCACTGAAACGGGCGGCGGCTACACGTGGTCCGTCAACAGCCGCGAAAACCGTTTGACGCCGTGGTCCAACGACGCGGTCAGCGACCCGCCGGGCGAGGTGATCTACCTCCGCGATGAAGACTCCGGCACCGTTTGGTCGGCGACGCCATTGCCGATTCGCGAGCGCGAGCCGTACATCATCAGGCACGGCCAGGGCTACAGCGTCTTCGAACACACGAGTCATGGAATCACGCAGGAGTTGCTGCTGTTTGCGCCGCTCGACGCATCGGTCAAAGTGTTTCTGCTGCGTTTGCGCAACCGCACGACACGCAAGAGAAAGCTTTCCGTAGTTCATTACAACGAGCTGGTCCTTGGCGTTGCACGCAGTTCGTCGGCGCCGTACATCATCACGGAGATCGACGAACGCGCCGCGACCGTCTTCGCGAAGAACCCTTTCAATAACGAGTTCGCCGAACGTGTGGCTTTCGTTGCGACGAGTGAAGAGATGGCCAGCGCGACTTGCGATCGCAAGGAGTTTCTCGGCCGGAATCGTTCGCCTGAAACGCCGGCGGCAATGAGGCGCGTCGGGCTGTCAGGACGCGACGGCGCAGGCCTGGACCCATGCGCGGCGATTCAGACAATCATCGACCTGCCGCCGCAAACAGCCCGCGAGGTCGTCTTTCTACTGGGCGAGGCTGAATCGAAAGAAGCGGCGCAGGCGTTGGTCGCGCAGTACCGGCAGTTGGGAAACGTGAACGCGGCGTTTGAGAAGGTGTTGGGCCACTGGGATGAGATTCTCAGCACGGTTGAAGTGCGGACACCGGATCCCGCGCTCGACACAATGCTCAACCGATGGCTGCTCTATCAAACGCTGTCATGCCGCATCTGGGCGCGCACGGCGTTTTATCAGTCGGGAGGCGCGTATGGATTTCGCGATCAGTTGCAGGACGTGATGGCGCTGGTCTACAGCCGGCCGGACGTCGCGCGAAAGCAGATCGTCCTCGCCGCCGCACATCAATTCAAGGAAGGCGACGTTCAGCACTGGTGGCATCCGCCCAGTGGACGCGGCGTCCGCACGCGAATCTCCGACGATCTCGTGTGGCTGCCGTTTGTCACGTCGTTCTATGTCAATGTTACCGGCGACACATCGGTGCTGGATGAAGTCGTTCCCTTTCTCGAACAGCCGGAGCTCAAACCCGAAGAGCACGAGAGCTACACGCAACCGGCGATCAGCGAAGAGTCGGCGCCGATTTACGAGCACTGCGCACGAGCGCTGGATCGGAGTCTGGCAGTCGGGAAACATGGCTTGCCGTTAATGGGCGGCGGCGACTGGAACGACGGAATGAATCGCGTCGGTCAGGGCGGCAAAGGCGAGAGCGTTTGGCTCGGCTGGTTTCTCTACACGGCGCTCGCCGCGTTCACGCCGCACGTCGAAGCGCGCAAGCAGCAGCGCATGCGGCTGAATCGCTATCGAAAACATTTGGATAACCTGCGCAAGGCGCTCGAAGACAAAGCGTGGGACGGCGACTGGTACCGCCGCGCTTACTTCGACGACGGCACACCCCTCGGTTCCGCGCGCAACGAAGAGTGCCGCATCGACTCGATCGCACAATCGTGGTCCGTCATCTCGGGCGCTTCGGACCAGTATCGCCGCGGACGCGCGATGGCGGCTGTCGAGGAATACTTGATCAGGCGCGGCGATGGCCTGGTCATTCTCTTCACGCCGCCGTTCGACAAAGGCAGTCTCGATCCCGGTTACATCAAGGGCTACGTCCCGGGCGTGCGTGAAAACGGCGGGCAATACACTCATGCCGCCATCTGGACGCTGATCGCCTTCTCTCTGCTCGGCGACGGCGAACGCGCGGGCGAACTGTTTTCACTGCTCAATCCGATCAATCACTCGTCGACGCGCGCCGGGTTGCACAAGTACAAGGTCGAACCTTACGTCGCGGTCGCGGACGTCTATGCAGTGCCGCCGCACACTGGCCGGGGCGGTTGGACGTGGTACACGGGTTCGGCCGGCTGGATGTATCGCGCGGGGCTGGAATCGATCCTCGGGTTCAAACTGATCGGGAACCGCAAACTCCGGATCGATCCGTGCGTGCCGCGCTGGTGGCGTGATTTCGAGATCACGTATCGTCGCGAACGCGCAGTCTATCGAATCAAAGTCGAGAACCCGCTTGGCGTGAACCGCGGCGTGGTGAGCGTCGAAGTCGACGGCGCTCTGCAACCGGACGGCGCCATCGCCTTGACTGACGACGAAAAGACTCACAATGTGCGGGTAGTTATGGGCGAGCCCGTGAAGTCGGAAGAGACGGAATTAGCCACCGATACAACTGATAAATCCGTGGTCTAAACGGCAGCCATGTCGGCTTCGCTAATGTCGAAGTTTGCCGAGACCTTCTGCACGTCGTCGTGATCTTCGAGCGCTTCCATCAGTTTCAACATCTGGCGCGCGTCGGCGCCCTCGAGGCGAATGTAGTTCTGCGGGACCATCTCGATCTCTGCCGCTTGCGGCTCGATGCCGGCGCCTTTGACGGCGGCCAGCACACCTTCGAACGCGTCCGGCGACGTAAGGATCTCGAACGTGTCTTCATCGTCGCGCAGGTCGTCGGCGCCTGCCTCGATGGCTAGTTCAAACAACTCCTCCTCGGACTTGGCGGATTTATCGACGACGATGTAACCCTTCTTGTCGAACATCCAACCGACCGATCCGCTTTCACCAAGGTTTCCGCCGTTTTTCGAAAAGAGGTGACGGATCTCGGCGACGGTGCGATTACGGTTGTCAGTCATGGACTGAACGAGCAGCGCGACGCCGCGCGGGCCATAACCTTCGTAAGTGATCTCTTCGTAGTTGACGCCTTCTTCTTCGCCCGTGCCGCGACGAATGGCGCGCTCAATCGTATCGTTGGGCATATTTCCGCCCTTGGCGTCGAGAATCGCCTTGCGCAAGCGGGCATTGCCCTCTGGATCGCCGCCGCCTGAGCGCGCGGCGACGGTGATCTCTTTAATAAACTTCGTGAACAGTTTTCCGCGCTTGGCATCGAGCGCGCCCTTCTTGTGTTTAATACTATGCCACTTCGAATGTCCTGACATTGATCCAGATCCTTTTGAGATTTAACGCGGGTTTATTAGGCCCCGAAATATACCACAATCCGTGTTCTTATTTCAGTTGCTCGTATTCCTTGCGCGCTTCAACCAGGGCAGGCAGCTCGGGGTCGGCGTCTTTCCAGATGGCAAAGAAGTCCTGGTACGACTTACGAGCAGCGGCGGTGTCGCCGCCGGCCACGGCAGCGCGAGCCAGGCCCAGGCGCGCGAGTGCATTGAATGGAGAAAAGGCGTCGACGCCAGGGCTTTCCACGATCTTTCTAAACTCGGCAACCGCTTCGTTGCCCTTGCGTTGTTCCAGGTACAGGTATCCGCGCAGGTAGTTGTTCGATAGACCGGTATATTCGCTGCGATCGTAAATCCGCAGTGATTCCAGCAACTGGAGCGCTTCGGCCGTGTTGCCGCGCGACTTCTCGATCTGCGCGCGAACCATCGGCGTGACGATCGCTGAAAGGATCGTGTTCTTCGGGTACGCGGCGCGGGCCTGATCCAGTACCGCTTGCGCGCGGCCCGCGTCGTTGCATGCGGCGTAGACCATGCCGGCGTTTGCGAACCCGGTCTGTCCCCGAAACAACGCCAAGGCCGCGGTCACGTTGTCCTTCGCCTGCTGGCACCTTCCGAGGATCGCCTGGCCGTTAGCCAGGCCCATCAACACGTTTGCCGCGTTCTCGTTGCGGTTTTGGCTCTTGAACAACTCAACGGCACGAGCGCTAAGCTCCTCCGCTTCTTTCAACTTGCCGAAGTACGCGGCGCGTGCGGACTGAATGGCGGCGAAGTCAGCCTCTTCGGGTTTACCTTTGGCCCACTGGACTTCGCGATCCATTGCCGCCTGATCGCCGCGACTGAAACCCAGGAAAAAGCTGCTCAGGTGGATATAAAGCGCCTCGGGATTGATCTTCTGCATGTCGCGAAGTGCCTGCTCCGCTTCGTCGAACCGGCCGAGCGCTATGAAGTTGCTGATCAGGTTCGTGCGCGCACTCAGGTTGTTCGGGCTCAAGCGCACGGCTTCGAGCGCTTCTTTCAATGCCTCCTCGTAACGTCCGTAAGACTTGTAGTTGATCGAGAGATTGTTATGCGGCACGAAATCGTCGGGATAGAGCCTGGCCCAGGTCTGAAGGGTCTCGACGGCTTTGTCGACCTCGCCGGTGACGTAGTTGTAATACTTCTCGTCGATGTAGAGGCGTTCTCGTTCACTTACACGGTCGCGCAGATCGTACGCCTTCTGGACGTACTCTCTCGACGACTCCATCTGTCCCTGGTTGAAGTAATAGACGCCGATGCGCGCGTAGGCCATCGCGAAGTTCGGATCGAGCTCGACGGCGCGTTTGTAGAAGGTCAACGACTCGCGCGCTCGTCCTTTCGAGCGCTCTTCGTTGCCCATCGCAAAAGCTTTCAACGCGTCAAGCGATGAGGTCGTCGCCTGTTCGATGTTGACGTCGTATTTCTGTATCGAACTGAGCGACTCGCCCAACTTCTGCCGCAGGTTCGACGCCGCCGTGCCGAGCGACGCCAGCACCTTTTCCTTGCTCTCCGCTTCGATTGTTTCGCTCGCGAACGGATCGCCTGTGCGGGGATTGATCGCCTCCAGCGTGATTGAGTAGTGACTGCCGATACTCGCGATCGTTCCCGTCAACATCGCCTTGATTCCCTGCCGCTCGCAGATCTCGCGGCCGACGTCGCGCGTGATCCGATCGTCAGGCGAACGGCCCATGAAACGCAGCGTTTCGCGGACGCGTTCTTCGGGAAAGAGATTTAGAAACGGCGTTTGGCCCAGGTGCACGGCGAGCGCCTGTTTGAGCGTGCCGTCGAAAACGGCTTCGCCCGTCGTGTTGACGAAGTCAGTCAACAAGACTGTGTCTCGACTGGTCAGCGGCTTCGCGCGCTTGAAGTAGAAGTAATAGGCGGCAGCCATTGCCGCCACGACGACGAGCGCGATAACGCCGGCGGCGAGTTTGTGACGTGCGATGCCGGTGACGATGTACTCGGCACTTGAAACGTGACTGACGCTCTTCTCGGCGGTTGAATGCGCACGGTCCTGGATCGTCGGCGCGGCAACCGTGCTGCCGGTTGACTTGGTAATGATGTCCGGCGATGACGATCTTTCCAGCTCCGCTTCAAACTCGATCCGTTGTTTCAACCGTCGCAGATCGGTCAGGAGTTCTTTGATCGTCTGGTAGCGTTCGTCGCGGTCCTTGCGTAGAGCCTTGTTAACAATCCACTCGAGCTCGGCCGGCACGCTTGGCGCGAAACGCGCGAGCGGCGGCGGTTCTTTCTGCGTAATCGCGACGATGACGTCCGTCGACGTCTCGCCTGAAAACGGCGTGCGGCCGGCGACCATTTCGTAAATGACGACGCCGAGACTCCAGATATCGCTGCGAGCATCGACCGGTTTGCCGCGCGCCTGTTCCGGCGACATGTAGTGAGACGTTCCCATCACCACGCCCGCGTCGGTCTGAACGAGCACTCGCGTCGGAGCGTCAGTATCGAGCGGACTTCGGTCGACTGTTTCCGTCAACTTCGCCAGCCCGAAATCCAACACCTTCACGTAGCCGTTGCGGCGCACCATGATGTTGTCAGGCTTGACGTCGCGATGGACGATGCCCGCCGCGTGCGCTTCTTCGAGCGCACCGGCGACCTGGATTGCGATGTCGAGAATCTCGCGAATCTCGAGTGGCGCCTCGGCAGCTTTGCGACGCAGCGTCACGCCGTCGATGTACTCGGTGGCGATGAAATGCCGTCCGTCGTCAGAGCCGACTTCGTGAATCGTAAGAATGTTCGGATGATTCAGGTTCGACGCTGCGGCAGCTTCCTGTTCGAAACGATGGAGCCGATCCTTGTTGGTGGTGTATTCCTCGCTCAGAATCTTGACCGCCACCTTCCGGCCGAGCTTCATGTCTTCCGCGAGATAGACTTCGCCCATCCCGCCCGCGCCGAGCTTCTCGAGAATTTTGTAATGTGAAACTTTCGTACCGTCCATGAACCTAAAAAGTTGGCAGCGTCCCGCCTCGCAACAACGTTCCGGCAATCGCTGCCTGAAACAGCCACAAGATCAGGAACGCGACAATTGGAGAGATGTCCCATCCTCCCAATGGAGGAATCATTCGTCGCAACGGCGCAAGGAGCGGCTCGGTCGCGTCGACGAGAAAACGCATCAAGCGGTTGGAATAACTGATCATTCCCCAGGAGAAGATGATTCGCATGAAGATCAGCAGGACGTAGATCGAGATCAGACCATACAGAATGTACCCAATCACGGAAACAAAAGCGCCGGTCTGGATGCTGAACAGAATGCCCGCGATGGTGCTGGCTATTGTCCCTACCAACTGCAACAGAAAAAAGCCAAGCAGGATCACGATCAGGATCACGACCAGCGGCGCAAACTTCGGATCGACGCCAAAGCCGCGCAAAGCGCCGCGCACCGGCACGACAAAACCATCGCTCAACCGGCGTGTATTACGATGCATCCAGCCAAATGGATTCAGATCCGCGGCATCCACGATCAGACGAATAATCATCAACGCTATGACGGCGATAATGAACGCCTGGATGGCCCAACTGATAAATAAAACCGTGCGACCGATTATCAGCATCTGTTTTTATCGCTCACCAAAAATGGCAGTCCCTATGCGAACCATCGTAGCACCTTCCTCGATGGCAACTTCAAAGTCGTGCGTCATGCCCATCGAGAGTTCTCCGTTCGGCGCCCAGCGATCTCGCAGCTCCCGCAACCGGCGAAAGAACGGTCGCGCCTGTTGGGGATCGTCAAAGAACGGCGGCAGCGTCATCAAGCCGATTAGTTGGACGCGATTCAACTCCGCCAGGCCCTGGACCAACGCCGGCAACTCCGCTTCGTCGATTCCCGTCTTCGTCGCTTCATGACCCAGATCAACTTGCACCAACACCGGCAACGTTTCCCTGCCCTCCTCGCCGCACAAACGATCGAGGCGGCGCGCCAGATCCAGCGAGTCGAGCGAGTGAATCACGTCGAATAGCTGGACAGCGCGGCGGGCTTTGTTTGCCTGAAGATGTCCTACGAGGTGCCAACGCGCTTTGGTCCGGCCCACCTCGAGAATCTTTTGTTCAGCTTCCTGGACGCGGTTCTCGCCGACGTCGGTCGCGCCGAGTTCGATGGCAGTTTTTAAGAGTGAAGCAGGATGGGTCTTGCTAATCGCCACCAGCGTCACATCCTTTGGCAGACGTCCGCATTTCATGGCTGCTGCTTCGATCTGCGCAAGGATAGTACGCAATCGAGAGCCAAGTTGGTCTTCATTCATCGGCGGACATAATAACAAGCCACTCAAGCGAGCTCCGAATAATTACGGAGCTAATCGTCGATGGCCGCGTTCTTGACACCCTCGAAGCTCATTCGCATAATGGGCTACCTCGTTGCATGCGGATGTGGCGGAACTGGCAGACGCGCAGGTCTCAGAAGCCTGTGATGGTGACATCGTGGAGGTTCAAGTCCTCTCATCCGCACCAAAAACACACCGATTTAACTCACCTCTAAGCAAAAAAATAATTGTCACGGATTTTCGGAGGCCGGTGTTTTCGTATTAAGAGGTCAGTTCCGAAAGGGGAGTATTTAATGAACGTCGACCAAGCACTGATGGAAACCGACACCTTGAGACACTCAGGCATCGCTAACCAAATGCCTGAGCGGCGTCTGAAACTTGCCGAGCGTCCGGACCGCGACCGCATCCAGCGCGTTGTCGATCTGGCCGATGCTCTGCTTGCCGAAGCAGAGACTCTCGCACGTGACAAGGCGTTCACTGAAGAAGCAACCAGACTCAAGCCGTTGGATATTTTAGGAGGAATCAGTTTTTACGACGAAGTACAGCGGTTCGAGACCCACTTAATCAAAATGGCGCTGTCTGAAACCGGTGGAAATCAGGCGAAGGCAGCAAGGCTCCTTGGAATCAAAGCAACTACTCTCAACTCCAAGATTAAGCTCTTTAACATCGAAGTTGGCTAGGGCCGACCAGCCATCATCTTTTCAATTGACCGCTTCCGACGTCCCAACCATCTCCGGTTCGCTGACGTCGGAAACGGTTAATAACTGCTCCTGATACAGATTCGAATCGATCAGAGTCTGCACCACGTATTTCCCCGCACTCGGAAAAGTCACATTCACAAAGAAGCTGATGTTGTCGGCAAACCCGCCTGACGCGATCTCGAAGGGTGTCGGTTGCGAGACGACGATGGCTTGCTGTCGATCGGGCGTCAGTATCCGCACCTCTGAAAGGTAGCTGCCGCTGCCTTGCCAATGGTTAACAACCGCAAACTTGATCAATGACACGGGTAACTGTTGAACCATGATGTTCTGGAACACGCCCATGAATGAGAGCTTATTGCCGGCTTCGAGCCGCACGTCGTCGCAGAAGAGTGTGTAGAGAAGTTTCAGGTTCTTTGTTGTTGGTTCGGGATCGCTCATGTTTACTCCGGTGAAGTCAGTACCACCTGCGGTAGCGGGTGGTCTTGATCAGCATCACGATATCGCAAAACCCAGTCTGACCCACCCGCTACCGCAGGTGGTACTGACTTCTAGTTGAGCATTTCTTTAAACGCGGATTCGTCGATAACGGTTACGCCGATTGACTGCGCTTTGTCTAACTTCGATCCTGCCGCCTCGCCGGCGACGACATAATCCGTTTTCTTGCTTACGGAAGAATTAACACGTCCGCCGCGTGCTTCGATTAAAGCTTTTGCCTCGTCGCGAGTGAAACTCGACAGCGTGCCCGTGAGCACGAATTGTTTCCCATCGAACCGCTCGTCAACAGATGCGCTGCTCTTGCGAGCGGATTCAGTCTTGACGCCTGCCGCACGGAGCCTATCACAAAGCGCGCGATTCCCTTCATCGTCAAACCAGTCGCGAACGCTTTCCGCGACGGTCAATCCGATCTCGGGTATGGCGTCCAACTCTTCAACCGAAGCTTCGATCAACCGTTCGAGCGAACCCATCTCGTGGGCCAGAATGCCCGCCGTGCGTTCGCCAACGTGGCGAATGCCGAGCGCGTAGAT
This sequence comes from Acidobacteriota bacterium, assembly GCA_046732935.1. Taxonomy (GTDB): domain Bacteria; phylum Acidobacteriota; class Blastocatellia; order Pyrinomonadales; family Pyrinomonadaceae; genus PSRF01. The sequence goes on along the minus strand of JBKPOC010000063.1, from coordinate 88,746 downwards.
CAGGTTCGTCAAGTCTCGTGATTTACTCGCCTCGATCTGTTCGAGCAAGTTCGTCGCCGACTTCTTGGCCATGCGCGGCAAATCGGCGACTTGGTCCAGCGTCAACGAGTAGAGATCGCCGACGTCCTTCACGAGGTTCGCCTCGACTAACTGGATCGCCAGCACGTCGCCGAGTCCTTCGATACGCATCGCACGACGAGATGCGAAGTGAAGCAAACGCCCGACGAGTTGCGCCTGGCAATCGGCGGCGACGCAACGCGCCACGACCTCACCTTCCGGACGCGAGATCAACCCGCCACACACGGGACAATTCTTCGGCGGACGAAACGCTTTCTCATTGCCGGTGCGCTTTGACGTAATGACGCTGAGCACCTTGGGAATGATCTCGCCGCTCTTTTCGATCATCACCCAGTCGCCGATCTTCAGTCCCAACCGTTTTATCTCGTCTTCGTTGTGTAACGTGGCCCGTGAAACGGTGGTACCCGCAAGGAAGACGGGTTCGAGATAAGCAACAGGTGTCAGCGCGCCAGTCCTACCCACCTGAACTTTAATATCCAACACTTGCGTCGAAGCTTGTCGCGCCGGGTATTTGTAAGCGATGGCCCAACGCGGCGCCTTCTGTGTCGCGCCAAACTCGTCCTGGAGCGCCGTCGAGTTGACCTTCACGACGAGGCCGTCGATTTCGTAGCCGAGATCGTCGCGCAGCGCCTCTTTCTCATTCGCGAACTCGATCACTTCGTCAATGGTCGTGCAGAGTTTTTTATGCGGATTGACACGAAAGCCCGCCTTCTCGAGCCACGCGAGCGACTCCCAGTGAGTGGGAAACGGTTTGCGCCCGCCGACGAGCAGATCGTAAACGAACATATCGAGCTTGCGACGCGCTACCAGTCGCGAGTCGAGTTGGCGAATCGCGCCTGATGCTGCGTTACGCGGGTTCGCGAATCGCGGCTCGCCTTGCTCTTCTCGTTCGGCGTTTGTCCGGCGAAAGACTTCGAGCGGAATGAAGACTTCACCGCGCACTTCGAGCGGTGAGTCGATGCGTTTGGCTTCAGGTTTCAGACGCAGCGGGATGCTACGAATCGTGCGCGCATTTTGGGTTACGTCTTCGCCGATGCGTCCGTCACCGCGAGTGACGCTGCGAGTCAGCAGACCGTCTTCGTACTGTAACGAGAGCGACAAGCCGTCGATCTTGAGCTCGGCGACGTATTCGAGCGGGCGTCCTTCCGCGAGCTTGCGGCAGCGTTCGTCGAAAGCGCGCAGCTCGTCGATGTTGTAGCTGTTGTCGAGCGACAGCATCTGCCGCGTGTGGACCACCTTCTCAAAACCTTCCGCGGGCCGGCCACCGACTCTCTGCGTAGGACTGTCGGGCGTTATCAGCTCAGGATTCGCTTCTTCGAGCTGCTGGAGCTTTTGGATCAGGAGGTCGTAATCGCGATCGGAGATCTCGGGAGCGTCGTTGACGTAATAGAGTTCGTCATGACGTCGAATCTCGTCTCTTAGTTTCTCGATCTCGCGAACGATAGCTTTGGCGGCCATTTTATCCGTGTTTCAACTTAGGAAGTGGCGCTGTGGTTTTTGTGTCTTCATGAGTCTCTGACACGGATTTGGATCTTGCGGCGCCGAGCCGGTGAATGACGCGGCCGATGAGTTTGATGCTTTGGATAAAGTCGTCGAGGCGGATGTTCTCGTCGGGACCGTGAGGATTCGATCCGGCGTAACTCGTCCCAAACGAAGCGACCGGCGTCGGCGGCTGCGACACACCACAGACCGCGCCGACAGGCCCGCTCGACGGATCCATCGGATAAATGATCGGCGGCCTGCCATAAACCTCCTGCGCGGAATCAATCACTGCCCGAGCCACGCGCGACTTCGCCGACGACTTCGCCAGCGGCGCGCTTCCCAACTCGATAATCTCAATGTCCTTAAATCCGCGAACGTCCAGGTGCGCGCGCAACAACTCGACGACGATCTGCCCCGTCAAATCCGGCACGAGCCGGAAATCGAGACGCGCCATCGCCATGCTCGGCAACACCGTTTTCGCGCCTGCCTCCGTGTGCCCTGTGTGAATACCGCAGATCGTGCACGTTGGGCCAAAGATGTGCTCTTTAACCAGCGAAGGCCCCTTCATCGCCCTGACCCATCCGTTGATACGAAACTCGCGCTTCAGTCCAGCCTCGTCCAACTCGATCGTCTTCAGCACTTCCGCGTCTTCTTCACTGATCGGCGCAACGTAAGACGAGAAACCGTCGATCGTGATGACGCCCTTCGGCGAAGTGATCGTCGCCAGCGCCTGGACCAACCGCCACGCCGGGTTCGGAACGATCGCACCCCACTTCGAATGCAGATCCGATCGCGCGCCAAACGAACGCAGCTCGAGAAACGTGATTCCTTTGAAACCGAGACTGACGGTCGGGTTTTCTTTCGTGTCGCGCGAGCCTTCGTCCCACAAACATCCATCAGCTCGCAACAGATCCACGTTTTCTTCAGTGAAACGATAAAGACTCGGACTGCCAAGCCCGTCTTCGCCTTCGACGATGAAACGCAACGTGACCGGCAGCTTCCCGAACGTCTTTTGATACGCCTCGACGGCCGCGAGTCGCGCGATGAGATCGCCTTTGCTGTTCGCGGCGCCACGCGCGTACAACTTGCCGTCCGTGATCTCAGCGGCGAACGGTCCGGAGCTCCACTCCGTCAAATGGCCCACGGGCTGCACGTCGTAGTGACCATAGACGACAAACGTCTTCGGCCCATTGCCGCACTCGCCATAAAGGATCGGGTAACCGCTGCCGACGCGAAACGAGCGCGTGCCCATGCCGACGCGCTGCATCGTCTGTTCGACATTCTCGGCAATCGCGCGCATTCCAGTTCCCCGCGCGGCTACAGACGGCATGCGGCACAGGTTCTGCAATCTCTCGATAAAACTCTGCGCGTGCCGATCAACGTACTTGTCGAACTTGCTGAAGATCATGTCAGATCGTCCCGACGGTACATCAGGTATCGCGACTGTTCAGTTCCGCGTTCGAATCCAGCGCTAACAAGCCCGTCTGCAAACGCCGCTTTGAACTCATCTCTGACACGCGTCTGCTCGTCGCGTGCTCGTTGCGCATCACCCTTGACCAGAGCCGACCATTCAGCCGGTATCGCGATCGACCTCACCGGTTCAGCTTCGATCTTGTGCTCGACACCTTCCGCCAGCGCCATCACCCGAGGCGAGGTCAGTCGCCAACTCGCAAACAGACGATCACTCGGCAGGGCCGGTCGCTCGCCGACAGGCTGCGATTGGTCTACGTTGTAATCGATACCGTAGAAGTCGCCGGCATACGCCTCGACAATCGCGCCGAGGCGATTCAGATTGAAGTGCGCGTTGCGCGACTGCATCGGGTCCCACGTCCACTTGATGAAGTCGCGGCCCTGGCCCATCGCCTTTGCTCGCTGCGCCCACTTCAAACGCGCGCCGACGCCCTTGTTCTGGTAGTCGCGCGCGACCGCCATCACGTGCGAATAGCCGTAGATTTCATTATTGGGGCGCACTGCCGCGAGATGATGAACGAAGCCGACCATTCGGCTGCCGACGAAGGCGCCGAGCGTCCAACCTCCAGCTTGTCGAGTAACGATTAGATGACGGCGCGGTGAGATCTCCAGGTCAGGAAGCCCGAAAGCTTCGCGTTGGAGGCAAATACAGTTGTCAAACTCTTCGATCGTTGTGCATTCACGAATTGTCGTCTCTTCCATCCATTACCTTTTGATTCGGGGGTTTGTGATATGTACTACCCTTTCGCCGGTCGCGCCGGAATGCGAATCGTCGCCTGGAGACCTCTGGGCTCGCAATTCTCCAGCACAACTTCTCCGTCCATCAGTTCCAACAACTTGTGGCCGATGATAATACCAAGTTCGTTAATATTTGGTTCGCCTGCCGAAGAACTGCGCTCCGGATCGAACGCGCTTTCAGTGTCAGATCGCCCGTCCCCGTTGTCCTTGACCTTGATGGCGAGCATTCCTCGGTCTTCGACGTCGACTTTGACGGTTACCGTCTCACCGGCGGGGCTGCGACTGACTGCCCACGCGATGAAGTTGAAGATCGTCTGCCGCAGCTTCCCTTGATCGGAAACGACCGTCGTGATTTCGGGAGCGACTTCGTAATCGATCTTCACCTGCTGCTTCTGCGCCATTCGGGCGGCGGCTGCGCAGGATTCGCGCACAGTCTCGCGGAGTGAAAACTCCTGGAAGAAAACTTCCGTCTGCCCGGCCTCGATTCGCGAAAGGTCGACCAGTTGATTCAGACTGGCTTGCAGTTGGAACCCGGAATCCTGGACTTTTTGACAAAAGCGGCGTTGGGAGTCGGTCAGTTCTTCCTGATCGAGCAGGATTTCACTGAAACCGAGTATCGAAGTGAGCGGCGTGCGTAGTTCATGAGACATTCGCGCCAGAAAAAGCGAGCGATAATGTGAAACGCGACGCAGTTCGCGGTTGGCTTCTTCCAATTCGGCGGTCCGCTTCCTCAATTCTCGAATCAGTAGATCAACACGTTCCTGTGAGTTGAGTGCGGCCGAGCTGCTGACGGTGCTGCTTTCCGTGTCACTTACTTGCCGGACACTGTCGAATGCTCTTTCGTCCATATGGATCACACCCTGCTTGAAGTTGCTGCCGGGGGGCTCGAATTGTCATGTGGCATCAATATAGGATCGGCATTCCTCCCTGTCTACCTCCAAAACACAAACGGCTAAAATTTTCTGGGATTTTGTGGGATTTGCAGCCTGCGCTATGATGCGCCGGAAGGATGAACGGCCAACTCAGCGAGCAACCGCTCGCCGAAATCATTCAGGAAATCTCAGCCAAGTCTCACAGCGGCAGGCTTCGCCTGGAACACGACCGCATCAAGATCGCCGCCTGGTTCGACCAGGGAAAGTTTGTCTACGCCGCGTGCAACCTGCGGGATCTGCGTCTTCGGGGGTACTTGCTGCGAGGTGGAGTTATCACCGCCCAGCAACTCGACAGTTTCGCTGACAACGTGCCGGATCTCGACCTCGCCAAAAAACTCACCGCGAACCAATTGGTGGCCGGGACTGTGCTGGATCAAGTCCATACAAAACTGGTTTCCGACGTTCTCCGCGTCGCGCTGTCACTGAAAGAAGGCACTTGGGATTTCGACTCGCGGTCGCGCCTCGATGCGACAGTAAACCTCGATCTCGACCTCGATGCGCTGCTACTCGAAGCCGCGAGGAGAACTACTGCGCCCGAAATTCAAACAGAAACATCTGAGGTCGACGCCGAGGCGTTTCTTCAGCGTTTACGGAGCGCTGATTCTTATTACGACATACTCGGAGTCGAGACAGACGCCTCGCCGGATCAACTGAAACTCGCGTATTACGAACTCGCGCGCCGTTATCATCCCGACCGGTTTCGCAAAGAAGCGCCTGCGTTGCTGGCCCGCCTGGAATCGGCATTCGCAAGGATAACTCAGGCCTATGACACACTGCGCGACGACGCTCTCCGCGCCGGCTACAACGCAAAACTTCAAGCGCGTAAGAAGGCGCCCCGACCCGTAGAGGTGACTCCCGAACCCGCGGATTCGACCCGCGAAGCCGCCGCTCCAGTCGACGCGCCTGTGTCAGCCGCCGAACGGGCCGCGAACGATTTCAAAGAAGGATACGCGGCGCTCGAACAAGGTCAGCGCAAAGTTGCCGCCGGGCTGTTTGCGTCTGCGGCCAGATTGATGCCAAATGAAGCACGCTACCGGGCGTACTACGGCCACCTGCTCGCCGGACAAGAGAACACGCGCCGGGCGGCGGAAGCCGAGTTACAGGCAGCGATAAAACTCGATCCGCAGAATGCGGAGTACCGCGTGATGTTGGCGCAGTTGTTTCGCGATCTTGGTTTCATCGTTCGAGCGCGAGGCGAAGCGGAGCGTGCGCTGGGTGTCGATCCGAACAATCGAAAGGCACGCGATCTGTTACGAGACCTGAAAGGAGTTTAAGATAGGACGATGGCGGCAGTCGATACTGGTGAACTGATAGACAAATCAGCCGGCGAGGCGTTTATGCAACTCGCCAGGACCGCGGATCGGTTCGAGCGTTACGAGAATCCACATGCTCAACGTGTGGCTGAAATAGCGGACGAGATCGCGCTCGCGTTTCACCTGGCGCGACATGACCGCGGTTCGTTGCACGCGGCGGCGCTGTTGCACGATCTCGGCGAAGTCGCGATGGAGCGCGACTACATTCAAGCGCGCAATGGGCTGAGCGCTGAAGAACGACTCGATCTCGCGCGGCATCCGGTGATTGGTGAACGTGAGGCGTCGAGAGTCGGCGCGGATCGCGCCGCTCAACTGCTGGTTCGCTGGCATCACGAGTGGTGGAACGGCGCCGGTTATCCGGATGCACTGCGGCGCGAGGAGATTCCGTTGGCTGCGCGCATACTCCGCGTGGCGGATTCCTTTGCTTCGTTGACTGACGAACGTCCGTATCGTCAGGCGATGTCGATCGAAGCAGCGAAACGTGAGTTGATTGCGCGGGCGGGCATTGAGTTCGATCCTGCGGTTGTGAGTGCATTTCTATCGCTTAGTTAATTTTGATCCTATGCAGTTTCATAACGGATGGTTGGCTTTCGAGTTGGGCGTGCTGCGGCGGTTGAAGTTTGAATCGGTGGCGCTGCCGTTCACCGGCGAGCCGGACCTGATCATACAACTGAAAAACTGGCGCGTACGCATCGCCGCGAACGATCCGATGTTATGGTCGTACACGAAGGCGTTCGCGCTGGTCGAGAACAACACCGAGCACTTAAACGATATCGATCTCGGAGTGCTGCTCGACGACGCTTACGTTCCACGTGACAAAATGGAGAATTCCACGTTGCTCAAGTGGTTCAACGAGACTGACGCGTGGTGGTTCGACAATGTCCGCTTCAATGCTGAACGGCTGGAGCCGTTCAAACGCGAGTTCGCGTTGACGGCGGCGATGATGGTTGGCGATTACGTTCTCTCGTTCGACGAACAGACGCGAAACTTGCGCGAACCGTTTGCGTTGTCGCAAGCGTTTCACCGGATGCTCGCCTGTCTTCCCGAACCGCAGGATAATTCGATGCGCAACAAGATCAGCAACCAGGACGTGCGCAGCTTCGTCGCCGAACGCCATCACACGGATCTGCTCTTTTTGAGGCTGCCGATTCCGGTGACGCAGATGATGACGGCGCGGGATCCGTTCGTGAGCTGGCGCGAGGAGTGGCTGCGTGGCAGCGACGACTTCTGGCTCGATCTGGAGCGCTCGCAGAAAGCGAGACTCGGCTCACGTGTTCAGAGCAAACAGCAGTATCTCGGGTTCGTCGAGGACCTGTTGCGCACCGCATCGCACATTCCGAACTGGGCGATCGCGCACACGGAAAACGGTTTCATCTCGACTGAAGAATTGGTTGAGAAGATCGGACGCGTGAGGAAAGTCGCGGCGATCTATACAAAAGACTTTTCCGACATGCTCGGCGTGCGCGCCTCCTTGATCGTCGCCGCCAGCTAATCTCCTGTTAACCACAAAAGGCACCTTTTTGTGGTAACTAGGCCGTCGCGGTTGAAGCTGAAACAAACTTATAACCCACACCTCTCACGGTTAGTAAGTGTCGCGGTCGTGAAGGCTCGTCTTCGATATACTTCCGCAAACGAACAATAAAGTTGTCGATGGCGCGTGTGTCGGTGTCTTCACGCAGGCCCCAGACGTCTTCGAGGATCGCACTACGCGAGACGATCCGTCCGTCGTGGTTGATGAGGTAGCGCAGCAGTTCCGCTTCCATCAGCGTGAGGTTCACGATCTGGTCGCCTGAGCGAAGCTCCAGCGCGTCGAAGTCGATGGTTTTGTTTCCGAAGTCGAAGATGTTCGGCGTTCCGACCGGACGCACAGGCGATTCGTCACGCTGGTCTTTATGAAACCACTCGCGCCGGCGAAGCAGCGCGTGAATGCGAGCGAGCAGGACGGCGAGATCGAACGGTTTCGGCAAGTAGTCGTCGGCGCCCGCTTCGAATCCGCGCAACACATCTTCAGCCTGCCCGCGCGCAGTCAACATCAGGATCGGCACGAACTGTCCCTTGGCACGCAGTCTCGAAGCGAGCGCAAACCCGTCCATGCCCGGCAACATCACGTCAAGCACGACGACGTCATATACCTTACGTCGATCGAGCAGGAGCAACACCGCTTCCTCAGCACTACCCGCAATATCCACGTCATAACCTTCAGCCCTCAGGTTGTAGCGCAACCCGTCAGCCAAATGTTGCTCGTCTTCAACAATCAATACCGCCGTCATTTAGGAAATCCGTGGTAACAGAATCGTAAACGTGCTGCCATGGCCCAAGCCCTCGCTTTCGGCGTAAACACGTCCGCCATGCTTGCGCACGACCGAGTGCACGATGAACAAGCCAAGGCCAGTTCCCTTCACGCGCGCCATGAACCTTCCGGGCACGCGATAGAACCGCTTGAAGATACGTTTTAGCTGCGCGCTCGGAATCCCAATCCCCTTGTCCGCCACGCGCACCGCAACACGTCTATCGTCAATCGCCGAAACGGACACAGACACACGCACTTCATCATCCGAGTACTTCACCGCGTTGTCCAACAGGTTCGAGAACGCCGCCCGCAACTCATCCGGATCGCCCGTCACCTTCACACCCTTCGCATCCGGCGCTTCCGTGTAAGCAATACTGCTTTCGTTCAATCCATACCGTACGCGCGTCAACTCTAAACACTCGCGTACCATCTCGTCCACATTGATCACCGAATTCGCGACACGGCGGCGTCGCAGTCCGGTGCGGCCCGCGCGCAGCACCTGCTCGACGGTCGACAGCAGCCGCTCGCTGTCAGCCAGCATGATGTTGTAAAACTCGCGCCGCTGGTCCTCGTCGACGTCGCGCGTCTTCAACGTCTCCAAATAGAGCCTGATCGACGCGATGGGCGTCTTCAGTTCGTGAGTAACGGCGTTGATGAACGCGTCGTGCTGTTCGTTGCGGCGTATCTCACGAATCAAAAACGTCGTATTCAGGATCAATCCGAAGATCAGCAGCACGAAAAGGATGATACCCAGAACCAGGAACGCCACTTCACGCCAGTTGAGAATGATCCAACCGACGTTGAGCGCGATCGCCAACAGCACGAGGCTCACGCCGAGCGTCACGAAGAAGGCGACAGATTTGCGGCGACGGCCCCTAACGCGCATGGCCGGGGATTGTAGCAAGATCCATCATGATCCGGGCGACTCCGGCACGGACTGCAAACGGCGCGGCAGTCGAACCCGCCGCGTGGCAAACAGGACCAGCCACAATATTCCTGACACGCCGGAAAGCAGACCGGAAACGATCGTCAGTGTGTGCGGGGTGATCCTGTAGAGCGACCATCCGGCGGCGGCCGTCGATAGGGTCCAGATGAACATCTCGCTGGCGCGGTCCGTCGTCGAAACTCGTCCTCGCAAGTGGTCAGGCACCAGGCGCATCAGCAGCGTCTCCTGAACGGCAAACTCCGCGCCCAACAGAACTCGCGACATAAACAGGTTCAGCGATGCGAGCCACAAGTTCGGCATCACGCCCATCAGCGCGAAGAAGATTCCCTGCACGAACAAGCTCCAACCGATGTAGCCAATCGTGCGGCTCTTCGCTTCGAAGTAGATGCCGACGCGACGCGCGATCATCATGCCTACGAATAAGCCGAGGCCGTTACCTAAGTACAATACTCCGATCGCGACGTCAGCACTGATCCCTTTCTCGCCGGCGAAGACAAACGCTCCCAGGCGATCGACGATCAGGTTGATCGCGCCTCCGCCGGTGGCCCAGACGATGTTCGCGAGCAGGATCGCCGCCACTGGGCCGTGGCTGATGATGTACGACCAACCTTCGCGGATGTCGGTCCAGTAGCCGCTGTAGATACTCCGCTTCTGTTTCTCGACAATTGCGGCAGGCTTCTTCCGAGTTTCCTCTTCAGGTACGAGCCAGACGGAGTAGGCGGAAACCGCAAACGAGATCGCGTTGATAATGAACGCGGCTTCGTAGCCGATCTTCGCCGACGTCCAGCCGCCAAGCGCAGCGCCGACTGACATCAATAGAAAGCGCGACGAAAACATCAACGCGTTGCCGGCAAGCAGATCGCGTTCGCCAGTGATGTTCGGCACGGCTGAATTCTTCGCTGCTTCGAAGAACGTGCCGAAGAACGCGAGCAACACGGTGCAGAGATATGCGATCCAAAGGTCTTCCGGCCGCCGCACGAGCAGGAACCCGAGCGCCACGACGACGCGCAACAGGTCGGTGACGATCATCACCGTCCGCCGCGACCAGCGATCCACAAATGCACCTGCAAGCGGCGAGAAGAACGTGAACGGCGCGAGACGAGACAGCAGCAGCAGTGTCGTCACTTCAGGCGCGGCATGCGACACAACACGCACTAATCCCAGCGCGGCAATGAAGTTGAACCAATTGCCGAGTTCTGAGATCACCTGGCCGATCCACAGTCTCCGAAAAGACTGGTTTCGTCGCAGGAGCTGCATGTAGGTTAGCGAGTCCATTGTCATATGTAGGTCTTGGGTCTTGGGGCTTGGGGCTTGGGTCTTGGGTTTTTGGTCTTTGTACTTTGTACTTTGTGCTTTGTTCCAAGACCAAGGCCTAAGCCCAAAGACCCAAGACCTAAGACCAGTCCAAAGTCCAAAGACCAGCCCAAAGTCCAAACTCCCAACTAAAAAGGCCGCCAAAATTCAGGCGGCCTTGCGATCTGTTTGGACGCCCATGTTATCAACTGCCAACAAATCGCGGCTGCCGTTTTTCCAAAAATGCCGAGGTGCCTTCGGCGAAGTCTTTCGTCTTACCTGCTTCGATCTGCGCCTCGCGTTCCAGATCGAGTTGACTCCCATAATCATTGACTGCGCTCGCGTCCAGCAACTTCTTAATCTGCGCGATCGCGGCGGTCGGGCTTTCCGCCAGCCGTTCGGCGAGTTTCATCACCCGCGGCATCAATTCGTTATCAGGTGTCACTGAATTGATCATTCCGATCTCTGCTGCGCGTTGCGCCGTGATCATGTCGCCCGTAAACATTAACTCCGCTGCTCGTTTCCATCCTACGAGCCGCGGCAGGATAAAAGTTCCGCCACAATCCGGCACCAGACCAATCTTTACAAAAGCCTGGTTGAACTTCGCGCTCTCCGCCGCCACAACCAGATCGCAAGCCAGCGCGAGATTGCATCCGCCGCCGGCAGCAACTCCGTTGACTGCGGCGATAAACGGAACTGGCGTTTGTCGAATCAAGCGGATCGCCTCGTTCAGAATCCTGAGCGGTTCGTCGAAGAAAGCTTCGAGCCGCCCGTCTTTTCCGGCAATCTCCTGCATCTCGCGTATGTCGCCGCCGGCACAGAAGGCGCTTCCCTCGCCAGTCAGAACGATCGCGCGCGCGCCCTGTTCGAGCGCCTCGGCAACAGCCGCCTGGAAATCCTTTGCGGTCTGCACCGTCAACGCGTTCAGCCGGTCAGGCCGGTTCAACGTCAACAGACAGACCTTGCCGATCAGCTCCAGTTTGATCGTCTCGTATTTCATTCCTTACTTCTTAACGCGGATTTAACGAATGAGGTAGACCTTTTTTAGAGCGTTCTTTACCCATCAATCGCGAAGAGATTCACCGCGTCCGAATACTTACCTTCCCTGGTTGTTCTACAACTACTCAGTTCCGCTGCGTTGCTCGGTTGGCGCTGAAGCAATCACTGCACAGGACCGGTCTGCCCGACGAAGGCTTGAAGGGCACTGAGTCCTGCTTGCCGCACTGATCGCAGGTGATGTCGAACCGCTGGCGCTCACCTGCTGGTCCTCTTGACCCGCCAAAGTTAGCCCGGCGCGCATCGCGGCAGGGCTTGCAGCGTTTTGGATGAGTTAGATTGCGTTCCCTGTAATACTCCTGTTCTCGTTCCGTGAATGTGAACGGAGTGTTGCACTCCGAACACGTGATTTCGAGGTCTGGCATCGCGGTTTCTCCACGAGGGGGAATCGAGGAATCCTCCCTCTTGCTCTTCGGAGCGCTGGCGTCGCGTTTCTTTCAACCACGAAGTTATGGTGCGAAAGCGCTGTTTCTCAAACACTACGCCGAAAAGCTTCGCGTCCCGACGGTTTAATTGGCCCGAGTGTACTCCAGCAAATGAGTCTATTCAAACAATTTGTGTGGCGGATGATCGTCAGGAAATTCCTGATGTGTAGCGTTCGTGCCACACTGGCCCACGCAACTGCTTGATTACTACCCGGCACATAGCTTGCTCATAAAATGCGAACGAAGCTTGGATCATTTTATTGACTTAAGGCGCCCGACTTTTGATCAAACAGACCACGCTCGGCTCTCCAGTCGAAACCCACGGTATAGGTCTACACACCGCGGTTCCCGTTCATATTCGCTTGGTCCCCGCTCCGCCCGATACGGGCTATGTCTTCCGTCGCACCGATCTCGGTGGTTTCGAAATTCCCGCTACCGTCGAATCAGTTGCTCATTGCGGTTACGCGACGACCTTGATGCGCACTGGCGTGATGCTCTCGACTGTCGAACACTTGCTCGCCGCTCTGCGAGGTCTCGCCGTCGACAACGTGTTCATCGAAGTCGACAACCTCGAGATCCCCATCATGGACGGCTCCGCGGAAGATTTCGCCGAGATCATCGAGCGCGCGGGTATAGTCGAACAGCCGCTGGCGCGGCGTGCTTTGTTGGTTCGCGAGCGCGTTACGTTCGAACAAGGCAATCGCAGGATCAGCGTCGAACCCGCCGACACTTATCAGATCGACTGCCTAATCGACTTTGCGCATCCGTTGATTGGCGTGCAGAGTTTGTTTGTGGAGTTGAGTGATGGAGCATTCAGCCGCGACATCGCCGCGGCGCGTACGTTTGGCTTTACGGATGAGATCGAGTCGCTGCGGAAGGCCAACCTGATTCGTGGAGGCTCACTCGATAACGCGATCGTGTTGACGCCGGAAGGAATGTTGAATCAAACGGGTTTGCGCTTTCGCGACGAGTTCGTTCGTCACAAGATACTCGACATCATCGGCGACCTCGCGCTGTTGGGGATGCCGATCATGGGTAAGGTCGTCGCCGAACGCAGCGGTCACATCATGCATGCCGGACTGATGTCGAAACTACTACGCGTCCGTTCGGCGTGGGACATCGTCGACATGCCTACAAACCGCTCCGCACAATATCATGGACTCTGATGAGCCCCACGCAGATCTGATCCTCATCTACCACTGGTAACACTGAAATCTGCGACGGTCGATCTTCCATCAGTCGTAGTGCGTCGAAAGCGAGGAGTTGAGGATTCGCGACGGCGGGTTGGCGCGTCATGAAATCGTCGCATGTGAGCGTAGCAAGTGAGTCGTGATTCGTGTGTTCGATCGCCCGGCGGAGATCGCCGTCGGTGATGATTCCCGCGAGTCGCCCTGATGCATCGACGACGCATACGGCGCCGAGTCCGCCTTTACTGATCGCACGGACTACGTCGACCCACGACGATCCGGTTGCGATTGTCGGGTTCTCGCCGTTGCTGTGCATCAAGTCGGCGACGCGCAGCGTCAGTCGCTTGCCTAATCTTCCCGCTGGATGATTAACGGCGAAGTCGTCGGAGGTCAGTCCTTTCACTTTCATCACCGTCATGGCGAGCGCGTCGCCGATGGCGAGAGCGACTGTTGTGCTCGTCGTTGGCGCGAGATTCAAAGGACACGCTTCTTTATCGACGGATGCGTCGAGTACGGCATCGGCGCGTTGCGCCAGTGTTGACGTGAGATTTCCGACGATCGCGATGATGGGCACGTCGCGGTTCTTCAGATACGGCAGCATTGCGACGATCTCTTCAGTTTCGCCGCTGTTGCTGAGCACGATCACGACGTCATCCGGCTGGACGATGCCGAGCCCGCCGTGCAATGCATCCGAAGGATGGAGGTAGAGCGCGGCCGTGCCCGTGCTCGTCATCGTCGCCGCTATCTTTTGTCCGATTATTCCCGACTTTCCGACGCCGAGAATCACGACCTTCCCTTTGCAGCCCGCGATCAAATCCACCACGCGCTCGACTTGCGCCGCTTCGAGGCGGGTGGCCGTTTGAGCGATGGCGTTCGATTCGATTCGCAGCAGGTCCTGGACGTCGGACAGGTGGTTTTTGGTCATTTGCGGCCTTTGATATACGACTATGCTCGCATTTGGCAAGTAGCGCGCTGGTAAGTTATAGTCCCGAGACTTATTCAGATTACATTCAGACGAAGGCTAGGAGCGCCATGGGATGGAGCTTGCTTCCTAAAGAAGAGCAGTATTTTGACCTGTTTACGCAGATGACGCTCTACATCTCGTCGGCTGCGCGCGAGCTGAAGGAGATGTTGGCTGACAAGCACGGGAGTTACGCCGAGTATGCGAAGCGCATCAAGGGCCTCGAGCACGCCTGCGACGAGCTGACCCACAGCATTTCAACTCGGCTGAACAAATCCTTCATCACGCCTTTCGACCGCGAAGACATTTACATGATGTCGACTGCGCTCGACGACATTGTCGACTTGATCGACGACGCCGCGCGCGCGATCGTCATTTTCGACGTCAAGGAGATCAACGAGTACGCGCAGGATTTTGCTAACGTGCTCGAGCGGATGGCGGAGCAGTTGAAAGAGATCGTCTCGACACTGCAACGTCCGCGGAACATCACGCAGCGGCTGGTCGAGATTCATCGTCTGGAAAACGAAGGGGACGATATTTATCACGCCGCGATCGCAGAGCTGTTTCAGGATCCACCTGACGCGTTGACGGTGCTCAAGTGGAAAGAGATTTATGAGAAGCTGGAGGCGGCGGTCGATCGCTGCGAGAACGTCGCGAACATCATCGAGAGCGTGATCATCAAGCACACGTAACTTCTCTTTAATCCGTGTCCCCTAAGCACTTCATCGACTTGTTGTCTTAAGACCTAAGACTATGACCGCAACCCTGGCCTTCGTCATCATCCTAGTCTTACTCGCGCTTGTTTTCGATTACATCAACGGATTTCACGACGCCGCGAATTCGATCGCGACCGTCGTCTCGACGCGCGTCCTCTCGCCGGGCATGGCCGTCGTGTGGGCCGCGTTCTTCAACTTCATCGCCTTCGCAGTGTTCGGCACTCGCGTCGCTAAAGCGATCGGCGACGGTGTGCGGATGGACGTCATCAGTCCTGATTTGCGTTTGTACGTTCTGCTGGCGGCGTTGTTAGGGGCGATCGTCTGGAACTTGATTACGTGGTACCTGGGCCTGCCGACGTCCAGTTCGCACGCGCTGCTCGGCGGATATGCAGGCGCCGGCATCGCAGCGCACGGCGGCGTCAGCGGACTGCTCAAAACGGATGTTTGGCTGCGAACGTTGAAGTTCATCGTGCTGTCGCCGCTGATCGGTATGTTGATTGGCTTCACGTTGATGGTGATTGTGTATTGGGTGTTTCGTCGATCGTCCGCTTCTCGGGTAGACAAGATCTTTCGTCGTGGTCAGCTTTTCTCAGCAGCGGCGTTCTCGTTGGGCCACGGCGGCAACGACGCGCAAAAGACGATGGGGATTATTACGGCTGTGCTGACGGCCGGCGGTGTGTGGGGACTCACCTACGGACCGAACGGTACGTTACCGCCAATCCCCACGACTGTTGTCCTCGCCGCCCACGCTGCGATTGCGTTGGGAACGTTGTCGGGCGGTTGGCGCATCGTGCACACCATGGGCACGCGGATCACCAAACTGAAACCCGTCGGGGGCTTCTGTGCCGAGTCAGCGGCGGCGCTCACGCTGGCGTACGTCACACTCACGGGCACGCCCGTTTCGACGACGCACACGATCACGGGCTCGATCGTCGGCGTCGGCGCGACACGAAGATTATCAGCAGTTAAATGGGGCGTCGCCGGCCGCATCGTCTGGGCCTGGATTCTCACCATCCCCGCAGCCGCATTCGTCGCCGCATTGTCCTTCTGGATCGTCTCGGCAATCCACCGCCTGACGAGCTAACAAGAACTTACTCGCGTATCGCTTAACGGACGTCAGTAGCACCCGCTTTCGCCTCTGTGGTATCTTTTTCTCCCAACGTTACGCCCGCGTAGCTCAGTGGATTAGAGCGCTCGCCTCCGGAGCGAGAGGTCGCAGGTTCGACCCCTGCCGCGGGTACCACTCCTTCCTGCCCCATGAGCGATGCAATCTGTTTCCCTTGCCCTTCTAGCGGCGGAACGGAAATAAAGTTCACACTGCAACGTCGATTGTGAGTCGCACGAGACTCAACCACCAGGTGGTTCTGTTAGGACTTACCGAATTGTCTCGGCGAGCCGGGCGGAGTCTCCGGCCAACCACTGGGCGGCGTTGATGGCGGAGTTACGCCGTATGGATCGGCTGCTGCGCGACCCGGCGCTGGCGCAGGAATCGGGATTGGGCTAGAAACGGCCCACGGTAGCATAGGCATTGGTGGTGGTTGATATGCGGCGGGTGAAAGCGACGCGGGTGGTGACAAAGACCCCGGCGGTAAAAGAGGCGGCGGGGCAGGAGGCTCAGGCCGCAGTTTCGCAGCCACCTCCCGCCAACTAGCTAGTTTCAACTTGGTTTTTATGTACTGGGCAACGTCCTCCACATTTCAGCGATAAGCCCCTCGGTGGCCAGTTTCTCCGCCGCCAGTGTCGGCCCGAAGTCATGATAGGGACCGTAATCGTGTTGAAGTTCGCACTTCAGTACCACAAAAGGTGACATTTCAACTTTGGAGAAAGGTGACATTAGGGCTAACATCAAAAAGGCCGGATCTGTAACCCCAAGTCGATTGTGTACTCCAAGTGCTGCTGGTTGGAAAGTCGCGGGAGATAAAAGAATTCGTTCGAGACCTTGCGATCATTCGTCTCCGAATCGAAAGCAGGTTCCACGCCTGCCGCGGGTACCAATCGAAGCCGCAGCGTCGCCTGGAAACTCACGGCAATTGACTATTCACCGATTCGCTGAAATTTACGATCGTTCCAGACATTCGCGTAATGAAAAGTACACGAATCTCCACGTCTATTTTCTTGACTCCCGATTTACCAGCGCGTATAAGACGCGTAGGGTATCCCTGACCCTGAGCGTGTAGTCTCCTTCTTGAGCTGAGCTAATCCCCAACAATTGATGCGATAACAGCAGCCGCGTTAGGCCGCTGATTCGAGAGCCTCTTACCATTGTGGGCCCGCTGCTTTACGTACAGGGAGATAATTAGTATGACACGCAAATCACTGGGACTCTGTGTGCTGCTTCTCTGGCTGCTGCTCGGATCGTCTTCGAACGCTTATGCCGACGCGATATCGATGACTTCAGTGACCTTGAGTAACTTTCAGCTCGTACCCACGTCTGGAACCATCGTGTTCTCCACACCGCAAACGGGATCGAGGACCGCAGCTTCTGCGGTTGCGATAAATAGTTTCGACGAGGAGTCCGCAAACCAATCACAGAGCCTGACCCGTTCGGAGGCGAGTGCCAGTGTGACTTTTGCGACTGCGAACGCTGTGTCGGATTTCACCAACTTGTCGTTTAGCGCAAACAGCAACGTCATGCTTTCAGGCTGTCTTTGCCAGGCCGAGTCCGAAGGGTTAGCAAATCTAACGGCGACCTTTATGATCGCCGGAGGCAGCGGCAACGTTGATGTGAATTTCTCGGGACTGTTGCAGACGATGCAGAATTTAATGACTGACCAATTCAGTTTGTTCGCTGCGTCGGATGCCCGCTTCAGCCTACAGGTATTAGATGTCAGTACTTTTTCTGTCGACTCCACGCTTCGCATCGGGCCGAACGACTTCACTACGCTCGAAAACCAAAGACAACTCTCACAGGTATTCAACCTGCAGTTCAATCAGGAATACACCCTTCTGGTAACCCTCAGCGCCAACTCACGGGCAGCACAAAATGAAGTTCCAGAACCGGCAACAGTGGTCTTGCTAGGTTCGGGTCTCGCGTGCGTGGCGGGCTTTGTGAGGAAACGCCGCGCTATGAGGTGACTTGCGGCGCTCTGCTGATGGAGGTAGTCTGAACATTCAATCTCGCGAGGATGTCACACGCCATCAGCAGTAACGGAGGTTGCTTTGAAAAACTTATTCGCTTTGCGCGGCAAGAAACGGATCGGAAAGAGCCAGACGATCAGGACCGCTGCTGAGATGCTCACCGCGAACCACCCAGACGCCACAATCGAGCACAACGAGACAACCAAAGGTGACATGCGAGTCGTCCTGACCATAAACAGGTGGAGGATCGGAATCGACAGTCACGATGTTTTTAATGGGCAGCCTTGATTCATTGGTAAACCTCGGCTGTGACGTGATCGTTTGCGCCACAAGAACGTATGGACCGACGGTTAATGCCGTAAAGGCCGTGCAACGATTTGATATACACTGGCTTGAACAGCCACAGAAATCGCAACCGAATGAACAGATCCTGCGGAGCATTGCGATGGCTCGCGAGATCGTTCAGAGAGTCGAAGCTTTAATCGGATCCGCCAAACCACTAGCCCGCAGCATGTCGGCAACTGCGTGAATTGAGAATCAAATACAAACGAAGCCACCGATTTCTCAGTGGCTTCGTTGCCCCACGCAGTTATTGCTACCTACTTAACACCTCAAGCACGGCGGCAGCTTCACCGTCACCTGCACGTTCGGCGTAAACGCTCCGAACCATTCGACTCCCTCCTGCACCATGCGCCATTGGAAGTTGTAAGTCCCCTTCGCCGGCGCCGTGACTCCGAAGTCGATCTTCACTGTTCCGCCCGGCGGCACCGCCTGCGGCAACACGACGCGACTAAAGCCCCACGTCATATTGTCCTGCGGGTTCTGCGAGCCCAACTTGTACGTCGAACCAGCCGGCCACGTCGTGTTACCCGTGTTCCGCATGGTCACTGACACCGCGTACGGCTCTCCCGCATACATCGACGCCGGCACTGACTGCACGACAAACTGCGCGTTGTTGCTCGGCGACAGCACCGTAATCGGAACATTCGTCGACGCATCGCCGAAGAACTGAACACCTTCTTGCAGCATGCGCCAACGGAAGCTGTAGTTGCCCGGCGTTGCCGGCGCCGCAACAGCGAAATTCAACGTCACGTCCGTATTCGGCGGTACGTCATTCGGCAGGTAAGCACGACCGCCAGGGACCAGAGCATCATTGCCAAGTGCGCCCAGACGAAACTGCTGACCCGCTGTCCACGTCGTTGGCCCAAGGTTCCGCATCGTGAACGACACGTTCATTGTCTCACCCGGCAACAACAACGTCTTCGGCACCGACTGGGCCACGAAGTTAGACAAAGCATCCGGCAGCGGTTTCCAGACCTGAATGAAAGCGTTGAACGCACCGCTCCCGTTACCGGGCACATCGTCATTCGTTCTCAGAAAGAGTCTCTTCGTTGATAAGAACTTGTCGGTAGTAGCACTACTATTACCGATGTAGAAAAGCTGCCCATCGAGACTACCCAACAGCGAGAACGGACGAGTACCAGTCAGTGGAAACGCAGGATTGGTTTCAATCGAATTCCAACCTTCCGGACCATTGTCACCGCCCAGAAATACACCGGCGTTAATCGTTCCCGTGCCGGTGATCGCCAGAAACTCATTTGGATTAAGATCCATTCCGGAATCGACCATGGTGTCGAACTCGTTTATCGGCGGGGACGCTCCTTGCCGGACAAAAGCAGCGTGCACTTCTGAATAGAGCAAGAGATTCGGCGAACCCTGACCTCGGTCCAGCACCTTGTCGGGCGTAGCCAGGTTCTTGATGATGCCTTGCAATGCGGCGGGCGTCAGATTCGGAAACGCCTGAAGCAAACGCGCGAGCACACCGGTTACGTGCGCTGCGGAAAGAGAGGTCCCATTCATTAGCATTACGTCATTACGAATGCCGTCGAGATTCTCGTCGAACTGCTCGGCGACTTTGATACCTTTACCGGGCGCGAACAGATCGACCGCGGGTCCCCAGTTCGATGCCTCCTCAAAGTTAAAAACGGCGCGGGTATCAAGTTTATCTGTGGCGCCTACAGTGATGACTTCCGGCATGCGCGCGGGCGTGGTGTCTTTCGCATCCACGCCACCGTTTCCGGCCGCCACCACGTACGCCAGGCCTGTTTGGGCCATTGAAGCGCGAATCGCATTCTCGATAGTGTCATCGACCGGGCCTTCAAAACTCATATTAACGATCGCGGGTTTAATGTGGTTGGCAGTTATCCACTCAACTCCCGCGATGACGCTGGAGTACGGTCCCTCTGCCTGGCAGTTAAGGGCCTTGACGCTGTGCAGCCGCACTTCCTTGGCGACGCCCAAAGTGTTTCCACCAATTACGGAGGCCACAGGCGTGCCGTGGGCCCCGCAGTCGCGACCATCCTCGTACCAGAAGCTTGCGTCCTGCGAAGCACGCGAAGAACCGTTTTGCGTTGAGGAATTCCGTATGCTCGGGAGTAATACCGGTGTCGACGATGTAAACATTAACACCCGCGCCGGTCGTCACGTTGGCAAAGTTGTACTTGGTATCAAGAGGCAAATTGCGCTGGTCAATGCGATCGAGACCCCATGATGGCGGATTACTTTGAGTACTTGCGGCTTTGACGATTCCGTCCTCCTCAACATACTCAACCGCAGGTTCGTGGCTGAGTGCAATTGCCGCCTCTTCCGGCATTTGAATGGCAAACCCTTTGATCGTATGTCGATAGACTCCTAGCGTCGTACCTTGATGCCGCACCAGCAATTGGTTAGCAACAAAGTCGACGTCTTCGGGTCGCGTGTCGTCCTTGAGACGGACGATGTACTGGCCCTCGACCCGTTTCTTGGCTCGGCGAAACTTGTTCTCGGGCGCGTTACCCTGCGCCGGCGCCGCGCTCGACGCTCTGCTTCCGCGCAGCGCTACAAACACGCTAACCGCGGTTATAAGTAAAAGTGTGATGATGAATCTGTATCTTCCGTGCTTCATGTCTGTCTCCTCGTAGAATTCTTCGTAAATTTCCTACTCCGGGTACACGTGGCCGGATGCGGCGAAACATCACACATCGCTCGCATTGACAGCGCATGAGCTTTGGCCTTAATTTCCGAGCCATGCCGTCTCTGCGTTGGTTTTCCCTGATATTGCTTGTGTTGTTGAGCGCCGGCACCGCGCCGGCTCAGTGCACGAAGAAACTTGCCGAACTTCCCGCCGCGCCCGAGCTACTCGGATTTCATCTCGGCATGACGAAGGAGCAGATCAAAACCTACGTGCCGCAAACGAAGTTCGGACACACGGACGACTTCGGCGTCTCGAAGACGACTATCAATCCATACTTCGACCCCACGATCGACAAGACCAAATTCGAAGGCGTGCGCAGCATCTCTCTCGACTTGCTGGACGATCGCCTCACATCGCTGTGGATCGGCTACGATGAAGACTACAAAGCCAACAACACGGACGACTTCGTTAAGTTGATCTCGCAGTCGTTACAGCTTCCGGCCGCGGGTTGGAGCTCGTGGCGCTCGCGAGGCCAACAAATGCGCTGCGCTGACTTTCAACTGATCGTGCAGATGATTGCGCGTGCGCCAAGTTTGCGCGTGCTTGATGTTGCGGCCGAAGAAACGGTGGCCCAACGACGGCAGGCGAAAGAAGAGCAGAGCGCGGGAGCTGAAACGACCACAGAAGAACCCGCGCCAGCGCCGCCGCCCGAGATAGTCGGCGACAAGGCGGCCAGGACTTACTACGTAGGCACGTGCCGTCCTGAAAAGGAGATTACCCCGACGAACAAGGTCGTATTTAAAACCACGGATGAAGCAGAAAAGGCCGGATTCAAACTAGCGAAGAACTGCCATTAACAACTCCCCAGCTACGAAGGAGACAACATGTATAAAGAATTCAAAGAATTCATTGCTCGCGGAAACGTTGTCGACCTGGCGGTTGCAGTAGTTATCGGTGCGGCATTCGGACGAATCGTTACCTCGCTCGTCGAAGGCATCATCATGCCGCCCATCGGCATGGCCCTCGGCAAGGCGGATTTTTCGAACCTGTTTCTCGACATCTCAGGCCAGCATCCGGTGTCGCTCGCAGATGCGCAGTTGCGCGGGTTGCCGGTCATCGCTTACGGGCGGTTTCTTAACGACGTCATCAGTTTCTTAATCATCGCGTTCGTAGTCTTTTTAATGGTCAAGGCCATCAATCGATTGCGAGCCGCGCCGCCACCCCCACCGAACACGAAAGATTGTCCCTACTGTCTGACTGCAATCCCGCTGGCGGCGACTCGCTGCGCGGCATGCACTTCAGAAGTAGCACGGGCTTGAAGTAAACACGACCCCGATGCGCGAATGCCCCCGTTGCGAAGTCTGCTACGAAGATGATGTGTTGACGTGTCCGCAGGACGCGGCGGGCACGAAGCAGACGCTTCCCGGTGGACGTCTGCTGGCTTCACGTTATCTGCTCGAGAAGCGTCTCGGACGAGGCGCGATGGGCCAGGTTTACCTCGCTCGCGATCAAAACCTGCTCACGCGGCGCGTCGCCGTCAAGACCGTCCGGCCCGACATTCTCAACGATGAAGATCTACAGGAAGGCGAAGCGATTGCCCGTTTCGAACGCGAGGCCCGCTCCGCTGCGTCGATCCGCCATCCGAACGTCGTCGACGTGACGGATTTCGGAAAGAGCCCGGACGGCGTGTTTTTCCTCGTGATGGAGTACGTCGAAGGCGAGACGCTTTATCACCTGCTGCGTCGCGAAGGCACGGTGACTCCGCAACGCGCCGCCACGATCATGCGCCAGGTCGTCGCCGGCGTCGAAGCCGCACATGACGAAGGAATACTTCACCGCGATCTGAAGCCCGCGAATATTTTCCTGATGCAGCAGAAGCGAAAGACCGGCGGCGAAGACGGTTTCGTCAAGGTCGGCGACTTCGGTCTCGCCAAGATCGTCAGCGCCGATCGATCGGACGTGACTTCCGACAGTGGACCAGCGTCACGCGGCATCATCGGCACGCCTGAATACATGGCGCCCGAACAGATGCAACCGGAAGTCAGGCTCGACGCCCGCGCCGATATTTACGCGCTCGGAACGATTGCTTACCACATGCTTGGCGGCCGTCCGCCGTTCACTGGAAACATCACGCAGTTGATCGCGCAGAAGTTGACGCAAACGCCGCCATCGTTGGCGAGTCTTCGTTCCGATGTCAGCGAAGAAGTTGAAGCAAGCGTGATGAAGGCGTTGGCCCTCGACGTCAATCAACGTCCGTCAACGGCCAGCGAGTGGTTCGAGAGTTTCGCAGCGGCGGTCGCGTCGGAATCCGAGACGATGCCGAAACGCGGCGACTCGCGGCTCGTCGTCATGGCGCCGTCAGGCTCAGAAGTTTACGTCGACGACGAACGATACGGCAGCGTGGGCCGATCGGGCCGCGTCATACTGTCGTCGGTCGCGCCAGGAAAACACGTGTTGCGAGTGTCGAAATCAGGCGAGCCTGACGACGAACGCGTGATCGAGATTCGCAGCGACGTGGCTGAACAGATCATCGAAGCGCAGCTCAAGATAGGAGTTTCGAGCAATCAACTATCGCCGTCGCGCGGCGGCAGCCTGGACAGTCGCAGTGGACAGAACTCGCCCGCACTCGTCGTCGTGATGTGTACGAAGTGCCAGTCGCGTTTCGCGGAAGGCGTGAAGTTTTGTGGACGTTGCGGCAATACGACGTTTCAACCCGTCACCGGTGAGTTGCCAACGCCGCCACCGATGCCGGCGCCTGCGTCAACGTCGACGTCAGCGCCCGGCGGCGTCACCTGTCCGCGTTGCGGCAACAGCTATTCGCCGGGCATCAAGTTCTGCGGACGCTGCGGTATTCCCATCGGAACGGCAGCGCTCGACTGGCGCGCGCCGAAACCCGTCGAGGTGGTCTGCCGCAGTTGCGGCTCCAGCTATCCGGCCGGGACAAAGTTCTGCGGACGCTGCGGTAAGCCCATTCGCTCTTGAGCCAGCCAGAAGTTTCCTTTAATCTTTGCGCCGACACATGAAGCGCTGCCCCACGTGCAACCGTACCTACGCCGATCTCTCCCTGAACTTTTGTTTGGACGACGGCACACCGCTCACCAGCGACGCCGCGCCGACGACTGATCTGAACGCCACGATCAGGTACCCGCCGCCGAGAGACACGGCTGAGCCACCGCCAACGGAGATCTACCGGCCTGCGCCGGCGGCGCCCGCGCCCCGGCCCACTACTCCGCCACCGCCGCCGCAACAATGGACGCCTCCGCTCCAAGCGCCGCGGAAGCGGTCCAACGCAATCTGGTGGGTGCTCGGTGGTCTGCTTACGATCGTATTTCTCGGCATCGGTGTGGCCGCCATCTTTCTTGCGTTGAGGCTGGGAGCAAATACCAACAGGAACGCAAACGCGAACCACGAGACCAATCGCAATGTCAATGCCAATGTCAATGCAAACGTGGCCAACGCAAACGTCAATACGAACGCGAACTTGTCTCCCGCGGCTTTCCTGGTCGACGATTTCAGCCAGAAGAAATGGAGCACCGCGACCTCGCAGTTTGGCAAGACGTGGTACGCCAACGACGAGTATCACATGAGCTCGAAGGACCGAATGTTCGTCGTGATGTACGCGCCTACGAATGAGTACAGCACGGAGAATGCGACTGTGCGGGTCACTGCCCGCAGCGTCGATGGGAGCGTGCCGTCAGCGGGATTCGGTTTGATGGTCCACTGCGTGCAGTCGAGGACGGGACAACTCGAGGACTACGCGATGTTGATTTACCCCTCGGCCGAGCCCGAGTACGAAGTGATAATGCACAAGCAGAGCGTTCAATCGACGCTCGTCGAAAAGACGAAATCGAACGCGATCCGATCCGGCACCACGCCCAACCTACTGGAGATCAGAATCAAAGGCTCCGAGTTGTCGTTTTATGCGAACGGGCAGTTCCTGAAAACAATCACTGACCGTGAGAACTTCCGGAACGGCCGCGCGGGGTTGTACACGAGCGACGTCACGGAAGTCGCTTTTGACGATCTGCAAATCGATCGCTCGCGTTGATCTCGTCTATCCGTCGTCCTTTTCTCATGCAAGTCAATCTCAAAGTCACGGCGGGGCCATACAAGGGCCGGATCTTTTCATTCACTCAACATGACAGTTTTCTCATCGGCCGCAATCCTGAAGCGCACCTGTGTCTTCCCGACGATCGCTACTTTTCACGCAACCATTGCCTGCTCGAGATCAACCCTCCGCGCGCGTTCGTCCGCGACCTGCGATCGACGAACGGAACGTATCTCAACGGCCAACGCATCGCCGACGCTTTTCTGAACAACGGCGATCGAATCCAGTGCGGCGAAACGATTCTGTTAGTTGAAGTGAACGCCGCGCCTTCAATCGATCTTTCCGAAACGACGCAGGACGCGCTGAAGTCGCGTCCAGTGCTCGTCATGGTCGAGTGTCTCAACTGCGGCCGGCGCGAACAGGCGCAGGCAGAAACACCGGATGAGACGTTGACGTTTCTCTGCGAAGACTGTCGCATCGAACTGAAGCGCTCCCCGCAAGCGATTCCCGGGTACGACACGGTGAAGCTGCTCGGACGCGGCGGCATGGGCTGCGTCATGTTGGGCCGCGAACAAAGAACCGGACGCGCCGTCGCGATCAAAACGCTGCTTCCGGAGTTTGCCGTCAGCGACAAATCAATGAAACGCTTCTTGCGCGAGATCGACGTCGCCGCTGCCTTGAAGCACAAGAATATCGTCGAGTTCATCGATCGCGGCACGCACAATGGAGTCGTCTATCTCGTAACCGAATTCGTCGACGGCGCGGATGCTTCGCGGCTCGCCGAACTCAACGGCGGACATCTGGCTTACAAAGACGGCATCTCGATCATCTCGCAGGCGCTCGACGCGCTCTCGTTCGCCCACGCACAGGGCTACATTCATCGCGACTTCAAAGACCAGAACATCCTCGTCTCCGGTCACTCGCCGAACCTCGTCGCCAAGTTGACGGACTTCGGCCTCGCCAAGAGCTTTACTCAATCAGGCATGAGCGGCGTGACGATGGCCGGTGAAATGGCGGGTACGCTGGCGTACATGTCACCCGAACAACTGCGCAACTTCCGCGACGTGAAACCGCAGTCAGACATCTACGCCGTCGGGATGACGGCTTACAGTCTGCTGTCAGGCGCACTGGCGCTCAACCTCACCAGCAAATCCAGCGTTAACGACACGATTCGCGCGATTTTCGAGCAGCCGGCGGTTCCGTTGCGGGAACGCGCGCCGCACATTCCGGCCGCAGTCTGCGAGGTAATCGACCGTGCCCTTGCAAAGGATCCTGCACAGCGCTGGCAAACGGCCGCCGCTATGCGAAACGCCCTCCAATACGCCGCTGAATAAATTCTGGTCCTGTTTCATCGGTGGCACAAATAATCCTTTACTTGCACCGTTTTCGCCCGCATAATTTCGCCTGAGGAGAGTCCCTATATGAGATCTATCTGGAAGGGTCACATACGCTTTCTGTTGGTCGCTATCCCGGTTCGCATTTACAACGCCATCGAAAGCAGCGAGAAGATTCAGTTCAATCAATTACACCGCGACGACTATGGCCCCATCGGCTACGACAAACGCTGCAAGAAGTGCGGCGAAGTCGTCACTAACGATCAGATCACAAAAGGCTATCAGTACGAGCCCGAGCGCTGGGCGATAGTCGAACCTGAGGACATCGCCAAGATCAAGATCAAAACGACGAAGGCTGTCGACATCGTCGGCTTCGTCGATCGCTCCGAGATTCCAACTACGTTTTTTGACGCGCCGTATTTCGCTGGTCCGGATGGTGCGGTCTCAGAAAAGCCTTACGCATTGTTGCGCGAGGTGATGAAGCAGACGGGCAAGATCGGAGTCGGCAAAGTCGTCCTGCGCGATCGTGAAGATCTCGTGGCAGTGTTTCCGCACGAAGACGGTCTCGTCCTGCAGAAGCTTCACTACCCGCATGAGCTGCGAAAGATGGGAGACGTCCCCGACGTCGAGAACGTGCAGAAGCTGGACGCAGACAAGCTGAACAAGAATGAGCTCAAGCTGGCGACGACGCTGGTCCAGGAGATGACGACGACGCTGTCGGAGATCGACACTGCCGACAACTATCACGAAGCGCTACGAACGCTGATCGACTCGAAGATCAAAGGCAAGGAAGTTGCGGAATTTGAAGTTGAAGAACTGCCGAGACTTGATATTATGAGCGCGCTCAAGAAGAGCTTGCAGGCGTCGAACCGGAAACCGATGGTGAAGGCGCCGGCGCCGGCCGCCAAGAAGAAGCCGCAAATCACGTTGGTCAAACCGCGCGCGGCGAAGAAGCGCAAAGTCGGCTGATTTGTATGTAGCTTGTAAATGAAAGATCCACGTCCTAAGGTAATCTCATTTCCCTCACCTGTCCCGTCAAAGGCAGATTACCAACGTGTCAAGTCTGCTTACTCGGTCAAAGAGATCAAGCAACTCTTCGGATTAAGTGAGAAGACGATTCGTCGTTGGACGGAGCAGGGCGTCATTCAGGCTTCGCCCACGTCGAAAGCGCCGGATTTCGTTTACGACTTCAATGCGTTGACGCAGTTCAGGCGCGTGCGTGAATTGCGCGCGCAGGGGCATAGCATCCGACAGGTTGAAGCGGAGTTGCAGGGACAGTTGAACCTGTTTCGTGTCGAGACTCCGCGGCTGGCGCGCTTGCTGACTCCTTTCGAGGAAGCGCTGCTGCTGCATGAACAGGGCGACGCAGCCGCCGCCGAACACTATCAGGAAGCCATCAGCGAAGGCGACAACGTCGCCGAAGCTTATTGCAACCTTGGAATTCTCAACCTCGAACGCGGACAGACGGCCAACGCGCTCGACAACTTCACGCTTTCACTCAAGAACGATCCGCGGCACGTCGAGGCGCACTACAATCTCGCAAACCTTTACTACGATGCGGGCGACCTGCACCTTGCCAAGCTTCATTACGAAGCGGCTGCGCGCATCGAGCCCGGATTCGCGCTCGTCTACTTCAATCTCTCGCTCGTCTATCACAAACTCGGCGATCTGGAGGCGGCGTCTACAACGCTGGAGAAGTACCGCGAGTTGGAGCCGGAAGACGAAGAGCTGGAAGTGCTCAATCAGCTTTTGAAAGCGATGAAGAGCGGGTCGCCGTTTACTAAAAAATAAAGTGCTGTTTTGTTGGTGATTTGGTGGCGGTGGGCAGGAGGGCTGCCCACCTGGTCTAGCATTGGATCGCAAGAAAGGTGAACGATCCGTAACCTAGATGACATAGGGAAAATGCGAATCCGCGCCGCTTTCCAGAGTCAAACAAAAACGCATTGTCGGTGTAGCGTGTTAGGCTGCTCCCGAATATAATCCTATTCTCCCGTTACCAGCTTCCTTGTTCGAGGGAAGCCTGTAGTATCGACCCGAAGACGGAGGTTCCCCTAGATGTCGGATTCCAGATGTAGAGTGCTGTGCGTTGACGACCACCACGATACTTCCGAAATGCTGCAACTCCTGT
Source organism: Acidobacteriota bacterium (assembly GCA_046732935.1). Classification (GTDB taxonomy): domain Bacteria; phylum Acidobacteriota; class Blastocatellia; order Pyrinomonadales; family Pyrinomonadaceae; genus PSRF01. Next base: position 60,318 of record JBKPOC010000063.1, on the reverse strand, counting down.
TGGCCGAAGAGAATTACGAGGTCCACACCGCGGCCACGGTTGAAGAAGCATGCGAGATGGCCGGAGACAAGCAATTTGATTTGTACGTTTTAGACAAGCGCCTGCCCGACGGGACCGGTCTGGAACTATGCGAAAAGTTGAACCGGATGTCGCCCGGTGTGCCCTGCATCTTCTACACCGGCGACGCCTATGAAATTCACCGGCGGGAAGCAATGGCAGCGGGCGCGGCGGCTTATGTCGCTAAGCCCAACATCGAAGCACTGATCGCGGCCGTGCATGAGCTACTTGCGAACAGCGAGTGTGCGACGGCGGCAGACTGATCTGAATTGCGGAATTGTTCATCTCCAAGCGCGCGGGCGCTTGCTTGACACCCTTTTCTTCGCACGTATAATTCTCCCCACGTCAAACCCAAGGGCCGATAGCTCAGTTGGTAGAGCAGCTGACTCTTAATCAGCGGGTCGCAGGTTCGAGCCCTGCTCGGCTCACCATTATTTTGAAACCAGCCTTTTCGGGATTCTAACCATAATTTTGACCCGCTGACTGCGCGGGTTAGAAAGGGAATCTCGAATGCTGTTAACTGGACTGCATAGTCAATTCTTGCAGGAGAAAGAATACCTCGACAACCTTTCACCCAAGACACTCCGCTTCCTTCGTCAATCATTTGACTCCGTCTCACGGGTAATTCCTGAAATGAAGGATGAGACCGGAAACCTCAAACTCGCCGCTGACGACGTAACGGATGCTTTATTGAAGTCTTACGTCATCGCGCTACGAAAGTCCGGCATCAAGCCGGTCAGTTGCAACACGTACATCCGAGGCGTGAATTGCTTTCTCTCCTGGCTGTTCGCCTCGGGTCACATAGCGGAAAAAATGAAAGTGCCGAAACTGAAGGTTGAGCGGACAATTCCCAAGGTAGTCGCGGATGACCGACTGTCTAGACTGATTGCGTTCCGGGGCGACACGCGGTCAATGCGCCGGGTTCACGCCGTCGTGTTGACCATCCTTGATACGGGACTGAGAATCAACGAGGTCATTACATTAGAACCGTATGCGGTGGACCTAGAAAATCTGATGCTTCGAGTCATGGGGAAAGGTCGCAAGGAACGGATAGTTCCTTTCTCACCGGAACTGCGGCGGGTGTTAATGCGTTATCTACGGTCGCCCGAAGGGCAACCCACTAGGAACGCGGAGTTCTTTTTTTGTACCCGCGAGGGCGGTCGTCTTGGTTATCGAAACTTGAATCGAGATTACAACTTGATGTGTGAGAAAATCGGCATCAGGCGAACGGGAGGATTTCATCAATTGCGTCATACGTTCGCGACGAACTTCATGCGACTTGGGGGCAACCAATTCCACCTCAAATCGATTCTTGGTCACGCGCAACTCAGTACTACGGACATCTACGTCCACGCAGACTCTAAGTCGCTCCGCGAGAATCAGGCGCGGTTCTCACCACTTATGCGACGCTCGATATAACTACAAGGTTCAAAAAGGTAGAAGAACGATGGAAAACATGAACAAGGTTTTACTCGCAGGCATCATCCTGTTTATCGCTGCGCTTCACTCAATCACAGTGGATGCCCAAACGACGAGCAAATCCACCCCACAAGCTGAGACCAAACTTTCAACCCGGCGAGGGGAGATTGTAGTTCGCAAAACGACATTGACCGCGAAGCAACTCAGCAACATTAAACGTCGCGGTCTAATCTACAAAGTGACTCCGACTGTAAGTCACATCGAAGACGAGACCATTCCTTATCCTCAATGGGGCTCAATAGTCTACGTCACTCCTAAGTTTCTGAATCTGTACTTTGACGAACAAGACCGAGTCCTTGATTCGATTGCTCGGGAGTATCTGAAACAGTTCGCGGTCCAACACCCCGGCGCATCCCCGGTAAGTGCAATCAACTTTGAAATTCGCCATGCTCGTGGGGAATCTGCGGGACTTGCTATAAGGCGGTATCATTACGTCGTAACGCAGTGAAACCCCGCCCACCCCAAGACAAAAAAAGTGGACAAGTTGCCAACCCTTATAAGGATGACCACTTGTCCACTTGCAGTCTTGCTCAACTCGTTGACTAGAACCCGGAGGATGAGGGCGTTTGAAGTTTATCGTAGCGGTTGTGCTTATCGATGTTCTTCACCGTAACCTTGTATCCGGCTTCGGACTCCGCACCGTTGACAAACAATCGGTTCTGCGTGTCCGTTCCCAACGACAATTCTAAGTTGAGGTTAATGTTCTGACTGCCGCCGTTGCCGTTCCCGGAGCCGCTGACAACGGGACTATCGGTCTGACCCGTCATGATGGCATGACTCTGATTTAGACCGAGGAAAAGTTCGCCACCGTGCGCTAGGACCAAGCGAGGCGACCCGAAAGGACCGGGAACGATGCCGCCTGTGGCGAATTCGGGTACGAGCAACCTGTCTCGGTTGCTGTCGTTTAATGCTGTCGTTGCCGACTTCTTGATTTGGTCAATCTTTAGGTCGAGACGGTAGACATCCTTGAGTGCAATGTTGCGCGTCTTCGAGTCCTTCAACTGACTCATTGCATCGACGTACTGACGACGAACGTCGAGTGCTTGGGCAACGCCCTCCGCACCGTCCAACTTGTGACTCTCAACAAGACTCTTAATCTTGTCGAGTTGGTTGAGCGATTGGACCATCGCGTCATCGCGCATTTCCTCTTCTTTACGTCGTCGGCTGTTACGACTGAGTAACCAACCGCCGATGATGAGAAGCGGAGCGGCGACTAATGCGCCGATACCAAGAGCACTGAGTCCGAGAAGTCCGGCTCCGAGACCACCGATGGCAGTCGGAGCCATTGCGATACCGACTAGACCACCAAGAACGCCTCCAGCGGCTCCGAGAATCGTTCCGGGTACACTGCCCTTTCCAACACTCGCCCCGAGACCGAAGCCAAGAAACGGGAGTAGTGGAGCAAGTCCGGCGAACTGTCCGAGCGACGCGGCGGCGGAAGACGCACTAGCACTTCCCGGAATACTCTTGCCGAGTAGGTCACCGAGAACGCCGTGGACCATCGCGGCTTGGTCAGCACCGCCACTTATGGTTCCCGTGACACCATTGGAACCTCCCAATAGTCCTGAACCCGCAAGTGAACCAAGACCAAGTCCGGTGAAGACGTTGTTACCGCCTCCAAATCCCGTGAGGTTCTGGATAACTCCAGGTATCGACCCAAGCCCGCCGTTGGCGGTTGCAGTGGCGTTTGCAACACCACCTCCGTTGCCGCCGAAGATGCCGCGCATAATGGTTGAGAAAATACCGCCGCCGCCTGAGTTACCCGTTGGCATCGGAAAACCAAAACCACCCGCTTGTCCGCCGCCTCCATTACCGCCGCCTGCTGGTCCAAGTAGCATGTCAACTAGGCGCATCAGAAGGCGATTGGTCACCATCGACAACAGACTCGCTTCAATCTTGGTAATCCAGTTTCCGAACTCACCAAGACCCGCATTGACCTTGCCAAACAGCTTGGTCCATCCGTCGCTAATCGCGTCCATTGCGGAGGTCACACTATCTGCGAAGATTTCGGTGATACCGCCTGCACTGGCAACGTGGTCCAAGATTTGAGCCCGAGCACGGTCAGCGTGGAAAACGCTTTGGTCCGCAATCGCAACCTGACTCTTGATGATGCTTACTCGGGCATCCTCATCCGCCCTTTGAATTTCGCGGATTGCGTCAAGCCATGCTTCCTCATAAATCAATGCTGCGTTTGCGCCCGAGGTCGCGATTTCGTCCTCAAGTTGCTGAATGCGGTGTGTGAGGTCCAATCGTTCTTCAGCAACACGAGCCCGACGACGTTCCGCAGTTGCGGCTTTGTCTCCGTTCTCTGCGACCATCTGTCCATACTGTTCCTCTGCGTGTTTTGCCCTAAGCGTGTAGTCCTGAATTCGCTCCAATCGTTCAATGAACGCGTCATCCTTTATTACTTCAATGATGCCCGCGAGATTACTTTGGTCGTAAAGGTAGTTATCTCTCCGTTCGTTTTTCGGATTGAGAAACCTTTCTTCAAACCGAAGTTGTTGTTGCGATTTCTTACCCGTGATGTCGGTCGGTATCAAAGCATCGATGGTCCCATTTTCCGAATCAGTGGATAGCGGGGTTACGTTTCGTTCTCTCTCAGCGAGAATTGTCATTGCCGAGAGAAACAAACGGTTCCTTACATCCTGCGGGTCATCAGAAATACCCGCGTCGTCAAAAACGAAACCGGGACCACGACGTAAATCACCTCGTTTGAATGAGAGATGAAGGTGAGAACCTTTCCATACCTTTTGTCCTTCGGGTCGGGTACGTTCATCGAAAACCCGCAGACCGGCTTGTTCTGCGACTTCCATAAAGCGCGCAATTTCAAGCGGGCTTCGGTCGCGAGTACGAACATCAGCAGCGCGTCCATCGTAATGAGCACTCCCGACGTTGTGTTGTCCTCCCCTTGTACTGACTACCTCCATACCTTGACTCCGAATGAAGTCAACCATTGCGGAGAGAGTCCACGGAGTACCCTTTGCCGCTTTCTGCGCGGCTTTCATAGCTTCTGCACGGGCGTCCAACTCAGCCGCAATCTTGAGAAGGTCTTTTGCGTCGCTACTTTTGAGGTCTGCACCCGCGCTAATGAGTTTGCGTTTGACCTCCGCAACTTTTCCCTTGTCACCTAAGACTTCAACATCAACGAGAAGGTCGGAAAATATCTTTTCCACTTTCTTCCAAAGCGCCTTCGTCTCTTCGGTTGGTTCAACCCCCTTCCGTGGACCATTGATGCCGGGGAATCCGTCTTTCAACGCCGAGTAGGGGTCGAATGGACCAAGTGACGGAGTGAGGTTTAGGTTGAGAGGTTTTCCAGAACTCGGCGCGTTGGGCGTCAATCCGAGAAGCGTTAGAAGCTGTATCCATGAAACCTCCGTTTGTTGGCTTAGGGAGTCAAGGTTTGCCTGAGCACCAGCTTGAATTGCGGTTAGACCAGATTTTTTCGCTAACGCTCCGTCAACATCGTGTATCTTGCCTATGAGTCCTGTTATGGTTTCGATGATGAGTGCCACTCGTCCGGTGACGCTTTGTCCCCATGATTCCCATACGCCTTGGTTCTGTGCCAGGTAATCACCAAGGGAAACTAAACCGTCACGCACAAGATTGAACAACGGCTTAAAAGCATTGTCAGCGGTTTGTAACGCCGCGTCCTTGATGTTGCTTAATGCTCCGAGCGCAGTACGTGACTGAGCCTGCATCGCGTCGCCAAATTTATTTTCAGAAAATCGCTTGAATGCATCGATGAATTCCTGCGACCCCAACTTACTCTGACGGACCAATTTGATGATTTCGGCGTTGGTGAGGTTTAGTTCGTCGCGAAGAATGCGAAATACAGGAATGCCGTTATTGGCAAGTTGGCGAATCTCTTCACCTGTTAGCTTTCCCTTAGCCTGAACATCACCGAACGCGTACACGACCCGTTGGAATTGGTCCTCACCGCCGCCTGCGGCTGACACAGCGTTGCCGATGGACCGCAACAATGGGAGAACTTCGCGTGACGCGGTGCCGAGAGAAAGCAATCTTCGGGTAGCGTCGGCGAGCCCTTCAAACTCAAACGGCGTGGTCCTAGCCATTCGCGCAAGGTCTTCAATAAGTCCCTGTGCGGCTTTACCGCTGCCGAGCATGGTCGTGAAACCAATGCGGACCTGTTCAATGTGCGCCGAATACTCAAACCACGCGGAGATGCCCTCGCGTACACTTCGGGTGATGAAGTTGACAGCACTTGAGACCGCACTAAATGCGAGTCCGGCTATACCCCCACCTAACCCCGCCGCTGCGAGTAGGTTTGAACCTAGACCACTGCCGCTTGACCCGCTGTTGCCTGATTCGGCGCGTAGTCTTTGCAGTTCGCGAAGCGTGTCATCCGTCTGCTGCCTTGCTGTGGTCCTATTGATTGCGACCTTCGCATCCGCAAGTTGCCGTTCGGCATGTTCTCGCAGCTTCAGTTGCTGTTGCGCTTGTCGCGTGGTCTCTCGTTCAATCGCTTCGACTTGTCGCTGATATGCCTTTTCCGCAAGGAATTTTCGTTCTGCTTGCTTCGCTACAAAGTCGGCGTGTTGTTTGACAGCACGGTTACTTTGCTCAAGGGAAGAAGTGAGCGCATTCGTCATTGCTCGCTGTTGCGACATCAATGACTCGCCGCCGTGTCCGCCGACACCCCTACCGCTCATCGCAGCCTGAAAACTTTCACCTATCCGCTGAAAGACACTAACGGCTTGCTTCTCTGCCTGCGGTAAGGCGGAAAGGTCCATCTCCAATCGGAATCGGACTGTGTTGTTGTTGTCGCTTGTTGCTTGCATGAGGGACTTTCTCGCTGGTCCAACGGGGGGAAAAGAGGTTGTGAGGTAATTAGTCGTATCGGGCTCGCTCTCGATGAATGGACCAACATCCTTGAGACGAACCCCGATACGTTAGCGTTGGGGGAAGGGATGGCGTCCGAAAAACCCAACGCAGATAACTTGCTTTGTGTCAGTGGTCTAACGACGCGGTAAAAGACTGCTTTAGCCGCATGAAGATGCGACACGTCGCATTGAATGCCTTGACTTGGGACGGCGGGTAGTTTCTAATAACTGCGTCTGAAAACTCCCGTAAAAATGACATTGAACGGTGAATCCATTTTAGCTAGTCCAACCAGAGCCAAAGCTAACTCTGGACGACCTAAGCGATAACCAAGCGATAGGTCAAGACCGAAAGCTAGAGCCAACCTGTGACTTGAGCGTATCCCAGGATTCACCGGAAAGGGGATATGACTCTCTTGTCCGAACAACTGAAATCCAACATTCTCCCCGTCAGGCGAGGTTCCGCTAACAACATAAACCGAAAGTTCGATAATGCAGAGCTTGTCGTTGAACGAACCGGAGCACTGCTGTCGAAATGCGAACCTGTGGTTCTAAAGCTGTTTCTACTGCTTCATCTCTTGTTGGACTTGGGTGTTGTCCTATGGATTCTTCTCAGGAAGTAGCGAGGCACTAGAAATCGCTGTAAATCGAATGCAGTCGTGCGCGATTGCTGTCGTGGTCCAAAGTATCGTTCAACTGCATTTGCCTTTTAAGGTCCGCTTCAATTGCCTTGTACGCCGCCTCTGATGCGCCGGGATTAGCTGCGAAGAACGAAGCACGAGCGCGATGGTCCAGTTGAGCTTCGACGTGCTTTGCGGCTTGTTTGGATTTCTCAACTTGCTCCCGTTCGATTGATTCGTCAATCTGTCGTTTTATCTCAGCCGGATTTAGGCTGATGTCGATTCCCTTCACTTTAGTTACTTCCTTTCCGGGTTCTCTTCTCTGCTTCCAACGCCTCAACCCGAGCGACCAGCGGTGTCAGTACGCGGTCCAAGAATTCCAATAACTCAGTGTTGGCGAGCAACAAGTCGATTTGTTTACCCTTGCCGCCTGATTCGTTCAGTCCGATGAGGAACGCGGGGTTATTCAAACAACTCGCCTTCCGTACTTCACCCACTTCGGGATGATTCAGTGGTCCAAAGGCATCCGCGTCATCACTAAGAACCGCTCCCGGCAATTTCGCTAACTGCTCAACTGCTTTGTGTCGCCGCTTGGCAACGTGGTTTATGCTTGGCATTTCAATTCGCTGTCCTTCCCTTTAATTCATTTACCTTTGCCGCAAGCTGATTCCGCATTTCGCGCAGTGAATCGAACATACGGCTTTGCTCATTCATTCCCACGCCTTCAAGGGCTTCATTAACTCTTGCTTGGTCCAATTCATCGAGAAGCGTGATATTGGCATTCAACAGTGACAGGTGATTCCGCAATCGCTCCGCGTTGTAACCAACCTTGCGAACTTGATGGTCCAACTTCGTCAACGCGGCTAGATTACTCTCGAAGCGCAAATGCCACTCATCACGAAACACTGCATTGCTGTTGTTCATGGTCCATCCCCCTTTTTTCAGACTTCGGTTTCTTCTAGCGGCATGATGTATCGCTTCCAGTAGCGACCCCTTGACTTAGCCCGCCGGAAATTGAAAAACCGCATCGCGTTGAATCCGGTATACTCAAGTTGTCGTCCCGAGTCTCTGAAAACAACACGAAGCCTTTCGTTCGCTGCATCGTAGGCGATTGCGATAAACATGCGGCTGGTGTCAGTTGTCAGCCACGAGAATCCGCCGTCTGCCGGAATTACGGGGTAGGCAATCGGAACCGCTTCGCGGGTACGTCGTGCGATGATTCCGCCGCTCATTGCACCGCCAGTTTTTGTCGGCGTCGGATGTCCGGTCCAAACGAGATGAACCAACCATCGACTTGCGTATCGAAGAACACCTCCGCACCCGCAACGAGACCATCGGGTTTCAACCGACCATGTTCGATATGCCGCCGAACTAGCGCCCGACTTACGTTATAGCGTTGAGTGATTTCCCGCCGTGTTAATAAGCCTCTCACCATAGTTACGAACTCCCTGCTATCTTCAAATTCGGGATTCCCGGTCCCGACATAGACAGTACAACATCGAAAACGTGACGACGTTTGCACCGCTCACCCGTCGCATAGAAAGTGGACAAGTGGACACGCCTATAGGTCTGGCAACTTGTCCACTTTGGGTTGTCTTCGGAACTCGACAAGATGTTGCCAAGTAGACACGCGTATAGCGTTGGTAACTTGTCCACTTCACTTTCCCCAATAGACGCTCATCACGGAACACATCGCCTAAACTGAAGTCCGCTGTTCCTCCCGCATCCGATGTAGCTGCATCGGAATCCCACCACAACTAGGGAACGAACCACGGCACGACCTAAACAACTTCGACCCAAGATTTTGGGGTAGGGGTTGTTTAGGGGGGTCGTGGTGTGTTCGCGTTCGCGTTATCCCGGAGCAAAAAAGAGTTTGCTCTTGGGTCACTTACTGAAAAGCAATTGGACCAACAGCAAAGGAAGCGGACGATTGGCAGGAAGACGAGGAAAAGATTTAACGGGAAAGCGACAGACCAAAGGATACTTGGAGGCAATCGAACCAACGGGCTCCGATTCACATACGGGCGTTACGTGGAGATGTCGTTGCCTCCTTTGCGGAACGGGTGAGCGAAACGTCTTCGCCCGCGACTTCACTTCCAACCGCGTTAAGAAATGTGAACAATGCGTTCGCCCGCATTATAAAGCCCGGCAACAAAGTGTCGTGCGGGTCATAAAGAAAAGACGGTCAGCCAAAGGACAACCCTTCCGAAGTGCGGACCCGGAGTTTCGCCGTAACTGGAAGACTACTCTTACCGGGTTCAGCCTGCGAAGACGGTTGTTGTTTGAAACAATCCTCAACGGTCGTGACGACAATAAGGAATTTCGTTTTCAAGCACTCGATTGGGCATTGTCCGTTACCGACCTTGAATCGGAGTTACAGCAGTTTAGTCCGGGTCGCATAGACGCGGCTAAAGCCCGATTACGTTTGTTGGGCTTGGGTTGTGGCGACGTGATAACGGTTCCGCTCGCGGTTGCTGCCTGAGCGGGGTTGTAACGGGATTGCATCGCAACCTATAGCGACTCCCTACCTTATGACCATCTCCGTCAAAAAGTGGACAAGTTGCCATCCCTATAAGGGTGACCACTTGTCCACTTTTCCTTAAACGGTGCATTAGCTTTCTTTCTTTTATCCCCCGAACGACGTACCGACTCCGAGTGATGAGCAAATTCGCTCACCCAGGATTTTCACTGTGGTCTCGGAGCACTCGTCGCCAAACACATAAAGCCGTAGTTGGACCACTTGGTCCAATTCCGAAATTAAGTTACCCATTGAAGCGAAAAATGTTTTAGGTGTGAGGATTCGCGGGTAAGATTATCTCGTCCGAACAACTACACCGTTCAGTTACCTTTCCAGAGTGGACAAGTTGCCACGCCTATAAGGTTGGCAACTTGTCCACTTTCCCGTCTAGGCTGTTTTATCTCCGGTAGGGCAAGTGCCACGCACCAGCTGCGCGTTTTTTCGCGTTCTCGCCGCGCATATCGTATCGGACGGTCGTATTGACGCTTGCGTGTCCTAGAAGTCCCTGTACGGCGCTTAAATCGCCCGTGAGGTCTATCAGGTTGCTTGCGGTCGTTCTGCGAAGGTCGTGCGGGCTAAAGTGCGCTACTTCCGCCTCCGATGCTCGCTTGGCAAGTGCGTTATAGATTGCTTGGTCCGTCAATCCTCCGGGTTGAATCATTCCCCGCTGATTGACTCGGGTCAGCAATGGACCAGCAGCATTGCCGCGAACAACAAGCCAGTCGAGTAACGCATCCAAAGCGCCGTTGTTGAGATATGTCAGTCGTTCCTTGTCGCCCTTACCTCGAACCCGAAGTGACGCCTCTTCGCGGTTGAAGTCCGATAGCTGCAATCCGGCGCATTCTGCGCGACGTAAGCCCGCTCCGAGTAGTAAGCCAAGGATTGCCGCGTCCCGGCGTCCGGCTGCGGTCTTATCCGCTCTACACGCCTGAAACAATGCCGCTATCTCTCCGGGTGACAACATGCGCCCGGACGGTAATCGCGAGCTTCTAAGACCTTTTACGCCGTCTATGCGGGTGTAGTCATCCGTTGACATCAAACCAAGGTTCCAAGCCTCCCGCGCAACGCCTCGAATCGCGCAGAGCGTCGCGTTGACAGACGCAGGACTAAGCCCGGATTCCGATAGTCGCGAACGCAGGGCAACAACGTGCTCGTACCTCATCGACGACCACTCGAAATTCTCGAATTGGTCCATTGCTCCGGTTACTAGCCGAGTCACCGTTTCGAGGCGATGCTTCATGCTTCGGCGTCCGGCTCCTGACAACCCGGCGAGGTAAACGAGCGCCGGATTCCTACCCGCTTGGGTTGCCTCTAAGGTCGCCATTTGGCTTGTTGCTAGTTGAGTCTCGGTCACGTCTGTTTTGTCCCTTCCGCTAGTCGAGTCCGCTTGTTTGAATACTCATTCACATAAGCGGTTTACGCCTCGAATTATAGCCATTTGCGTACAAGAAACAATGCACGATTTCGGGTGAATTGGGACCGGGGAATTAACAGAGTCCCGCTAGTTGAAGTGGACATCTGGACTCTCCTATAGGCTTGACCACTTGTCCACTTTCCAAACGAAAAAGGGAAGCCGTAAAGACTCCCCTTCCCCCTCATTTTTTGCCGCTCCTGTTGTCGTCCGGTCGTAGTCTACGCCGCCGCCACTGCAACCACCGGGTCAATCAATTGCTGAATGCTGTCAACCGAGCGCCAAATTGCATCGGCTGCGTCCGGGTCCACGCCACGCAGTCTGCTTTTCTCGATAGTGGATTTCACGTTTGCGACATGGCGAAGAATCTCGAAGTCCTCATCCTCACCCTTGATTGCCTCGGGCTTCGGTTGGAGAAATCGAATCGACGTTTCGAGTCGTTCGAGTCGTGCGTCATAGTCGTCCGACTCGCTTTCGACGGCGCGAAGGCGGCGAGCAACCGCCCCAATCGAATCCACAAGCGAGGCTTCGAGAGAATCGGTTGTAATGTTCTTGCCTATGGTGCTGCCTAACGCTTCGGCTAGTCTCTCGACTTTAACTTCCCCATTGTTGCGGGTTGCTGCGGTGTTGGTGGTCTTGCTGGTAGAATTCGGATTAGACATGAAACTCTCCTTAGGTAGGGTTTTGTGTTTAGGGCTTTAGTCGGGGTCACGACCCGGCTAAAGTCCGTTTCTTTTGCGTTTGCTTTGTGGCGCTCGCAACTCCTAAGCGATTTAACTCCGCTTTCAGTAGTCGCTCTAAGACCTCGTACTGCTTCTCGTTCGTCATCGCAGCTACAATGCGAAGCAATCTCAACGCCTCGGGACTTGTTTTGAGCGTCGTCTGACGTTGTGCTGTCATAGGTGTAAATTTACACCTTAAGCGTTCGAGTGTCAAGCAATAAAAGCAGTATTGGACCATTGGACCACCCCGCCTTTCCTAATTCCGGGGGTGGGGTTGCCTGTTGGGGGGTGTTACGCGTACCTGATAAAATTTTTTGTCATTTGTGGGTAAAAGGTAAGTAGAAGGAATGAGGGCATGACAGAATACTATATTGCACAATCGGACCATGTTGACACGCTTGAGGAAAAGGTAAACGAGAAGTTGAAAGACGGTTGGGAATTACAGGGAGGCGTTAGTGTTTGTGTAATCGCAAACGAAATGACGCCAAAGATAAATCCTGACGTTGGGAATGAACTGTGGTACACCTATGTGCAGGCGATGAAAAAGGAAACTTAACACTTCTTTGCCCGTAAGCCCGAGAGTCTTTCCCTCGCACTAGCGCCATACCTTCCTTCGTCGCGGACGGCGGCGCACGGGAGTTCGTTTTTTGAGCAAGTCGGGGTGGCGAGCTTCAATGATGTAAGCAAGTCGCTGATAACCCACTCCGAGCAATTCGGCGGCGTGAGTGACTTTCCCATTGACCTTTGTCAGTGCTTCACTGATTAGGTTGCGCTCACACGTTAGAACTTCTTTTTCCAAGTCGTACCGTTTATTGAATAGAACCTCACGCACATCGACGGGCTGCCGTTTGCTTTGTCCTTGCGCGGCAAGTTTCCTTCGTACCGCCTTGAGTCTTGGCTTTAGGTCTGGACTATCACTGCTTGCCAACCATTCACGCGCCTGCTCATAAGCAACTGATTGGACCTCACGCGGCAGCGTATCTAATTCCTCAATCATGGTAAGCGCCGCAAGTCCCGCTCTATTCAGTGACCCGGCTTCGTGCGCGACCTCAATCGCCTGTTGGAAGATGAATTGCGCGCGGGCTGGTTCGCGCATTCGCGCTAAAGCGATTCCCTGATTAATCAGAGTCTCAGCCAGGAAGCATTGTCGTCCGGCTTTCTCGAAAGTTCGTGCTGCGGTGCGGGCTATCAATTCGGCTTGCGCATACTTTTTCTCTGCGATAAAGACCTGAGCGCGAGTGTCGTCAACCTGTGCGACTCTCACTTTGTCTCGCGCACGGTCGAACAAGCGCCGAGCTTGTTCTAGGTACTCATGCGCCTCTCGAAAACGATGGAGGTCGCGCAGCACGTTACCGATGTTGTTTTTGACGTGAGCGCGAAAGACAAGGTGCTTTGCAAGTTTGAATTCTTCATCTGCGGCTCGATACTCGTTGACGGCACGATGAAAATAATCACTTCGCCTTTTTGATGCCGCGCCAATTTCTTCAAGGATGATGCCAAGCTGATTGTGATAAGTGCCCCTGATTGTATGGTTGGCAATCCTCTCAAACAATGGTGCGTTCTCAGTAAGAATCCTAAGAACCTCTTTGTGCCGCGACTCTGCCCACTCAACGGATGACAATATAAGTAGGGCGTTCGCTCGTGCATTGCCACCTATGGTTAATCGTTCCAGCGCAGTAGAAAGTAGAATCCGTGCCGTATCGTTATCGCCTGCTCGCCAATAGCATTGGGCAAGTTCGGCTCTTGCCTCCGCGACTTTCCTTGAGTCATGCAACGCTTCATAAAGAGTGATGCTCTCGGTGATTAAGTCTCTCGCGTATTCGTTTGCTTTGTTGTTTTCACTTAGACCCGCAAGCCAGCCCGTGAGAATTCCGGCGCACAAGAACACGCGAGGAACAAGCTCCGCATCCAGTCCCTTAGTATTGGGGCGACTTCCGATCCCTTTCCAGAGCGGGAACATTGCATCACGCGCCGCCTCATATTCGCCTCGGTCTTTTAGTTCTAATGCCGTGCGACATCTCAGTTCGGCTTCATCGTTCGCAGTAAGGTGAGAGATGTCCAGCTTCGGAGAGGTCGTCCGCATGAGAATTCAGACTTTCGATTAGCGAGAAAGTTGAGCGAATGCAAACGGGATATTAGTTGGCTCTAGCCTGCCTTGCAAGAAGTCCTGCCTTAGTGTTCCATTCTATGCCGTTCTATTTTATGTAAAATTTCCGGCATCTTTCTCAACCTCAAAAAAGGAGCAACACCCATGAAACGATTCGCTATGGCGCTTGCGCTCATGTGCTCGCTGTCAATCTCGGTCTTCGCAGGCAATATGCCGACTACTGGCAAGTCTGAGGAACCACCAACAACAACGTCGAGCACGTTGCTTGTTAATGTCGTGCTCACGGTTCTTAGTCTGAGATAGACCACTAAAGCGGGTCCAAGGTTTACTCCCAACTGTTTTGACCGCTTCGCGGCAGGGGATGAGTGTGTCTAATTTCATATAGAACCTTCGGCATAGTCCTTGAACATGTCCGCCACGGTCGCACTTTGCGGTATCAACTTAGCGACAGATATAAGACTCGCATGTTGCCGAAGTTCTGTGACGTGAAAGAACTTTGAGCAAACTCCCAACGCCCAAACATCGCCTAGAGTGTTGGGGCAACAAGGGGTCGCTGCCTCTTGGCGAGGGCGGGGGCAAAGGCGACTCCTTGAATAAGGGCGCTATGCGATAGGGTGGGTATCCATAGCGCCCCGCTTTTTTTTACGCGGGGTAACAAGGTAAGTAGAAGGATGGACCGGGCTAGAGGGCGCTCACTCAATTTCCTTTTGGCTGTTAGGCATGGCGTATCGCAAACGAGTGTTCCTGAACCCTATCTCACTTAACGCTCCGTCATTCATTCAGGCAGTTGCAGACTCCAGTTATGGCGGGACGGACAGGTTCGGAAACTACGTCCTGATTATAGCCGACTGCCATCGCAATATCGTGTTGGACTTTAGTTTAGAAACTACACTAGGGCGGAAACTCAGTCTTGCCAAAATTGACCGCTTGGCGAAGGTGATTAATGAATTTCGTGATGCGGTCCATGCCGAGGCAAAGCTAATAGATGACCAAAACACGTTATAGCGAAACTTTGATGGACCAAGGCACTCCAAAAATTTTTTATGTTGAAAAAGTAAATCTCAACTGGAAGGTTTTTACCGCGCCCGATACATTGCATTTGACACGCACACACTCACTCTCCTATATTGCGCGACATCGCGAATGGGGAATAAGCCGACCCACTGACTACAAAAGAACTTGACAATTAACCCGTTAGAAACCCGAGGGAAAACTGATGGATAGCTCAGTTGGTAGAGCAGCTGACTCTTAATCAGCGGGTCGCAGGTTCGAGCCCTGCTCGGCTCACCATTAATTAGCAATGATTGCGGCAGGTGTTAGCGCCTGCCGTTTTTCATCTGTGACAAACTTGTGACGTCGTTTCTCTCGATACTCTGACAAGACTGTGATCGCTCCTCGCTTCCCTTGATCGGTCGCGTGAATGTAACGCATCGTCGTCACAATCGAAGCGTGTCCCATCAACTCTTTAATCTTCACAACGTCAACGCCGGCATCCGCTAAGCGAGTACCGAACGTGTGACGCAAGTCGTGAAACGTGAAGTTGGTAATGCCTGCTTCCTTACACGCTGCGGAAAACGACTTCTTTACATCCGTGTACCGCGTTCCGGTGTCAGGATTCGTGAAAACATATTCGGCGCTACCGCTTTGCTCGTTCAGTTCCAATAAAGCCTCTCGAACAATCGGCTCCATTGGGACAGCGCGATCCCGATTGGTTTTTGTTTCTGTAAAGTTAATGAGATTGAGACCGAAGTCCACATTAGACCAACGGAGCTTTAGCAACTCTCCACGCCTTGGCCCTGCGTAGTTGCCACCGTTACGAGAACACTCAAGTATTCACGCTCGCCCGTCAGCTTCGCAAACAATCTATCTTCCTCGTCGAAAGACAAATGCTTGGTTCGTTGATTGTTCTCTGGTAGCGAGTCCACCTTCCTACACGGATTCTCGGTTATCTCATCGTAGTCAACGGCCATCCTGAAAATGCCAGATAGAATCGCAAGTTCCCGATTTACCGTGGCAGGCTTTCGCGGTCGCCCGTAACGAGTGATTGATTTCATTCGTTTGAGTTTGAACTCCTCGATCATCTGATAATCGATCTCGCTCAAATTCTTATTCCCGAAGTGGCGACAGAAGACTTCCGCGTGTAGTACATCGTCACGACTTGAACGCTTTGTTGCTTTGGCCCAGGGTAAGTAAGTTGTACGCACAAACTCAGCGAACAATCTGCTTCCCGAGGTTTTCCCAAACTTGCGTTCATAGATTTTGCTTTTGATCTTGGCTTCGGCTTGCTGTGCCTCTGCCTTTGTACGCGCCTCTGGTAATGCGCCTCTGTATCTCTGCCGGCGGATCATGAAATCGTAGTGATAACGTGCTCCGCGTTTCGGATTGTCATCCGATTGCTCCTTTCCGGTTGCAGCCGCCAGGAGCAGGCGCCACTTTACCACGTACCGGCATGAGCCCGCGTTTCTTTTCACGTTTGCGATCGGCTTCCTGCAACATCCAATTATGAATGGCAGTTGGATCGAATCTGACGAGATCTCCCTCCATGAGGAACGGAATGTAATCGCGATCAACCCATGCGTAGATCGTACTTTCACTGACTTGCAGACGCTGGGCTAGTTGCGCAACAGTCAGATAGCTTGGCTCGCTTTCAACAGTCGATTCCGAACACATAATCGACTAACCCCCTGAGTAGTTTGTCGTGGCGATTCGCATTCAACCTTACCTGGTGGCTCTGGGCGATGTCGGCAACAACATCCTTGACGCGCGAAGCGCGCACAGTTGCGGGCCAAGTTCCCTTCCCGTCGATGATGGCCTGAATGTTTCTTGGTCCATCTCAAACATGCGTTGGGTCGTTGCTTCTGGAAGCCGCTGCTCGCGAGGCTGGACAGAAGGAAAAACTAAAGCTCCCGCATGGTCTATGACGGAATCAGTTCTGGGGAGAGAGGTATTCTGATTCTCTTATTACTAGACGGGGGATCGAGGCCGAACTTCCAGCTACTCGCAAATTTTTTTGTCTCAGAAGGGCGCGGCCCCTAATCGAACGGCAAAACTTCGGCGGACTCTGCTCATTTTTCTGGATCAGTTTTCAAAGCGTTTCCGCTTTGCTTCATTCATTTTACATTTCCTTCCCCTGTGCACATTGTGTTTGCAGAGCATGCGCCAGTCTGGCGGCGTATACGTGTAAATCACTGCAACAGTTGGACCAAGCCGATGTATACGCGCCGCGTATACGCCACAGCCACGCGAGCGGGGGTGTCGTGTCTCAGGGCGGCGTATGTGAGCTAGGGGTGGCTCGTATGTGA
The DNA here is from genome assembly GCA_046732935.1 of Acidobacteriota bacterium. Taxonomy (GTDB): domain Bacteria; phylum Acidobacteriota; class Blastocatellia; order Pyrinomonadales; family Pyrinomonadaceae; genus PSRF01. Next base: position 43,264 of record JBKPOC010000063.1, on the reverse strand, counting down.
CCACGTGGCTCGTATGTGAACCACCACCCTAGCTCATATACGAGCCATCCGGTCTCATGAGTTACATCGCGACCAGGGGTTGGTCATAAATGACAGGGGGTCATATGACGACGTTGTGTGATGAGGTGCTATTGACAGTGCTGGTGGACCGGTGCTAGCAATTGCATATCGTTCACGAAACGTTCCTCAGGCGCTGATGAATCTCAGACTCAATAACGGAATTGCTGAACACAAGGAGGTTGAGACGACAATGATTTACACGCACGTCCTGAAGGAGAGGGGGGCTATCAAAAGTCCGGCGGATGCGCTTTGAGTTCTTTGGCAAAAGGCGATTTTATCCGGAACCCGGATAAGGCAGCGAGTTGCGGTTCAAGACGCCACAAGTGACATCAACAAACAGTCGGCGGAATGTAGCCGCTCATTTATGTAGAAGGGAATGAAGGGCTAATACCGCTTCCCGGTTTTATCCAGATCAAGATAAACATAGTTGGGCGCTCGTCTTAGTAGGAGGTAGCAAAGTGAATCTAGCGAAAAAACTCGGCACAATCGCAATGGTAATCGTGGCCGCCGCAGTCTCAGGAACCTTCTCAAATACGGCTAGGCCACTGGGTCTGGGAACAACGGAGACGTGTCCGCAAGCCAGCATATCCGAAACCTCCCATGGTTATACTGCACGTGCAAGCATTACATGTCTGGAAGGAATGACCGCACATTGTCAATGGGGCTCGGATCAGCCCTGTACCTGCAGACCCGGCCCAAAACGTACTCATGAATGCGCGGGCTCGTGCAGCATCGATACGCTTGCGGGCCAGTGTAGCATTGCCTGTCCAGGCCATGTAGCACGGTGTGTTATGGGCAAAGTGATAATGTTCCGTGGAAAGGCAACACCTCCTCGTTGTGGTTGTGCGTGACACGACGTATCGCGATTGAGCCTATATGATGCGCCCAACAAATCGTTGGACGGGAGCGGCGAGCGTATTTCGTCAGATAATTCGTATGACAATGCGTTCGTGAAATCACCCGCTTCGTCAACTCTGCCGTATTACCGCACGAATCGCAGATGAATTTAATCGACGCAGTTCGGCGCGCTTGGAAGAATCTTCGTGATCGCGTGGAAATATCCAAAGAGCTCGCCTTTGATCACGAATTTACGCTCCAATTTCATCTTGCTTGGGAAGTCGGAAAAGTTTTGGGTTTCCCGCGAACTTTCAACGTTCTTTTTGAAGTACCGTGTGACCACGATGAAAACAATGAAACAATTCGCCTTGACCTTCTCATGTGGACGAATCCAAAGGCGAGGATTGCCATTGAACTAAAAGCGCCTATTCGTTCAGAAACCGGAAAGAACTCGGCGATGACACAATTTCGCATGCGGTTCTACCGCGACCTTCATCGGTTGCGCCACTCGTCGAATCGCACAAACGGAACATCGTCGCTGGGTACTTCTTGGCAGTGGTGAATGAACGCGGGTATGTAGTCGAGCGTCGCCAACGAATGAACGCTGCTTATCGGACGTATGACGGAACTGTTATCCATCCTTCTTGTATCATCGCACCTGACGACGGACCCAATGGTTACAAGTTTCCTTTGAAAATGCCAGCGCATGAAATTCGCTGGGAGTGGTCGTGCGAAAGCGGTGGCAACACTGTATCTCCACGCAACGGAATGCACCATTTTTGGTTAACGCCCATTGTTGTGCGTGCGGTATAACGAATAGGATTCTTCCGCAGTGCTCGCCGCCTCTCGGAGTCGCAAATTACTCCATCTTGACACGCGGCGAGACTGCGGAAAAAATCCTATTCGTCCGGCATCCAATCGGATGCATTCCACTCACTATGAGAATGAGCCACTCGCATGCCTGAGCTAGACCTCAACTCCTCAAAGCCGGCGACGAGACAGCGCTACGCCAACTCTTTGACGAGTTGCATCCCTATCTAAGTAGAGTCGCCAAAATGTACAGTCTTCGACACGCCCTAAGCGCCTACGATACGGCTGCGATCCGGTATCTCAGTCAGGTTCGAGTAGTCTTGATGTGTGGGAGGCTAACAGGGAGTGGGATTAGATAGAAACGGGGTGCTCTGACATAAAGACTCATCCTCAGAACACCCGTCCGCAACACGAGCCGAACATCAACCCGCTATCGCAAATGCAGCGATCTGATAAGGCTGGTTCAGAAATGCGCCTCTTTTGCAATTCGCGGCGTAGCCGCTTTGCGCTGAATCGCTTCTGCCTCTCCAAAGCAATTTCTCCTCCGGTTCTCGAAGCCCACCCCTCAGCCGTGGAACCGCCTTCGGCACTCAACCCAACAAGAAATTCCGCTGGCAACGGGATGTCTGAATTGCACAAGGATCTGATAACCTTGGCGACTTCGTTTTCAAAGCCTCCTGTCTTTGAGATTAACTCGCCAGCAGCCTTCCAAAACCATGATCGAAAATCCTGACCTTCCTTGGATTCCGAAATTTCCACGCATCGGCGTACTCCGATTTGAGCCGCCAATAAACCCATGTCAGGAAGAGCAGAAGCTCGTAGCGTCGCTTCAAGTTCATCGAGTGCTTGATAGAGGCGATGGAACCGCACGCGGCTGCCCCACCTAGCAAGGGCAAGCCGTGCCAAGCCGGGCTCAAACTCAACTATATCGACCGAAAGTAATTCCGCGATTGAGTAGAATTTCACGACATTCCCTATACGCAGCAGCCGCTCCGCAGCCCAGGCAGGTTCCTTCGATTGTGGCTGTGCGGCTCCGAGTCCGAGGAGGTGGCGGATATAGTCCAGCTTGGATACTTCTAAGAGCTCTTTTGTGGTTCGGTCTGGTAACTCAAGCTTTCGCGTAGCTTGTTTCACTCTCGTTGCCAACGAATCACTAAGGCCATACTTCTTTTGCAGTGCCGAGAGCCCTCGATCCTGTACCTCAAGCATATTTACGTTGAAGAAGTAGAGATCGCCGCGCTCCTCACTTCCTGTAACGAATGCCAATTCATGGTTTGGTAAGATGACTGGCACAAGTCGGTCATTCGAGAGAAGGTGATCAAAAAGGGCCGGGCCTAAACTACCTATGGCTGCATAAGTAAATTCTGCAGGGAAGAAGATTTGTTCGAAGAGCATTAATGCTCCCGTAAGCACGCGTGATGCAAGAACCGCGCTATCATCAATCTCCCCCTTTTCCCACTGCATTCCTGTTACGAACTTTCCAACCTCAGGCCCGTCGGGCGACTCAGCTAACCCGCCATGCTGACCGGTCCAATCGTAGTCATGATAGAGCTCAGTAAGCAGAACAGAACGTAGCGATCTGTGAAGGCGATCCTTCCCGCCTGCTGTGTCAGCGACACGCTCAATGGTGCGGCCTAGCCATGAATGAAATTCCTCCCCACTCCTATCGTCTCGTTCACGAAAGGAAACGTTGACTGTTTTTTGGGTTCTCCATTCAGGCCGTTCCAGATCGAGCTCCTGTGCTATGTCCCGAGAGCCTCGCCAGCGCGTTCGACCTGAGACGACTGAATGGACTGCAACCACGACCTCGGTCTGTGATGAGTGCCAATCGATTAGGTGAGCGACTTTAAGCGGCTCGCTATGAATTGATGTCAACTCCTTTCCCGTTCCCTTTACCTGTAAGCCAAATAGCAGATTTGTCCTGAAAGGTGGGCGACCGGGAATGACATGTTGCACGAATGCATCAAGACCATAATCGTCGCCTTCGCCGAGGCGCGTTGGAATGCAAGGCCTTAGTTTACCCTCGACCTCATGCTGCGCTTTGCGAGCAATCTCATGTTCCGATGGGATCGGTCTTTCATTCATGGGTTATACTTGTTTAACTACTCTATCTGAATCAAAAACCACTTCCGCGATTCGGTAGACGGCCCTGAAAAGGCTGGCGTAGGCGCCTACTTTAAACGTTAAGGTTAAGGAGGTATATGTGTAAACAGATAAGTGAAAGAGTTAATATCAGTGGCCTGACACCTGAGATTGCCAAAGAAGAATTCACTCGTCTCAATAGTTCCTTTGAGTTTTACCTTGATTTCTCACTAGATTGTTTATATTCGAGGTTCGAGGGGTTAAAGTAACGTGGCCCAACCTAACGAGTCATTCGAGTGATGCTAAAAGGGCCTTGGCCCATTTCGTTGTGGGAGGATTGTGGCAGGATAAATAGGACAGCGCTGTGACGGAATGCACGGGATGTCAACAGATATAAAAGCCTTGATTTTGCTCGTGGCTGCATCTTGATTCAAATTATCGCGGTGTAACCCACTACCTGGCGATGTGTGCCGCAGTCGGTGTTAACATGAGTAAAGATGTCTCTTCGATTTGAATGGGATCCGAATAAAGCTGAAGCGAATCTCGCCAAGCACGAGATTTCATTCGAAGAGGCAATGACAGTGTTCGCTGATCCGTTGGCGCGAATCTTTCCGGATGAGGAACACTCAGTCGACGAGTTGCGTGAAATCATCATCGGCCACTCCGCTGGACATCAACTGATTCTGGTGTACTTTACCGGTATTGACGATCGAGTACGAATTTTCAGTGCACGCAAAGCGACTCGCAGGGAGCGCAAAGATTATGAAGAAAACGTTGGTTCGTAAGAAAAAACCAGTAGACGAAGAAACATTGCGTTCAGAGTATCGGTTTGACTACAGCAAGTCGCAACCTAATCGATTTGCTGCGAAGATGTCCAAAGGAACCGTGGCTGTTGTATTGGAACCAGATGTCGCGAAAATCTTCAGATCATCAGAAGTGGTCAATGCTCTGCTGCGCTCCATAATTGCAGCAATGCCCTCGTCGAAGCAGGATCGGCGAGCTGATCGAGCGACATAGCTGTGAAGACCAGACGCGCGAAGCGCGCAGGGCCGGAGCTCCTGCGATTGCGACAAACTTGTGACAACACCACAGCGAAACTAGCAGTACTAGGTGGTAACAGATGGACTCACTGGCGGCTGCAACCTGTAACAAATGTTAGTAAATCGTAAGAGCCGTAATCTGATGCAGTGCTCGTGACCGCTCTCTTAATCAGCGGGTCGCAGGTTCGAGCCCTGCTCGGCTCACCATTAATTAGCAATGATTGCGGCAGGTGTTAGCGCCTGCCGTTTTTCGTTTATCACGCGTCTTGGACCTGCACAATTGGCCCGGTGTAGCCTTTACCACGAAGACGCAGACTCCTGGGTAACTGAAAACAGTCGAACTCCAGATCAACTCTCGAGGAGCGACTGCGCACCCGAAACAGCCGAATGGTGGGATCTTTCAATTACCCTCGGCGATTAGTTCTTCAAACATGGCCATGCGGGTCATCACGTCGCGACCGTAATTTTTTCCCGTCGTTGCTTTGTCGCTATCACCGTGCTGTGCGCCCGTAATTGCTCGCGTTATCCCGCAGTTGTACCCACTGGCAGCAATTTTTAGCAGCTGCTGATCACCGAGAGTGGGAAACACATGGCGCGCCTGAGCGATATTATTTGCCAACAGTTCCGCTCCAAACTCGAGCAATGGATCGGGATTAGTTTTCCAGCTCCCACTGTCGCGCGCTTTACGTGCGATGGGATGCTGGATGTCAATCTGAACTATGCCGACACCGTGAAACTCACCACCCTGCAAATCACCCAGTTCATTGATACAGTTTGTTTCGCGACTGGCGATTGCCATGAAGAATGGCGGAGGAAAACTATGGCCCTTCGCGTGCTCCTCTAATCTCTGCGCGAAACCTGTATGACGCAGACTGTGTAGTTGATTCAGTGCTTCCTTTTTCGTGATCATATTTCAACTCCTGATCGTCGAGGTTCGGTAACGTCGAAATTCGCCTTCAATATAAATGAACGATTTGAGCAAAATATTTCCGAGACAACACGACTCCACGCATCAAGGATAGATGTTCTTCGGTAACTCAAAGTGTGGTCCGTCAAGAAAGAGCTTTTTCCCCGCCTTCTTACGGCGAGCTGAATAGTCAGCACGCAGGTCTTCAGGCCGATCATCCGAATCGGTAAAGGCTACATCCCAGGCTCCTCCCCAACGTAAAGGGACGTTCAGCTCCCTGGCCGCAGTTCGCACCGCATCGGCGATTTTGTAGATCGGTGGCCATGCCCAGCGGAGTTTTCCATTTATAAGGGGCACAAGGTCGACGGCGTGTCCACTCAGGTGCCGAGAGTCAAGCGTTTGACTCGCGCCGGCTGCAACGTGCTCTTTTTGCTCTTCCAGCGTTCGAATACCGTCGTGGACAGCGAAGTCTTGAACTGATAACTCAATGGCGCGCTTTACAACCGCAACCAAGTCCGCGTGCACACCATTTAATTCCTTAAGCGATTTTTCACCCAACTTAAAGGTAGGCATCTCTGTATCCCGTATGTCTCAGGCATGAACTTGCGTGCCGTTTGCATTGACCGGCATTTGGTTAGGCCAGCATTTACCCCCATTTTATTATGGCCATGAGGAGAAAAACGTTTCGCGCGCCAGACTCGCGCGATCAAACAAGCAACTGAAATATTTTCTTATCCTTGCCCATTACTATTTGAGTTCATCAAAAACGGGCCGGTCTTCTAATTGGAAGCACCAGGATAAATACACGTGCAAAGCTCGTGGGGGGTCGGAACGATTATCAGTTCGTTTCTAAATTGGACTGAGTTTCAGATCATCACTCAGAACAACGCGGCGAACCCAAGTGGACCATTGTGGTCATCCAAATATTCCAAATGGGCGCCGGCGGATGGGCGGACGGTCCCTAATTCGAAGTTCAGTACTGCTGCAAGTCAAGTAAATGTTCTAGACCTGCGAGCAATGTTTCTTCGCGGACTAAACTCGTTTGACCCAAATGATGAGCCCGCACCGGTAGATCCAAACAAGAAAGATCGTGATCCGCGAAACCGAGGAAGTTACCAAGCTGACCTCTTTGGAAGACTAAACATCCGTATCTCAGAGCGCGACCACGCTACTAAACTCCCCAAAGCAGCCGCACAAGCTGCCAAGCGATCCGTCCTAGAGTGATAACAATAATCGCTACGGCAAACATAATTATGTTCTGGGCCGTTCCGGTTACGTGAGAGATACTCAGCTGCTTGAGATTTGTTGACGCGTTCAAGAGGTACGATTGCTGAATACGGAACTGATTCGTTTTCCAAATCAGAAAAGCAAGGTTGCGTTCGCCGATCTCACCGCCGGCTGCGGAAATTATGGTGATGGTCCACTCTGCCTCTAAATCCAACAGTGAATCAAATAAAGCGACAAGCAAAAGCACAATTACGGCCAAAGCCACTGGCTCGTGAAAAAGTGGTACCCAACTCCTTGGTAGAGTAGCTGCAACTACTCCCAGAACCACCGTCATGACGCCGTACAGCTTCACATTGCACCATCTAGCGTGTTCAAGTAGTTCCTTGAGATCCAACGGCGTTGGGTTGTTCCGATTTTGCCGAAGTGCCTCGATTCCAGCTTCGAGTCTCTTAAGATAGTCGCCCGTCACCGCTGGATAAGTTGCCAGGCCCGCGACAGTAATCATCAAGAGATCTGCTATCAAAAAGTACGGTTTGCTCCAAGTGATTATCTGCTCCAACGCTTTAGGAATACCAATCAAACCACTTTGATATCGTGCCAGGTAATAGAACAGTACGAAGGCGACACATAACGCCCAACGATAGCGCACAACGCGATCCCACCAAGGACTCGGTTCATCGGGAGCAGATGTCGCAGACACCACTTTCGCTGGTAGTTTGTGAGTTTTTGCGGTGGGCATATGTTGTTTCGTAGAGCGAGGACGGAGCGGCTTATATCACACTCACCGCGTTCAGTAAAAGCATTTACATGCTTTAATAGTTCTTGTCGTTAGCACATGATGTTTGCGTTTACGTCTCAAGAACTTCTTGAGACGGGGAATGATATTTCGACGGCCGGTACACATTGTCCCATATCGGTTGTGCGGCTTCTTGGGTATAGGGACTTAGCCCGCTACTGTTGTACTAATCAATGTCATTACCGTAGAGCAGGTGGAACCAAATCCACAGGGGTTCCGCTCGCGCCAATCGTGTAGGAAGACTAAATCCCCACATCTTTGGTATTAGAGAAACCAGTGAAGTAGCGGCATAAACAAAATAACGAGGTAGCTGCATATCTTGATGCTGGCGCAAAGAATTTTGCGCGAGTTCGACGAAACCGCTGTGAAGGAATATCCTCTGAACGCGCCGCCTACGTTCGTTTATCAAGTGATCCGAAGGCTAGCGCTGTGTTGCGTTTGTCGAAATTGGAACAAAGTCTCACCTCATAAAGTTATAGAGTAGTTCGGTCACACAAGTTTCCTCGGAGGGCCAGATGGCGCACAAGTTGTACACTCGAAGCTTTGGAATGCTTGGACTCGCCTTATTTCTGATGCTGCCAGCCTTAGCGCAAAAAACCGCGCCCAAGTCCAACGATCGCGAAATGGATCGTGTGCAGGCCATGATCGCCAAAGCCAAGAAAGAAACGGAGCAGTTTTCTAAAGCTGGTGGCAAACCCGACGACGTGAACCATCCGAACCTGAAATGGGCCGCGACCTTCTGGCGCTATCGACTCAAACATCCCGGTACGCCGGCAACAGTTGTAGCGACGACACAAGCGTTGACTCTATTGAACCGCTCCAATCGCATCGATGAGCTGCAAGCCAAGGCAAATACTCTGGCACTTGATGATCCTGCATGGGAACAGGTCATAAATATTCTGCTTTTCGCATCTATTAAGACGAAAAATTACAGCTATCTGCTGACCAAAGCCGAGAGTCTTACACAACTCGCGGTTGACCCAAAGATTAAGGCACGCGCTCGCTTCAACATCGGCGAGGCATATTGGAAGACGGGCAATACCAAGGAAGCGCGCGTCGCTTTTCAAACCGTAGTCGATCAATACCCGAACACATCTTATGCGGAAGAGGCGGAAGGCAATGTAAGGGAAATTGACTTTCTCAATGTTGGACAGCCCGCACCTCAGTTTGACCGCGCTACGATCAAAGGCGATCGACTCTCTCTCGCGGACTTCAAAGGAAAAATAGTGGTGCTGAAATTCTGGGGGACTTATTGAACTCAGTGCGTGGAGGAGGTTCCTCTACTTAAAGATCTTTATGCGCAATACAAGGACCAGGGAGTAGTCGTGGTTGGAATCTCACTCGATGAAGATCTGAAGCCACTTGAGGAGATGGTGACGAGTAAAGGTATTTCCTGGCCGCAAGTTTGGGATGAAGATCAATCGGTGCGAAAGCTCTTCAACGTCAAAGGAACCCCTACTTACTACCTGTTGAATAGAGATGGAAACATTGCGGCGAAAGATCTGCCATCATTTAAGAAACTCAGCAGCGCGATTGCCGATCTCGTGAGTAAGCCGTGAAAACTCACGTTCAGTATGAAGTCTCGCCGCATCGTCCTACAGAACATTGCTGGAAAATCTTTCGATGTATGCGTCATCGGCGGTGGAGCGGTTGGCGCAGCCTGTGCTCTCGATGCGCGGCTGCGGGGCCTGAACGTTGCACTAGTTGAAGCTGGAGATTTCGCGAGCGCGACTTCAAGCTCAGCCACCAAGATCGTCCATGGCGGTGTGCGCTATCTCGAGCAAGCTATCAAACACCTTGACGCGAAGGAGTATCGTGTCGTCGTTCGCGCTCTTCACGAACGGATACGAATGTTGGACAACGCTCCGCACCTTACTCGCAAGCTCGAATTTGTCATTCCGAGCTACAGTTGGCTCAATGCCGTCTATATCAAAATCGGACTCAAAATCTACGATTGGCTCGCAGGCTCCGCGCGCATTTCGTCCAGCAAATTTCTCGATCGCGAACAAACGTTAAGGAAAATGCCCCGTCTGAATCAGGACGGACTCATCGGCTCCATCGAGTATTCAGACGGACAATTTGACGACGCCCGTTACAACCTCGCTCTTATTCACACCGTCGACCGCAATGGCGGTCTTGCGCTTAACTATGCCCGTGTCTCCTCGCTCAGCAAAGACTCAACGGGAAAGCTTTCCGCAGCTCAGGTCACCGACCAGCTTTCAAAGCAAAGCTTCTCGATCAACGCCAGAGTTTTCGTCAACGCCACGGGTCCTGCCGGTGATTCGGTACGTCGAATGGCTGCGCCTACCATTCCGCGTCGCATGCGCCTCAGCAAAGGCGGTCATGTGGTGCTGCCAATGGAGGTTTTTCCTGCCGAACAAGCCATGCTCATCCCAAAGACCGACGACGGGCGAGTTCTATTCGTCGTTCCGTGGAGCGGCAGGTTGCTTGTCGGGACCACCGATACCGAAGTCGAGCCAGATAATGAACTCTACGTAACCCGAGAAGATGTGGAATTCATTCTCAGTCAACTCAACAGATATCTTGCAACTCCTGTTACTCGCGATCGGATTGTCGCAGGTTTTGCAGGCGCTCGGCCGCTCGTGTCCAATGATTCCAACGACGCAACGGAAAGCACGAAGAAGATCGCCCGCGACTATGTTATAGAAATCGAGCCTGCATCCGGTTTAATCAGCATCATGGGCGGGAAATGGACCACGCACCGCGCGATGGCCGAAGACACAATCGACGTCGTAGAAAAATCGCTCGGCAGAGTTGCCGGCGATTGCCCTACACGTCATCACGTCCTGTACGGCAGTGAAGACTGGACCACCGACTACTGGCAGAAACTCGTGAACACGTATAACGTCGCGCCTGCTCTAGCTCATCACCTCTCCGCCAAATTCGGAACGGCAGCGGAGAACATTCTGGATCTCGTCAAAGTAGATGCGTCACTCGGCGAGCGTATCGTCTCTGAGCATCCGATGATTCGAGCTGAAGTCGTTTACGCAGTCCGTGAAGAACTCGCGGCAACGATCGAAGATGTGCTGGCGAGACGCATCGGTGTCCAGTTTTACTCCTGGCGGGGTGCGCGGGAAGCCGCTCCTGTGGTCGGCGCAATTCTCGGCGCCGAACTCGGCTGGAACGACGACCAAATCCAATACGCCGTGAACGCCTACGTCTCGCACATCGATCGCCTTTTCGACCTCGCCGGTCTTCCGCGAGATACTTCCGCAGAGTCTCCGATGTAACCCTCGGTAACTGCGAAAGGAGCCGGTGTCATGTCCAACTATCTTGGCGCTATCGATCAAGGCACTACCAGCACTCGCTTCATCGTGTTTGACCGCGACGGCCGCATTTCGGCTACCGCGCAGAAAGAGCACGAGCAGATTTTTCCGAAGCCTGGCTGGGTCGAGCACGACCCTGACGAAATCTGGCGGCGAACCACGGAAGTTATTGCCAAAGCCATGCAACAGAAAGGTCTGCAACCCAGAGACCTTGCCGCGATCGGCATCACTAACCAGCGCGAAACTACACTTGTCTGGAATCGCAAGACTGGTCATCCGATTTACAACGCGATCGTGTGGCAAGACACACGCGTTGAATCTGAAGTCGCAGCTTTTGCTGCACAAGGAGGTCAGGACCGTTTCCGAGAGAGAACAGGTCTTCCCCTCGCCACTTATTTCAGCAGCCTCAAAATCCGTTGGATTCTCGACAACGTTCGCGGTGCGCGTGAACTCGCGGAAGCGGGCGAACTTGCCTTCGGCAACCTCGATAGCTATCTCGTTTGGAAGCTCACGGGCGGCGTAGACGGCGGCATTCATGTTACCGATGTCACTAACGCGAGCCGGACGCAGCTCATGAATCTCGAAACCTTGGAATGGAGCAACGACCTTCTCGAAGCATTTAACATCCCCGCTTCCCTTCTCCCCAAAATCGTGTCCAGTAGTGAAGTTTACGGGCATGCGAAACTCGCTTCCCTGGCAGGTGTTCCGGTCGCCGGAATTCTCGGAGATCAACAGGCTGCGCTTGTTGGTCAAACCTGCTTCGATCGTGGTCAGGCCAAGAACACGTATGGCACGGGTTGTTTTCTGCTCATGAACGCCGGCGAAGAACTAGTTCAGTCCAAACATGGACTGATCTCCACCGTCGCCTTCAAATTTGGAGAGCAGCGTGCACGCTACGCGCTTGAAGGGAGCGTCGCGATCACCGGCGCTCTCGTTCAGTGGCTGCGCGACAATCTGGGTATCATCTCGTCGAGCTCAGATGTCGAAACGGTCGCTCGCACAGTTAAGGACAATGGCGGCGTGTATATTGTGCCGGCGTTCTCCGGCCTGTTCGCGCCTTATTGGCAGTCGTCCGCGCGTGGCGTCATCGTGGGCCTCACGCGTTATGTCAATAAAGGTCATCTCGCGCGCGCCGCCCTGGAAGCCACCGCGTACCAAACCCGCGAAGTCCTCGAGGCGATGGAACTCGACATGACAACCAGGATCGATGTTCTCCGAACCGATGGCGGCATGGTTGTAGACGATCTCCTGATGCAATTTCAGGCTGATATCCTCGGCCGCGACGTCATTCGACCGCTAGTCAGGGAAACGACCGCACTCGGCGCTGCTTATGCGGCAGCTCTTGCAGTGGGCTTCTACAAAGACATCGATGAACTTAAGGAACAGTGGCGTATCGATCGCACCTGGACACCGTGCATGGAGGCACAGACTCGTGAACGTCTCTTCGCTGAATGGAAAAAAGCCGTCACCCGTTCTCTCAACTGGATAGAGTGATTCGATCATGCCCAAATTAACTGAAAGTTACGTCCGTGGTGACACCTCCATCCCTCTCATTGACGAGACCATAGGAGTGCACTTCGACAAGGTGGTTGCGCGTTGGCCCGACTCGGAAGCACTCGTCGTTCGTCACCAGGGAATTCGTTGGACTTATAGCCAGTTACAAAAGCAGGTTGACGACTTTGCCAGCGGATTACTGGCCCTCGGGCTAGTACCTGGCGATCGAATTGGGATCTGGTCGCCCAATAATGCGGAGTGGGTCGTTACACAGTTCGCAACCGCCAAGGCGGGATTGATTCTGGTGAATATCAATCCTGCGTATCGTGTGTTTGAGCTGGAGTACGGGCTCAACAAAGTGGGTTGCAAAGCATTGATTACGGCTTCAGAGTTCAAATCGAGCAACTACGTCGACATGCTGCACGAGCTTGCGCCTGAACTCGACGAATGTTCAGGCATAGATCTGCATGCGGCGAAGCTGCCAACCTTAAAAGCCATCATAAACCTATCCGAAACTTCCATTCGCGGCATGCTGCGGTTTGCGGACGTTCCATCATTTGCGCGTTCTGCTCACCGACAGCAGTTGGGCACGTTTATCCGATGTACTTCGGTTCAATGACCCGGTTAATATTCAGTTCACGAGCGGTACTACCGGCTTTCCAAAGGGCGCTACTCTAACGCACCATAACGTTCTCAACAACGGGTTCTTCGTAGGCGAATCGCTTCGACTGACCTCCAGTGACCGCGTCTGTATTCCAGTTCCTCTCTATCATTGCTTCGGAATGGTTTTGGGAAATCTCGCTTGCATCACGCACGGCGCAACGATGGTCTATCCCGCTGAGTCGTTTGAGCCCTCAGCCGTGCTGGAAACGGTGGCAACTGAACGGTGCACGGCGCTTCACGGTGTTCCTACGATGTTCCTCGCTGAATTGGATCATCCGGAGTTTTCGCGTTTCGATCTCTCAAGTCTTCGCACCGGTATCATGGCGGGTTCGCCCTGTCCCATCGAACTGATGAAACGCGTCAACCATGACATGCACATGGACCAGATCACGATTGCTTATGGCATGACGGAAACCAGCCCCGTCAGTTTCCAGAGTGCCGTTGATGATCCGATTCACCGCCGAGTGACTACGGTGGGTCGCGTGCACCCTCATATCGAAGTAAAAATCGTGGATCCGGAGGGACAGACCGTTTCGCCAGGTACCACCGGTGAGCTGCTGACTCGCGGCTATTCCGTCATGCTCGGTTACTGGAACGATGAAGAACGCACTGCGGAGAGTCTGGACAGTGAAGGATGGATGCACTCAGGTGATCTGGCGACGATCGATGAGGACGGATACTGCAACATTGTGGGCCGGCTGAAGGACATGGTGATTCGTGGTGGCGAGAACATCTACCCACGCGAGATTGAAGAGTTTTTGTATCGGCATCCGAAGGTGCAGGAGGTGCAGGTTTTTGGCGTACCGGATGGGCGTTACGGTGAGGAACTCTGCGCCTGGATCAAGCTGCGCAACGGCATGACGGCCTCCACTGAGGAACTCAAACTGTTCTGCAAAGATCAGATCGCGCATTTCAAGGTCCCGCGTCATATCAAGTTTGTGGAGAGCTTTCCGATGACAGTGACTGGGAAGATCCAGAAGTTTGTCATGCGCGAGCAGATGATCGTCGAATTAGGTCTGCATCAGGAAACGACTGCTTGAGCCAACACTGCAATGGGTAAGATTAGTTTGTGTGGTTGAGTGCGGACTTAAAATCCGTTGTCCGAAAGGACGTGCGGGTTCGACTCCCGCCCTCGGCACCAGAATTAAATCAAGCAGTTACGGCGTGAGAGTAAGTATCGAGTGTAAGCACTACAGTTGAGTGTCCGAGTCGTTCACTTGCAACCTTCGCGTTCTCGCCGTTCGCGAGCAGTAGCGTCGCGTGAGTATGGACAAAGGTCGGTGACGCTTTGAGGGCGCTACGGGTAGGTGGGTACTTGTAGCGCCCTTGCTATTCGATTCAACCGAGCGTTTCTTTGGTCCTGCCGGTGGTCTTCTTCTTATTTTGACGACGTTTACGTACCGCGGTGCCTAACGCTGCTAGTCCGGTGCCGAGCAGTAGCATCGTGCTCGGTTCAGGAACAGGCTCGCCATTGATCTGAAAAGCAGGTTTTATCAGAGTGTTCGCCGGTATCCATGGACCTGCTGGGCTGACAAAGCCACGGGCTTGAGGGCTTGAAAAATCGTTGAACGAAAGGTTCCAAATCCCAAAAGTACTAGGTTCTGGGGCAAAGGCAACCAGCCAATACTGCGTTCCGGTAGTGAGAACTGGGTGCAGTGCTGAGTTGGCTACCACGATTTGCGGGGGAAACATCGGCACGGCATTAGTCAACGTAATAGTTTCAATGATGTCGCCGGGGAATCCGCCTGAACTCGTCATTAATAGCACTTGGAAATGGTTTGGCCCGGTAACTAGATTCATCGCGAGCTGGGCACTGCTAAAAGTAACTGTCTCTGACGGTGTGAACGCGAGGGCTGCAATCGCTCCCCCGAGCTGGTCGCCGCTTCCAGTGACGGCAAACCCTTGTAGTTCATTGAAAGTCATTCCAGGGCCGAAGTTGCTAAAGACTACCGTATCCGCTCGGGCTTCGCTTCCCATGAATAGAACTAGCCCAACTCCTATGAGAATGGTGCGGAGAGATTTGGTGAAGTGAAGCATGTTAGAACTCCTTGTGGAATGCGTGTGATGACACGTAGGGGAAGTGTAGGTTGAAAATGCGAGCATGGAGTTTCTCATTGACATGAGCACCCTTCCGTGAAGTTAAGTGGACACGAGGGATGCGAGAAGGGTACCCCCTCAAATCATCAAGGGTATGAACTTGGAGGAGAGTTCTGGGAATACACTAACCGCTACTGCTTAGTTCGAAAGCAGATGCTACTACGGAGTCGGACACGAATCAACATTCGCGCAGGACGCCCCGTTCAGTACTGGAAAGAGAAGGCTGAGAGCGAGACTATAGAAGACGTGAGGAAACAACAGTGGCCGCATATTTCTATACAATTATTCGTACCGCAGCGCGACCAGCGGATCGACTTTCGTGGCGCGGCGCGCTGGAAAGTAACACGCAAACAATGCCACGCCCGTTAACAAAAGCGCTACACCGATAAACGTAACAGGATCTGTAGCGCTAACGCCGTATAGCAAACTCCTCAACACTCTTGTCAGGGCAAAAGCGGCAATCACACCAAGTGCAATACCCGTAAGCGCCAGTCTCATTCCCTGCCCGATGACGAGTTTGCGGACCCCGCTGACTTGCGCTCCGAGAGCCATGCGTACGCCGATTTCATGGGTGCGGCTGCCAACCAGGTAGGCCATGACTCCATATAAACCGATGGCCGCCAGCAATAATGTAAGCACGGCGAAGCCGCTCGACAGCGAAGCGAAGAGCTTTGCCGGCGCCAGGGGCAAACGCATGTGCTCTTGCATGGTCTTGAGATCCATGAGCGGAAGATCGGGATCGAGCGACCTAACTGCTGAACGGAGCTGGCCGATCAAGGCGCTCGCGTCACCGGCGGCGCGTACATGCACCGTCAAAACTGATCGGTAACGCTGACTCAGAGGTCTGTATCCAAAGAACAAAGGCGACTCCGCGAGCTGGTGGTATTTAATGTCACGCGCTATGCCGACTACTTCCAGGTACTCACCGTGAGAGTCCATGCGCAAGCGCTTGCCGATGGCATTGCCGTCAGGCGCCAGGCGACGTGCCAGCGTCTCGTTCACAATAACTACGGGAGTACTCGACGCGGTATCGCGATCATTAAAATCACGCCCACGCACCAAAGGAATGCCGAGGGTCTTGAAGTAATCCGCAGCAACCGTAGTGTGCTCGATCAAAGAACTCTCATCGAAGTGCGTGGGAACGACTTCGCCTTCGACGTAGAGCGGTGATGTGCTGCCGCCCTCGCCGAGCGGCACCGACTCTGCGTACGACGCCGAGCGGACCAGCGTTGAGGCCCGCAGGCGCTCGAGCAATTGCTGTTGAAATACTTTGCCGCGAGCCTCGTTGTAACCAGCCGCGTCAAGGTCGAACGTTGCCATCAAGCCACCATCCGTACTAAAGCCCGGTTCAGCATGCTGCGTGTTGCGCAGGTTTCTAATGAATAGACCTGCCATGACCAGCAGGAGCATGGAGACAGCAATTTGCGTGACGACCAGAAGATTGCGAAATGTTAAGCGGCGGCGAGTGCCGGCCAGCCTGATCGGTTCATCCTTTAGTGCCGGGATTAAATCCGGCTTCGAACTCTGTAGCGCAGGCACTAGCCCAAACATTACGCCTGTGGCTAGAGATAACAACAGGGTATACCCGAACACACGTAAATCCGGAGTCAAATCCGGAGGGATCGAATTGCCGATCAACGACTGCGGCAAGAGAGCCTTCAGCAAAAGCGTACCCCAGGAAGCTAGTAACAGGCCCGCGGCGCCGCCGAGTGCGGAAAGCAACAGGCTCTCAGTCAACATTTGACGAGTGATGCGCCAGCGGCTGGCCCCGAGTGCGAGGCGTACGGCGATTTCTTTATGACGTTTTACAGCGCGTGCGAGCAGCATGTTGGCGACGTTCGCGCACGCTACCAACAGCACTAACGTGACGATCGCCATCAGCACGCCAACGACCAGGAAAGCTGGAGTACGGCCCTGCGGCGGAACCATCAGGCCTCGTGCAGCCATTACGGCAACGACTCGACCGCCCGGTGATTCCGGCCCTGAGTTACGCTCGCGCCGTGCCTGGTGAAGTCGCACGGCAATCGTCCTGACTTCCGCGTCCGCTGTCGCAAGCGTGGCGTCGAGTCGCAAACGACCCAACATCATCAACCAACCAGCATCAGGTGAAGTGAGAGCATTCGACCCAGGATTAGCGATCGGCTCCAGCGACAGTGGAAGCCAGACGTCCGGCGCTGAGATAACCGTTGCTCCCACAAATTTCTCAGGCATTACTCCGATAACTGTGTATGGCCGCTGATTAAGGGTGATAGTTTTGCCGACGACGCTGGTGTCAGAATTGAAGCTTCCGCGCCACAGCAAATTGCTAATCACTACTGCGGCGTTTGTTGCACCCACGCGATCTTCCTCGGCGAGGAAGGTACGCCCCAGGACCGGATTCGCTTTTAAGACTTCGAAATAGTTGCCGCTGACAAACTCGCTCCAGACACGGTTGGATTCGCCGTTGACTGTCAGACTCATGGGGCGCTGCGCATAAGCCGCAAGACCTGCGAATGCTGGCGTGTCATCTCGATAAGCAACATAGTCAGGATAGGAAACTGAGTTTCCATCCCACACGCGCACCAGCCGATCCGGATCAGCAAAAGGAAGCGGCCGAAATAGCGCAGCGTTAACGAAACTAAAGATGGTAGTGTTGACGCCGATCCCGAGAGCAATAGAAAGCATGGCCACGGCCGTAAAGCCCGGCTGCTTAATCAGACCTCTGAGACTGTATCGAAGATCCTTAATTAAAGTGTCCATGCGTCTGTCCAATCGGTAGGAATGGCCGCAACGCGTTTGACGATTATCCGCGAAGGCGGCTTACCGCGTCCTGGACCATCAACCGGCGTGCCAGACGTTTTGCAATACACTATGTAATTAGATCTTAGAGAGTGCTCGCCCTGAACCTCGCGGTTGACCTGGCATCGATCCTAATAATGGAATGAACTTTTTGCGAAAATGGGACGCAACCGATCGATTATCAAAGAGAGGTTTTTATGAGTGAAGCAGATCAAATTCTGAACCTTGACCGTGAATGGAACGAGGCGTATCCAAGGCTCGATGCCGCTGCAAAAATTCCCATACGTGTCCTCACGTCGCGACCGTAATTTTTACTCCGTCGTTACTTGTCGCTATCACCGCGCTGTGTATCCAATCAGGCGTTGCAAATAATCGTTGCTTTCTCCCACACACAGTGCTTAATATCGTCATGGTAGTACCAACAAGGCCTTCCTGGGTGCGAATTCCGGTTTTTCAAATCTGAAAATTCCTCAAGGTTCCGAAACCTGCTCCTTTAATCCAAGCACTTTCTACTTGCGGCCCGGAGACTCTAATGAAAAAGCTCACTCTCTCCCTCTTTGTTTTGATCTCTCTTTTGTTCACCATTTCAGCGCAGGCCCAAGTCACACCTGAACAGGCGCGTAACTATCAGATTAACGAAACTCACACAGGCTCGATTAATTCCCCGGGGCTGATCCCGCCACTCAGGCCAAAGTGGACTCTGAACTTCGGACGAAAGATATCCTACCCAATCATCGCCAACGGCAAAGTCTACGTAACGATGCGCTACGCGACGAACACGTTTGGAACAGATCTATATGCGCTGAATGCCGCAGACGGCGCGACACTCTGGTCATACGCGCTGGGAGGATTCACCTCTTGGTCTGCCATTTGTTACGAAAACGGCCGCGTCTTCGCGCTCAACGGAGATGGCCTGCTGCGCGCCATTGACGGCGAGACCGGGAACGTGATCTGGAGCAGGCAGGCTCCAGGACTTCAATTCAACTCCGCGCCTACCGTATTTCAAGGTGTAGTCTACGTCGCGGCTGGAGCTAATGGTGGCAACGCATCCGCAATCAGCGCTGATACCGGCAATATACTTTGGACGACGCCGGTTTCGGGCGGCGCGAGTATTTCACCCGCGGTGGCTGCTGACGGGGTTTTTCTTTCTTACCTTTGTGGGAATAATTATAAGCTCAGTCCCGCGGACGGTTCGATCATCTGGCATCGGAACCCAGTCTGCACCGGTAGTGGCGGCGAGACGCCAGTGTTTTACAACGGCCGGCTCTTTGTTCGCGATCCCGGTTCCAATGCAGATTGGATCTACGACGGTCAGACCGGCGGACTAGCCGGCGTCTTCCACTCGACGAGCGCCCCGGTCTTCTCAGGCACCAGGAAATTCGTTTTGAACCCACTCCAGCATGGTGGAGGTCTCATTTACGGCACCCTTGAAGCTCAGGATGTTATTAATGACGAACTAGTGTACTGGCGTTTCGATGGAGACGGATTCCTGCAATCATCGATGCTCGTCGTCAATGATTATGTTTACGTCGGATCAAACACCGGAAAGCTGTACGCGGTTGCAGCGTCTAACGGTCGTTTGGCTTGGTCGACAACCGCGGGAACGAGCATTCCTTTTGTTGATGAACGGAGTACTTCGCAGCCGCTGACCGGCTTCGCCGCCGCCGAGGGAATCCTCGTGGTTCCTACCGCGACAACTCTGGTTGCCTACGAACAGGATCCCACTCCAACCATCACCTGGGGCAGCGTTTCACCCGCAGCCAACGGTCTTGGTTGGAACAAGACACCGGTACAACTGCCCTTCACCGTGGTAGCGCATTCTCCAAGTGCTGTTTTTTCTGATCCGGCAAGCCCGCTTCTGTTCAACGCTGAAGGCAATAATCAAACTCAGCAAGTGACGGTTTCCAATGAAGACGGCATCACCGCCACGCTGACTTCGCCTGTCATAAGAATTGATTTGACCGCTCCCGTAACCACCAGTGCAGTTACCGGAACTGTCGTACCCGGAATCACTCAGTGGTACAAGGAATCCGCACAGGTGACGCTAACGCCGACGGACAATCTCTCCGGACTTCAAGGCACTGGATACACGATCGATGGCGGCCCGACGCAACTCTATCAGTCGCCATTCACGATTCAGACCGACGGCAGTCACACGGTTAATTACTGGACCACCGACAAAGCTGGAAATACTGAAACGCAGCAGTCGCGCGTGGTTAATGTCGACATCAACGCACCCGTCACTCAAATCTCCGCCGCCGGCAGCGGATACTATCCTTCGCCGACACAGGTGACCTTGACCGCTACAGACTCCGGTTCGGGAGTGGCTAATACTTTCTATACGGTCGGCAACGGTACAACTCAAACTTACTCAGGACCCTTTACGGTTTCGGGTGACGGCAGTCGCCTGATTGTGTACTGGAGTGTTGATTGGGCCGGCCACAGTGAAATCCCACACTTCTACACACTGAACCTGGATGGCGTTGCGCCGACAACTACTATCTCGTTCATTGGCACGACCGCTTTCGATAATTGGCGAATCACTCCGGTGCAGGTCACGCTCTCGCGATCAGACGCGCGCTCCGGTGTCGCGGCAACTTATTACAACGTCGATGGAGGTCCAACTCAAACTTATACGGGACCCTTCATGATCGGCGAAAGCGCAGTGCACCAGATCAACTACTGGAGCGTCGACAATGTCGGCAACACTGAAGTGCAAAAGTCTACGGAGCTAAAGGTCGATACGGAGGCACCGACAACTGAGAGTTCCCTATCTGGTCCTCTGGGCAACAACGACTACTACAAGGGAGCTGTGCAGGTCACGCTGACCGCGTCCGACAGCGTCTCGGGTGTGCCAGCGACCTCTGCCACTGACTACAGGATTGATAACGGCAACCAGATGGGCTACACGGGCTCACCAATTACCGTCACGGGTAACGGCACCCACACGGTGAGTTTCTGGAGCCACGACAAGGCGGGCAACTTTGCCAGTCCGACGACGATTACGTTCAATATCGATTCGACGGTTCCTGTAACCCAGGCAACACTGGCAGGGACGCAGGGCGGCGGCGGCTGGTATACG
Source organism: Acidobacteriota bacterium (assembly GCA_046732935.1). Taxonomy (GTDB): domain Bacteria; phylum Acidobacteriota; class Blastocatellia; order Pyrinomonadales; family Pyrinomonadaceae; genus PSRF01. The sequence continues at coordinate 22,104 of JBKPOC010000063.1, read as the reverse complement.
AGCGAGGCGCAGGTCACGCTCTCCGCGACTGACACTCCGTCAGGAGTTGAGACTACGTTCTATAAGATTGATGGTGGATCACAACAGACTTATTCCGCACCGTTCAATATCTCGAGTAGTGGAAACCATACCATCGTCTACTGGAGCGTGGATCGCGCCGGTAATACGGAGTCGCAGCGTTCGCTGCCCGTCAAGGTTGATTCCGTTGCGCCTACAAGCCAGGCTCAGGCCTCGAGCACCTGGTGGTACGATGTTTGGTACCTGAGTCCGGCGCAAGTTTTCATCACGGCGACGGACAGCGGCGGCTCAGGGATGGCCAATACCTATTACACGGTCGACGGCGGAGCTACCCAAACCTACACCACGGCGATCAACATTTCGACCGGCGGAGCTCACGTTATCAATTACTGGAGCGTGGACTTTGCCGGCAATACTGAAACGCAAAAGTCATTCACGGTTCGCGTCGACAGCGCCACACCCACGACGCAAATCACGACCGCCGGAACAGGCGCCAATGGCTGGTATCGAGGCCCGGTGTTGGTTGGCTTGACGGCGACGGATCCCGAGGTCGGCGTGAACGTCACCATGTATCGAGTCGATGGCGGGCCAACCATGGTCTATGACGGCACGCCTTTTACAGTCAGCGGTGAAGGCCAACATACGGTGCTCTACTGGAGTAACGACAAACTCAACCACACCGAAGCGCAGAACAGCGCGACGATCAGAATAGATTCCACAATTCCCACTGTGCAGAACTCCTTTGCTGGTCCTGTTGGCGGTAACGGTTACTATAAGGGACCGGTGCAGTTTACGATGACGGGCACAGACAACCTGTCAGGACTGGCAAATATTTACTATCGAGTCAACGGCGGCGCGCCGCTGGTTTACAACTCACCTTTTGCGATTGGCGTGGATGGCAGTTACTCAGTCGACTACTGGAGCGTTGACGTAGCAGGAAATGTCTCCGGAGTAGGTACTGCCTTGGTCAATATCGACATGAGCGCTCCGTTGACGCAAGCCACGGGTTCCGGAACAGCAGGAACTAACGGCTGGTATCGCAGCGCCGTCCTGGTTTCACTCGCGGCAGCAGACAATCTGTCGGGAGTGCAGACGACTTTTTACAAAGTGGACGGGGGCACGACGAAGACTTACACAGCAGCCTTTAGTGTTTCCGGGAATGGTTCGCACACAGTTAACTTCTGGAGTGTGGACAAGGCCACGAATACTGAAGCCATGGGTTCGCTCGTGATCAATATCGATTCAACGCTACCAGGCGTGACGTGTAATGTATCGCCATCTTCGGCAACCAAGAGTGCGAACCCGGTGACGATAACAGTAACCGGCCACGCGACAGATACGGTCAGTGGTGTTTCCATTACGGACGGAGCAACATTCACCGTCGTCGACGAGTATGGGATCACCCAGCCGAGTGGTCCGATTACTTTGCAGTCAAACGGGAATTATTCGTTTACGCTGACTCTGCCGGCGACGAAGAACGTTGGAGACAACAGCCACGTTTACACGGTTACAGTCCGGGGCACAGATCGAGCCGGCAATACGAACACAGCTTCCGATACGTTAAAGATAAACTAGCGAAAGGCGTTGGGAGGCACGACTTGAAGGCCGCTGGATCAACTCCGGCGGCCTTTTCCCGCAGCGGAATCGCGTATAGTCTCGCTCCGGGTTTGTGTCACGGTAACAAGCTGACAGACTGAAGGAGATAACAATGAAACACATCAGAATCCATTTATCTGCGTTAAGTGGAGTCGCTTTGGTTGTGCTCGCCCTCGGAGCAACGAACGCGTCAGCGCAAGAGGCCGGCAATCGAGGAGTGTATGGTCGCAGCACGGACAGACGGAGTCCAAGCACGGGCGTGACTTATGGAACGGAGAACAAAGACCTGGTGCCGGTGCAGTTCATCGAGGCTTACGTCCTTTTGAACGCCACTCCTGACGAGTTCGTCGCCGTCTTCGGAGTCGCCCAGGAAGCGCCAACGGCATTGGAGAGTAATCAGAAGGTAAATGCACGGATCGAACAGTTTCTCAGCGCGGCTGAAAAGCTGGGTGTAAGTCGCAGCAATAGCTATGTTGACATGATCACGCAGAACCGCGTCTACAATTTCGCCGCCGCCAGCGCCGATGGCACTATCCGCGAAAAGCTCACCGGCTTTGAAACCAAGAAGACTATTGCCTTGAGATACAAAGATCGGTCGCTATTGGAAAAGCTGGTTGCCGCGGCCGCGCAAGCGTCGATCTTCGATCTGATCAAGGTTGATTACGTCATCACCGACTTGACCAAAATCCGCAGCCGCCTCCTGGAAGAAGCGAGCAATGTAATCAAGCAGAAAGAAGAAAACTACACTCGCTCGCTGTCGTTGAAATTCAAGCGTAACGCGGTATTTCAGGAGACGTACGCCACCTTTTATCCTGACCAGCTCTATCAGAGTTACACGGCCGCCGAGTCTGGATCAGTTGAACAAAGCGATGAGTCGAGAACGCGTGTGGTGCACGAGCGCAAGAGCAGCACTTCCTATTTAGAGCCACTGGATAGAAGCGCATTCGATGTGGTGATCAATCCGGCCGGGCTGGAACCGACTGTGCAATGCACTTTGTACTTGAAGGTCCGGTACTCGTTAATCTAACAATTCTTAGCGACGATAAAGAAAGGCGAAGGACGGCATGCGTGTCGCCCTTCGCCTGCTATTTAACGAATCGCAGCCAGACTTAATCTCGAACTTACTGCGGCGATGATGCAAAGGCGAGATCCGTAATCAAAACCGCGCCTTGCAGTCTCTCGTCAAAAGTGAATTGGACCGAGCGGACGTTGGTGAGGTTTATACCTCCAAACGCGCTCAATGGAATGCGTACGGTATTCAATACGACTCTCGGCACTGGACCAGTGCTACCCGGCGGGAAGAACAGCGCGCCCGAAACGTCGCTCACCCGCACTGAAGCGCTCAAACCTGCTCCGTCAGTCAGCTTCACGCGAAAGTCCTGCGCCAGGTTCGCCATATTGCGCGCGTCCGCGAAGTTCACACTCACACGGAACTGAAACGCCTGATATCCCGAAACGTTGCTCACTGCCAACGGCACGTCGTTTCGATAGTTGCCCGTCATATTGTTCCAACCTGTCCGAAGCTGACTTAGACCACGCTTCGTCGATCGTGCGCTCGGCGTCGTATGCGGCTGTCGTGCATCCGGTTGACCGGCAAGACATGTTGCCGGTTGTGGAGCGTCACCACCGCACAAATCATACGGCGTGAGACCGGCCTGTGTGACCGCGCCGCCGAGATTGTTGGACGTCAAGTTGGTGTTATTAAGTAACCGGTTGACATCCAGGCGCAAGGCCGAAGTGTCCGGAGCGTGGTACGAGACGAACAAGTCAGTGGTGGTCGCCGAAGGCGGAGGCGGAGCATCGCCAGTGAGTATCGGAATGAACTGGGTCTCGCCGCCGACATAAGCGCGGAAGAAGGCGCTCATGTAGGCCAGGCCGGTGCCGCGTTGTTGCATTTCGGTCAATCTTCGACTGCTGCGGGTGCCGCACTGCGGATCGTTACGGCCGCCCGAAACGAATGATGTCCAGTCGTTTGCCGAGCCCACCAAACCACTCGAAGGCGACCAGACAGTGTTGTAAAAATTGTGGTTCGCGCCCATGACCAAAAGGTAGTGCTTAGGCGCAAGATCGCCGGGGACGTTGTAACGAGCGTCATCGTAAAAATGGACGCCTTGCAGATCGTTGACGTCGCCGTCGCAATAAGGCAACAACACGTCGACCGCGGCATTGTTTACAACGAAGCGACTAAAGTTGGTTGGCGCGAGCGGAAATACTGCTTTGATTCCGTAAGGCGCACCTAAGCTATTGTTCAGCACGTAATGACGCACCACGCCCTCGCCGCCTCGCGAGTGGCCCATCGTGCCGATTTTGGTCATGTCGAACTTGCCCACAAACTTGGTGCCGAAAGGCGCACCTCCGGTCGTGTTGAAGCCTTTCAGGATGTCGAGGTGCTTTTGCATCAATTCTGCACGGGCCAGGGCTCCTAGATCGTTAACATTGTTGTCTACGGCATTGACGCCGTTTGCGCTGACGGAGACTACGACATAACCATTGCTGGCAAGCACCTGAGCAACGTAGTCGTATCCTTGAAAGCTGAGGATCGGCTGACTTCCCCCGGTGCAAGGCCACTGCAACAAAGCGCTGCCGCCTTTGGCGCAGGTCGCATGACGACCGTGCAGGAAGACAATAACCGGATATGGACCGCCCGGCAGGTTCGTCGGATAGTGAATAGACGCGCGCAGCTCTACTGCTCCGGGGAAGTTGGTAGGCTGGAACGCCGTATCACCGAAGTTATATTCTTCGCGTGTTACGGCCAGTGGCCCCGGTGTTCCCGGGTCTTGCGCAAACGCGATGTGAGTGCCGGCGCTGACGAGCAGCAAAAGCGTCATACAAAACGCGCGAATGTAATTTTTAGTGGTGGGTGTCATTGGTTTTCTCCTTCACGCTTTAATTGGAGTTGCTGCGAGAACCTGACGCGTGCGTCCCTGTCGTTGCCGTAAGAAATCGAAACCACGCCGCCTTCACGTACCAGCGAACCGTCAAACGTGATCGCTGTGACTTGTGACAGTGTTTCGTTCTCGATGCCGTTGCCAACTATTTGATCGTCGATCCAGACGACGGCCGGCAGCGCGCGGACTGGAAATGGGCCACCTTGCACGGTGACACGCCATGCTTTATCGACCACTGTCTCGCGGCCCTGGACTTCGACGGTGAGGCTGCGCGGCAGGCGTACCTCTTCGACGCGATAGCCGGTCAGTTTCAAGTCGCCGTTGGGACGTGCGGACTTCGCTTCGCTTATGATCCGGCCTTGCAGGTTGAGTATTTCTTTCACGGGCACTTCATTATTCGGAGGAGGAGAATTCCGCTGCGCAAATGCACTGGAGCTGGCTACGAGTAGCAGCGGCAAAACGACAATCACTATCGCTACGAAGCGATTTGTGAGACTCTGTTTCATCATGAATACTCCTTTACTGGACCATCAGGGACGATGGTAAGGGTTAAGCGATCAGACAAACCTCTACGCGAGAGGAACAGCGGGGAATGGCGTGACCACGCGTCAAATGTTCGGGATTAAACAGTTACCTGGGCAGGAGTAGGCGATACCTTAATCGCAAATTATAGTGGTGTCAATTTCTATGTATTCACATACCGAAATTGCGATACAGATATCGGAGATTTGAAACAATGAGAAAGTTTTGCGCCTTGCTGATCTTGTGTTTACTTTGGATAACTCCGATCGTCTCACAAACTAAAACGGACAAAGATCGCGACCAGTTGGTGGGACCGGTGAAGAGTGTCGAAGCCTATCTCATCGATTTCGTGAGGAAGGATAACCAAGACGTAGAGCAGCCCCGCCGGCCCTGGTACGTTACCACTTACAATAGTGAGGGAAACATTTCAGAGAGGACTTCATACGATCCGAGTGGCGCGGTCACAGCCAGGTACGTACACACTTATGATGCGAACGGTCGGAGCACAGGGTACGAGGAATACGCTGCCTTGCTCGACAAAACCTTAACTATCCCGCGGCGCCATGTTTACAGGTTGAATGAAGAAGGTCGCAGAGTTGAGTACACCGTATTTGAATCTGACGGAACCGTTGGCACACGTTTCGTCTATAAATACGATGCCAGGGGCAACTTGACTGAAGAACAATGGTACCTCCACACGGGACAACTCGGCGGCAGACTCGTATCGACCTTTGACGAAAGAGGCAATCAAACCAGTCAGGCGAGTTATCTGGCAGACGGTGCTCTGAGCTGGAAAAATATTTCAAAGTTTGATGAAAACGGAAATAGAACGGAGACGACTCAGTATCTGGGAGGTACTCTTCGATATAAGGTTCTTTCCCGCTATGACAGTAAAGGCAGAATTCTGGAAAACGAAACCATTGAGTTTAACCGCGTACCAGGCACGCTTTCTCCCACACACTCTCCCGAGCCGGGAAAGGTGGTTTACACGTATGACGACGACAAGAGAACCAAGGAAGCAGCGACGTACGACATGGACGGCACGTTGAAGGGAAAGATCGTTTACGCCTATGACGAGCGAAAAAACGAAATCGGGCTGACAGTTTTCAATACCGATGGCTCGACTAAGAACGGACAGACACGGTTGGTCAACACTGAATATGACTCACACGGGAACTGGACCAGGAAAACATACCTTACCCAACCCGAAAAGGGTGGACAGCCTCAAGCGTACCATGCGGAACTGAGGGTAATCACTTACTACTAAAATCGACGCGTTCAGCTCCAGTTATCGGCAAAACTTCATGGTGCAATTCGTAACGTGCCGCTATTCGTCAAGCGTTGATGGGCGATAATGCTTACCGAGCAGGTACCGGGCGGTATGGTATTCGGCAGCCGTATTATCACTTGCGTGAATTCGGAATCGCGCAACGGCCTCACGTCCTCGGCCTGTATGTTGAAGAACTGACCATTGCTGGCGATTAACCTCACGACCACCGCTGACGGCAGTTCGCCGGGATTCAACTGCAAATTCTGAGCAAACAGCACCACTCGCGTGTTCTCGTTAATGCCGGGCGTATACCAATCCGGCATGAAAAGCTTGAACGGATCTCGGAGTCCGAGGACCGCCTCCAGAGCTGCCGCCTGGTTCGCGTTCGGACCAGACTCCTCGAGTAGCATGTTGAAGACGTCGTCGTCGACGATCCCAGCGAACCCCGGATTAACGAGAAGTTGTGCGCCGGAAACGTTCGACAGGAGGAGACGGAACGTCTCATTCGCTTCCGCGCTTGTGTCTCCGCAAACCTTGACGGGCACCGCAAACGACGTGGTTCCTGCCGGGAAGGTAAATGTGCCGGAGGTGCTTACGTAATCAACGCCGTCGCCATTACCGCACTTCGCGCCTCCGAACGCGGTGGAGTTCGCGGTGGCAAAGTCGACGCTAACCGCACGTCCAGTAGCGGCCGTAAGATTGATTACAAACAATGCATCTGTCGTCGTGCCTGTATTGCCTTCAGTGACTGTCACATTGTTTATAAACATGCCTAACGTCGTGGTGATGTCCTGAACAGTGACCTGCAAACTGCTCGGCGCTCCTAAAGATTCAAGACTCTGCGTATTGCTCAACGCAATCGTGAAGGTTTCATCAGTTTCCGTCGTTGCGTCGTTGGCAATCGGAACCTGGATCGTCTTGCTGGTTTCACCGGCAGCGAAAGTCAACGTGCCTGAGGTGGAGGTATAGTCCTGACCAGCGATCGCAGTGCCGTTGGCAGTTGCATAGTTAACGGTCAGACTGCCGGAAGCGCCGCCCGTGCGTACGACTGTTACCGGAAGCGAACCAACATCTTCGATGGCGATGATGGCACTGGTGGTAAATTGCACGCTGCCGATCGCACCCGTAGCGTCAGCCGCTGAAAACTCTGATGTGTTTCCGTTCGGATCCGTCGCGGTTGCCGTGATGACTCGGCCGCCAGCCAAACCGACGGGGATCGTCGCATTGATAGTGGCATCGCCGTTGCCGTCAGTGTTTACTGACGTCGTACCGAAGAACACCGCTCCTTCACCGTTCCCTGACGGATCGACTGTCGCATTCGAATAGAAGTCGATCTGGAAAGTCGTGCTCGGTATCGACTTCAAAGTCCCCTGGATCGTCGTACTGTTGCTGGTCGACGTCACGCCCGTTACAACCGGGAAGTTTTGTAGAAAGTTTGGACCAGTGTCACCGTCGTTGCCGTCATTCGGAGTAACGCCGTTTGAGCCGAGATCGATTCCCAGACCATTGTTCGAGAAAATCGAATTGCCGCGAATCGTATTGCCGGTGCCGCTGACGATCGTCAGTCCCGGACCACCGTTAAAAGCGATCTTGTTCCCTGCCTCACTCTGCGTGCCGCCGATCGTGTTGCCTACGGCGTCATTGATGGAAATACCCTGGTTAGTATTGGGCAGCGGTGCGGTTCCGGTTGCGTTCAGTCCGATATAGTTTCCCTGAATCACATTTCCGGAAGTACCTGTGAAGGAACCGCCGAGTTGAATGCCGATCGTGTTTCCCGAAATCACATTTCGCGCGCCGGCGACAAGGCCGCCGATAACGTGGTTGTTAGTGAAGATGTTGATTCCCGCGGCTGATCCGCCGAGAGCGCGAGTGCCGGTAACGTCAGTGCCGATGTAATTACCCTGCACCGTGGCGGCCGAGCCCGAGCCGTTGAAACCGAGGACGACGTTTCCGAAATTAGCGTTTGCGGAGATAATGTTTCGCGCTTCAGGCTGAGTGCCGCCGATCAGTGCATTCTCACCGGCGTTAACGCCATTGCCAACATTACCGAGAGCCACCGTTCCGGTGATGTCGGTCCCGATGTAATTGCCCTGTACTTTACTTCCCGCGCCGCGGACGAAAACGGCTTCTCCCAGGTTTGCGGAGATGACGTTTCGCGCGCCAGGTGTGACGCCGCCGATAAGCATGTTCAAGCCCACGGCCCGGACGCCCTGAAAATTAGGAAGTTTGTTCGTGCCGTTAACGTCAGTTCCGATCAGGTTACCTTGAATCGTGGTCGCGTCGCCGTTGGTCGCGATAGCGATTTGATTTCCTGAAATGAGATTACCGGCTCCGGCCGCAGTGCCGCCGATGACGTTATCCGTAAACTGCGAACTGAAGACACTCACTCCGCTGCTATTGGCAACGGCGGCAGTTCCGGCTGCATTGGTTCCGATAAAGTTTCCTTGAACTACATTGCCGCTTCCGGAGATCTCAATACCTGTTGAGTTTCCTGAGATCACGTTGCGTGCGGCGGTTGTGGTGCCTCCGATCACGTTGTTTGAAGAGTTAGTAAGCTGAATTCCGCGACTGTTCGGCCGGGCCGTCGTTCCGTCCGGAGCGATGCCGAGGTAATTCGCCTGAATCAGGTTATTGTCGCAGCCATTCAACTGGATGGCATTACTGTTATTGAAATTCCCGATCGCTAACCCGCGCACTGTGCTGCCGCCGGCCTTGATGAGCAACCCGTTCGCATTGCTGCCAATGGCGGATCCATTGAGCTCAATAAGCGGTACGCCGGCGTATCCGGGTTGAGTAGTCGCGTCGATAACGACGCGCTCCGTGATGTCAGGCAGTGGAATCAATAGATTGATCGTCTTCACTCCTGCTCCCGGAATGTTGAAGGTGATCGTGTCTGCGCCTGGTGTCGCATTCGCGTTAGTGATAGCGTCGCGCAACGAGCCGGCGCCGTGATTGTTAGCGTTTGTGACGACAAAACTCTGGCGCGTGGCTGCGAAGTTTGCGGTCTGGTTCGCGTTCAAGACGTTGAACGTCTGGCTGGTTGGACCGAAGGTGAAACCAACAGCCGATGGAGTTACGGTGTAATTGCCGCCGGCGATGAGCTGAAATGAATAGTTGCCGTTGCTGTCCGTTGTTCTCAGCCCGGACTGCGATCCGCTGAGTGTCACAGTGACGCCGGCTACCGGCGCGCCATTCTCCGTGATCTGACCGCCGATGAAGTAGAAGTTCGAATCACTGGTCAGGGCGTTGAAATCCAAAACCTGATCGCTGTTGAGATTGTTGAAAGTCTGGCTCACCGGCGTAAGGGTGAAGTGAGGAATGCTCGCGCTTATCGTGTAGTTCCCTCCTTCACGCAATCTCGAGAACTGGTAAGAGCCGTCGCTTTCGGTAAACACACTCGTCAGCGATGTACCGTCGTTCAAGACCACTTCCGCCCCGCCGAGAGGAGAGCCGGGAAGGCCATTATTCAAAACGCGGCCGCTGATGATGTACGAAACTCCGAGCTTCGCGACGAAGGCATCATTGAAACCCCGATTGAAAGGCTGAAAGGCATTTGGAGTGACGGTGAATCCCAGAGACTCCGTCACGCCCGTCACGTAAGCGTTCCCCGAGGCGTCGACAGCGATGGCAAAAGCCTGCCCGTTGGTGCTGGAGAAGCTCTGAGGACTCGGCGCTCCACCGAGAAACGTTGAGTAAAGCAGCGCACTGCCTGACACGTTGATTTTGGTGACAAACGCATCGAAACCAGTCTGTGCGGCTGACGCGAGGTACAACGTTGAAGGTTTATTCGGATCGATCGCCAGCACGACGGCCTGCGGCTTGTTGAGGCCTTTGTTGACCGGCGTCCACGTTTGCCCGTTGTCAGTGGTCTTGAGCAGGCCCTGCGGATTAAAGACAAACGGATTCGTTAATAAGTAGGCGGTCGATGCGCTGACCGGATCAAACACGACCTTTCCTATGAGAGAAGGTATCTGGGTCCAGTGCGCGCCGCCATCCACGCTTCTAAACAAACCCTGGTCGTTGCTGGCGTACACTAATCCCGCTGTCAGCGGACTGACGGCAATGAAGCGTCCGGTTGAACCTGTCAGTCCGAGATCCTGCCACGTTGCGCCTGCGTCAGTACTCTTGTGAAAGCCGCCCGTGGTCGTTGCGTTGGCTACATAGATCGTCGAATGGTTCAGCGGATCTATAACGAGTGACGACGGAACGACATTTGGCCCATTAGCAAGGGGCGCCCAACTATCTGCTCCATCCGTCGTCTTGAAGATGTGGGGCACACAGCAAGAATTCACGCCCAGATACAGCGTGTTAGGTGTAACCGGATCGATCGCCAGACTAATCAGGTCTGTATTGATTATTCCGTTATTGCGAAGGTTCCATGTACTGCCGCCGTCGGTGCTCTTGTAGACGCCCGCGCCGCCGTTGAAATTACTGACTGTCACGTAGAGTGTAGAGGGCGCGGACGGGTTGATAACCAACGCGGTCACGTTGCGATTCGCAAGGCCGTTGTTCATTGGCGACCACGTTCTGCCGCCATTCGTGCTCTTGAAAACTCCGACGCCTGATCCGGCATAAATTGTGGAAGGCTCCGACGGGTTGACTACGAGGGCCGTAACCTGACTCCCGCCGAAGCTGGTGGACGAAGCGCCTCCGATGCCGTAATTGTCGTTGCTCCAACTCGCTGCCGAGTCAGTGCTTTTATACAGCGGGCTCTTGGTGCGCAGTGCGCCAGCAACGAGTGGGAAATCCGGAGAATCGCTGGAACCGGCGATGTAGACGTTGTTCGCCAGGTCGATAGCAATGCCGCGACCTGTCTCAAATCCTACGCCACCGAGGTAAGTAGAGAAGACAAGCGCTGAGCCCTGACTGTTGAGCTTAGTTACAAATACGTCTCCATTAGAAAATCCACCTCCGTTCGTTCCCTGAAGCGGATTCATCGTCGGAAAGTCGCTGGAAGTAGTCGAGCCAGTGACATAGGCGTTTCCGGAAGAATCGGCCCTAATGCCATAAGCAGTCTCATTACCGGATCCGCCGAGGTAAGTGGAATAAGTCAGTGCGCCACCGCCGGTGAGCTTGGTAACGAAAGCATCCGCGCTGCCGAATGACTGCGGGGCGAAAGCCGGCTGAAATGCGTTTGCGATCAGAAAATCGTTGGAGGTCGTGAAGCCGGTTACATAAACATTGCCGGAGCCATCGACGGCGACGCCATTTGCCATGTCGCACGAGCTGCCACGGAGATAAGTTGAAAAACCGTATGACGGAACGGCGGGATTCAACTTCGTCACGAATGCGTCATTGCAGGTTGAAGTAGCGGGGGCCGACTGTGTGGCGTTCACAACGGGAAAATTCAGCGAGTTCGTCTGGCCCGCGACATAGATGAATCCGTTGCCGTCGACATCAATGCCGTTACCACTCTCCTCGTTACTGCCTCCGAGAAGTGTCGAAAACAAAAGGCCGGAGCCTGTGGAGTTCAATTTAGTGACAAAGGCGTCCGTGAGAGCAGCCGTACCTGTTGCGGCGTAAAGAACGGATGAATCACCGGGACGTACCGCGAGCGCACGAACAAACGGGCTCCATAAACCATTATTTGCGCTGGTCCAGTTAGCTCCGCCGTTAGTGGATTTGATAATGCCGGTGTTGCCGCCGACTGCAGCGTAAACGGCCGAGGACGTCGCCACCATTGCGCTGACCGTACTCTGCGGCGGCACGTCGGTCGTGAGCGGAGCCCACGAAGCTCCGCCGTTCGTACTCTTGTTTATGCCGCCTGCGAAACCATGGCCCGTGTATACCGTCGCCGGATTGCCAGGATCGATCACGACGACGTTTATGTTTGTCGGAGTCAGGCCGCCCATGCCGGTGTTCATCGCCGTCCAGATTCCGCCGCCGTTTGTCGACTTAAAGAGACCGTTATTGGTTGTGGCGGCGTAGATCGTTAGAGGCGTCGTCGGATCGATGGCGAGTGAGTGAACATTCTGCGTGCCGGCAACGCTGAAGTTGTTTTGGGCGATCCAGGTCGCGCCGCTGTCCGTGCTCTTGAATACCCCGTTATTCGCGCCGACATACATCGTTGCAGGAGTGACGGGATCGAACACAATAGTAAAGATGGATGAGATGTTTAGCGATTGCGTGTTAACGCTACTCCAGTTATTACCGCCATCGGTTGATTTGAAAAATCCGCTAAAAGTCCCTACGTAAACGATTGAAGAGTTCGTGGGATTTACCGCCAACGCGTTGGCAAAGGAAGCACTGAATAAGCCCGTTGCGGGTGTCTTGGTCCAGGTCGCGCCACCATCGGTGCTGCGATAGAACCCGTCCGACGTTGCCGCATAGATTGTGTTTGGAGTGTTGGGAGCGACGGCTATGACGTTCGCCTCACCAACCAGCCCGGTATTCTGGTTGTTCCAGTTTGCGGCGGCGTCGGTAGTCTTGAAGAAGTTACTCGTTGTCTTTAAGCCATTGACTGTCGGAAAGTCGCGCGCCGTGGTGTTTCCGGTGATGTGAGCATTTCCGGCGGAATCGAGCGCGATGCTGGTTCCGATCGTGTTGCCTTCGCCGCTGATATAGGTTGAGTAGACCAGTGTGCTGCCAGTCGGATCCAGCTTCGTAACGAATGCGCCACCGCGAGTAGATGTTGCCTTGAAAGCTCCAGCCGTGGTTGGGAAATTCAGGCCATCGGTCGTGCCGGTGACGTATGCATTGCCCTGCGAATCTACTGCGACGCCATTGCCCTGATCGTTGTTGCCCGAGCCGAGCAGGGTTGAGTATGAAAGCACCGGATCGATGATCAGCGGTTTGCCGGCGTCGAACCGATCGATTTTGAACCTGATTTCATTTCCCTTGACGACATACGAACCTTTTACTTCGCTGCGGCTGCCATTCTCGGCTAGCTGGTAGATTACGGGTTTGTTTAGAGAGACTCCGCCGTGTTTGAAGTTGAGCTGTAATCGTCCGTCCTTATCGAGACGGACTTGCTCCGCGCCTTCGACAGTGAACCTGATGAGTTTTGGGTTCGCGCCGGCGGCGACGACGAAGTCGTATTCGAGCTCGTGCTGTTTGCCGTAGTAGACGACGTCGATTCCCGAATAGACATCTTTGAAGTACGCTCTTCGATAAGTGGGAACGTTGCGACGCCATTTCGCCGGATCATTGCCGATGAAGTAATGGATCTTGCCGGGTAGTTCGTCCTGGCCTTCCGCTTTTGGCGTGGTGTTCGCGCCGAGCATCCGCAAGCGCAAGACTGTGCCTTCGCGTACCTCGTTCGACTTGTCTGCCGCTCGGTCGGTCGGTTTTTGTACTCTGAGAATAGCTTCGGTAGCCGTCAGAAACAGATCGTAACCAGGTCCGTGAGACAGAAACTTCACTGATTCATCGATCTGGCCTTTATTGATCTCAAAGCTGAGCGGCAACTTGCCAAACTGTTCGGCAATTCTGGTTTGGGCTGATGCGTTCGGCTGTGAGTCAGTCAGCCCATTCGTTGCGGGCGGCGGCGCCTTGTCGTCGTTGTGCGCGCCAACCAGGATTACGCCTGTAAAAGTTGCAAGCAGGCAGACAATTGCGAGCAGGAGCACAACCCGACGGGTGCTCGGAGGCGGGGGAATACGTGAAATCATGGTTTTTTAACAACCTGTCTAAACTACACTTGGGAAGGTCTCTAAAAAACTGGACGCTTGAGATTGAGTCAGAAGTTGATGCCTGGGCTGACTGGCGACATTTTCGATGGAATGTTGAAAGAAGTCAATCAGAGAAAAACGTTGTCGCTAAGATTGTTATGGCCTATTCAATGAGTGTGAAGTGATTGAGTAATAATTCTCGGTCGGGTGAGTGGTTGCGGATTGGCAGATTTAGAACTCGGACTCTCCGTCACCTGTCGTGGCTTAACGTCATAAATTAATAGCCGTGTCCTCATGCGATTACCGACCGCATAGCCTCCAAAGGCGCCGAGCGTGCCGCCCAAAGCCGGAACCAGAAAGTAACCAGCCGGTTTATCCTTCGCGATCTCAAGTCCCGCAGCGACGCCCGTTATCGTGCCTGCGCCGCGCAGCATTCTGCGAAACTCATCTGATTTCGGAGAGAGTTGATAAACCTTGAGCACGCGATTGCGTTGCACCTCTGCAATCTCATCAGTGCGAGAGAGTCTAATCATCCCGGCAGTGGCAACGAGTAATTTTCCTCTTAACTGTATGCCGTCATCGAGTTGGACTTCCAGTTCGGTTCGAGAAGGCATTGATTGCACCGCGTCCCAGGGGTCAGGACTCGCATTCACGGTCGTCTGGGCCATGGTAACAGCCGCGAAGGAGCTAATCAGGCAGCACAGCCAGGTAAGAGTTAAGGGATAGCGGACGTGAGCGCGCATACGGATGCTCCTTCCAGTCGCAGTTTGTCGAAAAAATAACAGTTGCAGATTCCGATCCGAACCGAGGTTGGGACACTCTTCGGACTGACATACCGCGGAATTCCAGCAGGTTCAATGGGCTCGAATAATTAATTAGCCTTGTGTCTAATTAGATAAGTACTGAACAATAGTAATAGAACTGGCGTATATAGAATCCAATGAACGCAGTTTTCAAAGCTCTGTCCGATCCCACGCGACGCGAAATCCTCCGGCTGCTGAGCGGGGGCGAGAAAACTGCCGGTGACCTGGCTGAGCGCTTCGACATGTCGAAGCCCTCTATGTCACACCACTTCGCGGTGCTCAAGGAAGCCGATCTGATTAGCAGCCGGCGCAACGGACAGCAAATTTGGTATAGCCTCAACACAACCGTGGCTCAGGATGCAATTTCGTGGGTAATGGACCTGGTCGAGCGTTCCGCAAAGAAGCGAGGTAAACGCAAATGATGCGCAAATACTTCTTCATCGCCGCCGCCGTGATAGCGGCTGCCTGGCTCTTGACTTTCTTGATCTATCCACGTCTGCCCAGCCAGATTCCGGTGCACTGGAATTTTTCTGGACGAGTCGATCGCTATGGCAGCCGAGAAAATTTGTTCCTTATGCCCGGCATGATGTTAGTGGTTGTGCTGCTATTTGCTGCTTTGCCGTGGCTTTCTCCCCGGCGGTTTCAAGTCAACGACTTCCGATCGACATACCTGTACATCATGCTCCTGATAGTTGCGTTGATAGGATACCTCCACGCGCTGATGGTCTGGGCAGCCTTGTCTAAGCCACTCGACATGAGCCGTTCTCTTTTCGGCGCGCTATTTCTCTTTTTGGTTTTGATCGGAAATGTCCTCGGCAAAGTGAGGCGAAACTTTTATATCGGTGTGCGCACGCCGTGGACTATGGCGAACGAGAAAGTGTGGCACGCGACTCATCGATTCGCTGCCAGGGTGTGCGTCATTGCCGGACTAGTGGGTCTGGTTTCACTGATTCTTACACCAAGCCCAGTGTTTGCATTAGTGGTTCTTATCTCGTCCGCTTTGGCATCGGTCGTCTATTCGCTCGCGTACTACAAGCGTCTGGAAGGCCGTAACGAATTGTGAAACGAGTCTCTCCTTGGCAGGGATGGTGACATTATGAGAATGCTTATGCTTGTGGTCGTAATTTTGACGTTGACTCTTACAGCACTCGCGCAAGTTAAGGAACCGAGTGATTACAGTGCACTGCCAAACGCGCCGTTCACTGCCGAGCAAATAACCGTTCAGGTCAAAACCTATACACTCGCCGGAACGCTCTTGCTTCCGAAGAGTCGCACGCGTCCGCTTCCTGCAGTCATCACAATCACTGGCTCTGGACAACAGACGCGTGACGAGCCTGTCCCGCTTCCCGGGCTGGAAAAGGACAAACCGATGCGTCAGATTGCCGAACTGCTCGCCGGTCGAGGGATCGCCGTGTTGCGCGTTGACGATCGCGGCGTGGGCGGCTCGACAGGGCGCGAAACTCTGACGGCCGCTACCACGTCCGACTTCGCTGACGACGTGCGCGCGGAAGTCGCTTACTTGCGTTCGCGTTCTGAGATAGACGGAAATCGCATTGCGCTCGTAGGTCACAGTGAAGGCGGGACTATCGCGCCGATGCTGGCGGCCAGCGATCCACGTATTGCGGCCATCGTGCTTATGGCCGGCGCAGGCAAGAGTGGCGATCTGATCAGCATGGAGCAGTTGCGGGCCGTGCTTGATCAGGATACGTCCGTGACGGATGAACAGAAGAAGCAGAAACTTGCTGAGGAGCAGGAAGTCATTCACGCAGTGCAGACCGGAGGCGATCTTTCAAAGTATCCAGCGCAGGTGCGGTTGCCCTGGCTTAAGGAATTCTGGACATATGATCCGCTGCCGACGATGCGAAAGGTCCGGCAACCAGTCCTGATCTTGCAGGGCGCGCTTGATCGGCAGGTCAGCGCTGAACAAGCCACGATGCTCGAAGAATCAGCACGCAGCGCTGGCAACAAAGACGTGACTAAGCGGATCTTTCCGACTCTCAACCACCTGTTTCTACCGGCCAAGACCGGAGCCTTCAGCGAGTATACGAAGCTCAAAACAACCACCATTCCTGACGAAGTAATGACGGTTCTGGGTGATTGGCTTCAGACGAGACTCAACGCGAAAGAAACACCAAAGCGAGATAATCGGTGAAAGCAGTGCGTCATAGTTCTAACGCTATCAAGTGAAGTTCAAGCATTCGACTAATTGGTATGGACGAGTTATGGAAACAGGCTGTTAAAGCTATCACCGAGGGCGCCTACTTTCGGGTTCAGAAAGCGTTGGGTGGTGGCGACGGGTTCGACAAGCAGATAATCGACTGGTTCAACCGTCGCTATTTTGAAAATGAACCCGAAGCTCTTGCTGAGACAGTTACCTGTGCTTCGTTTCTGGGTCGATCCAAAGTTGTCGCACATTTACTCGATAATGGGGTCGATCCGGTTGCGGGTATGCGGTCGGGGATGAATGGCTTTCACTACGCCGCCTCGTGTGGTCAACTCGAAATCGTCAAACTGATGATTGATCGAAAAGTTCCCATGGAAATCGTTAACAGGTACGGCGGCACGGTGTTAGGCCAGGCTCTTTGGAGCGCAATTCACGAACACGAAAGTACTCATGCCGAGATTATTGAAGCCTTGATAAGCGGCGGAGCTAAAATTCATCCTGGTACTCTTGAATGGTGGGAACAGCAAGACGTGCCATCGTCAGTGACAAAAGACCGCGTTACCGCTGCCCTTCGTCGAGCATTAGGCAACGACAAAGGTTCGGTTCAGCAGGAAACACGATGAGCGGCAAGATCGATCTTTATGTTGTGATTCGGGTTGATGAATTCGAGAGTGCGTCAGGCGACGAACTCATCACGATCAAGGAGATACTGCCAACTCTGGAGGAAGCTGTTGCAGAGGTTGAAAGACTGAACAAACTTCAGGAGGGAAAACGCTGTCACTACTTTTGGCGGCTTGGTCGTTTTTTCCCGCAAGGCAGAGCTGAAGAATTGGACCAATCGTCATCAGACTCGAAGTAACTCAACCCGAATAAATAACGACAAGCGTCACGACTCACACAATGACGTTCGCCTCCATGACTGTATGTTTCAGCGCTATATGGCTCGAACTTCCGCGAGGCGCTTGACTGCGTACTCGTCGTCCCAGCAGACGGCGGCTTCCCATGCTGCTGACGCTTGCGCGGCGACGTCGTGCTCGGCCTCGTCGAGACCGGCGGCGTTGTGGGGCAGCACCAGGTCAAGGTCTGGGACGTCGACGTGCGCCTCATCCCAGTCGATTAGCGCGACGCGATTCGCGGTCATGCGGATGTTGCCAGGGTTGTTGGGATTGCCGTGGACGACGCATGTCTGACGTCCGGCGAGCCGCGCCCAAGCTGCTCGGCATCGAGCAACGCCCTCACGCGGCATCGCCGCGAGGTCGATCTTCGTTCCGCTCTCGGCGTGCAGGAGGTCGATTGACGATCGCCATCCGGGACGCTGCGGCCAGCCCTGCGTGAACTGATGTAGCTCGTGAAGCGTGTCCGCCACCCGACGCCAGTCAGCCTCCGTTTCAGGCGGTTGGCCCACGACGTAGGTCATCACCACCAGACCGTCCGCGAACAGCCGGCCGGCCGTCGTCGGAATCGGCACCGGCACGGTCAGACCTTCGTGGTCCAGGTGTTGGAGGAGTTCGGTCTCCCACGCAAGATCAGCGTCGCTCCTGGCGCCGAGACGACCAACCGCCACGCGCCCGTAGACGCGTACGCTCCACACATCGTTGGCGACACCGCCGGCGAGCGGCTCGATGCGAGCGGCGTCTACACCCCATTGCTCTAGTGCATTCCATCCCACTGGATATTCACAACGTCGAATGGCATCTACCAACTACGCTGATTTGTCTGTGTAGTCCGCGTAATCTGAAGAAGCGTAAGAATGCCCGCACATAGCACCTTCTGTCGTCTTTAGACCTTGTAATGAGCTCGTGACAAATCTACAGCTGTTCCAGTATAAAGGCATCGTTTTCTCACACCTCGCTAAGGGACTGCAATGTGTAAAGCAAACGTCTCGGAGTCCAACGCCCATAAGAGAGCCAAGAAGAGGCTGCAACGCGGGTAGCGGAACCAGCACGGTCCACGTCGCTGGTACCATTTCCGACGATCTTCGACCTAAGGAACGGTGAAGTATATTGAACTTCAGATGATATTAGAGTACATCAAAAGTGATGAAATGATAGACAGATTATAGACGGCAGCTTGGCGCCGCTCGTGCTTATTGGACCGTCAATACAACGGTCTCCAGCCGTGTTTCGATCGCCCAAGCGGTACCAAAAAACTTCATGGCAGTCTCCTTACAGCAACTTGAAGATGACTGGCTTAACTATAAGCCCGCAGGGCAACGGCCTCGCGGAGGACGTCGCGCTCTCATGGGATTCGACTACCAGATTAGCCTTTCTCTTAATAGCTTCTTCGACAAGGTGTTGACAAACAATAAGAGCGCGCTCATGGCATTTGAAGGGCTTAGCGATCTGTCAGAATGCCGGAACGGCATTGTCTATTTAACTCAGGTCAAAGCCACGTTAACGCAGGAAAAGATCAAAGACTCTATACGTGAATTCTTAAGTGTTGATAGCTTCCTAGAGGACATGCATAAAGGTATTCGCGCAAAGGTACGCTATCGAATAGCATGTAAAGCGACCAAAGGAACTGTTCGCCAAGACCTATCAGCGGACGAACTTGGGCTGAATCCCGAAGAGGGTATTAGGTGGGCCAGCATTCGTTCTCGACTTCTCCCATATGCAATACAGGGGGATCCTTCACTCGAACTGGCCATCAAATTATGGAATAAAGTTTCCAGGCCATTTGATTTCGTGGCAGTCTCCCGCGGATCGATATTGCAGTCTCTTGCTGCTAATGAAACTTCCGAAAGAATATGTGAGAGGTTGTTGGAGCGGTGGCAAGATGAACAAATCGATAGTCCTCCTCCAGGCGAACTTCTAAGTCCTTCCCTATTTCAAGATACCTCAGGAGACCAGTCAAATATTCTTGTAGGACAGCGCCCCTCTATTGCGGACTTGAATGATGGCTGCTTTATGGAAAGGCAGGAGTTAGTGAGTAAAGTCTTGGAACAGCTCGACTCCACGTCTTCATACAATCCGGGCGTGATGGCTGTTAGAAAGCTACCGATCATATGGATTAGTGGAGGTTCGGGAGTAGGAAAGAGTGCTCTGCTGCTGCAAACGTTGCGAAGGTTCGTTAGAGAGCGTGAGATGCCGGTGAACTACCTGCATCATTTTTCCGATCAACTGCCGCAGTCCCTGATGTATTGGGGCAGCCAAAATGTCCCTTCGCTTATTGCCATTGATGACATCTACGCGCCGGATTACCGGGACGTTACTCTTTGGTCTAACGTAAGCCGCGTGGCATTTGAGGCGCCCTACGCCACAATACTTACTTGCGGTCCAGACGATTACCGAGAAGCCTTCGAACAGTACGCTCAAAGACAGGGGGTCATGAGCGTGATACCGGTAAACGTCTCAACGCTCTCGAAGTCAGAGAGAGAGAGTTATGGCGAATGGTACCGCATACGGACACTTCAGGAAGAAATTAAGCCGATTACGGAGACTAACTTCGTGGTTGCTGCTTTTCTTCTCGAGCGCAGGCGCAGAGGTGACGCCGATATAGGTGAGTTCTCTGCCAGGTTTTGGCAGAGACTGAGCCAACTGGGATTAACCGAAGAATTCCTTATTTGCTTAGCCGTGAACCGACTTGGCATAGCAGTGCCAATGTCTCTGTTTCAGGGCAAGCGTGATGCGGTGAGTCAACTGGTGAATGAAGGGCTAGTGCAGCTTATAGACCCACCCGATAAAGAAGCGCACGTCCAGTGGTTCCACCCTGCGCTTGCTCGGAAGATTTACGACATCCTTACGCCACAAGGCAAAGTCGACACACGTGCTATTCATCTGGCCCAATACTTTAGTGTGACTTTCGATGATAACGATCGCGCTCTTGCTTTTCTTCACTTACTCGACAATGAGAAGCAACAACGCATTCCGGATGATTTAGTAAGAGAGACTAATAAGAAGATCGGAGATATCCTCAAGCAAAACAATCCTCCTAAACTAAATATCGGCTATCTTTTCAAATATAGAGACGCCTTATCAAAAACTGACTTATTGTTCGAGAAGATCATCCCTCCAAGTCTATTACGCCGGTGGATAACCTCACCTGACGTAAACGCGGAAGGATGGGGACTGTTATGGCAACTTCTCTGGGACTATAGCTCACAAGAAGAGCGTGATGAATTGATAGGAGAGACAACGAGTTGGCTGGAGGCCAATATAGAACTAGGTCCATGGAGCTATGTCTGGCAAAAACTGTGGAGGTATAAGCCAGACGATAAAGGCTTAATAGAGCTTGCAAGGAAGTGGATGGAAGGACACACGGACAACAAGAGCTGGGGCTATGTCTTTGAGAAGGTATATAAAGCCGGAATACGTGACCACTGGTTGTTGCAGAATGCGATCACCGCTTTGTCAAACAATCCGGTAACAACAGCTGACAAATACCTGTGGGCTGATGTTGAATCGCTAGGCCCAACTCCTCGCGAATTCCTTTCTATTTTGACGCAGAGGCTGTGTAATTCCACGATTCCCTACGTCAGGCATTTAGGCGCCAATGAGATAGTTAATCGGATCTCACAACTAGGAATAGAACCCGTCATCGAAGGACTTAGTGAGAAGATTAATGCTGTCGGATGGACATACTTATTCATCGAGGTTCTAGATCTGATCGAGAAGAGCCTCTCACGTGAGGATACGGATAGGTACGTCGCTCTAGCTAGAACATGGCTCGTAGGACGCGAGGACAGGCCGGAGTGGAATTATGTCTGGCGGCGTCTGCTCGAATATAACGCCGACGATGAGCTGCTAAAGCAGGGCCGTGGGTGGCTCGTAAGGCGCGAGGACAGGCCAGCGTGGTCCTTTGTCTGGCGGCGTCTGCTCGACTATTACCCTGACGACGATGAGCTGCTAAGGCAGGGCCGTGGATGGCTTGTAGGGCGCGAGGACAAGCCGGAGTGGTCCTTTGTCTGGCGGCACCTGCTCGGCTACTACCCTGACGATGAGCTGGCGAAGCAGGGCCGTGGATGGCTCGTAGGGCGCGAGAACAGGCCGGAGTGGAGTTACGTCTGGCAGCGTCTGCTCGACTATTACCCTGACGATGCTGAACTGCTAAAGCAGGGCCGTGACTGGCTCGTAGGGCGCGAGGACAGGCCGGAGTGGAATTACGTCTGGCAGCGTCTGCTCGACTATTACCCTGACGATGCTGAACTGCTAAAGCGGGGCCGTGACTGGCTCGTAGGGCGCGAGGACAGGCCGGAGTGGAATTACGTCTGGCAGCGTCTGCTCGACTATTACCC